>NZ_JBHVIC010000001.1:0-1286549 GCF_042799795.1 Nocardia sp. NPDC057668 | reverse complement strand
GTTTTTTTTTTTTACCCCCAACCCCCCCCCCGGGGGGGGGGGGGGGCCCGGGGCCCCCGGGGGGGCGCCCCCGGGGGGCGGCCGGCGAACCCCAGGGTTCGCCGCCGGCCGCCGCGCTCACCGCCGCGTATCGCTGTCGCGGAGCAGGGTGTTCATGATCGCGCCGATCTCCTTCGCGCCCCGCGGATTCATCATTCCGGTGTGCCACTCGTCGATCGGGATCTCGTGGATGGTCCCCGAGATGTGCCCGTCCCAGGTGTCCGCGATCTGATCGCGGTAGGACTCGCGCGTGGCGACGAACAGGACGGCGTCTCCGTCGTAGTGCGGCGGCGTGTGCGGGACCGGGGTGGTGAAGCATTCGGTCACGCGTTCCACCTGCTGCGCGGTCAGGATGCCTTCGCTGCTGAGCCGCTCGGCGATGAGCGGCAGCACCTCGTGCGGATCCTCGATCTGCTGATCGTCGGGCAGCGCGAGGAATTCGCGCCACCCGCGCAGGAACTCGGCGAGCTCCACCTGATCCCGCTCGCTGTCCGGTACCGGCGGCTCCGGGAGATTCTCCGCCACGCCCGCGTCCACGAGGGCGAGCAGACCCACCGAATGGCCCGATTCCTGCAGCCGCGCCGCCATGGCGTGCGCGATCTTCCCACCCAGCGACCAGCCGAGCAGGTGATATGTGGTGTCGGGGAAGGCCCGCAGGATCTCCTCGACGTACCGCTCGGCGTACGCGTCCACCGATTCGAGCCGGGGCCCGTTCTCGACGATGTACGGATCCTGCAGTGCGTAGATCGGCCGATCCGGGTCCAGGTGTCCCGCGAGCGCGCCGTACACCCAGGACAGGCCGCCGCCGGGATGCACGCAGAACAGCGGGGTCTTGTGTCCGCCCGACCGCAGCGGTGACAGCACACCGAGCGAAATGCCCATCTCCGATTGCGGCGCAGCCAGATACCGGGCCAGCGAGGCCGGGGTCGAATCGGCGAACAGCAATCGGTAGGGCACCGCGGTGCCGGTGCGCGCCCGCAGCTGGGACGTCAGGCGCATGGCGACCACCGATGTTCCGCCCAGGGTGAAGAAGTCGTCGTCCACGCCCACCCGCTCGACCTCGAGGATCTCGGAGAAGACCTCGACCACGATCTCCTCGAGCGGCGTCGACGGCGCACGGTACGGCGTCACCACCCACTCCGGCGCGGGCAGCGCCCGCCGATCGACCTTGCCGTTCACGGTCAGCGGCAGCGCGTCGAGCACGGTGACGGTGTCGGGCACCATGAACGACGGCAGTCGGTGCGCCACCGCCTGGCGGATCGCCGCCGGCTCCGCGGTGCGGCCCGGTGCGGCGGTGACGTAGGCCGCCAGGCGCACGCCGCCGGTCTCGCTGCCGCCGGGTGTGTGCACGGTGACCACCGACTGGCGCACGGCGTCCAAATCCGCCAGCGCCGTTTCGATTTCGCCGAGTTCGAGCCGCTGGCCGCGGATCTTGACCTGGAAGTCGGCGCGGCCCGCGAACATCAGCACCGCGTCTCCGTCGGCGTCGCACGCCCACCGCACCAGGTCCCCGGTGCGGTACATGCGCGACCCGGCCGGTCCGAAGGGATCGGCCACGAAGGACGTCGAGGTCCGGCCCGCCCGGTCGATGTATCCCCGGGCCAGGCTCGGGCCCGCCACGTACAGCTCCCCGATCGCGCCCGGCGGCACCGGCCGCAGCGCCGAGTCCAGCACCGTGAGCCTGGCGTCCGGAATCGGCCCGCCCAGCGACACCGGCACCCCGGTCCGCAGCGGCAGGCCCGCGATCCACATCGAGCACTCGCTGGGACCGAACACGTTGTGCACCCGGCGAATACCGGCGGCGTCGGTGCCCGACCAGCGCCGCACCAGCTCCGGCGGGCACGCCTCGCCGCCGCACAGGAGCTCGCGGAAGTCGTCGAGCCCGGTGGGATCGACCGACATCGCCACGGCCGGGGAGAGGAAGGCGTGCGTGATGCGCTCGGCGCGCAGCAGTTCGGCCAGCGGTTCCGCGGCGAAGACGTCGTCCGGCGCGACCACCAGCACCGCGCCCACCGGTATCGCGACCAGCAGCTCGATGATGGCAGCGTCGAAAGTGCGTGCGGTGCCCGCCAATACGCGGGAGTCCGCGTCCGGCTCGTACCGCTCGAGCTGAATGGCCATGACGGCCGCGAGCCCGGTGTGGGTGACCGCGACGCCCTTGGGCTTGCCGGTCGACCCGGAGGTGTAGATGACGTAGGCGGTGTTGTCCGGCCGTACTTCTCCGCCCCGGTCCGCATCGCTGATCGCGACATCGCCGTACCCGCTGAGATCGAGCGCGTCCAGATCGAGCACCCGGACGTCCTCGCCCACCCAGTCGGCCGGATTCGTGCCGGCGGCACCGCCCGCCCGCGAACGGATTTCGGTGCTGGTGAGCATGACGGTCGCCGTGCAGTCGGCCAGGATGAACCGATTGCGCTCGGCGGGATGGGCGGGATCCATCGACACGAACGCCGCGCCGGTCCGGGCCACCGCCCACACCGCCCGCACCCATTCGGCCGATCGCGGAATCGCCACCGCGACAATCGACTCGGGCCCCACGCCCGCCTCGATCAGCATGCGCGCACACTGATTCGACCACCGATCCAGCTCCCGGTAGGTCCACTCGCCGCCGGCGTCGGCCAGCGTGATCCGGTCCGGGTGCTCGACGGCCGCGCGATCCAGAATCTCGGCGAGCGTGCTGCGCTCGGGACCGCGCGGTCCACCTCCCCACCGCGACAACAGTTCCCGCTCGGCCGGATCGAGCACCTCGATGTCCCGCAGCCCCACCTCGGGGTCCGCGGCCACCGCGGCGATGACGTCGTGCAGGCGACGGGTCAGCGCGAGGATGGTCGGCCGGTCGAACAGATCGAGCGCGTAGCTCACCCCGACCAGCAGACCGCCGTCGTTGCCCGGGTCGTCGGACACGGTGACGGTGAGGTCGAATCGCTCGACCCCGCTGCCGAGATCGATGGGCGTGCACCGGATTCCCGGCAGCAGATCGTCCGCCGGATCCAGATCCAGGTTCTGGAACGCCAGCATCACCTGGAACAGCGGGTGATGCGCCTGGGTGCGCGGCGGATCCACGGCCTCCACCACCCGCTCGAACGGGATGTCGGCGTGGGCGAAGGCCGCCAGATCGACCCGGCGGCATTCGTCGAGCAGGTCGCCGAACGAGCCGGCCTCATCGATCCGGGTGCGCAGGACCAGCGTGTTGACGAACATGCCGATGAGCCCGTCCAGCGCCGCGTCGCCGCGGCCCGCGACGGGTGTGCCCACCGCGATGTCGCCGCCGCCCGAGACCCGGGCCAGCACGATCGCCAGCGCGGCGTGCATGACCATGAACACCGTCGCGCGGTGTGCGCGCGCGATCTCGTGCAGACTCGCGGCGGTCCTCGCGTCCACCGCGAACGAGTAGGTGTCCCCGCGGTGGGTGGCCACCGCGGGCCGGGTTCGGTCGGCGGGCAGCTCGATGCGATCGGGCAACCCGGCGAGCTGTTCGGTCCAGTACGCGACCTGACGGGCCGACACGCTCGCCCGATCGGACTCGGACCCGAGGACCTCGCGCTGCCACAGCGTGTAGTCGGCGTACTGCACCGGCAACGGCGCTGCCCATTCCGGAGCCCGTCCGGCCCGGCGCGCGTCGTACGCGAGCGCCAGGTCCTGTGCCAGCGGCGCGAGCGACCAGCCGTCCGCCGCGATGTGATGCATCACCAGCACCAGGACGTGCTCACCGGAACCGCTGTCCAGCAACGTGACCCGCAGCGGCGGTGCGGTCGTGAGCTCGAAGCCGCGCCGCACCAGCGGCACCAGCTCGCGGTCGAGATCGCCCGGCTCGACCCGGCGCTGTTCGATGATCGTCACCGATTCGGCCGCCGGAATGATCCGCTGGTAGGGATTGCCGTCCCGGTCCGGGAACACCGTGCGCAGGGTTTCGTGGCGCGCCACCACATCCCCGATGGCGGCGGTCATCGCGGCGACGTCCAGCTCTCCGGTCAGGCGCAGCACGAGCGGGATGTTGTAGGCCGGTGAGTCCGGTTCGAGGCGGTTGATGAACCACATTCGCCACTGCGCGAATGACAACGGCGGGTATTCGGGCCGTTCGCGCACCACGAGCGCGGACCGGCCCGGCGCGACGCCGGTCGACCGGTCGGCGAGCAGGCTGCCCAGCTGGGCCGCGGTGGGCGCGTCGAACACGTCGCGCACGCTCACCTCGACCCCCGCCGCCGCGGCCACCCGGGCCGCGACGCGGGTCGCGGACAGCGAATGCCCGCCGAGATCGAAGAAGTCGTCGTCCGCACCGACCCGGTCCGCCTCGAGAATCTCGGTGAAGGCCGCGACCACGATGTCCTCGAACGGCGTCGCGGGCGCCCGATAGGTGACGGTGACCCACTCGGGGGCGGGCAGCGCGCGCCGGTCCACCTTGCCGCTCGAGGTGAGCGGCAGGGCGTCCAGCACGATGACGATGCCCGGAACCATGAACGAGGGCAGCCGCTGCGCCACCTCCTGCCGGACGGCGTCGGGATCGGGGAACTGCCCGGGGGCCGGGGTGACGTAGGCGGCCAATCGCACCGCGCCGCCGGGGTCTTCGCCCGCGGTGTGCGGGACGACCACCGCGGCGCCGACCTCGGCGAGCCGGGCCAGCGCGGTTTCGATCTCGCCGAGTTCGAGGCGCTGGGCCCGGATCTTGATCTGCCGGTCGGCGCGCCCGGCGAACATCAGCGCGTGCGTGTCGCCGGAGGGCACCCACCGCACCAGATCTCCGGTGCGGTACATCCGCGCGCCGTCCGTTCCGTCGGGATCGGCGACGAAGGACCCGGCGGTCAGCCCCGCCCGGCCGAGGTAGCCGCGCGCGACGCCCGGTCCGGCGATGTACAGCTCGCCGACCACGCCCAGGGGCACCGGGCGCAGCCACGCGTCCAGCACCGTGAGCCGCAGGCCCGGAATCGGCCCGCCCAGCGATACCTGCTCGCCCGCGAGCAATTCCGCGACGGCGGCCCAGATCGTGGTCTCACTCGGCCCGTACAGGTTGAACAGCCGGCGGACGCCCGCGCTGTCGCTGCGGGACCACTGGCGCACCAGCGTTTGCGGGCACGCTTCACCGGCCACCATGAGCACGCGCAACGTGTCCAGCCGCCGGGCGTCCAGGGTGGCGGCCACCGCGGGCGTCAGACAGGCGTGGGTGACCGCTTCGGCTTCGATCAACTCCGTCAGGTCGGGGCCGGCGAAGGTCTCGCCGGGGGCGACGATCAGGGCCGATCCGGCGGTGACCACCGACAGCATCTCGAACACCGCGGCATCGAAAGTACGTGCGGCTACGGCCAATACCCGCGCGTCCACGCCCAGCCCGAAGCGGCGGCGCTGTTCGGTCGTGACCGCCGCCAGTCCGGCGTTGGTGACCGCGACGCCCTTCGGCGTGCCGGTGGTGCCCGAGGTGTACACCAGGTACGCGGTGTTGCCCGGCCGGACGACCGCGCTCCGGTCGGCGTCGGTCACCGGCACATCGCTGAACTCCAGCAGGTCCACCAGGTCCGGGTCGATGAACCCGATGCCGTCGTCGTGCCATTCGGCCGGTCCGGATTTCTGTGCGCCGGTTGGTGTTCCGGTATGGGCGAGAACCACTGCCGCGCCCACGTCGGTGAGTACGAACCGGTTCCGCTCGTGCAACTGGGCCGGATCGATCGAGACGAAGGCGGCCCCGGTCTTGGCCACCGCCCACACCGCCCGCACCCACGCCGCCGAGCGCGGCAGCGCGATGGCCACGACCCGCTCCGGGCCCGCCCCGCGCTCGATGAGCAGGCGCGCGCACCGATTCGACCAGCGATCGAGTTCCCCGTACGTCAGACGATGCCCGGCGTCGGCGACCGCGAGGTGCTCCGGGAACCGCGCGGCGGCCCGGGCGAGCATCTCGTTCAGTGTGATCGGATCGGGTGCGGAGCCCGCATCACCCCACTGCCGCACCGACTTCCGTTCGGCGGCGTCGAGCGGGTCGAGCTCGTGCAGGGCCGTCGCGGGGTCGCCCGCCGCCGCGATCAGGATGCGTTCGAACCGGCGTGCGAGCGCCGCAACGGTCGCCCGGTCGAACAGGTCCGTGGCGTAGCCGATGGTGACCGGGATGTCGCCCCGGGCGTCCGGTAGGTCGGCGACGGTGATGGACAGGTCGAACCGTTCGACGGTGACGCCGAGACTCATCGGCGCGACCCGCAGTCCGGGCAGCTGTGCGGCCGCCGGATCCAGATCCAGGTTCTGGAAGGCCAGCATCACCTGGAACAGCGGGTGGTGCGCCTGCGTGCGGGGCAGGTCGATGGCCTCCACCACCTGCTCGAACGGAATGTCCGCGTGTGCGAAGGCATCGAGATCGACCCGGCGGACCTGACCGAGCAGATCCGCGAACGACCCGGCCTCGTCGACGCGCGTGCGCAACACGAGCGTATTGACGAACATGCCGACGAGATCGTCCAGCGCGGCCGCGCCGCGGCCCGCGATCGGGGTGCCGATCGCGATGTCGGACGCGCCGGACAGCCGGGACAGCAGCAGCGCCACCGCGGCGTGCACGACCATGAAGACCGTCACCCCGTTCGCCTCGGCCATCGTGCCCAGGCGCGCGAACAATCCGGCGTCCAGCGCGAAGGCGTGGCTGTGACCGGCGTGCGAGGCGACCATCGGCCGCGGCCGATCGGCGGGCAATTCCAGTCGATCCGGCAGCCCGGCCAAATGCGCTGTCCAGTAGGCGAGTTGAGCGGCCGCCCGCGACTGCGGATCGTCCTGCGCACCCAGCGTCGCGCGCTGCCACAGCGTGTAGTCGGCGTACTGGACCGGCAGCGGAACCCAGCGCGGGGACCGTCCCGAGCGCCGCGCGGCGTACGCGGTGGACAGGTCGCGGGCCAGCGGTGCGATCGACCAGCCGTCCGCGGCGATGTGATGGATCACCAGCGCGAGCACGTGATCGCCGGAATCGCTGTCCAGCAGCGTGACTCGTATCGGCAGCTCCGCGGACAGGTCGAAGCCGTACCGGATCGCCACCGCGACAGCGGCTTCGAGCCCGTCGGGCGCGACCGCCTGCTCGATGACCGGGAGCACGGCCTGCTCGGCGGGCAGCACCCGCTGATACGGCGTGCCGTCCGCGTCGGGGAACATCGTGCGCAGGCTCTCGTGCCTGCCCACCACGTCGGCGAGCGCGGCGATCAGCGCCTCGGTGTCGAGGTCACCGGTCAACCGCAGCACCAGCGGAATCGTGTACGCCCCCGCGGCGCCCTGGAATCGGTTGATGAACCACATGCGCAGCTGGGCGAAGGACAGCGGCACCCGGTCGGGACGCTCCCCGGCGATCAGCTCGGGTCCCGCCGCGGCATCCGGTGTCGCGTCCAGCACCCGCGCCAGCAGCACGGGGGTCGGCGACTCGAACACATCGCGCACCCCGATCCGGGCGCCCGAGGTCGCGGCGAGCCGGGCGGTCACGCGCATCGCCGAGAGCGAATGCCCGCCCAGGGCGAAGAAATCGTCGTCCACACCGACCCGGTCGAGCCCGAGCACCTCGGCGAACGCCTCGGCCACCGTGCGCTCGGCCGGGGTCGACGGCTCGCGATAGGCGCGGCCCGACTGCTCCGGTTCGGGCAGCGCGGCGCGATCCACCTTGCCACTCACCGTGAGTGGGAACTCGGGCAGCACGGTGC
Source organism: Nocardia sp. NPDC057668 (assembly GCF_042799795.1). Classification (NCBI taxonomy): domain Bacteria; kingdom Bacillati; phylum Actinomycetota; class Actinomycetes; order Mycobacteriales; family Nocardiaceae; genus Nocardia; species Nocardia sp. NPDC057668. The sequence continues at coordinate 1,278,861 of NZ_JBHVIC010000001.1, read as the reverse complement.
ACATATCGGGCACCATGTGCGCGGGCAGCCTGTGCCGCGCGCCGGCCAGGACCCCTTCCGGTTCGAGGTCGTCGCCCACGAGATAGGCGATGAGGCGACCGGATCGGGCGTGCTGCACCACGATCACGCTCTGCACCCCGGGCTGCTCGCCGAGCACCGCCTCGATCTCGCCGAGTTCGACGCGCTGCCCGCGCACCTTGACCTGGAAGTCGTTGCGGCCCGCGAACTCCAGGGTGCCCCTGGTGTTCCAGTACGCCAGGTCGCCGGTCCGGTAGAGCCGGGAACCGTCGCGGCCGAATGGATCGGCGACGAAGGCCGCGGCGGTCTGCCCCGGCCGGTTCGAGTAGCCGCGGGCCTGCTGGATGCCGCCCAGGTACAGCTCGCCCCGGACGCCGACCGGCACCGGACGCAGCAGCGCGTCCAGGACCACCGCTTCGATGCCGCGGATCGGACCGCCGAGGGTCACCGGCGCGTCCGGCGCCATCGGCTCGCTCAGCAGGGTGACGATGACCGTCTCGGTGGGTCCGTACGCGATGTACAGGTTCCGGTTCGGCGCCCACGCGGCCACCAGCTCCGCGGGCACGCGTTCGCCGCCGGTGACCAGCACCCGCAGGGTGTCCAGCCCGGCCGGGGACATGGTCGACAGCACGCTGGTGGTGACGAAGGCGTGCGTGACCCGTTGCCGCCGAATGAGATCGGTGAGCCCGGGCCCGCCGAACACGTCCTGCGGGGACACCACCAGCGTGGCGCCGTGCGGATGCGCCATGAGCAGTTCCATCATCACCGCGTCGAAGCCCGTCGCCGAGACGGCCAGCACCCGGGCGTCCGGGTCCAGCGCGTATCGCTCGCGCTGCTCGGCGGCGAAGTTCGCCAGACCGTCGTGGCTGACCACCACGCCCTTGGGTGTCCCGGTGGAGCCGGAGGTGTAGACGACGTAGGCGATGTTGGCCGTGCGGAGTGGCCGCGTCCGGACGGTGTCGTCCACCGGGTCCGCGGCGAACTCCGCGAGCCGAGCGGGCAGTTCCGGGTCGTCGAGCATCACCCGGTCGATGGTGTCCGGCACGGTGGCGACCGTCTCGTTCACCGAAAGCACCAGGCGCACATCGGAATCGGCGATCATTCCGACGACGCGTTCCAGCGGGTGCCGCGGGTCGATCGGCACGAAGGCCGCACCGGTCTTGGTCACCGCCCACAGCCCGACGAGGAACTCGGTGCTGCGCGGCAGCGCCAGGGCGACCGCGGTGCCCGGTCCGGCGCCGCGCTCGATCAGCAAGCGCGCCAGCCGGTTCGAGCGGGCATCGAGCTCACCGAAGCTCATCGTCCCGGTGCCGGCCACGATCGCGGGGGCGGCCGGGTCGATGGCCGCGCCCGCGGCGAGCAGCTCTGCCAGCGTGCGCGCCCGCTGCGCCGGGAGACCGCGAACCGGTGCGAGCCGGTCGCGTTCGGCGGGGGAGAGCAGATCGATGGACTCGGCAGTGCCCGGGACGTCGGCGGTGAGTGCGGTCAATGCGCGCACCAGCCGGTCCGCCACGGTCCGCACCCACTCGGGCTCGAAGGTGTCGGGCCGGTACTGCAGCAGCGCCCGGAACGGCTGGCCCTTGATCACCACCAGGGCCAGCGGATAGTGCGCGGCGTCGTTCGAGCGCAGTTCCTCGACGCGCATGTCGTCGATCGCTGCGGCCTGGGCCGCGAGCGCGGCCTCGTCCACGGGATAGGACTCGAAGACCAGCACGGTATCGAAGAGCACCGAAACATCCAGTGCGGCATGGATATCGGACAGTCCGATGTGGTGATGGTCCAGCAGGGCCGACTGCTCCGCCTGCACGCGGTTCAGCAGCGCGGCGACGGGCTCGCCGGTCCGCGGTCGGATCCGCACCGGAATGGTGTTGATGAACAGGCCCACCGCGGCTTCGATTCCGGGCAGCTCCGCGGGCCGGCCGGACACCGTCGCGCCGAACACGACGTCGTCGCGCCCGGCCAGATAGCCCACCACGATGGCCCAGGCCACCTGGAACAGGGTGTTCACCGTGACCCCGGCCGACACCGCCGCGGCGATCACCCGGTCGGAGAGTTCGTGATCGAGATCCACCGTGACCGAACCCATTCGCTCGGACTGGGCGGGCGCGTCGGTGTGCGGTGCGAGCAGTGTCGCGTCGGCGCCTTCGAGCGTCTCTCGCCACACCCGCACCGAGTTCGCCTGATTCTGGCGGGCGAGCCAGTCGAGATAGGACCGGTAGGAGCCCGCTGACTCGCCGCCGCCGGACCCGTCGGGTTCCGCGTATCCCGCGAGCAGGGTGCGCAGCAGGGTTGGCATGGACCAGCCGTCGAAGAGTACGTGGTGGTACGAGAGCAGCAGCGTGTATCGGTTCGGTGCCACCGTGACCAGGGTGTAGCGCATCAGTGGCGCGGTCTCGGTGTCGAACGGCTCGGCTCGGTCCCGTTCCATCACGTCCGAGAGGGAGGATTCGGACTCTGCCCGCAGGTCGATCTCGCGCCACGGCGCGGTCACCTCGTCGGCGACGATCTGCACGCCCTCACCCGCCTCGGTGGCATTGAAGGCCACGCGCAGATTCGAGTACCGCTCGAGCAGACCGTCGGCCGCGCGGCGCAGGCGTGCGGCGTCCACCCTGCCGGACAGGCCGATCGCGAGCTGGACCGCGTACACGTCCACCGTCGCCGCGGCCAGGCGGGCGTGGAACAGCAGCCCGGACTGCAGCGGTGAGAGCGGCCAGACCTCGGCCAGCGCCGGGTAGCGCGCCTCCCACGCCGTGATGTCGGCCTGGGTGGCCCGCACGAGCGGGAAGTCGCTGGGGGTGTGCCCACCGGCGTGCGGGTTTCGCAGCCGGGCGACGACCGCGTCCAGCGCGCCGACCCACAGCCCGGCCAGTTCGTCGACCTCGGCCTCGTCGAGCAGGCCGGAGAGGTAGCCGAACGTGGCCGAGAGACTGCCGTCGGTGACGGCCGCGGTGACGTCGACCACGGCGGTCGCCAGCACGTGCAGATCGTGATCGGCGATCGGCGCGCCGAGTTCGTCGGTGACGCCGAAGTCGGAAACGCCCGTGCCGCCCGATGTTCCGCGCGGGGAGAGCTGGCCGAGGTAGTTGAAGGCGACCTGTGCGGGCGGTGCGGCGGGCAGTGTCGGTGCCGTCTCGGGGTTGAGATAGCGCAGCAGCCCGTAGCCGATGCCGTGGTCCGGAATCGAGCGCAGGTGTTCCTTGGTGCTCTTGACCACCGCGTCGATCGCCGGGCCGCCGGCGTAGGCGTCATCGAGATCGATTCCGGCCAAGGGGATCCGGACCGGATACATCGTGGTGAACCAGCCGGCCGTCGCGGTCAGGTCCGCGCCGGGCACGGCCTGTTCCTCGCGGCCGTGCCCTTCGAGCCGGAGCAGAGTCGAGGACTCGTGGACACAGCGATCGGCCCGCCAGCGCAGGACCGCCACCGCCAGCGCGGCGACCAGCGCGTCCTGGACTTCGCCGTGGAACGCCGCGGGCACCCGGGTCAGCAGGGCCTCGGTGGTCTCCGGCGACACCCGCACCCGCCGCACCCGAATCGTGCTCGCGCCGTCGCGGGCGGGATCCGCCGCGCGCGAGCCGAGCGCGGGGTCGGGTCCGTCGGTGATGCGCTGCCACAGCGGCAGTTCCGCCGTGCGGTGCGGTGCGAGGGCGTCCTCGGCCAGGCCGTGCGCCCAGCGCCGCATGGAGGTGCCCACCGGCGGCAGCGCCACGGCGCCGTCGGCGCGATACCGCTGCCAGGCCGCGGCGAGATCGGGCAGCAGGATCCGCCACGAGACGCCGTCGACCACCAGGTGGTGCGCGACGACGACGAGCTGACCGCCCCGGCCGGTATCGGCCGGGGAGAACCAGAGCACCCGCAGCACCGCGCCTTCGGCCGGGTCGAGCCGGTTCAGCGCGGCATCGACCTCCGCCGCGACGAGCCGTTCGCGTTCGGTCGCGTCGAGATCGGGGGACAGCGGGATCGCGTGCACCAGTGCGTCGGCCTCGATCGCCTCGCTCGGGCGGACCTCGAGCCGCCAATCCCGGCCGTCGTGCCACAGCCGGGACCGCAGCATGTCGTGCCGGTCGAGCAGCGCGCGCACGATCGCGGTCAGTCCGGTCCGATCCATGTCGGCCGGGGCGGTCAGCACCAGGGTCTGGTTCAACCGCCCGAACCCGCCCTGATCGACCATCCACCGGACGATCGGCGTCAGCGGCATCTCGCCGACTCCGCCGCCGGGCAGTTCCGTGAGAATCGTTGCGGGCTCGACCGATTCGGCCACGCTGGCCAGTGCTGCCACCGTCCGGGCCTCGAAGACCTGGCGCGGAGTGAACACGACGCCGCGTTCCTTGGCCCGGGCGACCAGCTGAATCGAGACGATGCTGTCGCCGCCCAGGGCGAAGAAGTCGTCGTCGGCTCCGACACGGTCGAGTCCGAGCACCTGGGCGAAGGCCGCGGCCACGGTCTCCTCGGCCGGGCCGGCGGGCGCGCGGTACGCCGTGGTCGTCCACTCCGGCTCCGGCAGGGCCCGCAGGTCCACCTTCCCGGTCGCGGTCAGCGGCAATTCGTCCAGGACCGTGACGGTGTCGGGAACCATGTACGACGGCAGCCGCCGTGCGGCGGCGTGCCGGATGGCGGCCGGGTCGGGCTCCCGGCCGGGAGCCGCGGTGAGGTAGGCGGCCAGGCGCACGGCATCGCCCTGGGTGACCTGGGTGACCACCGCGCGCTGCACGTCGCCGAGTTCGGTGAGCACAGCCGCGATCTCGCCGAGTTCGAGGCGCTGGCCGCGAATCTTGATCTGGGTGTCGGCGCGGCCGACCACCACCAGGGCGCCGCCGCCGTCATCCGTGGGCTGCCAGCGCACCAGATCACCGGTGCGGTACATGCGGGAACCGGCGGGTCCGGACGGATCGGCCACGAAGGCCGCCGCCGTCACTCCGGCACGGTTCAGGTAACCCCGCGCCACCCCCGGCCCGCTGACGTACAGCTCGCCGACCACGCCCGGCGGCACCTCGGTCAGCCAGGCGTCCCGGACCGACGAGCGAATGCCGGGAATCGGGGTTCCGATCGATACCGGCTCGCCGGCAACCGATTCCGTGCCGGTGACCCAGATCGTCGCCTCGCTGGGGCCGTACAGGTTGTGCACGGCGCGCAGGCCCGCCGCGTCACTGCCGGACCACTTGCGCACCAGGTCCGGCGGGCACGCCTCTCCTGCGAGCACCAGCACCCGCAGCTCGTCGAGCCGATCCGGGTCGAGGGTGGCGCCGACCGCGGGAGTCAAGCACGCGTGCGTCACCCGCTCGGTGCGCATGAGCTCGGTCAGCGGTGCGCCGGCGAAGATCTCGGCCGGCGCCACGACCAGTGTCGCGCCGACCGGCACGGCGAGCAGCAGTTCGAAGATCGCCGCGTCGAAAGTGCGCGCGGCGACCGTCAATACGCGGGCGTCGGCGGTCGTGGCGAGCTCGTGACGCTGTGCCGTGGTGATGGCGGTGAGGCCCGCGTGGGTGACCGTCACTCCCTTCGGGATGCCCGTCGAGCCCGAGGTGTAGACGATGTAGGCCGTGGTGTCCGCGCGCAACGGGCCGAGTCGGTCGGCATCGGTGAGCGGAGCGGAATCCCGTGCGGCCGGGTCGAACTCGACCAGATCCAGGACGGCCGTCCCCGGGGTGTCCCAGGCCGCGGCCGTATCGGCGGTGAGCACGATGGCGGCCGCGCAGTCGGCGAGGATGCCGAGATTGCGTTCCCGCGGCTGGGCCGGATCGAGGGAGACGAACGCCGCGCCGGTCTTGGCGACCGCCCATACCGCCCGCACCCAGTCCGCGGATCGCGCGATGGCGATGGCCACCACGGTTTCCGGTCCGGCTCCGTGGGCGATCAGCGCCCGCGCGCAGCGGTTCGACCAGTCGTCGAGCTCGCGGTAGGTCCGGGTGCGGTCCCCGAACGTGAGCGCGGGCCGGTCCGCGAATTCCCGGGCGGCGTGCTCGAGGATCTCGGCCAGCGTGCGGGGCTCCGGACCGGGGCCGCCATCGTTCCACCGCCGCAGCGATTCTCGTTCATCGCCCGCGAGCAGATTCAGATCGCGCAGGCGGATCGCCGGATCGGCGACCGCGGCGCGCAGCGTGCACACGAGCCGGTCGGCGAAGGCGGCGATCGTCTGCTCGTCGAACAGATCGGCGGCGAACCCGATGGTGACGGGCACGTCTCCGCCCGCGTGCGCACCGTTGATGTCCGCCACGGTGATGGTGAGATCGAATCGCTCGACCCCGATGTCGAGGCTGCGCAGCGGTTCGACCTCGAGCCCGGGCAGCACTGCCGCCGTGGGATCCAGATCGAGGTTCTGGAAGGCCAGCAGCACCTGGAACAGCGGATGATGGGCCTGGCTGCGGGGCGGGTCCAGCGCTTCGACGACGCGTTCGAAGGGGATGTCGGCGTGTGCGAACGCGGCCAGATCCGTTGCCCGGCAGCGATCGAGCAGATCGGCGAAGGAACCGGAACCCTCGACCCGGGTGCGCAGCACGAGCGTATTGACGAACATGCCGACCAGCCCGTCCAGCGCCGCCGCGCCGCGCCCGGCGATCGGCGTGCCCACCGCGATGTCGGCGCTGCCGGACAGGCGCGAGAGCACCGTCGCCAAGGCCGCGTGCACCACCATGAACGCGGTCACCCGCCGGGTGCGTGCCACGGTGTTCAGCCCGGCCACCGTCTCGGCGTCCAGGACGAAGGTGTGGGTACCGCCGCGCTGGGACGCCACCGCCGGGCGCGGGCGATCGGCGGGCAACTCGAGGTGGTCGGGCAGTCCCGCCAAATGACCTGTCCAGTAATCCAGTTGGCGAGCGGCCGCGCTGTCCGGATCCGATTCCGCGCCGAGCAGCTCGCGCTGCCACAGCGTGTAGTCGGCGTACTGCACCGGCAGGGGCGTCCATTCGGGCGCGCGGCCCGCGCGGCGTGCGGTGTAGGCGTGGGACAGATCGCGCACCAGCGGCGCGATGGACCACCCGTCGGCCACGATGTGGTGCAGCACCGTGACCAGCAGATGGTCATCGGATGCGGTGCGCAACAGCGTTGTTCGCCACGGCGGCAGCACGGCGACGTCGAAGCCCTGGCGCACGATGGCGGTCACCCGGCCGGTGATCTCGGCCGGATCGACGGTCTCGACGGCGACGGCCGAGATGTCCGTGACGTCCCGGGCCGCCAGCACCCGCTGGCACGGCACCCCGTGTTCGTCGGGGAACACCGTGCGCAGGCTCTCGTGCCGCGCGGCCAGGTCGGCGATGGCCGCGGACATGGCCGCCGCGTCCAGTTCCCCGCGCAGCCGCAGCACCATGGCGATGTTGTAGGCGGCGGAGTCGGGTTCGAATCGATTGATGAACCACATCCGAGACTGCGCGAAGGACAGGGGAATTCGGTCCGGGCGGGGCTGCGGGGTGAGTGGAATGCCCGGCTGTTCGGCCGACCGCGCCGCCAGGACGGCGGCGAGCCGGGTGGGGGTGGGAGCGTCGAAGACGTCGCGCACCTCGACCGTGACACCGGTGGCCGTGGCGACCCGTGAGGCCACGCGGGTCGCGGACAGGGAGTGCCCGCCGAGCGCGAAGAAGTCGTCGTCGGCCCCGACCCGGGCGATGCCGAGAATCTCGGCGAAGACCGAGACCACGACCTCCTCCATGGGTGTGGCCGGCGCCCGGTAGACCGAGGCGAGCAGCTGCGGTTCGGGCAGGGCGCGCCGATCCACCTTGCCGCTGGGCAGCAGCGGCAGCTCGTCCAGGATGACGATCGCCCCCGGAATCATGAACTCCGGCAGGCGATGGGTGGCGAACTCGCGCACCTCGGCGACCAGATCACCGATGCCGGGGTCGTTGGCATAGGCGCTCGGCACGTCCAGCGGACCCGCAGCCAGGTAGAGGTCGTCGAATACCGCGGCGTCGTCGGCCTCCCGGACCAGCAGCGCGTCCATCAGGCCCGGCACCGGCGACCAGGTGACCGCGACGGTGTAGCCCAATGCCGTTCCGACTTCGCGAATCTCGTGCGGCAGCACCGAGGTTGTCGTATGCGTCAGGTCCAGCTCCGCCACCGGGGTGTGCTCGTCCGCCGCGTCCACCGTCCTGGTGGCCGTGACGTCGGACATCGTTCCGGTCTGCGGGATTCCGGTGACGCGCAGCGCGCCGGGATCGTCGGCGGCGAGCCGCTCGCGCAGTCCGCTCAGGTCACCGAAGTCGGTCCAGGCCCGCTGCGGCAGCGCGGCCAGCGAGCGCACGCGCGCCGGGGACTTGCGCAGCACGATGTCGTAGCGGTAGCGCGTCAGCTCGTTGTCGACCGGCGCGTACTTCAGTTCGATGTCCACCGCGGCGATCTCGGCGATCTGTTCCCGCAGGGCGAGGAAGAATTCCGGGGCGACCAGCAATTCCTGCTCGGCCAGCAGGGTCCGGCGCGCGCGTTCGCGCACCGCGGCCGCCGTGTCCTCGTCCCCGCTGCCGGCCAGCTGGGTGCCGGTGGCGAATTCCCGCAGCAGCGACAGGTTTCGGATGTCGCCCAGGAACAGCGCGCCGCCGGGGGCCAGCAGTCCCATGACCTTGGCGATCACGTCGATCAGGTAGGCGGCGTTCGGGAAGTACTGCGCGACCGAGTTGATGACCACCACGTCGAATCGGCCCGCGGGCAGGTCGGTGGTGTCGTCGGCGGCCTGTACGCGCAGCAGGACCCGCTCGGCCCAGTCCACCGCCGACTCGTGCAGGCGCGAACGGAGATTGGCGATGGTCGCCGCCGAGAAGTCGGTGCACCAGTACTCGGCGCACCGCTCGGCCAGTCGCGACATGAGCAGGCCCGATCCGACGCCGATCTCCAGCACGTGTTCGGGCCGCAGCTCCAGCACCCGGTCCACCACCGCGTCCCGCCACTCGCGCATCTGCGGCACCGGAATCGGCTCACCGGTGTAGCTGCTGTTCCAGCCGCCGAAATCCGCGTCCAGGGCGAGTGGTTCGGCGAATTCCCGGCCGTTGCCGAGATAGCTCTCCTTGCCCCCGTACAGGTTGTCGTAGACCTGGCGCCAGTGGTCGACGAGGTCGGCGGCGCGGTCGTCGTCGTCCCCGACGCTCGCGGCGCGGTCGCGCACGATGTAGGCGACCAATTGCTTGTCGAGCACGGCGGATTCGTCGCCGGACCCGAGCGTGCGCGCCACGACGACCGCCCGCGAGATCGCCGGATGCGCCACCAGGGCCGCTTCGACCTCACCGGGTTCGATGCGATAGCCGCGCACCTTGACCTGATCGTCGGCGCGGCCCGCGAATTCCAGGACGCCGTCGCGGGTCCACCGCACCACGTCCCCGGTGCGATACATGCGCTCGGCGGTACCGAACGGGCACGCCACGAACCGCTGTGCGGTCAGCGCGAGCCTGCCGGAGTAGCCGCGCGCCAATTGCGCACCGGCCACGTACAGTTCGCCGGCCACGCCCGTCGGCACCGGCCGCAGTCGCGCGTCCAGGATGAACACCCGCACGTTCGGCACCGGTGCGCCGATCGGCACCCGGGCGCCGGGCGCCCAGGGCTGCGCGGCGAGGATTCGGTGGGTCGTGACGCAGACCGTGTTCTCGGTCGGTCCGTAGGCGTTGGCGATGTCGATGCCGGGCCAGCGGTCACGGAAACGGGTCACCGCCGCCGAACTCAGCGCGTCGCCGCCGGTGACGACCTGTCGCACCGATTCGGCCGCGAGTTCGGGCCCGGCGGTGGCGAGCAGTTCGAACAGGGCGGTGGCTACGAAGAGCGTGGTCACGCGATGGCGGGCCACCGTGCGCATCAGCACGGTGAGATCGAGTCGATCGGGCGGTGCGACGACGAGGGTCGAGCCCGCGAGCACCGCGGGCCAGAGCTCGTACGCGGAGGCGTCGAAGGCCATCGAGGAGTGCAGCAGCACCCGCTCGCCCGGGCCGCCGGGCCAGCCGTGCACCGCCATGTTGATGACGCCGTGGTGCTGGACCACAACGCCCTTGGGGCGTCCGGTCGAGCCGGAGGTGTAGATGACGTACGCCGCGTCGGACGGCGACAGCCCGGGCAGCTCACCGCCGGCCACATCGCCGTCGAGCGCGGTCTCGTCCAGGCACAGCGGCACCCGATCGCCCAGCGGCAGCTCCGCCGCGGCGGCCGCGGTCGTGACCACGAGCACCGGGTCGGCGTCGTTCAGGATGAATTCGATTCGGCTGCTCGGGTATTCGGTGTCGATCGGCAGGTACGCGGCGCCGGCCGCCACCACCGCGAGCAGCGCCGTCACCAGATCGGCCGAGCGCGGCATCGCGACCGCGACCACCGAGCCCCGCACCACACCCCGGGACATCAGGACGCGGGCGAGAACATCGACGCGCGTGGCTAGCTCGCGATAGGTCAGCCCACCGTCCGCGTGGGCGACGGCGATCGCGTCCGGCGCCTGCGCGACCCGTTCGGCGAACAGCCGGTCCAGCGAGGGCGCCTGCGGCAGGGCCGCGGACGTGTCGTTCCAGACACGCAGCAGCCGGTCGTGCTCCTGCGGCGCGAGCAGCTCCATGCGGTCGATGGACACGGCGGGATCGGCGGTGACCGTCGCCAGCAGGCGCAGGTACCGGTCGGCGAGGTCGAGCACGGTGCCGCGATCGAAAAGGTCGGTGGCGTATTCGATCCGGCCCGACAGCACCGGCGCGGCGGTGCTGTCGGCGGGATCCATCCGCTCGACCACGTCGACGTGCAGATCGAATTTGGCGGTGCCGGTGAGCGCAGGGACGATCTCGGCGTCCAGGTCGGGCAGGCGCAGATCGGGCAGCAGGTTGTTCTGCAGGGCGAACGACACCTGGAACAGCGAGTGGTAGGCCGGTGAGCGGGTCGGCTGCAGCAGTTCGACCAGCCGCTCGAAGGGCGCGTCCTGATTCTCGTAGGCGGTCAGGGCCTTTCGGCGGACCTGCTCGAGCACCTGCTCGAACCGCGGGTCGCCGGACAGGTCCACGCGCAGCACCCAGGTGTTGACGAAGAAGCCGATCAGATCGTGGGTCGCCTCCTGCGTTCGCCCGGCGACCGGGCCGCCGATGCAGACGTCGTCCCCGGCGCCGAGCTGGGACAGCAGCACCGCGAGGGCGGACTGCAGCAGCATCGACACCGTCACCTGGCGCTCGTGGGCGAGTTCGTAGAGCCGCGCGCTGAGCGCGGGCTCGAACGCGAACTCGATGACGTCGCCGCGATTGCTGGCGACCGCGGGGCGCGGGCGGTCCACCGGGAGCGTGATCGGCTGCGGTGCGTCGGCCAATTCGGTTTCCCAGTAACGGAATTGGGTCGAGAGCACGCTGTCCGGATCCGATTCCAGGCCCAGGGTCTCGCGCTGCCACAGCGCGAAGTCCGCGTACTGCACGGGCAGGGGCGTCCACGCCGGTGCGCTGTCCTGGCGGCGCGCGGTGTACGCGGCGGTCAGGTCGCGCACGAACGGCGCGATCGACCAGCCGTCCGCGGCGATGTGGTGCAGCACGAGCACCACGATGTGATCGTCGGAGCCGTTGCCCAGCACCGTCACTCGCAGCGGCGTCGAGGTCGAGACGTCGAAGCCCCGGCGGACGAGCGTGATGATGGTCCGGTCGAGCCCGGCGGGATCGGCCGTGCCCGTCTCGATTTCGGGCACGGCCGCCTCGGCGGGCAGAATCCGCTGGAACGGCACCCCGTCCTCGTGCGGGAACACCGTGCGCAGGCTCTCGTGCCGTGCGACGACATCGCCCAGGGCATCGGCCAGCGCCCGCTGATCCAGCGGGCCGCGCAGGCGCAGCACCATCGGAATGTTGTAGGCCGGTGAATCGGGCTCGAACCGGTTGATGAACCACAGTCGCGACTGCGCGAACGAGAGCGGCGTGCGTTCGGGCCGTTCGCGAACCGTCAGCGCCGCCCGGGTGGGCTGCGCCGCCGCGTCGCGGTCGGTGAGGGCCGCGGCCAGCCGGGCGGAAGTGGGGGCTTCGAAGACCTCGCGTACCCCGACCTCGGAACCCAGCAGCGCGGTCAGCCGCGAGGCCACCCGCATCGCGGACAGCGAATGCCCGCCCAGGGCGAAGAAGTCGTCGTCGACCCCGACCACGTCCAGCCCGAGCACCTCGGCGAAGACGGTGACGACGATCGTCTCGGCGGGGGTCAGGTCGGCGCGCGACGCGGTGACGGCGATGCTCGGCACGGGCAGCGCACGCCGATCGACCTTGCCGTTGGGAGTGAGCGGCAGCGCGTCGAGCACGACTACGGCCGCGGGCACCATGTACTCGGGCAGTCGATCCGCGACGAAACGCCGCAGCTCGGCGGCGCGCGCAGCCTCATCGGCGCCGGTATCGGTATCGGAGTGATCCAGCACGACGTACCCGACCAGTCGCTTGTCCGCCACGGCCGTGGAATCGGTTGCAGCCGAGCCGATCTCGCGCGCTATCACCACCGCTTGCGCGACCAGCGGGTGCGCGGTCAGGGCGGTCTCGACCTCGCCGGGCTCGATCCGGTACCCGCGCACCTTGACCTGTTCGTCGGCGCGCGTGACGAATTCGAGGATGCCTTCGCGCGTCCACCGCACGACATCGCCGGTGCGGTACATCCGCGTGCCGGCCCCGAACGGGCAGGCCGGGAACCGTTCCGCGGTCAAGCCCGGCCGATTGCGGTAGCCCCGCGCCAGCTGCGTTCCGGCAACGTACAGTTCGCCCGCCACGCCCACCGGAACCGGCCGCAGGCGCGAATCCAGCACGAACACCCGCATGTTCCCGATGGCCGCGCCGATCGGCACGCTGCCCCGGTACATCCCGTCCATCGCGCCGGGTATCTCGAAGGCGGTGACACACACCGTGTTCTCGGTCGGCCCGTACGCGTTGACCACTCCGATGCCGGGCCATCGATCCCGGAAACGGGTGACCGCGACCGGTCGCAGCGCGTCACCGGCGGTGACCACCCGCTGCACGGTGTCCAGGCGCAGTTCCGTACCCGCGCCCGCGAGCACCTCGAACAGCGGCGTCGTGACGTACAGGGCCGTCACCCCGTGCCGCGCTATGGTCCGGCCCAGCTCCGCGAGATCGGCGCGACCGGGTGGTGCGACGACGAGGGTCGAACCCCCGAGCAAGGTGGGCCAGAGCTCGTACGCGGAGGCGTCGAAGGCCATCGAGGAGTGCAGCAGCACCCGCTCGCCCGGCCCGCCCGGCCAGCCGTGGGCCGCCATGTTGACCACGCCGCGGTGTTCGAGCACAACGCCTTTGGGGCGTCCGGTCGAGCCGGAGGTGTAGATGACGTAGGCGGCATCGGCCGGGGACAGCTCGGGGAGCTCGATCCCGTCGGGCGCGCCGTCGAGCGCCTCGGTGTCCAGGCACAGCACGGGCCGCTCACCCAGCGGCAACCCCGCCGCGGTCGCCGACGTGGTGAGCACCAGGGACGGATCGGCGTCGCCGAGAATGAATTCGATTCGGCTGCTGGGGTATTCGGGATCGATCGGCAGATACGCGCCGCCGGCCGTGACCACCGCCAGCAGCGCGATGACCAGGTCGGCCGAGCGCGGCAGCGCCACGGCCACGACCGAGCCCCGGCCCACGCCGCGGTGCACCAGCTCGCGGGCCAGTGCGGCCACCCGCTCGTCCGTGTCCGCGTACGTCAGTTCCACCTCGCCGCAGGCCACCGCGACCGCGCTCGGGGCCGCCTCGACTCGTGCGCGGAATGCCTCCGTGACAGTCGATTCCGGCTCCGCGAGCGCCGCATCGGCGTTCCAGCCCGTCACCAGTTCGTCGCACTCGGCGTCGTCGAGCAGGGCGATGTCGGCGACCAGCTGGGCCGGATCCGCGCTCACCGCGGTCAGCACGCGCAGGAAGCGGTCGGCGATGCCGGTCACGGTGTCGTGGTCGAAAAGGTCGGTGGCGTATTCGATCCGGCCCAGCAGCGTCGCGGGGGTCTCCGCGGTGGCGAGGGTTTCGATCAGATCGACATGCAGATCGTGTTTGGCGCTCGCGGTGGACACCGGCACGAACTCCGCGACCAGATCGGGCAGTACGAGGGCGGGCAGGCCGCCGCTCTGCAACTCGAGCGAGACCTGGAACAGCGGCGCGTGCGCGGTGGACCGGATCGGGTTGATCCGCTCCACCAGCCGCTCGAACGGCGCGTCCTGATTCTCGTAGGCGGTCAGCGCTTTTCCGCGCACCTGATCCAGCACCTGGTCGAACCGCGGGTCGCCGGACAGGTCCACGCGCAGCACCCACGTGTTGACGAAGAAGCCGACCACATCGCGCAGCGCCTCGTCGGTGCGACCGCCCACCGGTCCGCCGATCGAGACGTCCGGTCCGGCGCCCAGCCGCGACAGCAGCACCACCAGGGCCGCCTGCAGCACCATGGACGCGCTCACCCGGTGTTCCCTGGCGAGCCGGTACAGCTCCTCGCGCAACGGCGCGTCGACGGTGAATTCCACGACGCCGCCGCGATTGCTCAGCACGGGCGGGCGCTGCCGGTCCGCGGGCAGCGCGATCGGCTGCGGCGCACCGGCCAATTCCCGTTCCCAGTAGCGGCATTGGGCCAGCAGGGCGCTGTCGTCGTCGGCCTCGGTGCCCAGCAGGTCCCGTTGCCACAGCGCGTAGTCCGGGTACTGCACCGGCAGCGGGCTCCAGCCCGGTTCCCGGCCCGTGGAATGCGCGCCGAACGCCGCGGACAGATCTCGCAGCAGCGGCGCCATCGACAGTCCGTCCGCGGCGATGTGATGCACCACGAGCACCAGGACGTGCTCGAGTCGCCCGGACCGCAGGATCGTGGCGCGCAGCGGCAGGTCGGTCCGCAGATCGAAGCCGCGCCGGACCCGCTGTGCCACCGCATCGCTCAGCTCGCCCGGTCCGAGGTCGACGACCTCCAGGAGCGCGGCGGCGTCGGGACCGGGGACCACGTCCTGATAGGGCACCCCGTCCGCCTCGGGGTAGCGGGTCCGCAGCGCTTCGTGCCGGTCGATCAGCGTGTTCAGCGCCGCTGCCAGGGTCCCGATGTCCAGCACACCGGCCAACCGGAAGACCAGCGGAATGTTGTAGGTCGGGGCCTCGGGTTCGAACCGGTTGCCGAACCACATCCGAAGTTGCGCGAACGACAACGGTATTCGCGCGGGCCGCGGCCCGGCGACCAGCGCCGGGTGCTTGCGGCCCGGGCCGATCTCGCGTGCGGCGAGCACCCGGGCGACCCCGGCGACGGTGGGGGCGTCGAAGATGTCGCGGACGCCGACCGCGCGACCGGTCACCTCGGCCAGGCGGCCGGCCACCCGGGTAGCCGAGATGGAATGCCCGCCGAGCGCGAAGAAGTCGTCGTCGGCGCCGACGCGGTCGACCGCGAGCGCCTCGGCGAAGGCGGCGGCGATGATCTCCTCGAAGGGCGAGGCCGCCGGCCGGTAGGCGGCGACCGGGCGCAGCGGTGCGGGCAGGGCGCGGCGATCCACCTTGCCGGTCGGGGTCATCGGCAGGTCGTCGAGCACCGTGATCGTCTCGGGGACCATGTACGACGGCAGTCGCCGCGCCAGCGCCTGCCGGATCGCTCCGGTGTCGGCGGTGTGGCCCGGCGTGGCGGTGACATAGGCCGCGACCCAGGTCGAGGCGTCCGCGCCCGCGGTGCCGACGACCGCCTGCCGGATCTCTTCCAGGTCGGTCAGCGCCGCCTCGATCTCGCCGAGTTCGAGGCGCTGGCCGCGGATCTTGAGCTGTGAATCGGTGCGGCCGACGAAGATCAGCGTCGTCGCGCCGTCCGGTCGCGGCTCCCAGCGCACCACGTCGCCGGTGCGGTACATCCGCGCACCGGCCGGACCGTCCGGATCGGCGACGAACGCGGCCGCGGTCAGATCGGCCCGGCCCAGGTAGCCGCGCGCCACCCCGGGCCCGGTCACGTACAGCTCGCCCGCGACGCCGAGGGGGACGGGCCGCAGCCACGCGTCCAGCACCGAAAGCCGTACGCCGGCGATCGGAGTGCCCAGTGCGACGGGGCCGTCCGGGCGCAACTCGGCGCCGGTGACCCAGATGGTGGCCTCGCTCGGGCCGTAGAGGTTGTACAGCCTGCGGACTCCGGCGGAGTCGCTGCCGGACCACTGGCGCACCAGCGCGGGCGGGCACGCCTCGCCCGCCACCATGAGCACGCGCAACGCGTCGAGCCGCGGAGCGTCGAGGGTGGCGGCGACCGCCGGAGTCAAACATGCGTGCGTCACACCCTGGGCCCGCATCAGCTCGGTCAGCGGCGGACCGGCGAAAACACCTGCGGGGGAGACGATCAGGGCCGCGCCCGCCGGAACCGCGGCCAGCACTTCGAAGACCGCCGCGTCGAAGGTGCGGGCCGCGACGGCCAGCATGCGCGAATCACGGTCGATTCCGTACTGCCGCACGAGGGTGTCCGAGATCGCGGACAGGCCCGCGTGCGTGACCGCGACACCCTTGGGGGTACCGGTCGAACCGGAGGTGTACACCATGTACGCGGTATTGCCGGGCTGGACCGCGCCGCGCCGATCGGCGTCGGTGATCGGATCCGCCCGGTGCGCGGCCGGTTCGAACCCGTCGAGGTCGGCCACCCGGGCGCCGCATCCGTCCAGACCGCTGATGTCCGGTGCGCCCGCGCCGTCGATCAGCAGGATGGCGGCGGGGCAGTCGGTGAGGACGAACCGGTTGCGCTCGACCGGCTGGGTGAGATCCAGGGACACGAACGCGGCGCCGGTCTTGGCCACCGCCCACAGCGCGCGCATCCAGGCCGCGGAGCGCGGGATCGCCACCGCCACGGTGGTTTCCGGCCCCGCGCCGAGCTCGATCAGCGCACGGGCGCACCGGTTCGACCACTCGTCGAGTTCGCGGTAGGTCCAGGTGCGCTCGTCCGCGCGGACGGCGATCCGATCGGCGTGCGCCGCGGCCGCCCCGGACAACAGCTCGGGCAGGGTGAGCTGTTCGGGACCCGGCGCCCCGGCGCCCGCGCGCCGCAGTTCCCGGCGCTCCTCGGGCTCGAGCAGTTCCACCGAGCGCACCCGGGTAGCGGGATCGGTGAGCACGCAGCTCAGGAAGCTGTCGAAGAAGTGCGCGAACCGCTCGTGATGCGCCGCGACCTGTTCGGGGGTGTACGCGCTCGGATTGGCGAAGAAGTCGACGCGGGTGCTCTCCCCGCCGACGGCCGGGTAGACGTTCACCGACAGGTCGGGAACCAACCCCGGGGTGAGGACTCGCAGCCGGCCGGTGATGTCGCCGAGCTCGATCCGGGTGTCCAGGATCATCAGGTCGACCATCGGCCCGGCGGCCTGCGGAAGATGGCGCGCGGCAACCGATCCCGAGTCCGCGAGCATGTCCTCGTGCCGATAGCGCTGTCCGCGCAGGACCTCCATCAGGGTGCCCTGGGTCCGCTCGAGCAGCTCGCCGACCGACAGATCCGGGGTCAGGCGAATGCGGAACGGGACGATGTTGGCGGTCATGCCGCCCGAGCGGCTCATCGACGCGGTGACGCGCGCGGACACCGGAAGGCTCAGCACCACATCGTCGGAGCCGGTCATCCGGGCCAGATACACCCCGAACGCGGCCAGCAGGAAGACCGCCGGGCCGGTGGCGCGGCTCGCGACCGCGGCGCGCAGCGCGTCGTCGGTGCCGGCGGACAGCACCGCGCTCACCGCGAGCGGATGCGCCTCGGCCAGCGCCACCCGATCGGTCAGGGTGACCGGTTCGGGCAGCTCGGCCACATACTCCGCCCAGAACAGGCGGTCGTCGCGGAAGCGCTGCGACGATCGGTACTGCTCGTCAGCCGCCACGATCTCGCCCAGCGTCCGAATCGCCTGGCGCGCGGGCTCTTCGCCCGCGAGCGCCGCGGTGTACAGCCCCGCGCTGCGGGTGAGGATGTTGAGCGCGGCGACGCCGTCCATCACGATGTGGTGGGCGCGCAGGTACCAGAACCAGCGGTGCTCGGCGACCCGCAGGACAGCGCCGAGCACCACCGGGCCGTGGGGCAGGTCGATGGGTGCGCGGAAGTCCGCGTTCATCCAATCCTGCGCGGCGGCAACGGGATCGGGTGTGGCCGTGAGGTCGAGCAGCCGCACCGCGCCGTTGGCGGTGTCGTCCACCACCTGGCGCGCCACGCCGTCCACCTCGACGATTCGCACCCGGCTGACCTCGAACTCGTCGAGCGCCCGCCCGAACGACGCGATCAGCAGCGCGGTGTCCAGGTCACCGGCGAGTTCGAGGTACAGCGCGTTCGACACCGGTGTGTCGCCCGCGAGCTGTTGCAATAACCGAATCGCACGCTGCGCCGCTGTGAGCGGGTAGGTCGATGCGGGGCCCTCGAGGGCTTGCAAAGGTGATCGATGGTCGCGCATCCCGCCTCCTGAAGATCCGAAACTCAAAGAGAACGTGCTTTGTTTGCCAGGGTGGCCAGCGATTCCAGGCCGTCGAGCACCGTCGGAACGGGCACCCCGAAATCGATGAGACAGGCGATCTCGTCGGCGCCCGCCCGATGCAGGCTCTCGACCATGGGCAGCGCCGACTCCGGGGTGCCGAACAGTCCGCTCTCCCGGTAGTACCGTTCGAAAGCGAAGTCCAGCACCTTGTTTCGCGACCGGTCGTCCAGCTTGTCCAGGGCTTCCGCGCCCCGGCGCCACAGGTCGACCGAATCGGCGAGGTAGGTCTTGAACGGGTCCCGCACGGTCTGGCGCACCGCGGCCTCGTCGGCTCCGACGAAGGTGTGCAGCATGACGGTGACCTTGCCCGCGCCGTGCCCGTGGCTCGCGCGCGCCTTGCGATAGGCGGTGATCTTGTCCGCCAGTTCGTCCACGCTCTGGAACAGCAGGGCGGTCAGCACGTTCGCGCCGGACTCGCCCGCCATCTCGAAGCGCTCCACCCCGCCGCTGCAGGTCAGCCAGGTGGTGAGTTCGGGCTGGATCGGCGCGGGGAAGATGCGCACCGATCGGGATTCGCCCGCGCCGTTCGGCAGTTCGATCGGCTCACCGCGCCACAGCTGCTTGACCGTGTCCATACCCGAACGCGTGAACGCGACCCGGTCGGCGTAATTGTCCGGGGCCAGCACGAAATCGTCGGCGTTCCAGCCCGTGGCGAAGGCGATGTCGACCCGGCCGTCCGAGAGGTTGTCGACCACCGACCAGTCCTCGGCGACCCGGACCGGGTGGTGCAGCGGCAGAACCACGCTGCCCGCCCGGATTCGGATCCGCCGGGTGCTCGCCGCCAGTGCCGCGGCCAGCACGGCCGGGTTCGGGTACAGCCCGCCGAAGGTGTGGAAATGGCGCTCCGGCAGCCAGATCGCGGCGAAGCCGTGCGTGTCGGCGAAGCGGGCGCTGTCCAGCAGTAGCCGGTAGCGCTGCGAATCGTGATGCTGCGCGTCGCTGGCGAAGAAGAACAGGCTGAGGTCCATCCCCGCGCCGGGCTGCCGCGCCCGCCCGGTCTGCCCGGTCGCCGCGGCGACCGCCTGGGCGGCGGGGGAGCCGTGGTCGGCGACCGCCGCCGCCAGGTCCGCCACGCACATGCCGCCGTAGATGTCCTCGGCCGAGACCTCGATGCCGAAGCGGTCCTCAAGGATCGTCAGCAGTTCCGCGGCCTTGACCGAATCGAGGCCGAGGGCGGTGAGCGGCGTGCTCGGGTCGACCGATTCGAGGCCCAGGCGCGCTCTGGCCCAGTCCAGGAAGAAATCCGTGGTGTCCGCGTCGTCCCGTGGCTCGCTCAATTGGCCCTCGATTCGAATTCGTTGGCGTACAGGGTGCGTAGGTGCGATCGGCGAATCTTGCCGCTGGTGGTTTTCAGGACCTTGCCCTTGTCGACGAAGAGCACCCGGTACAGCGCCACGGCGTGTTCCCGGCTGACCGTTGATTTGATCGATTCCGCCAGGGCGGCATTGTCATGGGTGGATTCGGAATCGAGCTCCTGAATGACGACCAGCCGTTCCTCGCCGTCCGCCTCGACCGACAATGCGGCACAGCCGCCGCGGCGCAATTCCGGATGCGTGGATTCGATGCTCCATTCGATGTCCTGCGGAAAGAGATTGCGCCCGTTGATGATCATGACTTCTTTGAGCCGTCCGCAGATGAAGAGATTGTCGTCCACGGTGAAGCCGAGATCGCCGGTGCGCAGATACCGCTCGCCCGGCTCGCCGTCGATTTCCGCCGCGAACCCGCGCGCGGTCTCCTCCGGCTTGTTCCAGTAGCCCGCGGTGATGCTCTCGCCGCACAGCCAGATCTCGCCGACGCGACCGGGTTCCACGCGCCGCAGGGTGTCCGGATCGACCATCGCCGCTGTTCCGGCCTCTACCGGTCCGTAGCCGACCAGCTCGCGCCCGCCCGTGTTCGGCACCGCGCGGCCCTGTTCCAGCTCCTGGCTCGCGAACGACGTGGTGCGCACGCCCGCACCGACGGGACCGCCGGCGACGTACAGGGTCGCCTCGGCGAGACCGTATCCGGGAAAGAAACTTTCGCGCCGGAATCCGCTCGCGGCGAAGATGTCGGCGAATGTTCCCAATATGGTGGGATTGACCGGTTCGGCGCCGATGAATGCGATTTCCCAGCCCGAGAGATCGAGCTGTTCGATGTCCTCGCGGGAAACTCGTTCGGCACAGATCGCGTAGGCCAGATTGGGTCCGCCCGCGGTGGTATTCGCTTTCTGCGATATCTCCCGCAGCCACATGAGAGGATGACGCAGGAACGCCAGCGGTGACATGAGTGTGACGGGATATCCGGTGAACAGTGGTTCCAGGATTCCCAGGATCAAGCCCATATCGTGCGAGGGCGGCAGCCAGTGCACGGCCGTGCTGTTCTCGTCGTGCTGGAGCACGCGCCGCAGGACGTCGAGATTGGTCATGATGTTGCGGTGCAGCACCACCACGCCTTTGGGGCTTCCGGTGGAGCCCGAGGTGTATTGCAGGTGAGCCACATCGTCCGGACCGGGCAGGGCTATGTCGAGCAGATCCAGTCCGCCGCCATCGGTGGCGGGGGCACTGTCGATGATCCGCTCGTCCGGCCAGCCCAGCAGCTCGCGCGCCACCACGCCGACCGACCGCGGCGCGATGACCGCGACCGCGCCGCTGTCGCGCGCGATCGCGGCGACGGTGTCGGAATGCCGTTGCGAGGTAGGCACATACAGCGGCACGGCGACACGCCGTGTGAACAGGCACGCGAGGAACGCATGCACCATGCCGGGTCCCGGCGGGCACAGCAGCAGGATCCGATCGCCCGGCGCGCTGACCGCCTGCAATCGGGTGGCCAAGGCGGCCACCCGATTCAGCAGCAGCGTGTAGTCCTCGACCTCGCGATTGCCGCGATCGTCGATGAACGTGTAGCCGATCCGTCCGGGTTGCTCGACGGCACGACGCATCAGAATGTCCGCCAGGGTCGTCGGGCAACCCGGTAGTTGTTGGTAACTCATCGACCTTCGACCTCTCGAATCAGCTTCAGCCACAGTGGACGAACGGTATTCAGGCCTGCGAAAAGGCGCTCGGCAGCGGGCTGGGATGTGCGCTGCGCGCAGGACATCTTCGCAGGTATTCGGCCGATCACCGGGAGGCGCGAGGAGCCCGTCGCGAACGAGGTTGCGGCGACCCGAAGTTCAGCGCGTCCGCGAAGATTGTGATAGCTAAAAGATAGCTGAACTAACGACGGCGCGGCGATCGGGTTTCTCTGCCGCGCCCGAAGCGCGCGCACCGCTGCGGATTACACGCGTGTCGCGGCGTCGGCACGGCGTTCGAGCGGCCGATCTGCCTGCTCGATGACGGCATGAAGGAACGCCAGGACATATCGAACCGTGGCACTGTGCTCCTTTCGTAGTGGGGCGCAACGGCAGTGGTCGAAGTGTCCTGTTGGATCGTCGCCGCGAGTTGGTTCGGCACCGGGGGTGCGGCGGATGGGTCGGGGTCGATGTCGAATTCGCAAACCTGCGGTCGGTACCGGAGTCGGCCCGCGCGGCCGCGGACACCGCGCGGCGCACCCGGCCGCGAGTGCGGTCCGCCGTCTCGAGATGCGCCGACGCCGGTTCGGTGCGATGGTTCTGACCGCTTGGTTGTGTGGAATCAGGGACGGGAGCGTCGTCATAACACTTCGGATTTGGCTGAGCAGTGCCGGCGCGGTGAGTGCGCAGATCATGCGGCTGTTGCGCGAGAACCCGGACGAGGCCGACGTCATGATCTACGCGGGCAACGTCGATCCGGGCGCCGTCGCGCTGCTGGCGTGTGATGTGCCGGTCGTCGAACCCCGCTGGGTCGACAACGACGAGTACGCGCGGTTCGCGCTCGACTTCTGTCTCAGGAACGGGATCGACGTCCTCATACCGTCCCGGCGGCTGGAGGCGCTGGCGCATCGCGCCGCGGATTTCGCGGCGGTGGGCACCAGCCTGATGTGCGCGCCCGCGGCGGCGGTGCGGGCGCTGGTGGACAAGGCACGCACCTACGAAATCGCCGGGGCGGCAGGGGTTCCGGTGCCGCCGTGGCGGGTGGTGTCCGATGCGGACGAGCTGTTCCGGGCGGTCGGGGAACTCGCGCCCGCCGGTGAGAAGCTGTGCATCAAACCCAGCGGCGAGTACTCCGCGTTCGGCTTCCGCATCCTCGACGATCGCCCGCTGAGCATCGCGGGCCTGCTCGCGCCGCCGCAGCCGGTGGCCTCGGTCGACCAGGTCGCGGCGGCCCTGCGCGTGGCCGCGGCACAGGGCGAGCGGGTGCCGGAACTGATGGTCATGCCCTATCTGGACGCGCCCGAGGTCAGTATCGACTGCCTGTCCGGTCCGGGCGGTGAACTGCTGGTGGCCATTCCCCGCGCCAAGCACGGCCGCTTCCGCACCCTGCTCGACGATCCGGCCCTGGTGGACATCGCCCGCCGCCTGATCACCGGTTTCGAACTGCCCTACCTGTCCAATGTGCAGCTGCGCTACCTGCACGGCGAACCGGTCCTGCTCGAGGTCAATCCCCGCGCCTCGGCCGGTCTGTTCCAAACGGCGTTCGCCGGTGTCAACCTGCCCTGGTCCGCGATTCGCCTGCTCCTGCACGGCGACTCGTCCCAGCCTCGCACACCCCGGCTCGGTGTTCGCCTGGCGGTGACCGAGGCGGTGATGGAGGTGGCCGCCCCGCGGCCCTGCCCGGCCGTTCCCGCCCGGCCCCGGCCGACCCCCGCGCCGGCCGTGGAGACCCCCGCGCTGGCCGTGGAGACCACCGCCATGGGGGTGTGAGGACGGCGAACGAGGCGCTGCCGCATACGTTATGGCCGCGGGTAAGGTTCCATGTCGCGCAGTCGCTGCCGGTGACTGCGCTGTAGTTCGCTCACCCGGGTGAGAAAGCCCGCGATCAGTTCCAGTTCGGCGGGATCGTAGCGGCTCAGCATCATCCGGTAACCGTCGTCGACCAGCGTCGACAGCAGATCGTGCAGTCGCCGGGTGGCCAGATCGGTGGCCACCACGATTACCCGCCGCCGATCGGTGGGGTGCAGCGAGCGGGCGATATAGCCCTGCTTTTCCAGCCGATTGAGCATGATCGTCACACCCGCGGCGGTGAGATCCAATCGCTCGGCGAGCATTCCGGGCGTGGTGGCTTTCGCATCGCCGAGCAGAACGATTTCCAATGCCCGCCTATCGGTTTCGTTCACACCCAGCAGCCGGATCAATTCGCGGGCCAGATCCTCGAGGGTGCCGTGATAGAACTCCAGCGCCTTGCGCAGCTCGACCGCTATCGGCGCCGGATCAATTGACATCGGACGCACGGGCTCCCATCCTCGAACACTCGAAACATGAAACCTCTCAACAGGAGTCACCGTCCACGGGGGCCGGACATTGCACTGTACGACACGTCTGCCGTGCCGAAGGCCCGCATCGCACACCCGAATCGGAGTATTCACCGCGGCACGAAACCCGCGGCGGCGCGGCGGGATTGGGCGAACGTCGCACGCGCGAGCCTGGACTGGGCCGCTGATCGCAGCCCAGTCCAGGCACTCACCACCACTCAGCAGCGTGCATGCGGGCCGTCACGCTGCACCGTCGGCTCAGGGATCAGCTGACGGTCGTGGTGGTGAGGGTCGGGGACGGATTCGGGTAGCACGCGGTTGCCACGTTGCCGACGAACGCCACCTTGGTCGTCATGGTCATACCGGGATTGCCGTAGCTGGTCCCGGCGTACTTGCTGGTGATCGGCGTTCCGGGCGAACCCGCGGTGACGTTGATGGTCACCGCCGGCGGGGTGAAGCTGGACCCGCCCGCGATCGGGCCGGGCACGGTCAGCACCACGTTCCCGCCCGAGGTGGACACCGAACCGGCCACGGTGCCGCCGGAGGCGGTCGCCGAGACCAGCGTCGAATTCGCGGGCACCGGGAAGGTCATCTTCAGATTGCTGATGTTCGTCACCGTGAATCCGGACGCCGAACTGGGCACCGAGGAGGCCCCGGGCGTGAGGGTGATGGCCACCGCCGAACCGGAGGTCGCCGACGCCGGCGCGGTCCCGGTCACGGTGGTGCCCATGCTCGAGGTCTGCCCGATGCCGAAGATGGTGCCCTGGCAGCTCCAGTTCACGCTGATCGGTGCGGCATTCGCGGGAGCGGCGAAACTGAAGAAAGTGGCAAGCGCCACCGGAGTAACGATGCCGGCACGAAGCAACACGGATGCGGTCGTTCTCATGACAATCTCCAATATTGTGAAGCAATGGCACGACCCGGGTTGCGAGCCGTAACCGTAAGAGATCTGAAATATAACCTGTTCTCATGGCACCGTGGGTGAATTCGGAAATAAATTCGCCAGGTCGGAGACGTGGGAAAACATCACGTGTTCGGTATGTATCTATCCGGAATTGATTATTAACTCCGGAAAGTTAACTCGACCAAGACATCGATACCGATGAATTAATTCCGGCGTGCTCGGCCGGAATTGCAGATGCAAGAACAATGCGGCGAGAACTCGCTTTCGCCGCTGAATTGCCTACGGGTGTGGGGCCGCGGCGTCAGGGCAGATCGAGGGCGCTCACCGGGACGCCGTAGGGCAGGAAGCGGACGCGGCGGCGTTCGTCGGTGTTGTCGCGGTGCGCGCGCAGGGCCTCGAGTTCGCTCGGGAAGACCTGGTCGATTCGGGCCGCGCCGTCCTCGACGGTGTAGATGGTCCAGACGCCGCTGCCGGTTTCGCCGGTGGTCTCCTCGCGCGGCTCGGCGGCCCGCGGGCGTTCGGGCGTGATGAACTGGCCGAGCAGCGAGCCCAGGGTGTTGGCGCCGGTGCGGTCGATGTACTGACCGGCCTTGCCGATGAGGTCTTGGAGGTTGATCCCGGCGTCGCGTAGTGCGCGTTCGAAATCCTCGGGATCGATCCCGAAAGGCCCGTTGGTTGCCATCGCATGTGCTCCTGGAGAGAGGAAGGGGGCGCTACGCACCCAGTCTCCCCGCGAATTCCGGCCCGCGCCACGTCCGTTCCGCGTGCGGCGCGGCGGACACGCCTCGGCGTTACCGGGCTGCCGGGCATTGTCGGTGCAGGTCACTACACTGCGGGCCACCCAGCCGAGGAGGACCCGCATGGCAGTCATCAGCGTCGCCCGCACCATCAACGCACCCGTCGAGCGGGTCTGGGCGGTGTTGACCGACCTCGACCACGCCGCCGACACCCTCACCGGCGTCCGTAAGGTCGAGCGGCTCGCGGGGGAGGGATACGGGGTCGGCACGCGCTGGCGCGAGACCCGGGCGATGTTCGGTAAGGAGGCCGCCGAGGAGATGGAGGTGGCCGAGGTGTCGCCGCCGAATCGCACGGTGGTCGTTGCCAATTCGCGGGGCGTGGACTACCGCACCGAGATCACGGTCGAGCCGCGCGGTACCGGATCCGAACTCACCTTCGTCTTCTCGGGGGAGACCCAGCGGCCGAGCCGGCTGCGCGCTCTCCTCGAACGCGTCACCATGCCGCTGGCCGCGTCCATGACGAAGAAGATGATCGCGGCCGACCTCGCCGACATCGCTCGCGTCGCGGAAGCGGGATAACGCGAGCGGTCGCCGCCGCCGAATTGTGCTGGAATGCCGCGGTTTCGACGCGCCGGCGCGCCACCGTCCCTACGATGAGAGGATGAGTAGCTCTTTTTCTCATCATTCCGAGGGTGCGGCCGCCGCGCACGTGGTCGTTGCCGGAGGCGGGCTGGCCGGGCTGGCCTCGGCGGTGTGGCTGGCCGAACGCGGACATCGAGTCACCCTGGTGGAGAAGGCGGGCCGGCTGGGCGGGCGCACCTTCTCGTTCGAGGTGCCCGGGGTGGAGGGGCTGGTGGACAACGGCCAGCACCTGTTCGCGGGGTGTTACGACGCGCTGTTGAGCTACGTCCGGACCATCGGCAGCGCCGAGGGATTGCGCTGGGACGCACCGCCGCTGGCGATCCGGACCGGTCCGGGCGAACTGCGCACCGGCTCGGGCCCGGCGTGGCTGCCCTCGTGGGCCAGGCGGGTGGTGGGTCCCGCGTGGCTGGCGTGGCCGCCGATTCCCCTGCGCGACCGGCCCGCCACGCTGCGGACCTGGGCGCGGCTGGCTCTCGCGGTTGCCCGCCAGGACGAGCGGCTCGACGAACTGACGGTCGACCGCTGGTTTCGCACGATCGGGGTGCCGGCGTCGCTGCGTGCGCTGACCCTCGATCAATTCGTCATCGGCCTGCTCAACGAGCAGCCCGACCGGGTCTCGGCCTTCACCTTCGTGCAGGCGTTGCGGTTCATCTCCGGGCGGGCGCTCGCCGGGAATCCCCGTGCGGGGGACGCGATCTGGCCCCGCGTCAGCCTGCACGAGTTGTTCGTCGCCCCGGCCGAGCGGTATCTGCGGGCGCGCGGCGGGGAGATCCACACCGGCGCGAAGCTGGCCGACGTCGTACTGCGGGACGGGCGCGTGCACGGGGTGGAACTGGCCGGCGGCCGGGTGATCGATTGCGACGCGGCGGTATTGGCGCTGACGCCGTGGGCGCTGGCCACGGTGCTCGATCGCGGCGGGCTGGGTGCGCATGATTTCTTCACGCCGGTGCGCAAGATCGAGGCTGCGCCCATCTCCAGCGTGTACCTCTGGCTCGATCGTCCGCTGCGGATGCGGCGGCTGGCGGAGAATCTGCGCGGTACGACCATCGAATGGGTCTTCGACACCGGCGGCATGCACGGTGCGGCGGATGCGGCCGAGCACTGCTACTCCCTGGCGGTCAGCGCCTCCTGGAACGTCGTTCATCAGCGCAACGCCGAATTCATCGACGCGGCAATCGAATCGCTGCACCGGCACTATCCCGAGTCCCGGTCGGCGCGGGTGGTGCGCAGCAAGGTGATTCACCAGCCCGCCGCCACGTTCTCGGCGCAGCCGGGCTTCGAATCGCTGCGCCTGCCACACGTCACGCCGATCCCAGGATTGTTCCTGGCGGGCGACTGGACCCGCACCGGGCTGCCCTCGACCATGGAGTCCGCCGCCGACAGCGCACGCCGCGCGACCGGGGCGGTGGCGGACTACCTCGCCGCCCCCGCCGCCCCCGCCGCCCCCGCCGGGAGCCGATGATCGGTCGAGCAGCCGCGGGCGCGGATCAGCTCGCGCCGCGCATCAGGCCCTGGGCGGTGACCGAGGCGACCAGTTCGCCGGTGTGGGCGTAGACCTGCAACTGGCCGTACATGCGGCCGCCGCCCGCGAAGGTGCTCTCGCAGCGCAGCAGCAGCCACTCCCCGATGGTGAAGGGGCGGTGGTAGGTGACCGTCTGGGTGAGCATGGCGGCGGTGCCGCGCCCGCCGCGGCGGGCGATCTCGGATTGCGGGTACGGGCGGGTGGCCACCGGGCCGAGGAAGCCCTCGGTGCCGTGCGCCAGCAGGGCGCGGCCGATGGTGGGCGCCTCGGGCGCCTTGGGGGCGCGCATCCAGACGTCCAGGGTCGGCGGCCCGGCGAGTTCGGCGGCGAAAGCGTCGGCGCCGCCCGGGGTCCGGACCTCCCAGGGCAGGAGGGCGCAGGGGAATTCGGTGCAGTCGTCCGGGCCGGGCACATCCCGGGGCAACTGCGCGCCGTGGCTCAGGAAGTCGGGTTCCTCGGTGCTGAGCATGGCGAGCACCCGGGCGTGCTCACGACCGTCCTGGCTGAAGCTCACCTGGACGGTGGCCAGGGCCCGGCCCGATTGCACGACCTCGGCGTGCACGTCTACGTCCCGATCGGCGTAGCCGCCGCGCGGGAACACCCCGTGCAGGGACTGGACCGCCATGTGCGGCACCGTGCGCTCGGCGGCCACCACGGCCTGGGCCAGGGTCTGGCTGCCCAGGGTGGTCGGCAGGGTCGAGACGACGTTGCGGGCGCGGAACTGCCCGGGACCCGCCTCGGTGAGGTCGAGGACGTCGAGTAGGTCGGGCAGGTCGACGACCGGCCACGAATCAGTTCCACCAGCCATCGCGAAATATTCGCATATGCGACAGCGGGGCCGGTTGTCGAGACCGGTCACCGGACACGGCCGGTGGCCCGGGCGCGACGGGATCGTGCGGCCGGACGGTCCCATGGCGTTGGCAACAGTGCGAACCGGGGCGGTTCACGAAGGGTTTTCGATATCCCTGTGAAGGCTCACAGCCGGGGGTTGGTGATTGTGCACCAACGGTGTCCGGCCGCATCGGGCAAAGAGCTGAATTGCGTTGAAATTCAAGGTTTCTCATCGGCGGACATTTACAGTTTGTCGTCACCACCATTCGGTGGGTGCCACTCAGATTCAGGAACACGTATGCAGAATCGAATTCTCGGTACCCGTCTCGCTGTGCTCGCCGCCGCTGCCGTCGCTGTACTCGCAGTGCCGAGTACGGCCGTGGCGGCCGGTTCCATAACTTTCGCTCCCAAAGTCGATTCGCCGTCCGGCGGGTCATTTCCCTCGTGGGGGCCGGGGCCGTCCGCGATCGGGATGATGGGCGGTGATTTCAACGGTGACGGAATTCCGGACATCGTCGCCGCCGATTTTCAGGGTGAGGGCCCGATCCTCATGACGGGTAAGGGCGACGGCACATTCAACAGGGGCACCCGGGTCGGCAAGCCCGGAATCGGCTACGGCGCCATCGGCGCGGGCGATGTCAACGGCGACGGCAAGATCGATGTCGTCGCGCAGGGGTGGGTGAACCTGGCGGTGTTCCTGAACAACGGTGACGGCACGTTCAAGACCGGCAAGAACTACCTGACGGTCGAAGGGGCGCAACAGGAGGTCATCCTGGCCGACGCCAACGGCGACGGCAAGCTGGACATGCTGAGCCTGGTGCCGGCCGGGGTGCAGGTCTGGCTCGGCAAGGGCGACGGCACGTTCAACCAGGGCGGCTCGGCGCTGATCGCGGGTGCGCCGACAGCGTTCGCGGTGGGAAAGTTCAACGCGGACAACAAACTCGACATCGCGGTCAACAACACCGTGCTGCAGCGAGTGGAGGTGTTTCTCGGAAAGGGCGACGGCAAATTCGACAGGAAGGGTTCCAGCACCAGCGGACTCATCACCGAGGATGTGCGAGCGGGGGATTTCGACGGTGACGGCATCGATGATGTGGTGACCGCGGATTCGTTCTCCTTCAGCACCACGCTGCTCGTGTCCGATGGCAACGGCGGGTTCGAGAAAACCAATCGCATCGGGCTGTCGGGACTGGGCCCGACGAGTATCGCGGTGGCGGATTTCGACCGGGACGGCAGGTTGGACGCGGCCATGTCGGCGGTGCTGAATTCGCGCATGGTGATCTTCTCCGGAAACGGTGACGGCACGCTGACCAAACGCGGCGAGCTGGAGGTGACCGCGCTGCCGCAGACTCCGGTGCTGCTCGACTTCGACCGCGACGGCAAGGTCGATATCGCGGTCGCGGGCAGTGTGAACGCGGTGTCCTTCCTGAAGAACCAGTCCTGACCCGCGCGGTCCCGGCGTGCCCGGCACGCCGGGGCCGATCGGCTCGACACGCACGACGCCCGGCCCGGCGGTGAGAAGGCGGCACCCATGCGACAAACGGACAGCAACGAACCCGATTCCCCCGACCCGCACGCGACCGAGATCCTCCCGATCGAGGCGTACGACTCCGCCCCGCCCCCCTGGCTAGGACGCTGGAAGGCCGCGCTCGGCACCTATCTCGCCGGAGACGACTTCCGGCGGCACCGGCCGCAGATCGCCGCCGTCGCAGCGCTGTTGGCGGTGACCACCGGTGTGTTCGTCGCGGTGGAGTCCAAGGGCGACCACCGGGTGGGGGACACCCTCGCCACTGCGTCGCAGACCTCCGACGGGCTGCCGCCGGCCGTCGAACTCGAACCGGAGGCCGACCCCGCGCCCGCGGACGGCACGCCACCCGACATTCCCGTCCCCGGTGAGTCCGAACCAGGCGATACCGCCCTCGTGGACAGTGCGACCGTGATCGAGGAGCCCGCCCCCGTCCCGGAATCAGCGGAGTCGGTGGTCGATCCCGCGCCTGCAGCGCCCGGCACCGAGCCGGCGGTCATCGACACCACGACCAGCCTGCCGGAGACGACGACAGACCCGCCGAGTTCTGTTGGTGCACCTGGCTTCTCGGTGAGCCTGAGCGCGAGCGCGAGCGTGTCGATCCAGCCGAATCCCCTCACCGTTGTCGCCGGCCCGGACCCGGTCCCCGATCAGGCGGGCACCCGCACGGTCACGGTGGTGGTAACCCCGCCGGCCATCACCGAACCTCTGCCGACCACCCGACCGGCGACAACAACCCGTCCGGTGGCGACAACCAGGGCGGCTACCCCGCCCGTCACGACGACTCGGCCCGTAACCACCACGCGCCCGGCCACCACGACGGGGCCCGGCGCGACATCCGGTCCGGCAACCGCCACACGTCCGGTGACGACCACACGCCAGGCGACCACGGTTCCCGCCACCACCTGTGCCACCACGACGACCACCCGCAAGTCGACGACTTCCGGCCCCGCCACCGCCCGCCCGCCGGCAACCACCGCACCGACTCGAACCGAGCGTCCGTCCAGCGCTCCCGCCGAAGTGTGCGAATAGCACGGCGGGGTGAGGTGCTTTGAGTAGCAGCAGAATAATCGCCCGCGACCCGGACGACGCGGCCGACCGGTCACAGCGATCCGATCGGCAGCCCTTAGGGCCGGCAGCGTCATCGACACGAGACGAATGCCCGCGCCCGCGCCCCCGCGACGGCAACTCGCCCCGCGACTGCCACCTGCCTCGTGATCGTGGACGTCGGTGTGGCGAACGTGCCTCGCACCGCAACCGGGACCCGGATGTCGCGCGGGACCCACGCGGCCACGGCTCGAGCGGAATGTGGGTGGCCCTGCTGGCATCCGCCGTCGTGGTCGCGGGCCTGGTGTCCGTTCACCGTGCGAGCGACCCCGCCCCGCCCGGCCCCGGCGACCCGATCCCCGAGATCCGTCTGGACGCGGTCGAATCCGGGGTCGACCAACTCCGCGACTGGGCACGTCCGCGCGCACGCAGGTTCGGCATCCCCGAACGCGCCCTCACCGCCTACGGCTACGCGTCCGTGGTGATGGCCAAGGCCCAGCCCACCTGCCACCTGGGCTGGACGACCTTGGCCGGAATCGCCCGTGTGGAAAGCGATCACGCCCGGTTCGGCGGCGCGACGATCGCCCCCGACGGCTCGGTCCGCCCCCCGATCCGCGGCGTCCCACTGAACGGCACGGCGGGCAACGCCACGATCCTCGACCCCGCGACCCGCCCAGGCCACCCCGTCTACGCCCGAGCCCAGGGCCCCTTCCAGTTCATCCCCGACACCTGGACCCGCTGGGGCGTAACCGCGGCCACCCCCTACGCCACCCTCGCCCCCACCCTGACATCCGCCGAAAAGGCTCCCACCCAAACCCTTTCCGGTAACCCCGACAACATCGACGACGCCGCCCTGGCGGCAGCCCGCTACCTCTGCGCCTCCGGCGGTGACCTCGCCACCCCCGCGGGCTGGCGCCGAGCCGTGTTCGCCTACAACCATTCCAATTCCTACGTCGCCCAGGTTCGCACCGCCGCGC
Source organism: Nocardia sp. NPDC057668 (assembly GCF_042799795.1). NCBI lineage: Bacteria > Bacillati > Actinomycetota > Actinomycetes > Mycobacteriales > Nocardiaceae > Nocardia > Nocardia sp. NPDC057668. Next base: position 1,247,002 of record NZ_JBHVIC010000001.1, on the reverse strand, counting down.
GGGGTTTCGACGCATAGCTGACCCGGTGAAATCGCCGGAACCCCTCGTGAGTGCCGCTACACGAGTGCCTTCGGCGACCTGCCCGAATTCGCAGGCTGTGCCAAGCCGTGCTCTCCGGCAGCCGCGTCGCCCGAGTCCGCGCGGCACCGCACGCTGCAATCCGTTTCGACTCCGCGAGATCACCGCTGCGCCACTGCCGCCGCCTTTCGGGAGAGACCTGTCTGTCGCGGCGAGTCAGGTGCCAAGTTTTGTGCACAGCCGCTCCACGGTGTCGTCGGCCGAACCCGCACAGCCGCAGGGTCGCGACACCCTGCGACGTGGCCCCGAGTGCGATCCCGGCGATCGGGTGAGCTACGCGCACAACGGAGTTCCGTACGCGCCGGTGGTGTCCGGCTCGGACGCGGGCGACCCCTGAGAGCGGGAGTGCCCAGCCTGGCGAACACGGGTTCGTGTCTCGGATGCTCGAGCGGTGATCTGGCCGATCACGTCGGGCTGCCCCGCCACGGATACCGAATGTGATGCCGACGGGATACAGGTCGTTGCCGGGAGCGCGGGCCTACTGTTCCAAATGAGGGCGGCGGAGGTCGGTGACGGCTATGCGGGCGGCCTCGGCTATCGCGGCGTCGGCGGCGGGCAGGACCGGGTCGGCGCGGGCCGCGCGGGTGAAGACGGCCACCGCGATGGGGGGTTCGCTGGGGAACTCGATCACCGAGACCTCGTTGCGGATGATGCCGATGGTTCCGGTTTTCGCGGCCACCGAGATCGTGGGGTGGGGGAAGGCCGAGGCGGTGCGGTGCGGCCAGATCTGGTTGCGCATCACCGCCTGGGCCTCGTGGGTCTGGTTGGGGGACAGGATCTTTCCGGTCCACAGGGCGCTCAGGAGGCGGGTCATCTCCTCGGGGGTGGTGGCGCTGGTGTACGAGGGGTCGTAAGCCGAGACCGACCACGCCTCGTCGTTGTCGGCCAGGGCGGCGAAGGCTTCGGCGGTGGTGTGGGTGTCGGTGTCGCGGACCAGGGTGCGGTGCAGGTCGGCGGTGCCGCCGATGAGATGTGTTTCGGTGAGGCCGAATTCGGCCAGCAGCGCGTGGACCGCGGGCAGCCCGATCTCACCGAGCAGGACATCGGCGGCCGCGTTGTCCGAGGCCGTCATCATCGAGGCGGCCAGGTCGCGGCGGCTCAGGGTGACGGGGTCCCGCATGATCGCCAGCCCGGTCGGGCCGGGGGTGCACTCGGCGGGCACCACCGTCAGTCGTTCGGTGGGATCGATTGCGCCGGTGTCGATCCGGCGGCAGAAGGTCAGGAACAGCGGCAGCTTGTACACCGAGGCCATGACCACCCGGTCCCGCCCGTCCACCGAGATCTCGGCGGCCGAGTCGTCGCAGCGGCGGGCGTGCAGCCAGCCGGTGCACCCCGCGTCGGCGAAGACCGCCCGAATCCGGTCGGCGGCCGTCATCGCAGCCGCTCCCGGTACAGCGCCCGATCGAGCGCGGAGGCCTGCGCGGTCGCCTCGGCCCGGCGAATCACCCGCAGCCGCAACGCGATCGCCTGCGGCGCGAGCCGCACCCACGCGACTCCCGGCGTCGCGGTCGGCGGTGTCGCGGTCAGTCCGAAACTGGTCCCGGCGGCCACCGCCGCGAACAGCGCCCGGTCATCGCGCGCGGTCACGACCGGGGTGTCGACCCCGCGTTCGCGCAGCAGATCCACGACGGTGTCGTAGGCGGGCGGGTTTCCCGCCCGCGCCGGGTGCGCGAAGCTCAGATCGGACAGCATGGTGAAGGCCGGGCGTTCGGCGACCGCCCCGCGATGATCCGCCGGCACCACCACCCAGCGCGGAATCTTCACCACGGGACCGGCTTCCACCCCGTCCACCAGCGCCGGGTGGTCGATCACCGCGACGTCGCACACCCCCGCCCGCACCTCGGCGATCAGCTCGACCGTCGTTCCCATGGTGGTGGAAACCGTTGCCCCCGTGGCATTGTCCGCCCGCAACGCACTCACGCAGGCGGTGACGATGTGATCGGGCAACGCTTCGCAGGCGCCCCACTGCACCGCGCCGCGCGCGTTGGCGATGCGCTGGGCCTCGGCCAGCAGGCGTTCGGCGTCGTCGACCAGCAGCCGCGCCCGGGGCAGCAGCTGCCGACCCGCGGAGGTCAGCAGCGCACCCTGCCGGGTGCGATGGATGAGCTCGACCCCGAGGTGTTCCTCGAGCTTGCGCAACCCCTGCGACAGCGGCGGCTGGGTCATGTCCAGCACGGTGGCCGCGCGCCCGAAATGCCCCTCGTTGGCGACGGCGACGAAGAAGCGCAGATGCCGGACCAGATCCATGCGGCCATTGAACCAGCCGTTTGCGCGCCGGCCGCGCCCCCGCTTCGACGGCCACCGCTTTTCCCGGTTTTACGAGGCTCTCACCTGCGTCGATACCGAACACGACTCGGCAAGCGCCCGCCTCGCTATTGGTCCGCGCCGCCCCCGCGATAGTTTGCTGAGGCGGTGACCAACTCGGTATCGACCCGCACCCGACCATCCCGCCGCACCCGTCTGCTGGCTGCCGCGCTGGCGCTGTCCGCACTGACCGGCATCGCCGCCTGCGACAGTCAGCCGGCCTCGACCGCGCCCGCCGCCACCTCCGCCCCCGCGGCGGCGGACCCCGCTTTCGCCGAGCTGGAAGCGCGGGCGGAGGCCCGCCTGGGCGTCTACGCCGTGGACACCGCCACCGGCCGCACCGTGTCCTACCGCGAGGGCGAACGCTTCCCCATCGCCTCCACCTTCAAGGGCCTGGCCTGCGGGCTGCTGCTGCGCGAGCATCCGCTGTCCTCGGGCTACTTCGATCAGCGGATCACCTATCCGCCAAGCGATCTCGTCGAGTTCTCGCCCGCGACCGGACAGCACGTCGCCACCGGTATGACGATCGGCGAACTCTGCCACGCCGCCATCACCCTGTCGGACAACACCGCGGGCAACCTGATCCTGAAGCAGCTCGGCGGCCCGGCGGGCTTCACGAACGGCATGCGCGCACTGGGCGATTCGGTGACCCGCCTGGATCGCTGGGAGACCGACCTGAACACCGCGATTCCCGGCGACGACCGCGACACCACCACCGCGCAGGCGCTCGCGGCCGGCTATCGCACCCTCGGGCTCGGCGAAACCCTGCCCGAACCCGAACGCGCACAACTGATCTCCTGGCTGAAAGCCAACACCACTGGCGACAAGCGCATTCGCGCCGGACTGCCCGCGGACTGGGTCGTCGGCGACAAAACCGGCAGCCCCGCCTACGGTTCGGCCCTGGACGCGGCCATCGCCTGGCCGCCCGGCCGCGCCCCCGTGGTGATCACCGTGCTCACCACCAAATCCGAGGAGCGGGCCGAGCCGGACAACGCCCTGGTCGCGGCCGCCGCCCGCGCGGCCGTTGTCGCGTTGGGCCTGACCCCGTAGCCGCGTTGGGCCTGGCCGCGTTGTCGCGTTGGGCCTGGCCGCGTTGTCGCGTTGGGCCTGGCCGCGTTGTCGCGTTGGGCCTGGCCGCGTTGCCGCGTTGGGCCTGGCCCCTAGCGCCCCTGGGTCTGACGCCATAGCACCGCTGGGCCTGGCCACATAGCCGCGTCGGGTCTGATCCCGTAGTCCTGCCGGGCCTGGCCAGATTGCCCCGCACGCCAGCCGGTCCGCCGCCTGCACCGGCGGACCAGCCGCGCGCCGATCAGGTCAGGGCGCCCGGAAACACAGCGTCCCCCACTGGAATCCGGCCCCGATAGCGGACAGCAGGAACGTGTCCCCGCCGCCCACCCGGCCCTCGTGCCGCGCCCGGTGCAGCGCGGTGAGCACCCCCGCCGACCCGGTGTTGCCGAGTTCGTCCAGGGTGACCGGAGCCCGCTCCATGGGCACCCCAAGCTCGGTCATGGCGGCGGTCAGGATATTGATGTTGGCCTGGTGCAGGAAGAAATGGTCGATCTCTGTGATCCCCAGCCCGGCCCGCTCGGCGGCGGCGCGCATGCTCTCGGGCAGCCGCCGCGTAGCGGTCTCCCACACCGCGCGCCCGTCCATGCGCAGGTAGTGCTCCCGGTCGGCCACGGTCCGCTCGCTACTGGGCAGGCGCGAGCCGCCCGCCCGGATCTCCACCTCGTGCGAGAGCCGGGAACCGAAGTCCCAGGCCAGCAATCCCGCGCCGGGGGTTTCGGTGCGGGAGAGCACGACCGCGCCCGCCGCGTCGCCGAAGAACACCCCGGCGGTGCGGTCGCGCGGATCGGTGACCCGGGACGCGCAGTCCGCGGCCACGATCAGCACCGTGCGCGCGGACACGCTCAGCAGATGCGCCGCGAGCAGGATCGCCTGCAGCCCATTGGCACACGCCGCTTGCGTGATATCGATCGGCAGCGCGCGCCACGCGCCGAGGCGTTCCTTGACCATCAGCGCCGTCGAGGGCAGCGGCTGATCGAAGGTGTAGCTCGCCACGATCACCGCGTCCAGCTCGCTCGCCCGCACGCCCGCCTCGGCCAGTGCCGCGGGCGCGGCCGCGACGCACATGTCCGAGACCGCCGCCTCCGGCGCGAGCCGGCGGCGTTCGCGGATGCCGGTGCGCCGCACGATCCATTCGTCGGAGGTGTCCAGGGTCCGGGCCAGATCCGCGTTGGTCACCACGGTCTCGGGCAGATGAATCGCGGAGCCGGACACCGTGATCGGCAGCGGCGCCGGCGGGCGCACGGACTGCGAACGGCTGTCCCGGGGTGCGTACGACATCGTCATGTCAGGGCCCCGTCCAGTTCGCGGGCGGTGTTGTGCTCGGGTGCGATCAGGGCGTCGAGGTCGACGTAGAACCGGCCCGAGGCGCAGGGCGCGCCCAGCAGGATGCGCCGCGCGGCCGAGGTGACGAGCGCGCCGCCGAGGGCCACGTCCGAGGCCAATTGCGGCCAGCTGCTCAGGGTCCGCCCGATCTGCCCGAACGAGTCCGCCAGCTCGGGGCTGATGCGCTCGGCATCGACCATGGCCAGAATCAGATCCGATGTGGCCTGCGCGGTGAGTTCGGGTAGATCCGCGGCGCGCAGATCGCCGATTCTGCCGTGCAGCAGCGGCCGATCGGGCTCGAGATCGAAGCGCTCGATGTCGAGCATGCCCCGGTCGTTGCAGTCCATCACCACCGGAATACCCAGTGCGCGAGCGCATTCCCGGGCCGCGATCTTGACGTACGGTGTGTCGCACTCCTCGACCAGCAGATCGATTCGCTCGTGCTCGCCCCCGAAGAACTCCGCCATGTTGTCCGCGTGCAGTCCGCCGCTGTAGATCTCGATGTCCAGGTACGGGTCGATCTCGAACATCTGCCGGGCGCAGATCACCGTCTTGGCCAGCCCCAGATGCTGCACGCCCGCCCGCAGCCGGTTCATGTTCGACAGGCTCAGCTCGTCGAAGTCCGCGAGCCGGAACGCGCCGCCGACCCCTTCGAGCGCGAGCGTGACCGCCGCGCTGTTGCCGACCGAGAGCCCCACCACCCCGATGCGCGCCCCCAGCAACCGGCGCTGCTGCGGCCGCTGGATCTTGCCGCGATTGCGGTCGGTGCGCACCAGCCGAAACTCCTCGCGCGGCAGCACGTGCACCAGGCGTCCCGACCACGGGTACCAGACCCACGAGCCGTAGGCCCACGGCTCGGCCCCGGCCAGCTGCTCCTCGATCCGGCGCTCCAGTTCGGCTCCGGCATAGCGGTGCTGGGGCTCGCGGCAGCCGATCAGTTCGGCCAACTGCGCGGTGATGGTGTCGTGCACCGCGTTCACCCGGCCCGATTCCAGCAGGTCGGTCATGGCCGCGTAGTCGTCGGCGCGATGCGGCTCGAACAGCACCGGCCGCCACGCGTCGGTCTCGCCGTGCCGCGCGGTCGCCAGAGCCGCTGGCACGTCCGGGCTTTCGCGCCGCGCCGCCGGTGCGGCGTCGAGATCGTCGGTCACCAGTAGCGGGAACTCGTCCCGCATCCGCGCCACCAGTTCGGTGTACTCGCCGGCTCCCGCGGCGGTCCGGTGCACCAGGATGACCACCTCTTCGGTGTACCGCTCGACGTAGCAGCGCGTCCCGGCCACGGGCGCGAACCCGAACCGGCCGTGGAAGTGATCCTGCCCGTCCCGGGTGCCGGAGGTGCCGATCATGAGCCGGGCGCCGAGGTGATGCGCCGCCCCGATCGCGACCGCGTTCAGATATGCCCCCAGCCCGAGCTTGCGCGCGCGCTGCTCGACCACCAGCCTGCTGTGTTCATAGGTGTCGCCGACCGCCGCGCCCTCCGCGGTCAGCAGCTGCTCGTACCGCGCCGCGCCCAGGTGGGCGCGGGACTGGAACAGCGCGCCGGTGTCCGGGGTGGAGAGCCGGATATAGCCGAGCACGGGTCCGTCCGGGTGCCGCCGCGCCACGAAATGCCAGGCACCGTAATCTAATTCCTGGTCGTCGACGTGGGCCCCCGCGTCGTCGCGGAACTCCGGCCGCCGGCCGTTGTCGTAGAGGATGCGGGCCCGCAGCTCACGTAACCGTTCCACCTGATCGGTGGACCCGGTTCCGTGGCGGGGTACGTGGAATGCGGAAACAAACCACTGCGGATCAGAATTGCGGTTCCGGATATCGCATCCGTCGACAGGCATACGAGATCCGCCAGATACCGACACGTGTATGGATCCTTTCCCGGAATTTGCTGGATGTACCACACCCGCGCAGGAGCCGTCGCCGGGTGTGGCAATGCCATCGCTAAACTGAACAGGAAGACAACGTGATTCGCGCGCCCTCGCGACTGACAATCAACGTTGCTGAATAGTAGCTGTGATGGGAATGGAATGACTAACCGGACAAATTGCCATCGGATAACAATGGCAATTTGTCTAGTTTGTTCAGTTCTGGACCGTCATCGATTCCGGGGTTCGAGCCAGGCCAGGGCGGCCGCGGTCAGAGCGGTGACGCCGGGGCCGATGGTGGGCTCGGCCAGCGGGGCGAAATTCGGCGAGTGGTTCATCGGCAGCTCCTGATCGGCCGTGCCCCGGCGCTGTGCCGCCGCCACTTTCGCCGGATCGGCCCCGCCGAAGAACCAGAAGGACAGCGGCGCACCGGCGGCCTCGGCCAGGATGCCGACGTCCTCGCTGGCCGGGAAGGCGTCCATGTCCAGCACCTGATCGGCCCCCAGGGCCGCGCGCAGCCCGCCGCATGTCTTGTCCAGTGCGACAGCGTCGTTGAAGGTGACCGGTAATCGGGTCAGGGTCTCGATGGTCGGGGTCCGGTCCGCGCCCGCGGCGGCGGCCTCACCGTGCACGATGCGCCGCACGGCCTCGAGCACCCGGGCGCGCGATTCGGGGGAGTAGGTCCGCACACTCAGCCCGAGCTCGGCCTGATCGGCGATGATGTTCTCCTTGGTGCCCGCGTGCAGGGTGCCGACCGTGATCACGACCTGATCGGTCGCGGCCACTTCGCGCGAGACGATGGTCTGCAGCCGCAGCACCGTCGCCGCCGCCATGACGATCGGATCGATGGTGGTCTCGGGCCGGGAGCTGTGCCCGCCGCGCCCGTGCAGGGTGATGCGCAGGCTGTCGTTGGCGGACAGGATGGCGCCGGGCCGGGTGGCGACCGTGCCCGCGGCGATCGGCAGGACGTGCTGCGCGAGCACGATTTCCGGCGTGCCGAAGCGGTCGAACAGGCCGTCCTCGACCATCGCCTGTGCGCCCCGGCCCACCTCCTCGGCGGGCTGGAACACCCCCAGCACGGTGCCGGACCACCGGTCCCGGGCGGTCGCCAGCGCGTCGAGCGCGCCGAGCAGGCACACGATGTGCATATCGTGCCCGCAGGCGTGCATGACCGGTTCGCCGCTGCCTGGGTCGGTGGCGGTCGAGGCGTAGGGCAGCCCGGTCTGCTCGCGCACCGGCAGCGCGTCCATGTCCGCGCGCAGCAGCACCAGCGGCCCGGGGCCGTTCGCCAGCCGGGCGACCACGCCTGTCCCGCCGAGCTTCTCGGTCACTTCGCACCCCAGCGCCTTGGCGCGCCGGGCGATGATCGCCGCGGTGCGATGTTCGGCGAAGGACAGCTCGGGATGCGCGTGCAGATCGCGGTACAGGTCCGCGAGATCGGCGGTGACGTGGGCGACTCGACTCTTGATCGACGACACCTCGCCAATGATCCACGGCCCGAAGCTGATCATGGCGATTTCTCAGTTTTCCCTTCAACCGTTGTGGAACCTCGTGATGACCAGGGGCCTGCCCGCGGGCCACGTGGGCGATCCGGACAGGCCCGCACGGGCAGCAATGGAACCGCAAGGGCCGCAATCCTTCCGAACGAAACCCCGTGGTCCGGTGCGCCGACGCCTTAGCCTGTGCATACAGGGTGTGATCGTTCCGGGCGAGTGAAGCGGGGTTCGATGGACAGGGTTTTCCCGCTGGATCAGCCGCACACCTCCCGAATCTACGATTACTTCCTGGGCGGCAAGGACAACTACGAGGCCGATCGCGAGGCCGCGGCCGAGATCCTGCTGGCCTGGCCGGACATCCGCACCGCGGCCCGGGCCAATCGCCAGTTCATGCACCGCAGCACGCGCTTTCTGGCCGAGGCCGGCATCAGGCAGTTCCTCGACATCGGCACGGGCATCCCCACCGAACCCAACCTGCACCAGATCGCGCAGGAGACCGCACCCGATGCCCGGGTGGTCTACGTCGACAACGACCCGCTGGTGCTGGCACATGCCCGCGCGCTCATGACCGGCGGCGCCCCGGGCACGACCACCTACATCGAGGGCGACGTCACCGATCCGCAATCCATCCTGGCCGCACCGGAACTGGGCAGGCTGCTGGACCTGTCCCGGCCGGTCGGAGTGAGCATGATCGCGCTGCTGCACTTCGTCGAGGCGGACGTCGACAAGATCGTGTCCGACATCCTGGCCGCCCTGGCTCCCGGCTCCTACCTCGTGATCTGCACCATCACAGCCGATTTCGCCCCCGCGCAGGTCGTGGCCGCCCAGGATGTCTACCGGGTCCGCCGACTACCCGCGCAGGTCCGCACCCGCGCCGAGGTCACCTCGTGGTTCGGCGGCCTCGAGCTGGCCACGCCGGGTGTGGTGCCGCCGCACAGATGGCGTCCCGTCGAACCCACCGACATCTCGCCCGCGCACGACGCCAGGGTCTCCTGCTACTGCGGCGTGGCGCGCAAACCGTGAACCTCGGCGCGGCGGCGCGCTGACATTTGTCATGGCCGAACCATGACGAACCGGCCGTACTTCGGTGACTGCGCGTACTACTGACGCCGAGCCGAATTCGCGACCGTTGATGGCGTGACCATCACCGATCAACGCCATTTCCAAAATCCACCGCCGAGCGCCGACGTCATCGTCGCGCACGGCCTGCGCCGCACCTACGGCAGCGGCAAGAACGCCTTCGAGGCGGTGAAGGGCGTGGACCTGCGGGTCGGGGAGGGCGAGGTCTTCGCGCTGCTCGGCACCAACGGCGCGGGCAAGACCTCCACGCTCGATCTGCTGGAAGGACTCGCCGCGCCGACCGGCGGCGGCGTGGAGGTCTTCGGCCTCGACCCGCGGCGCGACCGCGCCCAGGTCCGCGCCCAGGTGGGAATCATGTTGCAGTCCGGGGGTTTACCCGCGGAGCTGACCGTCACCGAGACCCTGGAGATGTGGCGCGGGACCTGCAGCGACCCCACCACCGTGGACGCCGTGCTGACCCTGGTGGATCTCGGCGGCCGGGCCGGGGTCCGGGTCGGCGCGCTCTCCGGTGGCGAGCGCAGGCGCGTCGATCTGGCCTGCGCCCTGCTGGGGCAGCCGCGCCTGCTGTTCCTGGACGAGCCGACGACCGGGCTCGACCCCGAAAGCCGCCGGGACACCTGGCGATTGCTCGCGGACCTCAAGGCCGCCGGGGTGACGATCGTGCTCACCACGCACTACCTCGACGAGGCCGAGGCCCTGGCGGACCGCATCGCGATCATGCACGGCGGCGCGGTCGCCCGCACCGGAACGCTGCGTGAGATCGTCGACGGCCACCCCGCCCGCATCGTCTTCGATCATCCCGGACTGCCGTTGCCGCACCTGCCGGGGGCGAGCGTGGACGCGGGGGCACGCGTCACCGTGTCCACCCACGATCTCCAGGGCCATCTGCTCACGCTGCTGGGCTGGGCTCGCGATCACGATGTGCGCCTCGGCGGACTGGAAGCCCGCGCAGCCTCGCTCGAGGCGGTCTTCCTCGACATCGCCGACGAATCGGCCCCCGCCGCAACGCCCGAACCGATCGGAGCCACCCGATGACCGCCACCTCGACCGCCGTCACCTCGGCCCCCGCCTTCCGGCGCCGGCCGCTCGCCGCGCTGGCCAAGGCCGAATACCTGCAGTTCCGCCGCAACAAGACGCTGGTCTGGATGGGCGTGCTCTTCCCGGTGGGCACGTCGCTGGCCACCTACTTCCTGTTGATCAGGGACGGGGAGCCGACCGCGGCCATCGCGGCCTCGACCCTGGAACTGATCACCCTGGTGTCCCTGCTGTTCGTGCAGTACTACTCGGTGCTCTCGATGATCACCACGCGGCGCGGGGAGGGCGTGCTCAAACGACTGCGCACGGGGGAGGCCGCGGATTGGCAGATCCAGACCGCCCCGGCCGTTCCCGGCGCCCTGCTGACCGTGGCCTCGACCGTCGCGGTGGCGGCGGTGGTCTACGCCACCGGTGCGCCGGCTCCGGTGAACGCGGCGGCGATGGCGCTGGCCCTGATCGCGGGCATCGTGCTGTTCTCGCTGCTCGCGCTGGCGACGAGCGCGGTCACCAAGAACGCCGAAGCGGCACAGATCACCTCGCTCCCGGTCATGACGGTCGCGATGCTCGGCATGGGCTGGCTGCGCGGTGCGCTGCCCGATCAGCTGGCGGCGGTGGCGGATTGGACGCCGTTCGCGGCCATCTCCGACCTGGTGTACCTCGGCGCTTCCGGGCGCACGGCGACCGCCGACAGCGCCGCCGCGACGCTCGACTTCGCGGGCACCTGCGCCGAGCTCGGCCGCCCGTTTGCCACACTGGCGATATGGACGGTCCTGGCGTTCGCGCTGACTCGCAAGAGCTTCCGCTGGGACGACCGCGGCTGATGGGCGTGCGGTCCTGGTGGCGGGGACTCTCGGCCGCCGCGAAGTTCCGGCTCTACAGCCGGGTCATCCTGCAGGTGGGCCTGGTCGTGGTGATCGTCGCGATGGCGGTCACCGCGGGGTCCTGGTGGTCCGCGGGCCTGATCGTGGCCGCGGGTGTCGCGGCCATCGCCGTGGTGGAGATCCAGCCGGACTTCGCCCCGGCCGCCGCGCCGCCGCCGCGCCCGTGGATCGTGCCGGCCGCCACCGCGATCCTGACCGGACTCTGGCTGGCCGCGATGGTGATCGCCCGCAGCGCGGACGAGGATCGGACCGCGACCCAGGCCGGAGTGGCGGGGATCTACATCGCCATCCTGGCCATGTTCTCGGTGATCTCCTTCGCCCGGCACCGGTGGTGGGCGGTGCTCGGGGTGAGCGTGGCGACCGGAATCGCGTTCGGCTCCACGCCCGCGGTGATGGCGGGCTTCGCGCTGATGACCTTCCTCTGCGGCGGATTCGTGGTCGGCACGACGATTCTCACGGTGTGGGGGCTGCGGGTCGTGGAGGAACTGGACCGCGCCAAGGCCGTGGAATCGGAATTGCGGGTCGCCCAGGAGCGTTTGCGCTTCGCGCGCGACCTGCACGACGTCGTCGGGCGCGGCTTCTCCGCGATCGCGGTGAAGAGCGAGCTCGCGGCGGTGCTCGCGCGTGCGGGCGCGGGCGAGCGCGCCGCGGCGGAAATGGACGAGGTCAAATCCCTCGCGGTCGAATCCATGGGCCAGATGCGCCAATTGGTGCGCGGCTACCGGGACATCGATCTGCGCGGCGAGGTCGCGGGGGCGCGCTCGCTGCTGTCGGCCGTCGGCTGCGAACTCGTCGTCGAGGGCGATCCGGCGAAGGTGCCCGCGCGCCTGCACGAGGTCGCGGCCTGGGTGGTGCGCGAGGGCACCACCAATATCGTGGAGCATTCCCGCGCGAGCACGGCGATCCTGGCGCTGGGACGCTCGGGCATGTCGCTGCGCAACGATCGCCCGCAGGGCGTACCGGGTGAGCGTTCGGGACTGCGCGGCCTCGCCGAACGGCTCGCGCCGGTCGGCGCGACCCTGACCGCCGAACTGCGGGACGATCGGTTCGTGCTCGAAATACAGTGGGAGGAAATGTGATTCCCGTCTTCCTGGCGGACGACGAGACACTCGTGCGCGCCGCGCTGGCCACCATGCTCGGCCTCGAAGCCGATCTCGAGGTCGTGGATCACGTCGGTTCGGGCGAGGAGCTGCTCGAGGTGTGGCGGTTGCGCGCCGACCGCGGCGAACCGGTCGCGGTGGCGGTGATCGATCTGCAGATGCCCGGCATCGACGGCATCGAGACCGCGATCGAACTGCAGCGGCTCACCCCGGGCGCGGGCACCCTGATCGTCACCAGTCACGGCCGGCCCGGATACCTCAAACGTGCTCTCGCAGCGGGTGTTCGGGGTTTTCTGCCCAAGACGACATCGGCCGCGACCCTGGCCGAGGTGATCCGCACGGTGCACCGCGGCGGCCGCTACGTCGATCCCGAACTCGCGGCCGAGGCCATCAGCGCGGGGGACACCCTGCTGACCGCCCGCGAGGCCGATGTGCTGGAATACGCCATCGACGGTGCGCCCGTGGAGGATATCGCCCGGCGCGCGCATCTGTCGCCGGGCACCACGCGCAACTATCTCTCCTCCGCGATGGCGAAACTGGGCGTTTCGAACCGCTACGAAGCCGCGCTCGAGGCGCGCAAGAGGGGCTGGATCTAGGCCGGCGGAAGGCGCTGTTGCAGTTGCAATTTCATTTGTAGCTTGCAGGTGTCGTTGTCGAGGACGTGCGGTGCCGAATAGCCGACGAGTTGTGCCATAAAGGGATTCGTGGGCAGAAAAGTTGCCCGGCGAGGATGACACTCGGGGGACGGTCCGTTGCGGGCCGTTGTCCAGATCGCCGGCAAGGGCACAGGAGCCGGCGGCCAACGTTCGTGTATGGAGGCGAGACCAGAGTATGAGGGCATCCGAAGAGGAGCGGCAGATCAGCGAGCTCGTCGACCGGCTGGCCGGCAAATTCCCCTACCTGGCGGCGCGCGTCGTCGGCGAGGAAGTGCGCGGAATTCACCGCGAATTCGACGGCCACCGGGTCCGGGAATTCATACCGCTGCTGGTGGAGCGGATCGCGGAACGACAGCTGAGCAGGCGGGTGTCGTACCAGCCGTCGGCGAAGATGGGCGATCCATTATGGGGTGCGTTGCGGCCCTCGTCCCCGATCTTCCTGTGACACATCGATTCGCGGCTCGCGCCGGCGCCGTGTACCCGGAATCCCGGGTACACGGCCCGGGTGCGCGCTACCGCCGGATCAGCCGAAGGTCGGCGTGATCAGCAGTTCGGCCCCGCTCTGCGAGGTGTTGGCGAACCAGCAGAACGCCTGGGTGCCCGAGGTGTCGACCGGCGTGCCGTAGAAGACGTTGTTGCCCACCTTCGGGGCGTCCTTCTTCCACCACGCGGCGGCGACCTGCGGGATCACCTTGTCGGTGACGGCGGTGTTGTAGTTGAAGACGTAGCCCAGCACCCAGGTCACCCCGCTCTTGTCCACGGCCGTGGTGAGCCCGACGATGGTGTTCCCGGGCTGGGCGTACGCGGTGACCGTGCCCGCGCCGTCACCGGTCAGCTTGAACCCGCTGTCCTGCGAAATCTCGGCCCGCCACGCGAGCGTCGCCTGCGAATTCGCCCACACCAGACTGAAATCGGCGGTCACGCCGATCGGCGCGGTGAAGGAGATGTCGTTCACCCCGACCGTCACCTTGCCCGGATACGACTGTTTGCCCGCGGGCGGCTGACTGCTGCTGGCGACATTGGTGATGACCAGCGCGATATCCGAACCCGAGTTCCAGGTCGAGTTCTTCGACAGCGTCAGGGTCAACCGGCCGTCGTCATCGTCGAAGGTCCAGCCCGGATAGTTGATGGTCATCTTGCTGATATCGGCGTCGGAGAAAAACGACGGCATATTGATCGTCAGCGTCGCGCCCGAACTCAGCGCGACATCGTGACCGGAGGTATTGGTGAGCGTGAGCTCCAGGGTCGCGGTTTCCTTCACCGCGATGGTGCCCACGCCGGTCGCCTTGTTGACCACTTTCAGCGTCGCGCGCCGGGGCCGGTCCCATGCGGTCTGCTTGGCCGCGAACGCCGCGATGACCCCGTCCGGGGTTTCCTGGTTATGCCGCAGCGGCAGGCCGATGCCCAGCGGGAATTGCAGTGACACACCGCTGAAGTCGAGTTCGGTGGTGCCCTCGGCCCGCTGTTGGATGTACATGAACCGAATGAACAGCACCAGCGCGTATTTGGTCGGAATGTAGAGATCGAGCAGCAGACCCGCGATGGCGCCGGTCACCGGCTTCTGGACCCAGAAGCTCAATTCCAGGCCCGCGCTGATGGAGAGCCCGCCCTTGATCGAGCCGCCCTTCCACACCCGGCCGTGGACCTGCGCCTCGTCCTTGAAATCGAAGACCACGTCGGCGCCCGCGAGCAGCCCGACGACCGCGCTCACCCCGGCGGAGACGCCGATGCCGAATCCGCGCAGGCCCTGGGGTGCGCCGGCGGTGAGGTCGAACGCGCCGTTGCGCGCGATCTGCCCGGCGATGTCGACGCTGAGCGGGTTGGGCTCGGCGCTCTCGAACGAACCCTCGAGCGCTTTCACATAGGCGACACCGTCCGGGCTGTCGAGGAACTCGACCGCGCCGTCCACCGCTTTGTCCAGGACGGCCTTGTGTTTGAGATAGACCTTCTGGCAAGCCTGTACCAGTTCCACATTGGTCGGTGTGCGTTTCGGAAACAGCTCTTCGGTTCCGACCGGACGGATTCCTTTTTTATCGAGCTTGGCGGCCCTGGCCAATTCTTCTTTGAATGCCTTGTCGAGAATACGAGTAGTAGGAGTGGACATGAATTTCCTCCTGGAGCGACTCATGACGCAGCCCCCCGGTGCACTATGCGCGTGCATGCTCCTCCGCGCCCGGGACCGGGTGTATTTCTGCCGACGTACGGCGCTCTCCGGTAGCGGGGTTTGTATCGATCGGCCCGCACTCGGTTCCCGCGCAATATGCTACTACCGCTTTCGCTCGATAGCGGTCCTATTGCGATGAATTCTTCTGCGCCGCCATGTATTTCGAATTCGCTAGAAGAATGGATAGAGCCGACTGGTCTCGATTGGCAATGCGAAAGTGTCGGCGGATTTGCGGTGGCGCGACGAAGATCGTTTCCGATCCCGTTGCTACAGGGGTGCGCCCGGCCACCACCGGTCGTACAGGTCGCTGCCGGAGGTCAGTCCGACGACCTCGATCCCGCAGGACGTGCGGTTGCCGCGATCGAAGTCGATCAGGAGCAGCCCCCTGTCGTTGCGCGTCCCCCAGATGATTCGCCCGGTGCCCGAGGGGCGCTGCCACTTCTGGTCGCCCTCGACCCGCATGCCGTTCAGCGGCTGCACGAGATATCTCTGGTCCACGCTCGTGCAGTTCATGGTGAGTCGCTCGACCGGGGCCGCGTCGCCGGTGCAGCTCACCCAGAACCTGTCGGGCAATTGCTCGGCGACGCTCACCGGTTGCAGCTCGCGATTCACCGCGGAACATCGTATGCCCTTGTAGCCCTGCACATCCTGGGTCTGCGGGAGCAGTCCGGTGAAGTAGGCGACCGTGTGCTGGTAACTGCCCCACGAGGTCGTCGCCGTGTTCTTCGCCGACGTGGTCATCGACGCGGCCGCGGTGGTGGAGGCGATCGGCGGCGCGGCGGCGGGTTCGCCGGACGGCTCGTGGCGCACCACGGCGATGGCCGCCGCGATTACCGCCGCGGCGATCGCGAGGCCGGCGAGAGCGATGGGCAGCCTCCGGTTCGGAAGGGGCGCTGCGGGATTCGGTGGTGAACCGAGCAGCGCCGCCCGTGTCGCGGCCGCCAGCGCGCCACAGGAGGAGAACCGCTCGCCCGGGTTCTTGGCCAGTGCCCGTCCCAGGACCGCGTCGATCTCCGGCGGCAGCGCGGGCACCCGGTCGGTGGCCCGGGGCGCGGGTGCGTAGAGGTGCCCGCGTACTACGTCATCGACCGTAGTCCCCGGAAAAGGCTTTGTGCCCGTAAGTAATTCGAACAGGGTGCAGCCCAGGCCATACACGGCGGTGCGAGCGTCGAGCGCCACCCCGGCCAGTTGCTCCGGCGCCGCATAGGCGACCGTCGCGGGCGTTGCGGCCGGTCCCGGGTTTCCCGCGATCCCGAAGTCGGTGACGAACACCCGGTCCCGCTGTCCCGCGGGTGATTCGATCAGAATGTTCGCCGGCTTGATGTCCCCGTGCAGCACCCCGGCGGCGGCGGCCGCGTCCACGCCCCGCGCCACCTGATCGACGATGTCCACCACCCGGGCGGTCGGCAGGGCGGCGGGACCGCGCCGGATCAGGGCGGCGGCGTCGACGCCGTCGACGAATCGCATGGCCACCCAGGCCCGCCCCTGGTCGATGCCTCGATCGTGCACCGCGACGATGTTCGGATGATCCAGCCGGGCAACGGCTTCGGCTTCGCGCAACAAGCGCGCCCGCGCCGCGGCGTCGGACGCGGCGAGCACCTTCAGGGCGTCCCGCCGCGGCAGCCTGGGATGGCCGGCCAGGTAGACGGATCCGGACTCACCGAGCCGGGATTCCACCGTGTATCCGGCGAAGACCATGCCCGGTAGCAGTTCGGCGGTCATTCCGGATCACGCTGCAGCAGCACGAATTGCGCGGCGATCTTCTGCCGGGCGTTCGACTCGTCGCGGCTGTGGACGAGCGCGAGGTACTTGCCTGCCAACAGCCAGCACGAGTAGTTGTTGGAGGTATCGACCGAAGCGAGATTCCGGATGCACTTGGCTTCGGGGACCCCCTGCGGCGCGGCGACCTCCTGAAAGCCCTCGTCGATACGGAAGTTCTCGACATAGGTCCGGCGGGCCACCGTCGCGGTCGCGTAGCGAAACAGGCTGGAGCTGCCGGCGAAGGCCATTGCTTCGGCACGATCGGTTCCGGGACGCGGCCCGCGCAACTGCACCGCGTGCGGACCGTAGACCACCCCGTTCGGCTGGCCCACCGATTCCCAGCCGGCATTCTCACCGATCCCGCTCTGCAATACCGCGGGCATCGGCCAATTCCCGGGGTCGTCGGCCACGAGCCGGCTGAGCATCCGGTCGCGATCGGCGCGCAGTGCCGCGATGTCACCGGCAGGGGTTGGACGGAAGTCGGCCAGGCGCGTTCGCTGCGCCTCGAACGCGCGTCCGGCGAGCGCGGCCATCGCGTTCACGTCCGTGCCGGTGTGCCCGACCAGCAGGCTGATGACGAACGAATCCTGCGCCATGGTCGCGGCGAGTGTCGGCACCGTGGGCCGCCAGTGCGCGTGCGCCTCCGGATGACCCGGAATCGGCACCGCCGCGTTCTCGGTACTGACTCCGGCGTCGGCGGCGTCCATCTCGTCGGCGGCCTGTCGCGCGGCGTCCGAATCCGGGAAACGCAGCAGGATGACGGTGAGCAGTCGACCGGTGCCCACGACCGGCGCACCGCCCTTGCTGTCCATCGCCACGGTGCTGAAGCCGGCGAGCATCCCGCGCTTGGTCAGCACGTCACGCACCGGTGTCGAGAGCATGCCCCGGGTCTTGCTCGGTGCCGAAATCGGTTGCGCTCCGCCGCCTGTCGGTCCGAAGGCCAGTGCCGGGTCGGCCGCGGCGGGATCGATCGTGGCCTCGCCCATGCGCACCGACTCCACGACCCGTCCGCGGGCTTCGTCGGGCTCGGTCGGCTCGGTCAGCGGCTCGATCGCGTAGTAACCGATGTCGAGGCCGGTCATGTCCACGGTCGCAGGCCGCGGCGACCCCGGTACCACGGCGCACCCGCACAGCAGCGCCGCGAGCGCGGCCGCGATGACCGCGGGTGCTTCGGCCCGGCGAATTCTCCGGGGCGAGATCCTCTTACGCCGGTACATCGATCCACCATCTGTCGTGTAGTTCGGCACCGGAGGTCTGGCTGGTGGCGCGCAGATAGCAGAACGCGCGGGCGGGATTGTCGAAGAAGACCTCGATGTATCCGGCGGTAACGTTCCTGACCGTCGTGTAGGTCCCCCACCGCGCGAAGCCGGTGCCGGTCGGCCGCGTCCACTTCTCCTCGCCTTCGACGACGTCGAGCGCGGGTTCCGGTGTCATGGCCGATCGATCGAGGTTGCAGTACACATCGAAGGCCAGCATCGGGTCGTTGTCGCCGCTACAGGCGATGTTGGAGACCTTCGGTGATTTGTCGAACGGGGCGTTTCGCGTTTCGAACTTGGGCCGGCAGAGGGTCAGTTCCCCGAAGCCGATGAGGTCCGGCGAGAACGGCAGTAGATCCGGGAACGCTTCGGCCACATACGTGTACGCCCCCCACTGGGGCGACGCCACCGGCGGAGCGGTCGTCCGCGGCAGGTTGGGCGCCGCCGCGGTCTCCTCACTGTTCAGGATCAGGGTCAACGTCCCGGCGACCACGAGCACGACCGCCAATACCGTGGCCCCGAGCAGGTGGTAGCGCGACGGCGGTGGTGCGCCCGAGGGGTCCGCGGCGATCGTCACCGGACGTGCGGTCCCGGTGGAGGGACCGGTGAGAAGCCGCCCGCCCGTGCCGATTCGGTGGTCCGGTCCCGTCTCGGGGTCCGCATCGTGCGCCGGGCCGGGCAGTCCCGCGGCGGCCCACGCCGCGTCCGCAAGTGCCCGGCAGCTCTGGTACCGCTGATTCGGATCCTTCGCCATCGCCTTCGCGATGACCGCGTCGAAACCGGCCGGTATCAGCGCGTTTCGGTCCGTGGGTCGGGGCGGCGGTTCGTGCAGGTGCGCGTAGATCACCGCGCCCGCGTTGCCGCGCGCGAACGGCACCGAGCCGGTGAGCATCTCGAACAGCGTGCAGCCCAGCGCGTACACGTCCACCCGATGGTCGAGTGGTTCGGCGCGCAGCTGTTCGGGCGCCGCGTAGCCCAGGGTGGCGGTGATCCCGCCGTCGGCGCCGATGGTCGCGGAATCGTCGGCGGGGCGCGCGATGCCGAAGTCGGTGACCAGCACCCGGTCCGGGCCGTCGGCGGAGGGGGCGACGAGGATGTTGGCGGGTTTCACGTCGCGGTGCAGCAGTCCCGCGCGATGGATCTCGTCGAGCCCGCGGGCCGCCTCGGTGAGCACGTGCAGCATGCGCGGTGGCGGCAGCACGTCGGCCCCGCCCTTGATCAGCGCCGCGAGATCCACGCCGTCGACGAACTGCATCGCGATCCAGAGGTGTCCGTCGTACTCCCCGCGATCGTGGACCGCGACCAGGTTCGTATGTTGCAGCCGCGCCGCCACCTCGGCCTCGCGCAGGAACCGCGCGCGGAACTCCTCGTCGCCGCGATGGCTGTCGGCGAGGACCTTGAGCGCGTCCATGCGCGGCAGCCGCGGATGCCGGGCCAGCAGGACGGTTCCCATGCCGCCGCTGCCGAGCTTGCGTTCGATCCGATACCCCGCGAAGGTCGTGCCTGCCTCGAACACCGCGGGCCTCCCCTCCCACCTCGTCAGCAGCGCGGCAACCATCTGGCTACCTGTAAAGCGGTGCTGTACAACGATTTACGTCGCGACTATAACAGCGCGGACCGGTCGGATCGGCTATCGCGCGGATGGGCCCGGCGACCGATCGGCCACGGCTCCGCTGCCGGGCGGACGGCGCGCGAGCCGGGCGCGGTGACAATCGGCGGGCGGATCGGTGGTGAGAAAGCACACAGCACGGTCCCCAATGCCGACTTTAGACTGTTTGCGAGTTTCGGTCGCGACGATCGAGCCGGGGTGGGGCGCGTAGCGTGCGGGTCCCTTCATCGCGTGTGGGCCTTGTTATAGGAGTGGATCCAGTTTGAGCAGCGCCTTTCGCCGCCGCATCTCGCCCACCGAACGGCTCTACCTCTCCGCGCGGGAGGTGCACCCGCACTTCCTGATTCAGGTGGTCGTCGAGGGCGGCGGCGCGCTGGACGCGGACAAGTTGCAGCACGCCGTCGAGGTCGCCACGCGGGTTCATCCCGGTGCGCGGCTGGTGCGCTCGGGTACGGACTGGATCGCGCGGGGCGCGGTGCCGCGGGTGCGGGCGCTGGCGAACACCGTGCTCGACTTCGATCGGCTCACCGAGGACGCGGTGCTCGGCGGTCCGATCAGCCGGCCGGACTACGTGTCCGAGGCGCCGAACTGCGAGGTGGTGCTCCTCACCGCCGATCCGGTCACGGTGATCTTCCGGGCCTTCCACGGCGTCATGGACGCCAAGGGGCTGCAACTGTGGGCCGCCGACGTGTTCCGGGTGCTGCGCGGGGCCGCCCCCGAGGGCGCCCTCGACGCCACCACCGATCAGGAACTCGCGTTCCGGCTCGGCATTCCCGGCTCGCCGACGTCCATGGTCCCGAACTTCCGGTCGCCGATCGGGCACGGCGCGGCCATCGCGGGGCGTCCGTTCCTGCTGCGGCACCGCGCGCTGCCCGGGGTCAGTCCTGCCATCGTGGCGCGGATCGGCGAGATCGTCGCCGCAGCGACCGGTTCGCGCGCCCGCCTGATGATTCCGGTGGATCTGCGCAGGCATGACGCCGAATTGCGCTCGACCGCCAACCTGACGCTGCCGCTGTTCCTGGACACCGAACCGGGCGAGGGCTGGCGTGAGATCAACGCCCGCATGCTGGCGGGGCTGATGCGCCGCGACGAACTCAACCAGATGAAGAACCCGGGCCTGGAGCAGGTTCCGGCGCCGATCGCCAAGGGCATCATTCGCACGGTCGACAAGCTCGGCCGCCGCACCGGCCGAAACCTGTGCTCCGCCATCATCTCCCACGCGGGCAAGGTGACCCTCGGCGATTTCGCCGGCCCCGACTTCACCCCCGCGTCGCTGGTCGCCATCCCGGCGCACACCGGCCTCGCGCCGCTCAGCTTCGCCATCGTGGAATCCGAGCACGCCACCGGGATCACGGTGTCCTGCCGCAACGGCAAGGGTGTGGCGGAGCGGTTGGAAGCGCTGCTCGACACCATCGCGAAGGGGCTCGGGGACGCCGCCGCCGAAGCGCTCACGAGCGCCGGGCCGGTCGAAGCCGCCGACCTCGAAGCTGCCGACGAGGGAGCTGTCGACCTCGAAGCCGCTGATCTCGAAGCCGCCGACCAGGGAGCCGCCGGCCACGGAACTGCCGACCAGGGAGCTGTCGAACCCGCGGGCATCGATGCCGAAACGGGCGCGGGTACTCCGGCGCTGCACCTCGACGACGCGGAGCTGCTGGACCCGGTGAGCGCCGTGCTCGACACCGCCGAACACCCTCGCCTCACCGGTCTCGAGGCCACCCTGGTGGAGTTGCTGCGCGCCCAGGTCGCCGCCCGGCCCGACGCGGTGGCCATCACCGGTCCCGAAGGCTCGCTCACCTACGCGCAGGTGGGTGAGCGCTCGGCCGCGATCGCCGCCGCCCTGCGCGATCACGGTGTCCGGCACGGCGAGACCGTCGCCATCCTCGCGGGCCGTACCCGGGCGGGTCTGACGGGCCAGTGGGGGATTCTGGAAACCGGTGCGGCGTTCCTGCCGCTGGATCCCAAACATCCGCCCGAGCGCATAGCCCAGGTCCTGGACGATTCCGGGGTGCGCCTGTGCCTGGTCGAGCGGCGGTACGCCGAGCTGGCCGAGCCGACCGTTCCGGTGCTGATTCTCGAGGAGCTGCCCGAAAGCGGTTCCGCCCCGGTCGATGTCGGCGTCGAACCCGGTGATGTCGCCTACGTGACCTATACCTCCGGCTCCACCGGGCGGCCCAAGGGCGTACGGGTCACCCACGACGGGGTCGTGCACTACCTGCGCGCCGCGCTGGACTGGTACCACCTCACCCCGGGGACCAGGTACGCGCACTATCACACGCCCGCCGCCGATATGGCGTGCATGGCCATGGTCTCGCCGCTGATCGCCGGCGGTGCGGTGGTGCTGGTCCCGGGCGAGATCAACCACCTGACGCTGTCGGACATGCTGGGCACGGACGGCGCGGACACCCTGTTCCTCACCCCGAGCCTGGCCGAAGTCGTCCTCCGGCAGGACATTCGGCCCGTCGGCATGCGCACCGTGGTCCTGGGCGGCGAACAGCTCAGCCACGATCTGCTGCGGCGGGTGCGCGAATTCTTCGGCCCGCGAGTGCGATTGGTCAACAGCTACGGACCCACCGAGGTGAGCCTGGTCTGCATCTCGCAGATCCTCACCGGCGTCCCCGCGCGCGACGCGACCGCCGTGCCGATCGGCCTGCCCGCACCCGGCACCACCGTGTACCTGCTCGATGCCCAGGGCCGGCCGGTCCCGGACGGCAAGGTGGGCGAACTCTATCTGGGCGGTCCGCAGGTCGCGGCCGGCTACCTGCACCGGCCCGAGCTGACCGCCGAGCGGTTCGTCACCGTCGGCGGCGAACGCACCTACCGCACCGGCGATCTGGTCCGGCGGCTGGGCGACGGCACCTTCGAATTCGCGGGCCGGGTGGACGATCAGGTCAAGATCCGCGGCAACCGGGTCGAACCCGACGAGATCCGCTGCGTGCTCGAGACGCATCCCACGCTCGCCGCCGCGGCCGTCGTCGGCCGCCGCCGCGCCGAGCACAGCGATCACGTGCTGGACGCCTTCGTGGTGACCGCCCCGGATGTCCCGCAAGGGGAGCCGGGGGATCAGGAGCTGCGGGACTTCCTGGGCGCGCGGCTGCCGGTGTACATGATTCCCCGGGCCTTCCACCGGCTGCGGGTGCTACCGCTGACCAGCAACGGCAAGACCGATCGGCTCGCGCTGGTCCGGCTGGCCGAGGGTGGGTCCGAGGCCGCGGTCGAGGTGCGCTCCGATGCCGCGGACGGAAGCGCGATCGTGCCCGAGGCCGTGCCCGCGAGCTCGTACGAGATCGTGCCGACCCCGAATCCGAACTCGCAGCCGGACAACGGTTCCGGCGCGGACCCCGAGGACTTCCTGCACGAGCAGGTCGGCGGCATCTGGGCCCGCATCCTGCGTCGCGAGCCCGCCGAGCTCACCGCGGACTCCGACTTCTTCGCGCTGGGCGGCGATTCGCTGGCCACGGTGGAGATGCTCGCGCAGGTGTCGCGCCAGATCGTCGGCCCGGCCGCCGAACAGGCGTTCGTGGCCCAGGTGGAGGGCCTCATCCACCACCTGACGCTGAACCGGGTGGTCGAGGCCGTGACGGTGGCGAGAACAGGAGTGCAGCGGTGATTTTCATCGGTAGCGGCTCGCTGCTGTGGCGGGCGGTCGATCACACCCTGGCGGCCGGGCGTCCGGTGGATCTGGTGGTGGTTCCGCCCGGCCAGGAGACCTCGGCCGGTGCCCGCGCGGTCCCGCTGCTGGCGGTCACCGATGTGAACACCGCCGCCGACCGGCTGGCGGCGGCGTCCTCGGACCGAATCGTGTTCTCGGTCAACAACGCCACCATCCTGCGGGAACCCTTGCTGGCCGCGGGTTTTCGCATCTACAACATCCACAACGGCCTGCTGCCGCGCCACCGCGGCCTGCCCGAGGCCGCGATCGCGCACGCGATCCTCAACGGTGACACCGCCTACGGGGCAACCCTGCACGAGATCGATGCCGGGGTGGACACCGGTGCGGTCCTGGATACCGAGAGCTTCCCGATCGCCGACACCGACGGCTTCCAGGACATCATGCTGCGGGGCCTGCGCGCCTGCACGCTGCTGTTCGAACGCAATCTCGAGGTCATCGCCGCCGGTCGCGCCGTCCCGGTTCCCCAAATCGAGGGGGGCGGCGGCTATTACGGCCGCAAGGCGCTGGACGATCTGCGCGAGCTGACCGGCCACCCGGATTTCTCGCGGGCCACCGACCTGGGCATCTTCGCCGCGTTCTACCCCGAACTGGCCGCCGCGAGCCGCGCCGGCTGAACACCGGCGCGGCCCGCGGACGGGTCCGGCCGGACCTCGTTGTCCGGCCGGTGTCGCAGGGCTTCAGCCGACGGCGGTCGCGTTCCGGGTGGACGCGACGAAGTCCGAGATCCAGGGCAGAACCGCGCCGCGAACCTGAACGGTCCTGGGCAGCAGGCCATTGGCGGCCAGCAGGTCGGCGGCGTGCTGCTGCTCGTCCAGGAACGATTCCGAGACCGGGTCGATCCCGAACGGGCGTCCGCGCAGCGCGGCCTCCCACGCGTCGAGATCGGCCGTGCCGCCGCGCGCGACGATGTCGTCGACGAAGTACTGCGCCGCCGCGCGCGGATTCTCGGTGATCCAGGCGTCGGACTCCTGCAGTGCGGTCAGAATCGCCTCCAGGGCTTCGCGATTGCCCTCGGCGAAGTCACGGCGGGTGAACCACAGCGACGGGTGACTGAACAGCGATTCGGTGTCCACGAGCGTGTGCAGCTCGGCCTGCGCCTCGATGGCGGCCAGCCCGGGGTACGCGCCGACCCAGGCGTCGAGGTCGCCGTTCAGCAGCGCGGCGCCGCCGTTGACATCGGTGTCGACCGGCTCGATGTCGGCCCAGCCCAGGCCCGCCCGCTCGAGCGCGAACAGCAGCAGGGTGGTCTGCCAGGAACCGTGCGCGATGCCGACGCGCTTGCCCTTCAGGTCGGCGACGGTCTCGATGCCGTTGCCCGCCTTGGCGACCAGGCGGCCGTTCTCGATGCGCGGTCCGGAGATGCCGAGGTAGACGATGTCGCGGCCGTTCGCCAGCGCGGTGACCGGCGGGGTGAAGCCGGTGCCGATGACGTCGTAGCCGCCGTCCTCGAACAGCCAGTCCGAATGCAGCGACGGCAGTGCGGTTTTCACGTCGGCGCGCGAGGTCTCGGGCAGCGCGCGCAGGTCGACCCATTCCACGTCGGGCAGGGTGCGTTCGACGATGCCGCGGTGCCGCAGCACGAACAGCGAGTTGTTGTGCGGGAAGTAGCCGATGCGAACGGTCACGGGGAGTTCCTTCGGGGTGGGAGTGATGGATCAGATCAGGCCGCGGCGGCGGGCCTCGTCGGCCAGCCCGGTGCGGCCCCACTGCACGGCGAGGTTGGAGGCGTCGAAATCGACGGACCCGCCGAGGGTTTCGCCGATCGCCTGGTACTGCGCGCCCTCCTCCAGCAGGACGACGAGCTTGGCCAGGTCGAGCAGCCCGCCGCGGCCGATCACGTTCGCGCCGCCGTTGGCCTCGAAGATGGCGATGAGGTCCGGGTCGACGGTCAGGCGCTGGAGAATGAAGTCACCCGCGCCGATGCTGCGGTCGATGTGCGGCGGGATCTCCCGGGACAGGGTCAGTCGCTGCACGGCCGCGTAGCGAATGGGCAGGGTGCGGTGGGTCTGCGCCCAGCCGCCCAGCCACGGCGAATGCACGTGCACGACGGAGGTGATCTCCGGGTGGGCGCGGAACACCTTGGCGTAGCCGGTGACGAATCCGGCGGAACCGCTGCCGGACAGCACCTTTCCGTCGAAGGTCGCCACCACCGGTCGCACGGTGCGGTCGTCGGCCCAGGGGCCCGGCTCGTTGAGCGCTACGGCGATGTCCTCGCCCGGCACGCGCTCGACGAAGTTGACGGTGCCGTTGCCGGTCACGGTGCCGCTCTCGCGCAGCACCCGGAACGCCTTGTCCGCGTCGCGGGTCACGGCGGCGACGAATTCGGCGGCGGTGTCCGAGAGGACGGTCTCGACGGTGGTCATGATGTCTCCTGATTCGATGTTCGTGGTGTGCTCAGCGCGTAGTGGACAGCGCGGCAACGGGTTCCGGTGCGGTCAGCCGCGAACGGCCCAGCAGGGGCAGCACTTCCTCGCCGACCCGGTACGCCTCCTCCAGGTGCGGATTGCCCGCCAGGATGAAGGCGTCGACGCCGAGCTCGGTCAGCTCGTCGAGGCGCTGGGCCACCTGTTCGTAGCTGCCGACGAGGCCGAATGCCGGCCCGCCGCGAATGAGACTGAAGCCGCACCACACGTTGGGTTGCACCTCCAGATCCCGGTAGCCGGTGATGGTTTCGGGCACCCAGCCCTTGATGCGGGCCGCGCCGACCGAATCGCCCTGTGCGGCGCGATTGGCGGCGTCGCGGTCCACGAACGCCCAGCCCTTCTCGATCTCGGCCCAGGCGGCCTCCTCGGTGTGCCGGGCGACGATGTCGATGCGGACCGCGAACTTCGGGGTGCGCCCGATCCGGTCGGCGTGCGCGCGGACGCCGTCGAACTTGGCCCGCAGGTCCGCGAAGGGCTCGAGCCAGGACAGGTAGTAGTCGGCGTGCCGTCCCGCGGCCTGCACCGCCGCGCCCGAGGACCCGGAGAAGTAGACCTCCGGGAAGGGCTGCCCCGCCAGGCCCGGCGGCAGCGCCGCCTCCTCGCCCCGGTAGAAACGTCCGTCGTGCGTGTAGGGCTCGCCGTCCCACACCCCGCGCAGCACGTCGAGGAACTCGCTGGTGCGCGCGTACCGGTCGTCGTGGGAAACCTTGTCACCCCACCACAGTTGGGCCGGTCCGCCGCCCCCGCTGATGATGTTGTAGACCAATCGCCCGCCGGTGGCGCGCTGCAGGCTCGCAGACATGCGCGCGGCCTGCACCGGGTGCAGGAAGCCGGGCTGGAAGGCGACCATGAACCGGTAGGTGGTGGTCTCGCGGGCCAGTGCGGCCGCGATGGCCCAGGGATCCTCGGTGACCGGGAACGAGGGCAGCAGTCCGCCCAGGAAGCCGGCCGATTCCGAGGCCCGGGCCACGGCGGCGACATGGTCGATGTAGCCGTAGCCGTCGAGTTCGCCGCCGCGAATGGCGGGCGCGATGTTGCCCGGGCCGTAACCCCCGGCGTGCCCGCGGTTGTAGCGGCGCGGGGTGCGCAGCGAGGCGTGATCGCCCTCCATGCCGATGCGCCAATAGATGTCGATGGTCATGCCGTGCCCTTCCGCCGGTGAGGGGAGCGCTCCGTGCTCGTGCCCGGACGCCGTGCTGGATCGATCACGCGGGCGCCTCGGTCAGGACGCGTCCGGCCGGATCGGCCAGATGCAGCAGGTGTTCGCCGGTGCGGTGCACCTCTTCGATATGCGGATGCCCGGACAGCGCGATGCTGTCGATCCCGGCGGCCGTGTACACCTGAAGTTGCCGGGCTACCTGCTCGTAGCTGCCGACCAGGCCGATGGCCTGCGGGTACCCGAGTTCGCCGAATCCGGCCCAGCGGCCGTCGCCCAGACTCAGCGAGGTGGCGTCCGGACCCGTCGGATGCAGTTCGCGCCATTGCCTTTCGACCCTGGCCCAGGCTTCGGTCTCGGTCTCGCGGGCGATGATCGGCAGCTCCAGCCCGGCCCGGACCGTGCGGCCCTGCGCGCCGGCGAGGCGGCGCAGCTCGGCCAGCGGCGCGGCGAAACCGTCGGGTGCTTCGGTGAAGACGTGAACGTCGGCGTGCTTCGCCGAAAGCTTCAGCGCGGCAGCCGAAGTCCCGGACAGGTACACCTGCGGGAAGGGCAGTCCGGACAGGATCCCCCGGAAACCGCCGTCGATGACGTCGTAGAACTCGCCCGCGTACTCGAAGCCGGTGCCCTTGAATCCCGCGCCCGGAATGGGATCCGAGTTCCAGACACCCCGGGCGACGGTGAGGAATTCCGCCGCCCGCGCATACCGATCGTCACCGACGACCCGGTCCCCGCGCGCCCGCTCGTCGGCGATGTCGGTGTCGACCGCGAGCCGCCACCCCAGCCGCCCGGCCGAGAGCCGCTGCAGCGTGGCCGAGATCTTGGCCGCGTACACGGGCGTGCCGAAGGCGGGCTGGAACTCGACGACGACCCGGGCGTGCCGGGTGGCTCGCAGCGCTCCCGCCGCCACGATCCAGGACTCCTCGCCCAGTGGATCGTAGGGCGCGAGTACGCCGTCCAGGCCGTTGAGTTCGGCGGCGTCGATGATCTGGTGCAGGTCGTCGAACGGCCCGAAATTGCCGGGCCGCACATCGGTGGCCGGGGTGATGGGGCCGGGCCCGCCGAAGCCGCCGCGTTGCCGCAGTTCCGGATTCGCGCGCCGGCCGTCGCCACGGGCGGGCAGCCGCCACAGGTATTCGGTCATGCCGGCACCCGCTCGGCGGCGACCAGAGCGCGGGCCTGCTCGAGGGGCTCGTACGCGACCCAGGCGTCCAGGTCGAAGTCCGCCGCCAGGAAGCCGTGGCTGTACAGGAACTGCTTCTGCACCCCGAGCAGTTCGACTCGCTCGGCCGTGAGCGAGGGGTGCAGGCCGCGATGGAACTCGGTGCCGTAGGCGGCCACCACACCGTCGGGACCGGAGAGGGTTTCGCGCTGGAGCACCTCGCGGACGCCGTCGAGATTGCCCGCCGCCCAGTCCGCCGCCCGCAGGCTCTGGGCCAGGAAGCCGACCACCACTTCGGGTTTGGTGTCCAGCAGTTCCTGATGCACCGTGATCGGGCGCGGCGTGCCGTTGTTCACCCGCAGTCGCTTGGTCTCGGAGGCGTCCAGGTCGATGGCGACCCGCAGGCCGTGTTCGACCGCCACCTCCTGGGCACGGGCGCCCTTGACGTAGATGGCGTCCACCGCACCGTCGAGCAGTTCCCGCACGCCCCAGGTGATGTCGCGACGCCGCTCCTGAACCTCCGTGCGCACCTGCGGGTCCCGCTCCACCCCGACCTCGGTGACGCGCACGTCGGCCAGGGTGAGCCCGGCCGGGCGCAGCGCGTTGGCGAAGCCGTGCAGCGCCATGGCGCGCGGGAAGCTGCGCGCCTGATCCTGCGCCCACGCGGGCACCGCGACGCGCAGCCCCGCCAGGTCCGCGGCCGCGGAGACCGGCGAATCCGGGCCGACCAGGATGGCCTGCGATTCGTCGATCCAGGTCAGGCCGATGAGCCGGGTGGGCGAACCCTGTGCCCGGGCGGCCAGCGCGGGCACGTTGCCGCCCTCGCGAATCAGGCCGGACAGCTCGTGCGAGAAGTGGAAGCCCGCCAGCTCGGGCCCGGCGTCCTGGAGCACCCCGAAGTCGAGGCCGCTGTGCGCGGCGGTCTCGCCGAGCCAGCCGAGGCTGTGCGCCAGGCCGCTCGCGGTGGGAACGGGGCAGCGCGTGTACCAGAGGGTGTCGGTCATGAAGTGCTCCTGGGGGTTTCGGGAATGCGGTCCACGCCCAGCTGGGCGAGGAAGTCCGCGCGATAGCGCAGGGCCGCGGGGTCGGTGCGATCACGCGGTCGCGGCAGGTCGATGTCGGTGTCGACCGCGAAGCGGCCGTTGTCCAGCACCAGGACGCGGTCCGCGAGCCGCACGGCCTCGTCCACGTCGTGGGTGACCATGAGTACCGCCGGGCGATGCCGGGCCACCAGATCGCCCACCAGATCCTGCATTTGCAGGCGGGTGAGGGCGTCGAGCGCGGCGAATGGCTCGTCCAGCAGCAGCAGTTCGGGTTCGCGGACGAGAGCGCGGGCCAGGGCCGCGCGCTGGGCCTCGCCGCCGGACAGGGTCGCGGGCCACTGGCGGGCCTTGCCGTCCAGGTGCACCTCGGCCAGCGCGCGCAGCCCGGCCTCGCGTACCTGGCGGGAACGGCGCTGGCCGACAACGACATTGGCCAGCACCCGCTTGGAGGGAATGAGGCGCGGTTCCTGATAGACGGTGGTGCGGGCGGCGGGGACCAGTACCTGTCCGGCATCGGGAAGCTCGAGTCCGGTCAGCAGCCGCAGCAGCGTGGTCTTGCCGGTGCCGCTGGGGCCCAGCAGCACCACGAATTCGCCGCGCCGGATGGTCAGATCGATGCCGTCCAGCACGACCTTCTCACCGAAGGCCTTGTGCAGTCCGGTGATCGATACCGCGACCGGGCTCTCGACGCGTGCGGTCACCGCGGTCATCGGATCGCCACCTGACGCCGCCACGGCATGGCGTACCGCTCGGCGATGCGGACCAGGCCGTCGAAGATCAGGCCGAGCAGCGCGTAGAGCACCACGCACAGCACCATGTAGTCGGTGCGGTTGTACTCCTGGGCCAAGGTCACCAGGTAGCCCACGCCCTCGTTGGTGCCGACCTGTTCGGCGGCGATCAGGCCGGTGATGCTGATGGACAGGCACACCCGCAGGGCCATGAGCACGCCCGGCAGCGCCGAGGGCAGGATGACCTCGAGCACGAGCCGTATGCCGCTGAGCCCGAACCCGCGCGCGGCCTCGACCACCTTGCGGTCCACGTTGCGCACGCCCAGATACGTGTAGGCGTACATGGGCGCGACGGTGGCGACCGCGATCAGCAGCACCTTGTACAGCTCGTCGATGCCGAACCAGGCGATGAACAGCGGCACCAGCGCCAGGAACGGCACCGCGCGCAGGATCTGCATGGTCGAGTCGACCAATTCCTCACCGAGACTGGACAATCCGGCGGCGAAGCCGAGCAGCAGGCCCGCGCCGACGCCGAGCGCGACCCCGAGGGCCGCCCGGGTGAACGAGGCGAGCGCGAAGTCCACCAGCTGGCCGGTGCCGAGCAATTCGGTGAAGGCCGACCACACCTTGGGCGGTCCGGCCAGGACCCGCGGGGACAGTGCCCCCGTCGCCGAACCGATCCACCAGCCCGCGAAGATCAGCGCGGGCAGCAGGAACCGCAGCGGAATCGACAGCCATGCGGGCCTGCGCTTCTCGATGCGGGCGCGGGGCGGGGCGAGCACGAGTTCGGGCTCGGTGGGGGATGCGGAGCCGGGCGCGGCGGGTGCGGTCGTGCCCGAATTCGCGGCGACGAGGACGGCCATGTCAGCTTTCCTTCAGTGCGGCCAGCTGCTCGGGGGTCAGCTTGGACTTCAGGTCGTAGAAGATGTCCGCGGCGGTGATCTTGCGGCTGATGACGCCGTTGTCGGCGAACTGGTTCACCACGTCGGCCAGATCAGCGGCGTCGGACTCCTTGGGCAGGTGCGGCTGGGTCGCCTCCGAGCCCACGCGCACCGCGTCGGCCAGGCGGGCGCCGCTGAGCGCGCGCGGCCCGGTCTTCTCGAAGACGTTCTCGAACTCCGCGGGGTTGGCGCGCTGCTGAGCCGAAAGTCCCTGCAGCACTTCGAGGTACTTGGCCGCGACGTCGGGCCGCTTGTCCAGGACCTCGGTGCGGAACACCACGACGGTGTTGTCCTTGGAACCGATGCTCTGCTCGGTGGCCAGCTCGACGCCGCCGTTGGCCTTGGCCTCCTGGTAGGGCACCAGGAACGAGGACCAGGCATCGACCTTGCCGGTGGCGAACGCCGAGGCGGCGTCCTTCTGCTGCAACGGAACCCGGGTCACTTTGTCGGCCGGGACGCCCGCCTGGGCCAGCGCCTTGAGCAGGATGTACTCACCTTTGCCCGCCGGGTTCACCGCGACGCGCTTGCCCGCCAGGTCCTTCACGGCGCGAATGCCGGAGTCCGGGTGGGCGATGATGCCGCTCTGGTCCTTGCCGGCCGGATCCTGCACGGCCACGATGCGCACCGGGACGTCCTTGGACAGCGCGCCGACCACCGGGCTGAAGGCCGCGCCGGACACATCGAGTTCGCCGGTGTTGAACAGCTTCAGCATGGAGCTGAAACCCGGTGTGGTGGTGACCCATTCGATGCGCGCACCGAGCGGGGCCAGAGCCTTGTCGAAGGTGCCGTCGCGCTTGCCGATCGCGAGCGGGCCGGAGTTGCCCGGGTCCACGACCTTGAGAACGAGCTCCGGCTTGGCCGCGTCGTCGGTGCTCGCGCCCGATCCACACGCGGCGACGAGAGCGACGACGGGGGCCAGCGCGAGCGCGAGCCGCCAACGGTTGGGCCGACGTGTGCGGAACATCGTGGGGGCACCTCTTCCGGTTCGAGAATCGGCCGCGATATCGGCCGATGTCCAGCGACAGTAGGGATCTCGAGCCGCTACGGCGAGGTAATGCTTTCCGAGGATCGGAAGGCTTGACACGGGTGGGGCACAGCCGTTACACCGCGTGCGGGCGCCGGTGCTCGTGATGAAAGCGCTGATCCTCGAAAGAGTTCTGCGCGCGCTGAGGCGAATACTCCCACCGGCGGCCTTTCCGGATAATGGAAAGCGCGGTCCGGAATCTCGCTGCGGGCGTGCTACCGTCGCTGACGTGGAAGCCCCCGGTGTGCAAACCATCGCCCGTGCCCTGTCGGTGCTCGAATGCTTCCGGGCCGGCGACGAGCGCGGCGTCTCGGAGATCGCGCGCCAGCAGGGGCTGGCCGTGAGCACGACGCACCGGCTGCTGGCCGCCTTGGTCGCCGCGGGATTCCTGGAGAAGAACGAGGAATCCAGTCGCTACCGAATGGGCGGGGCGCTGGCCGAATACGGCCAGATCGCCTACCGCCAGCACCGCATCTATCTCGCCGAACCGTGCCTGGAACAACTGGCCGCCACCACCGGCGCCAGCGCCTCGGTCGCCATCCGGCACAGCATCCACGCGGTGTTGTTGGGCACCAGCCGCTGGCGCGAGACCGACGGCCATCGCCTCCAGGGCGTGCGGCTGCCGCTGCACGCCAGCGCCCTGGGCAAGGCGTTGCTGGCCTGGTCGGAGGCGAGCGACGAGGAGCTCGCGGCCCTGCCCTACGACGAGGGCACCGATCGCTCGGTCTCGGGCCCGGCCGAACTGCGCGCCGAACTGACCCGAACCCGCGAGCGCGGCTACGCCTACAACGACGGCGAACTCGACCCCGAGTTCCGTACGATCGGCCTGCCGATCCTCGATCCGGTCGGCCGCTGCCGCTTCGCCCTGGGCCTGCGCGGCCCCACCGCCCTGATGATCCCCGAGCGAGTGCCGTTCCTGGTCGAACTGGCCAAGGTCACCGCCGCCGAGATCGGCACGCGCTTCGCCGCGGCCGCCGAGAGCTGACCTCGCTCCTCGGTAGTGCGCGGAAGCGGCACTCCGCGCTCGACATTCGGGCGGTCGGCAGCGACTATCGGGGGATTCGGTGCGGGCTTCGCCGAGGAGTGAAGCTGACCATGCTCCTGCAATGCGCCGAATCTGCTCTCCGCGTAGTGTATTCGCGGGCCGGGATCGCTGGACCGGGGGATTCGGCGCAAGCTTCGCCGTAGCGGCCGACGGCCCAAACGTGTCCCGCTCGTACACGAACGCGGCGTCCACGCGGCTCTGAGGCCGCGTGGACGCCGGTCGGGTGCCGCCGTCGATCCGGTCAGCCGCGCGCGTGGGCGAGGCGGGTGACCTCGGCGATGAAGCGGTCGATCTCCTCGCAGGTGTTGTAGAAGGCGAAGGAGGGGCGGACCGTGGCCTCCACGCCGAAGCGGCGCAGGATGGGCTGGGCGCAATGGTGCCCGGCCCGCACCGCTATGCCCTTCTCGTTCAGGGCCGTTCCGACTTCTATGGGTTCGTAGCCGGCCAGGGTGAACGACAGCACGCTCGCCTTGTGCGCGGCGGTGCCGATGAGGCGCACGCCCGGGATCGCCGCCAGCCGGGGTGTGGCGTACTCCAGCAGGCCGTGTTCGTAGCGGGCGATGGTGTCGATGCCGAGTGTTTCGACGTATTCCACGGCCGCGCCCAGGCCGACCGCGTCGGCGATGTTGCCGGTGCCCGCCTCGAAACGGCCCGGCGGCGGCTGGAACAGCGAGCGATCGAAGGTGACGTCGCTGATCATGTTGCCGCCGCCCTGCCAGGGCGGAAGATCCTGGAGCACTTCGGATTTGCCGTAGACCGCGCCGATCCCGGTCGGGCCGAAGAGCTTGTGGCCGGAGAAGACGAAGAAGTCGGCGTCCAGGGCGCGGACGTCGATCCGGGTGTGCGGGATGGACTGCGCACCGTCCACCACGGTGACCGCGCCCGCGCGCCTGGCCTCGGCGACCACATCCGCGATGGGCGTGATGGTGCCCAGTGCGTTCGACACATGGGTCACCGACACCAGTTTCGTGCGATCGGACAGCAGCCGGGTGTACTCGTCCATCCGCAGCTGGCCGGTGTCGTCCACCGGAATGACCTTCAGCACCGCGCCGGTCTCGGCCGCCAGCAGCTGCCACGGCACGATATTGGCGTGGTGTTCGAGGTGCGAGACGAGGATCTCGTCACCGGCGTGCAGATTCTTGCGGCCCCAGGTCTGGGCGATGAGGTTCAGGCCCTCGGTCGCCCCGCGCACGAAGATGATCTCCTGTGCCGAGCCCGCGCCCAGGAAGCGCGCCACCGCCTCGCGGGCGTGCTCGTACGCGTCGGTCGAGCGCGCCGCCAATTCGTGTGCGGCACGGTGGATGTTGGAGTTCTCGTGCTCGTAGAAGTGGGTGATGCGGTCGATGACCGTGCGCGGCTTCTGCGTGGTGGCGGCGTTGTCGAACCACACCAGCGGGTGCCCGTTCACCCGTTCGCCCAGGATGGGGAAATCCCGGCGGACGGCGTGCACGTCGAACGGCGGATGCCGATCCGGCACCGGATCGCCGGCCCGGTCCCCGAGGAAGTAGAACTGTGACCCGGCCGGTGCCGCATCGGCTCGCGGGCGCTCGAGGAAGTAGAAGCTCGGCCCGCCTGCCGCTGCCGCCGGTGCGCTGAAACGCGACGGGGTCAGCGGGATATCGAGCGAGGGCAGTTCGGGCAGCCAGGGATCGGTGTGCACCGGGGCCGCGGTGGTCCCGGACTCCCAGCCCGGCACCGCCGGGGCGGGGGTGGCCCCGCCGGGCGGCACCGCACCCCGAGGCGCGCCCGGGGTGCGCGGCGTGCCCGCCGTGGCAGGGACGGAGATGCCCGGACTCGGCTGCGGCACAGCGCCTTCCGGCACCGCGCCGCCTTCCGGCACGGTCGGTTCCGGCGCGTGCGGGAGCGAGCTCGCCCCCGCCGCCGACAGGGGAGCCGCCACGGGGGCCGACGCGGCCGAGGGCAGCGCCCCCGGCGATCCGGGCACACCGGACGGCCCCGCCGGGGTGCTCGGCGCACCCGGAACATACGGGAGCGGCGGCGGCTCCGGAGCCGGTCCGCCCGGCCCCGGGACGCCCAGCCCCCCGAGGCCCGGCGCCGCCGACGGCAGCGCCGAGAAGAACTCCCCGGCAAGGCGATTCAGCGTCGCCTCGTCCGGGAGCAGGGCGCCCCACCCGGAACCGGTGGCGGCCACCGGTTCCGGGGAAGCGGGCAGATCAGCGGTAGGTCGGTGCATAGTCATGGAACCTGTTCACCTCTGCGCCCTCGAGCACCGCCACGGCGTCGTCGGTCAGGATCGCCAGGGAGCAGTACAGCGAAACCAGATACGAGGCGATGGCACTGCGGTCGATTCCCATGAACTTCACCGACAGGCCGGGACCCTGTTCGCCGGCCAGTCCCGGCTGGTACAGCCCGACCACGCCCTGCCGTTCCGCGCCCGGGCGGATGAGCAGGAACTTGGTCTTGCCGCCGGTCACCGGAACCTTGTCCGACGGGATGATCGGGATGCCGCGCCAGGTGATGAACTGCGAACCGAACAGGCTCACCGTCGGCGGCGGCACACCGCGCCGCGTGCACTCTCGCCCGAAGGCCGCGATGCCCTCCGGGTGGGTGAGGAAGAAGCCGGGCTCCTTCCAGACCTTGGCGATGAGATTGTCCAGATCGTCGGGCGTGGGCGGGCCCGCGATGGTCGAGATCCGTTGCTTCTTCGGCGTATTGGCGATCAGCCCGTAGTCGGGGCTGTTGATCAGCTCGCCTTCCTGATGCTCCTTGATGGCCTCGATGGTCAGGCGCAGCTGCTGGGAGATCTGGTCGTGCGGGCTGGAATACAGGTCCGAGACCCGGGTGTGCACGTCGAGGATCGTGTGCACGGCCTTGAGCCGATACTCGCGCGGATCCTTCTCGTAGTCGATGAAGGTCTCCGGCAGCGGGGACTCGTCGTAGTTGTCGCACTTGATGTCGACGGTCTGCTCGTGCGTCACCCGGTTGCGCCGGTAGATGCCGGCTTCCACCGGCACCCAGCTCAGCAGATGGACCAGCCACCGCGGGGTGATGGACTCCATCTGCGGAACGGTCTTGGTGGCATTGGCGAGTGTCCGAGCAGCCTCGTCGCCCAGTGCCACCGGTTGCGGCACGGTACTTGTCATGAAAACCGCCTTCAATTAGGCAAATTGGGGGTTACCGACGGGACGGAATACTAACTCCGGGATCCGCCGCTGTCCTGATGAACAGAACGGCGGGCGTGTCCTGGAAGTTTGCTGGCAAAGGCGCGATTCGATGCCGTTCGTGCCTTCGATGTGAACGGGTGCACACCGCGATGTAGACACCGCGAGCTAACAGTGAGGAAACCGTAATTGCGCGGTAACGAATTCGGGGGAGGCGCGCACGGAAACCGCTGCGGCCGCGCGCCTCAGCGCACGCCCACGAGCACCGCGTCGGTGATCGAGCGCCACGCGACCCCGGCTTCGGCGAACCCCGCCGCCCAGACGTGGTCGAGATGCCAGTCCAGGGTCTGCGGCACGCCCCGCGGCCGGTTGTCGAGAATGGCGCGACTGGCGGCCAGCTCGTTGCTCAGCCGCGGATCATCGGCGATTCCGGCCCACCACTGTTCCCAGTCCGGCACGCCCTCGGCCCGCACCCGCTCCTGATGCCCGCGCTGAATCCGCTCGTCCAGCGCGTTCAGCAGCGGGGTCCGCGGATCGGGCATGTGGTCGGCGTTGAGGAACAGCCCGCCCGGGCGCAGCAGCGCCGGCAGGTCCCGGTAGAGCCTGGCCAGGTCGTCGGGCTGCATCCAGTGCGTGGCGGTCGCGGTCGCGATGACGTCGAACGGCTCGGCGGTCAGCGCACTCGACCACGCCGGATCTTCCAGGTCCGCCACGACGAAACTGACGCGCGGATCATCGGCGAAGGACCCGCGCGCCATCGCCAGCAGCGTCGGATCCCGATCCACCGCAACCGAACTCGACTCGGGCAGCCGGGCGAACAGCCGCCGGGTGATGGTGCCGGTCCCGCAAGCCAGATCCAGCACCCGCGGCGCCTTCCCGGCGCTCGCCTCGACCAGATCCAGCATCACCCGGAATCGCTCCTCGCGATCGGGCATGTACAACTCCTGCTGCCGATCCCAACTCTCCTGCCACGCTTCCCAATTCACGCCTTCTCCAGTGGTCTGATCAGCGGCTTCGGACCGGACGCAGACTACGCGGCGGACCGGGCGCGGCGTCCCCGCGACACGCGCTCGCGGCGCGCCGGAGCGCGCGGGGGAGGGGGTGTGGTTGTCGGCGGCGGTACCACTTCGCTATATTCGCCTGCGCAGCTGGTTCGCCGGAGGCGGTATCGAGGAGCCCCTGATCCGTCCGAAGGCGTCGAAGCCCGGTGGTGCGTTCGCGTGCCGCCCGGGTGAGAGGGAACCCGGTGGAAATCCGGGACTGTCCCGCAGCGGTGAGTGGGAACGACAGCCGTCATTCCGCACTGGGCGCGATGCCTGGGAAGCGATGGCCGATAGGACCAGCCCCGGCACGAGCACCGGGGCCGACCCGGGTCACGGGTCGATGCCCACGAGTCCGAAGACCTGCCGTTGCGCTGGATACGTCGTATCCGGCGGTTGTCGCCTCGTGGATCGGGTGGCACGCCGAGCGGGACCGGGCGTCGCACGACGCCGCGCAATGGGCTCCTTCAGCGTGCACTCGCAATGAGGTGGCCATCGGCATGCTGACCATGGAGCTCACCAATGACGAACTCGGACAACACTTTCGCAGCCGTGCCCGGCTGCGCCCCGACCGCCCGTGTCGCGCCGCTCGCGGCCGCTCGCGCCTCGGTCGTGCAGAGCCTGCGGATCCATTCCGGGGCGCGGGTGCCCTTCTCGGTGGAATTCAATCCGCCGCGCGACGCCGCCGGAGAAGCGCGACTGTGGCGCACGGTCCGCGAGTTCGAGCGCATGCATCCGGCCTTCGTCTCGATGACCTATGGCGCGGGCGGCTCCACCAAGGACCGCACCGCCCGCATCACCGGCCAGCTCGCCCAGCAGACCACCCTGCTGCCGGTGGCGCACCTGACCGCGGTCGGGCACAGCATCGCCGAACTGCGCGCGCTGGTCGGCTCCTACGCCGACTGCGGCATTCGCAACATCCTGGTGCTGCGCGGCGATCCGCCGGGCGATCCGCTCGGCGCCTGGGAGCGTCATCCCGACGGGGTGGCGTACGCCGAGGAACTGGTGCGCATCGTGCGCGACCTCGGTGACTTCAAGGTCGGGGTGGCCTCGTTCCCGCAGGGGCATCACCGCTCACCGGACCTGGCCACCGACACCGCCCACCTGGCCGCCAAACTTCGCGCCGGCGCGGACTACTCGATCACCCAGATGTTCTTCGACGTCGAGCACTACCTGCGCCTGCGCGACCGGGTGGCCGCGCACGACCCGATCGAAGGCGCCAAGCCGATCATTCCCGAGCTGATGCCGATCACCTCCCTGCGCACCGTGCAGCGGGCGGTCGAGCTGTCCGGTCGCGAACTCCCGCCGGCGGTGCTGGCACGGCTGCGGCGGGCCGCGGGGGACGGTCCGGAAGAGAACAAGGCCGCGGTGCGCGCCGCGGGCATCGAGATCGCGACCGAGATGGCGCAGCGCCTCATCGACGAGGGCGCGCCCTGCCTGCACTTCATCACGCTCAATTTCGCGAAGGCGACGACCGAGGTGCTGACCAATCTCGGCTACCGCGTGACCGCGGCTCCGCTCAGCGCCTGAGAAACCGGCGGCGGGTCCGGAAACCCGGACCGGGCCCGGCAACCGGCTGGCTCTGAGATCTGCATTACGCTAGCCTAACCTAAATCGGATGAGGTTAGGCTACGTTTACTACGTAAGTGTGTGCTGATCAGCGATTACGTTCCGAGACCGGCCGCAGATGCTGAAAGCCTGCCGCTATTGCTCGCGTGTCGCGCGGTACCCGTCGCGATTTTCGGGTTAGCCCACCCTAATAAAATAGGTTACCCTAACTCGCGAATGTGGATCTGCGAGAGGGTTTCTGATGGTGGTTGCTCGTCCCGAGACGAGTCCGGGTACCGATGTTGTCGAACCAGCTGTTTACGAGCTGACCGCCCGGCCCATCGATATCGAACGTGACACCGAGACCGCGCACCGGTGGCTCATCCACCCGAAGTCGGCGTACTGGGGGATGCTCGAGAGCACGCCGGCCGACGTCGAGGATCTGATCCGCGTCGCCGAGTCCGACCCGGATCCGCGATTCGGCATGTGGATCGGCGCGTTCGAGGACGAGCCGCAGTTCCTCTTCGAGCTCTACAACCCGCAGACCAGCGATCTGGCCAAGCCGGACACCGGCTACGAGCACGCGGCCGGTGACATCGGCATGCACCTGCTGGTCTCCAGCAGTGAGCGCCGGCTGCCGGGCTTCACCGGCAACGTCATGCTGCACATCATGCGCACCGCCTTCTTCGAGTGCGGCGCCGAGCGAGTCGTGGTCGAGCCCGATCACCGGAATCTGCACGTGCAGAAGCTCAATGCCGCGGTCGGCTTCCGGGTCGTCGGTGATTTCCCGGTCGCCGACAAGATCGCCCGCCTGAGCTACTGCACCCGCGCCGACTTCATTCGGCTCACGGACAACGGCCGGTCCCTGGCGACCGACCTCCAGCTCGCGAACTCCTGAGAAGGTAGTGCTTTGACCAGCCCCGAAGCTTCCGCGCACCTATCCGCGTTCTGGCAGACCTACGAGACCAGAATCGCGACCAAGATCCTGGCCGAGTTCTGCCACGAACGGTTCGTGCATCCGGTCGAGTTGACCCCCGGCGTCTACGTGCTGCACTCCGACGACGGCCTGACCGAATACGGTTTCCGCGCCGAGGTGCTGTCGCTGGACAGCTGGTGCATCGACGAGTCGTCGCTGCGCCGCACCCGCGACGGCGAGTCCGCGCGCATCGACGCCACCCAGCTCATCATCGATCTCAGCGGCTCCCTGGGCATTCCGCGCGACGCGCTGCCGGAATACCTCGAGGAGTTCACCAACACCCTGATCATGAGCGCGAATCGCCCCGACGAGCGGCGCATCGCGGCGGCGGAGCTGGCGGTCGCGGACTTCCAGACCATCGAGCGCACCATGACCGAGGGGCACCCGTGCATCGTGGCCAACGCCGGTCGCCTCGGTTTCAGCGCGCACGACGTGGAGAACTATGCGCCCGAATGGGGTTCGCGGTTCGCGCTGACCTGGGTCGCGGTCCGGCGCGAGCACTGTGAGTTCGCCGCGGTCGAGGGCGTGGACTACGACTCGGTCGTCGCCGCCGAACTGGGCGCGGACACCCTGGCCCGCTTCGGCGCGGTACTCACCGGGCGCGGCCTGGATCCGGCGAGCTACTACTACATGCCCGTGCACCCGTGGCAGTGGATCGAGAAGATCGCCCGCGTCTACGCCGTCGACATCGCCGAGCAGAAGATCGTGGAACTGGGCACCGGGCCGGACCTGTACCAGCCGCAGCAGTCCATCCGCACCCTGTTCAACACCACCCGGCCGGCCCGGCACTACGTGAAAATGGCGCTCTCCATTGTCAATATGGGGTTCACCCGCGGCATGTCCGCGGACTACATGCGCAACACCCCGCTGATCAACGACTGGATCCGCGGTCTGGTCAGCGGCGACGAATACCTGAAGTCGCTCGACTTCGACATGCTCTACGAGGTCGCGGCGATCGGCTACCGCAGCCCCAGCTTCACCGCCATCACCCAGCCCGGCTCGGAATACCGCAAGCTGCTGGCCGCGCTGTGGCGTGAGAGCCCGGTACCGCTGGTGCGCGAGGGCGAACAGCTCACCACCATGGCCGCGCTGCTGCACGTGGACCACCACGGCGATCCGTTCGTGACCGCCGTCGTGCGCGAGTCGGGCCTCGAGGCCCGCGAGTGGCTGCACCGCTACCTGCGGTCCTACCTGCACCCGATCGTGTACCTGCTCTACAAGTACGAGCTCAAGTTCTCGCCCCACGGGGAGAACCTGATCCTGGTGCTGGACAAGGGCGTTCCGGTGCGCGCCATGCTCAAGGACCTCGGCGAGGAAGTGTCGATCTTCGGCGCGCCCGCCGATCTGCCCGAGTCCTGCCACCGCGCCCTCGCCGAGGCGACCGACGACATCCGCAACATGGGCGTGCTCTCGGACGTGTTCGACGACTTCCTGCGGCATCTCGCGGCGGTCTTCCACTCCAGCGGCCTGCTCGCCGACGAGGACTTCTGGGCCGTGGTCGCCGAGAGCGTGATCGGCTTCCAGGACCTGCACCCGGAGCTCGCCGAGCGCTTCGCCAAGTGGGACATGTTCGCGCCCACCTTCAAGGCCATTCACATGAACCGCCTGCAGCTGACCAACAACCGGCGCATGGTGAACCTCGGCGACTCGTACTCGACCCTGGTCGACGACGCGCACGAACTCGTGAATCCCATTGCCGCGCATCGGCCCGAGCCGCTGCTGCTGGAACTGCGGGACGAGGTGTCGGTCTCGTGAGCGAGTACACCCCGGACGTGGAGATCCTGCGCGACGCCCACGGCATCCCGCACATCACCGCGACCACCGCCGCGGGCGCGCTGTTCGGTCAGGGCCGGGCCTGCGGGCTCGACCGGGCCTGGCAGCTCGAGTTCCTGCGCCTGCGCGCGGAGGGCCGCACCGCCGAGGTCTTCGGCGCGGACACCGTCGGCTGGGACCGCTTCGCCCGCCGCGCCCAGCTGGAGGCCGCCGCCCGGCGCATCTACAACGCCTCCAGCCCGCGCACGCGAGAACTGGTGCGCGCCTACGTCGATGGCGTCAACAGCACCCTGGACACCGCCGAGGCGATCGAACTGACCGGGCTCGACCACCGCCCCGCGCCGTGGCAGCCGTGGACGCCCATCGCGGTGTTCATCATCCACAACGTGCTCTTCGGCCGATTCCTCACCAAACTCTGGCGGGTGCACGCGGTGCGCGCGCTCGGCCCGGCCGCGCTGGCGCTGTTCGACTGCGAGGGCGTGGACGACACCACCGTGAACGTGCCCGGGGTACCGGACGAGGCGTTCCTGGCCGAGCTGCTGGAGCTGATCCCGGCCGTGGCAGCCGTCGCGCCCGCGCCCGAATCCTCCTTCGGCGACGCCATTTCCGGCAGCAATGCCTGGGGCGTGGCCGCCGCCCGCACCGAGACCGGCGCCCCGCTCATCGCTGGCGACCCGCACCGGTTCCTCGAACTGCCCGGCATCTACCAGCA
Source organism: Nocardia sp. NPDC057668 (assembly GCF_042799795.1). Classification (NCBI taxonomy): domain Bacteria; kingdom Bacillati; phylum Actinomycetota; class Actinomycetes; order Mycobacteriales; family Nocardiaceae; genus Nocardia; species Nocardia sp. NPDC057668. The sequence goes on along the minus strand of NZ_JBHVIC010000001.1, from coordinate 1,204,972 downwards.
GTTCCATTTGGCCGCACCGGAATTCGACGTGGTCGGCTTCTCGTTCGCCGGCGTTCCCGCGCTGCCGCATTTCAGCCACACCCGCACCGTCGCCTGGGGCATCACCAATGCCATGGGCGATTACCAGGACCTGTACGTCGAGAAGCTCACGCGGACCGCGGACGGCGTCCTGGCCGACACCGCTTCGGGCACACAGCCCGTCGCCACCCGGTTCGAGGAGATCCGGGTGCGCGGTGGCGAGCCGGTGCGCGTGGAGGTCATCACCACCGGCAACGGCGGGGTCGTCTTCGGCGGACCCGAGGAAGCCTTCGCGGTGAGCCTGCGCACCCCCATGCTCAGCGATCCGGACGTCACCTTCGACGCCGCCATCGACCTGCTGTTCGCCGCGAACGTCGGCGACGTCGAGCAGGCACTGGCCGGCTGGTCCGAGCCGGTCAACCGCATCGTCATCGCCGACACCACCGGCAATCTCGCCCATCACGTCGTGGGTGCGATGCCGGACCGGGCCGACGAGAACTACTGGCTGCCCGTCCCGGGCTGGGACGCGCGCTATCAGTGGCGCGGCTACCGCCCCGCCTCGGTGCTCGACGAGTCCTTCGACGCCCGCGTCGAGGGTTACTCGGTCATCGCCAACCAGCGCATCGCCGACTCGAATCCCTTGCAGCCCATGACCACCGAGTGCGCGCCCGCCTCCCGGGCGGATCGCATCGACGCATTGCTGGCGGACGCCGCGAACGTCACCGCGGCGGACTGCGAGCGCATTCACGGCGACGTGCAGTTGGACGGGTCCGACGTGATCACCGAACTGCTGGGCGCGCTCACCGGGCTCGGCGCCGAGGCCGAAGCTGTGCGCACCCGCCTGGTGAACTGGGATCGCGCCATGCACGCCGACAGCACCGACGCCTACGTGTACGCCGAAGTGCGCGCGAACTTCGTGCGCGGCCTCACCGCCGCGCCCGCGCTCGCGGGTTTGGCTGCCCCGCACCCGTTCACGCCCACCTTCAACCCGTGGTTCATCGCGGGCACCCGCATCGGCGCGGCCCTGGACGCGGTCGTGGCCGGCGCGCCGGCCCTCGGGGTGGACGTCACCGGCGCGCTCACCGCCGCCGTGGAAGCGACCGCGGCCGCGCTCGCCACCCGGGAGCAGATCCCGACCTGGGGCAGCGCGCACCTGTTCGCGCCCATCCACGGTTTCGATCTGGTCGGGGCGGGCGTCAAGCATCCGGAACTGAACGCGGCGATCCGCCCGGCGATGCTGCCCCTGGGCGGCGACGCCGAGACCGTGTTCGCCAACGCCAGCGCCGTCGGCTTCTCGCACCTGTGCAGCGTCGGCTCGGCCGCCCGCTACGTCTGGAACCTGGACGATCGCGACGCGGGCCGCTGGATCGTGCCGCTGGGCGTCAGCGGCGCGCAGAGCTCGCCGCACTTCCAGGACCAGTCGCCGCTGTGGGCCCGCGGGGAGCTGATCGACATCGTCAGCGACTGGAAGATCCTGCGGGAGAACGCGACCGGGTACGAGGAGTTCGGCCGGGCGCCCGGCTCGGACGCCTTCGAACCGGTCACCCCGGCCACCGCCGCCTCGACGTTGGGAGCGCTATGAAATCGCAGACCGCCGCCCGCCTGGAGCTGCTCAAGCAGCGCCTGGCCGCCGCCGGGCTGGCCGCCGAGGGCGCCGCCCCGGCCGCGAGCGCCACGCCCGTCGTGCCCGAGGGCACGCTCGGCGTCGCCGAGCGCCGCATGTGGAAGATCTACGGCTTCGACCCGGAATCGTTGTCGCACAACATCGGTCTCGTGCTGGACTTCGAGGGCGGCTACGGCCTGGACGAGGTCATCGCCTCCTTCGAGACCATGGTCGCGCACGCGGCCGTGCTCGGCTCGCTCATCACCGTGGCCGAGGACGGCACGCCCCGCCGCGTGCGCACCGAGATCGCGGGCCGCTGGGCCGAGCCCGGTGCGGTCTGGGAGTGGGGCACCATCCCCGCTGCCGCGCAAGGGGATTCGGATATCCGGTCGGCCGCCGACACCTTCACCAAGTCGCCCTTCGACCTGACCCGCGAACCCCCGCTGCGGGCCCGCATCACCCGCGGCGCCGACGATCGGGTCACCGTGGCGCTGGTCGTGCACCACCTCGCGGTGGACGACACATCGTGGCCGCTGCTGCTGGGCACCCTGGTCTCCGGCGCGTGGCCCGAGGCCGACGATCGCCCGGTCCGCTCGACCGCGCCGGTGACTCAGGACGATGTGGCCCGTGCCCTGGCACACGCCCGGAACACCTGGGCCGCCGAGGGTATCCGCTTCCCGCTGGACGGCACGCTGCCCGACATCAGCCCCGAGCAGAGCTGGCTCTCGCCCATGGACGAGAGCGCGGGCATCCGCTTCGAGCGGCCCGTCCCGGGCTCGGACATCGCCGCGCTCGAGGCCGTCGCCCGCGAGGTCGGCGCCACCCAGAACGCGCTGCTGATCGGCGTCTGCGCGCTCGGCGTCTACGGACTCACCGGTGAGGCCGACCACGTCCTGCTCATCCCGGCCGACAACCGCCGCCAGGGCGAAGGCCCGGCCACCGTCGGCTACACCGGCAACATCGTGCCGATGCGCTTTCGCTTCGACCCGGAATCGACCGTCCGCGAAGCCCTGCGCACCGCGGCCTCGGTCGTGTACGGCTCGATGGAATTCGCCGGCGTCGACTACGGCACCGTGCTCACCGCACTGCGCGGGGCCGGCGGCCGGTTCCCGGTCGCCGAGATCATGGCCTCGGTCCGCAATGCCCCGTTGCGCGGCATCCCGGTCCCACCGGACCGGACCGTCACCTGCGAGTCGGTGTTCCACGGGATCGGCAACTACCCGCTGACCCTGGCCTTCGAACTCGGGGCCGACGACAGCGTGCACCTGGAGATCGATCATCAGCCAGGTCCCGTCGACGACGCCCGCGCCCAGCGAGCCGCGGACATCACCACCGCACTCGTCGCGCGCATCCCCAGCGCACTGGATCTCCCACTCGCCGACCTGGTCGGCGCCGTGCGCGAACCCCAACTCGTATAACCGCCCTCGCCCGCCGGGCCCGCCACCCCCGGCATGCGCCCCCTCCCGCCGCACCGAACGTTATGAGGTCTCCCGTGTCACCTGAATTCGATTCCCCCTGGGACAGAGCGTCCAAGTTCGCCCAGCCCGGAACCGGCTGGACCGCGGTCGGCGGTGGGCTCGCGCAACTCGCGGCGGCCGTCGAAGGTCGGCACCACAACTCCCCGCTGCCCTCGGGTCAGCCCGCCGAGATGCTCGCCGCCGTCGCGGAATCCCTCGGCCCGGAGCAGATTCCGGCCGACGGCATCGGTGAGGCCGCCGCGCTGAACCACCTCGCGGACCTGATCGCCGCCTACGGCCTGGACCTCACGCACAAGCTCACCGCCGCGCACCTGCAGCCGCCGCCGCTGACCGTGGCCGTGGTCGCCGACGCGCTGGCCAGTGCCACCAATGCCTCGCTGGACACCTACGATTCGGGCCCGGCGACCCTGGGCATCGAGCAGTGGACCATCAAGGCGCTGGCCAAGCTGGCCGGTTTCACCGAGTCCGCCGGCGGCGTCTTCGGCCCGGGCGGTTCCTACTCGAACCTGCTCGCGCTGCTGGTCGCCCGCGACTACGGCGCCATGCAGAACGGTGTGGACATCCGCCAGAACGGCGTCAGCGCCCTGGCTCGTCCCGTGGTCCTGTGCTCGCGCGTCGCGCACTTCTCCATCCACCGCGCCTGCGCCGCACTGGGATTGGGTGAGGCCGCGGCCATTCCGATTCCGGTCGACGCCGATCACCGCATGATCCCCGAGGCCCTGGACGAGGTGCTCACCGAGCTGCGCGCCAGCCACACCCCGGTCGCCATCGTGGCCACCGCGGGCACCACCGACTTCGGTTCCATCGACCCGCTGCCGGAGATCGCGGACATCGCCGCCAAGCACGGCGTCTGGATGCACGTCGACGCCGCCTACGGTTTCGGCTCGCTGTTCTCCGACGAGCTGGCCCCGCTGCTGACCGGCATCGAGCGCGCCGACTCGATCACCCTGGACCTGCACAAGGTCGGCTGGCAGCCCGCCGCCGCCTCGGTGCTCCTGCTGGCCGATCAGCAGCGCTTCGCCTCGCTGAACCGCTCGGTCGCCTACCTGAACCCCGACGACGACGTGGAGGCCGGTTACGGCGGTCTGCTGGGCCAGACCCTGCAGACCACCCGCCGCCCCGACGTGCTCAAGGTCGCGGCTACCTTCCTGGCCTACGGCCGCAGCGGCATGGGCAAGATGCTGGACCAGTGCCACGAACTGGCCAAGTACGCCGAGGGCCGCATCGGCACCGAACTCCAGCTCGAGCTGGTCGCGCCGGTCACCCTGACCACGGTCGTATTCCGTTACCTGTGTGAGGATCTGGACCTGGACGCGGTCAACGGCGAGCTGCGGCGTCGCCTGATCAGCTCGGGCAAGGCCCTCATCGGCCGCACCCAGGTGCGCGTGCGGGGCGAGGGCGAGCCGCGCACCTGCGTCAAGCTGACCCTGCTGAACCCGGAGACCACCGAGCAGGACATCGACGAGCTGTTCGACGAACTGCTGCGTGTCGGTTTGGAAGTGGAGTCCGAAGGCTTGCAGAGCGTCGGCGACGAAATGGTGAAGGCCCATGAGTGAATTCGAAAAAGTAGACATCCTCGCGATCGGCGCGGGCCCGTTCAACATCGGGCTGGCGGCGATGGCGTCGACGGTCGACGACGTCGACATCCTCGTCGTCGACTCGGTGCCGGAATTCCGCTGGCACACCGGAATGATGTTCGAGGAAGCCAAGCTTCAGGTCAGCTTCCTCTCGGACGTGGTGTCGCTGGTCGATCCCACCCATCCCATGACGTTCCTGGCCTACCTGGCCGATGTGGACCGGCTGTACCCGTTCCTGGTGCGTGAGGACTTCTTCCCGACCCGCCGCGAGTACGAGGCGTACCTGCTGTGGGTGGTGCGCCGCCTGAACACCCTGCGCTTCGGCACCACCGTGAACTCGGTGGTGTGGAACGAGGAGCAGGGCCACTTCGAGGTCGCGGTGACCACGAACGGCGCGGTCTCGACCATCGTCGCCGGGCACGTGGTGGTCGGCGTCGGCACCGAGCCGACCATCCCGCCCGCGCTGGCGACCGCATCGCCCGCGCTGATCCACAGCTCGGAGTACCTGTTCAACCAGGAGGCCGCGCACAAGGCCGGTGCGGTGACCGTGATCGGCTCCGGACAGTCCGGCGCGGAAATCGTCGTCGATCTGCTCGAGGCCAATTTGAACGGCGGTCCGGCCGTCCAGTGGTGGACGCGCACACCGTGGTTCGCGCCGCTGGACTTCACCAAGCTGTCGCTGGAGATGACCACCCCCGCGTACATGGACTACTTCCAGAGTCTGCCCGAGGAGACCCGGGACAAGGTGCGGGCCGGGCACTGGCAGTTCCACAAGGGCATCTCGACCGACACCCTGGCGCGACTGCACGATCTGCTGTACCGCCGCGAGCTCAAGGACAAGTTGCAGCCGGTTCGCCTGCGCAACGGCGTCGCGGTCGAGGGTCTGGACACCCTCGACGACGGCCGCCTGCGCATCCGCGGCCGGCACCGCGACACCGGCTCGCTGCTGGCGCACACCGCCGACATGGTCATCGCGGCCACCGGCTACAGGGCGCGCAGTCAGCACTTCCTGGCGCCGATCAACGAACTGCTGCACCGTGATTCGCAGGGCCGCCCGGTCGTGGCGAACAACCACTCGGTCGACGCCGACAACGGCCTGTCCGGAAAGCTGTTTCTGGCCAACGCCGAATCGCACGCCATCGGCGTCTCGGCGCCCAACCTGGACATCGGCGCGGTGCGCAACGCCAAGATCCTCAACAGCGTGGCCGGCCGCGAGGTCTACCGCCTGCAGCGCAACACCGCGTTCACCAGCTTCGGCGTCGGTGACGAGGAAGTGCTCGAATAGCACGCCGCACAGCCCCCGGCGTGTGTCCCCACCTGCCGGATCCGGGTTCTCGGTGCGTAGCGTCGTGAACCCGCCCGGCAGCAAAAATCTTCAGCCCCAAGGAGTTACCTCATGTCCGACCAGATCACCGATGTGCTGAACAGCATTCTCGAAGAAGACCTCGATCTCTCGCTGGCCGACGTCACCCGCTCGTCCCTGCTGGTCGAGGACCTCGGCGTCGATTCGGTCGCCTTCGCCATCGGCGTGGTCGCCATCGAAGAGCGCCTCGGGGTCAAGCTGACCGAGAAGGAGATGTCCGAAGCGGCGTCCGTCGGTGACCTGGAAGACCTCATCCGGTCCAAGGTCGCCGCGTGAGCACCGCGGTCGTGACCGAGACCTACGACGAACTGCTCGCCCGCGTCTTCGACGAGCGGGTTGTGGCCTGGACCGAGAAGGCCGAGCAGGACAAGCGTTTTCCGCGCGAGCTGCTCGAGCACCTGGGCCGGGAAGGCGTGTTCGCCCGCAAGTGGGAGGACCGCAAGCTCACCGACCTCGGCAAGCATTTCGCTCTGGCCCAGCGCCTGGGCGCGCTGAACTCGGCGGGCATCGGCGTCGGTGTGAGCCTGCACGATTCGGCCATCGCGATCCTGCGCCGCTTCGCGCGCAACGACTTCCAGCGCGAGCTGGCGAACAAGGCGATCGACACCGAGGTGGTGCTGTGCATCGCGGCCTCGGAGGAATCCGGCGGCTCGGATCTGCAGATCGCGCGCACCATGATCGAGCCGGAGAACGGCGGCTACCGCGTCGTCGGGCACAAGAAGTTCGTCTCGCTCTCGCCGATCGCCGACTACATCGTCGTCGTGGGCCGCAGCGCCGGGGACGGCGAATCCGCCGATCACGGCAACGTGGCGCTGGTGCTCGTGCCGACCTCGCAGGTCGAGATCGCCACGCCCTACGAAAAGCTCGGCGCGGGTCCGCTGGACACCGCCGCGGTGACCATCGACACCTGGGTTCCGGAGGAGGCGCTCATCGCGCGCCCCGGCACCGGCCTGGCCATGATCAGCTGGGGCCTGGGCCACGAGCGGTTCTCGGTCGCCGGTCAGATCGCCGGGGCGTGCGAGGTCATGCTCGGTGTCACCCTGGCGCGCATGATGAACCGCACCCAGTTCGGCAAGCGCCTCTACGACCACCAGGCGCTGCGCCTGCGCGTCGCGGATCTGCAGGCGCGCGTGGACATGCTGCGCTACGCCCTGATCGGCGTCGCCACCGAGGGCAAGATCAACCTGCGCACCGCCGCCGCCCTCAAGGCCACCGCCGCGCACTTGGGGGAGGAGGTGGCCTCGGAATGCCTGCACATCTTCGGCGGCATCGGCTACCTCGACACCGGGCTGCCCATCAACCGCTGGTTCCGTGACATGAAGCTGGCGCGCGTCGGCGGCGGGACCGACGAGGTGCTGTGGGAGCTGGTCGCGGCCGCCATGAAGCCCGACCAGGAGCGTTACGACAAGATGTTCGAGAATCAGGTGGAACTGCCGTGAGTGATTCGGCCGCAAGCACTTCCGTGATCGAGCTGACCGGTCCGGACCACACCTACCTGCACCTGGACGGCAAGGGCCGCCCGATGCACTGGGCCATGGTGCTGGAGCTGGACACCGAGGGTGACCGGCTGACCGCCGCGCAGGTGCGCGCCCGGGTCGCCGAGCGCATCGGCCTGTTCGACCTGTTCCGGGTCGGCATCGCCGAAGGTCGCTGGCGCGCACCGCGAGTCGTGCTCGCGGAGAATCCGGACCTGGACCAGCACGTCGCCGGGGCCGACTACGCGACCCCCGAGGACCTGCGCCGCCGCCTGGCGAAGCTGCTGGAAACCCCGCTGGCCCGCCCGAACCCGCTGTGGCACCTCACACTGTTCACCCCGAGCGGTGACGGTCCTCAGGTCGTCGCCCTGCGCGTGCACCACGCGCTGTCCGACGGCATCGCCGGTGCGGCCTTCGCCGCGCTGCTCGCCGACGGAACCCCCGACGAGCTCAAGGAATTCGAGCGCTTCGCCACCAGCCCGCGCTTCCGCACCCCGCCGATCGATCCCGAGGTGCTGAAGGAATCGAAGGCCGCGTTCGCCGAACAGCACGCCGGTGGGCGCACGGGCCGCGGCTGGCCCAAGCTCACCAAGTCCGGCCGCCGCGAGGTCGCCCTGCTCAGCGTCTCCACCCGGGACCTGCGCCGCGCCGCCCGCAAGCACAACGCCTCGGTGCACGAGTTCGTGCTGGCCGCGATCGGAACCACGCTCAGCACCATCCCGCCGAGCACGGGCAAGCCGGCCGAGGTCATTCGCGTGACCCTGCCGGTGACCAACGATCCCGAGTTCCGGCACACCGGCAACGCGGTGCTGGTCTCCCCGCTGAACCTGCTCGGCAGCGAGACCGACATCGGCCGCCAGATCGAGCGCGCCCGCAGCGAATTGGCGACCATCGAGAAGCGCCGCCCGGAGCTGGCCTCGGCCATTCCCGACGGCGGCCCGCAGGCGCCGTGGCCCGTGCAGCGGCTCATCGCCAACGCGGCCATGGCCCACATGAGTCCCGATGTCCACATCGGCATCAACCCCGGCTTCTCCCGCATCCGCGAGGTGCTGGGCAAGCGCATCACCGAACTCACCGCCCTGTCGCCCCTGGCGGGCTACTCGTTCTCGGTGACCTCGCTGATCCTGGGCAAGAACACCTCGTTCGGCGTCGTGATCGACCCCGCCGCGCTGCCCCCGGGTTACGCCGAGAAGTTCGTAGAGCATTTCGAGCGCGTGCTGCGCGAAGAATCCCCGGCCGCGTGAACACGGAAGAGATGACACAGCAATGAGTAGAGTGACCGAGCTGCTGTTCGAGCAGCCCGCTTCCACCACCACCGGCCTGTGGAGCGGCAGCGATGTCGCCGAGCCGGTCCTGGCGACCTGGGAACAGGTGCGCGCCGAGGCCGCCCGCATCGCCGGTGGCCTGGCCGCCGCCGGGGTCGAGCACGGCAGCTCCATCGCCATCCTGGCCGGGGAGCCCCGCGACGTCGGCCCGCTGGTGCAGGCGTCCTGGATGCGCGGTGCGGCGTACACGATGCTGCACCAGCCGACTCCCCGCACGAATCTCGAGGTCTGGCTCGAGGACACGCGCGCCGTGGTGGCGATGCTGGACGCCAAGGTCGTCGTGCTCGGTGAGCCTTTCACCGCGGCCGTCGGCGGTCTGGATCTGGGCGCGCCGATCGTCTCGATCGAGGCGCTGGCCGCGAACGAGCCGGTGGCGCACGTCGAGGTGGCCGAGGACGACATCGCGATCCTGCAGCTGACCTCCGGGACCACGGGTGTGCCCAAGGCCGTGGCGATCTCGCACGGCAACATCCACCAGAACCAGCTCGCCATGATCACCGCGGCGGGTTTCCGCCCCGATGACGTGGTGGTCAGCTGGCTGCCGCTGTACCACGACATGGGCATGATCGGGATGCTGCTGACCCCCATGCTCGCCCAGGCGACCGCAGTGATCACGACCCCCCTGGCGTTCCTCAAGAAGCCGCTGGCGTGGGCCGAGTACATTACGAAGTTCCGTGGAACCTTCACCGCCGCACCGAACTTCGCGTACTCCCTGCTGGCTCGCCGCCTCAAGCGCGCCGAGGCCGGTGCGTTCGACCTGTCGAGCATGCGGGTCGCGGTCAACGGCGCCGAAGCGATCGACGAGAGCACCCTGAACGAGTTCGTCACCGAGGCGGTGCGTTTCGGCCTGGCTCGCGAGGTGATCATGCCCGCCTACGGCATGGCCGAGACCACCCTCGCGGTGTCCTTCGCCGCCGTCGACGAGGTGTTCACCGTCGATCAGATCGACGGTGAGGGCTCCGAGCGTGACGGTGTGGTGCGCCGCGAGGGCGTCGAGAACGGCCGCGCGCTGGCCAAACTCGGCCCCCCGGTCCCCGGCATCGAGCTGCGCGTGGTCGATGATTCGGGCCAGGTCCTGCGCGCCGATCGCATCGGCACCCTGCTGGTGCGCGGCGACGCGGTCACCAAACGCTACCTGACCCAGGAGGGTTACACCTCGGCGATCGACGAGGACGGCTGGCTCTCGACCGGCGACCTCGGCTACGTGACCCCCGACGGCCAGGTCGTCGTCACCGGCCGCAAGAAGGACGTCATCATCGTCGCGGGCCGCAACATCGCCCCCACGGTCGTCGAACGCGCCGCGGGTGGCGTGTCTGGCGTGCGGCCGGGAGGCGTTGCGGCCGTTGGCGTTCGCCTGCCGTCGATGGCTCGTGAAGGCATCGCGGTCATCGCAGAGTCCGACGCGGCCGACAACGCCGACGAGGCCGAGCGGATCCGCAAGGAGGTGGCCCGCGCGGTGTACGACGATGTCGGCATCGCGCCGGCGGTGGTCACCATCGTGCACAAGGGATCGCTGCCGAAGACGCCGTCGGGCAAGCTGCGGCGGTCGCTGGCTACGAGTTTGATTCCGGCCTGATTCTCTGAGGTCGGTCGCTGTGGGCCGGGTCGGAATTCCGACCCGGTCCATTGGTGTTTCTGAATGGGTGGTGGGTCTGAATATTGTTGTATCACAATGGAATTGGGCTATGTCTGCTCGCTATTGAGGGGTAGAATGGGGGTATGAATTCGGGAGGGATGACCGCTATCGCGCAGGGTGTACACGCACTCGATGCCGCGGCGGAATCCTTGCTCGAATCGCCCTTGTTTTCGGTGGGCGATGATGAGCTCATCGAGGTTATGCAGGACATCGAAGCCATCACGCGCAAACTCGACGCGATGAAGCAGCATCTCGTGCTCGAAGCGGTGACGCGGGGGTTGCCTGTTCGGGCGGGGGTGAAGAGCCCGGTCCGGTTTCTGCAAGAGACACTGCGGCTTTCACCCGGCGAAGCCGCTGCGCGGGTGCGGAATACCGAATTGCTGTCGGCGGTGTCCGAGGGCACGTTCACACGGCCGCCGGTGTTGGCGTTGGTGGCGCAGGCGCAGCGGGCGGGTGAGATCTCCACCGACCACATTCGAGCTATTCACGAGGTGATCAAGCAGATCCCCGCCGCAGCGGGTCCCAAGGCCGTGGATTTCGCCGAGGAACAACTGACCGCGTTCGCGCGTGAAGGTGATCCGAAGGGCATCACCACGCTCGGGGTGCGGATCTTGCAGTACACCGATCCGGATGGGTCCTTGACCCGGGATCGTGATCAGCAGGCGCGGCGGGGGTTCACGATCGGGCATGCGCGTGCTGATGGGATGGCTCCGGTGTCGGGGTGGGTGACCCCGCAATTCCAGGCGGTGTTCACGCCGGTGCTCGAGAAGCTCGCCCGTCCTGGCATGTGCAACCCCGATGATCCGCAAAGCCCGTGGTCTGCTGCCGAACTCGGGATCGACACCGCAACCGACACCGGCGACCAGGACAGTGACGTTTCCGGTGAGAGCCCGGTGGCTGCTGCGCGGGCGGTGCTCGAAGCTGCTGCCAAGCGTGATCATCGCACTGCTGCTCAACGCAATCATGATGCGGTGATCGCGTTCCTGCGCCCGGACATGGGGCCCACAAGGCTCGGAAACCACCGGGGGCTTCCCGTCTCGACCGTGATCACTATGACTATCAACGATCTCGAGCAGCGCACCGGTATGGCGACCACCGCCACCGGCGGCACCCTCTCGATCGCCCAGGCGGTTGAGCTGGCGGCCAACGCGACCCCGTATCTGGTCATCATCGACGCGAACGGTCGCCCGCTGCACTTCGCCCGCGGGGAACGCCTGGCCACCCCCGAACAGCGGTTGGCACTCACCGCTGTCGAAAGAGGCTGCACGCGCCCCGGGTGTGACGCACCAGCCACCCGCTCGGCAGTCCACCACATCCAAGAATGGGCGGATGGCGGCGAAACGGACATCGAGAACCTGACGTTTGCATGCGATGCCTGCCATGCCCAGGTCAATTCTGGTCCGAACGGCTGGAAAACGATAGTGATGCCGGATGATTCGGAGCATCCGGGCAAGACCGGGTGGATTCCACCACCGCATATTGATCCGGCTCGTAGACCTCGGGTGAATTTCCGTCATCACCCGCGTGTGCCGAGTCCTTCGGGGATCCCGGGTATTCCGGCGCGGCGACTCTGCTAAAGCCCTGCCTCGCAGCCGAAACCCAAAGCCAAACCTCAAGAGCTGAGAGCGGCATCGGTGTTCACTCCAGTGGCCGACGTAGCCGAGACCCACACGCGCCGTGCGTCTTCCGGCGGGGTTCGGGAGGACAAGCAAGTACAACGAGGCAGTGCTGGTCACTTCGCCTGCCGTACCCGACTTCGGCTCCCCGGTTGGGAGCGCTTTCGCCCTCTCAGCGTGGCTGGATGGCCGTGGGAACCTTCTCGAGACATACAGACACAAGATCCGTCATCGTTGAATGCTGGTACTGCCTTAGAGGGTGATTGTGGTGAGCGGTAATCCATTTGGCGGTTGGTTGTACCCCCACCGGTGGTGGATCCCGTTTATCGGCCCGGTAGGGCTGGTACCGCCGTCGAGGCTCCCAACCCGCCCCCGCTGGTCCTCCGTTATCCAGGCGTCTTTCCCCAGCCAGGCACCCAACCGAAGTCGAGGCACCCAACCCGCCCCCGCTGGCACTCCGCTATCCAGTTGTCTTTCCTGCGGTAGGGCACCCAACGCGACGATCCCCTCCCACCTACAGCAAAATGGCCCCCGCAGCCCCGCTGCGAGGGCCACGTGCCCTACCTACCCCCACTCAACCCGATCACCGCCGCTGCTCCGCCGCATGCCGATACCCCCGAACCGCAAGCGGCCCGAAAACAACGATCAACCCAACGGCCCAGAGCACTGTGATAGCAAGAGGTTTGGCAACCGCCCCACCCTCGGTCAATCCCCGAATAGCATCGATCGCCGGCGTCATCGGCTGATGCCGCACCACCGGCTGCAACCAGCCCGGATATTCCGTAACCGGCGCGAACCCGCCGTTGAAGAACAACAGCAGCAGAAACAATCCTCCCAACTGCTGCACCGCCTGTTTGCCCGAAGCGACTGTCGCCATGGCGATCACCGGCACCGCGATACCGATGGCGAAGATCATCGGAACGAGGATCGCGCCCAGCGCGGCCAGCACGCCGTGCTCGAAACGGAAGCCCAGCGGGATGGCAACCAGGAACAGGATGATCGTCGCGGGCCCGGTGCGCAGGGCCTCTGCGAGCAGCCGCCCCGCGATGAAACCGGCGCGCGGAACCGGGAGCGTCCAGGTGCGCGCGAGCAGACCGGTATCCCGCTCCTGAATGAGGGTGATGGCGGTGGCAAGCGTGCCGAAGAGCGCGCCGACGAGCGCGACGAGTCCGGCATTGCCGTACACGCTGTCGCCGCCACCCATGGAGGTGACGGTTTTACCCAGCACCAGCTGGAACATCAGCAGCATGAAAGCCGGAAAGACCATGGATTGCACGATGATTCCGGGATCCCGGGACCACGAGCGCAGTAGTGCGCTCGCGTGCACCAGGGATTGGCGCACCAGGGACACCGAGTGCCGGGCGGGCCACGTCGATGCGGTGGGCGTGGTCGTGGTCTGGGTCATCGGCCCACCTGTGCTCGGCCCGCGGCCGTGATCGCGAGCAGGCCCGCGGAGAGGAGTCCGGCCGACCACAGCAGGGCGGCGGTCAGGTCGGGATCGGTGCCCGCGGCCAGTCCGCGCAGGGCGTCGGCGAATGCCGAGAGCGGCTGGTTGCGGACGAAGGGCTGAATCCAGTCCGGAAAGCCCGCGGCCGGAACGAGACCGGTGGAGGCCATCACCAGGATCAGCTGCGGAATCATGAGGATGCTGGCCACCGAGACCGAGTTTCGCGCCACCGTGCCGACGGCGTCGGTGAGCATGCTCAGGGCCAAACCGAAGACCACGACCAGGGCGATGAAAGCCGCGGTGTCGATCGCTGAACCGTGGAAGCGGAAGTCCAGGCTGTACCCGATTCCCACACCGCCGGCCAGGGCCAGCAGCATGCGCACGATCACCCAGGCCATTCGGCCCAGGAATGGCGTGATGCGGGGGATGGGCAGGGACATCATGCGCTCGTGCACTCCGGCGCGAGCGTCGTGCCCGGCGACTTCGGTGGCGCTGATGGCGGTGAACAGTCCGGCCTGCAACAGGATGATGGGCGTGAGGAATTGCGCGTAGTGCCCGCCGCCGAGTTCGAATTGGCGATGCAGTGGCACATAGAAGCAGACGAAGAACACCACGGGGCCGAAGACGGCGAAAATGCCGTCACCGGAACGGATTGCGGCGAGAATCTTCTGCCTGGCCAGGGTCGCGGTCGCGGTTCCCAGGCCGACCGAGGCGCGCGCGATCGTGCCCGCTCGCGTGACGGTGGCGGGTTCGGCGGTGAGAGTGGACATCAGCGCGACTCCGTGAGCTGGAGGAATACCTCGTCCAGCGAGGGCTGGCGCAATCCGATGTCGACGACATCGATGTTCGCGCCGCGCAGGCGAGTGATGACCTCGGAGACCGTGGCCATGCCCTCGGGCGCGCGCACGACCAGTCGCGGATGCGCTGCCGCGCCGGATGCTGTTCCCTCGGAAGGTGATTCGACGATTTCCAAGCCCTCGAGCAGTGCGAGGGTGCGTTCGGTGTCCGAGCGCTCGATGAGCGTCACCTCGCATACGGCCGCACCGATTTGCTGCTTGAGTTGTCCCGGTGTGCCCGCCGCGACCACGGTGCCCTGATTGAGCATGACGATGTGGTCCGCGAGCCGGTCCGCTTCCTCCAGGTACTGCGTGGTCAGCAGCACCGTGATGCCCTCGGCGCGCAGTCCGGTGACGGTGTCCCACACCGAGGCTCGGCTGCGCGGGTCCAGACCCGTGGTCGGCTCGTCGAGGAACAGGACTTCGGGCCGGGTCACCAGTGCGCTCGCGATGTCTACTCGGCGCTGCATGCCGCCCGAGAGTGCGCTCACGCGCCGATCGCGTACCGCGCCCAGATCGAATTGCTCGACCAGTTCGTCGATTCGGGTCTTCAGCGCGTGTCCGCGCAGGCCCGTGAGCTTGCCGAAGACCGCGAGGTTCTCCACCGCGGTCAGTCCACCATCGAGTGCGGCGTATTGCCCGGTGAGAGAGACGAGTTCGCGCACGCGCGCGGCATCGGCTACCACATCGTGACCGCAGATGCGGGCGATGCCGGAGGTCGGCCGCTGCAGGGTGGACAGCAGGGTGACCGTGGTGGTCTTGCCGCTGCCGTTGGGGCCGAGCAGGCCCAGCACCTCGCCCGGGGCCACCTCGAACGATATTCCCCCGAGTGCCTTGACTTCTCCGTAGGCCTTGACCAGGTCGCCGACCTCGATTGCCGGCGTTGTCCCCTGAATGCCGCGCTCCGCCCCCGGTGTACCGGCGTCCGGCGAGGTCACGACGCCCGCGCCACGGTCGGCACGAACCGCGGTAGGGCGTTCGGTGAATGGATCCTCATCGGCATGTCGATTCCCTCCTCGTGAGCCCCGTTCGGGACTCGATTCTTGTTAGGCAAGGCTAGACTAACCAATCAGTGCGTGCTGTGACCCGGCTCTCCATGGGTCACCCAGGTTGGAGGCCCTCACATGCGGCGATGGGTACACCACTTAGGATTGACTTACCTAAGTCCCTTGGTTAGCGTGATGCTTGCCCGCTCGAGCTACGCCCCGCGATCGCTCCACCGCGCGGGTGAGTGCCGCTCTCGCGTTCGTGCTCGTTTCGCGAACGCCCCTGCGGCGCATCGTTTTCGCTCGCCGTCCAGAAGGGCTGTCATGCCAAAATTCATCAAGGTCGCCATGGTGGCCATTGCCGCCGCCATCCTCGGACTCGGCTTCGCGCAGCCGGCCTCGGCTGACATCTCCATTCGCGATTCCCAGGCTTCGGACCTCTACCTGCGCGATGGCACGCCGAGCCTGCACCAGATCGAGAAGGCGTTCGCCGCGTTCTGGAACCCGAACATCGGCATCGATCCCAAGATCGAGGTGAGCTACAACGGCGCGGGCGCGCGTCCCGCGCTCGAGCGGGTCATGCAGGCGAGCACCAGCTATGACTTCTTCTCCATCCAGGGTCGCGCGATCGGACCGGTTCAGGTGTCCGGCGACAGCCTCTCGGTCACGGTCGAGGGTCTGATGGCGGGCTTCCCGGCCACCAGCACGAAGTACCACTTCCTGCGCGATGGCGGCCTCTGGAAGTTCGATTGGAAGGCCACCTGCGCGGAGATGCAGTGTTCGGGCAATCCGAGCTTCGGCTACTGAGCCACCTGATCCAGGCACGTCGGAGCGACCCCCCGAATGCGATTCTTCCGGGGGGTCGCTTCGTGTGTGGAGCCATACGGAAGTGAATTCGACTGTGCGACAGTTACTCAGGACCGCGTCATGATCGGCGTGCGCGGCATTACCAAGCGTTTCGGCGATACCGTGGCGGTGGACGAGGTGTCCTTCGATGCCGAAGCGGGCGGGATCACCTACCTGCTCGGGCCCAATGGCGCGGGCAAGACCACCGTCATGCGAATGATCGCCGGGCTGGCGCGGCCCAGTGCGGGCGTGATCACCGTCAATGGCCGGTCACTGCGGGATTACCCGAATACCCTGCGCGAGATCGGGTTCGGACTCGGGGCGTTCGCGCGCAATCCCGATCACACCGCGACCCAGCATCTGCTGTGGCAGGCGCGGCTGGGCGGGCTGCCCAAGTCGGTCGTGGCTCCCGCGCTGGAACGTGTGGGGCTCGAAGGGGTGGCGAAGCGGACCGTCGGCGGCTTCTCCTACGGCATGCTGCAGCGGCTCGGCATCGCGTCCGCGCTGCTGGGTGATCCCAAGACGGTCGTGCTGGACGAGCCCGCCAATGGTCTGGACGTCGAAGGCATTCTGTGGCTGCGGGAGCTGGTCTCCGGACTGGCGGCCGAGGGCAAATGCCTGCTCGTGGCCTCGCACAATCTGACCGAGGTCGAAATCACCGGAACGAGGGTCGTCATCATGGGCAGGGGCACGGTGCTGTCCGATACGACCAAGGATGACCTGGTCGCCAAGGGCACCGGCCCGCGCAGGCTGGAGTCGGCCTACATCGAGATCACCCGCGGCAGTGTGCAGTACACCGCGACGGGAGGTGCTCGGTAATGGTGCTCACCTATCTGGCGCAGTCCGTGCGCAGTGAAGCCGCCAAGCTCTCGCGGCGCAGTTCGCTCTGGTACGCGGTGGTTCCGCTGGCCCTGGTGATTCCGGTGGCGATCAACTTCGGCATCGCCAAGGCGACCGAGTCGAATACCTTCCGCGGTGCGGGCGGCATGCACACCAACAATGCCGCCTACTGGATCCTGATCTTCTCCACGTTCATCCTGATGTCCGGCGGTGTGACGTCGCTGTGCGCGGAGGTCAAGGACCGCACGATCGAGACGGCCTTCGCGATCCAGCCCCGCCGCTGGCTGCTCCCCGTCGCGAAACTGATTGTCTTCGGTGCGGTTTCCGCTGTCACGTCCTTCGCCGCGACGTTCATCATGCTCGGCGGCTTCCCCCGCCTGTTCCCCGAGATCTGGGGCAAGGTGGACGCCTTCTCCGGCGATGGGATCCGCCTGCTGATCTGCGTCCCCCTCTTCGCGGTGCTCGTCACCGCCCTGGGCCTCGGCGTCTCGGCCCTGCTCCCCAAGCCCGGCCTGGTCGTCATGGCGGTCCTGCTCTGGAAGTTCGGCGTGGAGGTCTTCGTGACCCTGATCCCCGGCGACCCGGGCCTGCTCCTGCAACGCCTGTCGCCCTTCAAGAACGGCGAGCTCGGCGTAGGCCAGCTCTCGACCATCGAAAGCTATTTCGGCGGCCAGAACGGCTCCCTGGCCTACTTCGCCATCCTCTGCGTGCTGATCTTCGCCTTCGGCACGGTCCGCCTCTCCCTGTCGGACACCAAGAACACCTGACATCGGTTATGAAAGCTCTCCCGTGCCCCAGCGGCGCGGGAGAGCTTTTGCGTTGCAATGCAATCGCGCCGGCTTCAGGCTCACGTACCGGGGGAGTTCGACAGCGGGCTGCGCCGGGTAGCCGGTGCGCGCGGGACCGGACCGGCCTCGGTGGTTGCCGATGGTGCGGTCGGCAGGTCGTCCCGTATCCGCTGTCGGAGTAGGCGATACGAACGGTGCGTGCCTACCTCGGAAACGACACCGCCCGCCGGAACCCGAGGGTTCCGGCGGGCGGTTGTGGTCGGTAGCCGGTCAGCCCTGGTCGGCGGTGGCCAGGCGCCAGCCGGCGGCATCGCGCTGGTGGGACCAGAACTCGGCGAAGCGGCCTTCGGCGGCCAGGAGCTCGTCCACCGTGCCGTCTTCCACCACGCGGCCGCTTTCCAGGAACAGGACCCGGTCGGCGCCCGCGATCGTGCTCAGGCGGTGGGTGACCACGATCCGGGTGCGGGTGCGGGGGTCGTCGGCGATCGCGGTGACCACGGCGGCCTCGTTCTCCGCGTCCAGGGCGCTGGTGCCCTCGTCCACGAGCAGGATCGAGGACGACTTCAGCAGGGCGCGGGCGATCGAGACGCGTTGGCGCTCACCGCCGGACAGGGCGGCGCCGGCGTCGCCGACCAGGCTGTTCAGGCCCTCGGGGAGACGGTCGGCGAATTCGTCGACGCGGGCCAGGCGCAGGGCCGTGGCGAGTTCGTCGGCGGTCGCGTCCGGATTGCCCGCCAGCACGTTCTCGCGGATGGTGCCCGCGAACAGGTACGGCTGCTGGAACACCATGGAGGTGTCGGCCGGGCGCTGGGCCGGGTCCAGGCCGCCGCGATCGACGCCGCCCACCGTGACGCTGCCCGAATTCGGGGTCTCCAGCCCGGCGACCAGGGACAGCAGGCTGCTCTTACCCGAGCCGGACGGGCCGACGATGGCGGTGATCTCACCGGCGCGGAATTCGATGTCCAGGCCGTCGAGCACCGGCGGCGCGGCATCGTCGTAGCCGAATCGCACATCGCGCAGCGCGACTCCGGCGGCGGTGTTCGCACCGGTGCGCTCGTCGGCGGCCGCGGGCCGCTCCGGACCGGGCGCGTCGATGACGGTCCGGATGTCGCGCAACGTGTTCCGGCTGGTCTCGATGGCCGGGGCCAGATCGCCGATGGCCGCGAACGGCTCCAGGAAGCGGACCACGACCACGATGAGCGCGATGGCCTCGGGGGTGTCCACGGTGCCGCGCACGGCCAGCCACGCGGTGGTGCCCGCGAGCAGGATGAGCGCCACCTGGCTCGCCAGGCTGAACAGCACCTGACCCGGAATGTTGAGCAGCAGCAGGCGCACGGTCGCGCTGTGCTGGGCGTCCAGCGCGGCGCCGGTCTGGCTGCGGGCGGGCTCCACCCGCCGGGCCGCGCGCAGGGCGGCCTGGGTGCGGGCGAACTCCAGAATGCGTTCGGTGAGAACGCTGTTGGAGTCGGCGGCGGCCTTGTCCGCGACGCGGGTGATGCGGCCGGTGGCCCACAGCGCGCCCAGCAGCAGCGGCACGGTCAGCAGTGCGACCACACCCAGCTGCCACGAGATCGGCAGCAGAGCCAGCCCGATCACGATGGGGAGCAGGATGCCCTGAATGATCGGGGTGACCAGGTAGCCGACCAGGCCGACCAGATCCGGTCCGGTGGTGGCGATGGCCCGGCGGGTGATCGCCGAGTTGTCCTCGCTGAACCAGCGCAACGGAATTCGCGCGACCTGGGTCGAGACGTCGCGCTGCGCGCGGTTGAGAATGCCGAAGCCCAGGTCGAATCCGATGCGCGAGGCGATGGAATCGATGATCCAGCCCGCGAGCACGGCCACGGTCAGCGCGCCGACCCAGCGCCAGGCGTCGGCCGGGGTGTCGCCGAACAACGCCGACACCAGCGGCACCACGAGTACGACCGCGATGGCGCGCACGATGGTGGAGGTTCCGATCAGGGCCAGATATCCGGCCCAGCGCCGCTGATCCGCGGGCGGCAGCAGGCTCAATACGGTGCGCATCATCGCACGGTCTCCTTCGCGTCGGCGGCGGCGCCGGCATTCCACAGCTGCTGGTAGCGCCCGTCGACGGCGAGCAGTTCCTGATGGGTACCCGACTGGGTCACCCGGCCCTGTTCGAGCACGACGATGCGGTCTACGTCGGTGATGGTGCGCAGGCGATGCGCGATGACCAGCACGGTGCGACCCACCGCGAGCCGGTCCAGCGCCTGCTGCACAAGGTATTCCGACTCCGGATCGGCGAAGGCGGTCGCTTCGTCCAGGATGAGCACCGGGGTGTCGGCGAGCAGGGCGCGCGCGATGGTCAGGCGCTGCTTCTCGCCGCCGGACAGCGTGGCCGCGGAGCCGAGCACGGTGTCATAACCTTGCGGCAGGCGCAGGATGCGTTCGTGCAGTTGGGCATCGCGGGCGGCCTGCTCGATGGCCGCGTCGCTCGCGTCCGGCACCGCCAGGGCGATGTTCTCGCGCACGGTCCCCGCGATCACCTGTGCGTCCTGGAACACGAAGCCGATGCGGGTGTACAGCTCGTCCGGGGTGAATTCGGTGATGTCCCGGCCGCCCACGCGGATCGCGCCGCCGTTGATGTCGTGGAAACGCGCCAGCAGTGCCGCGAGGGTCGACTTGCCCGCACCGGACGGGCCCACCAGTGCGGTGATGGTGCCGGGCTCGAGGGTGAGCGAGATGTCCTGCACGACCGGCACTCCGGGGCGGTAGCCGAAGGTCACGTCGTCGAACACGACATGGCCGGGCTGGTTCTCGGTGCTCGTGCCCGCGGCGCGCACGTCGAGTTCGTTCTCGTCCAGTGCGACCTGGATGTTCTTGGCCGCCAGCCGGCCCTCGCGCAGACCCGACAGGCCGTAGCCGATGCCGAGCAGTCGCGAGCCGAACGTGGTGCCCAGGAACAGGAACGGCAGCAGATCGACCGGCTCGAGGCTGCCGCCGACGATGAGCGCGGTGCCCACGGTCAGGGTGAGCCACAGGAAGGTGACCGGGCGGGTGATGAGGTCCATGACGGACTTCTTGCCGACGAAGGGCCGCTGCCAGTTGTCCAGGAAGCCGATGTACTCGTCGAGGCTGCGCCGGAACGGGGAAGCGGCCGAACCGCCGAATACGCGAATCACGGACTGGCCGTCCAGGTACGAGGTGGCCTCGCCGTTCATCCGCTCGGCCCAGCGCTGCGACTGCATGATCTTGGGGCCGGAGGACGCCATCATGGTCAGCATCGTGAAGACGTAGCCGAGCACGGGCACCAGCAGCACCAGCGCGAGTCGCCAGTCCACCCAGAACAGGTAGCCCAGCACGGCCAGCGGGGCGACGACGGCGGCAACCGCGTCGATGACCGCGTGCGTCACCATGTAGTGCAGGGACAGGGTGTCCGCGGTGATGAGCTTGTTGATCTTGCCCGGTCCGCGAGCGATGAACCAGCCCAGCGGGAGTCGCGCGAGCTTGCCCAGCAACCGGGCGCGCAGATCGCGGCTGAAGCGCGCGTCCACCGCGTGCAGCCAGAATTGCAGGATCGCTTCCAGGGCAGCGCCGAGGCCCATCAGTCCCAGGGCCCACAGACCCAGCGTCCAGAGCTTGGATTCCTCTGCCGCGCCGAGCAATTCGCGCGCGAGCTCGACCAGCAACACGAAGGGCGCGAGCTGGACGAGGGTGATGATGAACTGCAGGACGGCGGCGAACCAGAGCTTGCGGCGG
This sequence comes from Nocardia sp. NPDC057668, assembly GCF_042799795.1. NCBI lineage: Bacteria > Bacillati > Actinomycetota > Actinomycetes > Mycobacteriales > Nocardiaceae > Nocardia > Nocardia sp. NPDC057668. Next base: position 1,183,421 of record NZ_JBHVIC010000001.1, on the reverse strand, counting down.
ACGCTGTCGAACAGTCGGCTGCCCGCCTGCGAACGCCAGCGGCCGGGGGTGGCGGGCGCGGGGGCCGCGGTGGCGGCGGCGACGGCCGGGGCGGGCGTCGCCGCCACGGCCTCCTCGACGACCGCTGCGGACGCGCCGTTCGCGTCGTGCGCGGCTTGTTTCTCGGCGCCGTCGCGCTCCTTGCCCATGGCGCGGCCGTGCACCCAGTACGCCTGGGCGTAGACATCGGTCTTGGGGAAGCCGAAATCGTCCTTGAGCCGCGCGCGAATGAGCTTGAGCGACTTGGATTCCGGGCCCGCCCACGCGTACCAGTTGGACCAGTCGCGCGCTTCGAGCGCGGCGGCGAAGGAGGCCTCGGAGGTGCGCGGCACCCAGTGCACGCGCGCCAGGGGATGCTCGGTGAGCGGGATCAGCAGATCGTCATCGTGATGCTGTTCGAGGTAGACCTCGACTGCCACGTGCGGCGGCACCGCGGCCAGGATGGAATTGATCGCCGGGATCGAGGCGGAGTCGCCGATCAGCAGGTATCCGGCGGGCAGATCGTCCGGGGTGATGGGGAAGCCCTTGGAGCCGAACGAGGTGACCTCGATGGTCTCCCCGCCCTTGACCCGGCCCGCCCACGCCGAGGCCGGTCCGGCCGGCTCGTGCAGCACGAAGTCGATCGCGAAGCGCCCGTTGTCGAGATCGGCTTCGGCGATGGTGTAGCCGCGCTGGAACTCCGACTCCGAGCCCTCGGGATCCGGGAACCAGATCCGCAGCCAGGCGGTCGGCTCCATCGTGATCTCGTCGAAGAGCGAGGGTGCGGTCAGCCAGACCCGCAGGTATCGCGGTGTGGTCTGTTCTATTTCGAGCACCGTGGCGGTGTGGTACTGAACGCCGAAGGCGGTCAGCACCGCCCCCTGAAAACCTCTGCGCGCCATTCTCGCCTGTCCTCCGATCGGTGTGCGGCGAGTCGACCCCTCCGCCCGGCGTCGCACGCGCGCGCGTACGACCCCACTGCTTCCGAACCGGAATCCTCACCTCCAACTTTGGTAAGCCTACACATACCCGATGAAAACCGGTGGGTCAGGATCGAACGTCGAGAGGTGGAGGGACTCGACGTCCGAGCCGCCTACCCGCTTGCCGGGTACCGGTCCGTAAGCTGACAATTCGTGTCCGACCGCCAAACGCAGATATTGGAAGCCGCCGTTCGGGTCATCGCCCACGACGGGGTGCGGGGATTGCGCGTGGAGAAGCTCGCGGCCGAGGCCGGGGTGTCCACCGCGCTGATCTATTACCACTTCAAGGATCGGGCGGGGGTGCTGCAGCACGCGCTGCAGTTCGTCAGCGGTAAGGCCGCCCGGTACACCGAGAGCGCGTTTGCCCAGGCCAACCCGCGTGCGGCGCTGGAGGAGATGCTGCTGCTCGAGATACAGGACGTGCCCGAGGTCCGGGACAACAGCATCGCCTGGGGTGAGCTGCGGGCCAGCGCGGTGTTCAACGACGAACTGCGCGAGCAATTGCGGGCCGGCACCCAGGAATGGGTCGACGACGTCGCCGCCCTCATCGAGCGAGCGCGGGAATCCGGGCTGGCGTTGCGCGAGGTGAATCCCGCCGCGGCGGCCGCCCGGCTCACCACGCTCGTCGAGGGACTGAGCGAACGGTGGCTGAGCGGCTCGCTCACGGTGGAACGGGCGCGCGAGTTGCTGTCCGGGGCGATCGTCGCCGAACTCGGCCGCGTCTGAGGCGCGCTTCGATCAGGCGGGTTCCTGCTGGGTCGTGCAGTGGATGCCGCCGCCGCCCCAGGCGATGGCATCGATGTCGATCTGCACGATCCGCCGGTTCGGGAACAGGCGGGCCAGGATCGCGAACGCGGCCGAATCCGCTTCCGCGTCACCGAATTCCGGTGCGATGACCGCGCCGTTGCAGACGTAGAAGTTGATGTATCCCGCCGCGAAGTCGGCCGACTTGTACTCGGGGCGAACGCGGGTGGGCGCCTTGATGACCTCGACCTGCACGGTGCGGCCGTGCGCGTCGGTCGCTGTCTTAAGAATCTCCAGGTGGCGCTTGGTGACCTCGTGGTCGTAGGACTCGGGGTTGGTGTCCAGTGCCGCAACGACGACGCCGGGACGCACGAAGCGCGCGTAGAAGTCGGTGTGCCCGTCGGTGATGTCCCGGCCCGCGATGCCGGGCAGCCAGATGATCTTCCGCAGGCCCAGGAGCCGGTCGAGTTCGGCCTCGACATCGGATTTGCTCCAGCCGGGATTGCGATTGGCGTTCAGGACGCAGCTCTCGGTGATGACGGCGGTGCCCTCGCCGTCGACCTCGATGCCGCCGCCCTCGAGCACGAGGTCGGTGCGCACACGCTCCACACCGGCCGCGCGGGTGACGATCTCGGCTACCGCGGCGTCGAAACCGTGCTCCTGCTTGCCGCCCCAGCCGTTGAAGTTGAAGTCGACCCCGGCCCGGCGACCGCCGTCGGAGACGAAGACCGGGCCGGTGTCGCGCATCCACAGATCGTCGATCTCCGCCGGCACCAGTTCGACGTTCGCGTCGCCGATCAGCTCGCGCGCGATCGTGAGTTCGGCCGGGCGCACCAGCATGGACACCGGTTCGAAGGCGGCGATCGTCCGCGCGATGGTGGCGAGATTGCGCCGTGCCTCGGGCAGGACGTCGTCGTAGTTCTCGGCGGTCGCGCCGAAGGCCATCCAGGTGCGCCGATGCGGCTCGCCCTCCTCCGGCATGCGCCAAGTCGATTCGGCTGCGCTGCCGCTGCCGCCGAACGGCGAGCGCGGGAGGATGCCCTGCTGGTTTGCCATGATCAGGCCGCTGACCACGGTGATTCCGGTCTGTACGAATCGGCGTCTCTGCATGTTCTTACTCCTGATGTGTCGGGTGATGGGGGATCGGCGGAGATCAGCGGTAGTAGGAATCCGAGGGATAGGGCTCGGTGTCGCGGTATTCGGACGTCGTGCCGTCGACCACGGCCGGATCGGATTCGGGGATGGGTTCGGTGAACAGGTAGACCGCGCCGATGACGGCGGCGATCGTGAGCAGCGCGGCAGTCGCCCACAGCACGCCCTTGCGCCGGGTCTTCGGCGGTGTGGGCGCAAAGGTGTTGTGCGGCAACGGTGTCGGATACGGCGGGGCGATGACGGGCGGCGGGGCCGTCGCGACGGGTGCTGGGGGCGCGACCGCGGTGCGAGCCGATCGATATGCCGCGTCGGCGGATCGGTACTCCACCGCCGCGGGCGGGAGGATGCGCGCCGCGGGAGCCGTGATCGCCTGCGCGGCCCGGTTGATGCGGCGTCCGGGAACGTGCAGCGCCCGGCGTGCGGCCGCGGCGAATTCGCCCGCGCTCGCGTACCGGTCCTCGGGGTGCTTGGACATCGCGCGGATGATGGCCGCGTCGAGACCCGGCGGCAGGCCCGGCCGCAGCCGGCTCGGGCGCGGCGCGGGGGTCATCAGATGTCCGGAGACCTGCTGCTCGAGACTGTCGCCGGGGAAGGGCCGCGCGCCGGTCAGCGCTTCGTGCAGGACGCAGGCGAGTGCGTAGACGTCGGACTGCGCACTGGCGTGGCCGGTGCTGAACTGCTCGGGGGCCATGTACGCGAAGGTTCCGATCGCCGAGCCCGAGGTGGTCAGCGGCGGCTCGCCTTCGGCGCGCGCGATCCCGAAATCGATGAGGTACACGAAGTTTCGATCGCCCACCAGGACGTTCGCGGGCTTGATGTCGCGGTGCACCAGCCCCGCGGCGTGCGCGGCGTCCAGGGCCGCGGCGATCTGATCGATGGCGGCGACCGCCGCTTCCGGGTCGAGCGGGCCGTGCCGGGCCAGCAGCGTCTGCAGATCGGTGCCCTCGATCAGGCGCATGTCGAGGTACAGCCGGCCCTCGATCTCCCCGTAGCGATGGATCGGAACCACGTGCGGTTCGCGCAGGCGGGCGGCCGCGTGCGCCTCGCGGCGGAAGCGCTCGCGAAAGGCGGGATCGGCGGCGGTGTGCTCGTGCAGCACCTTCAGGGCCACGAAACGGTCGGTAGTCGTGTCGTAGGCCCGGTAGACCCGGCCCATCCCGCCTTCGCCGATGAGTTCGTGCAGGTCGTAGTGGCCGAACGTACTTGCTTCCACGGGGGTTCTCCTGTCGACCGAGCGAGCCTGTCCGGGCGCTGGGGATTCGGTCGTGTTCCGCAAATGAACTGAAAATCTAGTCAGGATCGTAGCGCATGGCTGTTCTGCGGGGTTTGAGCTGGATTGTCGGTAGCTGTGTTCACGCAGATGAAAGCACTGTGAAAGCCACCTCACTAGCTGGACTGAAAATTCAGTCAGAACTATCGTGAACCTCGGGTCGCACGGCGCGGCCACCCGTCGCGCAGGCGGCGGATCGACAACCGGTCAGGAGTACGGCGGCATGGGTGAGAGCAGATTCGCGCGAATGGGTGAGGCGCTCGGCGCGCTGCTGCTGGGCGACCCCGGCGACGCCGAGGACGACGGGCGGCGCTGGATCATGCCCGACGAAGCCGACCCGCACCGGCGCACCTGGATGGCGTTCGGCGCGAGCAAGGACGTGTGGGGACGGCATCTGCTCGCGCAGGTGCGCCACGATCTGGCCACCATCGCCACCACGATCGCGCGCTTCGAGCCGGTGTCGATGCTGGTCCGGCCCGATGAGCTGCATATCGCCCGGGAGCTGATCGGCGGCGCGAACGTCGAACTGGTCCCCGCGCCGCCGGACGACCTCTGGATGCGGGACACCGGGCCGGTCTTCATCACCGGCGAAAAAGGCCGGGCCGGAATCGATTTCAACTTCAACGGCTGGGGCGGTAAACAGCAGCACCGCCGCGATCGCAAGGTCGCCGAGCTCGTCACCGCGCACGCGGGTGTGGAGCGGCTCGAGACCGATCTGGTGCTCGAGGGCGGCGGTATCGAGGTCGACGGCCAGGGCACCGCCATCATCACCGAAAGCTGTGTGCTGAACGGCAATCGCAATCGGGGCTGGCGCAAGGGTGACGTCGAGGCCGAGCTGCGCTACCTGCTGGGGCTGGAGAAGATCATCTGGCTGCCCGGTATCGCGGGCTACGACATCACCGACGGGCACACCGATTTCTACGCGCGCTTCGCCGGGCCGGGCGTGGTCGTGGCGGGCCTGGACAACGACCCGAATTCCTTCGACTACCAGGTCACCCGAGCGCATCTGGAGATCCTGCACGCCGAGACCGACGCGCGCGGAAGAAAATTGCGGGTCGAGGTGATTCAGGGTCCCTCGCGAGTTCGCCCGCAGTACGACTGCGAGGACTTCGCGGCCGGATATATCAATTTCTACGTGTGCAACGGTGCGGTCATCGCGCCGCAATTCGGTGATCCCGAGGCGGATTCGGCGGCCTTCGCGACCTTGCAACGGCTGTTCCCGGACCGGCAGATCGTGCAGATCGCCATCGATGGCATCGCCGCCGGTGGGGGCGGTATCCACTGCACCACGCAGCAGGAGCCTGCGGTCTGAGCCCGTCCGCTCGGAAAGGGTTGGACGGCTTGTGAATTGCGCTGCGCGCGACGGAGGAATTTGTGGTCCGCCGCACTCGGCGTGAATCAAATCGCTTGCGGCGCACTGTTATGAGCGACGGTGCGGGGTATGTCTGAGGAAGGCGCAAATGCGCCGATCCGAAAAATACCGTCGAAGGAGAGCGAAACCTGATGAATACACGTGACACCTCTCTGTTGCGGGCGCAGTTGCGTTCGGTACGTGCTCTGACCAATACCGAGATCCAGATCGCCGAGACCCGGACCGGGCAGGCGCGCACGGAAGCGGTACGCGAGGAGCTGGCGACCAACGCGGCCAACGCCCGTGCTCGGGCCGAGGCGATCGGGTCGGCCGAGCGTGAACTGGGTGGGGTGCCGGAGGTCATCGGACCCTTCCTCGGCAAGGCCACGGCCGTGGTGAAGACGCTGCGGGAACAGGCCCAGCCGTTCGATGAGGCGCTGCTCGGCGATCTCGCGCTCGAGCATCAGCTGCTCGACCGCGCCCGCTACATCAAGGCGCTGGCGACCAACGCGCGCGAGCCGCAGGTGGTCGCGCTGGCCGATCGCCTGATCAAGGCGCATTCGGCGACCGTGAGTTGGCTCGGCACGGTGCTGGCGGAGGAGGCACTGGGCGGTCCGGCGGCGTTGCGCCGCACCCCCTTCCAAGCCGTCACCGGCACCGCGGTCAAACTGGCGAACCTCCCGGTGACCTGGTCCACGCGCGGCATCGACCGCACCCTGGACGCGTTCCGCTCGGCCCCGCCCGCCCTGAACGAGCTGCTGTCCCGCGGCGCGCACGTCGGCGACGTGGCGGTGAAGTCGCTCGGGGCGTCGCGCGACGCGGTGCTCGAGAGCGTCGAGGAGGTGACCCGCCGCGAGGGCGAGACGCGCGCGGCCGATTCGGTGCACGCGGCCCGTACCGCGACCGGTGTCCTGCACCCCACCGAGCTCCCCATCCGCCGCTTCGACGAGCTGAATGTCACCCAGGCGTCGGCCAAGCTCAAGGAGCTGACCGAGCCCTCCGACATCCGCGCCGTCCTGGCATACGAGGAGGCGAACAAGAACCGCCACGGCGTGGTCGCGGCCGCCGAGAACCGCCTCGCCGCGATCGCCCAGGATGTCGCGGGCCTGAATTGACCGCCCCGCGACGATGTCCGACGGTTGCGGGGTCCGAATGACCACGGCCCCTTCGGACGTCGGAAGAAGTAGTACGACGGTGGCCCCCTCCCCGGAGGGGGCCACCGCCGTTTTCCCGGCTCCTCGCCGCGACCTGACGCCGACACGGTCGGAGACCCGTTCCGGAACGAGCGTGGTGCTGTGGGCTCGGACGCGAATTCAATGGGGGCTGAGAGCTTTTCAGCTCGCCGCGTGTGCCCCGGAGTCGAGAGGCGTCACCATGGCGTACGTCCGGGCCGCCGCCTGCCGTGCGAGTGAACGCGGAAGATGGCGCATCAACGCCCCCGTGAGTGCGGTGAGGCGTCCGGGATAGACCAGGGCCCGCCCACGGTCGCTGGCCCGCAGCGCCTGTTCGGCCACGAACTCCGGTTCGTGCCACAGGGATCGAGGGAGTGCCGAGGCGTCGACTCCGGCACGGGCCTGCAGCTCGGTCCGGGTATACCCGGCGCACACGCAGGTGACGGTGATCCCCGCTGGTCGTAGCTCGTGGTGGAGTGATTCGCTCAGCGAGATCAACGCGGCTTTGCTCGCGCCGTAGGCGGCCAGGCGGGGCGCGGCCGCGATTCCGGCCAGGGACGCGATATTGATGATCCGCCCGCCGGACGGCATCGACCCGGCGGCGGCATGGCACAACCGCAGCGGCACCGCGGCGTGCAGGATCAGTTGACCGAGTTCGTGTTCCACCTCGAGTTCGGGGAACGATCCGTAGGTGGTGTAGCCGGCGTTGTTGACCAGTATGTCCACGCCGTCCCGGACTCGCTGTTCGACGACACCCAGGTCGTGTTCGTCGAGCAGATCGGCGACCAGTACCTCGGCGTCGATCTCTCGGGCCAGGGCTTCGAGCCGGGCGCGGTTCCGGCCGACGGCGATGACGTGCCGGCCCTGTCGGGCGAGGGCGTGAGCGAACGAGGCTCCTATCCCGCTGCCGGCTCCCGTGACCAGTGCGGTGCGTGCTCGATCGTGGTTCGCGGATCGCATCTGCATTCCTTCCGATGGGCCGTCGTATTGTGCTGGGACGCAGGGTCAGTGGGGTGTGGGGGAGAGGAACTGATCGACGAGGGTGTTGAACTCCGTGGGGCGTTCGAGCATCGGGAGGTGGCCGGTGCGGGGGAGGATTCGTACCGTACGGAGGGTTGGGGCGGCGGCGGCGAAGGCGTGCAGGTCGGGGGGTGGGGCTATGCGGTCCTGGGCGCCGCCGATCAGGAGGGTGGGGTGGGGGAGGGTCAGGGCGGGGGTGAAGTCGTAGCCGAAGCCCTGGCGGAGGGTGGCCAGGGTGCCGGGAGCTCCTGCGCCGGAGAGGAAGTGTTCGACGGTGGTTTTCGGGATCTCCGCGGGGTGGGGGACGTAGGGGGCCAGGGCCAGGTGGCGGGCCCAGGGGGTGCGGGCTATCAGTGATTGGAGCGGGGGTGGGAGGGGGAGGCCCGCGGTGGCGGCCTCTATCAGGAAGTTCGCCAGTTTCGGGTCGCGGCGGAGTGTGGCCAGGGGTGCTTCGAACAGGGACAGGACCGAGGTGATCGGGCCGCACGCGAGGACCACGCGGTTGATCGTGCGGGGATTTCGGGTGGCGGCCTCGCAGGCCACGAGGGTGCCCATGGAATGGCCGGCGATGTCGATGTGGTTGGCGTCGTGGGTGATTCGCAAGGCCTCGATGACGGCCACCGCGTTGGCGATGGCCGGGGAGCGCGGCCGCTCGGAATCGCCGAAGCCGGGGAGGTCGACCGCGATCACGCGGCGGGTTCGGGCCAGGGCCGGAATCGTCGGCGCCCAGTGTCTGCGGCAGCCGCCCAGGCCGTGGACGAGTACGCAGAGGTCCGGGCCGCTTCCGGCCAGCGTGTAGGCGACTCGTCGGCCGTCGACCACCAGGTCGTGTCGTTCCATTCGTGTTGTGACGTCGTCGGTTTCGGTCTCGCCGAGTGTCGTGTTCGTGCCCATCAGGCCCCCGCCCCTTCGCGATGCTGTCGCGGACTGTGTGAATGCCACTGGCCGAGTGCAAGTGACTTGCAAAGACTAGCGATGCTCGGAAAGTCCCGCAAGGGCTTGCCCGGACGGCGCCCGCGCTCGCGTATCGTGCTCTGGTGCCTGCTTCCGCCCGCCCGCCGCAGCAGCCCAGCCTTCTCGAACGCCGGAAGACGCGGGCCATGCTGGAGATCCAGGAAATCGCGCTCGGGCTCTTCGAATCCGATGGGTACCGCAAGGCTTCGGTCGAACAGGTCGCGGCCGCCGCGGGCATCTCCGCGAGCACGATCTACCGCTACTTCGGAACCAAGGAACAGCTCGTCGTCTGGGATCACGTGGACGCACAGGCCCTGACCCTGCTGACCGCCGACACCCGGGTGCTCACACCGGCCGAACTGCTGGCCGAGGTGGCCGCGCTGGCCCCGGCCGTCATCGCGGCGCTCGTCGATCCGGGCGAGGAACAGCGCATCGTCCGCCGGGTGCGGTTGATGACCTCCGAACCCGAGGTTCGCACCGGCGAGCTGCTGCAGATCCATGCCCTCGAACGGCACGTCCGCGCGCTGCTCGCGCATCGCCTCGGCCGCGACGACAACGACCTCGCGATCCGCTACGCCGCCGCGCAGGCCGCGTGGGGCTACCTCGCCGCCGTCGATCATTGGGCCGCCACCGATTTCACCGAACCGCTCGGTGCGGTGCTCGGGCGCGCCACCGGCCTCATGATCGAAGCCGTTGCGGCGGTGCTGAACGCGGCCGAGTGACGCGAATCCTCGGCTACACGGTTTTCGGGCGCGGGTCCATGCTTTCGTGACCGCTTTCCGGACGCCTCGGCGGGTGATTATCCGGCCGCCCGCCGCCGCGTCCGGATGTTGGTCTCCGACATTGCGTTACGGACTAGGAAAACGCCGCCGATGTAACTGTTTCGCCGACAGGATTGAGCGCCAGCAATTTCTGGGTACATCCAGCTGGAGCCGGGCGAGTCCCGGAGGATCTAAAAGTTAAGAAGTACCACCATGCGTAGAGCAACGGCGCTCTTCGCCGCATTACTGCTGGCCCTGCTCCTGTCCGTGACCGCTGTGTCCGGTGCCGAAGCCAAGGCCGATGTCTGCGTTGGCGATTGGGCAATCGGTGTCGGCGGACTCGGCGACAATACGTCGTCGACGTTCATCCCATTTGTTAATCAGCCCGTCGGTTACAACTCGTTGGACCCGATGTCGGGCCTGAACGAAATCAACCGGCTCTTCTGGCAGCATCGCAACCAATGCCCGGGAGACCACATCCGCCTTATCGGGCACAGCGAGGGCGCGGGCCTGGTGCACGCGTGGGTCACCGCGAATCAGGGTGTGGACAATGCCAACGCCATTCTGCTGGCCGATCCCAAGCGGCGCGGCGGCCCCGGCTGGGGCGGGCTGGCCTCGACCCCCGGCAGTGGCATCATCGGCTATCCCCTTGCGGGCGTCGATGATTGGTTCGGTGGTTTCCCGGTGCTGACCGTCTGCAATCGCGACGATCAGATCTGCGACACCTCCGCTGGTTGGTGGGGGTACCTCTTCGGAGGCGCGCATCAGCGTTACGATTTCAACGTCTGGAACTACGGCGCCTGGGATTCCGGCGTCTGGTACCGGTAGACGGTGATTCATGGGGATCAGTAGCCGTGCGGCACTGGTCCCCATTGACCGAACCCACGCCCGAGGGAAGTGCACACCGCCGCGCCGTTGAAGGTGAGCTGGCAGGTGGCGCCCGCGTGGGTGACGGAGAACTGCGGGTCGTGATAACTGACCTGATTCAACCGCGGCAGGGCCGGGTTTCCGCCGGGCAGCGTATGGCTGCCGTTGGAGTTCCACTCCGGATGCGCGGGCCAGCCCGACGAATCGATGATGATCGCGGGCACATTCGGTAGCGAGATCTGCATGCCGGCAACGAGAACATTCATACTGGCGGCCGGGACGTCGAGGTCGCAGCCCAGGACGCCGTCCCCGCGAATCGAGCAGTTCCAGTTGCCGAGCGCGAAATACAGTGTGTCGCCGACCAGTGCCGGGCCGGGCGCCGGGTCGGCGTGGGCCGGGGTCACACCCAGCAGGCACGCCAGGGTTCCGATGATTACTCCGCAAACCCTTGCGACGATTGTATTTCCAGCTCTGGACACGGTACTTCCTCTAGGTGTTTCCGACGCTCGCCATGGCCCCGACCATAGAAAAAAGCTATCACCAATTGATGCAAGCGCAAGAGACCTGTCCAGGCCCCTTGCATGCTAATTCGGGGGCGGTTACGGGTTGATCGGTCTGGTTACCGCGACAGAACAGCAGTTCCGAGGTCCGGCAGAGCGTTTCGAAGCTGTCAGCCGAGTTGTCCGGGCACCTTGACAGGTTGCGGCAGGAACCCGGTCTCGATCAGGTGTTCCAGATGCCGATCGATCAGATCGCAGCTCATGGGCGGGCACGAGATGCCGGACCGGACCAGCGCGCGGCGGGCATTGGTGTCATCCCAGCGGCACGGCCCGGGGCCGCTCAGCGAACTGATGATCAGCGCGCGGGCCATTCCCAGGTCGGTTCGGGCGGCCTCGGACAGCGCCGTGAGGAACTGCGGGACCGTGGCGGATCGCACGGGAATGCCGGTGGCGCGCAGTCGATCCAGCACCGTGCCGACCGGTATGGAAGTGTGGTTCACCAGGTGGTGGACCGGCGCGTGCCGGTGTTGTGCCGGTGGGCGCGCCACCGCGTACGCGATCGCGCCGGCGACGTAGTCCGCGGGCACCAGGCTCAGGGGTTCGGGCGGCGCGGGTGGCGCCATGCCCAGCCGGGCGATCGCCCGAATCACCGTCCAGAAGGCGTCATCCGTACCGGTCGCGCCGGTGTCCGCGGGTCCGCACACCCGATCGGGCCGATGGATGAGCACCGGCAGCCCGCGTGCGGCCGCCTGGGTCATCAGCATCTCGCCGACCCATTTGCCGACCACGTACCCGCTCGCGTCACCCGGTCGCTCGGGCACCCGTTCCGGAACCGGGCCGTGCGGCCGGGCCGCGACCGAGGTGGAGGATACGAGGTGCACTGGGATCGCGCCGCGATGGCAGGCCAGCCGCAGCACCGACACCGTGCCGAGCACATTGGGAACGCGCAGGCGCTCATAGGATTCGGCGTGATTGACGCGCGCGCCGTTGTGCACGATCGCGTCGGCTGTCGTGGCCAGCCGCTCGTAGTCGGCGCTCGTGAGGCCGAAGCGCGGCGCGCCGAGGTCCCCGGGCACGGCGATCACGCGCCGCATGAGGGCGGGGCTCCACAGGCCGTATCGGCGCAACGCCACCGCGATTCGCGCGCGCGCCGCGCCCCGGTCCGTGGCCCGCACCAGGCACAGCACCCGGACCCCGAGCCGAAATGCCAGCTCGTGCACCAGATATGCGCCGAGGAACCCGCTGGCGCCGGTGAGCAGCACGGAGTCGAGACCGGCGGGTCGCCGGCCGCCGGGCGCCACGGCGGCATCCAGCACCGCATCGCCGAGGGCACGGGCCGGGATCGGCGTCGAATGTCCTGCCCCCGTGGTGAATCCGCCCAGTTCGGCCAGTGATCTGGGTCGTGCGAGCATTCCCATCGCGGCCCGTCCCTTCGCCCCCGGCAGTGGGTCGATGCTAGGGCGATGGCGGGGAGTGTCAGCAGACCCCGATTCCTGTGCCACCGGTCTCGGTGACTGGGACGCGGGCTGGTGTCGGCACGTGGGTCAGGCGCTCGTTCGGCAAATTTCATCTTGATCTTCAAAATGGGCTGCCTGCCTGTTCAGGGCTGTATTGTCCGGCGAGAACCTGTTTCAGGTTCGACTACCTGGACATCTGACTTACATTCATTTCGGATTCTCGTCCGCCGGGGTGTCCCGGCGTGATCTACTGCTCGCCAGTTCGGGTGAATCAGCGCCTCGGTGACGACATCGAAGGGCACCCGGCTGTACGTGGAGGCAAAGATGGTGGATAGAGGAACGCAGCGAGCGGCAGGCTCGTTGGCCGCGTTCGCGGTCGCGGCCGGTTTCGCGGCCGCGATGATGCCGGCGGCTTCGGCTGCGCCGGGATCGATCACCTGGGAAGACGGGAACAGCAAGTTCACCCGCACGGTGTCGAACACGACCCCCAAGGTCGGCGACATCGTGACCGTCACGACGAAGTGGGAGCGGACCGGCATTCCGGTCGAGTACATCTACAACGTCAAGGATCTCAAGCCCGCCTGCCTGACCCCCGTCGCGGGCTCGGCCAAGATGGGCGGCGACCAGGTCTCGCTGGACACCTCGTCCTCGGATTGGGTGCGCGCGGAGTTCGGCATCACCAAGTACCCGGTGTACCCGAACATCAACCCGAAGTCGCAGACCTTCGAGGTGCAGTACAAGGTGGGCGTCAACTGCGCCCGCGACACCCCGCTGCCGACCTCCATGCACTACGGCGGCTCCCTGGGCGACGGCATCTACCAGGGCAAGGGCCCGAGCATCACGGTTTCCAGCGATGCGCTCTCGACCACCGCCCTGGCCGACGTCTCCGGCGCCAAGGTCGGCGTGGCCGTGACCCTGGAGGCGACCGTCAACCCGGCCGCGGCCGGCGGCACCGTGCAGTTCAAGGCGGGCGACAACGTCCTGGGTGACATCCCGGTCAACGCGAACGGCAAGGCCACGATCGTCTGGACCCCCGGCGCGGCCGGCTCCTACACGATCGGCGCGACCTTCTCCGGCCGCGAAGGCGTGGCGGGCTCGACGACGACCAAGACGGTCACCGTCGCCGAGCAGCCCACCGATCCCGAGCCCCCGAAGCCCAGCACGGGTTCGTTCGGCTCGTAGTTCCGCACTCCCGAATCCGGCTGCGACCGAAAGTCTTCGGTCGCAGCCGGTTCGCGTTCATGCCCGGCGCCGGTCCCAGCCGGGGTATCGGGAATAGGTCTGCTCCGGGTGGACCGTGATCACGTCCAGTTGCCGCATCAGCGACTCGGGCACTCGGCAGCCGGTGAAATGCTCGGGACCGGGAACGATCACGGCCCGGGCGTCCAAGCGTGTGGCCTGGGCTTTGAGCCTGGCCAGCGGCGGGCGGCCGGAGGTCGGATCGAACAGCACCATCAGGGCGAAGTCGTAGCCGAGGCCGGCGGCGAGTTTTCGAATCTGCCCTTCGTCCCACAGCTGGGACATGCCGGAAATATCTGTCCGAAGATAGCCGAGACATGTTGGCCTGTATCGCATTTCGGATCTGTCCTCGCGATCGCCGGGATAGTCGTCATCGGGCGTCCCATAGGAATCGAGTTCGAGCACGCCGCCCGGGAACTCGACAAGCCGGGTAGTCCTCGCCATCGCGCCCCTCGGGTCACCAGCCGTGTGTGGGAAGTTCGACGCGGATGAATCCATCGCGCCGAAGCCTCGGCTCCGACGCTAGAGAGCAGCCCCGGTCGCGAGCCAGAATCATGCTCGAAGATGCTCGGGCATTGTCATCGCTCTTCCATTTGGTCTCTGCTGGAGGATCATTGAGAGGTTCGAGCATGACCGTGCATTAGATCCGATTGGAGACTGATCATGCGGGTTCATTTTCTCGGTAGGGGCGACTCTGAGGGTGGCGGGTGCCCGACCATGTACGACACCGACCGGGCGACCTATGTCGTTCAGGGCTGGAAGACCGAGACGGCCGGAACGATCGAGATCCCGCAGCGGCTGCTGGGATTCATTCATCCCGATACGTACATCGACTCGGCGATGATCGACACGGGCAGAGGGACTTTCGCGCTCTCCGGAATTCCGGTGACCGATTGCGAAGCGCTCGCGCAAATGGATATCTACCCCAACGAGACGGCCATCGAGGTGCCCAAGGCGGAGAGGACGTTCTACGGCGATGCTGCTAGTGCAGGGTGAGGCTTTCGATGACCTGTTTCGTGCGGCGAAACGTGAAGCCTTTCACCTCGAAGTGCGCGATGATTATTACTCGGCGGACTACGGTCCACTCCTTCGGTTCCTGGCCGGCGAGGCGGAGGACTACGAGTGGTTTCAACCGTGGTTGAAGCTGGTTCGCGACACCGTGAGTCGTGGGGTTGCGATCAATCGTGCGCGGGTCGTGTCGAATCCGCACAATGACTACACCCGCTACGCGAGACATGTCGCCCGCCTGAACATGGCGGCGGGCGAACAGGTGCGCTACCTCTCGCGCGAGCTGATCGACGCGGAGCAGTTGACCCGCGACGACTGGTGGCTCTTCGACGATTCCGTCGTGGCGTTCACGGTGTTCGAGCCCGAGGAGAACGGGCGATGGCTCGGCGCGGCGGTCACCACCGATCCGCGGATCGTCGAATACGTCCGGGGCGTGAAAGAGCGGGTGTGGGCAATGGCGACTCCGTTGCCGCGGTACGAGGACTCGTGACCGGCTCGATCGACCAGGCGAGGGAGGCTCTCGGGGCACGCCTTCGGGAGCTTCGCCTCGATGCCGGGATGACGGGCAGCGATCTCGCCCGCCGGGCCGGCTGGCATCAGACGAAGATCTCGAAGATCGAATACGGCAGGACCAAGCCCACCGACGCCGACGTCCGCGCGTGGTGTGTGCACACCGGCTCCGAGGCGCAGATCCCCGACCTGATAGCGACCCTGCGGAATCTCGAGGCCGCGTGGCTCGAATGGCGGCGGGTGCTCGGGACCGGAACCACACGGCGGCAACAGCTCTCGATCAAGCTGGAAGCCGACACCGAGGTGATGCGGGTCTATCACCCCTTCCTGGTGCCCGGTCTGCTCCAGACCGCGGAGTACGCCGAGGGCGTCCTGCGCAGCGTCGTCGACTTCCAGCGGGTGCCGGACGATGTCGATGAAGGCGTATCCAAACGCATGGAACGCCAGCAGATTCTGTACCGGCGCGACCATCGGTTCCACTTCGTCATCGCGGAGCAGGCATTGCGCACGTCGGTGGGCAGTGATCAGACGATGATCGGTCAGCTCGATCGGCTACTGGCCGTTCTCGGCATGCCCAGGGTCGTCCTCGGCATCGTCCCGGCCGAATCGCCCTACCGGGTGTCGATGACGAACTTCCTCATCTTCGACAACACGCGGGTCATGGTCGAGACCGTGACGGCCGAGCTGACGATCACCCAGCCCCGGGAGATCGCCCAGTACGGGCGGGCGTTCGACGTGCTGGCGAGCCAGGCGGTGACGGGTGAGGCCGCCCGGGCACTGATCCGCCGGGCGGTCGAAGCGCGCCTCGGGTGAAGGCGGCCGTCCGGCCGGAAGCCGTCGAAACGCGGGGGAGTTCGAGGGCGAGTGTCCGGTTCGGCCGTTAGGGTCGGGGGATGGCCGGTAAGTCTGGTTCGCCCGCGGTGGAGGTGGCGGTCGGGGACTTCACGGTGCGGGTGTCGAACCCGGACCGGGTGTATTTCCCCGCGACCGGGGCCACCAAGCTGGACCTGGTGCAGTACTACCTGAGCGTGGGGGACGGGATCGTCAACGCTCTGCGGGAGCGGCCCTGCATGTTGCATCGGTTCCCCAAGGGGCTGCCGGGTGGGAAGGTGCATCAGAAGCGGGTGCCGGCCGGAGCGCCGGAGTGGATTCCTACCGTGCAGCTCTACTTTCCGCGGTACGGGCGGACCGCGGACGAGTTGTGTGTCGAGAAGCTTGCGGACGTCATCTGGGCCGTGCAGATGTCCACGGTCGAGTTTCATCCGTGGAACTCTCGGCGGGCCGACACCGAGATGCCGGACGAGTGGCGGATCGACCTCGACCCCATGCCGGACTGTCCGTGGTCGAGGGTGCAGCGGGTCGCGGGGGTCGTGCACGAGGTGCTCGACGAGCTGGGGGCCGTGGGGTGGCCCAAGACCTCGGGCGGCAAAGGGTTGCACGTGTATGTGCGGACCGTGCCCGAACTCGGATTCCAGGACGTGCGGCGGGCCGCACTGGCCTTCGCCCGCGAGGTGGAGCGGCGCGCGCCGAAAGACGTCACCACCGCGTGGTGGCGTAAGGACCGCGACCCCGCGCAGCTGTTCGTGGACTACAACCAGAATGCGCGGGATCACACCATCGCCGCCGCGTACTCGGTGCGCGGGGTTCCGGAGGCCACGGTCTCCACCCCCATCCGCTGGGACGAGATCCCGGACATACACCCGACCGACTTCACCATGACGACCGTCCCGCCCCGCTACGCCGACCTCGGCGACCTGCACGCGGGCATCGACGACGCGGTCTTCGACCTCGCACCCCTGCTGGAATGGGCCGACCGGGACAAGATCACGGTCGATCTGGACGAGGGTTCCGAGGACTGATCGTGCCGATCACGTAGAAAGCTCCCGCGCGTACTGCCGTTGCAGTACGCGCGACGGCCTCCGCTCGCACGATGCCGACTACGAAGGCCCCGGACGAGCATGATCGCATGGCGAAACTCCTGTACCGGCTCGGCCGGATCGCGTTCGAGAAGCGGCGACTCGTCGCTCTGCTCTGGGTGGGGATCATGGGCGCGCTGGTGGTCGGGGCCGCCGCCGCGCCCACACCGCCGCCGGACACCTTCTCCATTCCCGGTACCGAATCCCAGCAGGCGTTCGACCTGCTCGAGGAGCGCTTCCCGGGCACCAAATCCGATGGGGCACAAGCGCGTATCGTCTTCGTAGCCCCCGAAGGGCAGCGGATCGACTCGCCGCGCAATCAAGCCGCGGTCGAGCAGGTCATCGGCTCGGTGGCGGGCGGTACGCAGGTGAAGGGCGTACTCGACCCGTTCCAGGCCGGCGCGGTGAGCGCCAACGGCACGACCGCCTACGCCACCGTGAGCTACGGCGAAACCAGTGATCAGCTCACCGACGCCACCAAAACAGCGCTGACGGACACCATCGAGGCCGGCAAGGCCGCGGGCGTCACCGTGGAGATCGGCGGCACCGCGCTGATGCCCGAACCCGAGATGGGCGCGGCCACCGAACTCGTCGGCGTGGCCATCGCCGCCATCGTCCTGATGATCACCTTCGGCGCGTTCGCCGCCGCCGGACTCCCGCTGCTGACCGCGCTGATCGGCATCGGCGTCGGCATCGCCGCCATCGTGGCGATCGGAATGTCCACCACCACAACGACACTGGCCATGATGCTGGGCCTGGCCGTCGGCATCGACTACGCGCTGTTCATCGTCTCGCGCTACCGCACCGAACGCGCGGACGGGTACACCGCCAAGGAAGCGGTGGGCCGCGCCGTCGGCACCGCGGGCTCGGCGGTGGTCTTCGCCGGCCTCACCGTGGTCATCGCGCTGGCCGGTCTCGCCGTCGTCGGCATCCCCGCGCTCACCAAGATGGGCCTGGCCGCCGCGGGCACCGTGGCCGTCGCGGTCACCATCGCGCTGACCCTGCTGCCGGCGCTGCTCGGCTTCTTCCAGAACGCGGTCATGCCGCGCGCTTTCCGCAAGGCCGCCAAGGCGACAGGCGAACAGACCCCGGACGCGGCTAACGCCGCGACCGCCGCTCAGCTGCGCGAGGACAAGCCCGGCATGGGCACCCGCTGGGCCCGGTTCATCGTGCGACGCCCGGTCGCGGTACTGCTGATCGGCCTCGTCGGCATGGGCGTGCTGGCGCTGCCGGTGCAGAGCCTGGAGCTCGGCATGCCGGGCGATGAATCCCAGTCCACCGAAACCACGCAGCGCCGTGCCTACGACGCGCTCGCCGCCGGTTTCGGCCCGGGGTTCAACGGCCCGCTCACCATCGCGGTGGATCTCGCGGGCGTCGCGAATCCGCAAGGGGCACTGGAGCAGATCGCGCGCACGCTGACCGAGACCGCGGGCGTGGTGTCGGTGACGCCGCCGATCCCGAACCAGGCCGGAGACGCGGCCATGCTCACCGTGGTGCCCGCCACCGGTCCCTCCTCCACCGAAACCAAGGACCTCGTTCACGAATTGCGCGGCGAGGCAGGCGATCTCAAGGCCGCGACGGGTGCGACCGTGCTGGTCACCGGCGCGACCGCCATGAACATCGACGTCTCGCAGAAGATGGCCGATGCCCTGCTGCCGTACCTGGCGGTCGTGGTCGGACTCGCGATCCTGCTGCTGATGCTGGTGTTCCGCTCCATCGCGGTGCCGATCAAGGCGGCGCTGGGGTTCCTGCTCTCGGTCGGCGCGGCCTTCGGCGTGATCGTCGCGGTGTTCCAGTGGGGCTGGCTGGCCGGTCTCATCGGCGTGGATCAGACCGGTCCGGTCATGAGCATGATGCCGATCTTCCTGATCGGCGTGGTATTCGGCCTCGCGATGGACTACGAGGTCTTCCTGGTCACCCGCATGCGGGAAGCCTTCGCGCACGGTGAGAGCGCGACCGACGCCATCGTCACCGGATTCCGGCACAGCGGCCGGGTCGTGGTGGCCGCGGCGGCGATCATGATCGCGGTGTTCGCCGGCTTCGTCGGCGGCGGCGAGCCCATGATCAAGATGATGGGTCTGGGCCTGGCGGCCGCGGTGTTCTTCGACGCCTTCGTGGTTCGCATGACCCTGGTCCCGGCCGTGCTGGCCCTGCTCGGCGACAAGGCGTGGTGGCTGCCGCGCTGGCTGGACCGCATTCTGCCGAACGTGGACGTGGAGGGTGAGGCGCTGACCAAGCACGCCGAGCCCGCCGCCCCCGTGCGCGAACTCGAGGACGCGCGCGCCTAGCGACCGGCGCACCAGGTGGGCCGTCCCGGGTGGGGCGGCCTACCGGTCCCGGTGCGGCCCGCCGATTAGGGTTCTCAACGACGAGAAGGGACGCGCACATGACCGCCGAATGGTCGCAGTGGCCGCGCCGGCACAGCCGGGCCGTCGACGTGATGGTCGCGGTGCTGCTGTGCGCGCTGGCCACCTACGCCAGCCGCCTGATCGATCACGGCGACGGCCGCGGGCCGGTGGTCGACCAACCGGCCTCGCTGGTGGTCTTCGGCCTCTCGTGCACGGCGTCGCTGGCGCTGTTGTGGCGCCGGCGTTTTCCACTCGCGGTGCTGGGCGTCACGACCGGCTGCGGTGTCGCGATCGCGGTGTGCGGCTTCGAGCCGTCGATTCTCACCGCGGGCGCGGCGCTGGTGGCGGCGTACTCGGCGGGCATCTGGGCGGCGGATCTGCGCACCGCCAAACTCGCGCCGGTGCTCGCGGGCGGCGCGCTGCTGTTGGCTTCGCTGGTGCACGATTTCACGCCCATCCTCACCGGCGGCCGCATCACCCTGATAGCCGCGGTGCTCGTGGCGGGCGCGTTCGCCGAGGCCGGGCGCAGCCGGCGCGGCTACCTCGCGGCCCTGCACGCGCGCGCCGAACTGGCCGAGCGCACCCGCGAGGAGGAAGCGCGCCAGCGGGTCGGCGAGGAGCGCGTGCGCATCGCCCGCGAACTGCACGACATCGTCGCCCACCACATGGCCCTGGCGCACGCCCAGGCCTCCACCGCCGCATACCTTCTGCGCAGCCAGCCGGACCAGGCGCAGGAGATGCTCGACCAGCTGGCCGGCACCACCTCCGCGGCCCTGCGCGAACTCAAGGCCACGGTCGGACTGCTGCGCGAGGACGATTCGGACGCCCCGCTCGAGCCGACCCCGGGCCTGGATCAATTGTCCGAGCTGCTCGGCTCTTTCGAGCGCACCGGACTGCGGGTCGAGCTCTCGGTCACCGGCGAGCCGCGCCCGCTCTCGCCCGGCGCGGATCTCACCGCCTACCGCATCATCCAGGAGGCGCTGACCAATGTCACCAAGCACGCGAGCACCGCGACCGCGACCGTGCGCCTGGTCTACTCCCGGCTGCTGCTGACCATCAGCGTGAGCGATGACGGCGGATCCGAAACCGTTCGCGCGGAGCCTGATTCGGCGGACGATGACCAGGGCTACGGTTTGATCGGCATGAACGAGCGCGCGGTCTCGGTCGGCGGTCACCTGCGCGCCGGCCGTCGTCCGGACGGCGGTTTCGAAGTCACCACCGAACTTCCGCTCGAGCCACCCCGCGTCGCCGACCACGAGGACAAACCATGACCATCCGGGTACTGCTGGCCGATGATCAAGCCCTGCTCGCCGGGACCTTCCGGCTGCTGATCGATTCGGCCGAGGACATGGAAGTGGTCGGGATGGCCGGAAACGGCAGGGAGGCAGTGGATCTGGCGCGCGCGACCGCACCAGACGTCGTGGTCATGGATATTCGGATGCCCGGGATGGACGGCCTGGCGGCGACCCAGGAGATCTGCGCCGATCCGGCCCTGCACGAGACCCACGTGCTCATCCTGACCACGTTCGAACTCGATGAGTATGTGGCGCAGGCCCTTCGCGCCGGGGCCAGCGGCTTCCTGGGCAAGGACGTGGGTCCGGAGGAGCTGCTGCGCTCGATCCGGGCGGTCGCCGCGGGGGAGGCGCTGCTCTCGCCCACCGCGACCCGCACCTTGATCTCGCGCTATCTCGCCCGCCCCGAAAGCCGGGTGAGCGCAGCCGAATCGCTCGAGGTGCTCACCGCGCGGGAGCGCGAGGTGGTGGCGATGGTCGCGGAGGGGCTGTCGAACGAGGAGATCGCCGAGCGGATGTACGTCAGCCCGCTGACCGTTCGCACCCACGTGCAGCGCGCGATGTCGAAAGTCGGTGTGCAGAACCGCGCCCAGCTCGTGGTGATCGCGTTCCAGTCCGGCCTGGTACGGGTCGAGCCGCCGCGCCGCGGCACGAGCAACTGAAATTAGCCCGGGCCGTCGGCCGGTCGCTGAAATCCCTTCCGGCGGCGGGGCCGTCGGGGATGCGATCCAATTGCTTTGGTACCGTTGATGCCTTACGTGACTGATGTGACGGCTGTTGTCAATCAACACGTGGCGTTCCCGCGTTTCGTCCGATTTCTCGGTTAACCTAGCGACATTTCGGCAAACTGCTCGTGTCCGGTTCGCCCTGTTGGTTGGGGTGGCAGCGGTCGGGGGCAAGCAACGAAGAGGAGTGTCGGCGGATCGTGACTGTCATCAGTGCGGACAAATCCGAGATTCGGTCCCAGGCGCCACAAGCCGAAGCGCAGATCATCGCGCTGTGCAATCAGAAAGGGGGAGTGGGAAAGACGACCTCCACGGTCAATCTCGGCGCGGCACTGGCCGAAGCCGGGCAGCGGGTGCTGCTGGTCGATCTGGATCCGCAGGGCGCGTTGTCCGCGGGGCTCGGGGTGTCCCACTACGACCTCACCATGACCGTGTACGACCTGATCGGCAAAGATACGCCGCCGGTCGACGAGGTGCTGCTGCACACCGGTGTGGAGCGCCTGGATCTGCTCCCGAGCAATATCGACCTGTCCGCCGCGGAGATTCAGCTCGTCAACGAGGTGGCTCGCGAGTACTCGCTGCGCCGGGTCCTCGAACCGCTGCGCGATCGCTACGACTACATCCTGATCGACTGTCAGCCCGCGCTGAGCCTGCTCACGGTGAACGCGCTGGCCTGTGCCGACGGCGTGATCATCCCCATGGAGTGCGAGTTCTTCTCCCTGCGTGGGCTCGCACTGCTCACCGACACCATGGAGAAGGTCCGCGAGCGGCTCAATCCCCGGCTGAACATGCTCGGCATCGTGATCACCATGTTCGACTCCCGGCTGCTGCACGCGCGTCAGGTGCTCACCCGGGTCGAGGAGATCTTCGGCGAGCAGGTCTACGAAACGATGATCACGCGCACGGTCCGCTTCCCCGACGCCAGCATCGCGGGTGAGCCCATCACCTCGTGGGCGCCCAAATCGCGTGGCGCGGACCAGTATCGGGCGCTGGCGCAAGAGGTGCTCAAACAGCGCTGAATCCGGGTGCCGCGGCCGGCGGATGAAATGCGCTGCGGCCGTGGCGTTCGCGAGGTCGTGCCGGTTGCCTCAGCCCACGATGTACGCGGGCTGCGGTCCGGTCGTGGCTATCGTGCTCTGCCCCCGGGTCAGGTTGACCGTCACCTGCCCGCCCGAGCTGTTCGGCAGAATCCGGCCGGGCGCCACGAGATTGCCCGTCCACCGATGCGCCGCCCCGTCGCAGTCCACCTGAACCGGACCGTCGAGCCGGATGGCGATCGGCCCCCCGATCCCGCCCTGGAACATCTGCTCCAGCGACCCGTCCACCACCTCGACCCCCGCGGTCCCGCCGCCGTCGCAGGTGGCGCTCCCGCTGATGCCCAGCGTGGCGACCTGATAGACGAGTTCCGCGTCCGCTGACACGGCGGGCGACTGCGCCCCCGCGGGCCCGGCCAGAATTCCGGCGCAGGCCGTGGCGGCCAGCAGATAGAGCGGCAGTCGGCGATGCGGCATGACGGGCCCTCGAATCAATCGATGAATCACGATCGTCTTCCCATCATGCGCGCGCACCCCGGGCCGGTCCGGGAATTTTGCTGAACCGTTGCGCCCGAAATATCGGTCAAATCGGTCAATTCGACTCATTGAAGTCGGCGCCGGGAATTATCGACGGCACCGAATGTCTGGGAATGTGGTCGCGGCTTAGCGATCACGGCACTCGGTGTCAATTCGACCCGCCGGTTCCCTCGGGTCTCATTGTCGATAGATTTCTCGATGCCGTCGCGGTCGATGCCTTCGGCGATCGAGCATGCGGCTCGCTTCGCGGCCTCGGCGTACTCGGTGGAGTTGCAGGTAGCTGCATGAAAGTCGCCGGTGTGCGGCTCGGGCGGCCCGGGAGGGAATCTCGCCGCCGGTCGTTGCGTGGATGCACGGTATGCGGCCCGGGTCGCCGATCATCTTCTTGTTTCGATGCGTGGTAACCATCGGGTTTTTCTGTTTTACACAGGCGACCAATTGGTGTGCGGGCAAGAGACTGGACATTCGATCAAAGTGGTGTAGGTCACAGTTTGATAGAAGTTCGCCCCACGTGCCGCAAACTCTTTTCAGCTTCTTTGGACAGTCTTTACGATTACGCCGTTCCGCTCTGAATAGCGTCGTGCCTACACAGCTTCGCCCGCCGCTCGCTCTCGATGCCAGTACATGTTGACCGATGAACCGGGCCGTAAAACGCTCCGGCGAAGGAGAAATATGTCCACCGACACCGAACAGCTTCCCCGGACGTCGCTGCCCGGCCTCCATGACCTGATCCGCCACGACTTACCGGCCTCACTGGTCGTCTTCCTGGTCTCCCTACCCCTGTCCATCGGCATCGCGGTGGCCGCGGGCGCGCCCGTCGCGGCCGGCCTCATCGCCGCCGTCGTGGGCGGCCTGGTCGCGGGTTCGCTCGGCGGTTCCACCCTGCAGGTCAGCGGTCCGACCGCCAGCCTCACCGTGGTGGTCGCCGAGTGCATCAATCAATTCGGCTGGGCCGTCACCTGTTTCATCACCGTGGCGGCGGGGGTGTTACAGATCGTGTTCGGGCTCAGCCGGATCGCCCGCGGCGCGCTGGCCATCGCCCCGGTCGTGGTGCACGGCATGCTCGCCGGGATCGGTGTCGTCATCGCCCTGCAGCAGGTGCACGTCCTGTCGGGCGGCAATTCGCTGAGCTCGTCCTGGGACGCGATCACCGGACTGCCCGGGCAGTTGCGCTCGGCGCGCCTGGGCGATCTGTTCGTCGGACTGCTCGTCATCGCCATCCTGGTGGGCTGGAAGCACGTCCCCGAACGTGTGCGCGCCATCCCTGCCCCGCTGGTGGCGGTGGTCGCGGCCACGCTGGTCGCCTTCGTCCTGCCGGTGAGCGTCGAGCACATCGTGCTGAACGGCTCGCTCGTGGACGAGCTGAATCTGCCGCAGGTGCCGCACGGCGGCTGGGGCACGGTCGTGCTGATGGCCGTCACCGTCGCCCTGATCGCCAGCGTGGAGACCCTGCTCTCGGCGGTCGCGGTGGACCGCATGCAGAAGAACTCCGCCCGGCGCACCGACCTCGATCGCGAGCTGATCGGCCAGGGTAGCGCCAATGTGGTGTCCGGTCTGATCGGCGGCCTGCCGATCGCGGCGGTCATCGTCCGCAGCATCACCAATGTCAAAGCCGGTGCGCGCGGGCGGTCTTCGACCATGCTGCACGGGCTCTGGATCCTGGTCTTCTCGGTGGCCCTGGTCGGGGTGGTGCGCCAGATTCCCAAGGCGGCGCTGGCCGGTCTGCTCATCGTGGTCGGCATCCAGCTCATCAAGCTGGCCCACATCCGGCTCGCCAAGCGCAACGGCGACCTGGTGGTCTACGCCGCGACGGTGACCGTGGTGGTGTTCTGGAACCTGCTGATGGGCATGCTGTTCGGCTTGGCGCTGGCCTTCGGGCTGCTGCTGTGGCGCGTGGTCCGGGTCTCGGTGTCCGCCGCCGAGGTGGGGCCGCTGCGCTGGAAGGTGACCGTGGACGGCACCTTCACCTTCCTGGCCCTGCCCCGGCTCGCGCCCGAATTGGCCAAGGTGCCCACCGGATCCGACGTCACGATCGAGATGACCGTCGACTTCCTGGACCACGCCGCCTACGACGCGATCCAGGAGTGGGTGGGCGAGCATCGGGCCGACGGCGGCACGGTGGAGTTCGTGGAGCGCGGCAGCGCGACGATGGCAGCCGCGGTGTCCGGTCCGCCCGCGCGCGGGCATTCGCGGCACATGGTCGACGAGGTCCTCTCGCCGTGGCGGCGCAACGGGCAGCGGGTGGATCCGGTGGTCGCCGGCGTCGCGGCCTATCACCGCAACCACGCCCACGCGATGCTCCCGCACCTGGATGTGCTGCGAAATGGCCAGGAGCCCGATTCGCTGTTCGTGACCTGTGCCGACTCGCGCATCGTGCCCAATGTCATCACCAATAGCGGGCCCGGGGATCTGTTCACTGTCCGCAATGTCGGGAATTTGATCCCCGCCGATCGCCGGGACTCCTCGATGGAGGCCGCGCTGGTCTATGCCCTGGACAAACTCGACGTGCGTTCGGTGGTGGTCTGCGGACATTCCGGATGCGGCGCGATGGAGGCGCTGCACGCCGAGGCGGTCACGGGGTCGGGTCTGGACGACTGGCTGGCCAATGCCCGGCCCAGCCTGGACCGATTCCGTTTCGGGCACGTGGTGGCCGAGGCCGCGGCGGCCGCGGGATTCGGTCCCGTCGATCAGCTCGGCATGGTCAATGTGGCGGTGCAGTTGGAGACGCTCTACGCGCACCCGGTGGTGCGGCGCGGCGTGGATGAGAGGGGGGTGGTGCTTTCCGGTCTGTTCTTCGATATCGCGACAGCCCGAGTGGTGGAGGTCACGGTGGACGGAATACGTGAGATCGACGATGTTGAGGCCGATAGCCATTGTGGCTCAGGTTTTCTCAGCCTTTGCTAAGTCTTTACTTCTAGCCTGGCACGACTCGTCCGGTGAGTTGTGGCCAACGCCGTCCACAGCATCTTTCGATGCCTTCAGAACATGTTCGACATCTTGCGGATCGCTCGCGATCCGGAGTAGGAGCCGAAATGTCCACAGACACCGATTCACCGCCCGGCAGAGCGGACCACTGGTCCACCACTCTGCTGCGCCACGATCTGCCCGCGTCATTCGTAGTTTTCCTGGTTGCTCTACCCCTGTCCCTGGGCATCGCCGTGGCCTCGGACGCCCCGATCGCCGCCGGCCTCATCGCCGCGGTCGTCGGCGGCGTGGTGGTCGGCATCCTGGGCGGTGCGCCGCTCCAGGTGAGCGGTCCGGCCGCCGGCCTGACCGTGGTGGTCGCCGAGACCATCAATCAATTCGGCTGGAAGACAGCCTGTTTCATCTTCGCCGCGGCCGGCGTCCTGCAGATCCTGTTCGGATTGAGCCGGATCGCGCGCGCCGCGCTCGCCATCGCACCGGTGGTGGTGCACGCCATGCTCGCGGGCATCGGCATCACCATCGCGCTGCAACAGCTGCACGTGCTGCTCGGAGGGGCGTCGCACAGTACAGCTTTCCAGAACATCGTGCAGCTGCCGGGGGAGCTGACGAGTCTGCACGGCGACGATGTGCTCATCGGCGGTGTGGTCATCGCCATCATGCTGGGCTGGAAGTACGTGCCCGAACGCGTGCGCGCCCTGCCGGGGCCCCTGGTCGCGGTGACGATCGGTACCCTGCTGTCGCTGGTGCTGCCCGGCAATGTGGAGCGAATCGTGTTGAGCGGCTCGCTGTTCGACGCCATCGGCCTGCCCGGCGTGCCCTCCGGGAACTGGGGCGCGGTCGCGCTGGCGGTGCTGACCATCGCGCTGATCGCGAGCGTGGAGAGCCTGCTGTCCGCGGTGGCCGTGGACAAGATGCAGACCGGCCCGCGCACCAATTTCGACAAGGAGCTGGTCGCGCAGGGCGCGGCCAACGTCACCTCGGGCCTGCTGGGCGGTCTGCCGGTCACCGGCGTGATCGTGCGCAGCGCGACCAACGTGCAGGCCGGCGCCAAGACCAAGAATTCGGCGCTGCTGCACGGCATCTGGATCCTGGTGTTCTCGGTCGCGCTGGTCGGCGTGGTCGAGCAGATCCCCAAGTCGGCCCTGGCCGGTCTGCTGATCGTGGTCGGCATCCAGCTGGTGAAGCTGGCGCACATCCGCCTGGCCCGGCGCACCGGCGACCTGCTGGTGTACGTGGTCACGGTGCTGGGCGTGGTGTTCCTGAACCTGCTCGAGGGCGTGCTCATCGGCCTGGTGCTGTCCTTCGCGCTGCTGCTGTGGCGCGTGGTGCGCGTCGTGGTTAACGCCGCGCCGGTGACCGGGACCGATCGCTGGCTGGTGACGGTCGAGGGCACCTGCACCTTCCTGGCCCTGCCCAAGCTCTCCTCGGAGCTTTCCAAGGTGCCCGAGGGCGCCGACGTGCTGCTCGAGATGAGCGTGGACTTCCTGGACCACGCCGCCTACGAGGCCATTCACGACTGGGCCAGACAGCACGAAAGCACCGGCGGCAACGTCGAATTCGTGGAGCTGGGCACCGCCCCCATGGCCGACGCCGTGACCGGACCGCCGGTGCGCGGGCGCTCGCGCGGCCTGCTCGACGACGTGCTCAAGCCGGGGCAGGACAGCGACGGCAACCCCGTCACCTCCGGTGTGGCCGCCTACCACCGCCGGCACGCCCACGTGGTGCGCCCGGCGCTGGACGAGCTGCGCGACGGTCAGAATCCGCATTCGCTCTTCCTGACCTGCGCCGATTCGCGCATCGTGCCGAACGTCATCACCAGCACCGGTCCCGGTGACCTGTTCACCGTCCGCAACGTCGGCAACCTGGTGCCGCCGCAGGGCCGGGACAGCTCCATCGAGGCCGCGATCGTGTTCGCGCTCGAGGAGCTCGAGGTCGATCACCTCGTGGTGTGCGGGCATTCGTCCTGCGGGGCGATGCAGGCGCTCATGTCCGGCGCGCCCGCCGGGCCGGGCCTGGGTGCCTGGCTCGGGCACGCCCAGGCCAGCGTCGAGCGCTGGATGCAGCGGCATCCGGTCGGCGTCGCCGCGGACGAGGCGGGCTTCCGCTCGACCGATCAGCTCGCGATGGTGAACGTGGCCGTGCAGCTGGAGAATCTGCGGGCGCACCCGGTGGTGCGGCGCGCGATCCTGGAACGCGGCGTCACGGTGTCGGGGCTGTTCTTCGACATCGGGACCGCGCGGGTGCTCGAGGTGTCCCGCGACGGGATCGCCGAGATCACCGACGCGGACCTATCGGCCCTGGCCGCCGCGCTCGGCTGAGGCAACGACCGGGGCGTGGCGGCTCGCATGCCGCCTTCGCCCCGGTCGCGGCCCGGAACGCGCACGTAGGCTTGCACTGTGCGCACAGAGAAAGACACGGCGACCGCGACGGCCGCCGCGAACGACACGGCGGTCGCAGGCAACGACACCGCGACCGCCGACACCGCGGCGATCGACGCGATCACCGATAACGACCCGGGTCGCTGGCGCGCCTTGCGGGCCTCGATCGCCGCGCGCCCTACCCTGAACATCACCTACCGGATCGCGGTGGGAGTCCTCGGCCTCGTCGTATTGACGCTCGGGATTCTCGCGATTCCGTACCCCGGCCCCGGCTGGCTCATCGTTTTCGCGGGCCTGGGCATCCTGGCCACCGAATTCGCCTGGGCGCACCGGACACTGCACTGGACGCGCGGCAAGTATCGGGTCGCCATGGATTGGCTGGCCCGCCAGGGGATCGCGGTGCGCGGGCTCGCCGCACTGGGTACCGTCGCCATCGTGGTGGCTACGTTGTGGTTGCTCGGCACCTTCGCTGTCCTCGCCGGTCTGATCGGAGTCGAATGGGAACCATTGAGCAGTCCGCTGTTTCGGTGAACGCCGGACCGGTGATCGTGCCCGGCGCGGAGTTACTGAACGCGCGCTGGCTCGGTGAGCGGATTGCCGCCATGGGCGGTTCCTGGGGGACCGGCAATACCCGGGTCGCCGGCACCCTGTGGTGGTGCATGGCCGCCTCGTCTCTGGTCGCACCCGTGGTCGGGGCGTACGCGGCCGGTGATCCGGCGCCCGATTCGGAGCTGGAGCGGATCTCCTGCGAGATCCGGCCGGACGGCGGCGTCGAGCGGGTGTTCGCGCTCGGGACGGTGCCCGCGGACGGGAACGCCGGTCAGATACTGCGGCACACGCTGTCGCGGGTGATTCCGGTCGTGGCCGAGGTGACCGGCGCCGGGGTGGCCTCGCTGTGGGCGATCGTGGCCGACGCCATCGGCAATCGCGCCCTGGACCTGGGCGATCGGGAAGCCGGCGCCCGGCTGGCGCGCGACGTGGCCGGACGGCTGCCGGTGCCGCGTTTCAGTGATGTCGGCGCCCGTACTTTTGTGCGCCGCATCTCCTGCTGCCTGGTGTTCGAGGTCTCGGGCTGCGAGATGTGCACCAGCTGCCCCAAACGCCCTGCCGCCCAGCGCGAAGCGCTGCTCACCGAGCTCGCCGCCCGCGGCGAGGGCTGACCCGCACCGCGTCCGGCGTCCGCCCGCGCCGGTGCGGACACCCCGGCGGCCGGTCCATCGGCACGGCCCCGTCACCGTGCCGATAGCATGGTGCGCGACCAAGCGGCGGGCTTTCGCCCGTCCACGACAACTCCAAGGAGCGCACAGCCGTGACCACCTCAGTGCCGAAAACCCCAGTCGCCCTCGTCCGGGTGTCGGCCGGGACTACGGCGGGTGCCGCGGTGCGCGAGGCCGACCTGCCCAGCAAGGGCCCGGAGGCCGTGATCGCCGTGCGCGACGGCGAGGGCAATCTCAAGGATCTGTCCTGGATTCCCGAGATCGACGAAGAGGCCGTGGCCGTCACCGCCGATTCCGAGGACGGCCGCTCGATCATCCGGCACTCGGCCGCCCACGTGCTGGCCCAGGCCGTGCAGCAGGAGTTCCCCGAGGCCAAGCTAGGCATCGGCCCGCCCATCAAGGACGGCTTCTACTACGACTTCCAGGTCGATCGCCCCTTCACCCCCGAGGATCTCACCAAGCTGGAATCCCGGATGAAGAAGATCATCAAAGGCGCGCAGCGCTTTTCGCGCCGCGTCACCGATGTCGAGTCGGCGCGGATCGAACTGGCCAAGGAGCCGTTCAAGCTCGAGCTCATCTCCGACAAGTCGGGCATCGACGATCCGGAGGTCATGGAGGTCGGCGGCAAAGAGCTGACCATCTACGACAACCTGGATCCGCGCACCGGCGAACGCCTCTGGGGCGATCTGTGCCGGGGCCCGCACATCCCGACCACCAAGTACATCCCCGCCTTCAAGCTGACCCGCAGCTCGGCCGCCTACTGGCGCGGTGACCAGAACCGCGAGGATCTGCAGCGCGTGTACGGCACCGCGTGGGAATCGCAGGAGGCGCAGGACGAGTACCTGGCGCTGCTGGCCGAGGCCGAGAAGCGCGATCATCGCAAGCTCGGGGTCGAGCTGGACCTGTTCTCCTTCCCGGACGAGCTGGGCTCGGGTCTGCCGGTGTTCCACCCCAAGGGCGGCATCATCCGCAAGGAGCTCGAGGACTACTCGCGCAAGCGGCACACCGCCGCGGGCTACGAGTTCGTGAACACCCCGCACATCACCAAGGGCCACCTCTTCGAGGTCTCGGGCCACCTGGACTGGTACCGCGAGGGCATGTTCCCGGCCATGCACCTCGACGCCGAGTACAACGACGACGGCACCGTGCGCAAGCCCGGCCAGGACTACTTCGTCAAGCCGATGAACTGCCCCATGCACAACCTGATCTTCCGTTCGCGCGGCCGGTCCTACCGCGAACTGCCGCTGCGCATGTTCGAGTTCGGCTCGGTGTACCGCTACGAGAAGTCCGGCGTCGTACACGGGCTGACCCGCGTGCGCGGCATGACCCAGGACGACGCGCACATCTACTGCACCAAAGAGCAGATGCACGCGGAGCTGACCACCACGCTCGGCTTCGTGCTCTCGCTGCTGCGCGACTACGGCCTGGACGACTTCTACCTCGAGCTCTCCACCAAGGACCCGGTCAAGTTCGTGGGTTCGGACGAGCTGTGGGAGGAGGCGACCGAAACCCTGCGCAAGGTCGCCACCGATTCCGGCCTGGACCTGGTGCCGGACCCGGGCGGCGCGGCGTTCTACGGCCCGAAGATCTCGGTGCAGGCCAAGGACGCGCTCGGGCGGACCTGGCAGATGTCCACCATTCAGCTGGATTTCAACCTGCCCGAGCGGTTCGAGCTCGAGTACACCGGCTCCGACGGCGCCAAGCACCGCCCGGTCATGATCCACCGCGCGCTGTTCGGATCCATCGAGCGGTTCTTCGGCGTGCTCACCGAGCACTACGCGGGCGCGTTCCCGGCCTGGCTCTCGCCGGTGCAGGTGGTCGGCATCCCGGTCGCCGAGACCTTCGCCGAGCACCTCGAGGGCGTGGTCGACCGGTTGCAGGAGCACGGCATTCGCGCCGAGCTCGATCGCAGCGACGACCGCATGCAGAAGAAGATCTTCAACCAGACCGCGCAGAAGGTGCCCTTCATGCTGCTGGCCGGCGCCCGCGACGTCGAGGGCAACGCGGTCAGCTTCCGGTTCCGGGACGGCACCCAGGTCAACGGCGTGCCGGTGGCCGACGCGGTGGCGACCATCGTGGACTGGATCAAGCGGCGCGAGAACACCTCTCCGACCGCCGAGGGCTTCGAAATCCGATCGGCAATGGCATGAGTGGTGCGGGTTCGGCGGCGGCACGCGTCACCGTGCGGGGCCTGCACACCTGCCGAGGGGGTACAGCATGAGCGAACGCACGGTTCCCGGTGGTCTCGCGGAAGAGGCTGCCGGGCACGAGGATTCAGCGGGTCGCATCGTGGATCACGGTGCGGGCGAACCGGATCGGCTGCAGCGGCTGTGGACGCCGTATCGCATGTCCTACATCACCGGGGCCACCGCCGAGCGCAAGGAGCGCGCCGAGCAGGACCCGGACGCGCCCAAGAAGACCGGCCACCCGTTCACCGACATCCCGCAGATGTCGGACGAGGACGGCCTGGTGCTGGCGCGCGGGGACTGGGTGTACGCGGTGCTGAACCTGTACCCCTACAACCCCGGTCACATGATGGTGGTGCCGTACCGCCGCGTGGCGAACCTGGAGGATCTGACCCCGCAGGAGAGCGCCGAGCTGATGGCGTTCACCCAGCAGGCGATTCGGGTCATGAAGCAGGTCTCGCGGCCCGAGGGTTTCAATGTCGGTTTGAATCTCGGCGGTGTTGCCGGTGGTTCACTCGCCGATCACCTACATCAACACATCGTGCCCCGCTGGAGTGGCGACGCGAACTTCATTACCGTCGTCGGCGGTGTGAAGGTGATGCCGCAGCTGCTGCGCGAGACGCGGGCGCTGCTGGCGGAGGCATGGAAGGAATCCGAATAGCGTGCTGAGCTTCTTCGGTCGCGAAACGTTCGCCAAAGCGACTGCGCCCCTGGGCAAAGCGCTGGTGAGCACCGGTCTCACACCGGACGCGATGACGCTCATCGGTACGACCGCCACCATCGCCGCGGCGGTGACGCTGTTCCCGTCCGATCATCTGTTCTGGGGAACGATGGTGATCTGGCTGTTCGTCATGTTCGACATGCTCGACGGCGCGATGGCGCGGGCGCGCGGCGGCGGCACGAAATACGGTGCGGTGCTGGACGCCACCTGCGACCGCGTCGCCGACGGCGCGATCTTCGCGGGTCTGGCGTGGTGGGCCGTCTACAGCGAGGGCTCGCGCGAGCTGTTCGTGGCGACCCTGGTGGTACTGGTGACCTCGCAGGTCATCTCGTATGCCAAGGCGCGCGCCGAGGCGAGCGGGCTCTCTGCCGACGGCGGCCTCATCGAGCGCCCGGACCGTCTGGTCATCGTGCTGGTCGGCGCCGGATTCACCGGCATCGGCGGGTACTTCGGCATCGAATGGCTCTCGTACGCGGTGTACGCGGCCATGTACGCGCTGGCGGTGCTGAGCATCGTCACCGTGTTCCAGCGGGTGCTGGCCGTGCGTAATTCGCCCGGCGCCCGCGAGGTCATCGCTCCCGTGGCGGCGACCGGCAAGTCGACGAACGCGCCGGAGGAACCGCAGCGGTGAGCACCGATTTCACGTCCGCGATGACCGACAAGGCATACGCGGCCGGGTGGCGACTGGTGCGCGGACTCCCGGACGGGGCCGCGCGCAGGGTTTTCGACGCGGGCGCGGATGTCGCGGCGCGCAGATCGAACCGGGCGTCGCACGCCGGCCATCCGAATCAGTTGCGGCACAACCTGGCCCGGGTCATCGGAACCACGCCGGAACTCGTGCCCGACGCCCTGATCCGCGACAGCATGCGGGCCTACGCCCGGTATTGGCGCGAGGCGTTCCGGTTGCCGTCCATGAATCACGCGGAGATGGCGCGCTCGGGCATCATCCAGGTCGCGCAGATCGAGAATCTGGAAACGGCCCTGGAGGCCGGGCGCGGCGTGGTGCTCGTGCTGCCGCACTCGGGCAACTGGGATATGGCCGGCATGTGGCTGGTACAGAACTACGGTCCGTTCTCCACGGTGATGGAACGGTTGAAGCCGGAATCACTGTTCGAGCGATTCGTCGAGTATCGCGAGAGCCTGGGCTTCGAGGTGTTCGCGCTGACCGGCGGTGAGCAGCCGCCGTTCCACGCACTGGCCGATCGGCTCCGGCAGAACCGGGTCGTATGCCTGCTCGGTGAACGTGACCTGACCGGCAAGGGCGTGCCGGTGGAGTTCTTCGGAGAGCGCACCTGGATGCCGGCCGGCCCGGCCAAGCTGGCCGTCGAGACCGGCGCGGCGCTCATCCCGGTGCACGGCTGGTCCATCGTGGACGAGCAGGGTCGCGAGGCGTGGCGCTTCAAAACCGAACAGCCCCTTGATGTTTCCGGTGGAGTAGAAGCCGCGACGCAGGCCCTGGCAGCGCGCTTCGAAGCCAATATCGCCGAGCATCCCGCCGATTGGCACATGCTGCAACCGCTGTGGGAGGGCGATCTGTCGCCCGAGCGGCTCGATCGCATCGCGGCCGCGCAACAGCAGCTCGGTTACCGGGCGCCCGGCATCGCGCGGGGGGACAGCGCACAATGAGAATCGGCATGGTCTGCCCGTACTCGTTCGATGTGCCGGGCGGCGTGCAGTCGCATGTCGTCGAGCTCGCCCAGGTCCTGATCGAACGCGGGCACAAGGTGAGCGTGCTCGCCCCCGCCGCCGAGGACACCCCGCTGCCGGACTTCGTGGTCTCGGCCGGGCGCGCGGTCGCGATTCCCTACAACGGGTCGGTGGCGCGCCTGTCGTTCGGACCCACCGCCTACACCCGCATCCGGCGCTGGATCGCGGAGCACGACTTCGACGTGCTGCACATCCACGAGCCGAACGCGCCGAGTCTGTCCATGCTGGCGCTCAAGATCGCCGAGGGTCCCATCGTGGCGACCTTCCACACCTCGACCACGAAGTCGTTGGTGCTCAGTACTTTTCAGGGCGTGCTGCGCCCGTACCACGAGAAGATCAGCGGCCGGATCGCGGTCTCGGAACTGGCGCGGCGCTGGCAGGTGGAGGCATTGGGCGGGGACGCGGTCGAGATCCCCAACGGCGTGGACGTGCCCGCGTTCGCCAACGCTCCCGTGCTGGACGGTTATCCGCGCCCCGGGGGCAGCGTGCTGTTCCTGGGCCGGTTCGACGAGCCGCGCAAGGGCATGGACGTGTTGCTGGGCGCGCTGCCCGAACTGGTGCGCCGCCATCCCGAGGTCGAGGTGCTGATCGTGGGCCGCGGCGACGAGGACCGGCTGCGCCGCGAGGCCGGGGCCAACGCCTCGCACCTGCGTTTCCTGGGGCAGGTCACCGACGAGGAGAAGGCCTCGGCCATGCGCAGCGCCGACGTGTACTGCGCGCCCAATATCGGCGGCGAGAGCTTCGGCATCGTGCTGGTGGAGGCGATGGCCGCCGGAACCGCCGTGGTGGCGAGCGATCTGGACGCCTTCCGCCGGGTGCTGCGCGACGGCACCGCGGGCATGCTGGTGCCGGTGGGGGATTCGGATCAGCTCGCCGAGGCCCTGGACACCGTGCTGACCGACGCCGATCGGCGCGAGGAGCTCATCCGCACCGCCAATCAGGTGGTGGGCGAATACGACTGGCCGGTGGTCGCGGAGCAGATCCTGCGGGTCTACGAGACCGTCACCGTCGGTGACCTGCGCGTCAGGACCGCCGGGTGATCACTTTTTCCGCGACGGCCATTCTGGTCCTCGCGCTCATCGCCGCGCTCGTCATCACGGCCGGCGTCTGGGCCTACACCACCGCCAATCGCCTGGACCGGCTGCACGTGCGCTCGGATCAGGCGCGCAACGCACTGGACGCGGCCCTGGCCCGGCGCGCGGTCGTGGCGCGCACGGTGGCCGCGGTACTCGGGGTGCCGAGCGCGGATCCGGCGTTGTTCGAGCAGTCCCGCAGGCTCATCGCCCTGGCCGATCGGGCCGAGCGTTCGGACTGGCAGGGTCGCGAAGCGGTGGAGAACCAGCTCGCGGGCGCGCTGTCCGCGGTCGACATCGATTCGCTGCCACCGCAATTGGTGGCCGAACTGGCCGACGCCGAGGCGCGCGTGCTGATCGCCCGCCGCTTCCACAACGACGCGGTCCGCGACACCCTGGCCCTGCGCACCCGGCGCCTGGTCCGGATGCTGCACCTGGGCGGCACCGCACCGCTGCCGACGTATTTCGAGATCGCCGAGCGCGTGACCGCCGCCGCGTCCACCGGGCTCGAGGTGGACACCGTGCGCACCTCGGCGCGCGTGGTGCTGCTCGACGAGCAGAACCGGGTCCTGCTGCTGCGGGGCCGCGATCCCAAGGTCCCGGACGTCGATTTCTGGTTCACCATCGGGGGCGGCGTGGAATCCGGGGAATCCCTGCGCGCGGCCGCGATTCGCGAACTGCACGAGGAGACCGGCTACGTCGCCGACGCGGCCGGTTTGCGCGGGCCGCTGTGGCGTCGCGTCGCGGTCTTTCCCTTCAACGGCGAACTGATTCGATCCGAGGAACTCTTCTTCGCCCTGCGGGTGCGCAATTTCGAGCCCAAGCCCGCCAAACTCGACTTCATCGAACGCCGCTCGATCACGGGCAACAAATGGTGCGCCCCCGCCGACATCAAGGACCTCGATCACTCCGGCGAGACCGTCTACCCCTATCACCTGGACGAACTGCTCGCCGAGGCCATCGCAGCCGCGGATGCTGACATCGATCCCGAGGTCCGTTCCATCCGCTGAGCCGGCCGCCGTTCCGGTGGCCGAGACTTTAAGCGAAAGTGCTTAACTTTCGCCTACCTTGCGGATACGGTGAGCCGGTCAATGGTGATCGGTCGCAAGGATTTCGAATGAAGCTGATGTACGCGCTGTGGGGCTCCGGGCTGGACGAGCGGTTGCACGCGGCGGAACTGCGGCACCGGCTGACCGACCTCGGCGCGAGTGAGTTGCAGGTCAACGTGCGCGACGGTGACGTGGCCGCGGCGCAGGTGCGGCACTCCACGTACGAGTCGCCGATCGACGCGATCGTCAGCGTGCGCACCCGGGCCGGGCACGAGGCCGTGACCGCGGCCCTGTCGTCGGTGGCCGACGAGGTGAACGGGTGGATCGTGGACGAGCGGACGCCGATCGTGCCGCCGCGGGCGGAGAACGGGGCGCGCGCCGACGCGCTGGCGAATTTCGCGCTGCTGCGGATTCCCGCGGAGCTGACCCGGGAAGAGTGGTTGCACATCTGGCACGATCGGCACACCACCGTCGCCATCGAAACCCAGGACACGTTCGGGTACGTGCAGAACACCGTCACCGAGCCCGTCACCCCGGGCAACCGGGTCGACGCCCTGGTGGAAGAACTCTTCCCGATGACGGCCATGACCAGCGCGCACGCCTTCTACGGCACCGGCGGCGACGACGCCGAACTGCAGCGCCGGGTCACCCGGATGATGGAGAGCGTGGTGAGTTTCGGCGCGCATCTGAATCTGGATCTGGTGCCCACCAGCCGGTACGTCTACACCCTGACCTGATCCGGGTCCGAAAACCGGGCGCAGGCAACGGTATGCGCGCGCTAGTCTCGGGGCCACTGTCCCGACGGAGGATCTGAATCACCATGACGCATACCGTGCCCGGTGCAGCGCAGCCCCGAGCCGACGACCGGTACGACGAGTTCCTCGCGAGCGTGCGAGACCGATTCGCGGCGCAGGTCGCCGACGACGTCGAACTGTTCACCGTCGACACCGACGGTCTGTTCGAGGTCTTCCTGGGCGAACTGTCGCCGGATCTGCTGGCGGAGAACACCTGTGGGACCTGCCGCGCCTTCGTGCGCAGGTACGGCGGGCTGGTGGCGATCAGCCCGCGGGGCACGGCCGAATCGGTGCTGTGGCGCGGCGACGGCACCCCGCCGATGTACGCCAAGGCCGTCGCCGCCCTGTCCGAGGTGGTCGAGAACCGGCCCGTCACTTCGGTTTTCCGGTCCAGCGACGAGACCTGGGGCGTCGGGGCGACCGGTGACTGGACGCACCTGTCGGTGCGCCCGCCCGGCGGCCTCGTCTTTCCCGCGGGCGGGCTGTACACCGCGCGCCAGTACGCCGCCGCCAAGCGCGCGGACCGCGGGACGCTCGAGCGCGCGCTCGCGGAGTTCTCGATCGAGATCGTGCGAAAGGCGGTGGCACTGCTGCGCACCGAGCAGCTCTACCGCTCGGACGCCGTGCTCGGCGCGGGCACCTGGCTGCTGGAGCTGCACGAGCAGTTGGCGGCCGTGCGCGGCAAGGGCGTGGTCGCGCGACGACAGCGCGAGAATCTGCTGTGGCTGGCAACCGCTTCCGCGCCCGCCGGCTACTGCCACGTCAAGAGCGGCATGATCGGCACCCTGCTCGCCGACCTGGCCGCGGGCCTGCCTGCCGCGGAGATCGAGCGCCGCTTCGCCGAGAAGATGCATCCGCTGCAGTATCGCCGTCCCACCGCCGCCCCGACCGAGCAGATGATCGAGCGGGCGGAGCGGGTCATCGGCGAGCTGCGCGCGGCGGGATCGCTGGGGCGCAGGTTCGCCAAACTCGCGGACGTGCATCCGATGTGGTCGCCGGGCGCGGCCGCCACGCCGCGGGCCGGCGGCGTGTTCGGGCACCTGAAGCCGGCTGTGAAGACCGGGGCGGCAACCGATCTCGACGTCGATCCGGTGATCATCACCTGGGACAAGTTCGTCCGCACGGTCCTGGCGGGCGCCGAGCGCATCGAGTTGTCCGTGCCCGAGGCCAAGACCACCTACGGTGCGATGGTGACCGCGGCCGACGCCGCCGCGCCGCCGATCGTGCAGTGGGACAGGCCCGATCGGCGCAATCCGGTGACCTGGTACGTCTATGTCAACGGATCTCCGGCCGAGCAGTGGGGGCTTTCGCCGGGGGAGTTCCGCGAGGTGACCGCGGTCGTCGCGCATCCGGCGACCTGGCACGTCGAGGTCGATCGCACCCGGCGTGAGCAGTCGGTGCTGTTCGCCCTCGCGGGCGCCACCGACACGACCTACACCAAGGGCGCGGGCTTCTTCCCGGAATTCCTGTCCGGGGAATTGCACGAGATTCGAAAGACGCTGGAGGCGTACGCGAAAGACGCGGTGGTCGCGGACAGGGACGACGCCGAAGTCTGCGGACTGCTGGTGTCCAAGGGCGGCGCACTGAATCACACCTTCCGTGTGACGTCGGGGGGAATCCGAACTCGCTATACCCTCGATCGCTGGGATTAACCGGCCCGAACGCACATTCGGTGGTGGCACTCGCCACCACCGAAATGTGCACTCGATGCCGTTCGCGCGGTTGCGGATGTGGGTTCCGCGCATGTGGGCTATGGTCGGACACGCTTGCCGCACACCGGGTGTGGCGAGCTGGAACTGGAGGTGACTCGTTCGTGTCCTACCTGCTCTATGACTTTCTCATGCCCTACATGGGTCCCGCGGCCGCGGAATACTGGGCGACGGTATTCGTGCTGGAGCCGTTGAGCAATCACTAGCCGACCGGTGCCGGATCACCGCGTCCGGGGCTGTGAATTACCGGCCCGGGGGCAATGATCCGGCGGTTCGCGACGCTCGGGAATATCAGCCCAGCGGGCTGTGACCCAGGAGCACATGGCCGGTGAAGCGGAGCTGCTTGGCACGCGGCAGCGGGTGGAACAGGCAGCCGTGAATATCGCGGTACCACATTTCCAGCGGAAGACCGCGGGAATAGCCTGCGCCGCCGATGGTTTCGATGGCGAGACGAACGGTTTCGATGAGCTTGTCCGCGGAAACCGTTTTCCGGCTGAGAATTCGGGCGGCGCCGGCATCGGTGTTGTCGAAGTTCAGATTGTCCGAGGCGGTGAACATGGCCTCGATCACATCGACGGCCGTGGTGTAGGCGTTCATCATCTCGCCCGCCGAGCCGACGGTATGCGCGTCGGTGCGCCCCGCCAGCAGCTCCGTCACGGTTTCCACCGCACGATCGGCGATACCCAGGTAGGCGGCCATGACCAACGGCATGGCCGCGCCGATCACCACGTTGAGCACCGGCGGCCAGCCGGTCGCCGGGCGATTCAGCGAGACCGCGGCGTCCGGCACGAAGACGTCGTCGAAGACCACGGTGTGCGAGCCGCTGGCTCGCAATCCGAGGGTGTCCCAAGACTTTTCGATGCGGACGCCGTCCGCGCTCAGCGGCACGGCGAAGTGCAGCACGCGCGGTCCCTCGGGGGAGTCCTCCCACCGAATGCTGGACACCGCGATGGTGCCCGCCTCGCACCCGCTGGCCGGAGCCTTGCGGGCGGTGACGCGGTAGCCGCCGTCGACCTTGACCGCGTGACCGTTGGAGTCGACCCAGTCCGAGGCGCCGGTGCTCACCAGGAACGCGCCCGCGACGACCTTGCCGAAGACCGCACTGGCGTCGATGCCGTGCTTGTGCCGCCAGACCTGCGCGGCGACCAGATGGGTGTGCATGGCGAAGGCCACGGCGGTCGAGGGATCGTGCCGGCCCAGGACCCGCAGGATCTCGCCCATCTCGCGATGGCTGACGCCGCCGCCACCGAACTCCACCGGAACCAGCGCGGCGCTCAGGCCCGAGGATCGCAGCAGGTCGTAGGCCTCGGTGGTGAATTCACCGGTGCGATCACGTTCGGCTACGCCCGCGCTCAGTGTCGCGCCGACAGCGGTGGCGGTAGCGGTCCAGTCCAGGGTGGGGGATGCGGTGGTAGTCGTCATGTACGTTCGGCGCGTATACCTTTCGAGCGAAAGGTATTGCGATCGCGCCTTCCTCCTTGTGGTGGGTGGCCGGGGGTTGTGGTTGTGCGGGGTGGGCCCTGCGTGGGGCCGGTACTTGGTTGTTGATCGTGCGAATCGGCGGGATGCGCAACAGTGGAGCGAAAGATCATCGGATTCGTGATCCGGTGAAAAGGCTCTGTTGATGAAGGTAAAGACGTGCGCGATAACCGAATAGTCCAGAAAATGGACCTGTCGGCGCCGGGTCCATCGGGCCAGGTCCCGGCGGTGGAACGGCTCGATCTCGGTGAGGTGCGCGATGAAGATGACCACGGTGGCGGGCTACGGCCAGTACTGCCCGATCTCGCGGGCGCTCGACCTGCTGGGGGAGCGGTGGTCGCTGCTGATCCTGCGCGATCTGATCACCGGCACGACGCGATTCAATGATCTGGCCCGGGGTCTGCCCGGCCTGTCGCGCAGTCTGCTGGCCAAACGGCTGCGCCAGTTCGAGCGCGCCGGACTGGTCGAGAAAATCGATGTTCGGTATGTGCTGACCGATGCCGGGCGGGAGCTGGAACCCATTCTGTTCGGGCTCGGGGCCTGGGGTGCGCGCTGGTCGTTCGGTGAGCCCGAGCCCGCGGAGCTGGATGCGCAGCTGCTGGTGTGGTGGATGCACACGCGGCTGGACACGTCCTCGTTCCCGGGCAAGCGGCATGTGCTCGGGGTGCGGTTCAGCGATGATCCGCATCGGTACTGGATCGTGGTGGAAGGGGGTGTGCCCTCGGTGTGCGACTCCGATCCGGGATTTCCGGTCGATGTCACCATCGCCTCGGATGTGAGTTCGCTCTATCAGGTGTGGCTCGGGCGCATACCGCTGCACCATGCCGTGCGCACCGGCCGGCTCGAGTTCCAGGGGCCATCGGACCTGACGCGCCGCATGTCCAGCGTGCTTCGGCTCTCGC
Source organism: Nocardia sp. NPDC057668 (assembly GCF_042799795.1). Taxonomy (NCBI): domain Bacteria; kingdom Bacillati; phylum Actinomycetota; class Actinomycetes; order Mycobacteriales; family Nocardiaceae; genus Nocardia; species Nocardia sp. NPDC057668. Next base: position 1,142,426 of record NZ_JBHVIC010000001.1, on the reverse strand, counting down.
CTGTTGCGGCGGGTTAGCCTGCTGGCTGTGATCTGCATTACTGGCTGTCGATGCAGGCAGTCCAGTGGTGCCCAACTGGCTATGAAGTGGCCTCGGGTGGACGCCTAGAATCAGGGTGTTCGAAACCAGATGACCCCTCAATTGGCCCAGATGACACAGGAGTTTGCCGTGACCTCGTCCGACACCACACCCTCCATCGGCACCGCCCGCGTGAAGCGCGGCATGGCCGAGATGCTGAAGGGCGGTGTGATCATGGATGTCGTCAACGCCGAGCAGGCCAAGATCGCCGAAGACGCCGGCGCCGTCGCCGTCATGGCGCTCGAGCGCGTGCCCGCCGACATCCGCGCCCAGGGCGGCGTCTCGCGCATGTCCGATCCGGACATGATCGACGGCATCATCGCCGCGGTGTCCATCCCGGTCATGGCCAAGGCGCGCATCGGCCACTTCGTCGAGGCGCAGATCCTGCAGTCGCTCGGTGTGGACTACATCGACGAGTCCGAGGTGCTGACCCCGGCCGACTACGCCAACCACATCGACAAGTGGAACTACACCGTGCCCTTCGTCTGTGGCGCGACCAACCTGGGCGAGGCGCTGCGCCGGATCACCGAGGGCGCGGCCATGATTCGCTCCAAGGGTGAGGCCGGCACCGGCGACGTGTCCAACGCCACCACCCACATGCGCACCATCCGCGGCGAGATCCGCCGCCTGACCTCGCTGTCCGAGGACGAGCTCTTCGTGGCCGCCAAGGAACTGCAGGCGCCGTACGAGCTGGTCCGCGAGGTCGCCGAGACCGGCAAGCTGCCGGTCGTCATGTTCACCGCCGGTGGCATCGCCACCCCGGCCGACGCCGCCATGATGATGCAGCTCGGCGCCGAGGGCGTGTTCGTCGGCTCGGGCATCTTCAAGTCCGGCAACCCGGAGCAGCGCGCGGCGGCCATCGTCAAGGCCACCACCTTCTACGACGACGCCGATGTGCTCGCCAAGGTCTCGCGCGGTCTGGGCGAGGCCATGGTCGGCATCAACGTCGAGGAGATCCCGCAGCCGCACCGGCTCGCCGAGCGCGGCTGGTAAGCGGCGCGGCGTAGCGCGAACTCACCGCCGGGTGGTCCTTCGGGACCGCCCGGCGGTTCTTTGTTTCGTGACCTTGAATTGCCGGGAGCGGCAAGGGTTCGGTGCCGAATGTGTGCGGCTTTCCGTGCCTCGGGCTCTAGACAGCGCGCCATTGTTGTGCCGCGACGCCTTTCGATTTGTTTGGTATTTGCTGTGCATTGCGAAATGTCAAGGATGCCATACGCGGCAATGGATTACGGCGGGTATCGGGCCGGACCGCTGTTTGCCTGCGAAGTTGGTTCCAGCTAACCCCGGCAACTTTTCGGTCATTGTGCCGGAACAAATTTACTACCTGCTGATTCGTCGCTAATGTTCGGCTCAGCCGCCGGTGGGACGGTCCCGGCGCGGCCTTCCGGCAAGGAGCCCGCATGCTCGAAATCAATCAGTTCACCTACGGGTGGCTGACTCCGCTTCTGGCGTATGCCATGTCGGTCACCGGGTCGTTGCTGGCCCTGCGCTGCATGGTCCGGGCGCGGGGCGATTCGGGGCACGGCGGGTGGATAGCGACGGGCGCGGTTGCGCTGGGCGGCACCGGGATATGGGTCATGCATTTCATCGCGATGCTCGGGTTCTCGGTGCACAACGCGACCATTCGATACGACATTCCGGTGACGATATTGAGCGCGGCCATCGCGATGGGCGTGGTGTGGCTGGGATTGTCGATCGTGGTGAACCGGCACGGGGGTGAGGGATTCGCGCTCTGCGTGGGCGGCGCGGTCACCGGGCTCGGGGTGGGGGCCATGCACTACTCGGGCATGTACGCGATGAAAACCGATGTGGCCGTGCGCTTCGACCCGTGGATCGTGTTCCTGTCGCTGGTGATCGCGGTGGTGGCGGCGACGGCGGCGCTGTGGTTCGCGCTGCACGTGGACGGCATCGTGGCCACGATCGGGGCGGCGCTGATCATGGGAATCGCGGTGTGCGGCATGCACTACACCGGAATGTTCGCGATGCGGGCGCACGTGGCCGACCACGTCGCCGCGCCCTCGGGCGCGCAGGCCGGTCAGCTGCTGACCCCCTTGATCATCGCGGTCAGCATGGTGACGATGCTCCTGCTGCTGCAGGTCGGCATCACCGACATCGACGAGCCCGACCTGAGCCGGATCCGCGGCCAGCACGCCAGCCGCTACTGGCCGGTTCCCGAAAAGCCCAGGCGCCGTTTCCGTCCCGAGGATCGCCCCCGCCCGCGTTTCCGCGCCGACGACTTCCCCACCGAGAAGTTCGATCCCCGCCACCGCCGCATGGACGGCTAGCCCGGAAACCGCCGTGACGTAGCGGTTCCGCTTTGCCAGGATGGGTCGGTGATCACCGCACCGCCGACCTTCCGCGGTGAGTTCGAGACGCATGTGACCGTGCGCGCCGACTCCCCGGCCACCCTGGACGCCTTCGAACGCTTCGCGGGCGCAAGGGATCTGAAGTTCACCCACATCCGGCTCGCGCGCGGGCGGGTCCGCGAGCAGCCGATGCTGACGGCGGGCTTCGCCGGCGCGTACGCGGAGGTGCGAGCGTCGGTCGATCGGCTGGTGGCGGATGTGGTGGCGGCCGGTTTCCCGGTGGTGCGCACGAAGATCGAGGCCACGCCGTGGGCCGAGGGTGTTCCCGCCGATGACGAGCAGGCTCGTGCACTGGGTCCGGGCTACTACTTCGAACACCACGTGAAGCTCTTGCTCCCCGTGGGCACGGATGGCGACGCCCTCGCGGCGGTGGCCGCCGTGCACGCGGCTCACCTGTCCGTCAACGCCCGCCGTACTCGCGCGGGCGGCGGCGCGGAGCGTTTCGTCACCCAGCGCTGCCGCCTGGTCGGCGATGCCGACGCCGCGGCCCGAGCCCGGGAGCTGCTGGTGGATCTGGAGCTGCGCGGCTACGAAATCCTTTCCGTGGAACGCGAGTTCGTGGTTCACGACAGTGACGAGTCCGTCGACGCGGGCTGGATCGATGAGCGCCGCGAATCGTTGACGGCCGATGTGAGGGGTGCGGTGTTGTGACGGTTACGCCGTGGGACGAGTTTCGGTACGGGCCGTGGAGTGCCGATCTGGTGGTGCCGGGGGAACCACCGTCGGAGGAGGTGCGGGCGCGGCGGGGGTTGCCCGGCACCTTGCGGCCCGTGCCCGGGGACGGGGTGGTGCAGCGGCCGGTGTTCGATCCGGCGATGACCGGTCGGCCGTACGGCATGCGGTTGAGCGAGCCGTATTTCGCCGATGCCGGGCGCGGCGCGGGGTGGTTGGCGGCGCGCCGGGCGGCGATCGATCATGTGCTGGCGGCGGTGGCCGGATCGGAGTGGGCGGGACAGCTCATGGTGCGGGGGAGCGTGCTGCTGGCGGCGTGGTTCGGCGCCGCCGCGCGGGAGCCGGGAGACGTGGATTTCGTTGTGCTGGATCAGGGGTGGGCGGTCGACTCGGATAGGACCACCTCGATGTTCGGGGATCTGGCGGTGCGGGCCGAGCATGCGTCGCGGGCGGCGGACAGCGTCGTGCGCCTCGACGCGGCGGGTGCGCTGGACAGCGAGATCTGGACCTACGATCGGGTCCCCGGTCGCCGCCTCGTACTGCCCTGGACATCGACCGCCCGCGGAATTCCCTCCGGCACGGTGCAACTCGATTTCGTCTTCAACGAGACCCCGCCGCAGGCTCCGGCCTGGACCGAGATCGCGCGCGTCGGTACTCCGGGTCCGGCGGCGCGGTTGATCGCGGCGAGCCCGGAGCTGTCCCTGGCGTGGAAGCTGCTGTGGATCTACACCGACAGGTACCCCGAAGGCAAAGACCTGTACGACGCGGTGCTGCTCGCCGAGAACTGCACGCTGCCGCCGGACCTGCTGAACGCCGTGATCGGCGAGGTGACGCTGGCGAGCGTGCCGAACGCCGTGTTCGAAGCGGACTGGGAGGAGTTCGCCAAGGACTATCCGCGGCTCGCGAACGATCGGGACTCGATGATCTGGCGTTTGACGGTGGCCCTCGCACCGACCTTGACGCCCGGCCTGGGCCCTGCCCTGTACGACGAGATAGCCCGCTTCCTGGCGCGCGGAATCTCCAAGCAGCGCAAGCAATTCGCGACGAAGGGAAACACGGTGGTCCAGGACCTCCTCGATCCCACCTACCCCCCGACCCCCTACCTGCTCGTGATGCTCCGCGAGATCCTGGGCCCGGCAGCGCATTCCCTGGACGACGTCGCCGATCTCGTAGCCGCGCGGTGGCGGGAGATCGGGGCCGACGTGCTCCGCGCCGATCCGCACACGGTCGCCTCGGGCTTGCGGTGACGAACGCGGACCCCGCTCCCGGCTCGATCCATTTCGGCCGTGGATTCGCCGGTTTCACGGCGGGGCACGTGAGAGTGGTTCGGAAAGGGCGGAATTCGGGCTCGGGAGATCAGGGAGCGCCGTGCAGGGGGACCGCGCCGGGGACCGCGGCCACGGCTTCCGCGCCTGCCGCGTCGGCGGCCACGTAGAAGTCCGCCGTCGTCGCGCCGTTGAAGAAATCGCCGGCCCAGCCCGCCGTCAAGAGCTCGACCGCGTCGATGTTCGTGGCGTCGGGGGTGCCGCAGAGGGCCTCGCCGAGGGCGTCGGAGCTGGTGCCCTCGGCGTCGGTGTGCGTGCCCGCGGGGAGGCGGACGCCGAGGAAGGGGCGGTGCAGGAGGGACTCCAGGGCCGTCGTGCCGGTGCCGAAGTTGTTGCACAGGGACGGGGGTGCGGAGATCGCGAGGATCGGGAGGTCGGTGTCGTCCAGGTCGGTGAGGGCGCGGTCGGTGTTCGCGCCGAGGAAGGATTTCACCGGGTCCAGGAGCACCACCCCGCGCAGGTGGTCCCAGGTTTCGGGGTGGCGGACGTGCAGGGAGTGGGCGACGTACTCCACGGCTTCCCCGCCCGCCGAGTGTCCGACGAAGACGAAGTTCGCGGGGATGGCCGGGGGCGTCACGCCCTGGCGGGCGGCCGCGTCGGACAGGCTGCGGGACAGCGCGCCCGCGGGGTCGCCGGCGGTGGCGGTGGCGAAGAGCGTGGCGATCGCGTCGAGGAACGGGGTGTTGTCGCCCAGGTTCTGCAGGGTGCAGCCCGCGAGGTCGAAGAACGGCAGGCTCGGGGCGAACACGAGATAGCCGGAGTCGGACAGCGTCCGGGCCAGGCTCGCGACGTTGTCGGAGTTGCGCGCGAACCCGTGCTGCACCCAGACCAGTCCGCGCGGATCGCCCTCGGGCAGATACCAGCTCGCGCTCTGGCGCAGTACCGATGCGGCGCAGGGTATTTCGATCGATCCGCCGAGTACCGGGGCGGCAGCGGCCGGGGCCGTCGCGGGCCCGGCGGACACGACCGCGATCAGCGCCGCGGCGACGGCGGCCAGGGCCGGTCCTCGATGGTTCATGGCTACTCCCGTGGTGAGCGCACCGCCCTCTGAGAAAGTGGTGTTTCATACTTGGCGTGCTCAGTATGTGGGTGCGAGCCGATCTTGGTTGACGGTTCGCCGATGAGCGCCGATTTCGCCGAGAGTGGGTAGCCCATGGTGTCCGTCCTGATGCTGGCGATCGCCGCGGTGCAGCTGGCCTGCGTCGCCGCGCTACCGATCGCGCTGCGCGAACCGCGGGTGTGGTTGCTGCGCCTGGTGGGCGTGGGCGTGGCCTACGACTCGGCGATCATCGGCCTCGGTGCGCTGATCGGCGCGGGCGATCTGCTGCACGACCTGAGCATGGGCCGTTTCCTCGGCCACGCGATCCTCACGCCGCTGCTCGTGGTCTGGGCCGCGGATCGGGTCCGGACCCGGTGGTTCCCGGTGTGGGCGGCGTGGCTGGTGACGCTCGCGCTCGTGGCGTGGGCGCTGCTGAGCGAGGTGGCCGGACTCGAACTCGAGACCCGGGACTACGCCGACACCCTGCGCTACACGGCGCGGGATCCCGCCGGGCCGCCGTATCCGACCCTGGTCGTCATCGCCCTGCTCTTCGTCGCGTGCGTGGTGCTGTGGCGGCGCGAGGGCCTGTATTGGCCGCTGCTCGGCGTCATCGGGGTGACCGTGGCGTCCGGGGCCGCGTTCGCGGTCCCGCCGCTGGGCAACGCGGGCGAGGCGCTGCTGCTCGCGGGACTGGTGACCGCCGAGCGTTCCCGGCCCGAGCGGCTCGACGCCGATCTGCCGAACTGAAGCCGTTCCCCGCGGGCTCAGCGCCGATCGGCCGGGCTGAGCCGGACGGCCGGGCGGTCGGGGTGATCCCAGGCGACCAGCAGGTCCGGCTCCTGCGGATGCGACCGGGCGTGTTCGACCGCCGCGGTGACGGTGAAGCCGTTCTCGGGCGCGGTGCGCCGCCGCACCGCCGCCTCGGACATGCGCAGTGCGACCGAGAGATCGACCGACAGCCCCCGGCCCAGCAGCATCGGCCCGGCGATCAGCACCACCAATCCGGCCGGGGCGGTGCGGATTCGGGCGCGGGCGGAGCGATCGGTGGTCTCGTTCCAGAGCGCGGGCAGCCACCGCCCGTGTTCGTGCAGCGCGTCGATCACCTCGCGGGTGAGTGCGGGATAGTCGAACCAGCCTGTGCGGTAGGTGAATTCGTCGTCGCGATCGTATTCCAGCCGCACCGAGGCGGGCCGGACGTAATCGTGCAGCGACACCACTTCGGCCGGGCGGCCGTGCGCGCGCAGGTGGGCGGCGACCTTGTGCGCGAAGGACACCGGATCGGCGGCGTCGGCCCCGTCGACGGCCACGATCGCGAACCCGGGCAGGTCCGCCGCGCGGCCCGCGACCAGTTCGGTCAGGGCGTCGGGGGAGATCGGGGCGAACGCGGGCACCAGCCCATCATGCCGGTCGCGAACACCGGCCCGCCCGTGCCGGTGGTCGCGCCGACTTTGCCGCGCAGCGCTCAGGAGTAGTCGCGGAACGTCATCAGGAGTCCGGCCGCGCCGAGCACGAACAACCCGATCCAGCAGAGCACTCGCACCCACGTCCACGGCAGGTCCCGCACCCACAGCCCGCTGACCAGGACCGTGATCAACATCAGCGCCCCGTAGAAGGGCGTGCGCTCGGGATGACCGCCCATAGTTCCTGGGTACGCCCTTTTCCGTGCCCGCGCCACCGCCCGCCCTGACACGCGGACTCGGGACGGGTACCGTCCGCCGGATCCCCGGTCCCCGGTTGTTAGCCTGAGCCGGACAATCCGGAAGGGGACGTGCATGGCGACGATCGAAGAGGCCCTCGAAATAGAGCGGCTCGAGCGCGACATCTTCCGCGGCGCGTCCACCAAGACGCAGCTGCCCCGCACCTTCGGCGGCCAGGTCGCCGGGCAGTCGCTGGTGGCGGCGGTGCGCACGGTGGATCCGCACTACCAGGTGCATTCGCTGCACGGCTACTTCCTGCGCCCGGGCAACCCGCTCGAGCCGACCGTCTACCTGGTCGATCGCATTCGCGACGGCCGCTCGTTCTGCACCCGCCGCGTGACCGGCGTCCAGAACGGCGAGGCCATCTTCACCATGTCGGCCTCCTTCCACACCGCCGGCGACGAGGGCCCCGAGCATCAGGACGAGATGCCGCAGGTGCCGCCGCCGGACGAGCTGCCCGACGCCATGACCACCATGAGCCCGGAACGCCTGTGGGCCATGCGCGAATGGGAGCACTGGGACATTCGCACCGTGCCGCAGGAGCAGGTGGCCCGCCGCGACGGCCTCGCCGCCCAGCAGCAGGTGTGGTTCCGGTACCGGCATCCGCTGCCCGAGGATCCGCTGTTCCACGTCTGCACCCTGGCGTACATGAGCGATATGACCCTGCTCGGCTCGTCCAAAGTGCCGCACCCGGATTCGCCGACCCAGAACGCCTCGCTCGATCACGCCATGTGGTTCCTGCGCGACTTCCGCGCCGACGACTGGCTGCTGTACGACCAGCAGTCCCCGTCCGCGGGCTTCGGCCGCGCGCTGACCGCGGGCCGCATCTGGAATCAGCGGGGCGAGCTCGTGGCGGTCGTGGTCCAGGAGGGCCTGATTCGCACCTTCCGCGACAAGAACGCCGAGTCGTTCCCGCCCGGGACGAACTGAGCTCGAACGGGGGTTCGCGGTGATCTGCCGTCGGCGAGATCGCCGCGAGCCGGGGCGATGACCTCGACCGTCGGGCCGTGAGCCGGTTGCGTCCGAGACCGGTTGACGGGTTGGCCGCCGGGCCGGTCGGGATCCCGCCACGCGATCCGAACCGGCACGGCGACAACCGCTTCCGGCAAGCACGGGGCCCCGGCGACCGAAGCCGCCGGGGCCGCCGTCACCCGATCCGGGCCCTGCTGCGGGGCGGGCCGGATCAGGTGGTCGGTATCCGCAGGTGACAGACGACGGTGTCGGGCAGCTTGCGCAGCACCCGTTCCAGTTCGTCGCTGCGGTGACTGGGCAGCAGGTGATTCCAGCCCGCGGGCGGCTCGACCTCCGCGATCACCACGACCTTGCGGCGGCCGGTGAAGTTGTCGCGCACGTAGCGCGCCACCGGCCCGGCGACCGTGGTGTCGCCGTCCTCGAGCAGCAGCAGCCGCACATCGGGATGCCAGGTCTCCCATTCCTTGGTGAATACCCGCAGGTTCTCCCCGGGTAGGCAGACATGGACGGCGGTCACGTCGCGGCCCAGTGACAGGGCGGCCGAGAGGGCTTCGCGGCTGAGTTCGGAGACCTCGGAGACCGGCACCACGATGGCGGTGTCACTCGCGCGCGGTGCCGCGGGCACGCAACCCACGCCGCGGCATCCGTCGATCCTGCTGTAGGTCTTGCGAATTCGCTCCATGCCGAGGACCAGCAGCGGCAGCACGAGCACGATGAGCCACGCCCCCTCGGTGAACTTCATCGCGGTGGTGACGACCGCGGCCACGAAGGTCAGCGTCGCGCCGAAGCCGTTCAACGCGATTCGCCATCGCCAGCCGGTGGATCGGACGGCGAGCCAATGCCGCACCATGCCGAACTGGGCGATGGTGAAGCCGACGAAGACACCGATGGCGAACAGCGGTACCAGGGCGTTCATGTTGCCCTCGGACGCGACGATCAGGACGGTGGCGCAAACACCCAGCGCCAGAACGCCGTATCGGTACACCGCATGCGGCGAGCTGACGGCGAACCGATGCGGTAGGCAGTTGTCGTCGGCCAGGATCTTGGTCAGCGTGGGCAGCCCGCCGTAGGAGGTGTTGGCCGCCAGCGCCAGCAGGATCACGGTGGCGAATTGCACCACGTAGTAACCGATTCCGTGCCCGAGCGCGGCCTGGGTGAGCTGGGAGAGCACGGTGGTGCCCTCGATGGGGTGCACCTCGAACTTCTGGATGAGGGTCGCCAGCCCCAGCAGCATGACGCCGAGCAGCACCCCGAGTGCCACTTCCGCGCGCTGGGCGCTGCGCACCTCGGGCCGGCTGAAGGACGGCACCGCGTTGGCGATCGCCTCCACGCCGGTCAGCGCCGCGCACCCGCTCGAGAACGCCTTGAGCAGCAGCAGCGCGCCGACGGTGTGAGCGTCGATCACCACGGCAGATCCGGTCGCCACACTCGCCGGTTCCGAGCGCAGCAGACCGCCGATGATCACCGCGAAGATGCCGAGCACGAAGACCACGGTCGGTGCCATGAACGCCCGCGCGCTCTCGCGAATGCCGTACAGGTTGAGCACGGTGATCCCCGCGAGAATGCCCAGGCACAGCCACACCGTGTACGGCAGCAGTTGGGGGAAGGCCGAGGTCAGCGCCGCGACGCCGGCCGCGATGGACACGGCCACGTTCAGGACGTAGTCGACGATCAGCGACGCCGCGGCAACCAGGCTCGTGCGATCGCCGAGCCGTTCCCTGGCCACGGCGTACGCGCCGCCGCCGTTGGGGAAGGCGGCGATGACCTGCCGGTACGAGGCGATCAGCACCGCCAGCAGCACCACGATGGCCGCGGTGACGGGCAGGGTGAAGCCGAGCCCGGTCGCGCCCGCGGCGGCCAGGACCAGCACGATCGCCTCGGGGCCGTAGGACACCGAGGCCATGGCATCGAGGGAGAGTCCGGCCAGGCCGGTCGAAACGGTCAGCCCGCGCCGAGGTGGGGGAGCGGCGATTCCCCCGCGCGGCCCGGGCGAGGTTTGCGGTAACACATCAGTCACATCGCGCAGTGTTCTCCGGAATCGGCCGTCCGACGCGCGTCCTGACGGAACCTCTACACCCCGGGTGAGCAGGGCCACACCACCCCGCGAACGTATGCTCGGGGGCGTGACTGCGACGATTGGTGTGCTGGCTCTGCAAGGCGATGTGCGTGAGCACATGCACGCGCTCGAGGCGTGTGGCGCGCGGCCCGTGCCGGTGCGCCGCGAGGCGGAATTGGCCGCGGTCGACGGGCTCGTGATCCCGGGTGGCGAATCCACGGCGATCAGCAAGCTGCTCGAGGTGTTCGAATTGCTGGAGCCGCTCAAGCAACGCCTGCGCGAGGGACTTCCCGCCTACGGCTCGTGCGCGGGCATGATCCTGCTCGCCTCCGAGGTGCTCGATACCCGCCCCGATATGAAGCCGCTGCACGGCATCGATATGACCGTGCGCCGCAACGCCTTCGGCCGTCAGGTCGATTCGTTCGAAACCGATCTGGAGTTCGCGGGCCTGGACGACGGGCCGGTGCGCGCGGTCTTCATTCGCGCGCCCTGGGTCGAGCGCGCGGGCGAGGGGGTCGAGGTGCTGGCCCGGGTGCCGTCGGGCCCGGCGGCGGGGACGATCGTCGCGGTGCGTCAGGGCAATGTCATGGCCACGTCCTTCCATCCCGAGGTGACCGGCGACCTGCGCGTGCACCGGCTTTTCGTCGACACCCTGGTGCGTCCGCGCGCCGGAGTATGACCCGCTGGACCAAGATCATGTGCGCGCGGCCATGATGGGGGCGCGCAGTAGACTGGGGCGCTGTCCGTCCGTGGGCTCTTCGGCGGTACTCCCGGGTTGGTAGTACATGTTGGAAGTACCGAGCCCCCTGAACCGAGGAAGTAGGGAATGAGCGGCCACTCCAAATGGGCCACCACCAAGCACAAGAAGGCCGGGATCGACGCGAAGCGCGGCAAGCTCTTCGCCAAGTTGATCAAGAACATCGAGGTGGCGGCCCGCACCGGTGGAAGTGACCCGGACGGCAACCCCACGCTGTACGACGCCATTCAGAAGGCGAAGAAGTCGTCGGTCCCCAACGACAACATCGAGCGCGCTCGCAAGCGCGGCGGTGGCGAAGAGGCCGGCGGCGCCGACTGGCAGACCATCATGTACGAGGGCTACGGCCCCAACGGCGTTGCGGTACTGATCGAATGCCTCACCGACAACCGCAATCGCGCGGCCGGCGAGGTGCGCGTCGCCATGACCCGCAACGGCGGCAGCATGGCGGACCCGGGTTCGGTGTCGTACCTGTTCCACCGCAAGGGCATCGTCTCCCTGGAGAAGAACGGCCTGTCCGAGGACGACGTCCTGATGGCGGTGCTGGACGCGGGCGCCGAAGAGGTCAGCGATCTGGGCGAGACGTTCGAGATCATCTCCGAGCCGACCGACCTCATCGCCGTGCGAAAGGCGTTGCAGGAGGCGGGTTACGACTACGACTCCGCCGATTCCGGCTTCCAGCCGTCGATGTCGGTCGCGGTCGACGCCGATACCGCCCGCAAGGTGTTCAAGCTGGTCGACGCCCTCGAGGACAGCGACGACGTGCAGAACGTCTACACCAACGTCGACATCTCCGACGAGGTGATGGCGGAGCTGGACGCCGACTAGGCGCCCATCCATTCCGTCACCACGGCCGCTCCCCGAATCGGGAGCGGCCGTGGTGCTTTCCGGCGGGACGAACGGGGCACGGCGCAGCGGATCCCCTCGTGTAGCGGACGGTCGTGGGCAGTGGTTGCCGCATGCCGTCGTCGCTGATCAGCCCGGTGCGGAGCGGTTCTTGTCGGTGGCTCCTGGCATGGTGTTCGCGTGACTATCGCCGATGAACCCTTCCGGATCCGAGTCGAGGTCAGGGTGTCCGATCTGGACCCCCAGTTGCACGTCACCGGATCCGCGTATCAGCAGTTCGCCGATCACTCGCGGTTCGAATGCGTACGGGCGGCGGGCATTTCGGTGGAGGACATGCTCGCCGACGGGCTGGGCCCGGTGAATCTCGAGACCGTCATCAAGTACCACCGCGAACTGCGCGCCGGTGACGCCGTGGACGTGACGTGCTCCTGGGAGTGGGGTCCGGGCAAGACCTATCGGGTGGAGCACAGACTGATTCGGCCCGACGGCGAGCTGTCGGCCACGGTCGCCTTCGTCAGCGGGGTATTGGATCTGCGCACCCGGCGGCTGGTGGCCGATCCGAAGACGGCGTGGGCCTCGCGGGCCACCGACCCGACGCTGCTCGGCCTGAGTCCGGTGTGCAACTGAGCGGTGGGTGATGTCCGGATGTGCCGGGCGCGGAGCGACTTCCGGCGATCGCGCGGGCGTCCGTGTCGATGGCCGATCCGGGCGCTCGGCTGCGCTACACTCTCGAACAATTGTTCGTCTGTGGTGAGAGGGGATGTCGTGCGGGTGATGGGCGTCGACCCCGGGCTCACCCGGTGCGGGCTCAGCATGGTCGAGGGCGGAGTGGGCCGGACCGTGAAGGCCATTCACGTCGATGTGGTGCGCACCCCGCCGGACATGAATCTCGCCGAACGCCTGATGGGCGTGGCCGATGCCGCCGAGCAGTGGATGGACAGGTACAAGCCGCAGGCCGTGGCCATCGAGCGGGTGTTCTCCCAGCACAACGTGCGCACCGCCATGGCCACCGCGCAGGCGGCCGGCGTGATCGCCCTGGCCGCCGCGCGCCGCGGCATTCCGGTGCACTTCCACACCCCGAGCGAGGTCAAGGCCGCGGTCACCGGCAGCGGTACCGCGGACAAGGCGCAAGTGACCGCGATGGTGACCCGTATCCTCGGGCTGGCGGTCGCGCCGAAACCCGCCGACGCCGCCGACGCGCTCGCGCTGGCCATCTGCCACTGCTGGCGCGCGCCGCTGATCGAGCGCATGGCCAAGGCGGAGGCCGCGGCGGCGGCGCAGCGGCGCATGTACGAGGAAAGGCTTGCCCAGCAACGAAAGGCGGTATCCGGGTGATCGCGTCGGTACGCGGTGAAGTGCTCGAGATCGGGCTCGACCATGTGGTCCTGGAGGCCGCGGGGGTCGGGTACCGGCTCAACGCCACTCCCGCCACGCTATCCACGCTCACTCGCGGTGAGGATTCGCGGCTCTACACGACCATGATCGTGCGCGAGGATTCCATGACGCTCTTCGGTTTCTCCGACACCGAGTCGCGCGAGCTGTTCGGACTGCTGCTCAGCGTGTCCGGCGTCGGCCCCAAGATCGCCATGGCGGTGCTCGCGGTGCTCGAGCCCGAGGCGCTGCGCAAGGCCCTGGCCGAATCCAATGTGGCGGCGCTGACCCGGGTGCCGGGTATCGGCAAGCGCGGGGCCGAGCGCATGGTGGTGGAACTGCGCGACAAGGTGGATCTGGTTCCGGTGCAGTCGGGTCCGCCCGGATCCGCGGCCGCTGCGCCGGTCACCCCGGTGCGCGAACAGGTCGTGGAGGCGCTCGTCGGCCTCGGTTTCCCGGCCAAGCAGGCCGAACCGGCGGTGGACGCGATTCTGGTGACCGACCCGGATCTGAGTATCTCGCAGACGCTGCGCGCGGCGCTGGGACTGCTGGGCAAGAACCGGTAGCAGGCCATGATCGACGAATCGGACGACTTCGAACCCGGCGAGTTCGGGGACGAGCCCTATCCCATCGACGCCGACGCGGCCGAATCAGCGGTCAGCGCAAGCTATCTCGCTTCCGACGGCGAGATAGAGGCGAGCCTGCGCCCCAAGTCGCTGGATGATTTCATCGGCCAGCCGCGGGTGCGCGAACAGCTCGCGCTGGTGCTGCGCGGGGCCAAGATGCGCGGCGGCACACCGGATCACGTGCTGCTGTCCGGCCCGCCCGGACTGGGTAAGACGAGTATGGCGATGATCATCGCGGGGGAGCTGGGCACCGCGCTGCGCCTGACCTCCGGGCCCGCGCTCGAGCGGGCCGGCGATCTGGCGGCGATGCTCAGCAATCTCGTCGAGGGCGATGTGCTGTTCATCGACGAGATCCACCGCATGGCCCGGCCCGCCGAGGAAATGCTGTACCTGGCCATGGAGGATTTCCGCGTCGACGTGGTGGTCGGCAAGGGGCCGGGCGCGACCTCGATTCCCCTGGACATCGCGCCGTTCACCCTGGTCGGCGCGACCACGCGCTCCGGCGCGCTGACGGGCCCGCTGCGGGACCGCTTCGGTTTCACCGGCCACATGGATTTCTACGAGCCCGCCGAGCTGAAGCTGATTCTGGAGCGGTCGGCCCGAATCCTGGGCGTTCGACTGGAATCCGATGCGGCCGCGGAGATCGCCGGGCGCTCGCGCGGTACGCCGCGTATCGCGAACCGGTTGTTGCGCCGTGTGCGCGACTACGCGGAGGTCAAGGCCGACGGTCTGGTCACCAAGGAGATCGCGCACGCCGCGCTGGCGGTGTACGACGTGGATGTGCTGGGCCTGGATCGCCTGGACCGGTCGGTGCTCTCGGCCCTGATCCGCAGCTTCAACGGCGGTCCGGTGGGTGTCTCGACGCTGGCTGTCGCCGTGGGCGAGGAAGCCGCGACCGTGGAAGAGGTCTGCGAACCATTCCTGGTCCGAGCGGGTTTGGTGGCGCGCACGCCCCGGGGCCGGGTGGCGACCGCGGCCGCGTGGGAGCACCTGGGCCTGGTGCCGCCCGCGGATCTGGTGTTCGGTTCGATCGAAGTGCGTGCCCGGGAACAACATCCGGGTCTGTTCGACTCGCTGTGAGCCGTCGGCACGGTCGCCGTGCCGCGCCGACTCCATACCGGCACCGGTGAGTGGGAGTGACCGCAATCCGGTCGGCACGGCTGTCGACCGGCGCCGGATCGGTCGCGATCGATCGGGTCGGCGGTGTGGAAGACCGAAATCGGCGTCGTCCCGTATACGGCGCGGGTCGGTCGCGCCGCGCCCGCAATCCGGTCGGCACGGCCGTTATTGCTGGGACATCCTAGGAGTTCTCTTCGGCGCGAACGGGATTCGCTTCCGCCGCGCCGGTGATGTTGCGGACCATCCCGCCGAACACCACGCCGTGGAAGGGGGCGATCGCCTTCCAATAGGCGTGGCCGGACAGGCCGTGCGGCTCGAAGATGGCGCGCTGGCGGTACAGCGTGCCGCCGTCCGGATCGGGGTCGGCGGACAACTCCAGCCACGCGCCGCCGGGTACCCGCATCTCCGCGCGCAGGCGCAGCAGGCGGGGGCGTTCGATGTATTCCACGCGCCACCAGTCCAGGGCCTCGCCGGTGCGCAGGCGGTGCGGGTCGCGGCGGCCGCGGCGCAGGCCGACCCCGCCCGCGAGCTTGTCGATCCAGCCGCGGACCGACCAGGCGAGCGGGAACGAGTACCAGCCGTGTTCGCCGCCGATGGACTCGATGACCTGCCAGACCGCTTCGGGTGAGGCGTCGGTGTGGCGTTCGCGGTAGTCGAGGTAGACCGAGCCGCCGGACCATTCGGGGTCGGTGGGCAGGGGATCGGACGGGGCGTCGGGGTATTCGGCGTCGGACCAGCGGGTGGTGACGTCGAAACTGCGGATGCGGGTCAGGGCGAGTTCCACCGCGCGTTCGAAGACGATGAGGCCCCCGGGCGGGTCGGGGATGTACTCGGCGATGTCGTGCTCGTGGCAGACGACCTCGTGGATCAGCGATTCCACCAGCGGCACCGCGATCGCGCGCGGCACCGGGGTGACCAGGTTGACCCACTGCGCCGAGAGCCAGGGGGTCAGGATCGGCACGGGGACGATGCGGCGGTGGGGCAGGTCGGCGATCTCGGCGTAGCGGTGCAGCATGTCGAGGTAGGTCAGGACGTCGGGGCCGCCGATGTCGAAGGAGCGGTTCACCTCCGGCGGCAGGGTCGCGGCGTGGGTCAGGTAGTACAGGACGTCGCGGATGGCGATCGGCTGAATGCGATTGCGCACCCAGCGCGGGGTGATCATCGCGGGCAGGCGTTCGGACAGGTAGCGCAGCATTTCGAAACTGGCGGAACCGGATCCGATGATGACCGCGGCCCGGAACTCGACCGTGGGGACGCCGGAGGCGAGCAGGATCTCGCCGACTTCCACCCGTGAGGACAGGTGGGGTGAGAGATGGTCGCTGTCGGGTTTGATGCCGCCCAAATACACCAGTCGGGTCACGCCGGTCGCGGCGGCGGCCGTGGCGACGGTGGTCGCGGCCTGCCGGTCTATCTCGACGAAGTCGCGCCGGACCAGCGAGTGCACCAGGTAGTAGACGACGTCGGTGTCTTCGAGGGCCCGGGTCACCGCGGCCGCGTCGGTGACGTCGCCGGTCATGATCTCCACGCGGTCCTGCCACGGGGCCTCGGCTAGTTTGCCCGGGTTACGGGCCAGGACGCGCACCGTATGGCCCTGATCGAGGAGTTCGGGGACCAATCGGCCGCCGATGTATCCGGTCGCACCGAGCACCACACACCGCACAGGTAGCCTCCTAGCCGCGTTCAATATCGACGATTCGGTCTCGAACAGCGATTTCCCTGGCCCGCAGGACCCAAACTACGCCTACCTGTGGCTAGGGTCGGTGTGCAGATGTGGCGTGAACGGGTAGGTCTCGGAGAGTTCCGTAAAACACTCACCCTGGAGGACGTTGATGCGATCCCGAACCCATCGTGCGGTCACCGGCGCGGCGCTGGCGGGCCTGCTGGCGACAGCGCTGCTCACCACCGGCTGTGACAAGGCCGAGGAAGTGGTGAACAAGGGCGGCGACACCCCGTGTAGCGAGTTCCTGTCCCAGGACAGCGAGAAGCAGCGGGTGACCGTCAAGAAGTATCTGGACAAGGACACCGAGGTCGCCACGTCCTCGCCCAACGGCGATGTGGTCGGCCCGGCGATCACCGCGATCGACCTGATGTGCCGGGCGCAGGCCAATCCCGACACCCCGATTCGCAACGCGGATCTGAGCGGGATCGTCATCCCCAAGAAGTAGCGGCAAAATATCTGGGGCATAGACCGTTTGACTTCCACCGCCTCGGCTATTGCGTGGTCAGGCACCCGGATCTACGGGGTGCGGAGAACACGGAGGTAGTGGTTATGGTCATTCTCGGTTTGATCCTGCTCCTGGCCGGCATTCTGCTGGGGATCCCGATTCTGACGACGATCGGCATCGTGCTGGTGGTTGTCGGGGCGGTACTGGTGCTGTTGGGTTCGACGGGCCGTCGGGTCGGTGGACGCAGCCACTACTTCTAACCCGTAGCAGCTCTG
Source organism: Nocardia sp. NPDC057668 (assembly GCF_042799795.1). Classification (NCBI taxonomy): domain Bacteria; kingdom Bacillati; phylum Actinomycetota; class Actinomycetes; order Mycobacteriales; family Nocardiaceae; genus Nocardia; species Nocardia sp. NPDC057668. The sequence goes on along the minus strand of NZ_JBHVIC010000001.1, from coordinate 1,125,065 downwards.
AATCGGGGCCGCTCAGCTTTGGCTGAGCGGCCCCGATTCGTGTCCGGCGGAGGTGTTTTCGGTGCGTTCGGGGCGGTCGCGCCCGAGTAGGCTGCGTGCGGGCGCGGGCTGCGGCGCCGGGGTCTCACGGTGGTGCTTCGACGGACGAGGAGCGGTATGGCTGTGCGCGAATCGACATTTCGCCGGCGACTGCTGTGGGCGGTGGCCGTGGTGGTGCTGGTGTTCGCGGCGCTGGGTATCTACGTGAAGGTCGTGGCGGCGGTGGAGCGGGCGCGCCCGGCCGCGGCGGCGCCACCCGACCTGTGTGCGGCGGTGGGGACTTCGCTGTTCGAAAAGCTTGTGCCCGAAGCTGTTCCGCTGGCGGACGCGAACTATTCGTCAGGGCCCGGGGCGGCCTGCGATTACGTCTCGGCACGTGGCGGCAGCGGTTCGGAGATGTACGGTTCGCTACACGTGCGGCTGCTACGGCACGGCCAGGTGAACTGGGATACGGGGTCCGAACGCGCCGCAGCCTATTTGGCGGATCTGTGCCGTGCGACCGCGATGGGCGGGAAGTTCAGCGCCACTACGGCGTTCGGCGACGAAGCATGCGCGGTGTCCACCGTCGACGGCGGCGGGACCGCGTACGCGTCGGCGGTGGTGCGCCTCGGCGCGGACCTGTTATCGGTGAACTACTACGTGCATCCGGGCGGCGCGGCGCAGGCGCAACGGGCGGTGGAGGAAACGGTGGCCGCGGCACTGGAGGGTGTTCGGTAGCGGAATTCGCCCGCAGTCCAAGATGATGCGGGCCGGTCTTGCTAGCTTGGGCCGGTGCGTGCGCTCGATGTGTTCAACGATTACGTGGCCTGGCTGCGAGATAACGTTCCCCTGGCGTACGAGAATCTCGCGGGCCCCGCGCGCCCCCGCCAATTGGCGATGCTGGAGCGGGCGATCGGCCGCCCGCTTCCCGCAGAGGTCGCGGCGGTGCTGAGTGTGCACAACGGTCAGATCGATTCTGCGGTAGGTGATTACGATCACGGCGTCCCGTGCATTCCGACGCTGGTGTTCATGTCCACCCGTGAGATTCGCCGCACCTGGCAGCTCTGGGACAGCGTCAAGGACGACCCGGCCACCCAATCTCTCCAGTCGTCCGGCATGGTCTATCCCGCTGCCCAAGGCAAGATCAAACCCCTGTACTCCTCCCCGGGCTGGATCCCCCTCTGGTCGGACCCCACCCGCCCCGACTACATCGGCTTGGACTTCGACCCCGGCCCGGCCGGAACCCCGGGTCAGATAATCAATTTCGGCCGCAACGAGGAGTGCCACCACCTCTGCGCTCCGACCTACACGGACCTCCTGGAGTTCCTCCTCGCCGAGGTGGCCAGCGGCGCCTGGCCGGCGACCGAGATCGTCGAGGACGACGACGACCGGGATCCGCTCCCGTGGTTCGGCGAGCCGAGAAGCTCGTTTTTCAACGCCCTGCACGACAGGTTCGAGCCGCAGCGCCGTGATTGACGACTTCGTCTGCTCGCGATGTGCGCTTCGCCTAGTCGCAGTCGCTGAAGTCCTCGACGCGGACGGGCGTGGTGTCAGCGAAGGTGACCCCCACGCCGTAGGGGTCGCAGATCGGGAACGTGCCTTCGGCGAAGCGGATCAGCCACTCGGAGTCGGCGTAGAAGGTCAGTTGGGGGTGGTCCACCGGGAACGAGGTGGGATCGAAGCGGTGGTAGCGGGTTGCCTCGTTGTCCGTGAGGCCGAATGTCGAGGGGTTCGACAGCAGGGCGCGGTGCAGGAACCGTAAGGCGGCCGAGAGGTGATCGTCGATGTCGGCGAGGATCTCGGTGATGAGGGGCGTGTTCGGGGATTCGCCGGGGGAGAGGATGACGTTCACCTCGATCGGCGCGCGGAACAGGGTGCTGGTCACCTCGCTCCGGGGCGACCACATGGCCTGGCCGTCCGGGGCGGGGACGGGCACGAACGCGCCGATGCCGGGGATGAACACATCAGAATGCTAGGTCACGGATGCGGGTGGCGGATCGTGCATTCAATCGGTGCCCGTTGCGTTCGGCGGGATCTGGGAGTATTAATAAATGAACGATCATTTATAAACGAGGATTGGTTCGTTCGAAGGGAGGGTGCTGTGCCACGACCACGATCTACCAGCGACGTCGATATTCTCGCCGCCGCCGGGCGGGCGATCGGGATGCACGGTCCCGGGAAGTTGACGCTCGCGCAGGTGGGGGCGGAGGCGGGGGTGTCGCCGGCCACCCTGGTGCAGCGGTTCGGGTCCAAGCGGGGGTTGTTGCTGGCGTTCGCCGCGGATGCGGCGTCGGGCGCGGGGGAGCCGTATCGGCGGGCGCGGGCGGAGTTCGCGTCGCCGCTGGCGGCGTTGTACGCGGTGGCCGAGGGGGTGGCTCGGATGATGGCCACCCCGGACGTGCTGGCCAACCACCTCGGGATGTTGCAGCTCGATCTGTCCGATCCGGAGTTCCGGGTGCACGCGGTCGCGCATACCCGTGCCGTCGATGCGGAGCTTCGGGAGTTGCTCGCCGAAGCGATTGCGCAAGAAGAGCTTCCGGCCGATGTGGACGTCGCCCAGCTCGCCCGGGCCGTGAAGATCACCACCGACGGATCCCTGCTGCGATGGGCGTTGACCGGCGACGGCGACCCGGCCGAACTGCTTCGTTCTGATCTGGATCATCTGTTCAGGAGAGTTGAATGAGTTTCACCGCAACCGTTTTCATCGGCACCAGCCTCGACGGGTACATCGCCCGGATGGACGACGACATCGAGTGGCTGACCTCGCGGGGCGAGAAAGCCGGCGATCTGGGCTATCAGGAGTTCTTCGCGACGGTCGATGCCGTGGCGATGGGCCGCAAGACCTACGAAACAATGCTCGGCTTCGGCACGGAGAACTGGCATTTCGGCGATCGCTACGTCGCGGTGCTGAGCACGACCCTGCCCCTGGACGCCGATCCCCGCATCACCGTCCACCGCGATCTGGACACCCTCGTGGCGGACCTCGACGCCCGCGGAATCGACCACGTCTACCCCGACGGCGGCCGCCTGATCCAGAGCTTCCTCCGCGCGGGCCGCGTGGATCGCCTGGTGATCAGCCTCGCCCCGGTCCTGATCGGCGGCGGCCACCGCCTGTTCGGTGACCTGCCCGAAGATGTTGCGCTGCACCTGGAGTCGACCACCGACCTCGGCCACGGGTTCGCTCAGTTGAAGTACACGGTGGAGAAGTAGAGCAACCACGGTGACCGGCCCGGATCAGCGAAGGGCCGCGTTAGTGCGGCATGGCGGGGACATCGAGACGCAATGCCGCCGCGAGGGCGATCGTTCTGCGCGGGGTGGTGCATTGGCGGCCGAGGCTCGCGAGATCGAGTTTGCCGCCGCGGGTTTGGAACAGGAACATGGCGGCGGGGTGATGTCGTATGTGGGCGGGGTCGAGTTCGGCGGCGGTCGCGTAGGCGGACTCGACCAGTGCGGGCATGCACGACCGGAGGTCCGCGGCCCAGTGCTCGATCGACGTCAGCCAGACGCGAGCGGCCGGGTCGGGGGTTCTGGAGTACCGGGTGATCGCTTCGTCGAGTTCCTGCCAGGAGTAGTCGGTCCAAGGCTTGGTCCTCAGGACCGGTAGCTGCCAGTGTCCTTTCACGTGCGACCAGTGATCCGTGTGGGCCCGCACCGCGTGGAAGGTGAAGTCCGGCAGGGAAAGCGCGGTCAGGTAGCCGCCGTGGCAGGCTCCGGTGTCCAGGCTCACGACCCGGCCGTCGCGGACCAGGGGCGCGTCGCCGGTGACGTGGTGACCGAACACGACCGGTTTGGAATCGGTGTAGTGCTCGTGCCAATAGCTCCCGGGGAAATGGTCCCTGAGTTCGCGCTCGCCCCGCGTCGACCCGCACAGGATCTCTTCCCTCTGCTCGCCCAGCGGTATGCCCGGAACCATGGCCGCGTGCACGACCCGAACGTGCTCGTTCTCGAAGAAATACGGCAGCCCGGTCATCCACGCGACCATCTCGTCGTAACCCGCACCGGCCTGCAACCGCGTGATCTCCTGCGCATACGAGAAGATCCCACGCACATGCTTGCGCTCGTGATTACCCATCAGCGCAACAGAATTCGGCCGCCCCCGAAAGAAGTCCACGACCTCTAGCGGCTGCGGCCCACGATCGACCAGATCCCCCACACCGACAAGCAGGTCGTCCACGCCCAACTCGACTTTCGCGACCAGCTCGCCCAACTCGTCGAAACAGCCGTGAATGTCGCCGATGATGACGGTCCGCATCGGGCAGACGCTAGAGCGGCGCACGCCGCCGGGCAATCGAGTTTCGCGCCGCCGAGGAGGCTGATCGCCTTGATGATCCGGGTATTGGTTCGTGCCTTTTCTGCGAATTGGTTAGGGTCGACATCGTTCTCGGGGGAGAGGACGTCGTTGAGGGGGAGCGTATGAACCAGCCGATGTTTTCGCATGTGCCGCAGCCGGACGATCCGCGGCGGCTCGTGTACGCCATCGGCGCTGTCTCCGCGGTGGGAACGCTCAACGCCGTCCACAACCTGGTGGAGGGGTACGACGCGCTTCGGACCGGAGTTCATCTTCGGTCCCATGGCATCGACTGGGTTGCCATCGGGGCCAAGGTGGCGATTCCGTTGTCGCTGGCGCTGATCGTGCTGCTCTGCTGGGCGATGACGGCGCTGTGCCGGCATCGCAGCACCGTGCGGGTGCTCGTGTTGATCGCGGCACCGATCGCCGTGGTGGCCAACATTTGCGAAGAGCTGTTCGAGTGGCTGGACTACAACCAGGTGATCAATCCCGGTGTGGAGAGCAGGGTCATCGGGGCGGCGGTCGGATCGATCCTGCCGGTGGCCGTCGTGGTAATGGTCACCAGGCCGCTGCTGCGCGAATGGTTCGTCCCACCGGGCGTGACGTGGTTTCCACCTCGCGTCTATTCCAATAGTTCTGTCCCGCAAGCGGATCCGGTGGCACCCGCGATCCTGGCCGGCGTCGCCGCCTTCTTCGGTGTGTTCTGGGCCGGCGTGGGCATCCTCGGCGGGATCGCCTCGCGCTCCAACTCATACCCGGTCGATCTGGCCCAATCGATATTGGGCGTCGTACAGGTCGCACTGCTCAGCGGCGGAGCGCTCGCGGTGCTCGCACACCATCGTGTTGCCCGGCCCCTCCTGGCCGCGGCAGCCGTGGCGGCCGTGAGCTGCGTACTGACGGTCGAAATCGCGGAATTGGATGGGTGGAGCGACTATCGAACACCCCCCAAGCAGGTCCTCGATTTCTTCTTCGAGGTCGCGATCCAGGTCGGCCCGGCCGTGGCGGCCGCCGTCCTGATCCTGCTCCCGCAGACGCTGCGGTGGTTCACACCGCGCGGCGCTCAATCGCCGGAATCCATCCCGCGATAGATCCCGTCCGCATCCGCCGCCTCGGAGATCTCGTCCCAGCCCATGTTTCCGAGGTTGATGTTGTTCTCCACGCTCCAGAGCGCGCCGGGGACGACGCGGAACGGGCGGGTGTCCGTTCCCTCTTCCTCGTCGTATTCGTCCGCGCCCACGTAGACGGCGAGGATGGGGAATTCGGGATGGGTCAGGGTGACTTCGTCGGCCAGGAACGAGACCAGCGGCTCGTCGGGCTGCAGGGCCGTGAGAGCCTCCGGGGACAGGTCCTGAAAAGCCTTGTCATCGACGCACATCACCGTCGCTACGAAATCTTCGACGCTCGGAGTTCTGACCTGTTCGACCAGCCGCTTCCAGGCGTTGTCGTCGCCGAACCAGGTGCGGACCAGAACCGATTCGTTCGGTAGGACTGTCATGCCTGAAATCTAGCGGCATCGGCCGGCAATCCGGCCGCCCAGCGGGCGGCGCGGATGCCGTCGATTTCATTGCCACCACTATTGGTGGCGGGGGTCAGGCGATCGTGTCGGCCAGGCGATCGATCTGGGTGGGATCGGTTCCGTAGCAGTAGAAGACGACCTCGTCCGCGCCGAGAGCGTCGAACTGCGTTATCGCGGTGCGGATTTCGGCGGGGGTGGTGAGCATCCCGTTCACCATGAAGTCGGCTCGGTCGGTGAAGCTGTAGTAGGCGCGCATCGTGGTGCGGGCCTCCTCGATCACCGACGGAGCGCCGAGGGCGACATTGACCTGGGCCACGATGCGCGGGGAACCGCTGCGGCCGTGTGCTTTCCAGGAGGCGCGGGCCGTATCGAACAAGCCGCCCGCCCAGGACGGCGGGGCGGCGGCGAGGAGGCCGCCGCCCCAGCGGCCGACGCGATCGATCGCGGCGGGCTGGAAGCCGCCGAACAGGAGCTGAGGACCTTCGGGCTGGAGCGGGGCGGGGCCGACGGGACCGCAGTCGTCGCCGTACGGCTTGCCCGACCAGAGGCGGCGCATGACTTCCAGGTTCTGATCCAGGCGCTTGCCGCGGGTGCGCAGGTCGGTGCCGGAGGCGATGTGGTCGTCCGCGCGGCCGCCGACGCCGAGCCCGAGGGTCAGGCGACCGCCCGACATGACATCGAGGGTGGCGATCTGTTTCGCCAGTAGCACCGGATCCCGCAGTGGGGCCAGCAGCACCTCGGTTTGGACGCGGATGCGGTCGGTTGCGCCCGCGATCACGGCGAGTGCGGTGAGCGGCTCGGGGTTGTCGTAGACCAGCCGGTCGAGCAGGCCGAGCGTGGCGAAGGGACCGGCTTCGGCGCGTCGAGCCCAGTCGAGCAGGGCGTGGGGAGCGGAAATGGGCAGACCGATACCGAACTGCATGTGAGATACCTCCAGGAGGGGTCAGCAAATACACTGCCGCCCCTTCATCACCGCGAAGACCCGAGGTGCGTGGCTCCCATCTGCGACGTACTTCCGGGGAGCTCCGAACTGAAGTGATTGCGACTAAACCACGCCACCCCGCGCCGGCGCAAGCCGGTATCGCGCGGAAGCCGGCGATTCACTTGCCGTTCGCCGGGTATCCGATCCCCGAGAAAGGAGGCTCTCCAATGCCTTTCACGTTCCGCAAGAGCTTCAAGATCTTCCCCGGCGTCCGCCTCAACATCAACAAGGGATCCCTGTCCCTCACCACCGGCGGCCGCAGCGGCCCCCGCTACACCACCAGCACCACCGGCCGCGAAACCACCTCCATGGACCTGCCCGGCCCCTTCGGCTGGCGCCGCACCCGCCGCCGCAAGGGCTGACCGCTCGGCAATTCGTTGTACGGCAACCCGGCGCCGTCCGGGTGATCCACGCCGGAGCGGTGGCGCAAATGCGCCGTTCACACCGAATTGTGCAGCGGTGGAATGATTCTCGGACCCGGTAGAACCTGGCGACCCGGTGCGCCCGTCTTCGAGTGGCCTCGATGTGGGTACGTTCGGTGGGCAGATTTGCCGAGCGCTCGAAGAGGATCATGTCGAGAACGTCCAGAATTGCCGGGTTGTTCACCGCCGTCGCCGTCGCGTTGCTGTCGCCGGGGGTGGTGCCGCCGGCCGGGTTCGCGAACCCCGGCGGGGCGGGGTACGCGCCGACCATGATCGTGCTGGACGCGTCGGGGTCGATGCAGCGGCCCGACCGTGGCGGGACGATGATGGACTCGGCCAAGCGGGCCGTGCGGGGGTTCGTCGAATCCGCTCCGGCCGAATCCACGGTGGGCCTGGCTGTTTACGGGGCCGGGACCGGCAACGACGAGGCCGAGCGCGCGGCCGGGTGCCGGGACGTGCGGGTGTTGCAGCAGCCGGGGAAGCTGGACCGGGGTGCCCTGACCGGAGCCGTGGACGGGGTGCAGGCGCGCGGGTGGACGCCGATGGGCGTGTCGTTGCGGGAGGCGGCCGCGGCCCTGCCGGATTCGGGACCGCGGTCGATCGTGCTCGTGTCGGACGGCGACGACACCTGTGCCCCGCCCGAACCCTGTGACGTGGCACGGGAATTGAAGCAGCAGGGCGTGGACCTGGTCGTGCATTCGATCGGGTTCGCGGTGGACGAGAAGGCCCGGGCGCAGCTGAGCTGCATGGCCCAGGTGACCGGCGGAACCTACGCCGACGCCGCGGACGGGGCCGCGCTGGAGCGGATCCTGCCCCGGGTCACCGGTGCGGCGCTGCGCAATTACGCGGCCTCGGGCACCCCGATCGTCGGCACCGACGCCTACCGCACCGCACCCGTCGCGGCGGCCGGTCACTACCTGGACACCATCGGCCAGCGCGAGAAGCGGTATTACGGCGTGGACGCGCCGGCCGGTGGGACGGTCTATTTCACGGGGCTGATGTCGTTCCCGCGGTTGCCGGACATCAACGTTCTCGACGATTTCAACACCGTGCAGATCCGGGTCTACGACGCGAACGGCAAGGACTGCAACGTCTTCGAGACCGATCAGGCCTCCCGCTCGAGCGACGGCGTCACGCTGTCGGTGAGCTCGACCTTCCGGGGCGCGCAGGAGAAGGGCAGCGGCGGCTGCCGGGGCGCGGGACGCTACTACTTCGAAATCACCTGGGACAGAACCTCCGACGGCCTGCCGCAGCGGCTGCCCCTGGAATTGCTGATCGGCGTCGAGCACGGCGTGACCGATCCCGGCCCGGCCCCGAGTTCGGAGCCGACCGCGCTCACCGATTCCGGCGGCCCGGATCAGCCGGTCACCGGCGGCGCATCCCTGGCAGCGGCCGCCACCCTGGACGGGAGCGGGCACTACACCGACACTCTGCAACCCGGCGAGTTCGTGTTCTACCGGGTGCGCGCCGACTGGGGACAGGGCCTGGCGTACCGGGTCGATTTCACCGGCAACGGCGGTTCGGGCACCGAAGCCACTTCCAATATCGCGACCGCGCTGTACTCCCCGGTCGGCGCGGAGGTCGACTTCGACACCCACGTCTACACGGGAAAGGATGTGTCGCTACCGCTTTCGGGCAAGGTGATGGCCACGGTGCCGATCCGATATGCCAATCGCACCGCCTCGACCGCGCGACTGCGGCAGGAAGCCCTCGCCGGCTGGTACTACATCGCGATCAAGGTGGGCCCGCCCGCGACGGCGGGGGATGAGCGGCCGGTCCCGGTCCGCTTGACGCTGACCCTGGCCGGGAATCCCGAGCCGGGCCCGGTCTACGAGGCGGGAGCCGCCGACGCCATGCCGGCCGACAGGACCGGCGCGCCTGCGGCAGCGGACGCCGCCGGTCCGAGCGACACCGCCGCGCCCGGAAGCTCGAACACGGTGATCCTGCTCGGCGTTGGCGCGGCGATTCTCGTGTCGGTCGCGGCGATCGGCGTGGCAATCCTCCGGCGGCGCGGCTGATCGAGCGTCACACCGTGATCGGCTGTCTCGCAGCGGTTCGCGGGACGGCCGGTCGCGCGCCGACACCCGACCATCGAGCGCCGAAACCGAGCGCCTACGCCGGACCGCCGAGCCTATGCGCGCTCGACGTGACCATCCCGCGCGACGAAGTCGTAGTGGCCCTCGAGCTCCTCGCCGAACGGCAGATCGCCCTCGGCCGCGGAGCCCGCGTCCCCGGCTCCCGCCGTCAATCCGATACGGAACGCGCGACCTTCGGCGCTGTGGTGCAACCGCGTGGCCTTGAGCGCGGCGGGGATGACGATCCGATTGTCGCCGGCCCGGGCGGCGGACTGCGCCAGTTCGAGCACGACCCCGTCGAACCCGAAGTCATCGGTCAGCTCGATGAGCCGTTCGAACAGCGCCTCTTCCTGACCGTCGCGCAGGTCGACGCGGGCGTCCGGTCCGCCGATCGCGAGCAGGACGGTGCGGCCCTGCTCGTGGAGGGCGTCGACCTGTGCGCGAAACTCCTGGCGGGAGAACCGCGCCGGGCGGAAATCGGGAATGGCGTCGTGCCCGCGCTCGCCGGAGACGATCACGACGTTGTACTGCTCGGGTACCTCGGTCAGCAGTGCCGGATCGCCGGAACCCGGCTCGGCGGTCTCCCGCCAGCGCCCGATGTGCAACGTCTCGTTCTCGAATCGCGAGTCCGTGTCGGTCTCACTCACTGCCACCACCACTTCCATGCCGTGTCTCCGATGCGCGACGGGCCGGATAAATCTGCCGCACACCACGTTCGGCGCTGCGATACCCGAGGCTTCCCCGCGGCAAACGTGTCGATCGGCGGCGACCGGCCGGTCCGGGCCCCGCCGTGCCGAGCACCCCGATTCGGCGCGAATCACGAATCGCGGTGGTCACCATGCGAGAAATCCGGGGCGGCAGGCGCTTCGGAGCTTCACGATCGGCGCGCCCTTCGCTACCCTCCCTGTGATGCGACACATAGTGGCCGTCCTGTGCGGTGTTCTCGTCGGCTTCGCGGCCCCGCACGCGGCGTGGGCGCAGGGCCCGGTGGCAACCCCCGCCAACTCGGTCCCCGCCGCCGGAGCCCTGTTCTACCCCAGCGCTTTCGGCGTGGTCCCGCGCCTGGGCGGCCCGCACTTCTGCTCGGGGGCCGTGGTGGCCTCGCCGTCGCGCGATCTGGTCGTGACCGCCGCGCACTGTGTGTTCGGCCCCGGCGCACTCATCGAGTTCGCGCCGCTGCTGCGCGACGCCGAACTCCCGGCGGGCGTGTGGACGGTGACCGACATGTACATCGACCCCGCCTGGTCGCGCTCGTTCGATCCCGCCCGCGACATCGCGGTCCTGCGGGTCGCCCCGCGTGCGGGCAAGAAGATCGAGGACGTGGTGCCCGGCCTGCCGGTCGCCGCGCCGCGCGCCGGTGTGCCCGTCACCGTCAGCGGGTACCCGCTGGGTCCGGGCAGCCGCCCGATCACCTGCACCGCGCCCCTGGCCGCCGGGGCGGACGGAATAGCCCTGGACTGCGCCGGTTTCGGCGACGGCACCAGCGGCGGCCCCTGGGTTCAGGACGGTCACCTGGTCGGCGTGACCGGCGGGCACGAGCAGGGCGGCTGCGCCGAGGTGGAGTACGGGACCCCGTACGGTCCCGCGATCCAGGCGCTGCTCGATCGGGCGGCGGCCGGCGGGCGCGGCGATGTACTGCCCATAGGTTTCACCGCGAACGGCTGCTGAACGGTTCAGCTGTCGCCGGTGGTCTTGCCCCACACCAGGCAGAACGTGTGGCCCGCCGGATCCCGGAACACGCGAAAGCGGTCCTCGCCCACCGCGTCCGATACGCGGGTCGCGCCGAGTCGCAACACGTCCGGCTGCGCGATGTCGATGTCGCCCACTTCGATGTCGAGATGGAATTGCTGGGAGCCCTGCGGATCGGGGAACAGCGGCGGCTTGTGGTCGGGCGCGAGCTGGAATGCGAACCGCCTGCCAGCGGGGTCGGTCAGCACCGACCACGTCTCATCGGCGTCCTCCACCGTGCCGCCGAGCAGTTTGCGGTAGAAGCGTGCGAGCTCTGCGGGATGTTTGCAGTCCAGGACAATCGAACGAAGCGTTCCGATCATGATCAGAGGGTTGCCGATCTGAAGTCGGCTAAACCGGACGCTGATCGATGCTGTCCTCCGATCGGGCTTCGGGGGAGCGCTACTCGGTTGCGGACGGCTCGGCCGCCGCGTCGTTGACGGCGTTGGCGTGGTCGATGGCGGCCATATGATTCTCGGCCCAGGTGCGCAGGGCGGCCAGCGGAATCTCCAGGGACAGGCCCAGTTCGGTGAGTCGATAGTGCACGCGGGGCGGCACGGTCGGCTCGACCCGGCGCACGACCAGACCGTCCCGGACCATACTCTGCAGGGTCACCGACAGCATCTTCTGCGATACCCCGGGCATCCGCCGCCGCAGTTCGGCGAACCGAATCTCATCCGGCGCGGCCTGCGCGAGGACCTTGACCGCCATCGAGGTCCATTTCGTGCCGATCCGGTCCAGCAACTGCCGGGTCGGACACTGCGCGTCGAACAGATCACCGCGCGCGGGCGTGTGGGCGTGCGCCGATCGAGTGGTCACCTGGACCTCACCACCTGTCGTGAAAGTGCCTTCTTCACGGCCCGGCAGACGTTACCTACCGTTTCCTGGTAACCGATGGTAACCGACAGGGAGGTCCCATGCCGCACACGTCAGCACCCACCGTCACCCCGATCGAGCTGCGCGGGATCGAGACGAACGGCATCACCGCCAATGTCGCTCTCGCCGGCTCCGGCCCCGCGATCGTTCTGCTGCACGGCTTTCCGCACACGTGGCGACTGTGGACCGAGATCATCGGCCCGCTGGCCGAGCACTACCGGGTCATCGCCCCCGACCTGCGCGGCTTCGGCGCGAGCACCCGCGCCCCGGACGGCTACGACGCCGGCGCACTGGCCGAGGACATCGCCGGAATCCTCGATGCGCTCGGCGAACCCACCGCGGCCGTGGTCGCGATCGACGCCGGCACGCCGGTCGCGGTCCTGCTCGCCCTGCGCCGTCCCGGCCGGGTCCGACGGCTGGTGGTCATGGAGGCACTGCTGGGCAGGCTTCCCGGCGCCGAAGATTTCCTGGCCGCGGGCCCGCCGTGGTGGTTCGGATTCCACGCCGTCCCCGGACTCGCCGAAACGGTCCTGCGCGGCAACGAAGCCCGGTACATCGACTGGTTCCTCGCCACCGGCACCCGCGGCCGTGGCGTCCGGCCGGACATCCACGCCGCGTTCGTCGCGGCCTACACCGAAGACGACGCCCTGCGCTGCGCCTTCTCCTACTACCGGGACCTGCCGGCCAGCGCCCGCCAGCTCGAGCTCGCCGCGGCCGGCCGGCTCACCGTGCCCACCCTCGCGATCGGTGCGCACCCGGTCGGTGACGCCCTGGAGCGACAGCTGCGCCCGATCACCGATGACCTTGCGGGACATGTCATTCCGGACTGCGGTCACATCATCCCGCTGGACCGGCCGCGCGAACTGCTCGGCCTCCTGCTGCCCTTCCTGGCCGGGCTACCCGCCTGATCGCGTCGCGGGATCGCCGCTGCTCACGCACCACTCTTGACGGTTACACCTCGTATACTTATAGTTACGCGCTGTATAGTTAGAGTGACGCCAGTCACGCGGCAGCTCGAAGGACCCCATGCCGATCAGTAGGACCGATCCATCGCACGACCCGGCCGGCGACGCACCGGCCGGCGGGAACGCGCCACCCGGCATCCCGCCCTATGCCTGGCGACTCGTGGGGTTGCTCGCGGTGGCCAACGTGTTGAACTTCTACGACCGTGCCCTGCCGACGATCGTCGCCGAGGACATCAAGGCCGAATTCGCGCTCAGCGACACCCAACTCGGTGTGCTGATGAGCGGTTTCACCGTGGTCTACGCCCTCGCGGGCATAGTGCTCGGGCGAATGGCGGACCGCCGCTCGCGCCGGGTGATCATGGCCGGTGGCCTCGTGCTGTGGAGCGTTCTCACCGCGGCCAGCGGCGGGGCCTGGAGTTTCGCGTCGCTGCTGATCTTCCGGCTCGGCGTCGGCGTCGGCGAGGCGTCGTACGCCCCCGCCGCCAATGCCACCGTCTTCGACATGTTCCCGGTCGACAAGCGTTCGCGGGCAACGGCGGTGCTGCAGCTCGGGCTGCCGGTGGGCCTGCTGCTCGCGTTCTTCACCACGGGCCCGCTGGTCGAGGCGTTCGACTCCTGGCGAATACCGTTCTACGTGGCCGCGATTCCGGGCCTCGTGGTCGCCGCGCTGCTGCTGATCGTGCCGATGCCCGAGCGGCCGCGGCCGACCGCGGAGCAGCTCGAGCAGGACCGCGGCGGCGGGGCGATCCGATCGCTGCTGCGCATACCGACGATGTGGTGGCTGATCCTGGCCGGAATCGGCCTGCAGATCAGCAGCTACTCGGTCGCGACGTTCCTGGTTCCGTTGTTGCAGCGCTACTTCGGATTGAGCCTGTCCGCGGCCGGGGTGGGCGCGGGCCTGGTGATGGGCGTCGCGGGCCTGGTCGGCCTGCTGATCGCGGGACCGATCGCCGATCGAGCGCGCCGCCGCTCGTCGGTCGCCCGCCTCGCGGTGGCCGCCATCGGTATGGCCGTCGCGGCCCCCCTGGCCTGGGCGGCGTTCGGCCTGTCACCGTCCGGCGCGGTCGCGTTCATCGTCTTGCTCTCGCTCGCTTCGATGTTCATCAACATGGTGCAGCCCGTCGCGCTGCCCGCCGTCTCGGAGATCGTCGAGGAGCGTCGGCGCGCCTCCGCCGTGGCGATCTACTTCGGCGCGTTCTATCTACTCGGCGGCGCGTTCGGCCCCGTCCTGACCGGCGCGCTGTCGGAGTACTTCGCCGACCGTGCCACCGCCACCGCCGACATCACCGCGTCGGCACTCGGCCTGCATACGAGCATGGCCTGGCTGCTTCCCCTGTCCTGCCTGCTGTGCGCGCTCGGCATCGCCGGCGCAATGACCACTATCGAGCGCGACCGCCGTAGGGCGGCGCAACCGGAGGTATCGCGATGAAGAACCCGCACTCCCTGCGAATCACCCTGGCCCGCACGGGCTTCGCGGCCGCACTCGCCGTCGCGCTCGCGGGCGCGACCACCGCCAACGCCGCGCCCGAGGCCGTCGGCTACGACCGCGTCGCGGTCTTCACCGGGGCGGCGGGCGCGGTGAGCTACCAGGTTCACGTCCCGCCCGGCCACGAGCCCGGGCGCGCACTGCCCGTGGTCGTCGCGGTGCACGGGTGCGGGATGACGGGCTACGGCCCGAACTCGATGCGGGACATGACCAATCTCAACGCGCTCGCCGACCGGGAGGGCTTCCTGGTGGTCTACCCCTCGCAGGATCTGCTCCGCGGCGTGCGCCTGAACTGCTGGAACGGCGACAACGCCGCCCATCAGCGGCGCGGCGAAGGCGAGCCCGCGCTGATCGCAGGTCTCACCGAACAGGTGATCACCGAGTTCGGCGCCGACCGCTCGCGGGTGCACGTTCTCGGCGCCTCGTCCGGTGCGGGCGTCGCGGTGATCATGGCGGTCACCTACCCCGACGTCTACGCCACCGCGATGTCGATGGCGGGCGCGGAGTACAAAATCAACGAGGCGGGCGTGGACGCGGCCGGCAAGCTGAACCCGGTCGATCTCGGCCCCGTCGACACCGCCCAGCGGGCGATCGCCGAAATGGGACCGCGCGCCCGCCCGGTGCCGATGATGGTGGTCCAGGGCGACCGCGACACCACCGTGACCCCGAATTTCGCCACGCGCCTGATCACCCACTGGGCGGCGATCGATGACCTCGCGATCAGCGGCGGACTCGACGGCCCGGTCGATGACGTGCCGGAATCGGTTGTGCAGGTGAATGATCCGGACCGGCACCCGTACACGTACTCGAAGTACTACGCCGCCGGTGGCGACACCTCGCTGATCGACTACATCATGGTGTCCGGCATGGGCCACCGCTGGCCCGGCACCGGCTCGGGACCGCTCGTCGACAACCAGGGCCCCGATCTCGCCACCCTGTGGTGGGACTGGGCGAAAACCCGGAGCATGCCGTGATCACCCGCCTCGACTGCGCACCGCCGTCGGGCAGACTGACCGGCGTGGAGACTCCGGCACCCCAGCGACGCACCCGCATGTCCCGCGAAGCCCGCGCGGCCCAGCTGCTCGATATCGCCGAGCACCTGTTCGCCACCCGCGGCTTCGAGGGCACCTCGATCGAGGACATCGCCCGCGAGGCGGGGGTGACCCGCCCGGTCGTCTATTCGCACTACCAGAGCAAGGACGCGATCTTCCTCGAATGCGCACGCCGCGCGCGGGCCGAAATGGAGTACCGCGTCCGTGAACCCGAGGTGCTCATCGAGGCAGGCGCGGGGCTCGACATCGTGATGCAGCGCGCGGGCGAGATCTTCTTCGACCTGCTCGAGCGCGACCCGCGCCGCTGGATGGTGCTGTTCAACCCGAGCGCCGCCCTCGCGCCCGAGTTCACCGAGCAGCTCGCCGAGCTGCGCAGGCACACGATCGGGCGCATCGCCGAGATGGTCGCGCACTTCTCCGGCGGCGACGCGATCGACACCCCGTTCGCCTACGCCATCAGCGGCGTCGGCGAACAGCTCGGCCGCTGGTGGCTCGCCAACCCCGATGTTCCCAAGCGGGAGGTCGTCGCGCTCTACCGCGACTTCATCACCGGTGGGCTGGCCACGCGACTCGGGACCGAAAGAAGTAGGAAATGACGACCGCCGCAACGACATTCGGTGATGTGCTCGCCGCCCACGCGGCGGAGCGCCCGGATGCCCCCGCCGTGACCTGCGGTGCGGACACCAGCACCTGGTCCGAACTGGATCGTGACAGTAATCGACTGGCCCGCGCGTGGACCCGGCTGGGCGTGACCCCCGGCGCGTACGTCTCGATCATGCTCGACAACTCCCCGGCGTTCCTGACCGCGGCGTTCGCGGCCTGGAAGCTCGGCGCGGTGCCGCAGCCCCTGTCGTCGCGCCTGACGCCGTCGGAGCTGGACGCGATCGTCGAGGTGGTGGATCCGGCCGGCGTGGTCGGGCTGCCCGGCGACGCGGGACCGGTCGCCGCGAACCGGGTGCGCCTTCCCTCGACGGCGGACGCGACCGAGTCCGCGGATCCGTTGCCGCCGTGCGTCTCTCCCGCGTGGAAGGCTCCCGCCTCGGGTGGCAGCACCGGCCGGCCGAAGGTGGTCGTGGCCGGTAACGCCGCGGTGCTCGATGAGGTCGTCGGGTTCGCCGACGTGCTCGGCATACCCGCCGCGGGCGTCGTGGCCGTGCCCGGTCCGCTCCATCACAACGCGCCCTTCATGTTCGCGGCCCTGGCGCTGCTGCGCGGTTCGCACGTCGTGCTGCAGGGTCGCTTCGACGCTCGGAAGCTGTTGGACGACTTGGCATCCCACCGGGTGCAATGGCTCTACGCCGTGCCGACGATGATGCAGCGCATCTGGCGGCTGGACCCCGAAGTCCGTGACTCGTACGATCTCTCGGCCCTGGACCTGGTGGTGCACATGGCCGCGCCGTGCCCGGCCTGGCTCAAGCGCGCGTGGATCGACTGGCTCGGCGGTGAGCGGATTCTGGAGGTCTACGCCGGCACCGAGGCGCAGGCCGCCACCGCCATCATCGGCGACGACTGGCTCGAGCATCCCGGCTCGGTCGGGCGCGCGGTGGTCGGCGAGGTCACCGTGCTCGGCCCGGACGGCGTCGCCCTGCGGCCCGGCGAGGTGGGTGAGGTGTGGGTGCGCCGCGGCGCGGACGCTCCGCCCGCCTACAGCTATCTCGGCGGCGAAGCCCGCACCCGCGTGGGCGGCTGGGAGTCGCTGGGCGACCTCGGCAGCCTCGACGAGCACGGCTACCTGTACCTCACCGATCGCAACACCGACGTCGTGCTCGTGGGCGGGTCCAACGTCTATCCCGCCGAGGTCGAAGCCGCCCTCGCCGAACACCCCGACATCGCCGACGCGTGTGTCATCGGGCTGCCGCACGAGGATCTCGGGGCGGCGCCGCACGCCATCGTGCAGTCGACGGTGCGGCTCGAACTCGACACGGTCGTGGCGTTTCTCCGCGAGCGGCTCTCGCCGTACAAGCTGCCGCGCAGCCTCGAAGTCGTCGACCATCCGCTGCGCGACGACGCGGGCAAAGTGCGCCGCTCGGCGTTGCGCGCCCAGCGGCTCGAGGGGGTGAACAATGCCGTTCGCGATCAGTGACACCCCCACCGGGCGTGTCCGACTGCACTGGGAGGAACGGGGTTCGGGGGAACCGGTGGTGCTGGTCATGGGTCACCTGTTCTCCGGTGACATGTGGTACCCGGCGATTCCGGCGCTGGCCGAGCACTATCGCGTGATCTGGTTCGACAACCGCGGCACCGGCGCCAGCGGGGCCACGAGCACCGCGACCGTCACCGATCTGGCCGCCGACGTCCGCGCGGTGATGGACGCGGCCGGTGTCTCCGACGCGCACCTCTACGGCGTGAGCATGGGCGGCGGGATCGTCCTGCAACTGGCTCACGACGCGCCCGAACGGGTGCGCTCGATGGTGCTGGGCTGCACCGCTATGCGCAGCCCCGAGTATCCGCTGCCGTCGCCCCCGGGATTCCTGGCCAGGCAGTTGAAGTACCGCGTGCCCGTCCGCCTCCTGAAACCCTTGCTGCGCAAGCGATTCTATGGTCCGCTGGCCACCCCCGAGGCAATCGAGCGCGATCTGGACGTGCTCGGCCGGATGCGTTTCTCCGCGCGCGGGGTCTACGCCCAGGACCTCGCCATCGCCGGGTACGACATGACCCCCGGCAAGGTCGCGGCCCTGACACCGCCCGCGCTCGTGCTGCACGGCACCGCCGACGAGGCGGTGCCGTACGCCGCCGGGGTGCGGCTGGCGCAGACGCTGCCCAACGCTCGACTCGTCACTTACGAAGGCGCAGGCCACAACTACCCCGTCGACGTCGGTGCGCGCGCCAACGTCGATGTGCTGGCGTTCCTGGCTGATCTGACACAGAAAGACAGAACGTGAAGTTGCAGAACCGGACGGCCGTCGTCACCGGCTCCGGCCGCGGCATCGGCCGCGAGATCGCGCTCAAACTCGCCGCCGAGGGCGCGCGGGTCGTGGTGAACGATCTCGACCCGATCCCGGCCCGCGAGACCGTCGAAACCATTTGTGCCGCAGGGGGTGCGGCGGTGGCCCATCCGGGCAGCGTCACCGAGCCCGGTTTCGCCGAACAGTTCGTCGCCGCCGCGGTCGAGAACTTCGGCGGACTCGACATCATCGTCAACAACGCCGGGTACACCTGGGACAGCGTGGTGCAGAAGACCACCGACGAGCAGTTCGCCGCCATGCTCGACGTGCACCTCGCGGCGCCGTTCCGGATCCTGCGCGCCGCGCAGCCGGTGATCTCGGCGGCGGCGAAGGCGGAGATCGCGGCCGGCGGTGTCGCGCGCTGTCGCAAGGTCGTCAACATCTCCTCGGTCGCGGGTCTGGCCGGCAACCCGGGCCAGGCGGGCTACGCCTCGGCCAAGGCCGGGGTGACGGGCCTGTCCCGCACGCTGGCGCGGGAATGGGGGCGCTACAACGTCACCGTGAATTCCGTTGCCTTCGGCCTGGTTTCGACCCGACTGACCGACGCTGCGGCCGGGGGATCGGCCTCGATCGAGGTCGAGGGTCGCACGATCGCGGTCGGTGTGAATCCCGAGGTGCTCGACGCGGCGGCGGCGCTCATCCCGCTGGGCCGCCCGGGTACGCCCGCCGAGGCGGCGGGCGCGGTGTATCTGCTGTGCGCGCCGGAGTCCGATTACATCACCGGCCAGACCCTGGTCTGCGGTGGCGGCTGGGAGGGCTGACAACACCTACGGTGGTCGTGGGGCGACCAACCCGTCCAGCGGTGGTGGCGCGCCATGAACGCCTCGGGCGCGGTATGGGTTGGGTCTGTACATCGAATACCGACTCACGGGAGTGTGACGCTGTGCGAAAACTGACCTTCGGCATGAACCTCAGTCTGGACGGCTACGTCGCCGCGCCCGGAGACGATCTGAGCTGGGGCACCTCGGGTGACGAGCTGTTCGGGTTCTGGTCCGACCGGGTCGGGTCGACGGGGCTGGCGCTGTACGGCCGCCGACTGTGGGAGGGCATGAACGCGCACTGGCCGACCGCCGATCAGCAGCCCGGCGCGACACCGGCGCACATCGAGTACTCCCGCCGCTGGCGGGACATGCCGAAGGTCGTGTTCTCCTCGACGATCGAGGCGGTCGACGGGAACGCCCGCCTGGTCACCGGCGACGCGGTCGCCGAGATCACGCGCCTCAAGGCCGAGGACGGCCCGCCCATGGACATCGCCGGGGCCACCCTCGCCGGTGCGGCCATGCGCGCGGGGCTGATCGACGAGTACACGGTTGTCACCCACCCCGTGCTGATCGGTTCGGGCACACCGTTTTTCGCCCCCGTGGACAACTGGGTGAACCTGAACTTGGTGGAGACCCGGACGTTCCCCGGCGGCGTCCTGCTGGCCAGGTACGAAACCAGGCGCTGACCGGAGATTTCTCCCGGCCGAGTCCAAGGCCGGGTGCTGACCCCGCCTGACCGGTCGCCTGTTTCCGGTCCCGGGTCGTGCACGCTCCCAACGGAATCGGATTCCGATTGTCGGGGAGTGGTCACCACCGAACCGGCACGGTGCCCGCGCAGTCGTCACTTCGTAGTCGACTCCCGATGAGTCGCGCCAGTGTGGCCGTGCCGGTCAGGTCCCCTGCGACGGTGTCAGCCGAGTCGGTCGAGCACTCCGGCCAGGCCCTCCGCCGCCACCTCCGGGTCGCCGACGTCCGCGCCGTGCAACACCTCGTACCAGGGGCCGAGGCGATGCCAGGCCAGCGCGCGGGTGCGCAGGGCATCGGTCACCCCGTAGGTCCGGGACAGTTCGCCGGCGAACTCGGCCGGGGTGCCGAACAGTGCCCAGGCCAGGTCGATCGCGGGGTCGCCGACATGCGCGTCGCCGAAATCGATTACGCCCTTGAGGTGTTCACCGGCGGACAGCACGTGTTCAGGGCCGAGATCGCCGTGAACCAGGGTGTCGGCGGGGGAGCGGAGGATCGCGTCGAGCAGGTCCAGCGCCCGCTTCCGGTGTGAGTCGGGCAGCAGCGGAAGGACTTCGGCGCGGAACCGCCGGTCGGCCGAGTCCCGTTCGGCGCGGGTCCGCTCCGCGCCGGGGAACCCGCGGTCCGTGGCATCCGCAGCCGGGGTGCGATGCAGGGCGAGCAGGAATTCGCCCAGCGCGTGGCCGTGCTCGGCAACCGGCGACTCGAGCGGTTCACCGGGCACGAGCGGGTGGCGCACCACCAGGGGCGTGCGGGTCACGATCTCGGGGATCGGAACCGGCAGCGGCAGCCGCCCCGCCAGCCACGGCATCGCCTCGGTCTCCCGCAGCAGTTGCGCCTCGACCTCGGGGCGGCGCGGAGTGCGCTCCACCCAGCGCCCGTCGACCAGGGTCGCCCGACTGTCCCATCCTCCGGGGAATTCCACACTACGAAAGGTAGTCGGCCGGCAGATCCGAGCGCGCTGCCCCGTCGGGGAACCGGCCGCCCCGTCAGGAGGGCCTGCGCCCCAGCAGCTCCCGGGTGAACTTCGCGACCTCCTCGGGCCGTTCCTCCGCCATGAAGTGGCCGGCGTCGATCGGCTGGTAGGTGGCCTCGTCCGCCCATTGACGCCACAGGGCGAGGGCGTCGAAGCCGAGGTGGGAGCCCCAGTCCTGGGAGATCACGGCCACCGGCATCGTCAGTGTCCGGCCGACGGCGCGGTCGGCGCGGTCCATGTCCAGGTCGATGCCCGCGGTCGCGCGGAAGTCCGCGACGATGGAAGGGACCGTGCGCGTGGAGCTTTCGATGTAGTGGGCGCGGATCTCGGGCGGGAAGGTGGCGCCGGCCGGATCCCAGGCGTCGAGGAAGGAGCCGAAGAAATCGGGGGCCACCGCGGCGATCATCCGCTCGGGCAGGTCGTTCGGCTGGGCCATCAGGTAGAGATGCCAGGCGACTTTCGCGTCCACACCGTGCAGCACGCCCCAGGTGTCCAGGGTCGGCAGCACGTCCAGAATGCCGAGGTGGGTGACGTTCTCGGGATGATCGAGCGCCGCGCGGACGCCGACCAGCGCGCCGCGGTCGTGGCCGATCACCGCGAAGCGCTCGTGGCCCAGGGCCTTCATGACCGCCACGATGTCGGCGCCCATCGTGCGCTTGGAATAGGTGCCGGGTCCGCTCTCGGGCGGGGCGTCGCTCTCCCCGTAGCCGCGCAGGTCCGGCACGACCACCGTGTGATCGGCGGCCAGCAGGTGGGCGACGTGCCGCCACATGAGGTGGGTCTGCGGGAAGCCGTGCAACAGCACGACCGGCTCGCCGCTGCCGCCCACGGCGGCGTTCAACTCGATGCCCTCGACGCCGGGGAGGCGCCGGTACTCGAAGCCCTCGATCACGGGATTCGTCATGGCTGCACAACCTTTCACCGGGCGGACCCGGGGTTCACGAGAAGAGCGCGCGCGGTACGGGCCCGGTGTGATCCGCGCTCGCCCGCAACGCGGGAATGAGGATGGTGTCGACCAGGGTGGCCAGGTAGTCGGGGCCGGACGGCAGGCCGTTGAGCCTGCGCAGCAGGAGCACGGATCCGGCGACTTCCTCGAACGGGAAGGGCTGTGCACCCGCGGGCAATTCGCCGCGCTCGACAGCCGCCGCGAGGACGGCCGCCGGCAGCTTCGCGCCGGTGGGGCCCGTCGCTTCCTCGAGGTGACGGCACAGATCGGGGTCTTCGAGGCCCGCCTGCAAGAGCATCAGGCTCATCGCGCCGTCGGCGGCGCGCAGGGTGCCGTCGAGGCGCTCGCACAGCGCGAGCAGGTCGCCCCGGAGCGAGCCGGTGTCCACCGCCACCGCATCGCCCCCGGCCGCCGGACCGGCCTTGATCGCGGCGACCACCATGTCGCGCTTGGTTTCCCAGCGCCGGTACAGCGTGGCCTTGGAGGCCCCGGCGCGGCGCGCGACGGCCTCGTAGGAGACGGCGTCGTACCCGGACTCGCCGAGGAGTTCGAGAACGCAGGTGAGGATCTCCGCCTCGCGCGCGGGGTCGCGGGGGCGGCCGGTGGTGGACTCGCCGGTGGCGACTTCCCTATTACGAAACGGCACGGTCCGTATCGTAACACCTCGAGTCGGCGGGGATGCCGGGCGGTATGTTGCACCGAGGGCCGCTCGGCGCTGTGACCACGGTCGCACCGCGCCGAGAGCGACGGAAAGTTCACCCGTGCAACACAAGTGGGAGTGGGTATGGCGCAGTAGTGTCGAGTGTTCACCCGCGGGGACGGGTGGCGGATGATGGAGCTGATTGCAGATGGATGACGAGCAGCGGATTCTCAGTCCGGGCGAGACGTGCTGGCAGGTCGCGCGGGCGGACAAACTGACGGTCATCGTCGACGCGGCGGACTACTTCAAGCACGCCAAGTCGGCGATGTTGCAGGCCCGCAAGCGGATCGTGCTGATCGGCTGGGACTTCGACACCCGCATCAAGTTCGAACCGGTGGAGCAGACCCTCGAGGGGCCCAACCGCCTGGGTAAATTCCTGTCCTGGCTGCCCAAACAACGCCCGGATCTCGAGATCTACCTGCTGAAATGGAACGTGGGCGCGTTCGCGGCCATCACGCGCGGGATGACCCCGATCTTCGTCATGAACTGGATGACCGATCGGCGCCTGCACTTCGAGATCGACGGCGCGCACCCGCTGGGATCGGCGCACCACCAGAAGATCGTGGTCATCGACGACGCGCTCGCGTTCTGCGGCGGCATCGACATGACGGTCGACCGCTGGGACACCAGCGATCACCGCGACGACAACCACTTCCGCACCGAGCCCAACGGCAATCGCTACGGGCCCTGGCACGACGCGACCACGGCCGTCGACGGGGAAGCGGCGCAGGCGATCGGGGAGCTGGCGCGGGCGCGCTGGCAGGCGGCCACGGGTGAGCGGCTCGATCCGGTCGGGGAGCTCGAGGGTGACTCGCCGTGGCCCGAAGGGCTCGAGCCCACCATGGAATCGGTGGACCTCGGCATCGCGCGCACCTTCCCCGAACTGGCCGAACGCGCCGAGGTCCGGGAGATCGAACAGCTGTATCTGGCTGCGATCGCCGGTGCGCGAAAGTCCCTGTACATCGAGAGTCAGTACCTGGCCTCGCGCAAGCTCGCCGAGGCGATCGCCGCCCGGCTGCGCGAGCCGAACGGTCCGGAGATCGTGCTGGTGCTGCCGCGCAACGCCGACGGCTGGCTCGAGCAGCTCGCGATGGACGGCGCGCGCCGCCGCCTGCTGCATCTGCTGTGGCAGGCCGATATTCATCGGCGGCTGGGCGTCTACTACCCGGTCACCGCCGCCGACGAGCCGATCTACGTGCACGCCAAGATCCTGGTCATGGACGACCGGCTGCTGCGGGTGGGCTCGTCCAATCTCAACAACCGGTCCATGGGTTTCGACACCGAATGCGATCTGGCCGTGGAGGTCACCCCCGACACCGAGAACGGTGATCAGCTGCGCGACACGATCCTCGGCATCCGCCGCCAGCTGCTGTGCGAGCACCTCGAGGCCGATCCCGCGAAGTTCGATGCCACCCTCGCCGAAACCGGTTCTCTCCTGCGCACGGTCGAGGCCCTGCGCGCCCCCGGTCGCACCCTGGTGCGCTTCGAACCCGAGACCGTCGCCGACGAGGACAGCGCCCTGGCCGAGAACGAGCTCATGGATCCCGAGCGCACCCCGCCCAGCCTGTGGGACCGCCCGCTGCTGAACCGCGGCCTGCGCCGGATGAAGGCCACGGGCTGAATTACTCGTCGGCGAGTTCGACCAGTTCGCGACGTGGTCAGTGGCCTATTTTGTCGAGCCAGGACAGGAGGGTGGGGATCGCCAGGTAGGCGACCGTCGCGTGGGTCGCGCCGGGGATCTGTTCGTAGGTCACGGTGATGCCGAGTTGGCGTTCCCTGGCCACGAAAGCGTCGGTGTCGGCGGGGACCACCAGTTCGTCGTCGCGGCCCTGGGCTATGTAGAGGGGTGCGGCGAAGGGGCGTGAGCCGGCGGAATTCTGGGCCAGGAGATCGCTCCACGGCGGTGTGACCGTGGGGTCGTGGCTGGTGAAGTCGCCGACCAGGGGCTCGCCCATGCGGTGGAGTTCGGACATGTTCTTGATGAGGCAGAGCTGGTTCATCTCGGGGACGATCGATTGCGCCTTGGGCGTGAGGATGTCATCGAGGCGGGCGCCGGCGGTGTCCGAGTAGACCGTGGCGTAGGCGGTGAAGGCATAGGAGCCGATGGTCACGCCGGAGATGTCGTTCAGGTGGGTGCGCATCAGGGCGGTGAGGTCGGCGGCCGGTGCGGCCGCCGCGACGGCGACTATGTCGAGTTCGGGGGCGTACGCGGGAGCGTTCTCGGCGGAGAACAGCACCGCCTGACCGCCCTGGGAATGGCCCCACAGGATGACCGAGGAACCCGCGTGCGCGTCCTCGATCGTGCGCGCGGCCCGCACCGAATCCAGGACGGCGTGCGCGGCGGTCAGGCCGACCAGGTAGGAGTCGGGGCCGGGGGTGCCCATGCCGACGTAGTCCGTGGCGACCACGGTGTAGCCGCGATCGAGCAGGAAGCGCAGGCCCTCGATGTCGAGGAACGGGTCGAAACCGCGTGAGGGCGCGCAGTTCTCGGCCGCGCCGGTCGTGGGATGCCCCCAGGCCAGGACGGTCCGCCCGCGCTCGGGCGCGGGGTCGGCCGGGCTGATGACCACACCGGTCGCCACGGCGGGAGAGCCGTGCACGTCGGTGGTGCGGTACATGATTCGCCAGGCGTTCGCGGCGGCCGGTGTGCCGATCAGGGATTCGCTCTTTATCACCGAGCCGGGCGGGCCGTCGAGGGCATCCGCGGGTTGTTCGTAGAACGCCGCGAGGCCCGAACGCTCCTCCTCGTCGCCATGCAGGCGGGTGAATTCCACGACCGCCAGGGCGACGAGGAGTGAAACCACGACCACGGCGATCGTTGCGAGCCTGCCGAGTTTGGGCATGACGCCCCACCTTCGCGGATAGCTAGAGGTTGTCTCGAAGGTGATTCTGCCAAACCGGCCGGTCGTTCATCGGTGAAACACGGGCATTTCCCGAGCCGGAATCGACTGCCCGGTTCGCGGGTCAGCCGGGGTGGTCCGTGGCCCGGCGACGCTCGGCGCGCTCGGCCTCGAGCTTGCGGAGGTGGCGGAGCATGGCGCAGTCGTCCCGTTCGCACTCCTCACCGTGGTCGCGGAGGCGGCGTTCGATGTCGCGATCGGAGAAGCGGGTGTAGGGGGCGGGCGGGCCGTGATAGACCGCCGGCCGGTCGGTCTTGGGGATGTAGGCGAAGGGGTTGGTCATGCTCGGCTCCTGTGCTGTCCGCGGTGGTGTGGGTGGTCGGTGCGGGGGATGGTGAGGAATCCGCCGTGGGCGAGTGCGATTCGGAGAAAGCGGGCGTCGCGCGCCTCCCGATGGAAACCCCAAGCCGCCCAAGCGATCACGGATAAACACATGACGGTGATGGACAAGAGTGCCCATGCGTCCCATGACATTTCGAATCCCTTCGGTCGAAGCTCAATATTTCTGCTTCAGTAGACACCGGGAAATTTCCTGCGAGGTGGGTTCATCATGAAGTGGTATCGAATTCGATGGAAGCCTGCGGCGGACATGTCCGTGGCGGCGAATCCCCAGATAGCGAGGCTAACGAAATGGCCGGATCGACTGTCTCACGAATGGATTTCGGCAACTACATCCAACGGGTGCGCATGGACTCGGGCAAGAGTCTGCTGGCCACCGGCGTGTATCTCGAGGTGTCCCGCCAGACGATCATGCGGCTGGAAGACGGGCTGCCGACGAAGCTCACGACGCCGCAGATCAAAGTCATGCTCGACTTCTACGGTGCGAGCCAGGAAGTCGGCGCTGAGACGCTGATGCTGTGGCGGGAATGCAAGGCGCAGGAGAAAACGGCTAAGGCGCAGGGGAATTCGAAGGGATTCTGGGAGTCATACAGTGATCAGGTAGCTTCCCATTACCCTCGCTATCTGCGTCTGGAAGATGCTTCGAACCGTATTCTCACTCACCAACTGGTCCTCGTGCCGGGTCTTTTGCAGACTGCCGAGTATCGTCGTGCTGTCGCCAAGATCGACAAGCCGAGCATCTCCGCGGTCGACATCGAACGGCGTATCGAGCTGAATCGCAAACGGCAATCCGTCCTGGACAATCGTGAAGTCCGTTTCACCGCACTGATTTCCGAAGCCGTGCTGCGGCATCGGCCGGGCGGGGCGAGGGTTATGGCTGGGCAGCTTCGCGCGATAGCCGAATCGAGCGAGCGCGACAACATCAACGTTCATGTCATCCCATTCGAAGCAGGATCTCATCCGGGCCTGGCCATTCAGTCGTTCACCTTGTTGGAGTTCCCGCCCGGCCTGAGCGGGTTGACTTCGCCGCCGGTGGTCTACCTGAACGGGGCAATGGGTGCTCTCTATCACGAGCAGCAGGAGGCGATCGCCACGTATGGCGATGCGATCACGGGTCTCCGAGCGGTAGCGTTGAACGAAGACGACACTCGAAATCTGTTGTCGCACGTTGCAAAGGAGTACCAGGCATGAGTACCTATCCTCCGATTCGCCAGTGGTTCAAGTCTTCCCGTTCGTCGGATCAGAGTGAGTGCGTCGAAGTGCGCTTCGAATCGGCGAAGTTGAGTGCTCCCCAGCGGTGGTTCAAGTCCAGCAGGTCGTCGAAGGCGAGCGAGTGCGTCGAGATCTACCTCGGTGACGAAGTCGGCGTGCGGGACTCCAAGAACCCCGGCGGCCCCGAGCTGTGGTTCACCGGTCAGCAGTGGGACAGCTTCCTCGAAAGTCGCGTCTGGGAGCGTTGAGTCCCGGATCGCAAACGCCGCTCCCGCCGAGAGTTGTTCGGTGGGGGCGACTTTCGTTTCACAGCACCAGGGTCGGATCGCGGTGGGTGGCGGCGATCAGGCTGTCGAGCAGGCCGGGGAAACGGGCGTCGAGGTCCTCTCGGCGCAGTGACTGGAGGGTTTCGCGGCCGTTGGGGCGCTGCCAGATGAGGCCGGCTTCGCGCAGCACCCGGTAGTGGTGGGTGAGGTTGGACTTGGGCACGCCGGGGGCGATGGTGCCGCAGGGCTGTTCGCCGTCACTCGCGAGCTTGCGCACGATGCACAGGCGCAGGGGATTGCCCACGGCGGCAAGGACGTTCGCCAACTGGATCTGGTCCCGCTCGGGATGCGCCGTCATCACCCGTCCAGGATAGCGCGACTGTTGACAGACAGTCGAACTGTACGTAAGTCTATGAACAATCAAACTCACTCGAGAGGTCAGGACATGGGCTCCAGCGCTTCACGTTTCGACGGCAAGATCGCACTCGTCACCGGCGGCAGTAGCGGAATGGGCCTGGCGACCGCGCGCCGCCTGCTCGACGAGGGCGCGAGCGTGATCATCACCGGCCGCGACAAGGCCCGGCTCGAGACCGCCGCCGCCGAACTGGGCGCGGGGGACCGGGTGCTCGCCGTGCCGGGCGACGCCGCGGATCTCGGTGACCTCGACACCCTCACCGCCGCGATCGCCGACCGCTTCGGCCGCCTGGACGTGGTGTTCGCGAACGCGGGCACCGGCGCGTTCCAGCCGATCGACGCCGTGACCGAGGCGGAGTTCTACCGGGTGATCGATCTCAACTTCAAATCGGTGTTCTTCACGATCCAGCGGACCATCCCGCTGCTGGCCGACCACGGCGCGATCGTCATCAACGCCTCGTTCGCCGTGCACCGCGGCTCCCCGGGCTCGGCCCTGTATTCCGCGACGAAGGCGGCCATCCACAATCTGGCCCGCACGGTCGCCGCCGAACTCGCCCCCCGCGGCATCCGGGTGAACTCCGTGAGCCCCGGCTACACCGCGACCCCCGCCTTCTATGCCGAAGCATCTCCCGAAATGCAAACCGGCGCGGCCGCTTCGGTCCCCGCCGCTCGGATAGGAACGTCCGAGGATGTGGCCGCCGCCGTAGCCTTCCTCGCGTCCCCCGAGGCGTCCTATATCAACGGCCACGATCTCCAGGTGGACGGCGGCCTGATCAAC
This sequence comes from Nocardia sp. NPDC057668, assembly GCF_042799795.1. NCBI lineage: Bacteria > Bacillati > Actinomycetota > Actinomycetes > Mycobacteriales > Nocardiaceae > Nocardia > Nocardia sp. NPDC057668. Next base: position 1,096,676 of record NZ_JBHVIC010000001.1, on the reverse strand, counting down.
GTCACCCCGGCGGCCATGATCTGACCCGCGAACGCCGATGTCCCGGCCGAGAATTCGGCCGGGACATCGCTACCGGCTCCCGCGCGGGCGGAGTCGGGGTTCTACGGCCGCGGGCTCGCCTGGAACAGCGACCACATCCGGTTGAGCATCTCGGTCTTGCGCGCCCCGGTCGGCCACCCGTGACTGCCGTTGTTGTAGACCCGCCACAGCACCTTGGTGCCGTCCGCGCAGTCCCAGATCTTGGAGTCCTTCACATCGGTGCCGCCGTCACCGCGCTCGTTCGAGCACGGCCGGTTCTCCCAACTCCAGTACATGACATGGCTGTACGCGACCGGTTCGAACACGACCGGGTCACTGGCGGAGGCGAATACGCCCCAGGAGATGGCGCGCGAGGGGTTGCACCCGGTCGGCGGCGGCGCGGGCGCGTAGACCGCGCCGGAAGCGAACAGCTCCGGGGCGACGCAGCCGGCGCGCGAGGCCATCTGGCCGCCGTTGGAGTGCCCGCTCAGATGAATGCGCTTGGGATTGACGCAGTACGTCGCCCGCACATTGGCGACCACGGCCTTGATGTAGTTGACGTCGGCGTCGTTCGCGTCCCAGCCCCACTGGTCGGTGCCCTCGGACTTGCCGCCGCGCGGGTACACCACGATGAACTTCTTCTGGTCCGCGAGCGCGTTCCAGCCCGAAGCGTCCTGGTGCGTCTGCGGATTGGACTGGCCGCCGTGGATCGCGACCACCATCGGCGCGCCGCTCGCGGAGATCCCGGACGGGACGTGGATGCGGTAGCCGCCGCGCTGGCTGAAGGGAACGTAGCCCGACTTCGCGGTCGTCGAGCAGGCCGCCGCCATCGCGCTCGGATCCTCGAAGCTCCCCTCGTCGGCGGCCGCGGGTCCGGCCGCCACCGAGACCGCGAGGGTCATTGCTGCACAGGTCGCGCCCACCAGCGCGGCCATTCGTTTGAGAAGTGAGGACGCCACGGAATCTCCTTGCGTACGAACGTAATCGGACACAGGAAAGCCGACGCTCCAACGCCGCGGCGAGCCCCCATTATTGGGGGTGCGCCAAAGGGCATGTGCCACTTCGATTATGCGATAGCATAGGCGCAGTCATGCGTTGGTAAACCTGTGGCCCGGCGTACGTGCGGGTCCATTCACTCTGTTGCGGGCGGTGATCGGAGCTGATCGGTACGCGCGCCGACGGAAGCGGCTTGCATCCAGCGAATAGTCAGCTCTCACCCTTGAGCTGCTTCAGCACAAGATCGACGAAGGCGTCGACCTCGGGCCGGTGATACGACGGCGCGCCGTGCGCCGCGATGTGAAACGTGGTGGCGCGCACCTCTTCCGCGGTCAATCCATTGGGCCCGTCATGGGCGAGGGTGGCCGCGAGCCGGTCCAGGAAGGCCCCGACCTCCTCGGTCGAGTACCCCGGTAAGCCGAACGGGGGAGCGGAGAAGTGCACGCGCAGCACGTCGTCGTGGGTGAGGGTGTCCTCCACCCGGCCGGCCGGTGTGCGGCCCCCGCCCAGGCGCAGCAGTTCCAGCTCCTTGCAGACCTGGTCGAGGAAGTCGTCGACCTGCTCGCAGTCGTAGCCGCGGCGGCCGAAGGGCGGGCCGTCGAACACGGCAAGGCGGATGTCGGCGGCGCTGAGATGATCACGGCCGCCCATGGTTTCGGCTATCCGCGCGCAGAAGGCATCCACCTGTTCCGGGTGGTAGCCGTGATGCCCGAAAGGGGCAGATCCGAACTGCCTGCGGCGTACATCCTCGGGGGTCACGAGCGTCATTGTGCCAATGCCCTCATGTCCGAATCGTCGCCGCCCCTTGCCGATCCGATTCGTCCGGTCAATCCTTTCGCACGCCGTCGATGATCAGTCGGCGAATCGCCTGCGTGAGGTCGGCCGAGAGCCCGTGATCGGGATTGCGCAGCCCGTGCAGGATCGCGCTCAAGATCATGCCGGTCACGGCGCGCGAGGTGTTGACGGTATCGAGGTCGGCGCGCAGATAACCCTGTTCCACCCCGTGCTCGAGGTAGGCCGTGGTGAGCGCGTCGGCGGTGTCGAGCAGACCGTACAGCCGGGTGGTCAGCTCGATGTCGATGCCGGTGGCCTGGAACAGCAGCAGCTGTGCCACCCGGCGGTCCTCGAGGAAGATGTCGTTCAACGCGCCGCCGATGCGCTCCAGCTGCACCCGGTACTCCGCCAGGCTCTCGGCCGCGTCGGGGGCGTTCTCGAGACCCAGCGACGCCACGATGCGCGCGGCCAGATCGTCGATGACGTGATCGATGATGTCGCGCTTGTTCGCGAAGTACCGATAGAACGTGCCGTGCCCGATGCCCAGCTCACCGGCGATATCGGCGATGCCGGTGGCGTGATAGCCCTTCTCGGCGAAGCAGGCGAACGCGGTATCGATGATCTCCTGGCGGAGCTCGGCCTTGCGCCGTTCGATGCGGGAGGATGGCTTCGTCACCCCGCCGATGATACGGTGTTCACAAACGGAATGAGATGTCATTCCGTGACAAGTGAGTCACAGCGGCCGGGTTGGGACGCTGATTTACAGGGAGGTTCGGCGTGGCACCTCAGTACGACGCCATCGTGGTCGGTGCGGGTTTCGGCGGTATGGGCGCCGGCATCCAATTGGATCGGCTCGGTCTGAGCAACTTCGTGATCCTGGAGCGCGAGAACGATCTCGGCGGCACCTGGCACGTCAATCGCTACCCGGGACTGGCCGTGGACATCGCCTCGGTCACCTACTCCTATTCCTTCGAGCCCAACCCGAACTGGTCCCGCCTGTTCGCCCCGGGCTCCGAGCTCAAGAAGTACGCCGAGCATGTGGCCGACAAGTACGACCTGCGCCGGCGCATGCGCTTCGACACCGTCGTCGGGGGAGCGCGCTGGGACGAGGAGCAGCAGCAGTGGGTCGTGGCCGTCGAAGGCGGTGAATCCCTCACCGCGCGTTACCTGCTCGCGGCGACCGGCTTCCTGTCCCAGCCGTACACCCCGCCGTTCCCGGGCATCGACACCTTCGCGGGCAAGATCATCCACACCACCGCGTGGCAGGACGACTACGACCTGACCGATACCAAGACCGCCATCATCGGCACCGGCGCGACCGCCGTGCAGCTGATCCCGGAGATCGCGGAGAAGGCCAAGGCGCTCACCGTCTTCCAGCGCACCCCGATCTGGGTGGTGCCCAAGGTCGACACCGCGATCCCCAAGCCGGTGCAGTCGCTGTTCGCGCGGGTCCCGGTGACGCAGAAGGCTGCTCGCCTGGCCAACACCGCCATGCTCGAGGCCCTCATGGTCGTGGGCGTGCTGCACTTCAAGCAGGCCAAGCCGCTGAACAAGGCCGCCGCCGCGCTCGCCAAGGCCCACCTGCGGACTTCGGTGCACGATCCGGAGACGCGCAAGAAGCTCACGCCCGATTACGATTTCGGCTGCAAGCGCCCCACGTTCTCGAACCTGTACTTCAAGACCTTCAACGAACCGCACGTGCGCCTGGAGACCAACTCCATCGATCACATCGAGCCCGACGGCATCGTCACCGCCGACGGCCACAAGACCGAGATCGACACCCTGGTGCTGGCCACCGGCTTCAACCTGTGGGACGTGAACTTCCCGGCCATCGAGATCATCGGCCGCGACGGGCTCAACCTCGGAAAGTTCTGGCGCGACAACCGCTTCCAGGCCTACGAGGGCATCACGGTGCCGAAGTTCCCCAACTTCATCAGCCTCAACAGCCCGTACTCCTACAGCGGCCTGTCGTACTTCACCACCATCGAAGCCCAGATGAAGCACATGGCCCGGCTCTTCGGTGAGATGTTCCGGCGCGGCGCGAAGACCTTCGAGGTCACCGAGTCGGCCAACGCCGAGTTCCTGGACCGGGTCACCGACAAGCTCGACTCCTCGGTGTTCTACGGCGGTCAGTGCTCGACCGCGCGCAGCTACTACTACAACCAGCACGGCGAAGCCGCGCTGCTGCGCCCGACCAGCACCATGAACGCCCACCGCGAGGCCGTGAGCTTCCCGCTCGACGATTACGCCTACGGCGAACAATCCGCCTGATTCGCATCCCCGGTCCGGCCGGTCCGGCCGGTCCGGCGCTACCCACGCCCGTGGCCGATGTCAGCTCGACATCGGCCACGGGCGTGTTCGCCATATCCGGGGCGCACGCTGGCGAATGCCCGCCCGGGACCGCACGCGGTCCGGACCGCCGCGAGCCCGGCGCGGCGGGGCGATACGGCCCCGCGGCAAAGTCCGCGAAGATTCCGACCGCCCGGGTGGTGAATCCGCCGCGCGCGACGCGGACGGCGATCAGATACAGCAGGTCGGCGCGCCCTACCGAGCGGATAGCTGGCAGACTGTCTTGGCAACGACCCATTCGACCACCTTGACTAGGGGCTGACTTCGACGATGGACCTCCTGCTGCCACTGCTTCTGGTTGCTCTGCTCATCCCGATGTTCCTGGGCGTCCGCCGCCAGAAGCGGGAGATGGCCAAGGTCACCGAGATGCAGGACAACCTGAAGGTCGGCGACGCGGTGATCACCACCTCCGGGCTCTACGGCACCGTGGTCGACGTCGATGACACCTCCGTCGACCTGGAGATCGCCGAGGACGTCGTGACCACCTGGTCGCGCGCCGCGATCCGCGAGGTCCGCGCCGAGGAGACCACCGCCGGCGAGTCGGTCGATACGGATTCGGCCGTCGCGGCCACCCCGGCCGAGGCCGACGCCGTGGAGGCCGCTGCCGTCGACACCACCGGGGAACCCGGTTCCGTGCTCGGCGATCGGCCCGAGACCTCCGACGAGAACCCGAAGCTGTCCAAGGACTGACACGTCCCCGCGCCGTCGGCCGCCGCATTCGGCGACCGGCGGCGCTGCGGTGTGCCCGCTCGTTCCACCACCCATCCGCCTAGGAGATAACTGCTGTGCCACCTTCCCAGGGAACGGCGCATCCCATGCGCCTGCTCGGCGTGTACGCCGCACTGGTGGCCGTGATGTTTGGCCTGGTGTTCTTCACCGGTGACAAGTCCGCGACCCCCAAGCTCGGCATCGACCTGCAGGGCGGTACCCGCGTCACGCTGACGCCGCGCACCCCCGACGGCGGCAAGCCGAGCACGGACAGCCTGCAGAAGGCGCAGGACATCATCGAGCAGCGCGTCAACGGCCTGGGCGTCTCGGGATCCGAGGTCGTCATCGAAGGCGACAACCTCGTGATCACGGTCCCGGGTGAGGACGGCGCGCAGGCTCGTACGCTGGCCACCACAGCCAAGCTCTACATCCGCCCGGTGATCGGCCAGCCGATTCCGCCGCAGGTGAAGAACGGCAAGCCGGTCAATCCGCAGCAGCCGCAGCAGCCCCAGCCCGGCGCGCCGGAAGCGGTCGCGCCGACCACCTCGGGCGCACCGACCACCGCGGAGAACCCGCCGGCCACCGGTGAGGCTCCCGCGCAACAGAATCGGGTGTTCCCGGCCCAGGCGCCGACCACCGACGCGCCCGCGCCGACGACCGACGCTCCGGCTCCCGTCCCGGCCTCCCCGGAGCAGGCGCAGAAGGAAATCGCCGAGGCCAAGGCGCTGCGTCAGAGCACCGATCAGACGATTCAGCAGACCGCCATGCTGACCATGGACTGCACCAAGCCGGATCCGTTGCAGGGCAACGACGATCCCAACCTGCCGCTGGTCGCCTGCAGCGCCGACGGCACCGAGGTCTACCTCCTGGACAAGAGCCGGCTCGACGGCCAGGAGATCAAGGACGCGCGGGGCCAGTTCAACGCGCAGGAATCCAAGTGGACCGTGGACGTGGAGTTCAAGTCCGGCGGCGCGGACACCTGGGGCAAGCTGACCACGGAGTTCTACCAGAAGCAGCTGGCCTTCGTGCTCGACACCAAGGTCGTGAGCGCACCGCAGGTGCAGGCCGCCGGTCAGTACACCGGCAGCACCTCGATCTCGGGCACCGGCATCAACAAGACCACCGCGACCGAACTCGGCAACACCCTCAAGTACGGCTCGCTGCCGCTGTCGTTCTCGACCTCCGAGGCCGAAACCGTCTCGGCGACACTGGGTCTGTCCTCGCTGCGCGCGGGTCTGATCGCGGGTGCGATCGGCCTGATCGCGGTGCTGCTGTACTGCCTGCTCTACTACCGCATGCTCGGCTTCCTGGCCGGTTTCTCGCTGCTCGCGGCGGGCGTGGCGGTGTACCTGATCATCGTGCTGCTGGGCCGGTCCATCGGGTTCACCCTCGATTTGGCCGGTATCGCCGGTCTGATCATCGGCATCGGTATGACGGCCGACTCGTTCGTCGTGTTCTTCGAGCGAATAAAGGACGAGATGCGCGAGGGCCGCAGTTTCCGGTCCGCCGTGCCCAAGGGCTGGGCACGCGCCCAGCGCACCAACCTCTCCGGTAAGACGGTCAGCCTCATCGCCTCGGCGGTGCTGTACCTGCTCGCCGCCGGACAGGTGAAGGGCTTCGCGTTCACCCTCGGCGTCACCACCGTGCTCGACGTCATCGTGCTGTACCTGGTCACCGCGCCGCTCATGATGATGGCCTCGAAGTCGCCGTTCTGGGCCAAGCCCTCGGTAAACGGGCTCGGCGCCGTCGCTCAGATTGCCCGGGAACGCAAGGCGGCCGCCGGCGTCCTGGTGAAGGAGGCGTGATCATGGCCAAGACCAGTCCCGTCCTGGACGTCGACTCCGAACTCGATTACGAGGCGGCGTCACCACAGCACGGTTTCCTCGAACGGCTCTACACCGGCACCGGCGGTTTCGAGATCGTCGGCCGGCGCAAGTTCTTCTACGGCCTGGCCGCGGTGTTCCTGGTGATCGCCCTGGCGAGCATCGGCATCAAGGGCTTCACCCTCGGCATCGACTTCGCGGGCGGCTCGCGCATCCAGATGCCGGCCGCCGAATCGGTGACCACCGAACGCGTCGAGCAGGTCTACACCGACACGCTCGGCCACGCGCCGGTCACCGTGCAGAAGGTGGGCTCGGGCTCGACCGCCGCAGTCCAGGTCCGCTCGGAGACCCTGGACATGGCGCAGACCGACAAGCTGCAGAACGCGCTGTTCCAGGCGTTCCAGCCGAAGGACTCCAACGGCCAGCCCAACATCAACGCCATCTCGATCGCGGAGATCAGTGAGACCTGGGGTGGTCAGGTCACCCAGAAGGCCCTGCTGGCCCTGCTGGTGTTCGTGTTGCTGACCATGATCTACATCGCCTTCCGCTTCGAACGAGACATGTCGTTCGCGGCGATCGGCTCGCTGTTCTTCAACCTGATCGTCACCGCGGGCATCTACTCGCTCGTCGGTTTCGAGGTGACGCCGGCCGCGGTCATCGGCCTGCTCACCATCCTCGGCTTCGTGCTCTACGACAACGTCGTGGTGTTCGACAAGGTCGAGGAGAACACCCGCGGCGTGCTGCATCTGACGAAGCACACGTACGCGGAGAAGGCGAACCTGGCCGCCAACCAGACGCTCATGCGCTCGATCAACACCACGATCATCGGCATTCTGCCGATCATCGGCATGCTGGTCGTGGCGGTGTGGCTGCTGGGCGTCGGCACCCTGAAGGATCTGGCCCTGGTGCAGCTGGTCGGCATGATCGTCGGCGCCTACTCCTCGATCTTCTTCGCGGTGCCGCTGCTGGTCAGCATCAAGGAACGCTGGGGCCCGGTGGCCGCGCACACCAAGAAGGTGGCGGCCCGGCGCGCCGGCGGCAACGCGGCGGACGTGCACTCCGCCGCGGCACAGCGGGCGGGCGCGGCCAGTCGCGCCGGCGGGCGGGACACCTCCGCACCGCGCGCCCGGGGCGCCGAGGCGCCGCGCCCGGGAACTCGACCGAGCGGGAAACGACACAAGAGAAGGCCATAGGCAGCAGGGGGTTGCGGACGGTGCGACAGAACAGGATTCGACGTGGCGCCGCCGTGGCCGTCGCGGGTGTGCTCGCCGTCGGTGTGCTGACGGCGTGCGGTGGCAAGAACCAGGTCCCCTCGATCGGGTACGGCGTGGACACCGTGGTGGCCAGCTACAACGGCGGCAGCACGGTGGGCGCGAACGGTGGCGCGGCCGCGGTGTTCGGACGTGTGATCACCGGGTTCTTCTACACCGGCCCCGACGGGCAGCCGGTGGCCGATACCGACACCGGCACCGCCAAGGAGGTGCCGGGCGAGGCGCAGACCATCCAGTACCGGCTCAATCCGGACGGGGTGTACTCCGACGGCGCGCCGACCTCCTGTGACGATCTCGTCATGGCGTGGGCCGCGCGCAGCGGGCGCTTCACCAAAGCCGGTCCCGGCGGCCCGGTTCCGGCGTTCGACGCCGCGAGCACCGCCGGATACAGCGACATCGAGCGGGTGGACTGCCAGCCCGGGTCCAAGGACGCCACCGTGGTGTTCCGGCCCGGACGGCACTACACCGCGTGGAAGACGCTGTTCGGCGCCGGCGAACTGATGCCCGCGCACGTGGTGGCGCAGGCGGTGCAGGCGCCCAACGTGGTCGCCGCGATCCAGAGCGGCGACCAGGGCACCGTCGAGCGCATCGCGGAGTTCTGGAACAACGGCTGGCGGCTGACGCCGGGCAAGGTGGATCTCACCGTGCTGCCCTCCTCGGGCCCCTACCGGATCGAATCCTTCAGCGCGAAGGACGGTCTGGTGCTGGTGCAGAACGAGCGCTGGTGGGGCAACGCCGCCCGGACGCCGCGCATCGTGGTGTGGGACAAGAACACCGATCTGAAGGGCAAGGTCGAGGCCAAATCCATCGGCGTGCTCGACATCGGCGCGGGCTCGCTCGGCGAGGTGAGCCTGGACGGCTTGGCCGCGGAGACCGTGCCCGGTCGCGGTGCGGAGCAACTGGTGCTGAGCACCGGCGGGGTGCTGAGCAACGTCAACGCCCGGCGGGCGCTGGCGCTCTGCACGCCCCGGCAGGAGCTGTTCGATCAGCTCGGGCACCCGGGCTTCGAGACGCCCAAGACCGGACTCGGTGCGGGCCCGCTGAATTCGCGGACCGTGCAGCAGGACACGCTGTACTACGGCGCGGTGACCGGTGCGGCCGACAAGTACAAGAGCGTCGACGTCGCGGGGGCCACCGCGGCGCTGAAGAACGCCGGGGTGCAGAACCCGACCGTGCGCATCGGCTACGTCCAGCCGGACGAACGGCGCGCGGCCACGGTCGCCAAGATCGCCGAATCGTGCCGTGCGGCGGGCATTTCGGTGGTCGACGCGGGTGCGGCCGACTTCTCGGCGACCCAGCTCGCCGAGGGCAAGGTCGATGCCGTGCTCGGCGGGACCGCGTCCTTCCCCGGTCCTTCGGGCGCGAGCGTGGCGACCGAGGCGGCGGCCTCGCTGCGCACCGGTCAGGGTTTGAATTTCGGCCGGTTCGGTAACGGCCGGTATGATGCGATCGCGGATCAGCTTGCGGCGGAGGACAACTCGACAACCGTGTTGAATCTGATGACCGAGCAGGAGAATCTGCTCTGGAGTGAGATGCCCTCGATTCCCCTGTTCGCCAACCCGCGCACCATCGCGTTCGGCGACGGCATGAAGAATGGGATCGCGAGCCCTACCCGGGCGGGAGCGGGCTGGAATATGGATCGCTGGGTGCTCGAGCGGTAGGGGCCCGAGGGAGATGAGCGCGTGTGAGGAGCGGGTGTAGATGAGCAAGCACGAAATGGTCGACACGGCCGAGGTCGCCGGCGAGCGCACGGTGCGTGCCAACGCGGCGGTGGAACGGCTGACCCGCTGGCACGACGACTTCCCCACCCCGGGAGTTCGTTTCGCCGATCTGACGCCGGTGTTCGCCGATGCCGAGGGCTTCCGCGCGGTGCTGGACTGCTTCGCGGCGTGCGCGCCGGACGCGGATCTGGTGGCCGGGGTGGACGCGCGCGGCTTCCTGCTGGGCGCGGGCGTGGCCGCGGTGCTGGGCACCGGCGTGGTGGCGGTGCGCAAGGCGGGCAAGCTGCCGCCGCCGGTGCACTCCCGGTCCTACACGCTCGAATACGGTTCGGCCGCACTGGAGATCCCCGCGGACGGTATCGAGCTGCAGGGCCGCAAGATCCTGCTGCTCGACGACGTGCTCGCCACCGGCGGCACGCTGTCCGCGGCGGCGGAGCTGTTCCGCACCGCGGGGGCCGAGGTGGTCGCCGCCGCCGTCGTGCTCGAGCTGGAATTCCTGGGCGGGCGCGCCAAGCAGGGGGACTACCCGCTGACGTCGATCGTCCAGCGCTGATCAGGAGCTGATCGCACGCTCATGAAGCGGTGCGGCCGCGGCGGTGACGTCGTGGCCCACCGCTTTTCGGCGTTACCGGGCCACCAGCCGGGCGACGAATCCACTGACGACCAGCCAGAAGATCGCTGCCAGGCCGTAGTTCAGGACCACGTCCAGGTCGGCGTTTCCAGTCTTGAACAGGCCCGGGAAGAACAGGGCCAGGGGCTCGGCCAAGGACTTGATGAATTGGAAGTACCGATTGGTCTGATCGGCGTCCAACACCAGCAGCAAGATATACATGCCCTCGATAAGGGCGAACAGTGCACCAACCGTCCCGATGATGCGGGCGGCGGTGGCCTCATTGCGGGCGACGTACGGCATTACGGAGGGATGCCCGTTGTGTGCGGGTTGAAACCGTGTCGCGGGTCCGTGAAAAGGCGTGTCCGCCATGACATGATGTCCCGGTGATGACCACGTCGTCGGGGAGCGTTGGGGCGTGAAGGCCAAGTTCGTCGTCGGAAGTGTGGTCGGCATAGCGCTTTCGCTGGTCACGCTGGTATTGGTGATCATTCTGCCGGCCACCGAGGAAACCTGCGCTCCGGGTTCGCCGCTCATTCCGTCGGCCACGACCGCACGTACCGAACCCAATTGCCCGAGTACGGGTTCCCCCGCGGAAGTGGGTTTGCAGGAGGGCGCGCTTCGCGTGTTGCGCTGCACGGTGGCGCGTTTCGGCAGTCTCGAGATGCGCGGGGTGATCGCGGACGACGCCTATCCCGATCATCGCGCGGGCCGCGCCGTGGAGTTCATCGTCGGAACCGACCAGGCCAAGGGCGATTCCATCGTCGCGTTCCTGCAGGAGAACGCCGCCAGCTTCCGGGTCGACTACGTCATCTGGAAGCAGCGCAGCTGGACCCCCACCGCGGCGTCGGGCACACAGTGGACGGCCATGCCCGATCGCGGGGACGCGGTGCGCAATCACCTGGACCGCGTGCAGGTGAGCATCAAGGCGGCGGCCGCGACCTCCACCGTGGTGCAGACCCCGGACGTGTCGCTGGCCGCCATGCCCGGCACCGTCAACGAGGCCGGACGGCTCTCCGGCGCGGGGCGTCGTCAATACCCCTTGGCGGCAGGGACTTTCACGGTGTCCGACACCTTCGGCTCGCGCGGGGGCGATCACCTCGGCGTCGACATGGCCGCCGCCAACGGCACGCCGATCTACGCCGCGGCCGACGGACTGGTCGTCGCCTCGGGCCCGGCGTCGGGTTTCGGCGACTGGATCGTCATCGACTCCCTGGACGAGAGCGGGCGGCGGTACTCCACGGTCTACGGGCACATGTACGACTCGGGCCTGTTCGTGCGCACCGGCGACATCGTGACCATGGGCCAGCACATCGGCGCGGTCGGCTCCAACGGCCAATCCTCGGGCCCGCACCTGCATTTCGAGGTCGTGCCCGGCGGGCGGCTCACCGGCGGCAGCCAGGTCGACCCCATGCCGTGGCTGTCCGGATCCAGTCTGCCCAGCGCGTCCGCGCCCAACAACTGCGAGAACGGATTCGGCAGCGCCGGAGGCAATCTCGCCGGCGGTAAGGTGCCCGCCGAGCTGGAGATCTGGTACCGGCGCGCGGGCTCGCTGTGCCCGGAGATCAGCTCCTCGCTGCTGGCCGCGCAGGGGCAGGCCGAGTCCGGGTTCCGGCGCGGGCTCACCTCGCCCGCCGGCGCGGTCGGCCTGGCACAGTTCCTGCCCAGCACCGCGACCTCCCTCGCACCCGACGGGCAGCCGTACGTGATCGACGCCGACGGCAACGGCCAGGCAAGTCCGTGGGACGACGGGGACGCCATCATCGGCCAGGGCCGGTACATGTGCACCATCGCGTCCAAGGTGCGGGGCTGGCTCGAACAGGGCAAGGTTACCGGCGATCTCACCGCCCTGACCGTCGCGGCCTACAACGCCGGTGAGGGCGCGGTGCTCGCCTCGGGCGGCATGCCCAACCAGGTGCCCGGTCACTTCAGCGAGACCCGCCCCTACGTGGCGCGCATCCTCGCCGCGGAGGCCGGCTTCCGCAGCATGGGCAGCACCGGCCGCTTCGTGCCGGACGCGGCCGCGGACCTGGGCCCGCAGATCGCCTCGGCCGGTCACGAATGGATCGGCACCCCTTACGTTTTCGGTGGCGGCGGCACCCAGGGGCCGACCGAGGGCGGGTTCGACGAAGCCGGTCTCACCGCGGCGGCCGTCTTCGCCGCCAGCGGTGGCACCATCCAGTTGCCGAACACCGCCGAGCAGCAGTGGGAGATCGGCGTCGAGGTGCAGTTGATCAAGGCGCAGCCCGGCGACCTGGTCTTCGGCAACTGGGGGACACGCGGACCGTCGAGCGTCGGAATCTACCTGGGCAGCGGCAAGATGCTGCACGCCGAACCCGGCGGCAAGGTGGCCGAGGTGCCCCTGCTCAACGGCATGAAAGCGCGTCGCATCGGCCAGTGAGTCCGGACGCCGGATCTCGCCCTGAGATCCGGCTCACGGAATTTGCCACTTGCACACCGGCATCGGGACTGGTTACCTTTGTAAACGTTCCATTCCCTCCCGATCGGAGACATTACGTTGATCTTCTGAGGTAACGCAGCCCTTGGCCCGCGCTCTCGCAGCGCCGCCTTCACTCGCGCTTACCTTTCGAGGAGTCCGTATGTCACTTCCTGTTGTTTCTGTTTCCGATCTGAGCTTCTCCTGGCCCGACGGAACCCCCGTATTCGATGGCCTGAACGCACTGCTCGGTCCCGGTCACGTCGGTGTCGTCGGCAGCAACGGCGCAGGTAAATCCACACTTTTCCGGTTGCTCACCGGTGCACTGCGGCCCGCTCGCGGGTCGGTTACGGTGCCCGGGCGGCTGGGCTATCTGCGTCAGGATCTCGGCCTGTCGGCCGGGCAGCGGGTGGACGAGGTGCTCGGGATCGCGGAGACGCGAAAGGCGTTGCACCGCATCGAATCCGGAGACGGAACCGATGACGATTTCGAGGCCGTGGGTGCGTCCTGGGACATCGAGGAGCATGCCATCGCACTGCTCGGCCGACTCGGATTGCACTACGTCGCAAGCGATGTCGGTCAGCTCGATCGCCGGCTGGACACCCTGTCCGGCGGGGAGACCGTGTTGCTGGGCCTGGTAGCCGAACTGTTGCGGGAGCCCGATGTGCTGCTGCTGGACGAACCGACCAACAATCTCGATCGGGTGGCGCGCGACCGCCTGTACGAGGTCGTGGGTCAGTTCCAGGGCACCGTGCTCACCATCAGTCACGACCGCGAGCTGCTCGACCGGGTGGCCACCGTGGCCGAGCTGCGCCAGGGCGAAATCCGTTTGTTCGGCGGCAATTTCAGCGAGTACGAGCGGATCGTCGAGCACGAGCAGGACCTCGCCAGGGCGGCCATCCGCGATGCCAAGGGCGATGTGCGCAAGCAGGCCCGTGAGCTGGTGGACACGCGGATCAAGCTCGACCGGCGACTGCGCTACGGCAAGAAGATGGAGGCGCAGAAGCGGGAGCCGAAGATCATCATGGCCGAACGCAAACGTCAGGCGCAGGTCTCGGCGGGCAAGCTCCGCAACGAACACATCGGGAAACTCGCGGACGCGAAGGACGTGCTGACCGAGGCGGAGGAGCGGTTGCGCGACGACCGCGAGATCCGCGTCGATCTGCCCGGCACCCGGCTGTATCCGGGGCAGGGCGTGATCGAGCTGGAAGACGTGCGGCTGGCGAACGGCCCGGTAGTGACGCTGAAGGTCAGCGGGCCCGAGCGGATCGCGCTCACCGGGCGCAACGGCGCGGGCAAAACCACGCTGCTGCACCGGATCTGCGCGGAGCCGCCCACGGTGCCGTGGCGCATGCTGCCCCAGCGTCTGGACGTGTTCGACGAGACGCTCTCGGTGTTCGACAACGTCGCCGCCGCCGCGCCGCACGCGCTGCCGGAACAGATTCGAGCCCAATTGGCCCGCTTCCTGTTTCGCGGTGCGGACGCCGACGTGCTCGCCGCCGCGCTCTCGGGCGGGGAGCGGCTGCGGGCCGCGCTAGCCATGCTGCTGCTGGCCGAGCCCGCCCCGAAGCTGCTGCTGCTCGACGAGCCGACCAACAATCTGGATCTGCCGAGCCTGCGGCATCTGACCGAGGCGCTCGCCGGATTCGAGGGCGCGCTCATCGTGGTGAGCCACGACGAGCGGTTCCTGGGTGAGATCGGCGTCACACGCCGGGTCGAGCTCGATGCCGCCGGACTGGCCGATTCCACGGTCGGATAGTGGCCCTGAACGCGGGTCGCGCGCATTCCGCGCGACCCGCCGGCGGGTCCGGCTCGCGCCCGCGGGAAAGGCCGCGCCGAGCGGGGGATCGACCCGAAATGGAGATCGGAGCAATCCGGACGCAATGCCGCGCCGAACACGCTGCGGATGCGAGTAAGGTTCAACGCTCCGGACGGGTCCGGGAGGGCGGAATTCGCCGTTCCGGTCTCGGAACGTTTCCAGGACTAAAGTGGGTGGTCTACGTGGTTGGACGGTCCGGTAGGTTGAGCCGATCGAGGCCGGGAGAGGTGGTGGCATGACACAGAATCTGGAGAAGGCGAACGCCGGGCAATCGGAGAACGGCGAGCCCGCCACCCCGGCGCCGGGCGCTCCCGCGCGCTCCGCCTCCGCCGCCGTTCCCACGTCCGCCTCGCGCCGGGTGCGGGCGCGCCTGGCCCGCCGCATGACCGGCCAGCGCGGCATCGCCGCGGTCAAGCCGGTGCTCGAGCCACTCGCGACGGTGCACCGCGAGCTGTACCCGAAGGCGAATCTCGCTCTGCTGCAAAGAGCTTTCGACGTCGCGGACGAGAAGCACCAGCACCAGTTCCGTAAGTCGGGCGACCCGTACATCACCCATCCGCTCGCGGTCGCGAACATTCTGGCCGAGCTCGGCATGGACACCACCACGCTGGTCGCCGCGCTGCTGCACGACACCGTCGAGGACACCGGCTACGCCCTCGAGGACCTGACCAACGAGTTCGGCACCGAGATCGCTCACCTGGTGGACGGCGTCACCAAGCTGGACAAGGTCAACCTGGGCGCGGCGGCCGAGGCCGAGACCATCCGCAAGATGATCATCGCCATGGCCCGCGACCCGCGGGTGCTGGTCATCAAGGTCGCCGACCGGCTGCACAACATGCGGACCATGCGGTTCCTGCCGCCGGAGAAGCAGGCCAAGAAGGCGCGCGAGACCCTCGAGGTCATCGCCCCGCTGGCCCATCGACTCGGTATGGCCACCGTCAAATGGGAGCTCGAGGACCTCGCCTTCGCGATCCTGCACCCCAAGAAATACGACGAGATCGTGCGCCTGGTCGCGGACCGCGCACCCTCACGTGACACCTACCTGGCCAAGGTGCGGGACGAGATCGTCAATACGCTCGCCGCCAGCCGCATCAGCGCGATCGTGGAGGGGCGGCCCAAGCACTACTGGTCGATCTACCAGAAGATGATCGTCAAGGGTAAGGACTTCGACGACATCCACGACCTGGTCGGCATCCGCATCCTGTGCGACGAGGTTCGCGACTGCTATGCCGCTGTGGGCGTGGTGCATTCGCTGTGGCAGCCCATGGCCGGGCGGTTCAAGGACTACATCGCCCAGCCGCGGTACGGGGTGTACCAGTCCCTGCACACCACGGTCGTCGGCCCCGACGGCAAGCCCCTGGAAGTGCAGATCCGCACCCAGGACATGCACCGCACCGCCGAGTTCGGCATCGCCGCGCACTGGCGGTACAAGGAGACCAAGGGCAAGCACTCCAATGATTCGACCGAGGTCGATGACATGGCGTGGATGCGGCAGCTGCTGGACTGGCAGCGCGAGGCCGCGGATCCGGCCGAGTTCCTGGAGTCGCTGCGCTTCGACCTGAAGTCGCCGGAGATCTTCGTGTTCACGCCCAAGGGCGATGTGATCACGCTGCCGCAGAAGTCGACCCCGGTGGACTTCGCGTACGCCGTGCACACCGAGGTCGGGCACCGCTGCATCGGCGCGCGCGTCAACGGGCGGCTCGTCGCGCTGGAACGGCAGCTGGAGAACGGTGAGGTCGTCGAGATCTTCACCTCCAAGGCGCAGAACGCCGGGCCCTCGCGGGACTGGTCGAACTTCGTGGTGTCCCCGCGCGCCAAGGCCAAGATCCGGCAGTGGTTCGCCAAGGAACGCCGTGAAGAGGCGCTCGAGGCCGGTAAGGACCAGATCTCCAAGGAGGTCCGGCGCTCGGGTCTGCCGCTGCAGCGCCTGATGAGCGCGGACGCCATGTCCTCGCTCGCGCACGAGCTGCACTACACCGACATCTCGGCCCTGTATGCGGCCGTCGGTGAGAACCAGGTGTCGGCCCATCACGTCGTGCAGCGGCTCATGGCCCAGCTCGGCGGGGTCAGCGACGTCGAGAACGAGCTCGCCGAACGGTCCACCCCGTCCACGGTGCCCGCGCGCCAGCGGCTCACCGGGGACGCGGGCGTGGAGATCCCGGGTGCGCCCGGAACCGTCTCCAAGCTCGCCAAGTGCTGCACCCCGGTGCCCGGCGACGAGATCATGGGCTTCGTGACCCGCGGCGGGGCGGTCAGCGTGCACCGCACCGACTGCACCAACGCCGATTCGCTGCGGTCCGAGCCGGAGCGGATCATCGAGGTCAAGTGGGCGCCGTCGCCGTCCTCGGTCTTCCTGGTCGCGATTCAGATCGAGGCCCTGGATCGCACGCGCCTGCTGTCGGACGTGACGAAGGTGCTGGCCGACGAGAAGGTGAACATCCTGTCCGCGGCGGTCACCACTTCCGGTGACCGCGTGGCGATTTCGAAGTTCACCTTCGAGATGGGCGATCCCAAGCACCTGGGCCACCTGCTGAACGTGGTGCGCAACGTGGAGGGCGTCTACGACGTCTATCGCGTGACGTCCGCGGCCTGACAAACCGAAAGTCCCAGCGCGGCATCCGCTCTCCGGAGCGGGTGCCGCGCTGTCGTCTGTGCCGTGGTCGCGGTGATGTCGGCCGGACCGCTCGAGGATCTCTCGGCCGGTCGGGAATTACTCAGGACATATAACTGTTCAAAGCAATATGACTGGTTATATTGCCGTATCGGTGTCTCGATCATGACCGGGCACTACGCGCAGGTGGCGTTCACCCCCGCGGTCCGGGAGCATCAGCGCAGACACGGCAGCCTGCGCGGCTACGAACGGATGGCGGCGGTGCCCGAGGTCGCCGACGCGATCGGGCAGGACGAGGCCTGGTTCATCGGCGAGCGCGACAGCTTCTACATGTCCACCGTGAGCGAGACCGGTTGGCCCTACATCCAGCACCGCGGCGGCCCGCGCGGGTTCCTGAAGGTCCTGGACCCCCACACCCTGGCCTTCGCCGACTTCCGCGGCAACAAGCAGTACATCAGCCGCGGCAACCTCGATCACGACGACCGCGTGGCCCTGTTCCTGATGGACTACGCCGCCAAGGCCCGCATGAAGATCTTCGGTCACGCCAGAGTGGTTGAGGCCGAACAGGATCCGGCCCTGATGTCCGCGCTGACCCTGCCCGGCACCACGGTCCCGGTGGAACGCGCGATCGTCATCACCGTCGAGGCTTTCGACTGGAACTGCCGCCAGCACATCCCCGAGCTCTATCCGCGCGAAGAGGTCCTGGAAGCCGTCGGTTCCCTGCGTGACCGGGTTGCCGAACTCGAACGCGAGAACGCGCGCCTGCGTGCGCGGATCTCGGACACCGGCGCACAGGCCCCGGGTGCGTCCCCGGTAGGCTGACCGACCGTTGTCCGAGTTCACGACCAGGAGAGTTCATGACCGCGTTCGAGAATGTCAGTGTCACGAAGAAGGCGAACGTCTACTTCGACGGCAAGTGCGTCAGCCACAACATCGAGTTGGCCGACGGCACCAGCAAGTCGGTCGGGGTCATCCTGCCGGCCACCCTGACGTTCAACACCGGCGCGCCGGAAATCATGGAACTCATCGAGGGCGAGGCCAAGGTGACCCTGGCGGGGGAGACCGAGGCCGTGGTCTACAAGGGCGGCGAGTCGTTCTCGGTGCCGGGCAACAGCTCGTTCCAGATCGAGGTCGCCGAGCCCGTGCACTACGTGTGCCACTTCGGCTGAGCCGTACCCCGATTCGCCGAAACCGGCCGAGAGCCCTTGGCTCCCGGCCGGTTTCGTGTTCAGCGCGGCGTGATCCCTAGCGCGGGGCCATGCGGATCGCGCCGTCCAGGCGGATGGTCTCGCCGTTCAGCATCGGGTTCTCCACGATGTGGCGCACCAGCGAGCCGTACTCGGACGGGTCGCCCAGGCGCGCGGGGTGCGGCACCTGCGCGCCCAGCGCCGCGATGGCCGAATCGGGCAGGGTGGCGAAAAGGGGCGTGTGGAACAGGCCGGGGGCGATGGTCACCACGCGAATCTTGAGCGGGGCCAGGTCGCGGGCGACCGGGAGGGTCAGACCCACGATGCCGCCCTTGGACGCCGAATAGGCCGCTTGACCGATCTGACCGTCGAACGCCGCGACGGAAGCGGTGTTGACGATGACGCCGCGCTCGCCGTCGGCCTCCTCGGTGGCCGCGATGCGCTCGGCCGCCAGGCGGATCACGTTGAACGTGCCGATCAGGTTCACGTTGATGATCTTCTTGAACGAGTCGAGCGGGAACGCGCCCTGCTTGCCGACCGTCTTGATCGCGTTGCCGATTCCGGCGCAGTTCACGGCGATACGCAGCGTGCCCAGCTGCTCGGCGGCGTCGAGCGCGGCGGTCACATCCTCTTCGCTCGTCACGTCGCCGGGCGAGAACACCACGCGCTCACCGAGTTCGTCGGCCACAGCTTTGCCATCGGACGAAGGAAGGTCGAGGATAACGACCTTCGCGCCCGCCGAGTGCAGTTCGCGCACAGTGGCCAGGCCGAGTCCCGAGGCGCCGCCGGTCACGACCGCGGCGATGTCTGCTGTCTTCACAAAACCTCCAAATTGCTTGTCTTGTGAATGTAGATTCTCCTGTGTCGGGGGTACCGAGCGGGTCCCCGGCGTGGTGTGCACACGACGCCGACGATCCTGCTATCGCGTACGCGCGCGGATTACAAGGAGTGCCCTCGGCGCGTCGAGTCGTTGGAATTCTGTACATACGAGAGAATTTCCGATTGGGACCGTACTGCCGCAGTACATCGATCGAACGTGGCAACAACGGGCCGTAGCTCGACACCGACGACGCCCGACGTCCGTCACGACCGATCGCCGAGAGGGTCCGACGATGCAGCACGACGCGCCCGACGCAACGGGTACGCGCGCAATGTTGAAGTCGTACAAAAAAGTTTCGCGCTGGTATCCCAGCCTCGAGCCCGGCGCCGACGGCGCGGTGCTCACCGACGCCCAGGGCGACACCGTATTCGGCGAGGACGACAGCCCGGCCCGGTTCCCGCACTACATCA
The DNA here is from genome assembly GCF_042799795.1 of Nocardia sp. NPDC057668. NCBI lineage: Bacteria > Bacillati > Actinomycetota > Actinomycetes > Mycobacteriales > Nocardiaceae > Nocardia > Nocardia sp. NPDC057668. The sequence goes on along the minus strand of NZ_JBHVIC010000001.1, from coordinate 1,077,062 downwards.
GCGACGACGAGGCAGAGCTGGTGATCCCGCCGGTGCCGGACGCGATCCTGCGCCGCAGCCACTTCGCGGGCGCGTGGTCGGACTGGATGACCGATCGTGAAACCGCTTCGTACACACCGAAACTGCGCTACCGGGCATCCACCGTGGTGGAATTCCCGTCCGAGAGTGACGAATACGACCGAACTCCGCCGGTCGATACCGCGTCCGCGCTGCTGGACGCCGTCGCCGACCCGCCGCCCGCGCAACCCGCGCCGCAGCCGCACTACATGCGCCGCAGAATCATCGCGGTCGCGATCCTGGTCGTTGCCATTCTGTTGCTGGCAGTAGCCGGGGGATTAGCTCTACATACGCTCAAATCTTCGCGTGACACTTCGCAATCCGTCGGCACACTCGAAGAGGATGACCGTTCCGGTCCGGGCGCCCGCACGGCGGCGTACAACGAGATGACGGACACCTTGGTCATCGGCGACCATATCCCCGCGGGCATCCCGGCCGGATAAGAGGAGAGCTGAGACAGATGGATCAGGACTGGAGCCGTTGGCTCGACGAGGTCCCCGACGAGGGGGAGTCGTCGAGTGGTGTCGCGCGTTCCAAGGCTCCGGTGGTTCGATTGCGAAAGCGCCGTGGTGATTCCGGTGAGCCGGGACCCGCGCAACGCTCGATTCTGGTGGTCGGCGGCTGCGGCGGCGCGGGCACCACGACCACCGCACTCGGCATCGCCGGCGAGGTGGGTGCGGCGGGCGCACAGGTGGTCGCGGTGGACGCCACCCACGCCGGCAGCGATCTGGCGCTGCGGGGCGCGGACGAGCACCTCAGCCCCATCAGCCTGCAGTCGTGGCTCTACGGCCGCGGCGACGACGAGCCCGCCCCGCTCAAGGAGTGCCTGTCCCGGGCCACCTCCGGGATCGGATTGCTGTGGCGCGATCCCGAACCGCTGCGCCGGCGCGCCACCTACCTCACGGTCGCGCGTGCCATCGGTGACTCCGGATACACCCCCGTATACGACGGCGGCAATCCGATCGCCGGGCGGCACCTGCGCCCGCTGCTCGAGGACGGCGATATCGCGCTGGTCCTTGCCATTCCGGCCCGCGTGGACGCCGCCAACCGGCTGCGCGTCACCCTGGAGTGGCTCGACGACCAGTTCAGCGGTCAGGGCGAGGGTCAGGGCGGTGGAATTGTGGGCGATACCACGATCGTTGTGTCACATCAGTTGCCGGGCGTCGACTCTCGGATCGCTGACCATTTGCGGGAGCATCTGGACGGCTGGGTCCGTGACATTCGTGAGATACCCTATGACCCGCACCTCGCGCGCGGAGAGCTTGTGCGGCACAGCAACCTGGCCGCCGAGACACGCCGGGCGTATCGCCGCCTGCTTGCTGGAGTGGCATCATGACCGCAGCCATGAAGGAACGTCGATCCTCCTCCGAGACCGCTATGGCGGCCGGAGTGGTGCCGCCGCCGGAGACCCGCCGCGCACCCATCTGGGACCGTCCCGTACCCGGAGCAGGTCGAGCGCCACTGGTGTGGCTGCTGGGCGTGCACGGCGGTGCGGGCGCCAGCACCCTCGCGCATGTGCTTGCGCCCGCTGCGGATTCGTACCGCCGCTGGCCGGGCGGCTTCGATCGCGAATCACCGTTCGTCGTCCTGGTCGCCCGGGAGACCATCTCCGGGCTGACCCGCGCGCACGACCTGTTGCGCCAGCACCACGCGGGCCTGGCCGGCTCGTGCGAGGTGCTGGGTCTGGTCACCGTCGCGGCCCGGCCGGGCCGGATCCCGGCGGAGATCCGGCGCTATCGCGACGTGGTCGGCTCGCTGGCCGGTGAGGTGTGGCAGGTGCCGTGGCACGAGGAGTGGACGCTGGTCGAACCCGATCAGCTGCCGATCTGGTCGCCCGGCGACGCACCGCCGCCGCAGCAGCGCAGACGCAAAACCGATGCGCTCGAAGAGGTCATGCCCGATGTCCGCGAGCTCGGTGCGGGGATCGTCGCGGCCGTGCAGGACGCACTGGACGCCCCATCCGCCCCCCGGTCCGATCAGCCGGAACCCGGGGAGTGATCATGGTGGCAAGTGGAAAGCTTTGCGCACCAACGTTTTTATCCCCGCCCGCCGGGGTGTGGGAAGGCTCATCCGAAGGAGTTGCCGGGGCCGGCCGTGCGAAATGGCCGATCATCGGCGAGATTGTAACTAGCAGTTCGCTTTTGGAGAAGGACAGACAATGAGCATGCTCCTCGTCGTGCACGACGCCTACGGTTCCATCCTCGCCCAGGTCGGCAATCCGACCCCCGAGGCGCCACCCGCGTCGGACAAATTGTTGAAGCTGGTTCGGTACTTCACCTGGTTCGTACTGTTGTCGGGAGTCTTGGGGATCACCTACGCGGGTGGTCGCTTCGCCTGGGAGAAGTGGACAGGAGGCGGTTTGGAGTCGCCGAAGATGGTGGCGGGCGCGATGATCGGCGGAATCATCGCCACCAGTGCGGGAACCATCATGAACGCTGTGATCACCTAATGTCCGCCACAGTGGCCCTGCTGGCCTACAAACAGATGCCCGCCGACGTACTGCGGCCCATGATGCAGTTGATCGATTGGCTGCTGTGGTGCGTACTGCTGTTGTGCCTGGCCTGGATGATCCTGTCCGCGGGCAAGCTGTGGTACGCGTTCCGCGACGATCTCGCGGCGAACGACGCGACGCACGGTGTGGTGGTGAGCCTGATGGGCGCGATCATGGCCAGTTCGGCCAGTGGGATCGCGCTCGCCCTGCTGCCGACCTAAAGTTTTCTTGGTAAGCGCAATTGTCCAGTGACATACAGACTTTGGAGGCGCCGCAATGAGCGAGAAGGAGTCGCCCGAGCGCGACCGGATCTCGTTCGGCGTCATCGTCTCGGCGGCCGTGGTGACGTTGATCGTCATCGTCGGCGTCGTGGTCTACATCGGCCGCGACGACACCCCGTCGAGTACGAAGGCCGAGGGAACGACACCCATAGCGGGTGAAGCGGGTGCGACGGGCTTCGCCGCGCCCGAGGTTGATCTGTTCGGCCGCCGGGTCGACATCCCCAACAATGCGGCGGGGCAGCCACTCTCGCAGGAACCGGGTAAGCAGCGCAAGCCCGCGGACCAGGACTGGCTGACCGGACTGCCGTCGGGGATCACCGAACCGCACGGCTGGCAGCGGGTTTTCGGCGCGTCGGTGCCGTTCTCGACCTCCGACGGCCCGGCACGGCTGGAAAACGGTCTGGCCGTCGGCTACTCGCACACGCCGCAGGGCGCCGTGCTGGCCGCCGCCCAGATCACCTACCGGCTCAACGCCCGCCCCGCCGACCGCGAGCTCTACGTGCGGCAGGTCCGGGTGTCGGCGCAGCAGGTGGCCGCCTACGACCAGGCGCTGGCCGATCAGCGGTTGCCGAAACAGCAGCCGGAGAAGGTGACCCGCTACCTGGTGGCCTCGGACGGCTTCCAGGTGGAGAACTATGCCGACGACATGGCCATCGTGCGCCTGGCGGCGCGCGGTCCGGTCGTGGACAACCGGCAATTGTGGGCGGCGGTACGACTGATCATGGTGTGGGACGCCGGTGACTGGCGACTCAAGCCGTCGACCTCGAAGGCCTCGCAAACCGAGTACGTGGATTCCCTTGCGGGGTGGACGCGGTGGTGATGAAAAAATGGTGAATGAAGTGGCAACTCGACCCATGAAGGGGCGGACCACATGCTGAGGCGCATCCTGACGATCTTCGCGGTCGTGTTCACCGTCATGATCGCTACACCGACGGTGGCGTACGGACAGAACTACGGTTTCGACGAGGCGTGCAACCAGTTACACGATTCGCTCGACGGTCTCGGCATCCCCGGTCTCACCCTCGGTGACGCGGCCTCCGCCGCGTGCAAGGCCGGCAACGTAGCCACCCATCCCACCGACGCCGCCGCCACCGTGCGGGACAAGGCGTGGGACTCCACCTTCGGCAAGGTGGTGGACTCGCTCATGAGCGGTCTGGGCGAAGCGCTGATACTCGCGCTGACTTTCTGGATGAAACTGCCCAATGAACGGGTCAGCGACGCCGGAACGCTCTTCAGCAAGATAAACGACTACACCTATCAGGCGCAGATATTGCTGCTGATGGTGTCGGTGATCCTATCCGGCGCGAAACTGGCAGAGGCCAGACGAGGGGCCGCGGTCAGTGAGGCGGCCGAATCCTTCCGCATGTACGCGCGGGTCATCTTCAGTTCCTGGATGCTCGGCGCGGTCATCGTGGCGGCCACCCAGGCCTCGGACAAGTTCTCCGAGTGGGTGATTCAGGATTCCACCGACGGGCAGGCGCGCAACATCGCCGAGCTCATGGTGAAAACGTCCAAGCTGCAGGCGTTCTCGCCGGGTCTGGTGCTGATCATCGCGATCGTCGGCCTGCTCGGGGCGCTCGCGCAGATCGTGCTGGCCATTGTGCGCCAAGGGTTGCTGATAGTCGCGGCGGGCGTGCTGCCGCTGGCGGCGGCGGCCTCGGGCACGGCGACCGGGCGCGGGTCCTATCCCAAGCTCATCAGCTGGATCATCGCGTTCATGCTCTACAAACCGGTGGCGGCGATCGTCTACATGATCGCGTTCACCACCGCGGGCAACACCGATGAACTGACCTCCACCGCGGGGCTGCCCGACGCCGATCAGGCCCAGCGCATGCTGGTCGCGATCGTGCTGCTGTGCAGCGCGGCGTTCGTGCTGCCCGCCCTCATGCGCCTGGCCACCCCGGCCGTGGCGATCGTGGGCAGCGGCGGTTCGGGTCTGACCGCCACCACCGGCACCCTCGTCGGCGTCGCCGCCATCGGTGCGGTCGGCAGCCGGGCCGTGGGCGCGAAGGTGGCGGCCGGGCCGGGCAACGCCGGATTCGTCGGACCGCGTCGTGGCGGACCGCGTGGTCCCGGTGGGCCGGGCGGTCCCGGCGGCGCTGCCGGACGGCCGTTGCCACCGCGCGGCGGCGGAGGCGGCGGTGGCGCGGCCGCCGCGAGTCCTTCCGGGCCGGGCGGCAATGCGGCAGTACCGTCAGGCGCGGCACGAGCAGCAGCGAACCGGGTCTCGCAGGTGCGAGCCGCGACAGCCGGGTTGAACCGGGCGGATGCGGCCGCTGGCGATCTCGCCGGTGACCGCTGGACCAACCGTTCACCCGACCTCGGCAGGAGCACCATCCCACGATGACCATGACCGACACCTACGAGCGCCGCTCGTACGGACTGTGGCAAAAGCCCCGCAGCGCAGGACTTTTCGGCCTGCGCTGGGGTGAGACCGTGGTCGGCTTCGCGGTGGTGATCACCGCGCTGCTGACCGCGCTCATCGCCGGACCCAAACCGGCGCTGTTCGTCGCGGTCTTCGGTCTGGTCGTCATGGTTCCACTGGTGTGGCGGACCGGGGGACGCTCCGGCTACGAGACGGGATTGATGATGTTCCATTGGTTGCGCGGCCGCAGCAGGGGCGAGCACGTGTATCGCGGCGGCCGGTTCTCCCGGATTCCGGGCGGGGTCACCCGGCTGCCCGGAATCATGGCGCCCTCACGGTTGTACGAGGGGATCGACGCCGGCGGGTACAGCTTCGGCATGATCCACCTGCCGCAGTTCGGGCAGTACACGGTGGTCCTGCGGGCGTGGCCGCAGGGGCACGAGGCCGTGGATCAGCCGGTGATCGACCGGTGGGTGTCCGCGTGGGGCACCTTCCTGGCCTCGCTGGGGCAGACCTCCGACATCGTGGCGGTGGTGCCGGTCATCGACACCGTGCCCGAGACCGGAAACCGTTTGCTCACCGAGGTTTCCGCCATCACCCGGCCCGAAGCGCCGGATCTGGCGCAGCAGGTCATGTACGAGCTGGCGACCGAACTGCCGCAGGAGCGGGTACAGCTGCTGCCGCGCGTGTCGATCACGTTCAAGGCGACCACGGCCGAGCGGCGCAAGAATCCGGCGGAGGAGGCGGTCGAGATCGGGCGCCGGCTGCCGGGCATCTGCGCGGCGCTGGCCGAGGCGGGCGTGCGCGCGCAGCCCATGTCGGCGGACGACGTCATCTCCTTCATCCGGCGCAGCTACGATCCGGCCGCGCAGGCCGATCTCGAGGTGGCGGCGGGCGAACCCGGTGGGCACGGGCTGGATTGGGCCGACGCCGGGCCGGTCTCGCACGAGGAGCGGTGGGATCACTTCATCCACGACGGCGGGCGTTCGGTGACCTGGGAGATGGACACCGCGCCCGAGGGCGCCGTGGACGAGCGGGTGCTGCAGCGGCTGCTCGCGCCCAATCCCGAGGTGCCGCGCAAGCGCGTGACCATCGTGTACCGGCCGCATTCGGCGGGCGACGCGGCGCAGATCGTGGACGACGACTACAAGAACGCGCTGGTGGCTCAGCAGAGTGAACGCGGCGTGGTGTCGGCGGCGGCGACGATTCGGGTCGGCGCGACGCAGCAGGCGCGCGAGGAGCAGGCGCGCGGGCACGGCGTCACGCGATTCGGCGCGCTGGTGACCATCACCGAGCCGCTGCGCGGGGATCTGCCCCGCATCGAGGCGATCACCCGCGACCTGTCCACCCAGTCGCGGTTGAAGATCCGGCGCTGCTACCGCTACCAGGCGGCGGCCTTCGCAGCCTCGCTCGGCTGCGGGGTGATCCTGCCGGAGCACGCGACAATTCCGAAAGCGCTTGCGGGGTAACAGTTCATGCCACGTGATTTCGAACCACCGGTCCGGGACCGCGACGCCGCCGCCTCGGCGCGTCGCGGTTCTCGCCGCGACCAGGGTACGGCGGACGAACCCGACCGCACCCCCGCGGACCCCGACCAGTCCTGGCCCTCGGCCCGCGTGGCCCGCGATGAGCACCGCCCCCGCCGCGGCACCCTCCCCGACCGCCGGATGCTCCGCCGCGACCCGGTCCCCCCGGAGACGTTCATCCACCCCGCCCCGGAGGATTCCGCGACGGACTCCGCCGCCGAAACCCCCGACGCCCCCGGCCCCGAGCCCCGCCAACCGGATTCGTCCACCCCACCCCGCCGCTCGGCTTACAAACTGGATCCCGGCCGCACGACCCAGGACCCCGAGCCCGGCACGGGCTCGACTCCCGAGACCGGGCTCCCCGGCGGGCCCGGTTCGACCGCCGGACCCGGCCTCCGCGCTGCGGGTGGCGCGGCTGCCGCGAGTGGTGGGGGTGCTGCTGGCGGCACGGCTGCCACAAGCACTGTGGGCCACCCGGGTGGTGCGGGCAGCACGCGCGGTGCGGGTGCCCCCGGAGATGCGGGTGCCCCTGGAGGTGCGGCCGCCACGAGTAGTGCGGGTGCCGTAGGTGGTACGGCCGGCGCGCGCAATGCGGGTGCCGTGGGTGGTACGGCCGACGCGCGCAGCGCGGGTGCCGCAGGTGGTCCAAGCACCGCGGGCGATGCGGGTGCGGTGCGTGGATCGACCGGTGCCGGCAATGCGGGTGCAGACGGTGGTTCGGCCGGTGCGGGGAGCTCCAGCACAGCAGCCGGTTTCGGCCCGGCGACAGATTCGAGTGCGTCGGCCGGCTCGAGCGCCGCGACGGGTTCGAGCGTGGCAGGGGCGGCGCGCGGCGCTGATTCCGGCCCCGCGGCAGGTTCCGATTCCGCCACGTCGGCCGACTCCCGGCGGGACACCGGTGGCCGCCCCGAATCGTCCTTCGAGCGCACCATGCTCCCGCGCACCCGAGTGGGCGAGCCCCCCTGGTCCCGTACCGATTCCGGAGACCAACGCCGTCCACTCGCCCGCCCCCAGCCCAATTCGGCCACCTTCGGCGCGAACCGCGGCGCGGGCGCGTACGGCCCCCCACGCCGCCCCATCCCCGCCCTCCCCGTCGACCCGTCCCCGGCAGCTCCCGCGCCCCGCGACATCGAGAACTGGGGTTCGACCGGGACTTCGGCCGCGGATCAGTCGGCCAGCGCGGCTCCGGAAGCAGTCGACCGCGAGCGAACCAGCGCCGAAGCGCTGGCGCACGCCGCCGCCACGAACCCGGATGGCTCGGCCATCCCACGCCAAAACACCTCGCGCACAGCCGAATCCCCGAAGCAGGCGACAGCCGACGCACATCGGGACGGTGGTGCAACCGGCGAGAGCGGGTACGCGCCGTCGACCGTCGGCCGATCGCGTGGGGCGGGACCCGATCTTTCCGCTCGAGCAGGCGCACCCACGGCCTCGGGCCCGGCCGCTACCCGAAGCCCTGCCGAACACGCTGTACCCGAAGCCGTCCCGGCCGGCGACGCCCCGTCGGGCAGCGGTGCGCGCGATGACGTAGCCGGCCGCAGCGCCGTGAGCAATGCGCAGACGGTCGGCCGAGACACGTCACCCGGGCACGCGGGTGCAGGCCCTGCCGGACCGGAGATCAGCGACGCTCGATCCGAGGCCATCTCCGACCCGGACCCCCGGCAGGCGGGGTCGGTGGGCACCGTCACTTCGGCGACAACGCCTTCCGCCCGCGCATCGGAGCTCAGCGGCGGCGCGGGGTCGGCCTCGGCGAATGCGCGGGCCGCCTCATCGGCCGGTGGAGCCGCAGCCGGGCGCAGCGTCGGCAGCGACCGCGCCGCGTCGGTGGACGTCGGCGGAGACTTGTCGGGCGATGCCGTCCGGGCGGGTTCGGACGTGGTCGGCGGCGGTCGACGGTCGGGCGAGCGGGACATCGCCGGTCGAGGTGGTTCGGACACCGGGAGCGTGCGGTCGGGTTCGGCTGGTGAAGGCTTGTCCGATGCTGCGGGGCAACGGGATTCGCGAGGTGCGGGTTCCGGGGCGGTCCGGGGAGAACCGGGACGGACGGGGGACGACGTGGAGCCGCGGACTCCGGGCGAGGCCCGGCGGGTGGGGCGGCGTTCCATCCCGTCGTTGTCGCTGGAAACGGAAACCGGTGAGCGGCGGGGCTCGGACGTGGGGGAGGGCGCCGGTGGACGGGCGCGGACCGACGACGCGCGTGCGAACCGGGGCGGAACCGATACAGGTGGCGACCTCGTTCGCGGCGGTGGGGGCAGTGAGAGTGTCCGAGCCGACGCCTCGGGTGGACACAAGGTTCGGGGGAGTGGCACCGGTGGGGGCGAAGCGGACTCGGCGGCGAAAGACGCCGCTGGGGGAGCGTATTCAACCGGTGCGGCATCAACCGGTGCGGCGTCGGTCGGTGCGGCATCGGCCGGTGCGGTAGCCGCCGGTGGCAGCTCCGTGTCCGGAGCGTCGGCGGACGCCGATGCGAAGTCTTCGGGGGTGGACGGGGGGCGGCGAAGAGCCGGGGCGGGAACGGGTGGCCCGTCGGTGGCGGGGTCGGAACAGGTTGGTGGCTCAGGAAGTTCGGAGCGCGAGGACGCGCGCCCGGGGCAGGCGGAGGGAACGGCCGCACCCGGTTCGGAACGATTCGAGGGGGACCGCATGGACCGGGAACGTGGCGACGACGGCGTGTCAGGGGCGGGAACCGAAGGGGGCGAACGCGATCGGGGCTCGGCCGGGCGGGTAGCGCAGGAAGTGCGGCCGCGCGCGGGCGACACCGCCGAGCGCGCCCACGGGGCCGGTCAGCGGGCGCACGCGGGCGAGATCGGGACGGGGCCGCATCGGCCGCCCGGCTCGGGGCAGCGAGCACACGGCGCGGACAGCGCTGGCAGTGAGCGCGGGCGGACCGGCGCGGCAGGAGAATCCGGCCGAAGCGCCGGCACAGGTCAAGCCAGGGACGTTCGGCGCGGAACCGGCACGGGAGAGTCCGGAGACGGTCGGCGCGGGACCGGCACGGGCGAGCGCAGCGGCGAGACTCGGCGGGTGAGCGGGCGCGCGCGGCGCGACGACGACGCGTCGGCGCGGTCCCGGAGCGAGGCCGACGGCCGGGAACGGCGCGGCGAACAGCGGGGGACGGACCGGGAATCGGCACGCGGGGGCTCGGACTCGAAGCCGCGCACGGGCGAGCGGACCGGCGAGGGCCGGTCGCGGCCCACCGACGCGGACCGGGTCCACATCGGTGGGCGCTCGGGCAACTCCGGGCGCACCCGGCGGCCGCGGCCCGAGGGTGAGGCCGGGGATCGCACGGCGCGCAAGCGGACCGCGCGCCCCGCGCGCATCGAGGGCGAATCCGGTTCGCGGCGTGGCGGACAGGACAAAGGCAAGGACACGGACAAGGCCAAGACCCGGGTGCCCAAGGGCGCCGCGGAGCGGAAGAAGGCCGCGAAGAAGCGCCAGACCGGGCCGAAGCTGCTGGACGACGCGACCCGGGCCAAGCTCGAGGTCATCGTCCGCGAGCAGAACGGCCTGCGGGCGGTATGGGCCACCTTCCGCCTGCACACCGACGATCTGCGCCGCCGGAACTTCGCGGCCCGCGTCGAGCGCATCGAATACGGCAGCGTCGACGAATTCGACCGCACCACAGCACAACTCACCGATCGCGGTTACATCGGCGCGGGCGGCGGGCGCATGAACGTGGTCGGCCGCCCGGTCGAGTACCGCGCCACCACCGCACAGGTCGCGGGGCTGTGGCCGTGGTCGGTCGGCGCGGGCGCGCCGCTGATCGGCACCCCGCTCGGCTCGCACCTGCACACCGGCGCCCCGGTCTGCTTCGACCCCATGAACTGGTTCATGCGCGGCAGCTTCATCACCGCCCCGAGCCTTTTCGTGCTGGGCCTCAACGGTTTCGGCAAGTCCTCCCTGGTTCGCCGCATCGTGCTGGGCGGCGTCGCACAGGGCATCACCCCGCTGATCCTGGCGGACGTCAAGCCCGACTACCGCAAGCTGGTGGAGCTGGTCGGCGGTCAGGTCATCGACCTGGGTTACGGCCACGGCAAACTGAATCCGCTCGCGGCCGGCGTGCTGGGCTCGATCGTGCCCCGGCTCGACGACATGCCCGAACTGCAGACCCAGGTCATGCAGGAGATGCGCGCCCGCCAGGTCACCCTGGTCGCGGGCCTGGTGGAGCTGGTGCGCGGCGCGCGCGTGCGCGACTACGAGGAAACCCTCATCTCCACCGCCCTGCGCATCCTGTACCGCGAGGGCAGCGATTTCACCCCGGACCAGCCGCCCATCATCGAGGATCTGCTCACCGTCATCGTCAACGGCGGCGACGAACTGATGCTCGACGCCGGCGCCGACAATCCGGACGAATACCAGAACGCCATCAAGGGCCTGCGCCGCTCGCTGCGCGCGCTGACCCAGGGTCCGTTCGGCGCGATCTTCAACGGCCACACCACTACTCCCATCGACACCAACTCCACCGCGGTCTGCATCGACGTCTCGCACATCCCGAACGGCGACAAGAAGCTCAAGGCCGCGGTCATGCTGGCCTGCTGGGCCGACGGTTTCGCCTCGGTGGAGGCCGCGCACGTGCTGGCCGACGCCGGCCTGGGCCCGCAGCGCTACTTCCAGGTCGTCATGGACGAGCTGTGGCAGGTGCTGGGCCTGGGCGACTTCATGGTCGACCGCGTGGACGAGCTGACCCGCCTCCAGCGCAGCATCGCCACCGCGCTGATCATGATCAGTCACACCATCAAGGATCTGCAGTCCCTGGGCTCGGAAGCGGCGATCTCCAAGGCGCTCGGCTTCCTGGAACGCGCCCGCGCCAAGATCTTCGGCGCGCTACCCGCGGAGGAGATCGGCCGGCTGGACTCGATCGTCCCGTTCACCTCCGCCGAGGAGGACATGGTCACCAGCTGGTCCGCGCCCCAGGCGCTCACCGGCGAGGCGCTCAAACCCGGCCAGCTGCGCCCGTCCGCCCCCGGCACCGGCAAGTTCCTCATCAAGATCGGTGAGGACCGCCGCCCCGGTATCCCGTTCCACATGGAGTTCTCGCCCTCGGAGAAGGAGAGCGGAATCCACGACACCAACCAGCGTTTCAGCGAATTCACCGAAACCACCGCCCGACGCGGCACCGACGACGACGGGAACCCCGAATGATGCCGCACCGGTCCTACCGAAGAGTGTCGCCGGAGGTGCGTCAGGCCGCCGTCGAACAGGTGGTCGCGCTGAGTGCGAAGATGCGCTCGGAGTCCGAGGCGTGCCGGGTGGTCGCCGAACAGATAGGCGTGCACACCAATTCGGTCCGCAACTGGGTGCGCGCCGCGGAGAGCCCCGGCCTGGAGCAGATGGACGCGAGCACCCTGCGCCGCAAGGTCGCGCTACTACAGCAGCAGCTGGCAGCGGCCGCGGAGATGAACCGCAGCCTGGTGGAAACGCTGAATCACGCCAAGCGGGGCTCATGACCGCGTCCCGGCAAATCGGACACGCCGATTCGGGAAAACCGCTGGTATCGCCCGGCGCTCGGCTCGTAGGACTAGCCTGGAACGCAGGTCCGAAGCTGCGCCGCCGGCACGGACCGGGCGATGCGGTCCCGGCGGCCCAACGCGCGAAACTGGTGGTGATGCTGGTGCCTGTCGTCGCGATGCTGACCGCCGCGTGCGGCAGTAGCGATTCCGACGGTGGCTCGGGTCCGCTGCAAACGCCCACCTCCACCACCCGGTTGCTGCTCAGCGCCCCGGCCCCCGATCCCGCCAGCGGCGAGGGCGTGGCGGTCGCGGCCCTGCGTGAGATCTACACCTGGTATCCCGCCACCGAGGTGCAGGGCGCTCCCGCGCTCGCGCGCGCTCGGAAATGGCTGGGACCCACGCTGATCCGTACACTGGATGCACCACCCGCCGGTGCCGCGACGCCGAAGGCGACGTTGCAGTGGGCCGATTGGAGCAAATCCGGGGCTCACGTCGAAGCGTTCGCGTTCGCATCCGGTGAGAAGGCTCCGCCCGGCGCGGATCCCGGCCGTCAGCGATACAAGATCGGCATCGAACAGACGGTCGTCTATCCCGACGGCCGTCGCGAACCCTTGTCGCCCACCACCGTCGTCGCCACCGTCGTGCGCGGCCCCGGCGGCTGGGTGCTGGACGAATTCCGTTGAGCCGCATCAATTTACAGGTCATCTGAGGAGGCTGGAGATGGCGAAGCAACCGGTAAAGGATCCCGCTGCACCGGGTCCGGACACCACGCTGTTCATGATCTACGCGGCATTCGCCGTGCTGGGAACACTGTGGGTGTCCATCCAGATGGGCAATGCCCTGTCCTCGCCCAAGCAGGATCTGCCGATCAATCCGATCGCCATCGTCGTCGACCTGGCCAAGGGCAAGCTGTACTGGCCCGGCTGGGCGACCGTGATCGTGCTGCTGATCGTGCTGAGCGCGGTCGGCTACCAGCTGTACAAGCGAAGGGTCAAGGCGCGCAAGGCGATCGGACGCCTCGCGGTCGACGACAAGGCCGACCACATGGGCTCGGGCGGCGCCATCAAATCGCTCACCGACGCCGGTGTGCGGGAGAAGGCCACCCAGCTCGGCATGCGGCTGGGCAACAACGACATGCCCGGCGTCCCGATCGGCATGTCGGTGGCCGACGGCTGCATGCTCTACGGCTCCTACGAAGACCTGCACATCGACATCTGGGGCCCGCGCCAGGGCAAGACGACCTCGCGTGTCATCCCGGCGATCCTGGCCGCCATCGGCCCCGCGCTGGTCACCTCGAACAAGCGCGACGTGGTCGACGCGACCCGCGACGTGCGCCAGAACAAGGGCAGCCCGATCTTCATCTTCGACCCGCAGGACATCGCGGGCGATCCGATGAATCGCGATGACCGGGCGCGCAATTGGCACTGGGATCCACTGGCCTGGATCGATGCCCGCGCCGATGGCTGCGAGATGCGCGCGGCCCGCCTGGCCGGGCACTTCGCCGACGCGGACGACGGCGCCGGCGGCGGGATGGCGACCTCCACCGACAGCTTCTTCGACCAGGAGGCCGAGGATCTGCTGGCGGGCCTGTTCCTGGCCGCGGCGGTGGCCGACCGGCCCATCACCCAGTGCTGGGAATGGGTCACCAACCCGCAGGACACCGAGCCCATCGAGTTGCTGCGCCGCACCGGCCGGTTCCACTTCATGGCCTCGGGTCTGGCCCAGCAGTACAACGTCGACGAGCGCACGCGCAGTGGCGTTTTCGGCACGGCCAAGAAGATGGTGCGCTGCCTCAAGCTCTCCAACGTGCATCGCTGGATCACCCCGGAGGCGGGCGGCGAGCAGTTCGACGAACTCGCCTTCATCCGCGACAACGGCACGCTCTACTGCCTCTCGCTCGAAGGCCGCGGATCGGCGGCCCCGCTGGTCAGCGCCCTCACCGAGGCGGTCATCGACATCGCCATGCGCGAGGCCTCGCGCTCGCACGGCGGTCGCCTCGAGATCCCGCTGCTGGCCGTGCTGGACGAGGCCGCGAACGTGGTGCGCTGGAAGGATCTGCCCAAGCAGTACAGCCACTTCGGCTCGCGCGGCATCGTGGTGATGACGGTGCTGCAGTCCTGGGCGCAGGGCGCGCGCTGCTGGGGCCTGGACGGCATGGAAGCCCTGTGGGCCGCGGCCAACATCAAGGTGCTCGGCAGCGGCGTGGACGACACCAAGTTCCTGCAGGAGCGCTCCGAGGCCATCGGCGCGTACGACAGCATCTCGTCCTCGGTCTCCGAATCCAGTGGCGGCAAGAGCTATTCGCGGTCCCTGGGCTCGTCCAAGACCTTCGACGTGCACGGCCTGGCCACGCTGCCGCGCGGGCGGGCCATCGTGTTCTCCTCCGGCACGCCGGCGGTGCTCGTGCGCACGGTGCCGTGGTGGGAGGGCGAATACGCTGCCGCGGTGAAGGAATCGATCACCAAGCACGATCCGTCGCCGCGGAAGAAGACCGAGATCACCGATCTGATCGGCGCGCCGTCACTGATCAAGCAGGAACCGGCGAAAGACGCCGGGCAAATCGAGGAGGTCCGGCCGCTGTGACCGAACAGCAGCAACAACCGATGGTCTACCAGAGCGTGGTGGAGTTCGTCGAGAACTACCTGAGCCTGGTGTACCGCCGTCAAGTGACCGACATCAGCGACACGGTCTGGTGCCCCGAATGGTGGAAGCACGCCGAGGCGGTCGCGCGCCTGGATGCCATGTGGCGCGCCTGGGAGCACTACCGCCAGGACGGCAAAACCGGTCTGAGCGTGTGGTTCCTGGATCACGCGGACCCGCACATGGCCAAGCTGTTCGACCCCAAGGGACCGTTCAAGTACTGCAGCGTGCGCAACGGGCACAAGGACATGCTCACGCCGCTGCCGTTGAAGTCGCCGCAGCAGGGGCTGTTCAGCGATCCCACGATGGGGGACTTCCGGCTCTGAGCCGGATGGCGGTCGACGGCCGGGGCTCGGTCCCGGCCGGAAACCGAATCGTTGTGAACACGATTCGAGTCCGGGCGTGTCGAGCCGGGCGGTGACCGCGCTTCGGGATGCCGTGCGGCCGTGCGGGAATTATTTGTCGGCCGGGAGCCGTGGACGAAGGCGGACCGGCCGGATGAGCAAGCGACACAGCCCGATCAGGCTGTGCCGCTGTGGTTCACCGTGAACTCGTGCGAATCTAGGTGCGGGTGCGCTGGAGGCCGCGGGCTTCCATTTCCCGCGCCCGGCGCTGTGCGACGGCGGCTTCCTGCTCCCGGGCCTTGACCGCTTCGGCCGCCGACTGCGCCTGCCCGACCTCGAGCAGCATGCGGACCGCGGCCAGCTCCGGCGCGATACCCATGCGAGAAAGGTGCTGGGCCAGCGCGGTTCGGCGCTCCACCGAGTCGTAGCGGACCAGGTTCTTGTTCATGGCGGCCTGCGTGGCGGCCATGCGCGTGGCCTCGGCCTGCGCGGCGAACCTGTCCTTCTCGAGGGATACGCCCTTGTCCAGCGGCGGCTTCTCGATCATGCGCGCCAGTTCGAGGTTGCGCGGATCCTTCGCCTTGGAATCCGCGGCTTCCCGGAGCTGGAGCTCACGGGCCTCTTTGTGCCGGGCTTCGGTGACTTTGACGCGCGCTTCCGCTTCTTTCTGGCCACGTTCCCGGGTGCGCAGCGCGACAAGCGTCGCGAGCTGCAACATTTGCCTCATCATCGCCGCGGTCTGGGCGCCGATGTCGTCGAGTTCCTCGGCCATTGCCTGCTCCCCGATGCTGCAGTGATCACTATGGATGATTGTGGTGCTTCGTCTCGAACATCGCCACACGAACGGTGATTCGGCTAGCTATGTCCCGCCTGCGAACGTGACACCGGGAGTGCTGGGAGGCGCTGGGGGCTCGGTCCGTTGGGGGTTGCCCGGTGGGCCTTACTACGCCGCTTCGTACTCCGTTCTACGAGATTACCAGCGAAAACTCGGATACCACCGTACGCGCGAGTCGCGATACAGCATATATCGCACAATTCCGGCATCTCAGCGAAAACTCAGGATTTTCTTTGGTTAGGGAACCCTTACGCAGGAGGTTCCGTGGAGGTATGCGGTTGCTTTTCGCGAAAAACGAACGGCCCCGGTGCTACACGAGCATCGGGGCCGAAAAACCATGCTGGTCAGTCGATTCGGACCGACTGGATGGTTACGTCCTGGGCGGGCTTGCCATCCGGCGCGCCGCCCGCGACACCGGCCTTGGCGATCTTGTCGAGGGTGGCCAGGCCGCCCTCGTCGATGGTGCCGAAAATCGTGTACTGGGGCGGCAACTGCGAGTCGCCGTACACCAGGAAGAACTGGCTGCCGTTGGTGCCGCGGCCGTCCGTCTGATCCGGGCCGGCGTTGGCCATGGCCAGCACGCCGCGCTTGTAACCCACCGGCATCTGCGCCGCGGGATCGGCGGCGTCGTACTGATCGCTCGGGTACTCGTTGTCGAACTGGTAGCCCGGGCCGCCCATGCCGGTGGCCGACGGGTCGCCGCACTGCAGCACCTGCAGGCCCGCACCGGTCGTCATGCGGTGGCACTGGGTGCTGGCGAAGAAGTTCTGCTTGGCCAGGCTCACGAAGCTGTTGGCCGTGCACGGCGATTCGGCGGCGTTCAGCGTCACGCCGATCGCACCCTGGTTGGTCTCCAGGGTGGCCTTGGGATTGGTCGTGGTGGAGATGTCCGCCGCGCCCGGCTTCTCGACCGGCTTGGCGGCCGGGCTCTGCGCGTTGCGGTAGTCACAGCTGACCGTGGCGGGCTTGGCCTTGGCGACCGGGAGCGGCGCGGCCGAGGAGAGCGAGGCGTCCGGGGTCTCGGAGGTCGCGGTCGTGCTCGCGTTGTCGTCGCCGCGGTTCCAGAGGTACAGGCCGACACCCGCTGCGATCACGACCACGACGCCCAGGGCGGAGGCGGCGATCGTCATCTGCTTCTGCTTGCGTGCCCGCGAGGCGCGGTTCGCCAGCTGGCGCTCCAGCTTCCGTTTCGCCGCAGCGCGTCGCTGTTCATTGCTCGGCACTAGCTAGTCCCTCCGTATCGGTTGCTTCCGGCATAAGAGTGTGCCATCACTTCCTGAGACGCTCCCTTATAACCGGTGCACACTAACCGGTTGGACTTGGATAAGCACCATGGGGAAAACTGGACGGCGTGACCAAGACCAGCAGCTTCCGTGCCCCGAAGGGGGTACCCGACTATCTGCCCCCCACCTCCGCGGAGTTCGTCGCCGTGCGCGACGCACTGATCCACACCGCGCGACTGGCGGGATACGGGCACATAGAGCTGCCGATCTTCGAGGAAACCGCGTTGTTCGCGCGCGGCGTCGGCGAGTCCACCGACGTGGTCTCCAAGGAAATGTGGACCTTCGCCGACCGCAACGGTGAGAGCTTCACCCTGCGCCCCGAAGGCACCGCCGGCGTCATGCGCGCGGTCATCCAGCACGGGCTCGACCGGGGCCAGCTCCCTGTCAAACTGGCCTACGCCGGGCCGTTCTTCCGCTACGAGCGCCCGCAGAAGGGCCGCTACCGGCAGTTGCAGCAGGTTGGCCTGGAGGCCATCGGCGTCGATGATCCGGCGCTGGACGCCGAGGTCATCGCCATCGCCGACCGCGGTTTCCGCTCGCTCGGACTCGACGGGTTCCGGCTCGAGCTCACCTCCCTCGGTGACGACAGCTGCCGCCCGCAGTACCGGGAACTGTTGCAGGAGTTCCTGTTCAAGCTCCCGCTGGACGAGGAGACCCGCCGCCGGGCCGAGATCAACCCGCTGCGCGTGCTCGACGACAAGCGGCCCGAGGTCAAGGAGATGACCGCGGGCGCGCCGCTGATGATCGATCACCTGTCCGAGTCCGCGAAAGCGCACTTCGACCAGGTGCTCGGGCACCTGGATGCGCTCGGCGTGCCGTACGTGGTCAATCCGCGCATGGTCCGCGGCCTGGATTACTACACCAAGACCACCTTCGAATTCGTGCACGACGGGCTCGGCGCGCAGTCCGGCATCGGCGGCGGCGGTCGGTACGACGGGCTCATGGCCGAGCTCGGCGGGCAGCCGCTCTCGGGCATCGGCTTCGGCATCGGCGTGGACCGCACGGTGCTCGCGCTCGAGGCCGAGGGCAAGTCCGCCACCGACGGCACCCGCATCGACGTCTTCGGCGTGCCGCTCGGCGACGTGGCCAAGCAGCGCCTGGTCGTGCTGGCCGGCGACCTCCGCGCCGCCGGGATTCGCACCGATATCGCCTACGGCGGTCGCGGGGTCAAGGGTGCGATGAAGGCCGCGGACAAGTCCGGGGCGCGCTTCGCGCTGGTGCTCGGTGAGCGCGAGGTCGCCGAGAACGAGCTGGGCCTGAAGGATCTGAGCAACGGTGAGCAGCGGCAGATCGCCCTGGACGACGCCGTGGCCCAGATCGCCGCGGCTCTCGCGGGGGAGTAGGCGCAGATCCAAGGACAGACCGCGCCCCGGACTTCGAGTCCGGGGCGCGGTGTCGTTTCCTGGAGCGGCGTGCGCGCGGCAACGGGTGCGGCCGGTCGGCTGCTGCCGTGGTGCTTCGGTGCCGTGGTGCCTAGGTGCCGCGCTGTGACCTGGAGTCGGGGCAGTCACCGGGCGGCTTCTCTCGTGCGTTCGCCGGGGCCGAAATCGCGGAGCCGCAGCGGCGTTCGGTACGCCGTGAGCCGTTGTGCCCCGAGCCCCCGGTGAGCTGCCGGACAATGGATTCGGAAGTCGGGCACGCCGGGCGAGAGTCCTGGTAGCGTCCCGGCGGTGCGTGGCAGCCGCGGCGCGCCTGATGCACTTGGACGAATGCGCAACTGTGACTGACAAATCGACATCCGGGGCCGCCGCCGAGGTCGGCCTCGATCTCGTGGCGCCCGAGCTGCTCGCGCCGGCGCTGCGGCGGCTCACCCTGGCCGCGCTGGGCGTGGGCATCGGGATGGGGTTGCTGACCGCGCTGTGGGTGAGCTGGCCGGTGGCCGTGGCCATCGGGCTGGTGCTGGGCGCACCCACCGCGCTCTACGCGATGGCGGTGCAGCGCAAGCGGATATCGCTGTCCGGCACCGTGATTCGCGCCCGCACCTGGCACGGCGAACACAGCGTCGACCTCGCCGCCGCGACCGGCACCGAGATCCTGGTGTACCCCGGCAAGATCAGCCGGGTACTGCTGCGGGTGACCTCGAAGGGTGACACCCGCACGGTGCCCCTGGCCATCTACACCGATTCCGGCAGCGGCCGCGAACTACACATCCTGGGCCTGCGCAAACTCGCCGACGCACTGGCCACCTGCCCCCTGGCGGCCGCCCTCGCGGTCTCCGAGCTCCTCGTGCACCAGCTGCGCGCCGAGGCCCGCGACGCCAACGCGGAGGAACGCCCGCTCTATCGGGCGATGAAGATGGTCCGCTCGCGCGATGTCGTCCCGATGGTCGTCCTGTCCGACGCCGATATCTCCGAACTCACCCGCTGAGCGCGGTCGCGCTTCCGGCCACGCCGCACGCTGCTCGAGCCCGTGGGCGGCTCGGAGCGGGCTGCTCGTGAGCGGCGCGCGCACACGGGTCGGGATGGCTTGGCGCGCAGCGTACTTCGGAAATTGTGGCTCATAGTGGCGCAGTGGAACCGAGGAACCGGGCCGGGGCGGCGGAATCAGCGCGACTGGTCGGAATTCCACAGCGACCCGAATTCCCGGTGGCCCAGGAGATCCGCGACGCGCAGCAGCGGGGCGGCGTAGCCGGGGATCGCGCGCGGATCGTGCAGCTGGGCGTTCGGTACATAGGTGAGCAGGTCGGTCCCGGCCAGACTCCACAGCGGGACCGCGCCCGCCACGTGCGCCTCGATCAGGTGCGGACCCACCATGGCCTTGGCATAGGCCGGATCGCCCGCGTCGATGCGGAAGGTGCAGTCGAACAACGGGTTTCCGGTCGCGGTCTTCCGATCGCCGAACAGGGCCCGGCCGAGTAGCGACCACATGCCCTGGGCGCGCACCTCGAGCGGCGGGTACTGCCGGTCGAGGTGCACCACCGTCACCACGTACCGATGGGTGGTGGTGTCGGTGACGGTGGAATCACCGCTGGAGCGGGTGTGAAAGGTCTGGTACGAGTACTCCGCGACCGTCACCCAGTGGCCGCCGAGGCGGCCGACGAGACTGATGTCGATGCCGTGCCGGTGCCCGCCGGGCAGCCGGTCGGTCCACGGCGCGTCGCTCCGGTGATACACCCGCCATCCGGCCGCGGCCGCCCAGTGATACAGGCGGTCGACGCGTTCGCGTTCGGCCCGGGCCGAACGCGCCGCCGCCAGCATCATCAAGCCGACGAATCCCACCACGATCAGTACGCAGAGCCACCCCATCGAAAACACCTCCCCGGTCGGCCGCGCCGTGGAGCGCGGTCGCGTGAATGATCTTCCGGGTGGCTTAACGCGGAGCGTGGCAAACGGTTGGAATCGGCTGTGGCCGGGATAAACATGCAGGTGGTGAGCTTGATCGAGGCGGATGGCCCGGTGTCTGGTTGATCACTTCCGGGCTCACGGCCGGGGCTTTCCTGGTGTGAGCGGGGATAGGGTGAAAACGGATATCTCGACTATGCGAGGAGTTCGTGGTGAGCGAGCAAGGTCGTCCGGAACCCGTAACCGTCACCGTCACCGGCGCCGCCGGGCAGATCGCCTACGGGCTGCTGTTCCGCATCGCGTCCGGGGCGCTGCTGGGCGAGCGGACACCGATCCGGCTGCGACTGCTCGAGATACCGGCCGCGGTCTCCTCCCTCGAGGGTGTGGCCATGGAACTCGAGGACGGGGCGTTCCCGCTCCTGGCCGGCATCGACATCGCCGACGACCCGTGGGTGGGCTTCGACGGGGCGAACATCGCGATCCTGGTCGGCTCGCGACCGCGCACCGCGGGTATGGAACGCGCGGACCTGCTCGCGGCCAACGGCCCGATCTTCACCGATCAGGGCGCGGCCATCAACGCCAACGCCGCGGACGACGTGAAGGTGCTGGTGGTCGGCAACCCGGCCAACACCAACGCCTACATCGCCATGAGCAACGCGCCCGACGTACCCGCCGAACGCTTCACCGCGCTGACCCGGCTCGACCACAACCGCGCCATCGCGCAGGTCGCCCAGCGCACCGGCGCGGCCGCCGCCGACATCGAGCGAATCGCCATCTGGGGCAACCACTCCGCCACGCAGTATCCGGACCTGAGCTACGCCACGGTGGGCGGCAAGCCCGCCCTCGAGCTCATCGACGACCGGAACTGGGTGGAGAACGACTTCATTCCCACCGTGCAGCAGCGCGGCACCGCGATCATCAAGGCGCGCGGCGCGTCCTCGGCGGCGAGTGCGGCCAGCGCCGCCATCGACCACGTGCACGACTGGGTGCTGGGTACCGCGCCCGGCGAGTGGGTCTCGATGGCCGTGCCCTCGGACGGGTCGTACGGGGTGCCGCGCGGGTTGATCAGTTCGTTCCCGGTCACCTGCGCGAACGGTGAGCACAGCATCGTGCAGGGGCTCGAGATCGACGACTTCTCGCGCGCCCGAATCGATCTGAGCGTGGCGGAGCTGGCGGCCGAGCGCGACGCGGTGATCGAACTCGGCTTCGCCAAGCACTCCTGAGTCGCGAGCGGGCCGACTCCGAACGCACATCGCGTGCGCTCCCGGTGTGGGAGCGCACGCGAATCGGATTCCGGCCCTTGCCTACCGGGCGCGAGTGCTCAGCTGTTGAGCTTGCCGATGATCTTCTCGCCGTACCACTTGATCTTGACGATCTTCTCGTCGAGCGTCTCGGTGTCGTGCTCCTTGGCGTAGGAGTTGCGGAAGCCGACGATCGCGTCGGTGATGCCCTTGTCCTCCATGCGCTTCACGCCGTCGACCGAGTACGCGTCCATCGAGGCCGCGTGGATCTCGAACTCACCGGGATTGTCGCGCTCGCTGCGCAATTCGTTGATGCGCGCCAGGTACCGATCCAGATCCTCGGGCTTGCCGCCCGCGTGCATCCAGCCGTCGGTCAGGCGCACCGCGCGCCGCAGCGCCGCGTCGCTGTGCCCGCCCACCAGAATCGGCAGCGGCTCGGTCGGGGCCGGGGTCATCTTGATCTTCTGGATGTCGTAGAACTCGCCGTGGTACTCGAAGTACTCGCCGGTCGACAGGCCCTTGAGGATCTCGATGCACTCGTCCAGGCGCTTGCCGCGCTTCTCGAACGGCACGCCCATGATGTCGAAGTCCTCGGGCCACGGGCTGATGCCCACGCCCAGCGCGAAACGGTTGTTGCTCAGGCGTGCGAGCGAACTCGCCTGCTTGGCCACCAGTACCGGCGGGCGAATGGGCAGCTTGAGCACGAAGGGGGTCAGGCGCAGGGTGGTGGTGGCAGCCGCGATGGCCGCCGAGAGGACGAACGTCTCGATGAAGGGCTTGTCCTCGAGGAACTCGCGATTGCCGTCGGCGTTGTACGGGTACTTGGAGTCGGACTCCGCCGGGTAGGCGATGCTGTCCGCGACGGTGATGCTGTGGAACCCGGCCTCCTCGGCGGCCCGCGCCAGGGGGATGTAGTAATCCGGGTTGGTCATCGCCTCCGCGTAGGTGAAGCGCATCGGGATCGTCCTCTCGACGGTGAGCAAGTACGAAAACTAGAACAGATTCTAGTTTGTAGCCGTGATGCTAGCGGGGGTTCGAGCGCACTGGCCAGTAGTCGGCGAGATCGGGGCGAATTGCCGCCGATCGGCCCGAAGTGCCTGATCCGTTGTAGCGCACCCGGCTGGTGACCGGGGCGGGCGGTCCCGATAGCCGAGATCGGCAGCGGGGTGGGTTGCGGCAGTAATCTGAACCTTGTTCTAATCGCAGGCATGACCATTGCCATCACCGGATCCGGGTCGGGCATCGGAGCGGCCACCGCCGCCGCGCTCACCGCGGCGGGCCACGACGTCATCGGCATCGACCTGCGCAACGCCGACATCACCGCCGATCTGACCGATCCGGCCGCCCGGGCCGCGGCCGTCGACGCGGTGCTCGAACGCTCGGGCGGCGCGCTGAGCGGACTCGTGCTCTGCGCGGGCGTCGGCCCGCACGTTCCGAACCCCGAGCTCTTGGTCGAGATCAACTACCGCGCCACCGTCGCCTTCCTGGACGCGCTGCTCCCGGCGCTGCGCAAGGGCGAATCGGCTGCGGCGGTGGTGGTTTCGTCGGTCGCCTCGACCCACATCCAGTGGGCCGACAACCCGATCAACAAGGGGACCGAGGCCGAAGCCTTCGCCGAGGCGGGCGATTTCGCGGGCCAGTACGCCTACGCCTCGTCCAAGAACGCGGTGACCGTGGCCGTGCGCGAACGCGCGCCCGAATGGGGAGCGGCGGGCGTGCGCCTGAACACCGTGGCCCCCGGCGGCGTCGACACCCCGCTGCTGCGCGCCGGCATGGACGACCCGCGCTACGGCGAGGCCATTCGCAACTTCATTCCGCCGATCGGGCGCAACGGAACTCCCGATGAGATAGCGTCCCTGATCGCGTACCTGCTCGGCCCGCAGGCCGGTTTCATCCACGGCGCTCAGTTCGTCATCGACGGCGGGATCGACGCCCAGGTTCGCCCCACAGCGGTCTGATCCACCCGCCGGTCACGCACCGGCCCCCGTACGGTGTCGGAGCCCGCGAGGTGTACAAATCGCGTTCCGCCTCCACGATGCCGCGGTCCCGGAGCAGCTACTCCGACGGCCGCGGCATCACCTTTCGGCGGGGCCGGCCTCGTGGCGCGGCACCATGATCGGCGATGCACGGCAGTCGATCCGGCGTGGCCCGGGTGGTTCCGGCCGGCGTGGCTCGGCAGCTCGATCGGCGCCGCCGGGTTCTACGGCGTCCCGGCGGTCGAATCCGGGCGGTGGGGTCGTCGTGGCAGCGTGGCTGGGCGGTTCGATCGAGGCGGCCGGGCTGTGCGGCGCCGGGCAGTCGATCCGGCGCGGTCGGGCAAAGCGGTGCGGTGCGGCTCGGCAGTCCGATCGGCGCGGGACGTATCTCGCCGTCGATTCGATTGCGTGGCAACGTACCTGGCCCCACCGTGGTGCCCGACCGCACCCAGCTGCCGGCCGTGCCGGCCGATGTGCGGCTCACGCCGCCCGCTCGAGTAGTTTCTCGCTGCCCGAACCCGCTCGAATGATGCGCCGAGTGGTGCTGGGCCGGTGCTCAGGCCTCGTCGCTCTGGTCGGGTGCGGCCTGTTCGTCCAATTCGCCGATGACACTCGGCGTCGCCGCGCCCAGATCGCCGGTGAGTTCGCTTTCGCCGGAAACGTTTTCGTAGGGCTGCACCGCGCGCGCGTGGTCCTGATCCGCGCCGCCCCGGTTCGCGGCCGCCGCGGCGGGGGAGCCTATGAAGCCCGGGGAACCGGGTCCGGCCGTGCCGGGCGCACCGGAGCCGCCCGCGCCCACGGGAGCTCCCGCGCCCGCGCCGGGACTGCCGCCGGGAATCGAGGAGCCGGGAGCGCCCGGCGTGGACGGGATTCCGCCGCCGCTACCCAGCCCGCTGCCACCACCCGGCCCGCCGCCTGCGCTGAGACCGCCGCCACCGGCTCCGCCGCTACCCAGGGCCGCTGCCCTGGTGTCCGGATCGGTGGGCGTACCCGGCTCACTCACACCCGGATCGGTGCTCGCCGGATTCAGGCTGCCCTCGAGGAGTTGCTTGGCCTGCTCCAGAATCGGCTGACCGACGTTCTGCGCCAGCGACTTCGCCACCGCGGCGGGGTCGGGACCGCTGCCCGGTCCGAGCAGCTCGCCGACCATCCCGTTGACCTGCGCGGTGTAGCCCGCGAGCTCGCCGCGGGTGAGGTTGACGACCGTGATCGCCGAGGCGAGATGTTCGGTGGCCGAGGTGATGAGCGCGGTCTGCGCGGGCGGAGCCAGGATCACCGGGGCCAGGGCCGTGGCCTGGGCGGCGAAGGACTGCGCGATCGCGGTGAGCTGGACATTGCCGCGCTGCACCACCGCCGCGGCCTGCTCGGTCACCGCGGACAGATCGACACCGCGCTGCGCTGTCTCCCGCCCGTGCGCCTGGGCCTGCTGACTTGCCGCCTGTGCGCTGTCGGACGCCTTGCCGTCCCACGCCGATTCGACGGTCTCGAACGCGCCCTTGCCCACCTGCACGGCTGTCTCGATGAGCTGGGAGCCCTGACTCAGCAGGGTGGCCGGGTTCAGCCCGCCCAGCACGCCGGTGCCGAAGCTGCTGATCAGCTCCAGGAACGGTGCGAACAGCGCGTCCAGTCCGGGGATCGCGGGCAGCGCCAGGCCCTTCATGAGATCGCCGATCGGGTCCGCGGGCAGCGGCGGCAGGACCGGCAGGTTCGCGGCCGCGTCGCTCAGTGCGGCCTGGGCGGCATCGAGGGCGGCGGGGATGCCGTTCACGGCGCTCTGCGCGCCCGACAGCAGGCTCTGCGCGTCGCCGAGGGCGTGCTGCGCACCGGAGAGCACGCCGGTGGCGGCATCGACGCCGGGAGCCGCGGCGTCGCCGAGCGTGGCCGCGTCCCGGGGGTCCGGACCCTGCCCGCCGCCGGAGCCGAGCGGCGGACCGCCGGTCAGCGGTGCGTCCTCCGGCTCGATCTCTTTGCGGGACAACAGGAATGCGGGTGCTTCGAATGGGGCGATGTCGTCGGGGAGCTGCCCCAGCCGCAGGTCCGGCAGGCCGCCGAATACGACCGTGCTGCCGTCGCCCGACCCGATCGGGTCGTCGGCGAGATCTCCGGCCGGGGCCGCCGCGCCGATCACGCCGTCTTCGAGGGGGCTCACGCCGGATCGCCGATCGCGCCCGCGATCGAGTCCAGTCCGCCGGCGAACGATTCGTCGGCGACGTCATAGGTGGCGGCCGAGCCGAAGGCGGCCTGCCCCAGGTGCGCGAACCGGCTCGACAGCGAGTTGATGTCCTTGTCGTGCAGCAGTTCGGCGACCGCGAAGCCGGCCAGGAAATCGGCCCCGATGAGTCCGAAGACCGGGGTCATGGCGGCGACGTGGGCTACCGTGTCCAGGCCGCCGGTCGCGGCGATATCGGCGGCGACGCCGTCCTGGGCCGTGGCAAAGGCTCGAACCGCGCCGGTATCGACAGAGAGATCGGCCATCGGTGCCCCCCAATCGTCATGGACATGCGCGTGCGAATATAACGCGTCGAGCGTCCAGCTCGGCGGGTCGGATGAACCTCGCGCACCCGCGAGCGTCTACCCCGTTGGGTACGCGAGCGTCTCTCGATCGGGTCCCGGCCGTTCTTGCAAATTAGAACAAGTTCTATATTCTTCATCACATGAAGGTCGCAGTCACCGGCGCCGCCGGGTTCCTTGGCACCAATTTGCTTCGCCTGCTTACCGATCGCGGTCACGAGGTCACCGCCATCGACCGTGTCAAGCCCGCCGGACCGGCCGTCCCGGGTGTCACCTGGGTCAGCGGCGACGTGCTCGATCCCGCGTCCATGCGCACCACCCTGGAGGGTGCGGAGGTCGTCTACCACCTGGTCGCGCTCATCACCCTCGCGCACAAGAACGATCTCGCCTGGCGGGTCAACACCGAGGGTGTGCGCGTGGTCGCCGAGGCCGCGCTCGAGGTCGGTGCGCGCCGCATGGTGCACACCAGCTCGATCCACGCGTTCAACCAGTACACCTGCGGCGGCACCATCAACGAGCGTTCGCCGCGGTCGATCGATCCCGATCTGCCGGTCTACGACCGCTCCAAGTTCCAGGGCGAGGTCGAGCTGCGCAAGGTCATCGATCAGGGCCTGGACGCTGTCGTCTGCAACCCGACCGGTGTGTACGGCCCGGTCGACAACACCGATTCGCGCATCAACAAGACGCTGTGGGACGCCGCGCGCGGCCGCGTGCCCGTCATGATCAGCGGCGGCTTCGACCTGGTCGACGTGCGCGACGTGGCCAACGGCCTCATCCTGGCCGGCGAGCGCGGCAAGACCGGTGAGAACTACCTGCTCGGCGGGCATTTCACCAACATGTTCGACGCCACCCGCCTGGCCGCCGAGGTCAACGGGAAGCTCAAGCCCGCCTTCGCCATTCCGGCCAAGTTCATCAACGCGCTGATGCCGGTGCTCGAGCCCGCCGCCAAGGCCGTGGGCAGCGACCGCATCTCCAAGGCGGCCATGGGCGCGCTGCTGTCGGCGCCGGTCGTGGAACACGACAAGGCGAGCACCGATCTCGGCTACCGGCCACGCCCGGCGGAGGAGACGATTCGCGACCTCGTGGCCTTCTACAACGGGCAGAACTTCAAGACGGTCACCCAGAAGATCGCTTGACACCAGGTAGAACAAATGTTCGACTTGTGTGGTGCGGTGGCAGAGCCAGACCCTCGAGGCCGATGACGGCGCGCTGCCCGGGCTCGAACGCGCGGGCTTCGTACGCAGCGTACAAACCCCGGAGTTCGAAGGCATCACTTTTCACGAAGTGCTCTGCAAGAGCGCACTGAACAAGATGCCCGAGGGCGGCACGCTGCCGTTCAACTGGACGGTCAACCCCATGCGGGGTTGTACCCACGCCTGCCGCTACTGCTTCGCCCGCCCCACTCACGAATACCTGGACCTGGACGCGGGCGAGGACTTCGATCGCCAGATCGTGGTCAAGACCAACATCGCGGCGATCCTGCGCCGGGAAGTGCACAAGCGCTCCTGGCGTCGGGAAGTCGTTGCGCTGGGGACCAATACGGATCCGTATCAGCGCGCTGAGGGACGCTACCGGCTGATGCCTGGCATCATCGGCGCACTCACCGAATCCGGCACCGGGTTCTCCATTCTCACCAAAGGCACACTGCTGCGCCGGGATCTGCCGCTGCTCACCCAGGCGGCGCGTCAGGTTCCGGTGCATCTGGCCGTGTCCATCGCCATGCTCGATCCGGAACTGAGCGAAGCGCTCGAACCGGGAACACCGTCGCCGCGCGCGCGGCTCGAGCTCGTGCGCGCCCTGGCCGATGCCGGGTTCGCGGTGAATGTCATGGTGGCGCCGATCATTCCGTGCCTCACCGACGGCCGGTCGCAACTGGACGAGCTCTTCGCCGCCATCGCAGAGGCCGGGGCCGCGAGCGCGGTCGCCTTTCCCATGCATCTGCGCGGAAGCACCCGCGGCTGGTTCCTCACCTGGCTCGCCGAACAGCACCCGGCGCTCATCCGGCGCTATCGACAGCTGTATGGTCGCGGGACTTCAGTGACACCGGAGTACTCCGCGTGGTTGCGCGGCCGGATCGATCCGTTGCTGGACAAGCATGGTTTGAACCGCGAACGGCAGGCCGAGCCTCTCGAGCGTGCCGCCGAATCGCATACGCCCGACCCGCAGCTGGCACTGTTCGCCTGACGCCGGCCGCGAAATCTCGACGTTTCACCGCTGTTTTCGCGGGTGTGTCGCGAATATAGCGGAGTAGTTTGGCGTTGGTACCTCTCACGGACGAGGAAGTGATGCAGGCGCATGGGTTCCCAGCATGACGAATCGGTGACAGCGGCCCGAAACGGCGCTGCCGCAGAGAAATTGGAAAAGGTTGTAATTCGCTTCGCCGGCGATTCCGGTGACGGTATGCAGCTCACCGGTGATCGATTCACCCATGAGGCAGCCGCTTTCGGAAATGATCTTGCTACGCAGCCGAACTTCCCGGCCGAGATCCGCGCGCCCCAGGGCACGCTGCCGGGTGTCTCGTCGTTCCAGATCCAGATCGCCGACTACGACATCCTCACCGCCGGTGACCAGCCCGATGTGCTGGTGGCGATGAATCCCGCGGCCCTGAAGGCGAATCTGGAGGAGCTGGCGCGCGGGGCCACGCTCATCGTAAATACGGACGAATTCACCAAACGTAATCTTTCGAAGGTCGGCTACGCCGGTGATCCACTCGCCGACGGGACGCTGTCCGATTTCGTGGTGCATCAGGTGCCCATGACGTCGCTGACGCTGGCCGCTACCGAACCGACCGGTGTGGGCAAGAAAGACGGCCAGCGCGCGAAGAATATGTTCGCGCTGGGATTGCTCTCTTGGATGTACGGCCGTCCGCTCGGCGGCACCGAACAGTTCCTCCGGGAGAAATTCGGGTCCAAACCCGAAGTGGCAGAAGCGAATATTCTCGCATTCCGGGCGGGATGGAATTATGGCGAAACCACCGAGGCCTTCGCCACCACCTACGAGGTCGCCCGCGCGACGCTGCCCGCCGGGACCTACCGGCAGATCACCGGCAATACCGCCCTGGCCTACGGCCTGGTGACCGCCGGTCAGCTGTCCGGGCTGCCGGTGTTCCTGGGCACCTACCCGATCACTCCGGCCTCGGACATCCTGCACGAGTTGAGCAGGCACAAGAACTTCGGCGTCACCACCTTCCAGGCCGAGGACGAGATCGCCGGAATCGGTGCGGCCCTGGGCGCTTCGATCGGCGGGGCGCTGGGCGTGACGAGTACCTCCGGTCCCGGCCTGGCGCTCAAGAGCGAGGCCATCGGCCTGGCGGTCATGACCGAGCTGCCGCTGCTCATCATCGATGTGCAGCGCGGCGGTCCGTCCACCGGCCTGCCCACCAAGACCGAGCAGGCCGATCTGCTGCAGGCGCTCTACGGCCGCAACGGCGAGTCGCCGGTGCCGGTCCTGGCCCCGCGCTCACCCGCGGACTGTTTCGACGCGGCGGTGGAGGCGGCGCGGATCGCCATCACCTATCGCACGCCGGTCCTGCTGCTCTCGGACGGGTCCATCGCCAACGGGTCCGAGCCGTGGGCGATTCCGCAGGTCGGCGACCTCGCGCCCATCGACCCGGCGTTCGAGCCCGAGGGTTCGGACGACGACGGCTTCCAGCCGTACGCCCGCGATCCCGAGACACTGGCCCGGCCGCTGGCCGTCCCCGGGACGAAGGGACGCGCACATCGCATCGGCGGCCTCGAAAAGGCCGACGGCAGCGGCAATATCTCCTACGAGCCCGCCAATCACGAACTGATGGTGCGCCTGCGCCAGGCCAAGGTCGACGGCATCACGGTGCCCGACATCGAGGTCGAGGATCCCAGCGGCCGGGCCGAACTGCTGCTGATCGGCTGGGGCAGCTCGTACGGTCCCATCGGCGAGGCGTGCCGGCGGGCGCGGCGGCGAGGCGTGCCGGTGGCCCAGGCGCACCTGCGGCACCTGAATCCCTTCCCCGCCAATCTCGGAGCCGTGCTGGGCCGCTACCGCACGGTGGTCGCGCCCGAGATGAACGGCGGCCAGCTCGCCATGCTGCTGCGCGCCCGCTATCTGGTGGATGTGCAGCCGTGGACCAAGGTCGCCGGGACGGCGTTCTCCGCACAGGAACTGGTCGGGGTGATCGACGCGGCACTGGACGGCTCCATCACGGAGATGGAGCAGAGCAAGGCCTTCGCGGCACGGGCGCGGGCCACCTACCGCACGCCAGGGGGTAACTCATGACCATCCTCGAAAATCCGCTCGTCGGAACGGATCTGGGGCTGACCGGACTGTCCGGGGTGCCGCACGCCGAGGGTCCGCAGAAGGCCAAGGACTACACCACCGATCAGGAGGTGCGCTGGTGCCCCGGCTGCGGTGACTACGTCATCCTGGCCACCGTGCGCGGGTTCCTGGCCGAACTCGGGCTGAAGCGCGAGAATCTGATGTTCGTCTCCGGCATCGGATGCTCGAGCCGGTTCCCGTATTACCTGGAGGCGTACGGGATCCACTCGATCCACGGCCGTGCCCCCGCGATCGCCACCGGTCTGGCCGTCACCCGGCCGGACCTCTCGGTCTGGGTGGTCACCGGGGACGGCGACGCGCTGTCGATCGGCGGCAACCACCTCATCCACGCGTTGCGCCGCAACGTGAACATGACGATCCTGTTGTTCAACAACCGGATCTACGGGCTCACCAAGGGCCAGTACTCGCCGACGTCGGAGACCGGCAAGGTCACCAAGTCCACGCCCATGGGCTCGATCGACCACCCGTTCAACACGCTGTCGGTGGCCCTGGGCGCCGAGGCGACCTTCGCCGCACGGGCGCTGGATTCGGATCGGGCGGGGCTGACCGAGGTGCTGCGCGCCGCCGCCGAACACCGGGGGACCGCGTTCGTGGAGATTCTGCAGGACTGCCCGATCTTCAACGACGGGTCCTTCGACATCCTGCGCAAGGAGAACGCGGAGTCGCATCTCATCCGCCTGCGCCACGGCGAGCCGATCCGGTTCGGAGCGGACAACGAGATGGCGGTGGTGCGCAGCGGTTTCGGGCTGAAGGTGGTGCCCGCGACGTCGGTTTCCGAGTCCGAGATCGTGGTTCACGACGCGTACACCGACAACCCCGAGTACGCGTACGCGCTGTCCCGGCTGTCGGATCAGGACATGACGCGGGTGGTCACCGGGGTCTTCCGCGCCGCGTCACGACCGACCTACGACGACGGCGTCCGCGGGCAGCTGGCCGCCGCTGTCGAGCAGAAGCCGATGACTGATTCGACGCTGCAGAGCCTGCTGACGGGCCGCGAAACCTGGACGGTGACTTAGCCTTCGGCAGTCCGGCAGGTTGCGCGGTATTGACGCCGTTCGGCCGACTGCCGATCGAAGGCTCGGTTGCTTCTGGTGGATGCCCCGGCACTCGCGAGTGCCGGGGCATTTTCTGTGCGCTACGGCCTGCGCATCAAACGTTCGTCGTCATCGGGGGAGGGGCCCGCGTCGGTGAATCCATTGCGCTCGTATAGGCGGATCGCGGCCTTGTTGTCGGCTTTGACCGAGAGGATGACTGGACGAGGGTACGCCCAATCCAAGACGGCCCGGATCGCCGCGTCCGATACGCCTTTTCCGCGTGCGAACGGGGCGACCCACATCGAAATGAGTTCGACCGTACCGGGTTCGGTGTCGGAGGCGTACGCGCCGACCATTCCGGCCGGGGTGCCGTCCAAGGAGATGACGGCGTTGTAGGGGACGTTGTCGAAGCGCGAGCGCCAGCGGGCCTCGGTGTCGCCGGCGTTGCTCCATTCGGCGAGGGTGGAGCCGAAAGCCCAGGGGGCGTCGGTGAGTGCCGCCAGGCGGAGTTGACGCCAGAGCTGCCAGTCGTCGGACTGGAGTGCGCGTACTTCGATCACGGGGGCAGCTTACTGTCGGTTTTCGTTCGGTTGTGAATTGGCAGAGGATCTGAATGGCGTTGTATCACAATGCAATTGGGCTATTGCATCCGATCCCCCGAAAAGCCGGCCACGCATCCACCCCGCACCCCCTACGCAGACAGATCCCGAGCAGGCGAGTAGTCGACCTTCCAATCCACATAAACCCCGAGAACACCGTCATCAAGACACCGAAGCCCAACACTGACCCACCGAACATCCCCGTCCGACCGAACAGAGAACCCCACCGCTACAGCGAATCGCTCCGACCCACACGGACAGCTGCACTCAGCCCAGTCCCCATCCTCGTCCCAATGCTCGCCACTATCAGCCAGAAAGACCGAGCTACCGCAGCCGGTACAGATACGCCGGGCAACACCCTCCACGTCATCGGCATCCACACCGAATTCCCGCTCACCGCAGCTGCCGCAAACGGACTCGAGCACTCGATCGACGGGATATCCGCCCGCTTCGAAGTCGCGAAGGTATTCGGTCAGATCCGCGAGATCTTCGCCCCGCGCGTATTCGCCTGCTGTATCCAGAACCACGGCATGAGCCTGCCACGGGGGTATGTCAACTTTCACCCGGATACGACCGTGCCCGCACCGGATTCGGTGCGGGCACGGGGACGACTTCGCTCAGCGCAGTGCGGACGGGTTGTTCAGGTCGCGGGCGTTGTAGGTGTCACAGGCTGCGACCTGTCCGGTGCGGTATCCCGTGAGGAACCACTTCTGGCGCTGCTCGGATGAACCGTGGGTCCAGCCTTCCGGATTCACTCGGCCGGTGGCCGCCTTCTGGATGCGGTCGTCGCCCACTGCCGCGGCGGCGGACAGACCGTCGCGAATATCGTTCTCGGTCAATGGATTCAGGAAGGGTTGACCCCCGCCGGGGGCCGGGAGCTTGTCGGCGTAGTACGCCCACACGCCCGCGTAGCAGTCCGCCTGGAGTTCGGTGCGAACCGCGCCGGATTCGGGACCGCGGGGATCGCGCTGGGCGCGGTTGATGTCGCCGAGCAGGTTCTGGATGTGGTGGCCGAATTCGTGAGCGACCACGTACTCCTGGGCCAGGGGGCCGCCGCTCGCGCCGAATTTGTCGGTGAGTTCCTGGAAGAAGCTCGTGTCGAAGTATGCGGTCTGATCCGCGGGGCAGTAGAAGGGGCCCACCGCCGAGGAGGCGCGGCCGCAGCCGGTGTCGATCACGCCGGAGAACAGCGAGACCTGCGGATCGACGTACTGCTTGTTGACCTGCTTGGGCAGTTCGGTGGCCCACACGGCGTCCAGGCTCTGCACGGTCGCGATGACGCGGCAGTCGACGTACTTGTTCGCGTCCGCACCCGTCTTGCAGTGCTCGGGTGCGCCGGCGGTGCCCTGGTCGGTGCCGCCCGCGCCGGTGAATTGCCCGAGTACGCTGCCCGGATCGCCGCCCAGCAGCAGGGTGGCGATGAGTGCGATGATGCCGAGTGCACCGCCACCGAGCACCATGCCGCCGCCCAGGCCCGGCCCGCCGCCGCTTCGAACCCTGTCCGGGTCGATCTGCATGCCTTCGTTGAACGTCATGGTCGCCGCTCTCCTTCGCACACGCTTCGGCCGCGGGTCGGCCGACCCGGGGTCAGAAGGGGCTCGCGCGGGCTGATGTCGAGCCTTGGCGTACAGCTTGACAGGTTCGCGTGGATATCGGTTTCCACTCGGAATACGTGTCTCACTACGATGGGAACGCGCCCGGCCACCCCGCGGGCGTTTCGAAGTCCGTCGAAAGGAATCCCGTGCTGCGCACCCACTTGGCTGGTTCGCTGCGAAGCGAGCACGCTGGTCAGTCCGTCACCCTCACCGGATGGGTGGCGCGGCGTCGAGACCACGGTGGCGTGATCTTCATCGATCTGCGTGATGCTTCGGGCGTGTCGCAGGCTGTCTTCCGTGAAGGCGTGCCCGCTGAACAGGCTCACAAGCTGCGCAATGAGTTCTGCGTGAAGGTTACCGGCGTGGTCGAGAACCGTCCGGCGGGTAGCGAGAATCCCAATCTGCCGACGGGCGCCATCGAGGTCAATGTGACCAAGCTCGAGGTGCTCAACGAATCCGCGCCGCTGCCGTTCCAGCTCGATGACGAGCCCGGTGAAGAGGCTCGCCTCAAGTACCGGTACCTGGATCTGCGCCGCGAAGGCCCGGCCAAGGCGATTCGCCTGCGGTCCCAGGTGAGCGCCGCCGCGCGCGAGGTGCTCGGCAAGCACGCCTTCGTCGAGGTCGAGACTCCGACCATGACGCGGTCCACGCCCGAGGGTGCGCGCGACTTCCTGGTGCCCGCGCGCTTGCAGCCCGGCAAGTTCTACGCGCTGCCGCAGTCGCCGCAGCTGTTCAAGCAGCTGCTCATGGTGGCGGGTATCGAGCGCTACTACCAGATCGCGCGCTGCTATCGCGATGAGGACTTCCGCGCTGATCGTCAGCCCGAGTTCACCCAGCTCGACATCGAGATGAGCTTCGTCGAGCAGGAAGACGTCATCCTGCTCGCCGAGGACATTCTCGTCGCGCTGTGGAAGCTCATCGGCCACGACATCACCACGCCGATTCCGCACATGACCTACCACGAGGCCATGCGCCGCTATGGCTCGGACAAGCCCGATCTGCGCTTCGGCGTCGAGATCACCGAGATGGCGGAGTACTTCAAGGACACGCCGTTCCGCGTGTTCCAGGCGCCCTATGTCGGCGCGGTCGTCATGCCCGGTGGTGCTTCGCAGCCCCGTCGTCAGCTCGATGCCTGGCAGGAATGGGCCAAGCAGCGCGGTGCCAAGGGCCTGGGCTACATCCTCATCCAGGAGGACGGCACCCTCGGCGGACCCGTCGCCAAGAATCTGACCGAGGCCGAGCGCGAGGGCCTGGCCAAGTTCGTCGGCGCCAATCCCGGCGACTGCGTGTTCTTCGGCGCGGGCGATGCCAAGTCCAGCCGTGCGCTGCTCGGCGCTGCTCGGGGTGAGATCGCGCGCAAGTGCGGGCTCATCGACGAGAACGAATGGGCCTTCGTCTGGATCGTGGACGCGCCCATGTTCGAGCCCGCGGCCGATGCCACCGCCAGCGGTGATGTGGCCCTGGGCCATTCGGCCTGGACCGCGGTGCACCACGCGTTCACCTCGCCCAAGCCCGAGCACCTGGCCACCTTCGACACCGATCCCGGTTCGGCGCTGGCCTACGCCTACGACATCGTCTGCAATGGCAATGAAATCGGCGGCGGTTCGATTCGTATTCACCGCAAGGACGTGCAGGAGCGGGTCTTCAAGGTGATGGGCATCAACGAGGAGGAGGCGCAGGACAAGTTCGGCTTCCTGCTCGACGCCTTCTCCTTCGGCGCTCCGCCGATGGGCGGCATCGCCTTCGGCTGGGATCGCATCACCGCGCTGCTGGCGGGGGTGGATTCCATTCGCGAGGTCATCGCCTTCCCGAAGTCCGGCGGTGGCGTGGACCCCCTGACCGATGCGCCGACTCCGATCACCCCGGTGCAGCGCCGCGATGCCGGGCTGGATGTGAAGCTCGACGCCGAGGGCAATCCGATCAAGGAGAAGTAAGCCCTCTCGACCGAAAAACACCGGCCCGGTATCCATGGATACCGGGCCGGTGTAGTTGGTCATGGTTCGCTCACAGCGGTGCGATGAACCCGCCGGTGAGGTCGCGATAGGCGTAGGTGATCGCAATGGCGCAGACCGGGCCCGCCACCATCAGGCCGAGGCCGCAGAGCATGGCCCCGATAAAGGTGATGATCATGACGGCCAGCGCCAGCAAGATCACCTGCAACGCGTTGGCGACCACGAGCTGCGCGCTGGACTTGATGGCGGTGAGCGGGTCCTGGTCCTGATCGATGACGAAGTGCAGCGCGAACATGCACAGCACGCCGATGATGATGGCGGGGAAGACCCAGGCCATCGACGCGATGAGACAGGCGACGAACACGATCAATGCCGTGATCAGGACATTTCCGGCGTTGACGAAGCCGAAGAACGCCGGGAAATCCGGTGGGGTGCCATCGGTTTCATAGAGGCCGCCGCGCACCATGGCCGCCTGCAGCAACCAGACGACCAGGGCCGCGACCGCGCAGAGCAGCAGAACGCCCGAAAGTGACTGGACGTCAAGAATATTCACCATGAGGATGACGACCAGCCAGGCGATGAGGCCGATCAGCACCATCCCCGCCCACGGCACCGGATTGAGGCGGAACCTGTCCCAGCCGTAGGCGATGGCGTGGCCCACGTTGAGCCGCTCGCGATCGTAGACCGGCGCGGCTCCGGCGGGGGCGGGCGGGAACTGCGCGGTATCGGTTCGCGGGGCGCCGGCCGGCGGCGGTGCGAAACCACCCTGGGGTGCGAAACCGCCCGGCGGGGGCGGGTTTCCCTGCGGTGGGCCGCCCGCGGGCATGGCGCCCGGCTGGTACTGCTGCGGCGCACCGGGGCCGTAGCCCTGTGGAGCCCCGGGGCCGTAGCCCTGCGGCGCGCCCGACTGCGGGTGCAGGTTCGGCGGGGGTTCCACGGGCTCGCTGCCGTACTGCGCGGCGCCGGGACCACCGAATTGCGGGTAGCCGGCCGCTCCCGGCAGCTCGTGCCTGCCGTGCCCGCCCGGCGGTTCCTGCGGTGCGGAATACGGTGCGGGCTGGGGGTTTTGATGACGACCCGGGTCGGCTGCGTACTGCCCGCGGCCCTGCTGGGCGGGATTGTCGCCGTAGGGTTGGTTCGGTGCGGAGGGCGGCGTGCCGGTCATGGTCGCGAGCCTTTCACATTTCCCGGTTTACGGTGTGGCGCACAAGAGTTGAACATGAGACAACTAGACGGCCCAGGTTGTGTCAAGCAACCAGCGCCGCGTGGGCAAACCCTTCACAAAGACACGCCGGACGACGCGCGAAAGGTTGCGTAACCGCTCGCTGAAAGTGACCTGGAGCGAGTACTTTGGGTTCCGATGACCGCACTATTGGCCGAACGCGCCGCCGAAGTCGTGTACGCGGCACAACAGTTGCTCACAAAGCGAATGGGTGCTGCGGTAAAGCTGAGTGATCCAATCGAGCTCAGCGGCAGTGGTAGAACAACGGTTCTTCGCGTCCGTGTGGCGGAGAACGCGTTTTCACTTCCGCGTACCCTCATTGTGAAGCAGGTGCGGGGCACAGCCTCGCAGCGACGCACCGGCGGCATGGCCCCCGGCGTCGCCAGTATCGACTCCGCGTTCCTGCGCGAAGCCGTGTCCTATCAGTTCACGACCGCCCTGGGTAAGGAACACAGACCCGGGGCCTATCTACTCGGCTACAGCCTGCCCGACCGGTTGCTGATCCTGAGCGATCTGGGCGAGAACACCTCGCTGACGCAGGTGCTGCAGACCAACGTCGAGCCCGCGGGCCGCAATGCCCTCATGGCGTTCGCCCAGGCGCTGGGCCGGATGCACGCCGCCACCGTCGGCCGCGAGGCCGATTTCGTCGCCCTGCTGCGGCGCGTGGACGTGGTACACCGGGTCGACGGCATCGCTCAGCAGGCCGAGACCGCGGTCACCGAGGTGCCCGACATGCTGCAGCGCGAACTCGGCATCGAGGTGCCGGGGGAGATCGCCGAGCGCATCGTGCGCGGCAATCGCCTCTTCTCCGCCGGCCGGCACCGCGCGTTCAGTCCGTCCGACCTGTGCCCGGACAATGTCATCCTCAACGACGAGGGTGCGCGGTTCCTGGACTACGAATGGGGCGGCTTCCGCGATGCCACCCTCGACATCGCCTACGCGCTGGTCTCGTTCCCCGGCTGCCTCTGCGATTTCGAACTCTCCCGCGAACGCGCGCGGCAGATGGTCGAAGCCTGGCGCTCGGAAGTGGTCGCGGTCTGGCCCGCGCTCGCCGACGACGACGCGCTCGCCGAACGGATCCTGGAAGCGCGCCTCATCTGGGTCTGGCTCTCCACCTACTGGTTCCTGCCCGCGGACCACACGCGAATCGCCGCCGCTCGCGAACACGGCCTGTCGATTCCGCGCTCGGCCGCCCTCATCAACCGCTGGGCCGCCCTCGCCGAGGATGCCCGCTGCACCGGTGACGACGCCCTGGGCGATTTCGCCGAACACGTCTCCGCGACCCTCGAGGAACGCTGGGAAGAGTGAGCACGGGCCGCTGAAACCGGGGCGGCCCGTCCCCACTCGCGCGGTTCGTGCGCCGCGCTCTGTCCGTGGGAGTTCTCGCGGGCGGATCGACGGCGGGCGGTGTCCTCAGCCCGTGATCGGTCCCGGTCGCCGTTCGATGTTGCCGCCTCCGCTGCGCACCGCGTAGGAAACGCCGTGCCGTACACCCGTATTCGGATCGCCCACGTCCAGGAGATAGAACCAGTCCATCTGGGCCTGCTCGGCGGTCACCGACAGCACCCCGTACCCGTGTGAATCCAGTTCCACGTAGCGCAGATGCGGATTGATGGCGCCGATGGCGGTTTCCAGCGGCACGCTCACCGTGCGCGCGGGCATCTGCAGGATCTCCCCGACGCTGCCGGTGGTGACCGAGGGGACCACGAATTCGGTCCCCGCGCGCGGGCCCGCCGGGTACGCCGTGACGTTCACCGGGAGATCGGACGCCCACGAGGTGTGGATGTCCCCGGTCAGGAAGACGACGTCCGAACAATTCCGGGAGACGATGGCGTCGAAGAGCTTTCGGCGGTCGGCCGCGTAACCGTCCCACTGATCCGCGTTCACCGGGATGCCTGCCTGCGGGACGCCGATCACGCTGTTCAGGGCGGCGGCGGTGGCCGCGTCCGTGGGTGGCAGCAGCAGCGGGGCGATCATGACCGGATTGCCGACCAGCTTCCAGCGCACCGGGGCCGAGACGAGACCGCCGGTGAGCCAGTCCATTTGCGCCTGGCCGGTGATGGAGCGGGCGGGGTCGTCGACCTGTCGCCAGCCCGCGACGGCGGGCAGCTGCTGATCACGGTAGGTGCGCAGATCCAGCATCGAGAGTTCGGCCAGATCACCGAAGCGCAGGCGGCGGTAGAGCCGGGCGTCCGGACCGTAGGCGCGCACCGGCATCCATTCCAGGTACGCCTGGAGCGCGGCCGCCCGGCGGGCGCGCCAATCGCCCTCGCCGGGTTGATGATTCTCCGCGCCGCCGGACCAGGCGTCGTTGGCGGACTCGTGATCGTCCCAGGTGCAGATGAACGGGACGCGGGCGTGCAGGGCCGCCAGGTCGGCGTCGGTCTTGTACTGCCCGTGCCGAATTCGGTAGTCGGCGAGCGAGACGATCTCGTGTGCGGGCTCGTGCTGCCGGTCGACTTTGGGCATCAGCCCGGCATGCTTGCCGCGCGCGTACTCGTACAGGTAGTCGCCCAGATGTACGACCGCGTCGAGGTCGTCGCGCGCCGCGAGATGCCGGTACGCGCCGAAATACCCGGACTCCCAGTTGGAGCAGGACACCACGCCGAAGCGGAGACTGCCGGGGGAGTCGCCGGCCGCGGGCGCTGTCCTGGTGCGGCCGGTCACGGAGGTCTGACCGAGCGCGCTGAAGCGATAGAAATAGTCCGAGGCGGGGGACAGGCCCGCGGCGTCGATCTTGACCGTGTGGTCGGCATCCGGGCCGGTGGTGATCGAGCCGGCCGCGGTGACGCCGGTGAACGCGGGATCGGCCGAGATTTCCCACCGCACCGAAACCGATTCCCCGGCAGCGGAACCCGGGATCGCGGCGTCGTCGGGCGTTACTCGCGTCCACAGGATCACCCCGGTGGGCAGTGGATCCCCGGAGGCGACGCCGTGCCGGAAGACCGGCCCGGCCGCGGCAGCGCGACCCGGAGTGGCCAGCAGCGCACCGGCCGCGGTGATCGTCCCGCCCTTGAGGACGGTACGGCGATCGAGGGCGGCAAGAGGTGCGATCTTGGTGCGGGCCACGACCCATGACATCGTGTGCGGCCGAACGGAATCAAGAGGAAACGCGTGAACAGCGCATGAATGGCGGACCCGGCCAATGCGGGGCACGGACACCATCGCAACCCGATCCACCCGGCTGCTCGAGAAACTCGTGAACTGTGTTGTGCCGCAACAGCACTACCGCACCCCTTCATTCCCCTTGCATCGAGCGCAGGGAACCGGTCTCGGCGCGGCAGCGGTCGTGGTGCCGGAGCCGTGGCCGGTGCCACCACAATGTGATGGCGCCGGGCGCGGCGGGAGGCTCTCAGACCACCGGGGTCGCGCGCGGCTCCAGTCGCCCGCCGCGGCGAGTGCCGAAGGAGGCGCCGTGGCGCACGCCGGTATTCGGGTCGGCGATGTCGGTGACGTAGAACCAATCCATCTGGGTCTGGTCAGCGTCGATGTGCAGGACGCCGTAGCCGTGCGAGTCGAGTTCGGTGTAGCGCAGGTGGCGATTCACGCTCACCAGGGCCGTTTCGGCGGCTACCGAGGTGGTGCGGGGCGGGGTCTTGGTGATGTCGCCGACGCTCTGGGAGGTGATGGAGGGGACCACGAATTCCACACCGGCGGTGGGCGAGCCGGGATAGGTCGCGGCGACCAAGGGGAGGTCGGCGGCCCAGGAGGTGTGGATGTCGCCGGTCAGGAAGACCACGTCGGAGACCTGATTGTCAACGATGGTGTGCAGCAGTTTCTGGCGATCGGCGGTGTAGCCGTCCCACTG
The DNA here is from genome assembly GCF_042799795.1 of Nocardia sp. NPDC057668. NCBI lineage: Bacteria > Bacillati > Actinomycetota > Actinomycetes > Mycobacteriales > Nocardiaceae > Nocardia > Nocardia sp. NPDC057668. Next base: position 1,036,260 of record NZ_JBHVIC010000001.1, on the reverse strand, counting down.
GTCCAGGTTCACCGGGATGCCCTGGTCCGGGATGCCGATTGTCTCGGTCAGCGCGGCGGTGACCGCCGGATCCAGCGGTGGCACGGTCAGCGGCGCGATCATGACCGGGTTGCCTATCACCTTCCAGGTGACCGGCGCGGAGACCAAACCGGCCGTGACCCAGTCCATTTGGTCCTTGCCGGTGATGGTGCGGTCCGGGCTGTCGACGTCGCGCCAGCCGGGACCGGCGTGCAGTTGCTCGCTGCGGTAGGTGCGCAGATCCAGCATGGACAACTCGGCCAGGGTGCCGAAGCGCAGGCGGCGGTACAGCCGCTTGTCCCCGCCGGTGCGCACCGGCATCCACTCCAGGTACGCCTGCAGCGCCGCCGCGCGCCGGTCCGCCCAGGAGCCCTGCGTGGCGGGATCGTGGTCCTCCGAGCCGTTGGACCAGGCGTTGTCGGCGGTCTCGTGGTCGTCCCAGGTGCACACGAACGGGACTCGCGCGTGCAGGTTCGACAGGTCCGGGTCGGTCTTGTACTGCGCGTGCCGAATTCGATAGTCGGCCAGCGACACGATCAGGTGCGCGGGCTCGTGCCAGCGCACCGAACCGGCGCGGCCGCCGTACTCACCGCGCGGGTATTCGTACAGGTAGTCGCCCAGGTGCACGACGACATCGAGATCCTCGCGCGCGGCCAGGTGCCGGTACGCGCCGAAGTATCCGGCCTCCCAGTTCGCGCACGACACCACACCCAGGCGCAGCCGGTCCGGGGTGGCGGATTCGGCGGGGGCGGTGCGGGTGCGGCCCACCGGCGAGGTCTGGCCCAGGGCGGTGAAGCGGTAGAAGTACTCGCGTCCGGCGTCGAGTCCGGAGACGTCGACCTTGACCGTGTGGTCGGCGCCGGCGGTGGCGGTGTGGGTGCCCGAGGCGGCGATCGATCCGAAATCGGCGTCGCCGGCAACTTCCCAGCGCACCGATACCGGGTCGCCGGAACCGGAACCCGGCAGGGCGTCCTCAGAAGGGGTGACGCGGGTCCAGACGATCACCCCGCCCGGCAGTGGATCGCCCGAGGCGACGCCGTGCCGGAACACGACGTTCTCGGCCCGCGCGAGGGCGGGCGCACCGAACAGGGGCGAGGCCACCGCGGCGGCGCCGCCGGCGAGGATCGCGGCCGTTCCGCCCTTGAGCGCGGAGCGTCGATCGAAGGGCCCGGAAATGATCTCGGTGAGGCGCACGCCACAGATCGAATACGATCCGGTGCCCGCTGAGCAAATTTGGACAGATGAACAGTTAGTGACCGCGGGGTTCGGGCCGGTCGCGCGCGCCTAACGCGGAGGCTGTCGGTCTCGCTGGGTAGGGTCTGCTCGTGAGTGATGGGCTGTTCGACGCACCGGAAACGGAGGCCATGTCCGACGAATTCGTGCCGCGCGCACCGGCGGGCGGCGAGGGATTCGCGCCGCTGGCCGTCCGCATGCGGCCGCGCACGCTGGACGAAGTGGTCGGGCAGCAGCATCTGCTGGGTCCGGGATCACCGCTGCGCCGGCTCATCGAAGGGTCGGGCGCGGCCTCGGTGCTGCTCTACGGTCCGCCGGGAACGGGCAAGACGACACTCGCCTCGCTCATCTCGCAATCGACCGGCCGCCGCTTCGAGGCCCTGTCGGCGCTGTCCGCCGGGGTGAAGGAGGTGCGCGCGGTCATCGACGTCGCGCGGCGGCGGCTCACCGCGGGCGAGCAGACCGTGCTGTTCATCGACGAGGTGCACCGGTTCTCCAAGACCCAGCAGGACGCACTGCTGGCCGCGGTCGAGAATCGGATCGTGCTGCTGGTCGCGGCGACCACGGAGAATCCCTCCTTCTCGGTCGTCTCGCCGTTGCTCTCGCGGTCGCTGGTCCTGCAACTGCAATCTTTGTCCGAGAACGACATTCGCACCGTGCTGCAGCGCGCGATCGAGGATCCGCGCGGGCTGGCAGGGGAGTACACCGTCACCGCCGAGGCGCTGGACCACATCGTCCGCATCGCCGGTGGTGACGCGCGCCGCTCGCTGACCGCGCTGGAGGCCTCCGCCGAATCCTCCCTGGACGGGAATGTCGGGGTGGAACTGGTCGAGGCCAGCGTGGACAAGGCCGCGGTGCGCTACGACCGCGCGGGCGATCAGCACTACGACGTCATCAGCGCCTTCATCAAATCGCTGCGCGGATCCGATGTCGACGCCGCGCTGCACTATCTGGCGCGCATGATCAGCGCGGGCGAGGATCCGCGATTCATCGCGCGCCGCTTGATGATTCAGGCCAGCGAGGAGGTCGGCATGGCCGACCCCATGGCGCTGCAGACCGCCGCCGCTGCCGCGCAGGTCGTCCAGTTGGTCGGCATGCCCGAAGCACAATTGGCGTTGGCGCAGGCCACTATTCACATTGCGACGGCACCCAAATCGGGTGCCGTCGTCAAGGGGATCGGCGCCGCGCTCGCGGATGTGCGCGCGGGCAAAGCAGGTGCGGTACCGCCGCATCTGCGCGACGGGCACTACAAGGGCGCGGCCGCACTGGGCAATGCGCAGAACTACCGCTATCCGCACGATCACCCGGATGGTGTTCTGGCACAACAGTATCCGCCGGACGAATTGGTCGGAACGGATTATTACCATCCAACGGACCACGGCTACGAACGTGAAGTCGGACCGCGCGTGACCAAGCTCCGCCGGATCGTGCGCGGCAGGTAACCGCACTTCAAGCGTGTCGTTCGGCGAGTCGGGGTGCGGCCGTGGCGATCCCGGTCGAATGCGCCGCGAGCGGGTATAACGTCCGTCGCATGACTGCCATAGCGGATCGGCCACAGATGCTCATCGAAGATTTCGAGGCCCTCGCGAACGATGCGCGCGAGGGGGTCAGGCTGGAATTCATCAACGGAAAGCTGGGGGCGAAGCCGTTGCCGGACGGGGATCACGACGAGATCTTCCAATGGTTGCTCGAGCAGGTGCTCGCGCAACTTCCCGGCGTACGGCTCTACCCGGAGATCGGCTTGCTCGTCGACGCGTACGGCGGCGGCCGCGCGCGCACCGACGCGGTGGTCGCGGCCCGGCGGGCATTCGCCGGACAGGGGAGATGGAAGACCCCCGAAGCGGTCCTCATGGTCGTGGAGGTGACCCGCTTCGACTCCGATTCCGATCGGCGCGACCGCGAGGAGAAGCCGCGCGCCTACGCCGAGACCGGCATTCCGGTCTACCTGCTCATCGACCGGGAGAGTCAGGAGCTCATCGTCTACAGCCGCCCGCGCGGCAGCGTGTACTCCTCGTGCGTGCGTCTGCCCATCGGGGAGCCGTTCGAACTCCCCGATCCGGTGGAGATCACCCTCAACACCGAGCCGCTGCGCGACCTCGTGCACTGACCGGCCACGCCGGAACGAACCCCGGGCATCGGGGCCCGGAAGGCGGTGCCGCCCACCGGGCCCCGAGTGGGTTCAGCCCAGGATCAGATCCTCCCGATACACCCCGTTGTCGCGGGCGATCGCCTCGATCTCCTTCGGCATGCCCGCCATGATCGTGCGCACGTGGGCGGTGACCAGCTCCACCGGCCAGTCCCACCAGGCCGCGCGCCGCAGCCGGGCCACGTCCGCGTCGTCGAAGCGCTGCTTGACCGGCTTCGCCGGATTGCCGCCGACGATCGTGTACGGCGGCACGTCGGCCGTCACCACCGCACCCGTGGCGATGATCGCGCCGTCACCGATGCGCACGCCCGGCATGATCAGCGAGTTGAACCCGAACCACACGTCGTTGCCGACCACGGTGTCGCCGCGGCTCGGAATCGAGGTGAGGATGTCCATGGTGTCCGCGGCCCAGGTGCCGCCGAAGATGGTGAACGGGAAGGTCGACACCCCGGCTGTGGGGTGATTGGCCCCGGCCATGATGAACCGCGTGCCGCTGGCCAGCGCGCAGTACCTGCCGATGATCAGCTTCTCGGGCCCGAAGGCGTAGAGCACGTTGTTGCGCTCGAACTCGGTCGCGGCATCGGGATCGTCGAAGTAGGTGTAGTCGCCCACCTCTATATTGGCCGCCTCGATGAACGGCTTCAGGAAGATCGTGCGATCGGTGTGCGGGAGCGGATAACGGACGTCGGGATCGGGAATCTCTGGCACCTCCGTGATGCTAGCCACCCCGCCGGAGTCGGGGAAAACCCGCTGGACCGGGACCGGTAGGCTGGATAGCTGTGCAGACCCACGAGATTCGCCGACGCTTCCTGGAGCATTTCGTCCGTGCCGGACACACCGAGGTGCCCAGCGCCTCGCTGATCCTGGCCGACCCCAACCTGCTGTTCGTCAACGCGGGCATGGTCCAGTTCGTGCCGTATTTCCTGGGGCAGCAGACGCCGCCGTTCGACACCGCGACCAGCGTGCAGAAGTGCGTGCGCACCGGCGACATCGAGAATGTCGGCATCACCACCCGCCACAACACCTTCTTCCAGATGGCCGGCAACTTCAGCTTCGGCGACTACTTCAAGCAGGGCGCGATCGAGTTCGCGTGGTCGCTGCTGACCAAGAGCGTCGAGGACGGCGGCTACGGCTTCGATCCCGAGCGCCTGTGGGTCACGGTCTACCTCGACGACGACGAGGCCGAGCAGATCTGGCTGAAGCTGGGCGTGCCGTCCGAGCGCATCCAGCGCCGCGGCATGGCCGACAACTACTGGTCCATGGGCATTCCCGGCCCGTGCGGTCCGTGCTCGGAGATCTACTACGACCGCGGACCCGAATACGGCATCGAGGGCGGCCCCGAGGCCGACGAGGATCGGTACATCGAGATCTGGAACCTCGTGTTCATGCAGAACGAGCGCGGCGCCGGCCGCGGCAAGGACGACTTCGAGATCCTGGGCCCGCTGCCCAAGAAGAACATCGACACCGGCATGGGCGTCGAGCGCGTCGCGTTCCTGCTGCAGGGCGTCGACAACGTCTACGAGACCGACCTGCTGCGCCCCATCATCGACAAGGCCGAGGAACTGACCGGCCGCAGCTACGGCGTCGAGCACGCCGACGACGTGCGCTTCCGCGTCATCGCCGACCACGCCCGCACCGGCGCGATGCTCATCGCCGACGGCGTGAACCCGGGCAACGACGGCCGCGGCTACGTGCTGCGCCGCCTGCTGCGCCGCATCGTGCGCTCGGCGCGCCTGCTCGGGGCGGAGAAGCCGGTCATGGGCGAGTTCATGAAGATCGTCAGCGATCTCATGGCCCCCTCCTACCCGGAACTGGCCACCGACTACAAGCGCATCGAAACCGTCGCTGTCGGTGAGGAATCCGCGTTCCTGCGCACGCTGAGCACCGGCTCCAAGCTGTTCGACGACGCCGTCACCGAGGTGAAGGCCCAGGGCGGCAAGCGGATCAGCGGCACCGAGGCGTTCACGCTGCACGACACCTACGGCTTCCCGATCGATCTGACCCTCGAGATGGCCGCCGAGGCCGGCCTCGAGGTCGACGAGACCGGGTTCCGCTCGCTCATGGCCGAGCAGCGGGCGCGCGCCAAGGAGGACGCCTACTCGCGCAAGCAGGGCCACGCCGATCTCACGGTCTACAAGGAATTCGTCGACCGCGGCGCCACCGAGTTCACCGGTTTCGACGAATTGGCCACCGAGGCAACGGTGCTCGCCATCATCAAGGACGGCGTGCGGGTGCCGGTGGCCGAGGTCGGCCAGGACGTGGAGATTATCCTCAACCGCTCGCCGCTGTACGCGGAGTCCGGCGGCCAGATCGCCGACCGCGGTTCCATCGTCTCCTCGCACGGGCTGAAGGTCCGCGTCAACGACGTGCAGAAGATCGCCAAGAAGGTGTGGACCCACAAGTCCACCATCGAGGCCGGCCAGCTCACCGAGGGCGACACCGTGCTCGCGCAGGTCGATCCCGCGTGGCGGCGCGGCGCGACCCAGGGCCACACCGGCACCCACATGGTGCATGCCGCGCTGCGACAGGTGCTGGGCCCCAACGCCGTCCAGGCCGGCTCGCTCAACAAGCCGGGCTACCTGCGCTTCGACTTCAACTGGCAGGGCGCGCTCAGCGAGCAGCAGAAGGCCGACATCGAGGCCATCTCCAACGATGCGGTCGGGGACGACTTCACCGTGAACACCTTCGTCACCGACCTGCCCAGCGCCAAGAAGATGGGCGCGATGGCGCTGTTCGGCGAGAACTACGGCGACGAGGTCCGCGTGGTGGAGATCGGCGGACCGTTCTCCATGGAACTGTGCGGCGGCACGCACGTGCAGCACTCCTCGCAGATCGGCCCGATCACCCTGCTCGGTGAATCGTCGGTCGGCTCGGGTGTGCGCCGCGTCGAGGCGTTCGTCGGTCTGGACTCGTACCGGTACCTCGCCAAGGAGCGGGCGCTGCTGGCCGGTCTGGCCTCCTCGCTCAAGGTGCCCTCGGACGAGGTGCCCGGTCGCGTGGAGCAGCTCGTCGAGCGGCTCAAGGTTGCCGAGAAAGAACTCGAGCGCACCAAGATGGCCGCGGTGCTGTCCTCGGCGGGCACCTTCGCCGAGCAGGCCCAGCGCGTGGGCAAGGTGCTGCTCGTCGCGACCGCCGCCCCGGAGGGCGTGGGCGCGGCCGATATTCGCACCCTCGCGCAGGACATCAAGGGCCGGTTGGGCTCCGAGCCCGCCATCGTGGTGCTGCTCGGCAATGACGGCGGCAAGGTCCCGTTCGTCGTCGCGGTCACCAAGGCCGCCCAGGATCTGGGGGTCAAGGCCGGGGATCTGGTGGCCAGTTTCGGGCCGAGCATCGCGGGCCGCGGTGGCGGCAAGCCGGAGATGGCCCAGGGCGCGGGGTCCGATCCGTCCGGTATCGAGGCTGGTCTGACGGCTGTGCGGGCGCGGGTGGCCGAGCTCGCCGGCTGATGTCCACGAGTTCGGAATTCTCCGATTCCCGAACACCGGCGGCCACGGGGTCGGCGCGCTACAGCGCCGACCGTCCGGACCCCGGCACGGATCCCGGACGGGGTCGCCGCATCGGCATCGACGTGGGCACGGTCCGCGTCGGCGTCGCCTCGAGCGACCCGGACGGCGTCCTGGCCACGCCGGTGGAAACCGTTCCCAAAGCCAAGAAGGTCGCCCCGGGCGCCCTGGCTCCCGACCTCGCGCGGATTGCCGAGATTGTGCGGGAGTACGAGGCCGTGGAAGTAATCGTCGGCCTGCCGCGCACCTTACGCGGTGAGAGCGGCTCGTCCGCTAAGCTGGCGGCCACCTTCGCGGGGCGTTTGCGGACTTTGATCGCACCGGTGCCGGTGCGGCTTTCCGACGAACGTTTGACTACGGTGTCTGCTGCACGCGCGTTGCGGGACAGTGGAGTTCGCGCGCGCGGGCAGCGGCAGGTCATCGATCAGGCGGCCGCCGTGTCGATCCTGCAAGGATGGTTGGACGAACGGAGTGCGCTATTGAAGCCGCGCGGTGATGGTGATACCGCATGACCGACCGCTGGACCCGGGCCGAGGAACTCTACCGGCAGAACGCTGAACGTCGTTACCGCAGAGACGACCTGGACTGGCCGGACGCGGACGACGACGAGGACGACACGACAGTCATCCCCCGGTACGAGGACGAAGACGAGTACGACGACGAGCCGTACCTCGAGCCCGAGCCGCCCCGTCGTGCCGCGCCGCAGCGCGCCGACCGCGGTCGCCGCGCGCCCTCCGACGGTGCGAAGTCTCGGTCGGGCGGCCGGGGCGGTGGGCGTCCCAAGCGTTCGCGCGTGGCCTCGCGCAAGGCCGCCGAGCGCAAGCGCCGCCGTCGCAACATGGTCGTCATCGCGTCGGTGTTCGTCGTGCTGTTCGTGGGCGCGGTGGGCTTCGCGGCATGGAAGTTCATGAACCGCTACACCCCGGCCGAGGACTTCGCCGCGGGTGAGTCCGGCGCGCTGGTCGTGGTGCAGGTCAAGTCCGGTGACACCGCGACCCAGATCGCCGATTCGATGTACGACAAGGGTGTGGTCGCCAGCAGTGCCGCCTTCTACGAGGCGGCGGTGCGCAATTCGGAGATGAACTCGATTCAGCCCGGCTACTACTCGATCCCGAGTCACAGCAAGGCGTCCGAAGCGGTCACCGCGCTGGTCGGATCCACCTCGCGGGTCGGCAACGTGGTCATCTCCGAGGGCAGGCAGCTGCACGACTCGAGTGATGTCAACACCGGTGCGCCCAAGGAGGGCATCTACCGCAAGATCGCCGCGGCCAGCTGTGTCGGTTCGGGCACCGCGAGCAAGTGCCTCACCTACGAGCAGCTCGAGGCGGCCGGAACCAATACCGATCCGGTGGCGCTCGGTGTGCCGGCCTGGGCGCTCGAGCGCGTGCGGCAGGTGCCCGATCGCACCCGTCAGCTCGAGGGCCTGATCTCGGCGGGCACCTTGGACTTCGATCCCAGCGCCACCCCCGAGGGCGTGCTGCGGCAGCTGGTCTCCGAAAGCGCGCAGCGGTACGAGTCGACCGGACTGCTGCAGGCCGGGGGCAAGCTGAGCCCGTACGACATGCTCGTGGCCGCGTCCCTGGTGGAGCGTGAGGCGTTGCCGCCGGACATGTCCAAGGTTGCCCGGGTGATCGTCAACCGGCTCGCGGTCGATCAGCCGTTGCAGTTCGACTCCACGGTCAACTACCGGCTCGACAAGACCGAGGTCGCCACGACCGACGCCGATCGCGCTCGCAAGACGCCGTGGAACACCTACGCCATGGCCGGGCTGCCGGCGACGCCGATCTCGTCGCCGTCCCTGGATGCCTTGCGCGCCATGGAGAATCCCGCACCGGGTACGTGGCTGTACTTCGTGACGATCGACAAGCAGGGCACCACCCTGTTCACCGAGAGTTACAGCGAGCATCTGCGCAACATCGAAAAGGCACAGCAGAGTGGAATCCTCGACAGTGGGCGGTGAGGTTCGCAAGGCCGCCGTGCTGGGCAGTCCCATCGCGCATTCGCGGTCGCCGCAGTTGCATCTGGCGGCGTACCGCGCGCTCGGGCTGAACTGGACCTATGAGCGGGTCGAGTGCACGGGCGAGCAGCTGCCGGGTTTCGTCGACGGCCTCGGCCCGGAATGGGTCGGGCTGTCGGTGACCATGCCGGGCAAGGTCGCCGCGCTCGCGTACGCCGCCGAGCGCACCGAGCGCGCGGAACTGGTGGGCTCGGCGAATACGCTGCTGCGCACCGAGACCGGCTGGCGCGCGGACTGCACCGACGTGGACGGCGTGCGCGGCGCGCTGCAGGGCGCGGGAGTCGAGGAGATCGCCCGCGCGGTCGTGCTCGGCGCGGGCGGCACCGCGCGACCGGCGCTGCTGGCCCTGGCCGAACTGGGCGCGCACACGGTCACCATCGTCGCGCGCGACAAGGGCCGCGCGGCCGACACCCTCGAACTGGCCGAGCGCCTGGGGATGTCGGCCGAGATCATCGACTTCGACGCGGACGCACTGGGTTTCGTGTGCGCCGAGGTCGACGCCGTGGTCAGCACGGTCCCGGCCACCGGTGCGGCGGGCGTGGCGGACGCGGTGGCCCAGGCGCCCGTGGTGCTGGACGCCATCTACAACCCGTGGCCGACCCCGCTCGCGGAGGCGGTGCAGCGGGCCGGTAACACCGTGGTCAGCGGGCTGGAGATGCTCCTGAACCAGGCGTACGGGCAGGTCGAGCAGTTCACCGGCAAGCCCGCCCCACGTGCGGAAATGGCTGCCGCGCTACAGGAGTGAGCGGCGGGCAGGGTTGCGCACCTGCCGCGCTACTACACCTGCTGCGCTCGGTGGAACGCTGAAAGGCAAGACGGCGTCGCGTGATCGCGGCGCCGTCTTTCGTATCCAGCCCTGGCCACTGCGCGGCCACCGGTGCGCCGGCGAGGCCGATCACGCGGTCTCGGAGGCGGTATGTGGCGCGGACTCCGTGTGCGGTCCGTTCGGTGTGCTCGTCGCCGCGTGCGCGCGGGTCTCCGGCGCCGCGTGCGGGTCCGGATCGAACGCGCGCCGGAAGGTGAAGGCGTACGGCGTCGGGCCGTGGTCGCGCAGATGCGCCAGCCGGGTCATCGCGTCCTCGATGGTCGGCAGCTGCCCGGCGGGCACCCACCACAGCACGGTGAAGACCTCGCCCAGCGAGACGAACCACTCGCGCCTGCGACGTATGTAATCCATGTGGCCGCTGCGGTACACGTAGTCGAACAGGGTCTCGCGCGACTCCCACAGGCTCATGTTCACGAGCAGGTCCGGATCGTCGTAGGGGCGCAGCGATGTCGCGTCGTTGGAGTCCTTGTCCACCAGTCGCCAGACGAATCCGGGGGAGCGTTCGGCGAGGGCGTTGATCGAATCGAGTCCGGCGTAGAACGCGGCCACGCGCGGATCACCCTGCGGGGCGACCATGCGGCCGATGTTGAGCTGTGCGAGGTGCATGTCCGGACTATAACTAATCATCGCTTGTTTTAGAGAACGATACGCAACACCGGCCCGGTGCCGCGTCCATCCGCGCGGTCCAGCCCGCTTCGGCCGCGACGGGTCCGAGCAGCGCCAGGTTCATGCCGCAGACCAGCGGCGGGAAGTCCACGGCCAGGCGGTGGAAGGGGCAGTTGCGCAGCCGGATTCGCGCGTCGTCCAGGTAGGGCTCGTAGCCGCGTTCGCGCAGTACGTCGAACAGTTCACGACCGTCCAGGCGTGGGCCGTGTGCGGCGGCGGCCGCCTCGATGGCCGTGTCGAGTCCCGAATGTTCGGCGACCTCGGCGAGAATCGTTGCGACGGTGCGATAGTCGCGTTCGGGGAGCAGGACGGCGAATTCGGCGTCGGCGCGCCGGTAGAACTTGGCGGGCCGGCCCGACCCCGGCCCGGTCCTGCCGTCGGGGCGGCGGAACACCGCGTCCAGCAGTCCGGCCTCGGCGAGCTTGTCGAGATGGAAGGCGGCGAGCGGGCGCTTGATCTCCACCGCCGCGGCGGCCTCGTCCCGGCTCACGTCGTGATCGGCGGCCGCGACGTGGTCGTACAGGCGCCGGCGAATCGGGTCCTGCAGCAGGGCGACGGCTTCGATGCTCACCCAGTCTTTGTAGCAGCGTGCGCGGCCATCGGGCCCGGTCGCGGGCGCCCCGCGCGTCCGATCCCGGCGAAACCGGCTAAAGTTCTGGAACGAGTTTCAATTCCGTGGACCGGTTCGCAGGTTAAGGTGATCATCATGAATGCGTGGGTGTTGCGCGCCGTGGCTTTGGGAGCGCTGACCGTAGTGCTCCGGACCGTGCTCGGCCTGGCGATGATTTACTGGCCGACCAATGGCGCCTGGATGCGGATCTTGTGCCTGGTCGTGCTGCTCGCCGCCGTCGTGGGCTGGGGTGTGCTGGACGGCCGCGCCGACCGCCGCGCCAACCCCGATCCCGAGCGCGGCGCCGACCTCACCATGCGCTGGCTCAAGGCCGGCGTCGTCGGTGGCATCGGCAGCGGCGTGGTCTCCTGGATCCTCGACTTCGCGCCCAAGTTCGATCTGGGCGACAACGGGCTGCTCTTCGAGGTCAGCTCGGGCGCGTCCTTCATCATCCTGATGATCTTCGTGCCGGGCATGATCGGCGTGACCATCGGCCGCTACCTGGCCGGGCGCGAGTCCAAGGGCAACACCAATGCCTCCGCCGACACGGTCGTGCTGAACAAGGAATCGGCCTCGGTCTGAGACTCCGGCTTCGATCGGAACGCCACGGTGGGACGCCCGCCGTGGCGTTCGGCGTTTCCGGGAGTCGTGCGCGCCGGTATCCTCGGCGCGGACAGCGATCGAAAGGGGCCGGGGGACAGTGGGTGTGGCGATGAACGAGGCGTTCGAACGGGCCGACGCGCTCGAGCGGCAGGGTGACACGGCCGCGGCCGTGCGGCTGTTCGAGGAGCTCGCGGCGAGCGAGTACGGACCGGCGCTGTCCCGGCTCGGACTGATCGCCGTCGAGCGCGGCGACGAGGCGGGCGCCGAGGGGTGGTGGGAGCGGGCCGCGGCGGCCGGCCACGCGGCGGCGATGTTCAATCTCGGATTGCTCGCGGACAGTCAGGCCCGGCCTGGGGACAGCGAGCGCTGGTTTCGCGCGGGTGCGGCGGCCGGTGACACCGACGCGGCGTTCAACCTCGCGCATCTGCTGGAGCAGCGCGGGGATACGCGCGAGGCCATCGAGTTCTACCGCGTGTCGGCCGCGGCGGGCGATGTGAAGGCCATGTACAACGTCGGCAGTCTGCTGTTCGTGGATCGCGGCAAGTTCGACTACGGGGACGAGTACCGGACGTGGTGGCAGCGCGGCGCGGACGCCGGGGAGATGCACAGCGCGTACAGCCTCGCCGTCGCATACGAGGTGCTCGATCCCGAGGCGGCGGTGGAATTGTTCCGGGCGGCTATCGCGGCGGGGCATCCGAAGGCGGAAGGGCGGCTGGCCGCGTTCACGAACGAGCGCTGGTCCGACGGGCGGCCGCACATTCGCGGATTGTTCTGAGGGCTCGCTCGCTTATTCCGGCGACTGATCGGCAATCGACGCCGGGGGTACGCGTCTCCCTGCGGCCGGGCTGTGCCAGAGGTCATGTGCCCGGGGCCACCGCATTGATAACGATCGGCTCTACTCCGCATTGCTAATCGATAGCTTCGCGGGGAAGCGGAGATAACAGCGCGATGAGTATCGCCCGCTAGGGTGCTGTTTCTGGCGCGTATGCGGCCTGTTTCGCAGGGTGGAGATGAGTCTGCTCAGCGAGTTAGGGTCCGATTCCATGGCTGCCGAAACGTCGAACGTACGCGTCGAGAGTGAGTTCGCGCCGTTGCGCACCGTGGTCGTCTCGCGGAGTGAATTCCGGGCTCCGGACAGTGCGGCAATCCTCGGGCATTCGATGCCGGTGGAGGCCGGCGCCGTCGAGATCCTGGAAGCGGTCTGGGGGCGGGACTTCGGTGCGGTCTACCCCGAGAAGCAGATCCGGTGGGAGGCCGAGCGCGACGAACTCGCGGTCGTGCTGGAACGGCACGGGGTGGAGGTGCTGCGGCCGCGACTGTTCACCGATGACGAGAAGGCGGCCGCGGGGCAGACGGGGTACGCGAACTTCTTCGTCCGCGATCCCTGGTTCACCGTGGCCGACCACGTCATCGAAGGGGTGCTGCAATTCCCGCACCGGCGCATGGAGGTGCTGCCGAGCCGGGATCTGCTGCTCGAGCGGGTGCTGCCGTCCGCCGCGGCATACGTGTCGCTGTTGCAGCCGGGCAAAGCGCCCCTGGGCCACCCGGGACCGGGCCCGTTCCTCGAGGGCGGCGACGTGCTGGTGCTGGGCGAGTATGTCCTGGTGGGTCATTCGGGCATGGCCACCGACGAACTCGGCGGCCGCTGGCTCGCGAAATACCTGGAACCCTTCGGGCTGACCGTGATTCCGGTCCGCCTCCCACCGCACGTGCTGCACCTGGACTGCGCGCTCGGCCTGGTCCGCGACGGCCTGCTGATCGCCTGCCCCGACCGGCTCCCCGGCGGGCTGCCCGCACCCCTGCGCGGCTGGGAAGTGATCGAGGTCAGCGAGGAGGAGGCCGCGGCCATGGCCACCAACGGCCTGCCCATCGACGAGCACACCTACATCACCGATCCCGAATTCGCCCGGGTCGGAAAGGAACTGCAACACCGCGGCATCGCCGTGGAGTACATCGACTTCTCGGTGTCCCGGCTGTTCGGCGGGGCGTTCCGCTGCTCGACCCAGCCGCTGCTGCGCGCCAACTGACCCGCGCCACAATGACTCCGGCGGTGTGGCATTCGATCGCACGCATCGGCGGACAGTCAGCGGAAAGCGCGGCGGTAGGCGTGGGGGCTCACGCCGGTCGTGCGTTTGAAGCGTTCGCGGAAGCCCGCGGGGGAGCCGAAGCCGACCCGGTCGGCGATGAGTTCGACCGAGTCCGAGCTGGTTTCGAGGAGCTGTTGGGCGCGGCGGACGCGGGCGCGGTGGACCCATTGCAGGGGTGTGCTACCGGTCTGGTCGGTGAAGCGGCGCAGCAGGGTGCGGGCGCTGACACCGGCGTGCGCGGCGATATCGGCGAGTGTCAGCGGGCGGGAAAGGTTTTCCTGAATCCAGAGCAGGGTCGGCTCCAGGGCGGCGCCCGTCGGAATCGGCGTGTGATCGTGCGGGATGAACTGCGCCTGGCCGCCTTCGCGTTCGAGCGGCATGACCGCCTGGCGGGCGGCGTCGGCGGCCACGGCCGAACCGTGGTCGCGGCGAATCAGGTGCAGGCACATGTCGACTCCGGCGGCAGCTCCGGCGGAGGTGAGGAACTGACCGTTGTCGACGTAGAGCACGTTGGGATCGACTTCGATCGCCGGATGCCGGGCCGCGAGGAGTTCGGCCGCCATCCAGTGGGTGGTCGCGCGCAAGCCGTCGAGTAGACCGGTGGCGGCGAACGGGAAAGCGCCCGAACAGATGGAGGCGATCCGTGCGCCCCGCGCGGCGGCCGCGATGAGAGCGGCCCGGGAGTCCGGCGACAGGGGCGCGGTGGGTTGGGCGATACCCGGAATGATGACGGTGTCCGCCGCGGTCAGTGCGTCCAGGCCGCGGGGGGCGCGCAGGGTGAAGGTCCCGGTCTCGACCTCGGGCCGCTCGGCGCAGACCAGCACCCGATAGCACGGCCGGCCGCCGGGCAGGCGAGCCCGGCCGAAGGCTTCGACCGGCGTTGCCAGGTCGAAGGGGATCACGCCATCGAGCGCCAGGACCGCCACCGTGTGCACGAATCCGAACATACGGGTGGCGGCGAGAATCCAGCGAAAGCTGTCGCCAATGCCACTGGGGCGGCGGGGTCGCACGCCATAGCGTCGATGAGCGAGCGAAACGAGTTCGCGCACCGACCGCCCGGAGGCATTGATGACCGGCACTTCGCCGCAGCCCGACCGCATTCAGATCGCCATCCTGGCCTACCCGGGCATGACGGCCCTGGATTCGATCGGCCCGTACGACGTCCTGCGTGGGTTGCCGGGCGCGGAGATTCGTTTCGTCTGGCACGAGCCCGGGCCAATCACCACCGACAGCGGGGTGCTCGTGCTGGCCGCGACGCATTCGCTGGACGAGACGCCCGCGCCCGACATCGTGCTGGTGGGCGGGTCGATTCCGGCCACCATGGCCACCGCCGCCGACGAGAAGGTGCTGGCGTGGCTGCGGCGCGTGCACGAACACACCACCTGGACCCTGTCGGTATGCAGCGGATCGCTCATCCTGGCCGCCGCGGGCCTGCTGGACGGGCAGCCCGCGACATCGCACTGGGCCGCCCAGTCGCTGCTCACCGGGCTCGGCGCGAAACCGCAGCGCGACAAGCGGATCGTGCGGTCGGGCAAGATCGTGACCGCCGCCGGCGTCTCGGCCGGGATCGATCTCGGACTGTGGCTGATCGGCGAAATGGCCGGGCCCGATCGTGCCCGGGCGGTGCAGTTGGCGATCGAGTACGACCCGCAGCCGCCGTACGACAGCGGCCACCCGAGCAAGGCGACGGCGCAGACGAAGCAGGCCGCCGCGCGCCTGACGAAGGATCTGGCCACGCCCCGCGAGCTCGGGGGAGAGTTTCTGAACGGGTCGAAAGTGCTGTGGTCCAGTGCGATTCGACGGGCTCGGGCCCGGTTCGCGCGCGCCTGAGGAGCGTCCGTTCCCGGTATCGAGCCGGGTGGTTCTCGCCGGGTTCGAGCCGTGCCGGTGCGGGTGCGCACCAGGTCGGGTCGGTGGTGCAACCGCCTGCGCCCCACCGCGATCGATGCGCGGTGGGGCGTACGATCACCGGCCGGTCCGGCGGGTGATCGGCTCGGCGGTGATCAGGAGAAGTCGGCGAGGTGGTCGGTGACCCATTCGGCGTAGCCGCGCGGGGCGTGGCCGGTCAGATCCTCGACCACGGAATTGACCTGGGCCGGCTTGCCGACGGTCGCCGCCATCAGGTCGAACAGCGCGTTGATGAACGCCGGATCCATGAAGTTCGCCATCTGCGCCCGCACCGGGGCGTCGTCCAGCTCCTCGAAGACCAGCGGACGGCCCAGTGCCGCACCGAGAATCGCGACCTGGTCGACCTGGGTGAGCGAAGCCGGGCCGGTGAGGTCGTAGACCTTGCCGGCGTGTCCGCCCGGAAGCACCGCCGCGGCCACCTCGGCCACGTCGTTCTCGTGCACGACCGACGCGGACGCCTGCCCGTAGGCCGCCCGGATCACGTCGCCGCCCGCCAGCTGCATGGCGAAGGTCAGCGAGTTGATGGCCGGGAACAGCAGGCGCAGGAACGTCCACTCGATGCCCGACTCCTCGATCGCGAGTTCCACGTCGCGGTGGTACTGCGCGATCACGTCGGGCTGGGTCGCGCTGCCGTCGACCACCGCGCCCGAGGACAGGAACACGATGCGCCGCACGCCCGTTCGCCGCGCCGCGGCCACCAGGGGTGCGACGTCCATCTGATACGGCAGCACCAGGAAGATCGCCTCCACGCCCGAAAGCGCCTGCACCAGCGACTCTTCCGAGGTGAGGTCGCCCACCACGACCTCCGCGCCCGCGGGCAGCCCGGCCGATTCCGGGCGACGGGTGAGCGCGCGCACCGGCTGTCCCGCGGCCAGCAGGGCGTCCACGGCCTGACGGCCGAAGTGAGCGGTGGCGCCGACAACGAAGAACATGAGATTTCCCTTCATGCGCGGCGGTCGTTCCGCCCGCGCTCCATGACTGTAACAGAACGGAATGATCTATTCCAAATGAATTCTGAATCCGAGCTGTACCAGCGTGAACGCGCGGTACGCGGCCCACCGGCTACGCGACCCGGCAGCTACGCGGCCAGACAGCTACGCGGTGTGGCGGCTACGGAGCCTGACAGCTGCGTAGTGTGGCGATTGTGCGACCTGGCGACCGTGCGGTTCCGGTTGTGTAGCGGTACGCGAACGCCCGCGACCACAGTGGTCGCGGGCGTTCGGGTTGGCCGGACTTGTTGCCGGGCGGGGGGTTCGGGGCCTACAGCAGGATCGCGCCGCTCGTCGGATTGCCCTCGCGGGCGATCGCGGAGTAGGCGGCGGCCAGGAGGGAGGGGTCCGGGCCCTCGAGGCGGCCGGGCTTGGCGAGGCCGTCCAGGACCACGAAGCGCAGGACGCCCGAGTGGGTCTTCTTGTCGCCCTGCATGCTGTCCATCAGCTGGGGGAGCGCGTCGGCGTCGTAGGTGGTCGGCAGGCCGACGCTTTCCAGCACCGCGCGGTGGCGCTCGGCGGTGGCATCGTCGAGGCGACCGGCCAGGCGGCCGAGCTCGGCGGCGAAGACCAGGCCCACCGACACGGCCGCACCGTGCCGCCAGCGGTAGCGCTCGCGGCGCTCGATGGCATGGCCGAGGGTGTGGCCGTAGTTCAGGATCTCGCGCAGATCCGATTCCTTGAGGTCGGCGGCGACCACGTCGGCCTTGACCTGGATGGCCCGGCTGATGAGCTCGGGCAGCACCGTGCCGGTCGGATCCAGCGCGGCCTCGGGATCGCGCTCGATCAGTTCGAGGATCACCGGGTCGGCGATGAAACCCGCCTTGATGATCTCGGCCATGCCCGCGACGATCTCGTTGCGCGGCACGGTTTCCAGGGTCGCCAGGTCCACCAGCACGGCGGCGGGCTCGTGGAAGGAGCCGACCAGGTTCTTGCCCGCCTCGGTGTTGATGCCGGTCTTGCCGCCGACGGCCGCGTCCACCATGGCCAGCAGGGTGGTCGGCACGTGCACGATGGCCACGCCGCGCATCCAGGTGGCGGCCACGAATCCGGCCAGGTCGGTGGCCGCGCCACCGCCGAGGCTGATGATGGCGTCCTTGCGGGTCAGCCCGATCCGGCCCAGCACCTCCCAGCAGAAACCGGCGACCTGCAGGTCCTTGCCGGCCTCGGCGTCCGGGATCTCGATGCGATGCGCGTCGATCCCCTTGTCCGCGAGCGCCTTACGCACCACCTCGGCGGTCTCGGCCAGCGGCGGCTGATGGAAGATCGCGACGGTGCGCACGCCGTTCCGCCCGGTGACCTCCTCGACCAGGTCGCCCAGCAGGCCCCGGCCGATGATCACCGGATACGGGTCTGCGGTGCGGACCTCGATGCGGGTCGGCTCGCTCATGGATGCTGCTCCGATTCTTGTGAAGGTGTGTCTGGTGTCTGCTCGCCGTTGGCCCGCGCCCGCGCTCGGGCCCGCCGGGCTCTGGCGCGCCGGGATCGGCCGGCGCCGGGCGTGGCCGGTGCGACCGAGTTCGGTTGCGCGCCGCCGGAATCGGCGTGGGCGCCCGACTCCGCGGCCGGGGCGGCCGAACCCGATGCGGGGGTACCGGACCCTGCGCCGGGCCGGTGCGGCGTGGGGGTAACCGACGAGCGGCCCGAGGCGTCCGATGCGGAAGCGGCCTCGCTCCCTGAGCCGGGGGTTCCGGACCGGCCGGTGCCCGGATGCGCCTGGGCGACCGCGCCGCCGGGGTTGTCACTCGAGCCCGAACCCGCTGCGGTACCGGGGTTTCCGGGTGCGGCGCCCGAGGGGGTGCTGTCCGCGTGCGGTGCGGCCGAACCCGCGGGTCCGGCCGGGCGGCGGCCCCGGCGGCGGGAGCGGCGGCCGCGTCCGGCCGTGGAATCGCCGGTGGGTACGGTGCCGTCCGCGGTGCCGGCGCCCGATGTGGTGACCGGCTCGGCGGAGCCGGATCCCGCGGGGGTGATGGCTGAACGCGCGGCCGCACCTGCATGCGCAGCCACGCCGGAACCGGTGGCCGCGCTCGACCCGGGAGCGGTTTCCGGCACGACACCGGCCGAACCCAGGCCGGACCCTGCCGTACCGGGTGATGCTGTCGCCGAACCGGTTTCAGCACCCGGGCGGGTGCCGTCGGCCGCCCGGGGCGTGCCGCCGTTCGCCGCCGCCTGTGACTTGCGGCCCCGTCCGCGGCCGCGTCGGCGGCGCGACGGGGTCTCGCCCTTGCCCGGCGCCGGAGCCCCGGTGCCGTCGCCGGCGGACGTCGGATTCGCCGTCGAGTCCGCCGAATCCCGTTCGGCGGCGGTCGCGGTGGCCGCCTGCTGCGAATCCCCGCGACCCCGCCCGCGCCGGCGACGCCGGCGTGAGCGGGAACGGGTGGACGCGCCGGCCTCGGTGGCGGGGGTGGGCAGCTCGATGACGAGTTCCTCGGGCGGGAGGGTGGACTCCAGGCCGAGCTTGCCCAGGATCATCCGCACCACGCGACCCGGGCTGCGGCCGTCGGTGCGCACACGCACCGAGGCCACCTCGCGGTACAGCGGGCGGCGGATCTTCATGAGCTCGCGGTACTTGGCGGCGGGATCGTCGCCGTTCAGCAGGGGACGGTTGGTGCTGGCCCCGGTGCGCCGAAGTCCTTCGCCCACACTGATTTCCAGGTAGACGACGGTGCGCCCGCGCAGCAGTTCGCGGGTGGCGTCCGAGAGCACCGAACCGCCGCCGAGCGAGACGATGCCGTGCCCGGCCAGCACCGCGGCCCGCACCACCTCTTCCTCGATGCGGCGGAATTCGGGTTCGCCGTCCTGAGCGAAGATCTCGGGAATGGTGCGCCCGGTCTCCTCCTCGATCCCGGCGTCGGTGTCATAGAGGTCCACGCCGAGTTCGCGGGCGAGCTTGCGGCCGATCGTCGACTTGCCCGCGCCGGGCGGACCGACCAGCACCACACTCGGCGGCCGCTGGTCGGCTGCCTCTGTCACTGTGGCGCGTTGCCCGAGGGAACGTGCGGGCGCGCGTTGATTCGCTTCACATAGCTGGTGACGTTGTCGACGGTCTCGGCCAGCGAGTCGCCGCCGAACTTCTCCAGCACGGCCTGCGCGACGACGAGCGCCACCATGGCCTCGGCGACCACACCGGCGGCGGGTACCGCGCACACGTCCGAGCGCTGATGGATGGCGACGGCTTCGTCACCGGTCGACATGTCGACGGTGGCCAGCGCGCGGGGCACGGTGGAGATCGGCTTCATGGCGGCGCGCACGCGCAACGCCTCGCCGTTGGTCATGCCGCCCTCGAGCCCGCCCGCGCGGTTGGTCGAGCGGAGCACGCCGTCGGGGCCGGGCTTCATCTCGTCGTGGGCCTGGCTGCCGCGGCGGCGAGCGGTCTCGAACCCGTCGCCGACCTCGACGCCCTTGATGGCCTGAATGCCCATGAGCGCGGCCGCGAGTCGCGAATCCAGGCGCGCCTCACCGCTGGTGAACGAGCCCAGGCCGACGGGCAGACCGTCGATGACGACCTCGACGACGCCGCCGAGGGTGTCGCCGTCCTTCTTGGCGGCCTCGATCTCGGCGATCATGGCCGCTTCGGCGGTCTTGTCGAACGCGCGCACCGGGCTCTCGTCGATGGCGGCCAGATCGGCGGCAGAGGGCACGAAGCCGGTGGTGTCGGCGGCCGTGCCGATCGAGATCACGTGCGAGATGACCTCGACCCCGAGCGCCTGGCGCAGGAAGTTCTTGGCGACGGTGCCCGCCGCGACGCGCGCGGCTGTCTCGCGGGCGCTGGCGCGCTCGAGGACGTTGCGGGCATCGTCGAAGCCGTACTTGAGCATGCCCGAGTAGTCGGCGTGGCCCGGGCGCGGACGGGTGAGCGGGGCATTGCGCGCGAGCTCGGCGAGCTCGTCGGCGTCCACCGGATCGGCGGACATGACCTGGGTCCACTTGGGCCACTCGGAGTTCGCGACCTCGACCGCGACCGGTCCGCCCATGGTGCGACCGTGCCGCACGCCACCGACGAGGGTGACCGCGTCGGCCTCGAACTTCATCCGCGCGCCACGGCCGTAGCCGAGTCGGCGCCGCGCCAACTGTGCGGCAACATCGGCAGAGCTCACCTCGACTCCGGCCACCATCCCCTCGAGGATCGTGACAAGAGCAGGACCATGGGATTCCCCGGCAGTTATCCAGCGCAACACGGAATACATCTTTCCATGGGAATCCCGTTACCCGGACATGCAGGTCCGGCGCGAGCCCGAACCCGGGCCCCGGCGGCGACCCGTTCACGCTGCGGAGACCAGTGCCAGCAAACTCGCCGCGCACATCGCCGGGCCGTGCGGCACCGTGCGGTCCGCGATCGTCGAAAGCGGGGAATCCCGTGGTCGAGCGGCCTGTACGAGCGCCGGCGCGAGGCTCGCGGCGGTGGTGAGCGCGGGCGCGGCCAGGGCCGCCCACACCCACGCGTGCGCTCCGCCGAGCGCGGTGGCCGCGCCCAGACCAGCGGCGAGTTTCACATCTCCGGCGCCGAGCGCGGCCGGCGCGCAGAGATGAACCAGTAGATAAGGACAGACCAGCAGCAGCGCCCCGAGCGCCGCTGTCCCGGCTCGGCCCTGCAGGAACCCGTAGCCGAGCACCCCGGCCACCCCCGGTGCGGTGAGCGCGTTGGGCAGCCGCCGCTCGCGCAGATCGATCCGGCTCAGCACCGCGCACCAGAGGGTGAATACGACCAGCCCCGCGATCTCCATGCGTCGAGCCTGCTCCGAATCCGGCCCGCCCGGCGCCGCGGATCGCGAAATGTGGACAACCCCTTGGCATGTGAACACCCGAGGTTTCGCCTACACCCCGATTGACGTGTTGCATGTCCGTGTTGCCGTGTGTCAGCGGTAGCTTTGACGCATGTGTGCTGACCACGATCCGGCCGGTCGCCCCGACTACGCGGTGCGCCGGGCCAACCTGCGGAACCTGCTGGTCGAGAACCGCGTCGACGCTCTGCTGGTGACCGATCTGATCAATATCAGGTACCTCACCGGATTCACCGGTTCCAATGCCGCGCTGCTGGTGTACGCCTGGGACAGCGGCGAGGACCGCACCGTGCTGTGCACCGACGGCCGGTACATCACCCAGGTCGGCGAGCAGGCCCCGGATCTGCGCGCGGAGATCAATCGCGCCAGCGCCCGCCGGGTCATCGAGATCGCGGGGGAGTGGCAGACCGGACGGGTCGGGTTCGAGAGTCACGTCGTGACCGTCGACCAGCATCGCGGTTTCGTGAATCAGGGCTGCGGCCTGGATCTGGTTCCGGTCGCGGGTCTGGTGGAACAGCTGCGCATGGTCAAGGACGCGGTCGAGGTGGAGTTGCTGCGCCGGGCCTGCGACGCCGCCGATGCGGCGCTGGCGGTATTGCTGGAACGTGGCGGCATCCGTCCCGGCCGCACCGAACGCCAGGTCGCCCGGGACCTGGAATGGCTGATGTTCGAGCACGGCGCGGACGCGGTCTCCTTCGAGACCATCGTGGCCGCGGGCGCGAATTCGGCCGTGCCGCATCATCGTCCGACCGAGGCCGTACTGGCCGCCGGCGACTTCGTGAAACTCGATTTCGGCGCGACGGTCGCCGGGTATCACTCCGACATGACCCGCACCTATGTCCTCGGGCAGCCCTCGGACTGGCAGCGAGAGATCTACGATCTGGTTCACGCTGCTCAGCGGGCCGGATGCGATGCACTCGCGCCGGGCGCGTCGACCCGGGCGGTGGATCGGGCCGCGCGGTCGGTGATCGAGGCGGCGGGCCACGGGGCGCTGTTCGTGCACGGCCTCGGACACGGGGTCGGACTGCAGATCCATGAAGCGCCCGGACTCGCCAAAACGGGCACGGGTACACTTCTCGATGGCGTGGCGGTGACCGTCGAGCCAGGTGTGTATTTCCCCGGCCGTGGCGGAGTCCGGATCGAGGATACGCTCGTGGTTCGCCAAGGGGGCCCGGAGCTGCTCACCCGCACCAGCAAAGACCTTACCGTCGTCGAATGACGTCGGTTTGCCAGCACGGCGAGCCGTGAATGGAAAACGAGAACAGGAGATCCGAGGACAGTGGCGGATACCAGCGACTTCAAGAACGGCCTCGTGCTGAAGATCGACAATCAGCTGCAGCAGATCGTCGAGTTCCAGCATGTGAAGCCCGGTAAGGGTCCCGCCTTCGTGCGCACCAAGCTGAAGAACGTCGTGTCCGGCAAGGTCGTCGACAAGACCTTCAACGCCGGCGTCAAGGTGGAGACCGCGACCGTCGATCGTCGCGACATGACCTTCCTGTACCACGACGGCTCGGACTACATCTTCATGGACGGCGACACCTACGACCAGATTCATCTGGGCGAGCAGTTGCTGGGCAAGAGCGCGGGCTTCCTGCTGGAGAACATGGGCGTGCAGATCGCGATGCACGAGGGCGAGGCGCTGTTCGTCGAGCTCCCGGTCTCCATCGAGGCCGTCGTCACCCACACCGAGCCGGGCCTGCAGGGCGACCGCTCGAGCGCGGGCACCAAGCCCGCCACCATCGAGACCGGCGCCGAGATCCAGGTCCCGCTGTTCATCAACGTGGGCGACAAGCTCAAGGTCGATACGCGCGACGCCTCCTACATCTCCCGCGTCAACTCCTGACGCGCGGAGAATGGTGACCGTGGCCAATCAGCCCCAGGACAAGAAGCCGGGCTTCAAGAAGCTCGGTGCACGGCACAAGGCGCGCCGCCGTGCCGTGGATCTGCTCTTCGAGGCCGAAGCTCGGGATATCGATCCCGCCGAGCTGCTCGCCGAACGCGTGTCGCTCTCGGTGCGTGACGATTCGGTGGCCCCGGTGAATCCGTACACCCGGGTGCTGGTCGAAGGCGTCGCCGACGATCTGGACCGGGTGGACGGCACCATCGAGTCCTATCTGCAGGATTGGACGCTGCCCCGGCTCCCCGCCGTGGACCGCGCCATTCTGCGGGTGGCGGTGTGGGAGTTGTTCCACGCCAACGACGTCCCGCCCGTGGTGGCCGTGGACGAGGCGGTGGAGCTGGCCAAGGAGCTGTCCACCGACGATTCCCCCTCGTTCATCAACGGGGTGCTCGGCCAGGTGGTGACGGTGGCTCCGCAGGTGCGGGCCGCGGCCGCCGCCACGCGCGCACCGCGCGCGGGCGACGAACAGCAGTAGCGAAGGAGAAGCGCAGGGTGCGCAAGTATTTGGTTCTGGCCATGCGCACCCCGCGCTTCGATTCGTCCGTGGCGCAGCCGCATCGCGAATGGCTCGAGGTCGTTCGCGCCAACGGCCAATTGGTCGAGACCGGCAAGTTCACCGACGGGTCCGGTGGCGCGTACGTCATTCTCGCCGAATCGCTAGACGCCGCACGGGATCTGGTTTTCACCGATCCCATTCACACGACCGGCGCGTCCGAACTCACCGTGTACGAGTGGGAGATCACCGGCTGATTCTCAGTGGTGGTGCTGGTGTTCCTCCACCCAGCCCGCGGTGACCATCTGCACCGCCGAGCCGTCCAGGTCGGCGAGTTTCACCCCGGTGAATCCGCGTGCCCAGGACGAGGTTTGCACCCGGAACGCGGGTTCTTCCGCGGTCAGGGTCGCGATGATGGGCGCGGCCGCCTCCTCGGAGGTCTGAGCGTTCCGGAACGCCCCCACGGTGCGTTCGACATAGTGCTTCAGCGCCGGCGCGTACGGGCCCGCCGCGGCGATCATCGCCGGGATGTCGAGTTGCTGGCCCGCGATGAATTCGCTTGCCACCGCGCCGGGTTCGACCACCGAGATCTGGACGCCGACCGTGGCCGCCACCGGAGCGAGGGATTCCATGAACCCCTCCACGGCGAACTTGGCCGCGCAGTACGCCTCGTTGAACGGCTGCCCGATCACGCCGCCGACGCTGGTCACGGTGATGATCCGGCCGCCGGATTCACGCAGCAGCGGCATGGCCGCCCGGGTGACCTCCACGACGCCGAAGTAGTTGACCTCCATGGACTTCCGGATGACGTCCATGCCCATCTGCTCGACGGTGCCCACGAAGCCCGCGCCCGCGTTGTTGACCACCGCGTCGAGCCGCCCGTGCTCGGCGACGACCTTCTTCAAGCAGCTCGCGATCGAATCCGGTTCGGTCACATCGAGTTCCTCGATCTGTAAGCGCTCGGTGACCCCGGCCCGCTCGGCCGCCGCCCGTAAGTCGTCACCGCGCCCGGTGTCGCGCATGGTCGCCACCGTGTGCCATCCGGCATCGGCCGCCGCGACCGCGGCGGCCAGCCCGATACCCGAGGAGGTGCCGGTAATGAGAACGATCTTCGAGCTGCCCATCGGGGCCTCGCTTCCGGACTCGTGATTCGACACTGCTGTCGCTGGTACGCACTCTATGCGCGGCCGGCGGGATATTCGGGCATTCCGTCCGGCACGACCGATATCCCCCGACTCGGGTGCCCGGGAGCGGGTCGGGTCTGCGCGCTGTGTGCCCGGGCCGGGTTCGGCAAGCTTGGACTGTCCGGGTCCCGAGGCGGGTGTGCCCCGGTCCCGGGTTCGCGCGCGGCGGGGCCGCACGGGCCGGAAGACCCGTGCGGCCCCGAGCTGGTCCCCGGAAAGGGGCTAACCGCGGGGGTGAAGGACGATGGTTCCCTTGACGGCTCGGTCGGCGATCAGCTGATGGGCGCGGGCCGCCTGATCGAGGGGCAGCACGCGGTCCACCAGGGGAGTGAGGGCGCCGGTCGCGGCGCGGGCGAGGACGGCGGTGCGGGCCGCGGCGACCCCGGCCAGCCAGGCCGGGCCGGAGCAGCCGGTGAGGGTCAGGCCGCGCATGATCAGGTCCATGGCGGTGACCTGGGCGGGTGCGCCGCTGAGCCAGCCGTAGCTGAGCAGGTGGCCGCGCAGGGGGGTCATGAGATCGAGTAGGGCCGTGGCGGATTCGCCGCCGATCGAGTCGAAGACCACGTCGAGGGTGGTGTCGCCGAGGAGCTCGCGCAGGCGGCGGGGCCACTCGGGGTCGTTGTGATCGATCACTTCGTCCGCGCCGTTCGCGCGGGCGAGGTCGGCCTTGGCCGGGCCGCCCGCCGTGGCGATGATCCGGGCCGCGCCGAACTCCTTGGCGAGCTGGGTGAGATAGGCGCCGACGCCGGTCGCGGCGGCTTCGATGAGGACGGTTTCGGTGCCGGTCAGGCGGGCGGTCTCGAGCAGCGGCAGGGCCACCGAGCCGCTCATGGACACCGCGGCCGCGGCCTCGGCGGTCAGGCCGTCCGGAATGAGCACCGCGGATTCGGCTGGGGCACAGACCTGTTCGGCGTAGGTTCCGAAACTGTTGCTGGCCACCAGTACTCGCCTGCCGAGCAGGGCGGGGTCGGTGTCCGGGCCGAGTTCGGTGACCACGCCCGCGGCCTGGGTGCCGAAGACCAGGGGCAGCGGGGCGGGCATGGGGAACGCGCCCGCGCGCAGCATGGTCTCCGGGAACAGCACGGGGATCGCCTCGGTGCGCACCAGCACTTCTCCGCGCTGCGGCCGGGGCGCGGAGACGTCGCGCACCTCGAGCACCTCGGGTCCACCGGTCGCGGTCATGACGATTGCCTGCATGTGAGATCCTAACTTGACTAGCGGTCAATATACGCAGGAGACGATATGGACCGACGGTCAAGTTGTCAACGGGAGTGTGCTGCCGAGCGGTTCGGTCACGCAGGCCCCGCGCCCATCGGTCGGCGGCATGCGCGAGCCCGGCATAATCCGCGGGACGGTGCGCGCGTGCGAGCCTGTGCGGGCGCCGTCGCGGACCGGTACCGACGAAAGTGGAGAGATGCCCGCTGAAAAGCCGAAAGAGCGTGCCGACGCCGCGCGCAACCGGCGCGCCATCCTCGACGCCACCCGCACGCTGCTCGCCGAGCACGGCGCCGAGGCGCTGACGATGGATCGGGTCGCCGCGGCCGCCGGCGTCGGCAAGGGCACGATCTTCCACCGCTTCGGCAGCCGCTCGGGCCTGCTCTACGCCCTGGTGGCCGAGCCCGCCGAAACCCTCATGGCCGCAATAGCTTCCGGCCCGCCGCCGCTGGGTCCCGGCGCCCCCGCTCCCGATCGTCTGCTCGCCTTTTTCGACGCGATGACACTCATGATGGCCGACAATGTCGAGCTGATGGCCGCCTACACCGGGTCTGCGATGCCACCCCATCCCCGCACGGCAGAGTTCCATGCCACCTGGGACGACCACATCACCGTTCTTCTGGGTGAGGCGCGGCCCGACCTCGACGCCCAGGCTGCCGGCCGTCTCCTGTTCAGCTCCGTCGGCTCGGAAGTGGCCCGGGCCATGGTCCGGGCGGACGAGGTCGACCGCCTGCGGACGGCGATCCGTCAGCTGGTGGAATCGGTTCTGCGCCAACCTCTCTGACGGCGAGCGTGATCCGGTCACGGCCATCCCGGCGAGAGTTCGGCCGGGCGTGGGCCGCCCCGAATGAAAACGCCTACTCGGGTCGCCCGACCTCGTAGGTTCCGTCCAGGTCCACGATCCGGATCGTGACATTCTTCGGCGCACCCGCGACGTTCACCGTGCACAGGTATTCGGAGCCGGGCGTGACCAGCATCCGTTCGGGGCAAGCAATATCGGTGACGTCGTCGATGCCGTAGCTGTCCCGCAGGATCAGGGTGATTCCCCGGCCGACGCTGTCGTTGTCCAGCCTGTCGGGCGCCCCGATGGACCCCAGATCGATTCCGCCCCCGATCGATTCGTTCGCCGCGGCGTGCGCCTGCCCCGGCAGCAGGCAGGCGGCGATCACCCCGGCCGAAGCGAGTGCACTGACGGTGGCGGTACGAACGGCGTTCTTGCGCACGGTCTCCCCCTGCTCGAATCCAGCTGCTATCGCGGTGGACGCTATCGGGTAACCGCCGTGGTGGACAGTCGTGCTGGTGACGACGGTCCACCGTGCGAGCGCACCCCCGCCGTCACTCCCGGTCGAAAGCCCAGAGCGCGGCGGGCCGGCCGGTAGCCTTCACGCGCACGCGTTCGCCGGTGCGGGACAGGCCGGGGAGGGCGGCGAGGGTGCGGTTCAGATTCCCGGGGTCGGGGCGGTCGCCGGTGAGGGCGGCGGTCAGGTCCACCGCGCGGGTCGCTGGGAAGTGTTCGCCGATCAGGGGGCGGGTGAATGTCAGGTTCTTCCAGAGCATGTCGGCGAAGAGGGAGCGGGCCGTGCCGAGGATGCGGTTGTGATCGAACGCCAGGGGCGGGACGTCGTCGAAGGACGGCCATCGGGCATCGTCGGCGTCGTGGTCGCCGATGACCGCCCACATCGCGATCGACAGGGTCGGGCCGCGGGGATCGCGGTTCGGCTCGTCGAAGGTCGCGAGCTGGCCGACCGCCAGGATCGCCTCCGCCGGCACCCCGAGTTTGGTGTGGACCGCGCGGCGCGCTGCCGCGTCCAGGCGCTCGCCGCGGCCGAGCAGCACGCCGGGCAGGGCCAGCTCACCGGCGAACGGCTCCCACGCCCGGGGGGCCACCCCGAGGGTGGGGACGGGGTCATCGGGCCCGTAGCGCAGGGCGATGACATCGATGGATACCGCGGACTGTTGCTCCACAAGTGGACAATCATGCCTCAGCGGGCACCCGTAGCGTGCGATCGGATCGCTTCGGGCCGTGCGCGGTGAGCACCACCGGCACGCCGAGGACGGTTTCGAGATAGGCGGGCACGTCCGCGGGCAGGTCGGTGAGGGCGGGAACGGCCTCGCAGAGCAGCTCGGTGAGCCGCTCCTGATGGCCGAGGTCGCGCCACGGCCCGCAGTCGAGCCGGTCGAGGAACCCGGTGCGGGTGAGATAGCCGGTGGCGGTGCGGATCTCGCCGAGTACGTCGAGGTGATTGACGGCCAGGCCGTCGATGCCCGCGCAGGCGTCCACGGCATAGCGCAGCAGCAGCGGATCCAGGTGCCCGATGCGAAACTCGCCCTGATAGCGCCCGGTTCCGTTGTGCCGCTCCGGAATCGACAGCGCGGCATCCTCGGTGGGAAACGGTCCCGCGCCGTGCCGGGTGAGGTAACCGCGCGTGACGCCCAGGACGTAGCCGGGCGCTCCGATCCGCGACAGCATGGCCCTGGCGTTGCGCGGCTCCACCGTCGACCAGGTCGTGTACGGGTGCAGCCCGCGCCATTCATCGAGCAGCACGCCCTGCGCGCCCTCGAAGACCAGTCGCCCGTGCGCGGCGAACCCGGCCAGCTGATCGCCGGGCAGAATGCGCACCGCCCGGGCGAATTCGGCGTACACCGCGACCAGATCGTCGATCGAGTCGTAGCGATGCGCTCCCGTGCCCAGCAACGGCCGGTAGTGCTCCTCGAGCGCGATCAGCTTGCGCCGCAACACCTCCGGCCGCCGGCAGTCCGCGACCCGGGGCGCGTCGTTGGTCAGCGCGTAACTCGCGGTCTCCCCGATGCCGACGCCGCACGAACCGTGCCGGGCGGCACCCCGCGTATCCTCCCGGCAACGATTGGCGGCCCCGTGAATCGGGGTGGTGAGCAGTGCGCGCTCGTCCACGTACAGCAGCGACAGCGGTTCGGGCACACCGAGTTCGGCGAGCGCCCGCGCCTCGGCCGCCAGCGCGAGGGGTTCGACCAGCATGTGCTTCGACAGCAGGGTCGGCACCCCGGAGAAGGTGCCGGACCCGAACTGCTGGAAGGTGTGATGCCGCCCGTCGGCGATCACATTGTGGGCGGCCTGTGCCCCGCCGTTGAAGCGCACCACCGCCGACACGTCCAGGCCCGCCGCGGGCGAGCACAGCCAGTCGACCGTGGCGCCCTTGCCCGCGTCGCCGAACCCGAGGTCGACGACGATCAGATGCCGGTCGCCGAACATCACAGTCTCCCTTGCTCGCCGGAACTACTTCGCGAAATCGACATCGTCGTCATCGGCGCCGGGCGCGGGCAGCGCACCGGTGCTGCGCGGGCGACGCACCGCGCCGACCGGAGCCAGTGCCCTGCCGACCGCGTCCGCCGCGGTCCCGGATCCGATGTCGCGCAGATCCGCCAGTCCCGCACCGAGATCGACGCGATCCTCGCCGATGCCGATGGTCAGCGCGATGAGCTCGCACACGGCCGCCGGATCGTCCAGTCGCAGGAAGCGCTCACCGAGCAGCCGCTGCCAGTGCTCGCCGATCTCGGGATCGTTGTAGTAGCTGGACTGATTGGGCAGGATGTAGTGCACATGCCAGCGGTCGGTGAGCTCGCGATAGACGGACTCGACGGAGATGTCCTGGTTCACCCTGTCCCCGATGACCTTCCGAATGTGCTTGCTCGCCAGGCGCGGCTTGTTCAGCTCGTCGCCGACGATGAACAGGTAACCCTTCTGCCCGCGCTTGTCCCAGGCGTCGGTGGCGGTGTGCCGGGCGATGAAATACGCCGCCAGCTCGTAGCTTTCGGACTTCTGCCCGCCGCCACCGCCCTCGAGCAGGATCAGCCGCAGCTGCTCGTCCATGCGGTTGTCGGACTCGAACTGACCGACCTGCAACGGAACCCGGTCGGTGTCGGCGTCGCCGATGCCGCCGAACAGGATCTGCGGATCCTCGGCATAGCCCTTGCGCTGCAACAGCCCGTGCAGCTTGCCGAGCTTCTCCTGCATGATGCGCGGTACCAGGCCCATCGAGCCGGTCACGTCGAACAGCACCGCGATGGGCAGCGAGTTCCCGTGATCGTCGGAGTCGCGGCACTCGCGCATCGCCACACCCTTGGGATCCAGCTCCGGGTGCGCCTTCCATTTGTCCCACGGCACCGAGGCCATGTCGGCGGTGTAGCCGAAGTCGTCGATGCCGCGCGCGGCGCGGAAGGTGCGGGCCGCGTCGTACGCGCTGTCGTCCCAACTGCCGTAACCCATGGTGATCACTGTCCTTTCGGTAGCTCGAAGGGCCGGAAGCGGCGCTGTCCGTAGAGCCGGTCGAGCAGGTCGTCGAATTCGCCGAGCAGGTCGGCGGCGTCGGGGCGCAATCGCGGATCGGACCGGCGGCACCCGGCGGCGAAGGTGCGCATGGGCGCGGGCGCGCGGTCACCGAGCATGGTGAGCAGCAGCCCGTGCGCGAGGTGCACGTCGGTGGCGGGGGAGACCGCGTCGCGGATCTCCGGGGGATAGTCGAGCGCGCCGAGGGTGGCGGCGGCGGGTGCGCCGGGCCGGGTGGCGAAGGACCAACCGGCCAGCACCACCCCGTGCTGCCGGGGATGGATGAGCACGTTCGCCGGGCTGATGGCGGTGTGCACCCAGCCGGCCAGCGCCGCGCCGGCCAGGCAGCGCAGCAGCCGCCGATGCATCCAGGCGTAGTCGCGCGGGTCGAGCCCGTCCGGGTAGGCGGCGCGAACCTGTTCCAGGGTCACGAAGCCCGTGGTGCGCGCGCCGAGTACGTTGATGGCCCGGTGCTCACCGGTCGCGGCGTCGCGATGGTCGACGGTGTCGATCAGTTCGGGGAAGTACGGCCGCAGCCACGCGTGCTCGGCTGCCACGGCGGCGATGTCCCGCAGGGCATTTCGCTCACCGGCGAGTAGGCGATTGGCCTGCGTGCGGCGCGGAATCTTCACGATCGAATCGGTTCCGCTGCGGTACAGATCGGCGACCGACCCGCGCGCGTGCAGTTCCCCGACCGCGTAGCTGCCGTACTTCCCGGCGAGCTCGATCGTCGCCGGAGCCACCGCCAGCCACTGCCGATACAGCTGCGCGAGCCGGATGAACGCGTCCCCGGCGACGGCGGCCTCACCCGCGCCCGCCCGGTCCGGATGCACGGCCGCCGCCAGCCGGTGATACCGCCGCCGCCCGGCCTGCCGCCCCGCGGAATCGGTTGCGGCACTGCCGAAGAGGTCTTCGGGCCGCCGCGCCGCCCGAATCGCCTCCGCTGTGTCCCGAACCGTCGTCATACGTTTTAGGCTAGATGACTAAAACTAGAAGCGCCATCGATTTCGACAATTAATTGTCTATCGGACTAAAACGCCTGTGTCGGAGGTGGGCGATCATGCTCGGCAGGTGAAGTGGCCGGTGGTTGTCGCCGTGGCGTGCGGTGCACGGCGGTGCCGCCTCGCCGGAGACCGCGATCGGCCGCCGGAAACACTCGAATCCGGTGGCCGACACGGGCGTTGCGGAACCGGATCCACCGTCGTGGTCGACAGCCCCGCTTCCGGCCCCGCTGCGGGATGGCTACGAGTCCTCGTGCTCGGCTCGGTTCACGTAGTGGGTGTACAGCGCCCGGAGGAATCTGCTGACCAGGTATTTCCTGGTGGTCGGGGGCTGTGCCACCCATCCCGCCACGACCACGAGCCCGGTCGGGCGATGTACCGCCAGGAACCCGAACGGGCGATCGAAGATCGCGGCGGTGACGCGGCTGCGGTGGGGTGGCACCTCCGGCTGGCCTGTCGCGAGCGCTCCCTCCAGAGCGCTGACGGCGGCCGCTTCGAATCCCCTGGCGTCGAACCGGACGCGGACGTCCTGTGCGGCCCGGGACAGGTGGATGGGCTCCGGTGAGATGCCGGGAAAGTGGCCGCGGTCCCAGTTCGTCGCGGTCCGCAGCCCGAAGACGCCGGTGTGGTCGATCAGGTCGTGCGTGGCATGAATCTCGAAGGGAGGCAGCCAAATATCCAGCATGTCGCCGGGGGACCAGCTCCGCCTCTCGAACACGGCGAGTCCGGGGCCCTGGTCGGGCTGCGGGTTCGAGAGGATCCGAATCGAGCCTTCGAGTGCGGCGATTCCGGCCGCCAATGCGTCGCCGGGCGAGCCTTTGCTCAGCAGTAGGTGCACGTCCATGTCCCGGGTTCCGTTGACGATCACGCGTGTGACCGGGTTCGTGCCCGCGAGCACGCCGACCACCGAGGTGTCGGTGCTCGTGCGTCGCAGCGCCGGACCGTTGTGACCGCGCCAGGGACCGTCCGTGACCAGCATGCCGTCCGGCCGGAAGGGCTGCTGCCACGTCGTCTCGGCGAGCAGCGTCGTGGCGAGCAGCATGACGGTGGTGGGCTCGATCCGCAGCGGGAACGTGTCGATGGCGCCGTGGGTTCGCTCTTTTGCCCAGGTGTCCAGGGCCGCCTGGTCGGGGAGCGGGCCCGCGGTGCCCGCGGGCAGGCTGTGCAGCCAATCCTGATGCAGCGGAAGGTCTCCCCGGAACCACGCGCCCACCGCGGACGAGACGGTTTCGGTGGAATCCAGATCGCGAAGCATGCGCAGCGCGGCCGCGTGTGCGTCCGCGGCGGGAATGCCTACGGCTCCGGCCAATTCGGAGCGTGCGGGCTCGTTGGCGGCCGCGGCGAGCACGGCCAGCAGCGGCCAGACGGCGCATCCCGACACCGCGAAGTCATCCGTGCCCGCCGCGGCGCACCAGCGGGCGGTGAGGCGGTTGGAGCCGTGGACGTGTGCGGACAGGGCGGTGAGCATCGGGTCAGCGTAGGGGGTATGCCGCATTCCGGCACTGAGATATTGTCTGGGAAATTGTGTCATCGACTCGGCTGGGAGGCTTGTATGGTCGCGGGTGAAGTGGAGTCGAAGGGCGCCGCGCGGTTGCGGGAGTTGCGGGGCGGGTGTACGCCCGAGCAGGCTTGGCAGCTCTTCGACAGTCTGCCCGCGGCGCGGGTGTCGGAGGTGACCACCGGGCGCTGGCGCGGCGACGAGCTCGACACCGGGCATCCGTGGGCCGGGGTATTGGTCGAATCCGGCTGGTACGGTAAGCAATTCGATGACGCCGACAGCGTGCAGCCGCTGTTGTTCGCGGGGCCGGACGGCCGGATCTTCCCGGTCGATCCGCGTAAGGCGCCGCTGTTCCTGGCGGGCAAGGTCCCGCTCGCCGCGCTGCGCCCGGTGCGCAAGTCCCTGAACGTCCTGCGTCCGTTGCTGGCCACCCGCACCCCGCGCGCCCGGCTGCGCGATCTGGAGTTCCGTGGAAAGTCGAGTGCGGCGATGATCTACGACCACCTGCCGATCATCGACATCTTCCGCAAGATCGATGCCGACACCCTGCTGGGCGTCATGGACATGCGCGGGATGCGCGATCCCTACTTCTTCGTGCTCTACCGCGACTAGCTCGGAAAGCTTTACGCCCCGGGTGATTCCGCCCCGGGGTGCCGCAGCGCGGTGACGATCGCCAGCGAGGGCGCGCGACCGCCTTCGGTATGGGTGAGCATGGCGTACTCCGCCATGCGCTCCGCACCGGAGCAGATCGCCTCGATGAGGTGCCGGTGCTCGTCGAACTGGGCGCCGTCGTCCGTGCGCTGCGCGGTGATGTAGAAGAGCCAGGTCATACGGGCGAGAATGGTCCGCATGAGCTGGGTCAGCAGGGTGCTGCCCGCCACCTCCACGATCGCGCGGTGCAGATCGACATTGGTTTCGGCGATGCGCAGCCGGTCGCCGGCCGCGCCCGCCGCTTCGGATTCGCGCAGCGCGGCCAGCAGCGGTGTCGGGTCGTGCCCCTGCCGGATCCGAGCGGCGGCGAGCCGGGCGGCCAGCGGTTCCAGCCCGATCCGGACGTCGAAGAGTTCCTCGACCGCGGTCCTGTCCCACGAATGCACGACGGCGCTGCGCCGCGGCCGCGTGCTGACCATGCCGTCGAATTCCAGCAGGGCCAGCGCCTCGCGCACCGGAAGCCTTGAAGCGCCGAGGTTTTCGGCCAGCCGCGCCTCGGGCAATTTCTGCCCCTCGCCGTACGCGCCGGTGATGATGCCGCGGCGCAGATCCTCGTAGATCCGCCGGGTCTGGGTCGTGTCGTCGGCGACCGGCGGTACGGGGTTCAGATCACGGTGCACGGGTCCAGCCTAGCGTCGATCGCATTCGGTATGCCGAAAGATATATTCTTCGGCTCGAATCCACGGTATTGACAGGGTGGCCGACCACTCGCTAACGCGCGCACGCGGGCGCGGTTTCTATCCAAACGTTATTTGGCCAGCACTCTTTCGATAGTTCACGCCCCGCGATCGTTCACCGTTCCGAAACACCCGGATCATGGTCCGGATACGGCTCGAACCAATTCTGTATACCGAATCGCAGATTTGAGGAGAGTCGAGCTTGGCCGTCTACCTAACGCGCCGCCTGATCCAGGCGGTGATCACCGTCTACGTCGTCGTTTCACTGGCCTTCGTGCTCGGACGGCTCACGGGCAGCCCGGCCGCGTCGCTCCTGCCCGAGACCGCGAGCCAGGCCGACATCGCCGCGCTCGACGCGAAACTCGGCTTCGACAAACCCCCGCTGACCCAGTACCTGGACTATCTGCGCGGGGTGTTCACCGGCGGATTCGGTGACTCCTATCGGCAGGAGGGCACCTCCTCGATGGCGCTGGTCCTGCAGCGGCTGCCCGCCTCGCTGCAACTGGGCGTGGCCGGGTTCGTGCTCGGCATCGCACTGGCCTTCTGCGCGGTGCTGGCGGTGCACCTGAGCGGATTCTGGTCGCTGCGCGGCGTGCTGCTCGCCCTGGGCGCGGCCCGGCTCGCGGTGCCGGACTTCCTGTTCGGGCTGCTGCTGGTGCTGGTGTTCTCGGTGTCGCTGGGCTGGCTGCCGTCGCTGGCGGGTCCGAATCCACTCTCGATCGTCATGCCGGCGGTGACCATCGCGACCGCGCAGTTCGTGGTTTACGCACGGCTGCTGGACAATTCGCTGACCACCGAGAGCTCGCAGGACTACGTCCGCACCGCCTACGCGCGCGGCGAACGCCGCTCGACGGTCATTCTCCGCGAAGTGCTGCCCAACGCGCTGCTGCCCGTGCTCACGGTCTCCGGCATCAACTTCGGCACCCTGCTGGGCGGATTGGTGATCGTCGAAACCGTCTTTGCCTGGCCGGGTCTCGGGCAACTGATGCTCGGTTCGGTGTTCAGCCGCGACTTCCCGGTGGTGCAGTCCGGGCTGATCGTCATCGCGACCATCTTCGTCGTCGTCAACCTCTGCGTCGACATCCTGTACGGCTTCCTCGATCCGAGAGCGAGAGTTCGATGATCCCCACGTCCGCCCGAGTCGGGCGCCTGCGCTCGGGGCGCACCATCACTGCGGGCATCGGCGGCGTGATGCTGCTGTCGGTCGTACTGTTCGCGCTGCTGTATCCACTCACGCCCGGGTACGACCCCTACGCCCAAGAGCTTTCGGACGCCTTCACAAGACCCTTCGTCACCGCGCACTACCCCCTCGGCACCGATTCGCTCGGCCGTGATCTGGCCAGCAGGCTGGCGCTCGCCGGGCGTATCACCCTCGGCCTGGTCGTGGTGATCGTGCTGGTGAACGCGGTGATCGGCGTTCTCATCGGCACCGTTTCGGGCTACTTCCGCGGGCCGCTGGACAACCTGCTCATGGGCATCGCCGATGTGCAGCTCGCGGTGCCGATCAGCCTGATCATCATGGCGCTCTCGGCGATTCGCGGTCCGAGCGTCCTGCTCATGGCCACGATCCTCGGGGTGACCTTCTGGGTGGGATACGCCCGGGTGAGTCGATCGGTGGCCCTCGGCCTGGCCGCGCGGGACTTCGTCATCGCGCCGCGGCTACTCGGCGCGCGGCCGGGGTGGGTGATGCGCAAGCACATCCTGCCGCACGCGCTGGTGCCCGCCGGAATTCTGGCGACGGCCGACCTGGGCAACGTGATGATCATGATCTCGTCCTTCGACTATCTGGGTCTCGGGGTCCAGCCACCAACGCCCAGTTGGGGACTCATGATCACCGACGGCCAGAAGTACGTGCGGCAGGCGCCGTATCTGACGATCGTCCCCGCCGTCGCGCTGCTGCTGGTGATCGCCGGAACCCTGCTGATCAGCCAGCGTTTCACCGCACAGGAGCCGGGACTGCGCCGCACCACGCGCGCACCGCGAGCCCGGCGGACGACCCCGCGCGCGAAGGCGGTGGCGGCGTGAGGTTGTCGACACCGGTCGAGAAGACCGCGCCGCTACTCGAGATCACCGATCTCACCGTCGGCTATACCGGCGCGGACGGGAATCGGGTGGTCCTGGTGGACTCGGTCAGCCTGCGTGTGGACCCGGGCGAAGTCCTCTGCCTGGTAGGCGAATCCGGGTCCGGCAAGTCCGTGACCATGCTCGCGGTGCTGGGCCTGCTCGCGCCGCCACTGACGGTGTTCTCCGGCAGCGTGCGCTATCGCGGGCGCGAACTCGTGGGCGCGGATGACGAGAGCCTGCGGCGGCTGCGCGGGTCGGAGCTGGGCATGATCTTCCAGGACCCGATGACCTCCCTCAACCCGGTGCGCCGCGTCGGCGTCCAGATCGAGCGGGCGCTGGCGGTCCATCAGCGGATGGACGCGCGCTCGCGCCGGCGCAAGGTGATCGAACTGCTTGCGGCGGTAGGGATTCCCCAGCCGCAGGAGCGCTCCCGGGCGTACCCGCACGAATGGTCCGGCGGGATGCGCCAGCGCGCGATGATCGCCATGGCGATGGCCAACGATCCGGACGTCCTGATCGCCGACGAACCGACCACCGCGCTCGATGTCACCATTCAGGCTCAGCTGATGGAGGTGCTCGCCGCCGCGCGCGAACGCAGCGGGGCCGCCATGGTGCTGATCACGCACGATCTGGGGCTCGTCGCCCAGCACGCGGATCGCGTCGCCATCATGTACGCGGGCCGCGTGGTCGAAACCGGCACGGTCCGGCAGATATTCGATGACGCCGCGCACCCGTACACGCGCGGACTACAGCGCGGCCTGCTGGGACAGCACGCGACCGAGCCCGGCGCGCGCGCCTACGCCATTCCCGGATCGCCCCCGCCGCCGACCGCCCGGCCCGCGGGCTGCGGCTTCGCGCCGCGCTGTGAGTTCTCCGGCAAGGAGCACGCGTGCGCCGCGGCGCCCCCGGCCCTCGTGCCGTTCGGGGCGAACCGCTCGCTGGCCTGCCCGCCCGCGGTCGCGGCGAGCCTGACCGGACAGGACGTACCGGCATGACCGCCACCGGCTATGACGAGGTGATCCAGGTCGAAGACCTGGCGGTGACCTTCACCAGCCGCCGGGGACTGCGGGCCAAGCGCACACTGCGCGCACTCGACGGAATCACTTTCGGGGTGCGGCGCGGCGAAACCTTCGGTCTCGTAGGCGAATCCGGCGGCGGAAAGTCCACGCTGGTACGCACGCTCTTCGGCATCAACACACCCGACGCCGGACGAATCCGGATTCTGGGGCAGGACCCGGGGACGTTGCGGGCGCGAGATCGCCGCGCCCTGCGGAACCGGGTGCAGCTGGTGTTCCAGGACCCGTATTCGGCCCTCGATCCGCGCATGACCGCGCACGACATCGTCGCCGAACCGCTGCGCATCGCCGGTGGTTACACCCCGGCGCGGGTCCTCGAGCTGCTGGATCAGGTCGGCCTCACCGCGGACGCGCTGACCCGCCGCCCGGCCGAGTTCTCCGGCGGTCAGCGCCAGCGGCTCGGGATCGCCCGGGCGCTGGCGCTGGAGCCGGAGGTGCTGGTGCTCGACGAACCGGTCTCCGCGCTCGACGCCTCGGTCCAGGCGCAGGTGATCAATCTGCTCCAGGACCTGCAGGAGCGGCTGGGCCTGTCCTACCTCTTCATCGCACACGACCTGTCGGTGGTGCGGCATCTGGCCGACCGGGTCGCGGTCATGCACCTGGGCAAGCTGGTGGAGATCGGGGCGACCGAGGACGTCTTCACCACGCCCCGGCATCCCTACACGCGCGCACTCATCGCCTCGGCTCCGGTGCCCGATCCGCATGTGCGCGAACGGACCTCGGTCCTGGTACGCGGTGAGATGCCCGACGCGGCGAATCCGCCGAGCGGGTGTTCGTTCCGCACCCGCTGCCCCCTGGCCCGGCCGCACTGCGCGCACGCCGCGCCGCCCCTCACTCCCGTCGGGGCCGCCGAGCACACGGTGGCCTGCCACTTTCCCCTCTGACACCGGTAAGCCCCCATCCGAAGGAAATCAATGAGAGTCACCAGATCCACCGTCATAGCGGGCGTAACCGCGCTCACCGCAGCGACTTTCGTACTGAGCGGGTGTTCGCCCGCCGGTCTCGAGGGCGACTCGGCCAATGCCATCGTCGTCGGCGCCGTCGCCGAGCCCGAGAAGGTTCCGGACCCGATCGTGGACGGCTCACTCGCGGGCTACAACTACTACTTCGCCACCTTCGACCAACTCGCCCGGTTCGACGCGGCCGGCCGGATCACCCCGCTGCTGGCCACGAAGTGGGAGGCCAACGCCGATTTCACGCGGTGGACCTTCACCATTCGCGACGACGCGAAGTTCCAGAACGGCGAACCGGTGCGGGCCTCGGACGTGGCCTTCACCTACAACACCATCAAGGCGACGCCGACCGGTGACCCGGCCTCCTACATGGAGATGTTCGAGAAGGCCGCCGTCGGGCCGGGGAACACCGTCGAGTTCACCCTCAATGCCGCCTACTCCGCGTGGCCGACCATTGTCACCGGCGTCTCGATCGTGCCCGAAAGCGTCTACACCGCACTGGGTTCCGCCGGCTTCGCGGCGGCGCCGGTCGGATCCGGGCCGTTCATGTTCGACCATTACACGCGCGGCGTCGAATACGTGGTCACGCGCAATCCGAACTACTGGGGCACCCCAGCGACCGTGGACAAGGTGACCTTCAAGACCGTGGGCGACGCCGACGCCCGCCTCAACGGCGTGCAGTCGGGCAGCCTGGACGTGGCACTCATCGCGCCGAATCAGGTGGCGGCGGTGTCGGGCGCGTCGAATGTCTCCGTGCAGTCCGGGGTGTCGAACGGGGTCACCTTCCTGGGCATGAACTCGAGCGCCGGGCCGCTGGCGAATCCGAAGGTGCGCCAGGCGATCGCGCTGGCGATCGATCGCGGCAGCCTGGTGCAGAACGTGCTCGCCGGCAAGGCCAAGGTCGACAATCAACTGGTCGCCGAGAACGTCGGCGGCTACAACCCGGCCTATCCGCAGGCGGTCCACGATCCGGCCAGGGCCAAACAGCTGCTCGCCGAATCCGGGTACACCGGTCAGCCGATTTCCTTCCAGTACGCGAACAACGGCCGCATCCCGCTCAGTTCCGAAATCGCGCAGGCGATTCAGGGCGACCTCGCGAAAGTGGGCATCACCGTCACGCTCAACGGCACCGACCAGGGCAGCTTCTCCCAGATCATCTACGGCACCAAATCCGCCGCCGGACTGTATCTGAACACCTACGCCCCCTCCACCATGGACGGCGACGCACCCGTGTCCTCCATGTTCGGCGGTCAGCAGAACGACTACGCCATGCTGCCGGCCACCAAGGCGCTCGTCGCCAAGACCCGCACCGTGGGCGGTCAGGCCCGAATCGACGCCTACAGCGAACTTTTCGCGATGAACGACGCCCAGGCGCTGCTGATCGGGCTGTACACCCCGGACACCAGTTACGCGGTCGATCCCGAGCTGAACTGGACGCCGCGGGCCGACGGCATGATCACCGTGGACGCCGCGACCTTCGGAAAGGACTGACGGTGAGCACCCTGCGCATCGCCAATGTGCGGCCCTGGGGCGGGGACGCGGTGGATGTCCTCGTCGAGAACGGCGTGGTCGTCAAGGTTTCCGCGGTGGAACCCTTCGGCGCGGCCGACGCCCCGGAAGATCGGCTCGCGGGCGACGGGCGACTGATACTGCCCGCGCTCTCGGACGCGCACCTGCATCTGGACTCCAGCTGTCTCGGTCTCCCGTTCCGGGCCGCCACCGGCGAGCCGGGACGCTGGGGCCGGATCATGAACGATCGCGAGAACTGGCGTTCGGCCGATCGTTCGGTCGCCGAGCGCGCCACTTTCACCCTGGCGACGGCGATTGCCAACGGGGCCACACGAATTCGCTCGCACGCGCAGATCGACGCCGATTCCGGGCTCGAGAAGTTCGAGGGCGTGCTGGCGGCGCGGGAGCGGTACGCCGATGTCGCCGATGTGCAGATCGTGGCCTTCCCGCAGGTCGGGATTCTGCTGGAACCCGGTGTGGTGGATCTGCTGGACGCCGCGCTGCGCTCGGGGGCCGATCTCATCGGCGGCATCGACCCGTGCGAAATCGACCGCGATCCGGTGCGGCACCTGGACGCGGTGTTCGCGCTCGCCGAACGGCATCGGGCCGGGGTCGATATTCATCTCCATGAAGCCGGTGAACTCGGTTTGTTCACCCTGTCGCTCATCCTGGAACGGGTCGAGGCGCTGGGAATGCAGGGGCAGGTGACCATTTCGCACGCCCGCTGCCTGGCGAGCGGACTGCCCGCGGTGCCCGCCGCGATCGCCCGGCTCGCGGCGAACGAGGTGGCGATCACCCATGCGGCGGGCTCGAAGGGCTGGGAGCTGCCGCTGCTGGACCTGGCGGCGGCCGGGGTGCGGGTCGGGGTCGGCATGGACGGGCAACGGGACTACTGGTCGCCGTACGGCAACGGCGACATGCTGGACCGCGCCTGGCAATTGGCGTTCGTCCAGGGCTACGCCGCCGACCGGGAGGTGGAACACGCACTCGCCGTGGCCACCTGGGGCAGCGCCGGTGTCATCGACCGCGGTCTGCGCGCCCTCGACGGGCTCGGCGCGCATCCCGGTTTCGAGCCGGGCGATCCCGCCGAGTTCGTGCTCATGGATTCGATCAGTCCCACCGCCGCGGTCATGGACCGCCCGCGCGAGCGCACGGTGATCCACCGGGGCGCGATCGTGTCGGTCGACACGGCGCTGGACGGGTTCGAGATTCCGGGCAGATGGGGATCGAAGTGACTGTGCGACGGGGTATTCGCGCACGGCACGTGCTCGGCCACGAGGCGGGCGGGCACGTGCTGCTCCGGGACGCGGAGGTGGTCGTCGAGGGGGCGCGCATCGTGTCGGTGGGTCCGCCCGGCGCGGCCGGAGCCGACGAGATCATCGACCTCGGCGCGGCCGTGCTCGTGCCCGGACTCGTCGATCTCGACGCGCTGACCGACATCGACCACACGATTCTCGATTCCTGGCAGTCCCCGGAACTCGGTCTGGGGCTGCAGTGGTCGCGCGACTACGCCGCACACCGGCGGCGCGCGGTCTTCGACGCCGAGGAGCGCGCCTTCATCCGCGAGTACGGGTTCGTGCAACTGCTGCTGCACGGGGTGACCACCGCCATGCCCATCGCCTCGGAGGTGCACAGCGACTGGGCCGAGACCTTCGAGGACGCGGTCGCCATGGCGGAAGCGGCCGAGCGGCTCGGGATCCGGGTGTACCTGGGGCCGAGTTACCGGTCCGGGGTGAATGTCGTGGACGCCGACGGCGCTCGGACCGTCTATTGGGACGAGGCGCTGGGGCTCGACGGATTCGACGGCGCCGCAAAGTTTCTCGGCTGGGCCGCAGATCGGGAATCGGATCTCGTGCATGGGGTGCTGCTGCCGTGCCGCATCGAGACCCTGAGCGAGGATCTCCTGCGCAGGACCGCGGCCCTGGCCGCCGAATCCGAGGTGCTCGTGCGACTGCACGCGTTGCAGGGGTTGCACGAGCGTGCGCTGGTGCTCGAGCGGTTCGGCGCGCCGCCGCTGCGGGTGCTACGCGACACCGGGCTGCTGGGGCCCAACCTGCTGATACCGCACGGGATCTACGTCGATTCGAACCCGCACGTCGACTCCGACCTCGACGAAGACGTGGCGGCGCTGGCCGCGTCCGGGGCGACCGTCATCCACTGTCCCCTCACCCTGGCCAGGCACGGTTCGGCCCTGGACAGTTTCGGGCGATACCTGGCGGCGGGCGTCGCCCTGGCGCTGGGCACCGACTCGTTCCCGCCGGATCTGGTGCGCGGCATGGACATCGGCGTCACCGTGGCCAAAATCCTGGCGCACCGCCCGGACGCCGCCACCTACGGCGACTACTTCTCGGCCGCGACGCTGGGCGGTGCGGCGGCCCTGGGCCGCGCCGATCTGGGCCGAATCGAGCCCGGAGCCACCGCCGATCTGGTCGCCTTCGAGCTCGGCGACCCGCTCGACGGCGTCCATGACGACCCGATCCGCACCCTGTGTATGAACAGCACCGCTCGCGCGGCCCGGTTCTCGATGATCGCCGGCCGGGTTGTCATGCGGGACGGCGTGATTCCGGGAATCGATCTGCCCGCCATGACCCGGCGGGCCCAGCAGCTGTTCGAGCGAATGCGGGCGGCCTACTCGGAACGGGACTACCTGCGCCGCAGCGCCGACGAGCTGTTCCCCGCGTCGTTCCCGATCCGGAGGGTCTAGGCCATGATCGTCCAGGACGGATCCGATTCATCGGCTCGCGCCGCGCACAGCGACCGGCGTGCGCCGCCCCCGAACCGGCTCGGCGCCGGGGGGATTCGGCCTACCATCGACAGTGGTCGAAGCCCGATAATCGCGCGGGAGGTTGCCCGATGGAAGAAACGACCTGTCTCGTCGCCGGTGGGGGTCCGGCGGGGATGATCCTGGGGCTGCTGCTGGCCCGCGCCGGGGTCGAGGTCACCGTGCTGGAGAAGCACGGCGACTTCCTGCGGGACTTCCGGGGCGACACCGTGCATCCCACCACGCTCGACCTGCTCGACGAACTCGGTCTCATGGACGAATTCGCCAAACTGCCGCAGCGGCGCATGAATTCGGTGCAGCTGCCCATCGGCGGAAAGATGCAGACCCTGGCCACCTTCGACCGCATCCCCGGGCGGCGCAAGTACATCGCCATGGTGCCGCAGTGGGATCTGCTGGACCTGCTCGCCCGCGCGGGCGATCTCGAACCCACCTTCCGGCTTCGAATGAACACCGAGGTCACCGCGCCCCTGCGGGAGAACGGCCGCATCGCGGGCGTGCACTACCGCACGAAAGACGGTGCCACCGGCGAGATTCGAGCCGACCTGGTGGTCGCGTGCGACGGCCGCGGCTCGATCCTGCGCGCGGCGGCCGGTCTGGGTACCCGGCGCTGGGCAACGCCGTTCGACGTGTGGTGGTTCGCGATCCCGCGCAACGGCACCGATCCGGCGGGTGCGGTACCGGTGCTGACCGCCGATCGCGTCGCGATCATGCTCGACCGCGGCGACTACTGGCAGTGCGCGGTGCTGCTGGCCAAGGGCGCCGACGCGACACTGCGGGAACGGCCGGTGGGGGAGGTCCTGCGCGATATGGCCGCGGTCGTGCCGTGGCTGCTGGACCGGGTCGACGCCGTGCGGGACTGGGACGAGGTGAAACTACTCGACGTGCAATTGGATCGCCTCGACCGCTGGTACACCGACGGCCTGCTCTGCATAGGCGATGCGGCACATGCCATGT
This sequence comes from Nocardia sp. NPDC057668, assembly GCF_042799795.1. Classification (NCBI taxonomy): domain Bacteria; kingdom Bacillati; phylum Actinomycetota; class Actinomycetes; order Mycobacteriales; family Nocardiaceae; genus Nocardia; species Nocardia sp. NPDC057668. Next base: position 992,553 of record NZ_JBHVIC010000001.1, on the reverse strand, counting down.
CGCCGGTCGGCGGAGTCGGGATCAACCTCGCGGTCCAGGACGCGGTGGCTGCGGCGCGCATCCTCGCACCGCAACTGCTGGCCCGCCGGGTGCGGCCCGCCGATCTGGCCCGGGTGCAGCGCCGCCGGACGCTGCCGACGGTCCTGACCCAGACCATGCAGCGCACCGCGCACGCCCGGATCATCGGCCCGGCGGTGCGCGGCGAACTCAATGTCTCCAACGCCGAGCGCGCGAATCTGGCGCTGCGCGTGTTCCGCCGGATTCCGATTCTGCGGAGCCTGCCGCCGTTCCTGGTGGCGCGCGGGGTGCTGCCCGAGCACGCTCCGGAATTCGCGCGCCGCCCCTGAACCCCGGAGCGGTGCGCGACATGGACTGCGCCGCTCAGGCGGGAACCGCCGCCGCGCCCACCGCGGACAGGCGGTCGAACTGCTCGGCGGAGAGTCGAACCTGCGCCGCGGCCGTGTTCTCGGCCAGATGCTCGATCGAGGTGGTGCCCGGAATAGGCAGGATGACGGGGGAGCGGTGCAGCAGCCAGGCCAGGGCGGTCTGCGCCGGGGTCGCGCCGATCTCGGCCGCCACCTCCGCCAGCGGACTGTCCGCGGCGGCGTGCGAACCCCCGGCCACCGGGAAGAACGGTATGAACGCGATGCCTTGGGCCGCAGCGTAATCCACGACGTCTTCGTGCTGACGCGCGCCGAGATTGTAGAGATTCTGCACGGCGGCGATCGGGGTGACCTCCGCCGCTTCGCGCAACTGCCCGACCGAGACCTCGGACAGGCCGATGTGCCGGACCTTGCCCTCCTCGACCAGTTGCCGCAGCGCGCCGATCTGATCGGCCAGTGGCACAGCGGGATCGACGCGATGCAGCTGCAGCAGGTCGATGCGGTCCACCCGCAGTCGCCGCAGGCTCAGTTCGGCCTGCTGGCGCAGATACGCGGGATGCCCGATCGGGACCCATTCGGTCGGCGACGGGCGGGCCACGCCCACCTTGGTCGCGATCACCACGTCGTCGCGGTAGGGGTGCAGGGCCTCGGCCACCAGGGCCTCGTTCTCACCGAGCGCGTACGAGTCGGCCGTGTCGAACAGGGTGATTCCCAGCTCGGCCGCGCGCCGCAGCACCGCGATCGCCGCGTCCCGATCGCGCGGGGCGCGCCAGATGTGTCCCGCGCCCGCGTCGAAACCGGGTTCGGGAGCCGCCGCCAATCGCATGGTGCCGTAACCGATCCGGCCTACGGGAAGATCGCCACCGAGCTCGAAAGTTGAAGCCATTGCCCATCACTCCTCACGCACCGCGTATCGACTGTAGCGATTCGGGGGAACTGCGGGGCAGTGGCATTCATTCCCGGGTGCGTGCCGGCCGGCGGGCGGGCGGTGCGGTCACCACACGCCGCGGGCGCGGAACTGGATGCTGATCCGGGGTCCTACGGGGCGGCGCGTTTTCGGGATCGCGTGCTCCCAGGTGCGCTGGCAGGAGCCGCCCATGACCACCAGATCGCCGTGGCCCAAGGCGAATCGCAGACTCTCCCCACCGCCGCGCGGGCGCAGCGCCAGCGCGCGGGCCGCGCCCACCGACACGATCGCCACCATCGTGTCCTCGGTGGCGCCGCGCCCGAAGGTGTCGCCGTGCCAGGCCACACTGTCGTTGCCGTCGCGGTAGTAGCAGAGACCGGCCGAGACGAAGGGCTCGCCCAGTTCGTCGCGATAGTGCGTGCTCAGCGCCTGCCGGGCCTCGACCAGCACCGGGTCCGGGAGCGGATCGCCCTCGCGGTACGAGAACAGCAGGCGGGGGACGTCGACCACGCGGTCGTACATGGTGCGCCGGTCGGTGCGCCAGGGCACCGCGGCGGCGAGCTGTTCGAAGAGCTGATCGGCGCCGGTGAGCCAGCCGGGCAGCACGTCCACCCAGGCCCCGGCGGTCAGTTCGGTGCGGCGCACGCCGGTCAGCGGGCCGACGCCCATCTCCCCGAATCCATCGAGCAGGGAACCCTGCAGCGGCAGCGACATGCGATCAACGTAGCAGAGATCGAACAACTGTTCGAGGCGGGTTCGCTGCCGTGTCGCTATGGTTCGCCACTGTGTCGCTGAACCGAATCGCGGTGCCGGCGGGGATAGGCTCCGGCGGGCGTGCCGGGGGCCGGGCGCGGACATTCGATCGGAGTCGGGAGTTTCATGATGGGTCACTCGGTGCGCACGTCGCTGCTGATCGCCGTCGCCTGTGCCGCGGCCGGGGTGTCCGGTGTTCCGGCGGCGTCGGCGGACGAGCCGTTGAGCTGTGTGCCCGCGATCGGGACGCTGCAGATCCTGCCGCCGCTGCCGGAGCTGTTCCTGCCGCTGCCCACGCCCGGCGGGCTCGCGGAGTTCGACACGCTCGCACTCGCCCCGGCCGGGATGAGCTTCCCGCCCGCCGTCGAATTCCGGGACTACACGCAGGGATTCAACGACTATGTCGACGTGGTGCTGCGCGACGGCGCGCTGTACGTGCGGCCCCGGGCCTCGAACGACCCGTGGCGCAAGGTGACAACGCCCGGTTGCCTCGACGGCGGGATCGAGGCGATCTCGGTGAACGGAAACATGCTCGTCGCGATCGACGCGCGGGGGTGGATCTACTCGCTGGACAACCTGCTGTCCGGGCCGCTGCTGTGGAATTGGACGCACTCCTACGGCGGGCCGATCTGGCTGTGGCCGGGGATGAAAATCCCCGGCTCGGAATCGGATTCGATCTCCTCGAACCGGTGGGCGCTGAGTCATCGGATGTCCGGCAGCTTCGTCGACGCCGCGGGGTACAGGCACCCGCTCACCGCGGGGCTGGTGCAGATCGTCAGTCTGACCGGCGACGGTTCGCGGATCACCTATCAGGATCCCTGGCTCCCGGCCGATCTCAGCTACGAGATCGGCGGGCCCGTGGGCGGGCGTTTCATCGGCGAATCGCTGTCGGTCTCCGGATCGGTCACGGTGGTCATGAATCGCCACGGCGACATCTACTCCCGCGAATACGATCTGGATCTGGCCGGGGCGAACCACATTCCGGGCCGCTACACCTGGCAACCGCAGGGCGACAAGCCTTCCGCGCCGAACCAGCTGGCCGAACGCCTCGATCCTCGGTTCGCCGCGATCTCCCTGCCCGCCGCCGACTGGCGGCATCAGCCGAAGGTGCCCGGCGAGATCACCTCCCGGCTGTCCATCCACGACAGCGGTCCCGCCGTGGAAGACCGGGTCCTGGTGGTGGAGGGCCGATCCGGGGGCAGCACCGGCTTCTGGTCCAAGCCGCTCTACGCCGACTCCTGGCAGTTCACCGCCACGGGTCTGCCCCTCCAGCAGGCCCTGCTCCCCGCCGACCCCCGCGTCGACCAATCCGCCCTGACCCTGGCCCCCGAGGTGGACCTCTCCTTCGAGGGCTCCCTGCCCGCCGGCTGGACCCTGACCCTCGACCACTTCGACTGGGCCCAAACCGAACACGCCGCGACCCTGACCTCCCCCTCGAATCGCACCTACCCCCTGCGCCTCTACACGACCGACGAGCTCCGCCTCCTCCCGCGCGCCCCCGGCCTCGACGACAGTCCCCGCGGCCTCGAAAGCGCCCTGGACCTGCGCCCCGCGAACCCCTTCGCCCCCGAGAACACCGAACTGGCCGACTACATCCGCACCCACCTGAACAACCAGCAGATCTACGAACTGAAAATCCAAGCGACCCAATCCCGCCTGTACCTGGAGACCCTGAACGCAACCCTGCCCCGGAGCTGATCCACCATCGGGCATGCTCGGTCACACTGCCCACGTGCCCGTAGGAGATTCTCCGGTGGACAAACTTCTGGTCCTGGTGAACGGCCTGCCCGGCTCGGGCAAGTCGACACTGTCCCGGGCGCTGGCGGCGCGGTTGCGCGCGGACCTGCTGTCCAAGGACGCCATCAAGGAGGCACTGGCGTCCTGCGTCGACGACGAGGCGATGTTCCCCGCCCTCGGCGGAATAGCGATGGACACCCTCTGGTCGCTGGCCGCCTCCACCCCGCGGCACGTCGTGGCCGACTCCTGGTGGTTCGCCCCCCGCGACCGCGCCCCCGCGGCGGCAGGCATAGCCCGAGTCGCCGCGCCCCACACCCTCGAACTCTGGTGCGCCGTCCCACCCGAGGTGGCAAGGACCCGATACGCCACCCGGGTCCGGCCGCCGCTACACCGGGATGCCGACCGCTTGCTCACCGACTGGCCCCGATGGTCCCGCGAGGCCGAGCCCCTGTCCCTGACCCCGGTGCTCGAGGTCGACACCACCGGTCCCGTCGACATCGCGGCGTTGTCGGCGCGGATCATCGCGTACTGTCCGTGACCGGATTCGATGCGCGGCTAGCCGGGTAGTGTGGTCCCGTGCGCCAGCGAGACGAAGCTCGCGCAGGCGTCGAAAAGCTTATCGCCGCTGGATGATTCGACGCCGGTGTTCACATCGACCGCGAACGGCCGAACCGCCAGGATCGCCGCTTCCAGATTGCCGGGGTTGAGCCCGCCCGCAAGGATCACCGGGCAGCCGGAGCCCGCGAGCGCCCGGACGATCGCCGCGCTGATGGACCAGTCGTGCACCTGGCCCGTGCCGCCGAGCCGGTCGCCGGTGCGGGAATCGAGCAGGACGCCATCGCATTCCGAGGCGATTCGGCGGGCCGCCTCGACGGCCTCGGGCCCGGTGACGTGGACGGCGCGCAATATGGCGCGCCCCCGCGCACCGTCACGCACCCGGCGCACGGTGGCATCGGAGACCAGCCCGTGCACTTGAATGGCGTCGACACCGAGAGCGTCGGCGAGCGAAAGGATTTCGGCGGGTTCCTCGAGATGAGTGACCAGGGTCTTGGTTACGAACGGGGGAGTCCGCCGGGCGAGTTCTCGTGCCCGTTCGACGGTGAGCGCGTCCTCACTGACATGGGTGACGCCGCAGATGAACCCCACGGCGTCGGCGCCCGCGGCGACCGCGATGTCGAGGTCCGACTCGGATCGGATTCCGCAGATCTTCGCGCGCACGGTCACCGCACGCAGAGTAGTCGCCGCGGAGGCCGGGCGCGGGACAACCCGCGCCCCGGGATCTCCCGAACGGGGACTAGCTCCGCACCGTCTTCGCGCGGACGAAATCCACTACCGCGTCGGTGAACTCGTCGTTCGCATCGCTGGCGGCGGTGTGGGCGGCGGCGCCTATCTCGGTGTACTCGGCGGCGGGGACCAGGGCGCGGAACGCGGCCACGCCGGTCTCGCTCACTACGTCGGAGAGGGCGCCGCGGACCAGCAGGACCGGGATCGTCAGGCGGCGGGCCGCGTCCTCCAGGACCTCCGAATGCAGGTCGATGTCCTCGCCGCTGCCGGACATCATCGCCGGATCCCAGTGCCAGTACCAGCGGCCGTCCGCGCGCTGACGCAGGTTGCGCAGCAGGCCCTCGGGGCTGCGGGGGCGGCGGCGGTGGGGGAGGTAGGCGGCGACCGCGTCGGCGGCCTCGTCGAGGGTGGCGAAACCTTCGGGGTTGCCGCTGAGGAAGTTCAGGACGCGTTCCACACCCTTGCGCTCGGGGCGCGGGACCACATCCACCAGGACCAGGCCGGTGATCAGTTCGTGGCGGGGATGCACGGTGGCCAGCAGGCCGGTGAGCCCGCCCATGCTCGCGCCCACCACGAACGCCGGCTTGCCGAGCTGCTCCAGCACCGCCATCAGGTCCTGGACCATCGCGTCGCGGCGGTAGTCGCCCTCGGGCGCCCACTCGCTGTCACCGTGTCCGCGCGCGTCCAGCAGGACCGCGTGCATGCCGGCCTTGGCCAGCGCCAGCCCGGAATCCTTCCAGGAATGCCGGGTCTGCCCGCCCCCGTGCAGGAACACCACGAGCGGTCCATCCTGGGGTCCCCAGGAGTCGCCCGCGAGGGTGATGCCGCCGTGGCCGCGGAAGGTGACGCGGGCCGGCTCGGTGAAATCAGCTTCGTTGCTCACACCCCGAGCATCGCACACGTGTGGTTTACGGTGTATGAAGACCGGTCAGTAGCCGGGAATGCCCGCGTCGCGGGGGTGGTCCGCGGCGCGTCGGCGATCTTGCGGCCGGCCCGTGTGTGATCTCGGCCGCCCCGGCAAGACCCCCAGATCAGCGCCGTATTCGCTGTGACCTTCCTCCCAGCCCCCGGCGGCAGGAGGGCGGCCGCCGCAAACCTTCCGGTCTTGATCATTGCTACGAGATTGCTATTCGCCCTCCCGAATTGCGAGGATTGTCGTCGGCGAAACCGCAGGTGCCAGCCCTGTACTGCTCATTCGCGCCGAACCGGCGACTCTGCGGCAATGCCACCCGGACCGCTCCGAACCGCCGCCGCGAACCCCCGGTTGCCACAGGGGTGCGGTGCCCGCCGCGTTCGCCGCCGCTGCTAGGCTCCAAACCCGAAAAGACATCCTTTAACGGACCGTCCGGTGAGGCGGAGAAGGAGGTCGGCATGGCCGTGCCCGAAGACCGGGCGCCCAAGTCGAGCGCTGAGCAGCAACACTCGCAGCGGCACGATCCCGAACAGGTCGACGCCGGTCGCGAACTGCTTTCCGATTCCGATGTCGGCCGCACCATCGCCCGGATGGCGCACCAGATCATCGAGAAGACCGCCCTGGATTCCGGAGACGAGCGGCACGCCCGCGTCGTGCTGGTCGGAATCCCCACGCGCGGAACCACTCTCGCCACCCGCCTGGCCAATCGCATCGAAGAGTTCTCCGGTGTGCGCCCCGCAGTCGGCTCCCTGGACATCACCCTCTACCGCGACGACCTGCGCTCACGCCCGCACCGTCCGCTCGAACGCACCTCGGTGCCCGAGGGCGGGGTCGAGGACGCGCTGGTCGTCCTGGTCGACGACGTGCTCTTCTCCGGTCGCACCGTGCGTTCGGCGCTGGACGGCCTGCGCGATCTGGGCCGCCCCCGCGCCGTGCAGCTCGCGGTGCTCATCGACCGCGGCCACCGCGAACTGCCCATCCGCGCCGACTACGTCGGCAAGAACGTGCCCACCTCCCGCTCGGAGGACATCTCGGTGCTGTTGCGCGAGCACGACGGCCGCGACGGCGTGTACCTGCGTCATCAGGAGGGGGACAAGTGAAGCATCTGCTCTCGGTCACCGATCTGGACCGCGCGAACGCCACCGCGCTGCTCGATGACGCCGAACGCTTTGAACAGGCCCTGCTGGGCCGCGAGGTCAAGAAGCTGCCGACCCTGCGCGGGCGCACGGTCATGACCGTGTTCTTCGAGAACTCCACGCGCACCAGGGTTTCCTTCGAGGTCGCGGGCAAGTGGATGAGCGCGGACGTCATCAACGTCAGTTCCAGTTCCTCCTCGAACTCCAAGGGCGAGTCGCTGCGCGACACCGCGCTGACCCTGCACGCGGCGGGCGCGGACGCGCTCATCGTGCGCCATCCGGCCTCGGGCGCCGCGCATCAGATCGCGCGCTGGTTCGCCCAGATGCAGGACGGCAGTGCGGGTTTCGCCGGACCCGGACCGGCCATCATCAACGCCGGCGACGGCACCCACGAGCACCCCACCCAGGCGCTGCTCGACGCGCTGACCCTGCGCCAGCGCCTCGGCGACCTGGAAGGCAAGCGGGTCGTGCTGGTCGGGGACATCCTGCACAGCCGGGTCGCGCGCTCGAACGCCTTCCTGCTGGCCACCCTCGGCGCCGAGGTGGTGCTGGTCGCCCCGCGCACGCTGCTGCCGGTCGGCGTGGAGGCCTGGCCGGTGCGCGTCGCGCACTCGCTGGACGCGGAACTGCCCGGCGCGGACGCGGTCATGATGCTGCGCGTGCAGGCCGAGCGCATGAACGGCGGCTTCTTCCCGTCGGCGCGCGAGTACTCGATCAACTACGGCCTCAGCGAGCGCCGCCTCGGCCTGCTCGACGAGCACGCCGTGGTGCTGCACCCGGGTCCCATGCTGCGCGGCATGGAAATCGCGTCGGCCGTCGCCGATTCTTCCAAAGCGGCTGTGCTGCAACAGGTCAACAACGGAGTCCATATGCGCATGGCGGTGCTGTTCCGCCTGCTGGTCGGAACCGACGAGGTGGTGGCATGAGCGAGATACTGATCAAGAACGTCCTTCTCTACGGCGAAGGCGACGCGGTCGACGTGCTGCTCGCCGACGGTGAGATTCGCGAGATCGGCCCGGGCCTGAGCGCCGACGACGCCGAGATCATCGACGGCGCCGGGCAATTCCTGCTCCCGGGCTTCATCGACCTGCACACGCATCTGCGCGAGCCGGGCCGCGAGGACACCGAGACCATCGAAACCGGCTCCGCCGCAGCGGCGATCGGCGGTTACACCGCGGTGTTCGCCATGGCCAACACCAGCCCGGTCGCGGACTCCTCGGTCATCACCGACCACGTGTGGCGGCGCGGGCAGGAGGTCGGCCTGGTCGACGTGCACCCGGTCGGCGCGGTCACCGTCGGTCTCGAGGGCAAGCAGCTCGCCGAGATGGGCACCATGGCCGCCGGAATCGGCAACGTGCGCATGTTCTCCGACGACGGCCACTGCGTCTACGACCCGCTGATCATGCGCCGCGCGCTGGAGTACTCCAACTCCCTGGGCGTGCTCATCGCCCAGCACGCCGAAGAGCCCCGCCTGACCAAGGGCGCGGTCGCGCACGAGGGCCCGAACGCCGCCCGGCTGGGGCTGGCCGGCTGGCCGCGCGCCGCCGAGGAGTCCATCGTGGCACGCGACGCGCTGCTGGCCCGCGACGCCGGCGCCCGCGTGCACATCTGCCACGCCTCCACCGCGGGCACCGTCGAACTGCTGAAATGGGCCAAGTCCCAGGGCATTTCGATCACCGCCGAGGTCACCCCGCACCACCTGCTGCTGGACGACTCGCGCCTGGAGACCTACGACGCGGTGAACCGGGTCAACCCGCCGCTGCGCGAGACCTCCGACGTGGCCGCCCTGCGCCAGGCGCTGGCCGAGGGTGTCATCGACTGCGTCGCCACCGACCACGCCCCGCACGCCGAACAGGACAAGTGCTGCGAGTTCGCGGCCGCCCGCCCCGGCATGCTCGGCCTCGAGACCGCGCTGTCGATCATCGTGCGCACCATGGTCGAGACCGGCCTGCTCGACTGGCGCGGCGTCGCCCGCGTCATGAGCGAGAACCCGGCTCGCATCGTGGGCCTGGACGATCAGGGCCGCCCGATCGCGGTCGGCGAACCGGCGAACCTGACGCTGATCGACCCGAATACCGAGTGGACGGTGCGCGCGAAGGAACTCGCCAGCATCGCCCACAACACCCCCTTCGACGAGATGACCCTGCCCGCGAAGGTGACCGCCACCTTCCTGCGCGGCCGGATCACCTCGCGGGACGGGGTCGCGAGCGCCGCGCGCGGCGCCGATGTGGTCTTCGCCGGTGGAGACCGGCGGGTGGGGAACCGAGGAGAACCGTAATGGATCGAACCGTGCAGGTCGTGTTGCTGGTGGTGGCCTTCGTCGCCGGGATCGGGCTCATGTACTGGGCCTGGACCGGTAGGGCCAAGAAGCAGGCGGTCTCGATCGGCGAACTGCCGGCCGTGCCCGCGGACTGCGGCGCGCAGTTGCTGGAGCCGACCACCGGGCTGTACCTGGGCAGCACCCTCTCGCCGAGCTGGATTCAGCGAATCACGGTGGGCGACCTGGGATTCCGGGCCACAGCGGAAATGACCAGGTTCGAGCGCGGCATCCTGCTCGAGCGATCGGGCGCGGGAACCATCTGGATTCCCGAGGAGTCCATCACCGCGGTTCGCACCGAGCGCGGGCACGCGGGCAAGGTGATGACGGAAGGCGGAGTGCTGGTGATTCGCTGGAAGCTGCCGACCGGGACCGAGGTGGATACCGGTTTCCGGGGCGATGACAAGACTGTGTACCCGGCGTGGACCGGGGCGAAGACATCTACGAAGACGGGAGACGAGGCATGAGCAGCGGCGATACCGCGGTGATGGTGCTCGAGGATGGTCGCGTGTTCCGCGGGACGACCTTCGGCGCGGCCGGACAGACTTTGGGTGAGGCGGTGTTCTGCACCGCGATGACCGGCTACCAGGAGACCCTGACCGACCCCAGCTACGCCAAGCAGATCGTGGTGGCCACCGCACCGCAGATCGGCAACACCGGCTGGAACGACGAGGACGACGAGTCGAGCAGGATCTGGGTCGCCGGGTACGCCGTGCGTGACCCCGCGCGCCGCGCCTCCAACTGGCGCTCCAAGCGCACCCTCCAGGAAGAGCTGGAGAACCAGAACATCGTCGGCATCGCGGGCATCGACACCCGTGCCCTGGTGCGGCACCTGCGCACCCGCGGTTCCATGAAAGCCGGCGTCTTCTCCGGTGCGGCCCTGGCCGACTACGAGGAGCTGCTCGCCCGGGTCAACAACCAGCCCTCCATGCTGGGCGCGGACCTGGCCGGTGAGGTCTCCACCGACGAGATGTACACCATCGAGCCGGTCGGCGAACACCGCTTCACGGTCGTCGCGGTCGACCTCGGCATCAAGTCCAACACCCCGCGCATGTTCGCCGAGCGCGGGATGCGGGTGCACGTGGTGCCCTCGAACGTCACCTTCGACCAGATCAAGGAACTGAACCCGAACGGGGTGTTCCTGTCGAACGGTCCCGGTGACCCCGCCACCGCCGACGGCGCGGTCGCGCTGACCCAGCAGGTGCTGCAGGCCGACATCCCGCTGTTCGGCATCTGCTTCGGCAACCAGATCCTGGGCCGCGCCCTGGGGCGCAAGACCTACAAGATGAAGTTCGGCCACCGCGGCATCAACATCCCGGTCATCGAGCACCACACCGGGCGCATCTCGATCACCGCCCAGAACCACGGCTTCGCCCTCGAGGGCGAGCGCGGCGAGGTGTTCGACACCCCGTTCGGTAAGGCCGAGGTCTCCCACGTGTGCGCCAATGACGGTGTCGTGGAAGGCGTTCAGCTGGTCAGCGGCCGCGCCTTCTCGGTGCAGTACCACCCCGAGGCCGCCGCCGGACCGCACGACGCCGCCTACCTGTTCGATCGTTTCTCCAGCCTGATGGAAGGTGCCTGATGCCACGCCGGACCGACCTCAATCACATCCTGGTGATCGGCTCGGGCCCGATCGTCATCGGCCAGGCGTGTGAGTTCGACTATTCGGGAACCCAGGCCTGTCGCGTCCTGCGGTCGGAGGGCCTGCGCGTCTCGCTGGTCAACTCCAACCCGGCCACCATCATGACCGACCCGGAGTTCGCCGACGCCACCTACGTCGAGCCGATCACCTGGCAGTACGTGGAGAAGGTCATCGCCAAGGAGCGCCCCGACGCGATCCTGGCGACCCTGGGCGGTCAGACCGCGCTCAACTGCGCGGTCGACCTGCACGACAACGGCATTCTGGAGAAGTACAACGTCGAGCTGATCGGCGCGGACTTCGAAGCCATCCAGCGCGGCGAGGATCGCCAGAAGTTCAAGGACATCGTCGCCAAGGTCGGCGGCGAGAGCGCGCGCTCCAAGGTCTGCTACACCATGGCCGAAGTCCGCGAGACCGTCGAGGAACTCGGCTTCCCGGTCGTCGTGCGCCCGTCCTTCACCATGGGCGGCCTGGGTTCGGGTATGGCCTACAACCACGAGGATCTCGATCGCATCGCCGGCGGCGGCCTGGCGGCTTCCCCGACCGCGAACGTGCTCATCGAGGAATCCATCCTGGGCTGGAAGGAATTCGAGCTCGAGCTCATGCGTGACCGCAACGACAACGTGGTCATCGTCTGCTCGATCGAGAACGTGGACCCGATGGGCGTGCACACCGGTGACTCGGTCACCGTCGCCCCGGCCATGACCCTCACCGACCGCGAGTACCAGAAGATGCGCGACCTGGGCATCGACATCCTGCGCGAGGTCGGCGTCGACACCGGCGGCTGCAACATCCAGTTCGCGGTGGACCCCGCCGACGGCCGCCTGATCGTCATCGAGATGAACCCGCGCGTCTCGCGCTCGTCCGCATTGGCTTCCAAGGCAACGGGATTCCCGATCGCCAAGATCGCCGCCAAGCTGGCCATCGGCTACACCCTGGACGAGATCGTCAACGACATCACCAAGGAGACCCCGGCCTGCTTCGAGCCCACGCTCGACTACGTCGTGGTCAAGGCCCCGCGCTTCGCGTTCGAGAAGTTCCCGGGCGCCGACCCGACGCTGACCACCACCATGAAGTCGGTCGGCGAGGCGATGTCCATGGGCCGCAACTTCTCCGAGGCCCTGGGCAAGGTGCTGCGCTCGCTCGAGACCAAGGCCGTGGGCTTCTGGACCCAGCCCGATGGCGAGTGGACCGACGTCGAGGCCATACTCGAGGATCTGCGCACCCCCACCGAGGGCCGCATCTACCAGGTGGAGCGGGCGCTGCGCCTGGGCGCGAGCATCGAGGACACCGCCAAGGCCTCGGGCATCGACCCGTGGTTCGTGGCCGAGGTCGCCGCCCTGGTCGAGTTGCGCCAGGAGATCCTGGACGCCGCCGTGCTGGACGAGCCGCTGCTGCGCACCGCCAAGCACTACGGCCTCTCCGATCGCCAGATCGCTTCGCTGCGACCGGAACTCGCTGGTGAGGACGGCGTGCGCGCGCTGCGGCACCGCCTGCACATCCGCCCGGTCTTCAAGACCGTCGACACCTGCGCCGCCGAGTTCGAGGCCAAGACCCCGTACCACTACTCGGCCTACGAGCTCGATCCCGCCGCGGAGTCCGAGGTCGCGCCGCAGCGTGAGCGCGAGAAGGTGCTGATCCTGGGTTCGGGCCCGAACCGCATCGGCCAGGGCATCGAGTTCGACTACTCGTGTGTGCATGCGGCACAGACGCTCTCGGCCGCCGGCTTCGAAACCGTCATGGTCAACTGCAACCCCGAGACCGTCTCCACGGACTACGACACCGCCGACCGCCTCTACTTCGAGCCGCTGACCTTCGAGGACGTCCTCGAGGTCTACCACGCCGAAACCGAGTCCGGCACCGTCGCGGGCGTCATCTGCCAGCTGGGCGGGCAGACCCCGCTGGGCCTGGCGCAGAAGTTGACCGAAGCGGGCGTGCCCGTGGTCGGCACCTCCGCCGCCGCCATCGACCTGGCCGAGGACCGCGCCGAGTTCGGCGATGTCCTTGTCGCGGCGGGCCTTCCGGCTCCCAAGTACGGCACCGCCACCACCTTCCCGCAGGCGAAGAAGATCGCCGCCGAGATCGGCTACCCGGTCCTGGTGCGTCCCTCCTACGTGCTCGGCGGACGCGGCATGGAGATCGTCTACGACGAGGCCACCCTCGAGGGCTACATCTCCCGCGCGACCGAGATCTCCCAGAACCGCCCGGTGCTCATCGACCGGTTCCTGGAAGACGCCATCGAGATCGACGTCGACGCCCTGTGCGACGGCGACGAGGTGTACCTGGGCGGGGTCATGGAGCACATCGAGGAGGCCGGCATCCACTCCGGTGACTCCGCGTGCGCCCTGCCCCCGATCACTTTGGGCCGCAGCGACATCGAGGCCGTGCGCCGTTCGACCGTCGCGCTGGCCAAGGGCATCGGCGTCAAGGGTCTGCTGAACGTGCAGTACGCGCTCAAGGACGACGTGCTCTACGTCCTCGAGGCCAACCCGCGCGCCAGCCGCACCGTGCCGTTCGTGTCCAAGGCCACCGCGGTGCCGCTCGCCAAGGCCGCGGCGCGAATCGCGCTGGGCGCCACCATCGCCGAACTCCGCAAGGAGGGCCTGCTCCCGGCCGAGGGCGACGGCGGGCACACCCCGATCGACGCGCCGGTCGCGGTCAAGGAAGCCGTGCTGCCGTTCCACCGCTTCAAGCGGCCCGACGGCACCGGCATCGATTCGCTGCTCTCGCCGGAGATGAAATCCACCGGTGAGGTCATGGGCATCGACGCCGACTTCGGCACCGCCTTCGCCAAGAGCCAGACCGCGTCCTACGGTTCGCTGCCGACCGAGGGCTCGGCCTTCGTCTCGATCGCCAACCGCGACAAGCGCGCCATGGTGTTCCCGGTCAAGCGGCTGCACGATCTGGGCTTCCGGATCCTGGCGACCGAGGGCACCGCGGAGATGCTGCGGCGCAACGGTATTCCGTGCGAGGTGGTGCGCAAGCATTCGGACGCCGCGTCCGAGGAGCAGGCGAGCATCGTCGACATGATCAAGGACGGGGAGGTCGACATCGTGTTCAACACCCCGTACGGCAACAACGGTCCCCGCGTGGACGGCTACGAGATCCGCACCGCCGCGGTGAGCGCGAACATCCCGTGCATCACCACGGTCCAGGGCGCGGCCGCGGCCGTGCAGGGCATCGAGGCCACCATCAACGGCGGCATCGGCGTGCGGTCCCTGCAGGAACTCCACGCCACCCTCCGGGGCTGATCGCGTGCCGAGTTTCGGTGTGCGGCTGCGGGACGCGATGCGCGCGCACGGACCCGTGTGCGTGGGCATCGACCCGCATCCGCCCCTGCTGCGGTCCTGGGGCCTGACCGAGGACGCCGCCGGGCTGGAGACGTTCGCCGAGATCTGCGTCGAGGCGTTCGTGGGCCGGGTGGCGCTGGTCAAGCCGCAGGTGGCGTTCTTCGAAACCTACGGTTCGGCCGGAATTGCGGTGCTGGAGAACACGATCTCGGTGCTGCGGGCGGCGGGCACCCTGGTGCTCGCCGACGCCAAACGCGGTGACATCGGTTCCACGATGGACGCCTACGCCCACGCCTGGCTCGGCGACGGACCGCTCGGCAGCGATGCCGTGACGGTCTCGCCCTACCTCGGATTCGGTTCCCTGGCACCGGCTCTGGACCTGGCCCGGGCGAACGACCGCGGCGTGTTCGTGCTGTCCGCCACCTCCAATCCGGAGGCGGCGGAACTGCAGACGATCACCGGCCCCGACGGCCGCACGATCGCCCAGCGGATGGTCGACGACGCCGCGGCCGCCAACGCCGGAGCCGAGTTCGGTTCCGTCGGTGTGGTTATCGGCGCGACGCTGACCGCCGCCCCCGACCTGGGCAAGCTCAACGGCCCCATCCTGATGCCGGGCGTCGGCGCGCAGGGCGGGGGAGCGGAGTCGATCCGCGCCCTGGTTCCCGAGTCCGATCTGGGCGCGGTGCTGCCCAACGTGTCCCGCGAGGTGCTGAAACACGGCCCCTCGGTCCAGGCCCTGATCGACCAGGTCGGCGCGCTCGCACAGGACTTCGCCTTCCTGCAGCGCTGAACTACCAGCGGCACGGCCCGCCGGACATCGACCTCGATGTCCGGCGGGCCGTCTCGCACGGTGTTATTTCCTGCCGATCACGCCACTAGGGCTCGGGAACGAGCCGGTTGATCGCGCCGAAATGCTCAGGGACAACGACGGATTCGGCGGTCAAAGCCCGCCGGTTCTGCAACTCCAGGGGCCTGTTCCCCTGCCACGGGACTACCTGTACGACTTTCGTACCCTTGGTGAAGACGTAGTAGCCGTGGCCGCTGCCTTCCTCGGCCTCCGGCATGTTTCCAGCACCCGATAGTTCCCGCGTTCTTGCTGAGTTCGGCACTGGTCATGCCGGGAGTGGCCTCGGCCAGGAGCTCCCAATCGTCTCTCAGACCGGCGGCTCGAGTCACCTCGACGAACTTGACGGGCGAGTTGCCCGCTGCGAAACGTCGGAACTGCTCGATCACCGCGGGGTTCGAACCCAACTTCTGTAGATCTGCCTTCAAGTCGGTGCCTTGCGTGCACGCGTCCCGAGCGCTGGGCTCTTCGCGAGGCGATGAGGTGCATGCGCTCAGTGCCGGAACCAGCAACGCGATAACTACGGCGACGTATCGTTGTTTCATTTTCGCTCTCGCTATTCGGTGTTCGCCGGCAGTGGAATTCCCTTGCCATCGGGCAGCCCGGTCCGGCCGGGATTCACCTGGTCGCTCCACTTGATGACGGGCGCATTCGGATCCTCCTTGCTGACCACGATCAGTTGTCCGTCCGCGATGGCGGCCACTACTTTGGATTTGAGCTCATCGGCCGAGGCTCCGGGGTTCTCCAGAGCTATCTGCCTGCCGATGTTGTTGTTGTACAGATCCATCGCTTCGCGGTTTGCCGGACCACCGATTCCTTCATGTGCCGTCGCGAAATTCTTGGCAAAATCTTCGCCGTACTTGTCCGTCATCAAGGCGTTCCAGTAGGCGTGGCGGAGTGCGTCACCCTGTCCGTCGAACTCCGACAGCTGGAAGTCGCCCGCTTTGCCCGCATCTTCGGCCTGCTGCCTGATCGCTTTGAACTCGGTGAGTGTGTTCCAAGCGGTTAGCGGCCCGCCCTGTCGCCGGATGAGGTCTTCCAGGACCAGTGCCTCCGAAGCTGTCATGGAGGAAGGGGTGAAGTCCGGGTCGAAGAATCGAATCGCGTCCAGCACCGCGCCGTCCGGCCAAGTGACCATCCGGTCTTTGCCGACCTGATTTTCCAGAAGGATTCGGCGTAATTCCGGGTCGGTCGGCTTGGCGGTATTCTCGATCTTCACCGCATCCGAAAGTCCTTCGAGTACCTGACCGATCTTGGGCTCGGTAAGATCTGTGTCGCGAATTTTCGCCAGAGCTTCCTCGAGGTCCAGCGTGTAGTCACCCTGCGCCTCTTCCTTATCGGCTACGGCCTGGAGCGGGTTCCACCAGTGTTCTTTGGATGTCTCCCAATTGGACTTCCGGGACTGCACATTGCCGTTGGAATCGGAGAACAGGTCCCATTTCGAGGAGCTGACATCCTCGAGCACGCTGCGGATCTTCGATATTTCGCTGCGGAACGTCTCGTTGATCTCGGAGACCATGTCCGGCAGGAGCTCGATGACGTCCACGGTCGCGAGCCCGTCGGCCTTCTCGGTGCCGCTTCGTTCGCGCGCGGCATTGCCGGCCGGGCCCTTGAAGAACTCTCCGGACCTGGCGTACTCGCTGTCCGCGGCGGTGAACTCTGCTTCGATCAATCCAGGTTGCAGAGCGTCTCGTCGAGCGTCTTTGCGACCATGCAGGCTTCCATGCTCTTGCGGGCATCCACCCGGCCGGGCCAGCCGAGCGGAACCTTGCTCTGGATTGCCGCGCCACTCTCTCGCATGTAGTTCGCGAGGGCGTTCATCTTCTCGATCTCGTATCCGACCATGACTGTGCGGCTCACATTCCACTGGTAGAAGTACTTCGGACTGCCGGGATCGTCAGATCGAGAAATTGATCCGCGGAGGGCTGTAGGTGTCGTCGACCTCGTTCGCTTCGAGCGGTGTCGCCGTCGCCGGCCGACGTGGCCTCCGCGCGTTCTCGGATGAGCGAGATCGCATCGTCGATGGCGGTGGCGCGCGCACCCGCCCGCTCGTCGTCGTTCATGAATTCCGGACCTCTGCGGCACCGACAGTAATGACACTGAACAGCCGTGATCAATTCGATTCGACACCAAACCGTACTCCCGGTACGGCATTGGGAGTTCGGCGGGGAAATCGGCTGCCGGTTGGGTAGAGTTGTTTCATGTCCGACACGCTGTCGCCCAAGGGAATTGGCAACGCTCTCGTCCTGGGCGGGGGTGGCGCGGTCGGCATCTGCTGGATGGCGGGTCTCGCTATCGGCTTGCGCGAGGCGGGAATCGACCTCGCGCTGGCGGACCGGGTCGTGGGTACCTCCGCGGGCGCGGTCGTCGGGGCCGTGCTGACCACCCATGGCGATCTGCAGCGGTTGATCACGCCGCCGTCCGCGGAAACGCGTGCGACACCGATCAATCCGGCGGGGTTCGGTGAAATTCTGACGATCCTGGCGACACCGGGACTCGGTGCGCGGGACATTCGGAAGCTGGTCGGCGTCCGTGCGCTGGAGATGCGCGTCGGTGAGCCCGCGGACCACATCGCTCGTATCGGCGGGCTGGCCGGTGCACAGGAGTGGCCGGACGCCGATCTGATCATCACCGCGATCGACCTGGAATCCGGTGACCTGCGCGCCTGGACCCGCGACGGCGAAGCCACGCTGGCCGAAGCCCTGGCGTCGAGCACCTCGGTTCCCGGTGTCTTCCCGCCGATTCCCATCGCCGGTCGCATCTATATGGATGGCGGATTGCGCTCGCCCATCAACGCGGATCTGGCTGCCGGCGCCGACGTGATCGTGATCGTCGAACCGCTCGCGCACCTTTTCCCGCACGCACCGTCCGACAGCGAAATCGGTAGCGCCACAACCATTGCCATCGTTCCCGATGCGGCGGCCATCGCCGCGTTCGGCATGGACATGTTCAGCTTCACCGCCCTGGAGCCGGCCTTCGCGGCGGGTCATCGCCAGGCCGAGGAGGCCGCGCCTCGGCTGAAGGCCGTCTGGCCGAACCGCTGATCGGCGCGCCCGAACGAGCCCGGGTCCAGCGCGAACTCCGCTCTCCGCGAACAGCCGGGGGCCGTGCGGCGGCGCCTGAGCGGCTGTCTCAGCCATCGTGACGGGTGAAACGCCCGGGAAGTCGTGTCCGCGAGGTTTCACCCGTCTGCGGCTGCCTCGGGCCGCAAAACACGCCCGTGGGCGGGCGATGGCCGGTCCGACCTGCGGCGTCGCCGAGTGTTCGAATCGTGTTCGAATGTCGGGGGTGATGCGCGACACGCGGTGCTTAATCGCGCGACACGCCGAGAAAATCCAGAAAGTTCCAGGTCGGATGATTACAGGTCGGTCACGTTCTGAATCGGACATCGCGTAGCCGCTTCCATCCACCTCTTGAAAGCTGAAAAACCGCTGGCCACAACGACTTTCGTGGCTACGCGCGAGGGAGGCCGACGGCCGGTGTGAGCGCACCGCCGAGGGTGTGCATCGAACCCGGTCGTGCCCGGAATCACGCGCTGACCTGGGGGGTGGGTTCGCAATCGCCAAGCGTCGTGGGTACGGTCGCTGAGACCGCCGGGTTAGTCCCGGCGGGAGAACATGCAATGAACGATGAGACGGAGGAACCGTGGCCCTTCCCCAGCTGACCGACGAGCAGCGCGCTGCTGCTTTGGAGAAGGCGGCAGCCGCCCGGCGCATCCGGGCGGAGCTCAAGGAGCGCCTGAAGCGTGGCGGTACCGACCTGAAGACGGTCCTTGCTGATGCCGAGAAGGACGAAGTTCTCGGCAAGATGAAGGTGTCGGCTCTGCTCGAGGCTCTGCCGAAGGTAGGCAAGGTCAAAGCTGCCGAAATCATGAGCGAACTGGAAATCGCTCCCACTCGCCGCCTGCGCGGACTCGGTGACCGGCAGCGCAAGGCGCTGCTTGCCCGGTTCGACTTCAGCGCCGAATAATCCGAGGGTGGTCGAACACACTCGGAAGGGTCGACTGGTAGTCCTGGTCGGTCCCTCGGCCGTCGGCAAGTCCACCGTCGTGCGCTGCGTGCGCGAACGACTGCCCGAATTGGTATTCAGTGTGTCGGCCACCACCCGGGCCCCCCGGCCCGGAGAGGTGGACGGTCGCGACTACCGATTCGTCACCCGCGAGGAGTTCGACGCCATGATCGTGGCGGACGAGCTGCTCGAATGGGCCGATATCCACGGTGGACTACAGCGGTCGGGAACCCCCGCCGCACCTGTGCGCGAAGCGCTCGCGACCGGTCACCCGGTCCTGATCGAGGTGGACCTCGAAGGCGCCCGCTCGATCCGCAAGGCCATGCCGGAAGCCCAACTGGTCTTCCTGGCCCCGCCCAGCTGGGAAGAACTGGTATCCCGGCTGACCTCGCGAGGCACCGAATCGCCCGAGGTCATCGAGCGCAGGCTGCTCACCGCCAAGACCGAATTGGCGGCCTGTGACGAGTTCGACATCGTCATAGTGAACGACGAGGTGACGACTGCCTGTGAGCAGTTGGTATCCTTGTTCGTTAGCACAATTTCGAGGTAGTACTCGAAGAACCACGGCTCATCTTCGAAGTGAGCCGTTCGGTTCGAACACCAGCCACCTTCCGAACAACCCCGCAGGAGCCTTCCTAGTGAGTACGGATTTGAAGACCGCGGCCATCTACGACACTCCGATCGGCCTGACCAACCCGCCGATCGATGAACTGCTGGAGCGGACCTCGTCCAAGTACGCGCTGGTCATCTACGCGGCCAAGCGGGCCCGGCAGATCAACGATTACTACAACCAGCTCGGCGACGGCATTCTCGAATACGTCGGCCCGCTGGTCGAGCCGGGTCTGCAGGAGAAGCCGCTCTCGGTGGCCATGCGCGAGATCCACGCCGACCTGCTGGAGCACTCCGAAGGCGAATAAGCCCTCGGTGCGAGCAAAGGCAAGGCAATTCTCTACGGCGCTGGAGGCGTAGTGACGACACAATCCACCCGGGGCATGCGATGACCCGGGTCATCGTCGGTGTCGGCGGCGGTATCGCCGCGTACAAGAGTTGCGCCCTCGTGCGCCGGTTCACCGAAACCGGGCACGAGGTGCGCGTCATTCCCACCGAGTCGGCGCTGAACTTCGTCGGCAAGGCCACGTTCGAGGCGCTGTCCGGACATCCCGTGCACACCGGTGTTTTCGCCGATGTGCCGGAGGTCCCGCACGTGCGACTCGGCCAGGAGGCCGACCTGGTGGTCATCGCCCCCGCGACAGCCGATCTCATGGCGCGCGCCGCATCCGGCCGCGCGGACGATCTGCTCACCGCCACACTTCTGACCGCCCGATGTCCGATCCTGTTCGCGCCCGCGATGCACACCGAAATGTGGGAGCATCCCGCGACGCAGGCGAACGTGGCGACCTTGCGCGCGCACGGGGCCATCGTGCTCGAGCCCGCGCACGGGCGGCTCACCGGTGCCGACACCGGCGCCGGCCGCCTGCCCGAGCCGGAGGAGATCTTCGGTTTCGCGACCCTGCTGCTCGAGCGCACCGACGCCATCCCGCGTGATCTCGTGGGCATACGCGTCGTCGTCTCGGCGGGCGGCACCCGCGAACCGCTGGATCCGGTGCGATTCCTGGGCAACCGCAGTTCCGGCAAACAGGGCTACGCCATCGCGCGGCTCGCCGCTCAGCGCGGCGCGCAGGTCACGCTCATCGCCGGCAACACC
Organism: Nocardia sp. NPDC057668; assembly: GCF_042799795.1. Lineage (NCBI taxonomy): Bacteria > Bacillati > Actinomycetota > Actinomycetes > Mycobacteriales > Nocardiaceae > Nocardia > Nocardia sp. NPDC057668. The sequence continues at coordinate 971,637 of NZ_JBHVIC010000001.1, read as the reverse complement.
GCGGGGCTTGCCGTGCCCGCTGCCGTCGAGGTCGTGAACGTGACCACCGCCGAGCAGCTGAAGGTCGCGGTCGACAAGCATTCGATCGGCGCCGACGCGGTCATCATGGCCGCGGCGGTGGCCGACTTCCGGCCGGTGAACGTGGCCGCGGCGAAGATCAAAAAGGGCGCGAACGAGCCCAATTCGATCGAGCTGGCCAAGACGCCGGACATCCTCGCGGGGCTCGTGCAGTCCCGGCGCGAGGGGCAGCTGGCGGGCACCGCCATCGTCGGCTTCGCGGCCGAGACCGGTGACGAGCACGCCGACGTGCTCACTCACGCGCGGGCCAAACTGGCGCGCAAGGGGTGTGACCTGCTGGTGGTCAACGCGGTCGGCGAGGGCAAAGCCTTCGAGGTCGACCACAACGACGGCTGGCTGCTCGGCGCCGACGGCACCGAGATCGCGCTCGATCACGGCTCCAAGGCGCTGCTGGCGAGCCGGGTGCTCGACGCGCTCGGCCCGCTGCTGCGCTGAGACGGAGACCGCGACACACCGAACGGGCAGGCCGTCGACGCCGACGGTCTACTGTCTGAGCCACAATCCTTGGGGCATCTGGGCGTGCTCGCCCTGTGACCGATGGTTTGGTAATAGTCTGAAACAAGGGGTTGTGCGGTGACGCGAAGCCGTCACCGTCACAGGCCGATACGAGAAACCCGTTGAGGGAGAGGGAATAACTGTGCGCACGACTGGCAGCCGCCTATTCACGAGTGAGTCCGTGACCGAGGGTCATCCGGACAAGATCTGTGATGCCATCAGCGATTCCATCCTCGACGCCTTGCTCGCGGCCGATCCGCGCAGCCGGGTCGCGGTGGAGACCCTGGTGACCACCGGCCAGGTGCACGTGGCCGGTGAGGTCACCACCTCGGCATACGCCGACATCCCGACCATCGTTCGCGAGAAGGTCCTGGAGATCGGATACGACTCCTCCGCAAAGGGTTTCGACGGCGCCTCCTGCGGCGTGAACGTCGCCATCGGCGCGCAGTCGCCCGATATCGCGCAGGGCGTGGACACCTCGCACGAGGCCCGCGTCGGCGGCGAGGACGACGCCATTGCGCGTCAGGGCGCGGGCGATCAGGGCCTGATGTTCGGCTACGCCACCATCGAGACCCCCGAGCTGATGCCGCTGCCGATCTCGCTGGCGCACAAGCTTTCGCGTCGCCTGACCGAGGTTCGCAAGTCCGGCGTGCTGCCGTACCTGCGTCCCGACGGCAAGACCCAGGTCACCATCGAGTACGAGGGCGACATCCCCAAGCGCCTGGACACCGTGGTCATCTCCACCCAGCACGCGGCCGACATCGACCTCGACAACCTGCTGACCCCGGACATCCGGGAGAAGGTCGTCGACTCGGTGCTGTCCGAGCTGCAGCTGCCGAACCCGCTGGACGTGTCCAACGTGCGCCTGCTGGTCAACCCGACCGGCAAGTTCGTGCTGGGCGGCCCGATGGGTGACGCCGGCCTGACCGGTCGGAAGATCATCGTCGACACCTACGGCGGCATGGCCCGTCACGGTGGCGGCGCGTTCTCCGGCAAGGATCCGTCGAAGGTCGACCGCTCGGCCGCCTACGCCATGCGCTGGGTCGCCAAGAACGTCGTCGCGGCCGAGCTGGCCGAGCGCGTCGAGGTGCAGGTCGCCTACGCCATCGGCAAGGCCGCGCCCGTGGGTCTGTTCGTGGAGACCTTCGGCACCGAGCGGGTCGATCCGTCCAAGATCTCCGCAGCCATCGCCGAGGTCTTCGACCTGCGCCCGGGTGCGATCATTCGCGATCTGGACCTGCTGCGCCCGATCTACGCGCCGACCGCCGCGTACGGCCACTTCGGCCGCACCGACGTGGATCTGCCGTGGGAGCGCACCGACCGCGCGGAGAAGTTGCGCGCTGCCGCCGGTCTGTAATTGACCGACACCGGACCGGCGGCGGGACGCCCCATCGCGCGGGTGCTCCCGCTGCTGGAACCGGCCCATCTCGATCGGGACTTCGACTACCTGGTCCCCGCGGAGATGGATGAGATTGCCCAACCGGGCGTTCGCGTTCGAGTCCGATTCTCCGGCCGCGTCATCGACGGCTACATCCTCGAACGCCTCGAAAAGACCGATCACACCGGCCGTCTGGTCCGCCTGGACCGGGTGGTCTCGAGCGAACGCGTCCTCACCCCCGAGATCCTTACCCTGGTAACCGCGGTAGCCGCCCGCTACGCCGGAACCCGGGCCGACGTCCTGCGCCTGGCCATCCCGCCCCGCCACGCGAAGGTGGAATCCGAAGGGCCCGAAGGCTCGACGAAGGTCACCAAGGCCCGCAAGTCCGCCGCGAAACGCGCCCCGTCTGCCCGCGCGCACTTCCAGGGCGACCCCGAACCGGTCCTGCTGGACGAGGAGTTCGAGACCCCCGGCGACGAAACACCAACGGCACAAGGCACATCCGCTGCGCAGAGCGGTGCTCACCCGCCCGCTGCCGCTAACGGTTCGCCGACCTCCGCAGGCACGGAAGGTCCGTCGGCCTCCGCCGCGTTCCAAGGTGTGAATTCTCCCCTCGCGCCGGCCTCCACGACTGCGCCCGGGTCCGTGCCCGGAAGCGAAGCCGCGCAGCAGATCTCGGATGCGGGCACGGTCGGCTCCGGCACCGGCTCTGCGGTATCCGGCGATAGGCCGCCCGGGCCCCGGAAGCCGGGGTCCGCGCATGCTTCGCGGGAGTCGGCAGTGAGCGGAGCCGAGGCCGCGAACGGTGGCGTGGACGACGATGCGGGCTCGCGGACGAGTGTCGGCTCGTCGACGCCGGGCGTGGATGCGACCGATGCCGGTGGCGACGCGGCGGGCAGCGATGTTTCTCGGGCGGATACCGCTCGGGACTCAGGGCGGAGGACCGAATTGGCTGAGACGGAACAATTTTCAGACGGGGAGGAGTCGGTCCGGTCCGAGGGGGTGCGAGGCGGCGCGTCCCCGACGGTCGTAGACGAGACAGCCGATGGTGCGGTATCCGATGTGGAAGTCGACGCACCCGGTGGTGAGTCGGTCCGTGCGGATGCTGGTGCGTCCAAAGGTGAGTCGGCGCGTGTGAGTGTCGAGACATCCGGTGATCAGCGGGTGCGAGCGGAAGCCGCCGCGGCCGATGGGGAGGTGGTCGGGGAGGACAGCGCCGGCGGGGAAGAGCGTGTGGCGGTGGGGGAACCGGGGGTGGACGTCGCCGCGCTGTATCCGGGGTGGGGGCGGTACGTGCACGGGCATTCGTTCCTCGGGGCGTTGGCTGCGGGGCGGGGGCCGCGGGCGGGGTGGCAGGCGTTGCCGGGGGAGGAGTGGGCCACGCGGCTGGCGGAGTTGGCGGCCACGACGGTGGGGAGTGGGCGCAGCGCGATCCTGATGGTGCCGGACCAGCGGGATCTGGAGCGGGTGCTGGCGGAATGTGTTGCGCTGGTGGGGGAGTCGGCGGTGGGGCTGGCGGCTGGGCTGGGTCCTTCGGCACGGTACCGGCGGTGGCTGGCGGCGTTGCGGGGGACCGCGCGGGTGGTGGTGGGGACCCGGAGTTCGGTGTTCGCGCCGGTCAAGGATCTCGGGCTGATCGCGCTGTGGGATGACGGGGACGACACCTATGCTGAGCCGCGGTCGCCGTACCCGCACACGCGCGAGGTTGCCATGCTACGGGCGCACGAGACCGGGGCCGCGTTCGTGGCCGGCGGCTTCGCGCGTACGGCCGAGGTGCAGGCGATCGTCGAATCCGGCTGGGCGCACGACCTGTTGGCGGAGCGTGCACTGCTGCGCCACGTCATGCCGCGCATCATCGCCCCCGGTGACAGCGATGCCGCCCTGGAACGCGATCCCATGGCCAAGGCGATCCGCATTCCCGGCGCGGCCTTCCTCGCCGCCCGCAAGGCCCTCGCCGCCGGTGAAGCGGTGCTCGTCCAGGTGCCCCGCCGCGGCTACATCCCCGCCCTGTCCTGCTCGAAATGCCGCACCCCCGCCCGCTGCCGCCACTGCAACGGCCCCCTGGCCCTGCCCGACAATTCCCCAGCGTCACAGCCGAATCGCGCGGTCCGCCGCGCCGCCGCCCAGTCCGAAGACCGACCGAGTTCACGCTCCGCCGCACGACAGCCCGCACACCTCTCCGACCCGGCGTACGAGCGTGGGTCCGGGTTGACCTCGTCGCGGGACGGGGTGGCGGGGGCGCACAGTCCGGCTTGCCGGTGGTGCGGCATCACCGAGGCCGCGTTCCGGTGTGGCGCTTGCGGTTCGCGGGCGTTGCGGGCCGTGGTGATCGGCGCCGCCCGCACCGCCGAGGAGCTGGGGCGTGCTTTTCCCGGGGTGCCGGTGCGGGGGTCCGGCGGCGCTTCGGTGCTGAACACGGTGCCCGCGGGGGCACAGGTCGTGGTGTCCACCATCGGAGCCGAGCCCACGGTGCCCGGGGGGTACGGGGTGGCCATGCTGCTGGACGGGTGGGCGCTGCTGGGGCGGGCCGACCTGCGAGCCGCCGAGGATGCGTTGCGGCGGTGGATGTTCGCCGCCGCGCTGGTGCGGCCGGGCGGGCAGGCGTTCGTCATGGCGGACGCGGGGTTGCCCACCGTCGCGGCGCTGGTGCGCTGGGATCCGGTGGGGCACGCCCGATTCGAACTCGACGAACGCACCGAGGTGCGGTTCCCGCCGGCGGTGCGCCTGGCCGCCATCGACGGCACCGCCGACTCCATCGCCGAATTGCTCACCCAGGCAAAGCTTCCCGACCAGGTCGAGGTACTGGGCCCGGTCCCGCTCCCGCCCGGCGCCCGTAAACCGTTCTCCTCCGGCGATTCCCCGGCCGAGGTCGAGCGCATGATCCTGCGCGTGGACCGCTCTGGTGGCGCTGCCCTGTCCCGCGCCCTCACCGCCGCCCAGGCGGTCCGCAGCACCCACAAATCCGACGACCCCCTGCGCGTTCAGATCGACCCGATCGACATCGGCTGACGTGCCCGTGCCCGCCACGGCCGTCACATCGTCCGGCGTTGGCGCGGCACCGCAGACCGCGACCTCACGGCCGCCCAGCAAGTCGCCGGCAGCCGGCCCCGGCGTCTATCACCGCCGCGCCGTCGGCCGTCGCAGCGGTCGTGCCCGATGATCGGTTTCTGGGCAACAACACTCGCCCGGCACCGGTGCCGGAGACAGTGCCTGCCGACCTCTCGGTAGATGGCCGGCACCTGACATCCGCCCGGATGAGGGCTCTCAGCGGAACGCGTCGGCCACGTATTTCGCCCAGTCGGCGTAGCCGGTGGCCGGGCGGCCCAGGACCAGTTCGACGTCGGGGCTGACCTGCTGTTCGGCCTCGGTCGGGGAGCCGAGGATCGACAGGGTGTGATCCGCGACCGATTCGGGCATGAACTTCAGCAGTTCGGTCCGTGCCTGCTCGGGGGTGAGCTCGACGAACCGGACCGGCTCGCCGAGTGCGGCGGACAGCGCCTCGGCCTGCTCGCGCGGCGTGACGACCGCCGGCCCGGTCACCGTGTACGCCCGGCCGTGATGACCGTCCGCCCGCAACGCCTCGACCGCGACCGCCGCGATGTCGAACGGCACCACCACCGGCAGCCCGACATCGCCGAACGGCGCCGGCACCACGCGCTGCGTGCGCACCGGCTCGATCCAGGCGAAGGAGTTGCTGGCGAAACCGCCGGGGCGCACGACCGTCCACTCCAGATCCGATGCGGCGAGTGCCTTTTCGAAGGCGAGCAGGCGGGCGTACCCCGGGCTGTCCGGCCGTGTCACCGCGCCTTGCGACGACAGCAGCACCACCCGCCGCACACCCTGTGCGGCAACGACTTCGAGCACTTCACGAGGATCGGGCCCGCTCACCAACTGCTCACCCGCGATCAGCAGGAACAGCGTGTCCGCCCCCGCGACCGCCGCGGCCAGGCTCGCCGTATCGCCCACATCGCCACGCCGATGCTCCACGCCCTCGGGCAGGTTCACCGGCAGTTCGCCGCGCGAGACCGCCACGACCTTCTCCCCGCCCTGCGCGAGCAGGTTCACCACGATGCCGCCGACGTTTCCGGTTGCTCCGGTTACCACGATCATTGCTTCGGACTCCTGAGTTAGTTGGCTGACTAAACAGAAGATAGACCGTCCGACCGGTCGTTGTCTATAGTCAGTCGCATGACTAACTCAGTCTCGGATGGCGCGACAGCGAAGCCGGCGCCGCGAGCGGGGAAGCGCGAGCGGCTCGCCGACGCCGCGGCCCAGGTGTTCTACGAGCGCGGCGTGGAGAAGACCACGATCGCCGACATCGCCCGGGTCGCGGACGTGCCGGTGGGCAACGTGTACTACTACTTCAAGACCAAGGACCAGCTGATCCAGGCCGCGATCGGCGCGCACGAGCGCACGCTGAAAGACGTCATCGCGGCGCTCGAGCAGCTCGACGCGCCCGCGGAACGCCTCAAGGCCCTGGTCCGCGGCTGGGTCGACCAGCGAGACATGGCGGCCCAATTCGGTTGCCCGTCGGGAACTCTCGCGACGGAGCTGGACAAACGCTCCGACGGCCTGGAACGCGAACTCGCCGCGGTGATGCGGGAACTGCTCACCTGGATCGAGTCACAGTTCACCGCGATGGGACGCGCCGACGCCCGCGAGCTGGCCGTCGCCCTGTTCTCCTCCTACCAGGGAATCTCCCTGCTCACCAATACCTTTCGCGACCCGGACATGATGGCGGCCGAAGGCGAGCGACTCCAGCGCTGGATCGATTCCCTGGTGTGAGAAGCGATGATCGGCCGACCGAGCGCGCTGGACCGCGCCGGCCGGGCGCGGCCGTCGGCCATCCCATCCCTGTGTGGATGACGACCGCGCACACCCGGTAGGGCATGGAATTCCGCGCGCGGCCGGATCCGAACCGGGAACTCGGTTGTGCGCGGCGCGAACTCAGCGGTGAGCAGCCTGCGCCGCGCGCACGCTCCAGCGCCCGTCCTCGCGCACGATCCGCACCGGATGGTCGAACGCCGCGCCGATGTGTTCGGTGGTGATCACCTCATCCACCGGCCCGGCCGTGTGAATCCGCCCCGCGCGCAACAGGACCGCGTGCGTGGTCCCCGGCGGCAGCTCCTCCAGATGATGCGTCACCAGCACGGACGCCAGATCCGGATGTGCGCGCTGCATGGCGTCGACGCGTTCGAGCAACTGTTCGCGGCCCGCGAGATCCAAGCCGGTGGCGGGTTCGTCCAGCAGTAGCAGGCGCGGGCTGGGCATGAGCGCCCGCGCGATGAGTGCGCGCCCGCGCTCACCCTGGGACAGGATGGGCCAGGGCGCGTCCCGGCGGTGTGTCAGGCCGAGCAGATCGACGAGTTCTGCGGCGCGAGCGCGCTGTTCGGCGCTGGGCCGCCAACGCGGCACCGGCTCGGCGGTATTCGTCGCCCCGGTGAGCACCACCTCGTGCACGGTCAGCGGGCTGCGCGGGGTGTGGCGCGGGTCGACGTGCCCGATCGCGGTGCGCAGCTCGCGCATGTCGACGCGGCCGAGCCGGTTGCCGAGTACCTCGACCGTGCCCCGGGTGGGGTGTTCGAAGGCACCGAGCATGCGCAGCAGGGTGGTCTTCCCGGCCCCGTTGGGTCCCAGCAGCGCCCAGTGTTCGCCGCTGCGCACGGTGAGTGAAACACCCTGCAGAAGCGCGTTTCCATCGCGGACGAAATCGACGGCGTCGACCCGGAGCATGGGGAAGTCGGACATGGGACCACCGTAGCAAACTCCTCAGACAAGTAGAGGACTGCCCGTTGCCGAAAAGTTAGCTGAAAGTGTGCTGTGTATCGTGGCGAGATGGCGATCGAAGCAGTGTTATTCGACTTCTCCGGCACGATCTTCCGATTGGAGGACGAGCGCTTTCGCGAGGCGGAACTGACCCACGCCGACGGGCGCGATCTGAGCGCACACGAGGTTGCCGACATAGTGCGGGCCATGACCGCGCCGGTCGAGCAATTCGTCGAGCTCGACGCGGAGGGTCAACACGCTTGGGAGAACCGGGATTTGGATCCCGCCCTGCATCGGGCCGCGTATCTGCAGGTGCTCGAGCGTTCGGGTGTGCCCTCGTTCCCGGCGCGGCAACTCTACGAACTCATTCTCGATCCGCTGGCCTGGACGCCGTATCCCGACACTGGCGAGGTGCTGCGGGCGCTGCACGAGCGCGGCATTCGGATCGCCGTGGTCAGCAATATCGCCTTCGATCTGCGCCCGGCGCTGGCGAGCCGGGGCTGGGACCGATATATCGGCTACTTCGCGCTGTCCTTCGAGCTGGGCGCCATCAAACCCGATCGCCGCATCTTCGACGCCGCGCTGGAGCGCCTCGGCGTCGCCCCGGAGAACGCGCTCATGGTCGGCGACAGCGTCGAGGCCGACGGCGGCGCGACCGCGCTCGGCTGCGAGTTCGAGCTGGTGGAGCCGCTGCCGACCTGGGATCGCCCGACCGCGCTGCGTGAGGTGCTCGCCAAACACGACCTGATCGACCGTCCCGCCTGAAAAGTCCGAACCGGCAGGTTCGTGTCCCGCGACACACTTGCCTTGGATAGATTGGCGATATATCGTCGATAGCGTCAAGAACAACGTTGAAGCCTTAGGAGGCACACCATGGAACACATGGACAACACAGAGCGGGGCCGCGGCCCCTGGCGGCGACTGCGCGCCGAAGAGCAGCAGGGTCCCGAACATCCGCGGATGCGTCGCGGCGGCCCGCGTGGACAAGGTCCGCGTGAGCACGGTCCGCATCGGCACGGCGGCCACGGCCGCGGTGGTTTCGGCCCGGACTTCGGTCCCGGTGGTTTCGGTCCCGGCGGCGGCCCGCACTTCGGTCGCGGTCGCGGCCGCGGTGGACGCGGACGGCGCGGCGATGTGCGCGCGGCCATTCTCCTGCTGCTGCAGGACCGGCCCATGCACGGCTACGAGCTGATCCAGCAGATTCGCGAACGCAGCGAAGATGTTTGGCGCCCGAGCCCGGGATCGATCTACCCCGCGCTGGCGCAGCTCGAGGACGAGGGTCTGGTCCTCATCGAGAAGGTGGCGGGTCGAAAGACGGCCAAGCTCACCGAATCCGGCACCGAGTACCTCGAAGCCAATCGCGCCGAACTGGGCGATCCCTGGCAGGAGGTCAAGGACGGCGTCGGCGATCAGGCACTGGATCTGCGCGGGCTCATCGGCCAGCTGATGGGTGCGGTCGCACAGGTCGCCGCGGTCGGTACGCCGGCCCAAGCGGCAAAGGCCGCAGAGGTTCTCACCGAGGCGCGGCGGTCGCTGTACCGAATCCTCGCCGAAGACGACACCCCCGAAAAGTAGTGCGTAAGAAACACCCCGTTCGACACCGCGTTGTGACACTTCACAAGTCATCATTTCGATATGGGAATGTGGAGGAGCCGGACGCGCAGAGCGCTGCACAGCGTCGCGCCGGTCGGGGTAGTACTACTGGGCGTGCTGGCGGGCGCGGGGGCGCCGCTGCAATCGGGTACGGCCTCGGCCGCGCCCGCCACACGTCCGGCGCTGGTCCCGGTGGGTGCCGGGCCGGTGCAGAGCGATCATCTGGGCGCGGCCCGATATCTGGCCGCGCATCCGAATGCCGCTCCCGCGGGGGCCAATGACTTCGCGTGCAAGCCGACCGCCGACCATCCGCGGCCGGTTGTGCTCGCGCACGGAACCGATTCCTCGGCCTACTCCGACTGGTCCGCCATCGCACCGCAGCTCGCGGGCGCCGGACTGTGCGTCTTCGCGCTCAACTACGGCGGCAAGCCGGACGCGGAGAGCTACGGCACCGAGGACGTGTTCGAAAGTTCGGCGCAGATAGGCGAATTCGTCGATCAGGTGCTCGCCGCGACCGGGGCCGCGCAGGTGGACCTGGTCGGGTTCTCCCAGGGTGCGAGCGTCACCCGCTACTACGTCAACAAGCTCGGTGGAGCGCCGAAGGTCGGTCAGTGGATCGGGCTCGCCTCGCCGAGCTACGGCGGCATCATGTACGGACTGGTGCCGGTCGCGCAGAACGCGCCGGTGCTGTTCGATCTGGCCGAGCTCGCGAGTTCGGAGGCCGCCATTCAGCAGGCGGCCGGATCCCCGTTCATCACCGCGCTCAACGCGGGCGGCGACACCGTGCCGGGTGTGCGCTACACCACCATCGGCAGCACGGTGGATGAAATGATCCAGCCGAACGCCAATATCGCGCTGCAGGGTGCGGGCGCGACCAATCTCGTGCTGCAGCAGATGTGCGCCGACGACCTGACCGGGCATTTCCATATGGTGTACGACCCGTTCGTCCAGCAACTGGTGCTCGCCCTGCTCGATCCGGCGCACGCCGCGACGCCCGTGTGCGTGCCCGTGGCGCTCGGCACCGGCATCAAGGAAGTGGTCCTGGCAGCGCATTCGTGACCGTTGCCGCACGGTGCGCGGCGTGGCGGGTCGGTCGTATCCGTAAAATGGGGCGACCGCATTCGCTCGCGACCGGGAGTTGCACGTGACCATCCAGCCTGTCCGCCTGTTCGGCGATCCGATCCTGCGCGCCCGCGCGGCGGAGGTCTCCACGTTCGATCCCCAGGTGCGGCAGCTGGTCGCGGACCTGCTCGACACCATGTACGAGAGCGGCGGGGTCGGCATGGCCGCCCCGCAGATCGGCGTGGGCCTGCGGGTCTTCGTCTACGACACCGGCGAGGCAAAGGGGCATCTGATCAACCCCGTTTTCGAGGTGATCGGCGAAGAGACCCAGGTCGGCCCCGAGGGCTGCCTGTCGATTCCGGGCGTGCGCGAGGACGTCACCCGCGCGCAGACACTCATCGCGCGCGGGGTCGACATGGACGGCGCGCCGGTGGAGTTCCGGGCCGAAGGGCTGCTGGCGCGCGCGGTGCAGCACGAGACCGATCACCTCGACGGCGTGCTGTTTCTGCAGCGACTGGATCCGGCCACGCGCAAGGAGGCGATGCGCACACTGCGTGAATCGTCTTGGTTCACACAGGGAATCACGGTGCTGGCGGCCTCGGAAATCGGTGGCGGCCGTCGCACCCGGGAACGGAGTCGTTGATGCGTTTGGTCTTTGCCGGAACCCCCGAGCCGGCGGTGCCGTCGCTGCGGCGGCTCATCGAATCCGCGAACCACGAGGTGGTCGCGGTGGTGACCAGGCCGGACGCGGTGGCCGGGCGCGGGCGCAAGGTCACCCGGTCGCCGATCGGACTGCTCGCCGACGAACACGGCATTCCGGTGCTGACCCCGCGCAAGCCGTCCGAGCCCGAATTCATCGACCGGCTCACCGAGCTGGCCCCCGATTGCTGCCCGGTCGTGGCCTACGGGGCGCTGCTGCCGGAGTCGGTTCTGGCGATTCCGCGCCACGGCTGGATCAATCTGCATTTCTCGCTGCTGCCCGCCTGGCGCGGGGCAGCGCCGGTGCAGTCGGCGGTACTCGCCGGTGACGAGATCACCGGCGCGTCGACCTTCCTCATCGAGAAGGGGCTGGACACCGGCCCGGTCTTCGGCACCGTCACCGAAAAGGTCCGCGTCACCGACACCTCGGGTGAGCTGCTGGCGCGCCTGGCCGAAAGTGGTGCGCAGCTGCTGGAATCCACCCTCGATGGGGTGGAAGCCGGTGCTCTGCAAGCGGTTCCGCAACCCACCGACGGCGTCTCCTACGCCCCCAAGGTGGAGCCCGAAGCCGGCCACGTGCGCTGGGACGAACCGGCCCTGGCCGTCTCCCGCCGTATCCGGGCAGTGACCCCGAGCCCGGGGGCCTGGACCGAGGTCGACGGCAAGCGCGTCAAACTCGGCCCCGTCGAACTGGTGGAGGAAACCCTCCCCGTGGGCGCTGTCGAGGTCCGCAAGTCGGGCGTCTTCATCGGCACCGCCACCACCGCCGTCCGCCTCACCGAGGTACAACCCCAAGGAAAGCGCATGATGCCTGCCCTCGACTGGGCGCGCGGCGCCCGCCTCCAGCCCGGCGCGGTGGTCGAATGACCCGCTCCGATCGCGGAGAAACCCCCGGCGAGCCGCGCCGCGGCGCCAAACCCCCCAAGCGTGACTGGCGTCCCGGCGCGCAGAACAACAAGTCCCGCAACACAACCGGGGCCGGCGACGGCCGCGACCGCCCGAGCGGCGACACCGACCGTGGGGCGTCCGCCCCGCGCGGCTCCCGCGCCGGCGGCAACTCCGCCGACCGCCCCGCCAAGTCGAACACCGCGGGCGGCAAGCGCACCTCCGCCCAGGGCGATCAGCGCGGCGTGAGCAGTGCGCCCGGCGCGCCCCTGCGCGGCGGCCGCGGTGCGGACGCGCGCGGCAAATGGGACTACAGCCCGGTGGGTGATCGCGCCCGCGGCGGCGCGCCGGCCGGTGCTCGCGGTGATGAGACCCGCCCGCGCTCGGCCGATGGCGGCGCGCGCTACAGCGACGGCGGCTCGCGTTCGGCCGGTAGCACGCGCTCGGCGGCGGGGGAGCAGCGCTCCGGATCGACCGGCTCGCGCGCGGGCGGCCCAGGCCGCCGCGACGACGCCGGATTCACCGCGGGCGGCGCACGCTCGACCGGGCAGGATCGCCGGCGGAACAGCGAGGACGGGCGCGGATCGGCTGCCGCTCAGGGTGATTCGCGGCGTGCCCAGGGCGGCGCGCGCGGTGCCGACGGATCGGAAGGATCGGCCGGAGCGCCGAAGCGATCCGCGAGCACCGGTGCGTCCGAGCGCGACGGATACGGCAGCGGCACATCCCCTCGTGCGGGTGATGACGCTCGATCCGCGCGAGGGAGCGCATCGAAGCCTGCGAGCGGCGCGGCTCGGTCGAACGCACGTGATGAAAGCACCGGTGGGAGTGCGCCGAAGGCCGCCGGCGCCGTGACACGATCGACCGCGCGCGACGGTGGCGCACCGAAGCGTGCGAGCGGGGACAAGAAGTCCGTCGGTGCGGGCAAGGGCGCCGCGCCGGCGCGGGGCAAGCGTGCCGACGGGGTGGGCGGTAAGGGCGCCGACGGTGCGAGCGCCAAGCGGAAGCCGGTGGGGGAGCGGGGATCTGCCGATACTGCCGGGCTGGACCCGGTGCGGGTCGTGGCGCGGGACGTGTTGCGGGCCGTGCGGGAGCGGGACGCGTACGCGAACCTCGTGTTGCCGGGGCTGTTGCGCGAGCGCGGGATCAGTGGGCGGGACGCCGCGCTGGCCACGGAGCTGACCTACGGCACCGCGCGGTCGCTCGGACTGCTCGACGCGGTGATCGAGGCGGGGGCCGGGCGGACGATCGAGGAGATCGACGGCCCGCTGCTGGACGCGCTGCGGCTGGGTACGTACCAGTTGTTGCGGACGCGGATCGGGGCGCACGCGGCGGTCGACACCTCGGTGGCCCTGGTGCGCGCCGAATTCGGCATCGGGCGCGCCGGTTTCGTGAACGCGGTGCTGCGCCGGGTGGCGGAGAAGTCCGCCGAGGAATGGGTCGAACAGCTCGCGCCGCGGGATCCGCTGGGGCACATGGCCTTCGAGTTCGCGCATCCGGTGTGGATCGCCCAGGCGTTCGCGGACGCGCTGGGCGCGCACGCGGGGGAACTGCGCGACGTCCTCGAAGCCGATGACGCCCGCCCGCTGGTGCACCTGGTGGCCCGCCCCGGCGAAATGAGCGCCGAGGAACTGGCCCTGGTGACCGGCGGCGAGGAAGGTCGCTGGTCGCCGTACGCGGTGTACCTCGACGGCGGCGATCCGGGCAAGCTCGAACCGGTGCGCGAGGGCCTGGCCGCGGTGCAGGACGAGGGCAGTCAGCTCGTCGCGCTCGCGGTGACCAAGGCTCCGCTGGAAGGTCCGGACGGCGGCCGCTGGCTCGACCTGTGCGCGGGTCCCGGCGGCAAGACCGCGCTGCTGGGCGCGATCGCCGATATCGACGGCTTCCACATCGACGCCGTCGAACCGGCCGAGCATCGCGCCGAGCTGGTCCGCCAGGCCACGCGCGGCCTGCCGGTCGACATCCACGTCACCGACGGCCGCGACAGCGGGCTCACCCCCGGCTACGACCGCGTACTGGTCGACGCGCCCTGCACCGGTCTGGGCGCGCTGCGCCGCCGTCCGGAAGCGCGCTGGCGGCGGCAGCCGTCCGACGTGCGTGACCTGGTGACACTGCAGCGTGAACTGCTCACCGCCGCATGGGATCTGGTGCGCCCCGGCGGCGTGGTCGTCTACTCGACCTGCTCGCCGCATCTGCCCGAGACGGTCTCGGTGGTCTCGGACATGGTCCGCCGCACCGGCGCCGAACAGCTCGACACCCGCGAACTCGTCCCCGGCGTGCCGGATCTGGGCGAGGGCCCGGGCGCGCAGCTGTGGCCGCACCGGCACGGCACCGACGCCATGTTCGTGGCCGCGCTGCGCAAACCGCTTCAGTCGCAGTAGTCCTCGCCCGGGGGTGTGGGCCGCCACGCGACCCACACCCCCGCGCGCGGTGCCTCGCGGCAGTGGATGGCCATCCACTGCGGCTGCCACTCGTCGCGATCGGCGCCGGGATCGCTGCGCCCGAGGACGCACGCGCCGTCCTCGTCCGGCTCCAGTTCGATTGTCTCGCCGTTGACCTGGATGAATCGCCGGAGGGTCCCCGGCTCGCCGAAGCCCGCGGGCACGATGTCCAGATCACCCGCGTGGAAGCAGCACCACCATTGCGGCCGCGCGTGCGTGCGGCGCCGCACCGGCTGGGCGGCCATGGACCGCAGGAGTTCGGCCAGCGCGCGACTCTGATCGGCGGTGGAGTAGGTGCCGGCGTCGTCCGAGCCCGGGCACAGCACCGGCGAGCTGTCGTCGGGATACCGATAACCGGGATCGACCCGGCCCCGCCAGCGCATTTCGGCCATCCGCGTGGTGATCGGCAGCCCGTGCCACTCCTCGTCGCACCAGGGATGCGGGCAACGCGGAAAATCCGGATCCCCGTAGTCGTAGCCGGTACACGGTTCCCCGCCGGCCAGCTGCTCGTTCACGAGCTGGTCGATCTGGTTCACAATGCGTTGATCGCGGTGTTGCCTCATGGTCCCGCCCGAGGATGCGGTACGTGCCGACGAGATCGATCGTCGCACCGCGAACCGGGCGAGGCAAGCCCTCTACGGCGGGTCTCGCTCGCATCGGAGCGTTCACTCCCGGGCTGATTGCTCCCTAAGTCGCGCAAGGGTTTTCGCCAGAATGCGGGACACGTGCATCTGGGAGATGCCCATCTGCTGCGCGATCTGGGTCTGCGTCATGGATTCGAAGAAACGCATGGTGAGGATGCGGCGCTCGCGCTCGGGCAGACCCGCGAGCAGCGGCCGGATCGCCACGTACTCCTCGACCCGATCGAACTGCGATTCCTCCTCGCCGAGCGTGTCGAGCAGCGACGCCTCGGTATCGCGCCCCACCGACACCGCGTCGATGGAGCTGGGCTGGTACGCGTTCCCGGCGATGACCGCCTGGGTCACCTCGTCCGGATCGATGCCGAGCTGGGCGGCGATCTCCTTGGCGGTCGGCGAGCGGCCCAGCTGCTGCGACAGCGTGTCGATGGCCGAGCCGATGCGCAGGTGGGTTTCCTTGACCCGCCGCGGAACTCGCATGGCCCAGGTGTTGTCGCGGAAGTACCGCCGCACCTCGCCCATGATCGTCGGCACCGCGAAGGACAGGAAGTTGGAGCCGCGCGAGATGTCGAACCGGTCCACCGCGTGCACCAGCCCGACCCGCGCCACCTGGGTGAGGTCGTCGAAGGGCTCGCCGCGACCGCTGAACTTGCGGGCGATGTGGTCGGCCAGCGGTATGCAGCGCCGAATGAGCTGCGCGCGCAGGACGGCTCGGTGCGCGGACGCCGGATCGGCGGCGGCGAGCTGTTCGAACAACCCCGCCACGTCGTCGTAGCCGGAGACGCTGCGCACCACCTCCTCGGCCTCTTCGGCGTCGACCGGTTCCTCGGCCTCGGCGGTCGCGGCGGGTTCGGCGGCCGTCGGGTCCGAGCCGTTCTCGGGCGCGGCGGCGCCGTCGTGTTCTTCGGGTTTCTTGGGGTGGGGCGAGTCGGAAGCTTCGAACATGATGTCCTCGTCGTGCACTACGCCTTCCCCCGGACCCGCCGGAATTCCACTGCCGTCGGGTAACCGGAGACCGCCGCGTCGAAGGCGCCCTGGCTGGCGTCGATCTCGTCGGACAGGGTGCGCAGGACATGCCAGCCGAAGCTGCGCTGGTCGGGCAGCCCCTCGGTGGCCGCCACGCCGCTGACGCGCACCACCAGGTCGTTCTCACCGACGGTGAAGACGCACTGCAGGGTGGTGCCGGGCGCGGCCAGCCCGATCACGGTGGAAGCGGCCTCGTCCACGGCCAGGCGAATGTCGGCGACCTCGTCGAGGGTGAAATCGCTGAGCAGCACCAGTGTTTCGGCGAGTCCGCGCACGATGGGCAACTGGGAGACGGATGCGGCGACACCGATCTCGACCGGGGTGGCACGCAGCCCTTGTTCCGCCGAAATGTTGATCACCTGCACTAGGCTACCCATTCCAGCCGCCGGCAATCAGCGCAATGGCAGCGATCGCGGATTCCGGACGCCCTCGCAACGGTGCCGGGGTCCGGGGTGCGGCCTGCCCGTTAGACTGCCGCCTGTGTGCACTCCTACCTCGCCCTTTCAGCGGCCCGCGCCGATGATCGCCCCGTCCATCCTGTCCGCTGACTTCGCGCGTCTCGGTGACGAGGTGAAGGCGATCGAGGGCGCCGACTGGGTGCACGTGGATGTCATGGACAACCACTTCGTGCCGAATCTCACCCTGGGCCTGCCGGTGGTGCAGAGTCTGTTGAAGGCCACCGACATTCCGCTGGACTGCCACCTCATGATCGAGGATCCCGAGCGCTGGGCGCCCGGCTATGCCGAGGCGGGCGCGTACAACGTGACCTTCCACGCCGAGGCCACCGACAACCCGATCGCCGTGGCCCGCGATATTCGCGCCGCGGGGGCCAAGGCCGGTCTGTCGGTCAAGCCCGGCACCCCGATCGAGCCGTACCTGGAGATCCTGAAGGATTTCGACACCCTGCTGGTGATGAGCGTGGAGCCCGGTTTCGGTGGGCAGTCCTTCATCGCCGAGGTGCTGGAGAAGGCCCGTAAGGTGCGCCGGCTGGTCGACGCGGGTGACCTGCGCCTGGTGGTCGAGATCGACGGCGGCATCAATATGGACACCATCGAACAGGCCGCCGAGGCGGGCATCGACTGCTTCGTGGCGGGATCGGCGGTGTACGGCACCGCCGACCCGGCAGCCACGGTGGAAGCCTTGCGGCAGAAGGTGATCGCGGTCGAGGCCGCGTCGGCCTCCTAGTCGCGCGGGTCCGGTCTCAGCGCTCGAGCAGCGCCGAGACGACCGACTCCAGGGGCGGCACCGCGGTGGCGCTCCCGGGGGCCTGAATCCAGGTGCGATAGCCCGTCCGCTCGTCATCGGCGGACGGGAGCACCACCTGCGCGCCCGCGCAGGCGACCGTGGCGTACATGCGGAACAGCGTGGCCGAGACCGCGGCGCCGAGCCCGTCGGGCCGGGTCGGGCCGGTGATGAGCGTCCAGCGCCGGGCCCGGGGGTGGTGCACCACCGGACCGGCCAGATCGGCTGCGGCGAGCCGCTGTTGGACGCGTTCGCCGAGTTCGGCGGGCATGGTGATGGCGCCGTACCGGCTGCCTATCTCCAGCAGGATGTGCCGTGACGTCGGATCGATCGATGCCGGCAGATGAAATTCGCGCCGATACTGAACGCAACGAACCTCGAGTGTCGAATCGAGAAGCATCGTTGTCACACCGCACCCCTAAAAGTGTTGTCTTCCACCTGGATCCGGCCCGCGAGGGCCCAACCTTCCTGAGTTTGACTGCTGCGAGGAGCACCCGGACCGGGACTGGCCACGGGTGGGTAGACCGTTCTTCGTTGAACTGCTGTCTCGCCGGAGAACTGCGGAGAAGTTGTACAGCTGAGTAGCTGAGCTGCGGGGTAGTCGGCTGCGGAGCGGACCGCGGGTGATGTCGAACTGCCGGGCAGTTGAACCGTGAAATCAGCTGCATAACAATCTTGCGTCCATTTTCGCTGTGGCGCAAGAATTTGGTGTAAGCGAGTCGCGAATTGGGTACACCCGCCCGATTAGCCCGAATTAGCTAATTCGCTAAATCTGGAAATGCCCGAATTTCAATTGGGATACGTCGGCAATCGGTTCGATTAGCCCACCTCTGGTCCGGTTCGTCGGCTTCGCCGTGCCTCGAAGTCTCGAACGCTCCAGTGAACTAGGCCGCATGTCGCCTACGACCCGGCGTCGTTAGGCTGAGGGGGAGAACCGGGCGGCAACGGCGCGCCGGGAATACCGCCCGCGGCTCGGGCGGTTACCCCGAGCGGCGGGCCCGGCACCGCGGCCGCAGGCGTAAGGGAGAGGCAGGGCATGTTCACAGGCATCGTCGAGGAGCTGGGCGAGATCGTCGCCTCCGAGCAACTGGCCGACGCGGCCCGGCTCACCATTCGCGGCCCCCTCGTCACCGCCGATGCCGGGCACGGCGATTCGATCGCGGTGAACGGCGTATGCCTGACCGTGGTGGACGAGACCGTCGAATCCGACGTCTTCACCGTCGACGTCATGGCCGAGACGCTGAACCGCTCCAGCATCGGCGGCCTCGGGGTCGGCTCGCGCGTCAATCTCGAGCGCGCCGCCGCGGTGAACAGCCGCCTGGGCGGTCACATCGTGCAGGGCCACGTCGACGGCACCGGCACGGTCCTCGCGCGCACCCCCTCGGAGAACTGGGAGGTCGTGCGAATCTCGCTGCCGGACAGCATTGCCCGCTACGTCGTGGAGAAGGGCTCCATCACCGTCGACGGCATCTCGCTCACCGTGTCCGGGCTGGGCCTGGCCGAGGAGGCCGCCCCCGACGGCAGCAAGGACTGGTTCGAGGTCTCGCTCATCCCCACCACGCTGGCCCTGACCACGCTGGGCACCGCGCCCGTCGGAGCGACGGTGAACCTGGAGGTCGACATCATCGCCAAATACGTGGAGAGACTCGTGCAAAGGGGCTGAACCGCCAGTTCGCGACGCCGAAGGCGGCGCAAATTGGACACTGCCCTACTGTAGGTACGGCACCTAATCGAGATGGAGCACAACAGACGTGACCAGGTTCGACACCATCGAGCGCGCAGTCGCCGACATCGCCGCCGGTAAGGCCGTTGTCGTCGTCGACGACGAGGGCCGGGAGAACGAGGGCGACCTCATCTTCGCGGCGGAGAAGGCAACCCCCGAACTGGTGGCCTTCATGATCCGCTACACCTCCGGTTACATCTGCGTACCGCTCACCGGCGAGGACTGCGACCGGCTGGGCCTGCCGCCCATGTACGCCGTCAATCAGGACAAGCACGGCACCGCGTACACCGTCTCGGTGGATGCCCGGGTCGGCATCACCACCGGCATCTCGGCCGCCGATCGCGCCGCCACCATGCGTGTGCTCGCCGATCCGCAGGCCAAGTCCGACGACCTGACCCGCCCGGGGCACGTGGTTCCCTTGCGCGCCAAGGACGGTGGCGTCCTGCGCCGCGCGGGCCACACCGAGGCCGCGGTGGACCTCTCGCGCATGGCCGGGCTCAGCCCCGCCGGCGTCATCTGCGAGATCGTGAGCCAGAAGAACGAAGGCGACATGGCGCGCACCGAGGAGCTGCGCGTCTTCGCCGACGAGCACGACCTGGCGCTCATCTGCATCGCCGACATGATCGCCTGGCGGCGCAAGAACGAGAAGCACGTGCGCCGCGTTGCCGAGGCCCGCATCCCCACCGATTTCGGTGACTTCAAGGCGATCGGCTACGAGAGCGAATACGACGAGTCCGAGCATGTCGCCCTGGTCATGGGCGATATCGCGGGCGCGGACGGCAAGGGCGAGAACGTGCTGGTGCGCGTGCACTCCGAATGCCTGACCGGCGACGTCTTCGGTTCGCTGCGCTGCGACTGCGGTCCGCAGCTGAACGCGGCGATGCAACTGGTGGCCGACGAAGGCCGCGGCGTCGTGCTGTACATGCGCGGGCACGAGGGCCGCGGCATCGGCCTCATGCACAAGCTGCAGGCCTACCAGGTGCAGGACGAACAGGACCTGGACACCTACGACGCGAACCTGGCCATCGGCCAGCCCGCCGACGCGCGCGACTACGGCACCGGCGCGCAGATTCTGGTCGATCTGGGCATCTCCTCGATGCGCCTGCTGACCAATAATCCGGACAAGCGCGCCGGAATCGAGGGCTACGGGCTCAGTATTACCGAGAGGGTGCAAATGCCGGTCCGTGCGAATTCGCACAATCTGCATTATCTGCGCACCAAGCGGGACCGGATGGGCCACGACCTGGTGGGCCTGGACGATCTCGACCTGGGCGAGACCGCCAACTGAGTCTGCAGTTCCTCCACACACGATGATCGAGAAGGGCGGAAATCGATGAGCGGCACGGGCGTACCGTCGTTCGAGCTCGCGGATGCCAAGGATCTCAAGCTTGGCATCGTCGCGTCGCGCTGGCACACCACCATCTGCGACGCGCTCGTCGCCAACGCCGAGCAGACCGCCCGCGCGGCCGGTGTCTCCGACATCACCATCGTCCGGGTCGCCGGCGCGATGGAACTGCCGGTCGTCGCGCAGGCGCTGGCCCGCACCCATGACGCGGTCGTCGCGCTGGGCGTCGTGATCCGGGGCGGGACACCGCATTTCGAGTACGTGTGCGATTCGGTCACCGCCGGGCTGACCCGCGTCTCGCTGGACGAGGGCACCCCGGTCACCAACGGCGTGCTCACGGTCAACACCGAACAGCAGGCCCTGGACCGCGCCGGCCTGCCCGGTTCCGTCGAGAACAAGGGCGAGCAGGCCTCCGCGGCGGCGCTGGACGCCGCGCTGACGCTGCGCGACCTGCGTCAGACCGTCTGAGCAATGCCTGTCGTCCGGATCTGGAAGCGCGACGGCGGTTCGGACGAGCCGCCCCGCGAGCCCGCCGCGCAATCGAAGGATGGTGCGGCCGAAGTGCCTGCGTCAGAGCCGAAGTCATCGACCACCGCGGCCGCGGAATCGGAGTCCGCACCGGGCGGGGGCGCGGCCGACGCCGGTGCGACCGCAGTGAGCGGCGCCGCCGGAACCCGGTCGCAGCCTCCCGGATCGGCCCCTGCCCCGAGCGCGCAGTCGCCGGACGGCGACTGGGATCTCGTTGTGCGCCCGCATCGTTCGGTGCGCACCGCGTGGATCGTCGCGGTGTTCCTGGCGGTGTTCTTCACGGTGATGGGCGTGTTCCTGCGCCGCGGCTCGACGGGCGTGACCTTCCAGGTCTCGGATCAGATCGGCCTCGCGGTCTTCGGCTTCATCCTCGGTGGCGCGGTGCTGCTGCTCACCCGCCCGCGCGTGCGGGTGGGCCGCCGGGGTGTGGAGGTGCGCAACATCTTCGGCGAGAACGAGTTCGCCTGGCCCGACATCCGCGGCCTGTCCTTCCCGGACAAGAAGTCCTGGGCGCGTCTGGAACTCGTGCACGACGAGTACGTGCCCCTGCTGGCCATCCGCACCAACGACAAACTGCTGGCCGCCGACGCCATGGACCGCTTCCGCGAACTGGGCGCGAAGTACACGGGCGAGAATCAGGGCTGAGGGCTCAGCGCTCCCGGTGCGGTGATCGACCGGCCACAACGGACCACGACACCCGCCACCGATCGGTGGCGGGTGTCGCTGTTCCCGGGGTACCGCTCGCGCCGGACGTAGGTGTCAGCGGGTGTCGCCGAGCACGGCTCCCTCGCGACGGGGGTCCGCGCCGCCGATCAGGTCGTCGCCGTCGCGGACCACGGCCGACAGGCCGCTGGACTGCGGAGCCACCGACACCTGGTGGCCCAGTTGGCGCAGGCGCTGGACCAGCGGATCGTTGTCGCCGTTGTTCGCCGGATCGACGGCCGGATGCTCACCGCCCACGTTCGTCACGGGGGAGTTGGCCGCGCCGAAGGAGACCGCGGAGACCGCCTGCTGCGGGTCCAGGCCCCAATCGAGCATGCCCACCAGGGTTTTCACCACGAACTGGATGATCACCGAACCGCCGGGGGAGCCGGTGACGTGCGTGAGGGCGCCGCGCGAGCCGTCGGCGGCGCGGTCGAAGACCAGGGTGGGGCTCATCGAACTGCGCGGGCGCTTGCCCGGATCGAGCCGATTGGCCACGGGCACACCGTCTTTGCCGAGCGGATCGGCGGCGAAGTCGGTGAGCTGATTGTTCAGCACGAAGCCGTCCACCAGGTGGAAGGAGCCGAAGGCCGATTCCACCGTCGTCGTCATCGCCGCGGCGTTGCCGTACTGATCGATGATGGAGATATGGCTGGTGCCGTGCTCGGGCGGCTGCGGCCCCACACCGAGTGGCACGGGTCCGAAGTCACCGGGTTGCGCGGCGCCCATGCTGCGGGTGGGGTCGATGAGGGCCGCGCGCTGCTTCAGGTAGTTCGGATCCAGCAGCGTCTGCGGTGAATTGCCGGGCAGCGGAATGAAATCCGAGTCGGCGATGTATTTGTCGCGATCGGCATAGGCCAGGCGTTCGGCCTCGGAGATCAGGTGCACGGCCTCGGCGGTGGGCTTGCCGCCGTTGCGCGCGGCGTCGTTGTCGCCGTCGGTGCTCGAAGGGCGCATCGAGCCCAGATCGAAGTTCGACAGGATGCCGAGCGTGGCGGCCACGGTGATCCCGCCGGACGACGGATTCGGCATGCCGCATACCTCGTGCGTGCGATACGGCACGCACAGCACTGTCCGCTTCTTCACCTGATAGGAGGAAAGATCCGCCAGGGACACCGATCCCGGTGTCCGCCCGCCGGAGGTGTCGGCCACGGCCTCGACGATGTCGGCGGCCACCGCCCCGGTGTAGAAGGCGTTCGCGCCGTCCACCGCCAGCGCGGCCAGGGTCTTGCCGTAGGCCGGGTTGGTGAGGGTGGCGCCCTCGGTCTTGGCGGTGCCGTCGGGCTGCAGGAAGTAGGCCCGCGCGTTCTCGTCGCGCGCGAGATCGGTTGCGGATTCGGCGATCTGGCCCGCGAGCCGCGGACTGATCTCGAAGCCCTGGTCCGCTAACGCAACGGCCGGTCCGAAGAGCTCGCCCCAGCCCTGTTTGCCGTGCTCGCGATGCGCGGCCTCCAGCAGGCGCAGCACCCCGGGCACGCCGATCGACCGTCCGCTGGCCCGCGCGTTCGGTTGCGGCACAGTGCGATCGGCGTCGCTGATCCAGCGCAGATAGTCCGGGGTCGCCGCGGCCGGGGCGGTCTCGCGCCCGTCGTAGGCTTCGAGTGCCTTGGAGGTCGCGTCGTAGTACAGCAGGAACGCGCCGCCGCCGATGCCGGACGCCTGCGGCTCGACCAGGCCCAGCACGGTCTGCGCGACGATGAGCGCGTCCGCGGCGGTGCCGCCGTCGCGCAGCACCCGGCAGGCCGCCTCGGTGGCGATCGGATTGGCGGTGGAGACCGCGAAAGTGTTGGTGCGCACCGGTTTCATGCCGGTGCGATAGCCGCTGGCGATCTCGGGCCGCAGGCTCAGATTGGTGGTGGTCGGCCCGCCGGTGGCGCTCGCGCGCACGCTGGTCGGCACGCCATTGGGCGCGGTCGTACAGGACTGCGCCTCGTCCTGCCCGGACGAGCATGCGGTCGCCATACCCAGGAGCAGCAGGACCGCGGCACTCGCGCCGCTCCAGAGATTCCGTCGCACGCGCTTCATGGTCGGACTCTAGCGCCGGACAGCGGTCGGGGTCGGGGTTTGAGCCAGCCGGTGCCAGGGATGTCCGGATACCGCCAATGTGGGTGATAGACACCGTTCTGGCATCGTTTCGGCTATTGCTAATCGACCGCATTTCCGCTGGTTATGTCCGGTTATAACCTTTGGCTGTTACCCAGCTCGGAGCGGCGATGTGATCCACGGCAAATCGCGGGGTACTCTCGGACCGCCTCAATACACGATTGCGGAGGGTTAACCGGCGAATGACCGAGATCCGGACGAAGGCCACCAACCTCACAGCTGAGGACAGCGGCTATCACAAGGCCCTCAAGCCTCGGCAGTTGCAGATGATCGCCATCGGCGGCGCCATCGGCACCGGCCTGTTCCTGGGCGCGGGCGGTCGCCTGCGCGACGCCGGACCGTCGCTGTTCCTGGTGTATCTGATCTGCGGCATCTTCGTGTTCTTCATTCTGCGCGCGCTCGGCGAATTGGTACTGCACCGCCCCTCCTCGGGGTCGTTCGTCTCCTACGCGCGTGAATTCTTCGGGGAGAAAGCGGCATTCGTCGCCGGCTGGATGTACTTCCTGAACTGGTCCATGACCGGCATCGTGGACACCACCGCGGTTGCCACCTATCTGCACTACTGGGGTCCGTTCGAGCCGGTGGCGCAATGGATTCTGGCGCTGGGCGCGCTCGTCATCGTGCTCGGTGTGAATCTGGTGTCGGTGAAATGGTTCGGCGAGATGGAATTCTGGGCCGCCATGATCAAGGTGGCCGCGCTCGTGACCTTCCTGGTGGTCGGCACGATCTTCCTGGCCGGTCGGTTCGACGTCGACGGGCAGCCGACCGGGCTCGGCATGGTGAGCGATGCGGGCGGCTGGTTCCCGACCGGCGTGTTGCCCCTGATCACGGTCACCTCGGGCGTCATCTTCGCTTACGCCGCGGTCGAAATGGTCGGCATCGCCGCCGGTGAGACCGAAAATCCGGCCAAGATCATGCCGCGCGCCATCAACTCGGTCATCGTGCGCATCGCGGTGTTCTATTGCGGTTCGATCGTGCTGCTGGCACTGCTGCTGCCGTACGTCGACTACAAGGCGGGCGAGAGCCCGTTCGTCACCTTCTTCAGCAAAGTCGGTGTCGCGCACATGGGTTCGATCATGAACTTCGTGGTGCTCACCGCCGCCCTGTCCAGCCTCAACGCCGGGCTCTACTCCACCGGCCGCATCCTGCGCTCGATGGCCATGAACGGCAGCGCGCCCAAGTTCACCTCGCGGATGTCCAAAGCCGGTGTGCCCTACGGCGGCATCCTGCTGACCAGCGTCATCGCGCTGGCCGGCATCTGGCTGAACTACATCGTGCCGGACGAGGCGTTCGAAATCGTGCTGAACGTGGCCTCCCTGGGCATCCTGGCCTCCTGGGCCACGATCGTGCTGTGCCAGCTCAAGCTCTGGTACTGGTCGCGCGACGGGCGGGCCGAGCGCCCGGCCTTCCGCATGATCGGCGCGCCCTACACCGGCATCGCCACGCTGGTGTTCCTGTTCGTGGTGCTGGTGCTCATGGCGTTCGACCGCCCGGTCGGCACCTGGACGGTCTCGAGCCTGCTGATCATCGTGCCCGCCTTGCTGATCGGGTGGAAATTCGCCGAGAAGCGGGTGCTGGCCATCGCCGCCGAGCGGGCCGGATACACCGGGGAGTTTCCGGTGATTCCGCCGATTCCCATGGACGACAAGTAGTTTTCGGCTTCCGGCGGTACACTGGAGAATTGCCGGGGGACCTGCGCTTACAACGGCCGCACACGCAAATCGTGTGCGGCCGTTATGTGTTCGAGATCACGTTTGAACCCCTCGCGCTATGCGCTGTGGCCATGGTCATAACTTGCCGAACTCGATTGTCGAGTATCCGAACGTTTGGTTAGCGTCAGGCTCTGTGCGTTCGCAGGGGGCGCGCAATCAGGGGTTACTCGACGAGGAGTGCTGTGAGTACGCATACGGCTGTGGTCGATGAGATGGACATCTCGCCGGCAGCTGCGGGAAACGGTGTTCCGGCTTCGGTTTCGGAGCGTTTCACCAGCATTGTTCGTGTTCTTCGTCGTGATGGTTCCGAGATCGCGCTTCCCGCGAAGGTGCGGGAAACCCAGTACGCGGCCTATGTCGCAGCGGGTTTGGCGCTGGTGCACGGCCTGGTGGCGCTGAGCAGCGGCTTCGAATCGGTCCTGGGCAGCGCCGGGCATTTCTTCGCCGCCTGGGTAACCGGCGGCGCGGCACTGCTTTTCGGCCTGCGCTCACCGTGGGTCTGGGTGGGCACGCTGGGTTTGGCCAGCCTGCAAGCGTTTCTGGGCGTCTTCCGCCTGGTCTCTGCGGACATGCCCACGGGGGTGGGGCCTTTCACGATCCTGCTGGGCGTGATGGCTTCCGGCGTCGTGCTCGCGCTGCTGCTGCGCAAGGACTGCTACCGCTGGTTCTGTGCCGTCTCCCCGGATGTTCAGGGCACGGCCGAGAGCCGCTGACCGTCCCCTTCTCGTGCCGCCGGTCGGGCGCCGGGCCGATGTCGGGGGTACCCCGGGAGTCACCCCGAACCCGCGAGATCGGTCGTCACCGCCGCCCGGACGAATAACCGGGCGGCGGAGCGACTTTCGTTACTTCAGCGTCCGGCCCAGCGCCTTGCCGGCCGCGCGGCCGGAGAAGATGCAGCCGCCGAGGAAGGTGCCTTCCAGTGCGTTGTAGCCGTGGACGCCGCCGCCACCGAAGCCGGCGACCTCGCCCGCGGCGTACAGGCCCGGGAACGCCGAGCCGTCGGGGCGCATGACCTGCGAATCCAGGTTGGTCTGCAAGCCGCCCAGGGTCTTTCGGGTCAGGATGTTCAGGCGCACCGCGATGAGCGGGCCGTGCGCGGGATCCAGGATCTTGTGCGGGGTGGCGACCCGGCCGAGCTTGTCCCCGAGGTAGCGGCGCGCGTTGCCGATCGCCATGAGCTGCGCGTCCTTGCTGAACTTGTGCTCGGCGTCGCGATCGCGCGCCACGATCTGCCGCTCGATGTCGGCCAGATCCAGGTGCGGGCCGCGCGAGATCTTGTTCATGCCCGCCACCAGATCCGCCAGGTTATCGGCGACCACGAAATCCGAGCCGTGCTTCTTGAAGGCCTCGACCGGACCCGGTGCGCCCTTGGCCACCCGGCTCTTGAGCGTGAGTTTCAAATCTTTGCCGGTGATATCGGGATTCTGCTCCGAGCCCGAGAGCGCGAATTCCTTCTCGATGATCGACTGGTCGAGAATGAACCACGAATAGTCGTATCCGGTCGAAAGAATCGCTTTCATCGTGGAATTGGTGTCGAAACCCGGGAAACACGGTGCGGCCATGCGCTTGCCGTTCGCGTCGAACCACAGTGACGACGGTCCCGGAATGATCCGGATGGCGTGATCGGGCCAGATCGGATCCCAGTTGTGGATGCCTTCGGTGTAGTGCCACATGCGATCCCGGTTCACGATGCGCCCGCCCGCGGCCTCGGTGATGCCGAGCATGCGCCCGTCCACGTGCGCGGGGACGCCGGAGATCATGTGCTCGGGGCACGGGCCGAGGCGATCCACCGGCCAGTTGCGCCGGATCAGCTCGTGGTTGTGGCCGATGCCGCCGGAGGTCACGATGACCGCCCGGGCGCCGATCTCGAAGTCGCCCACCACATCCCGGGACGAAGCCACCCCGCGCTCGGCCTCGGACGGCTCGAGCACGCTGCCGCGCACTCCGGTCACCGCGTCGCCGGACAGCACCAGCTCGTCCACCCGGTGCCGGAACGCGAAGCCGACCTGCCCGCGCTGTTCGGCGGCCAGCACCGGTTCCAGGAACACGCGCACCACCTCGGGGCCGGTGCCCCAGGTGAGATGGAAGCGCGGCACCGAATTGCCGTGCCCGTCCGCGGTATCGCCGCCGCGTTCGGCCCAGCCCACCAGCGGGGTCACCCGCAGACCGAGATCGTGCAGGTACTGACGCTTCTCGCCGGCGGCGAACTCGACGTAGGCGCGCGCCCACTGCCGGGCCCAGTGGTCCTCGTCGTCGCGGTCGAAGCCGGCCGAGCCGAGCCAGTCCTGCATGGCGAGTTCGAGGGAGTCCTTCACGCCGAGGCGGCGCTGCTCCGGACTGTCCACGAAGAACAGCCCGCCCAGCGACCAGAACGCCTGCCCACCGAGGTTCGCGCGGTTCTCCTGATCCACGATCAGCACCCGCTTACCGGCCTTGACCAGCTCGTGGGTGGCTACGAGGCCGGCCAGACCGGCGCCGACGACGATGACATCCGGATTCTCGATCATCCCTGTTTCCTGGTTCTGTCGAAGTTCGATACATGAGTGTATCGAGTTTGGGTGTCGGTGGGGCATGGCATTGTGCGAGTGTGCCGATTTCGCTCGAGGGAGCGCCCACGTTGACCGTCGCGACGGCGCGTCGTATCGCCCTGGCCGCCCAGGGCTTCGCCGCCGCTCGCCCGAGTACCCCGCCCACCCGGCGCACGGTGCTCAAAGCGCTCGACAGCACCAAACTGCTGCAGCTCGATTCGGTGGCCGCGGTGGTGCGCGCGCACTACGCGCCGCTGTTCAGCCGCATCGGGGCCTACGATCGCACGCTGCTGGACGACCTCGCCTGGAGTCACAGCGCCCGCCGCCCGCGGCAGTTCGTGGAGTACTGGGCGCACGAGGCCGCGCTGCTGCCGGTGCGGGACTGGCCGCTCATGCGCTGGCGCATGGAGAAGTACCGCAACGGCCGCTGGGCGGGATTGTCGGCGGGCGAACGGGATTCGGCCCTGATCGACGATGTGATCGGTGTGCTGCGCGAGTTCGGGCCGAGCACCGCGGGCGCGGTGGAACGCCACCTGGAACTGGACCGGCCCCGATCCAAGGATCACTGGGGCTGGAACTACAGCGAGACCAAGGTCGTCTGCGAGCAGCTGTTCGCCTCGGGTGAGCTCTCGGTCGCGAAGCGGGTCGGTTTCCAGCGCTACTACGACCTCACCGAACGCGTGCTCCCGCCGGAGGTGGCGGCGCGCGAGGTCGACGAGCCGGACGCCATCCGGGAACTGGTGCGGCGCGCGGCCGTCGCGCACGGGATCGGCACCGAGACCGACCTGCGCGACTACTACCGGCTCAACCGCAAACAGACCGAACCCGCCATCGCGGATCTGCTCGAGTCGGGGGAGCTGCGCCAGGTCCGGGTGCAGGGCTGGGACAAGCCCGCGTACCTGCACGCCGATGCCCGCACGCCCCGCCGGGTCACGGGCGCGGCGCTGCTGTGCCCGTTCGATCCGCTGATCTTCTTCCGCGACCGCACCGAGCGCCTCTTCGACTTCCACTACCGCATCGAGATCTACACTCCCGAACCCAAACGCGTACACGGGTATTACGTCTTCCCGTTCCTGCTCGACGGCGAGCTCGTGGGCCGGGTGGACCTGCGCGCGGACCGCGCCACCGGACGCCTGCGGGTGCCCGGCGCGTTCGCCGAGCCCGGCCGCGACACCGCCCGCGTGGCCGCCGAACTGGCCGGCGCGCTGCGGGAGATGGCGGACTGGCTCGAACTCGACACCGTCGAGGTGGGCGACCGCGGCGATCTGGCCGCGGCCCTGGACCGCGAGGTGCGCGCGGCCCGTGCCCTCGAACCCGATACCCGCGTGCGCGCCTGACCCCGGTCGCTTCGCCGCATGGTGACTGACCATGCGGCAAAGCGGTGCCTGCGCGGGAAGTCGAGCCGTCGCGTCCCGCAGACCGGCTCGTTGTACGTGGGTGAGACCCCATGGGTGCGTCGGCGCGCGAGTGCCACCGCGTTGGCGGGATCCACTGTGGCCGCCCGGGGGCGCTGTTCCTGCGCGTCGGAGCGATGCCGAGTGCCGCGCGGCCCCCGGCACCGCGAAGGCGCTCCGAAAGTCCGCAGCGCCCAGGAGTTTTCAGCGTTGTGTCAGCGGGCCCGGCTCAGAACGGGCCGTCGGTCCAGGTCTCGAGGACCACACCGGTCTTGCCCGCGCCGTTGCATTCGATCGTGGTCGGCACCAGCGGGCGCACGGCGTCGCCGACGATGTAGGTGGGGGACTGGGCCCCGTGTCCCACCTGGCGGCTGCCCGCGCAGCGCACGACCGCGGCGTACCAGTTGCCGTCGTCGGGGCAGGTGAAGGTGGCGGTGTCCACCCCGCGATCGATCCGGCAGGGCTGCGGGTTCGCCCGCGCGGACGGGGCGGTCACCACGGCCAGGGCCGGGCCGACCAGTGCGGCGGCGCCGAGACCCAGCGCGGCGGCGACAGCCGGGAACCGGTTGTGCGGGCGGAGACTGATCATCAATGCTGCTCCCCTCGAATTCGGACAGGTCGTCCTGTGACAGGTCGTCCAATACTGACCTCGCGGGGTTCTTCGATGCCGCAGGCTCGGCGGATGCGTCGCTCGGCGTGGCGCGCCACGGGACGGCTGACCACCGTGTTCGGCCGAATCCCGCAGGCGCGGTCAGGCGATCGTGAACCCGGCGCTCGGCGCGCCGTCGCAGGTGGCCGCCTGTGCGGTGCGCACCGTGAATTCCGCCCGCACGACCGGCGCCGACGCGGCGTTCTCGGCGGCGGACGCGGGTCCGGACACGGCCACGAGAATCGCGGCGGCCAGGCTGGAGGCGGCGCTGATCGCGAGGGACCGGCGGCTGCGGCGAAGGCGGATCATGATGCTGCTCCCATCGTTTCGGTGATCTTGCGGATACCTTCGGTGCCGCGGACGTTCCGGATGAATCGCCCGGCGTGGCGCTTTCCTTCGCCGGTGTCGCGTCGCCGGAGCGCCCGGGGTGCGCCGAGCCCGCGACGCCGTCGCGTACGCCCGCGCAGAGACCTCCGCCCGCGGGCGGAGGCAGCCCCGGCGTCGGTGTCGGAGGGCCTCGTTAACCTGGGGGCGTGGCAGATCCCGCGACGTACCGGCCCGCGCCGGGGACCATTCCCGTTGAACCCGGCGTCTACAAGTTCCGGGACGTCCACGGGCGGGTCATCTACGTCGGCAAGGCGAAAAGTCTGCGCAGCAGGCTGAACTCGTATTTCGCCGACGTCTCCTCCCTGCATCCGCGCACCCGGCAGATGGTGACGACCGCGTCCAGCGTCGAGTGGACGGTGGTGTCCACCGAGGTCGAGGCGCTGCAGCTGGAGTACAACTGGATCAAGGAATTCGATCCGCGCTTCAACGTGCGCTACCGCGACGACAAGTCGTACCCCGTGCTGGCGGTCAGCCTGAACGAGGAGTACCCCCGGGTCTTCGTGTACCGCGGTCCGCGCAAGAAGGGCGTGCGGTACTTCGGCCCGTACGCACACGCCTGGGCCATTCGCGAGACCCTCGATCTGCTGCTGCGGGTCTTCCCGGTGCGCACATGCTCGGCCGGAGTGTTCAAGCGGCACAACCAGATCGGGCGACCCTGTCTGCTCGGCTACATCGACAAATGTTCCGCGCCGTGCGTCGGGCGGGTCACCGCGGGCGAACACCGCCGGATCGTCGAGGACTTCTGCGACTTCCTCTCCGGCAAGACCGACCGCCTCGTCAAAGAGCTCGAGAAGCGCATGGTCGCCGCCGCCGAGGACCTGGACTTCGAGACCGCCGCCCGGCTGCGCGACGATGTCGCCGCGCTGCGGCGGGCCCTGGAGAAGCAGGCCGTCGTGCTGGGTACCGGCACCGACGCGGACGTGGTCGACTTCGCCATCGACGAGCTCGAGGTCGCGGTGCAGATCTTCCACGTGCGCAACGGCCGGGTACGCGGCCAGCGCGGCTGGGTGGTCGACAAGTCCGGCGACGCCATCGACGCGGTGGACACCGGCGGCGAGTTGCCCGCCCTGGTCGAGCAGTTCCTCACCCAGTTCTACGGCGAGCAGACCAACCAGGCCGAACAGACCGGCGACGAGCAGCCCGGCGCGGTCGTGCCGCGCGAGGTGCTGGTCCCGGCCCTGCCCAACGACGCCGAACAGGTCCAGCAGTGGCTCTCGGACCTGCGCGGTTCGGCCGTGCAGCTGCGGGTGCCCCAGCGCGGGGACAAGAAGGCGCTGGCCGAGACCGTGCAGCGCAACGCCAAGGAGTCCCTGGCCCAGCACAAGCTCAAGCGGGCCGGCGATCTGACCGCGCGCTCGGTGGCGCTGCAGGGCATCCAGGACGCGCTCGACCTGGACAGCGCGCCGCTGCGCATCGAATGCGTCGACATCAGCCACGTGCAGGGCACCGACGTGGTCGCCTCGCTCGTCGTGTTCGAGGACGGCCTGCCGCGCAAGTCCGAGTACCGGCACTACAGCATCAAGGAGGCAGCCGGGGACGGCCGTTCCGACGACGTCGGCAGCATCGCCGAGGTCACCCGCCGCCGCTTCGCCAAACTGCGCCGCGATCTCGACGCCGCCGAGGCCGCGGAGCTCGAATTCGATTCCGACGCACTGGATCCCGGCTTACCGGGCATCGACCCCAAGACGGGCAAACCGCGCAGGTTCGCCTATCCGCCCAACCTCTACGTGGTCGACGGCGGCGCGCCGCAGGTCAACGCCGCGGCCGAGGTCCTGGACGAACTCGGCATCACCGACGTGGCGGTCATCGGCCTGGCCAAACGACTCGAAGAGGTCTGGGTGCCCAACGAGCCGGATCCGGTGATCATGCCGCGCACCAGCGAATCGCTGTATCTGCTGCAGCGGGTGCGCGACGAGGCGCACCGTTTCGCCATCACCTTCCATCGCAGCAAACGCTCGCGGCGCATGACGGCCTCGGCGCTGGACGCGGTTCCGGGCCTGGGCGCGACCCGGAAGACCGCACTGGTCACCCATTTTGGGTCCGTTGCCAAACTGAAGCAGGCGACGGTCGAGCAAATCACCGAGGTTCCGGGGATCGGGATGGCCACCGCGAAGGCCGTGCTCGCGGCGCTGAGCACCGAGAACGCGTCGAGCGCGGAGCCGGCGCCCGCCGCGGAGGCGCCGGAACCGGCCGGGCAATCGTTCGGCACCGAATAATTCCGGCACCCGTCGCGAGGTCGGCGAGAGGCGTAAGCTACCCCTCGCCAACCTGTCCGACACGCCGAGGGTAAAACTCGCGACACGCGTACTGTGCAGGTCGGAAGAAGTAATCACACTTGTATCTCGGCTCCCGCGTGCGCCTGCCGCGCAAACGGGAGCCGGTGCAGGATGATCGAGGGACACGCCCAGAAAACGAACCCGGTAGGACATGACGCGCGTCGAAGCCAGCAATAGTGCGGTCGAAAGCAGCAGCACGGCCGACATCGATGATCCACAGTCCACAGCGGCCCGGCGTGCACCATCGCTTCCCGATGGGGTCGACGCTCCGGTCGAAGTCGTTATCGTCACCGGTTTATCCGGCGCCGGCCGCGGTACTGCCGCCAAGGTGCTGGAGGATCTGGGTTACTACGTCGCCGACAATCTTCCGCCCGAGCTCATCGGGCGCATGGTCGAGCTGGGGGCGGGTGCGGACCCGCCGATTCGCAAGCTGGCCATGGTGATGGATGTGCGAAGCCGCTTCTTCACCGGAAATTTGTCGGCAGTCACCGAACAACTGCGTGCGGGCGGGGTGCGAACGCGCATCCTGTTCCTGGAAGCCTCCGATGATGTGCTCATCCGACGTTACGGATTCGCGCGTCGGCGGCATCCACTGCAGAGCGAGAGCGCCGATGGCACCCTGACCGCCGGCATCGCCGCGGAGCGTCACCGGCTCGCCTCGGTGAAGACCGCGGCGGACCTGGTCATCGATACCACCGCGCTGTCCATTCACCAGCTGCACCGCAAGCTGGAGGAGGCGTACGGCGGTGCCGGCACCACGGCTCTGCAGCTGACTATCCAATCGTTCGGTTTCAAGTACGGAGTACCACTGGACGCCGATATGGTTCTGGATTTGCGATTCCTGCCCAATCCGCATTGGGTCCCGGAACTCCGAGAACAGACCGGACAGGATGCCCCGGTCAGTGAGTATGTGCTGTCGCGGCCGGGCGCCCAGGACTATCTGGGCACCGGACGCCATCTCATCGATCTCACCACCGAGGGCTACCGCCAAGAGGGGAAGCGATACATGACCGTGGCAGTGGGCTGCACGGGCGGTAAACACCGCAGTGTGGCGATAGCGGAGGCCCTGGGTGAGCTACTCGGGACCGACGCGAACCCGGGATCGAAAGACGTGGTTCGCGTGGTCCATCGGGACTTGGGGCGGGAATGACTGCGCGAGAAACGAATCCGGCGATCGTCGCGCTGGGCGGTGGGCACGGGCTGTACGCCACGCTCACCGCGGTGCGGCGGCTGACGCGCAAGATCACGGCGGTGGTGACGGTCGCCGACGACGGCGGCTCCTCCGGCCGGCTGCGCGCCGAGCTCGGCATGCTGCCGCCCGGTGACCTCCGGATGGCGTTAGCCGCCTTGGCAGAAGAATCGGACGGCATCTGGGCCCGCACGGTCCAGCATCGCTTCGGCGGAACCGGCGCGCTCGCCGGGCATTCGGTGGGCAACCTGATCCTGGCGGGCCTGACCGAGGAACTCGGCGACCCGGTCGCCGCGCTCGACGAGGTGGGCCGGATCCTGCGGGTGACCGGCCGGGTGCTGCCCATGTCGCCGATCGCGCTGACCATCGAGGCGGATGTGGCCGGGCTGGAGGGAGATCCGCGGGTCAGCCGGTGTATTCGGGGTCAGGTGGCGGTGGCCACGACCCCCGGGAAAGTACGCCGGGTCCGATTGATCCCATCCGACCCACCCGCCTGCCCCGAATCAACCTCGGCGATCGAGCATGCCGACGTGGTGGTGCTGGGGCCGGGAAGTTGGTTCACAAGCGTGATACCCCATGTGCTCGTGCCCGATTTGCACGAAGCCTTGTTGCACACGCGGGCTCGGAAGGTACTGGTGCTCAACCTCGCCGCCGAACCGGGCGAAACGGCCGGATTCAGCGCCGAGCGGCACCTGCATGTATTGTCCCAGCACGCACCGGATTTCACGGTCGACCATGTTCTGGTCGATTCCGGCTCCGTACCCGAGGGTAGGGAACGCGAACATGTAGCAAGAGCTGCCGAACAGCTGCGAGCACGAGTAACCTTCGCTGATGTTGCCGAGGCCGGGACAGACCGGCACCACCCCGGAAAGCTTGCCGCCGCACTGGATCAGGTGATCCGGCAACCTCGGCCGGAATCAGCAGGGCTTCGAGTCGAAGGACGGCATATGGGCCAACGTGTGCGGTCCGGGTTGGGTGGAAAGGAGCGCGTCTCGTGGCGATGACAGCGGAAGTGAAGGACGAGCTGAGCCGACTCACCATTTCACAGGTGAGTTCGCGCAAGGCCGAATTGTCCGCGCTACTGCGGTTCGCCGGTGGATTGCACATCGTCGGTGGTCGCGTGATCGTTGAGGCCGAGGTGGACATGGGTTCCATCGCGCGCCGACTGCGACGCGAGATCTTCGAGCTGTATGGATACGGCTCCGACGTGCATGTCCTGGGCGCGGGCGGGCTCCGCAAAACCTCCCGGTACGTAGTTCGGGTATCTAAGGAAGGCGAGGCGCTCGCGCGCCAGACCGGGTTGCTCGATGTGCGCGGACGTCCCGTGCGGGGTTTGCCCGCACAGGTCGTCGGCGGCAGCATCGGTGATGCCGAAGCCGCTTGGCGCGGAGCGTTTCTCGCGCACGGCTCGCTCACCGAGCCGGGCCGATCGTCCGCGCTGGAGGTGAGCTGCCCCGGACCCGAGGCCGCTCTCGCTCTGGTCGGCGCGGCCCGGCGCATGGGCATCTCGGCCAAGGCGCGCGAGGTCCGCGGCACCGATCGGGTGGTGGTGCGTGATGGCGAGGCCATCGGCGCGCTGCTCACCCGCATGGGGGCCCAGGACACGCGGTTGACGTGGGAGGAACGGCGCATGCGCCGCGAAGTCCGCGCCACCGCGAACCGGCTCGCGAATTTCGATGACGCAAACCTGCGTCGCTCGGCACGGGCAGCGGTCGCCGCCGCCGCCCGCGTGGAGCGCGCCCTGGAGATATTGGCCGACGACGTGCCTGATCATTTGGCCGCCGCCGGCAAACTGCGCGTGCAGCACCGGCAGGCGTCACTGGAGGAGCTCGGCCAGCTGGCCGATCCGCCGATGACGAAAGACGCTGTGGCGGGCCGCATTCGACGCCTCCTGTCGATGGCCGACCGCCGGGCGAAGGAGCTCGGCGTGCCGGACACCGAATCCGCCGTCACCGCGGAGTTGTTGGAAGAGGCGTGATCCCGTCCGAAAATCGGACATAATCGACTGATGGCGCCGCACCTCGAAAAAGGTGCGGTGCCATCGGTGTTTCGAAACACCCCCGCAGACCGTTCCGTACGGGTCGTGCCACCTGCTCACACCGCGCTGCGCGGCCGTGAGAGGGGTCCGTCCGTTACGTTCGCGTGACGGTCTAGGGTGAGGGTGCAACAGAATAAGTTCCGCGACACAACTGAGGAGCGATAACGTGACTGTCCGGGTAGGTATCAACGGCTTCGGCCGCATCGGACGTAACTTCTTCCGGGCCGTAGAGGCGCTGAAGGCCCTCGGCACCACCGACATCGAGATTGTCGCGGTGAACGACCTCACCGACATCAAGACCCTGGCGACGCTGCTGAAGTACGACTCCATCCTGGGTCGTCTGCCGCAGGACGTCTCGGTCGACGGTGACTTCATCGTCGTCGGTGAGCAGCGCATCAAGGCGCTCGCGATCAAGGAGGGCCCGTCCGCCCTGCCGTGGGCCGAGCTGAATGTCGACGTGGTCGTCGAGTCCACCGGTATCTTCACCGACGCGACCAAGGCGAAGGGCCACCTGGCCGCCGGCGCCAAGAAGGTCATCATCTCCGCGCCCGCCAAGGGCGAGGACATCACGATCGTGATGGGCGTCAACGACGACAAGTACGACGGTTCGCAGAACATCATCTCGAACGCCTCGTGCACCACCAACTGCCTGGGCCCGATCGCCAAGGTGCTCAACGACTCCTTCGGCATCGAGCACGGTCTGATGACCACGGTCCACGCGTACACCCAGGACCAGAACCTGCAGGACGCCCCGCACAGCGACCTGCGTCGCGCTCGTGCCGCCGCCCTCAACATCGTGCCCACCGGCACCGGCGCGGCCAAGGCCATCGGCCTGGTGCTGCCCGAGCTGCTCGGCAAGCTCAACGGTTACGCGCTGCGCGTGCCGGTTCCGACCGGTTCGCTCACCGACCTGACCGTGGTGCTGAAGAAGGCCGCGACCGTCGACGAGATCAACGCCGCCATGAAGGCCGCCGCCGACGGACCGCTCAAGGGCATCCTGAAGTACAACACCGATCCGATCGTCTCCACCGACATCGTGACCGACCCGCACTCCTCGATCTACGACGCGCCGCTGACCCAGGTCATCGACAACCAGGTCAAGATCGCCTCCTGGTACGACAACGAGTGGGGCTACTCCAACCGCCTCGCCGACCTCATCGGCCTCGTCGGCAAGTCGCTCTGACACCGATGGCGATCAAGACACTCCAGGATCTGCTGAACGAGGGTGTCGAGGGCCGGGGCGTGCTCGTGCGCTCGGACCTCAACGTCCCCCTCGACAACGGTGTCATCACCGACCCGGGCCGCATCATCGCGTCCGCGCCGACCATCAAGGCGCTCGCTGAAGCCGGCGCCAAGGTCGTCGTGACGGCGCATCTGGGCCGCCCGAAGGGCGAGCCGGATCCGAAGCTCTCGCTCGCTCCGGTCGCCGCGCGTCTCGCCGAGGAGCTGGGCCGCAACGTCCAGCTCGCCGGTGACGTGGTGGGCCAGGACGCGCTCGCGCGTTCGGAGGGCCTCACCGACGGTGACGTGCTGCTGCTCGAGAACATCCGCTTCGATCCGCGCGAGACCAGCAAGGACGACGCGCAGCGGGCCAAGCTCGCCAACGCGCTGGTCGAGCTGGTCGGTGACGACGGTGCGTTCGTTTCCGACGGTTTCGGTGTCGTGCACCGCAAGCAGGCGTCGGTCTACGACGTGGCCAAGGTGCTCCCGCACTACGCGGGTGGTCTGGTCGCGGCCGAGACCGAGGTGCTGAAGAAGCTGACCGAGAACGCGGAGCGCCCGTACGCGGTCGTGCTCGGCGGCTCGAAGGTCTCGGACAAGCTGGCGGTCATCGAGGCGCTCGCGCCGAAGGTCGACACGCTCGTCATCGGCGGCGGCATGTGCTTCACCTTCCTTGCGGCGCAGGGACTTCCGGTCGGCGGCTCGCTGCTGCAGGAAGAGATGATCGAGATCTGCAAGGGTCTGCTCGACAAGTACGCCGACGTCATCCACCTGCCCCGGGACATCGTGGTCGCCGACAAGTTCGCGGCGGACGCGGAGTCGAAGGTGGTCTCGGCCAACGAGATTCCGGACGGCTGGATGGGCCTGGACATCGGCCCCGAGTCGACCGCGCGTTTCGGCGCGCTGCTGACCGAGGCCCGCACGGTGTTCTGGAACGGCCCGATGGGCGTGTTCGAGTTCGAGAAGTTCTCCGCAGGCACCCGCGGCGTCGCCGAGGCCATCGCGGTGGCCACCGGCAAGGGCGCGTTCACGGTGGTCGGCGGTGGCGATTCGGCCGCGGCCGTGCGCACCCTGGGCCTGCCGGACGACGGTTTCTCGCACATCTCCACCGGCGGCGGCGCGTCGCTGGAATACCTGGAGGGCAAGGAACTTCCCGGCATCTCCGTCCTGGAGGACTGAACCATGGCACGTAAGCCTCTGATCGCCGGCAACTGGAAGATGAACCTCAATCACCTCGAGGCCATCTCCCTGGTGCAGAAGATCGCGTTCGCGCTGCCGGAGAAGTACTTCGCGAAGGTCGACGTCACGGTGATCCCGCCGTTCGTCGATCTGCGCAGCGTGCAGACCCTGGTCGAGGGCGATCGCCTGCTGCTCACCTACGGTGCGCAGGACGTCTCCACCCACGACGAAGGCGCGTACACCGGCGAGATCAGCGGTTCCATGCTGGCCAAGCTGGGGTGCTCGTTCGTCGTGGTCGGCCACTCCGAGCGTCGCCAGTACCACCTGGAGGACGACGCGACGGTGCTGGCCAAGGCCAAGCAGGCGCTGAAGTACGGCATCACCCCGATCGTCTGCATCGGTGAGGGCCTGGGCGTTCGCGAGGCCCGCACGCACGTCGAGTACAACCTCGAGCAGCTGCGCGGCTCGCTCAAGGGCCTGACCGCCGAGGAGATCTCCAAGGTCGTCATCGCCTACGAGCCGGTCTGGGCCATCGGCACCGGCAAGGTGGCGACCCCCGCCGACGCGCAGGAAGTCTGCGGCGCCATCCGCAAGGAGCTCGCCGAACTGGCGGATCCCGAAGTGGCGGCGGGCGTCCGCGTCCTCTACGGCGGCTCGGTCAACGCCAAGAACGTCGGCGAGCTGGTCGGCCAGACCGACATCGACGGCGCCCTGGTGGGCGGCGCGTCGCTGAAGGGCGACGAGTTCGCCACCCTCTCGGCGATCGCCGCGGGCGGCCCCCTCCCGTAAAGGGCTGCCGCACAAGGCAATACCCCACAGGGCCGGACATCCACGGATGTCCGGCCCTGTGTCGTTCTCACGCCGCGCGATCAGTCGTCCTCGACCGGAGGGCTCGGACCGGGGAGATTCCACGGCGCCTTCGAAGCATGGACCAACCATTCCGGTGACACCGGAGAGCCGGCGCGATCCGGTCGTCGATGGCCGGGAATCTGGCCGTTGTCGTCAAAGGCGGGGGCATCGCGCTGTGGAATAGTCGAGGCCGGATTGTCCCGAAGGTGGAGGAGATACGCGCGTGCAGGTTTCCGGCAAAGTGGCCATTGTTACCGGTGCGGGGCGGGGGATCGGGGCGGCGCTGGTGCGGGCGCTGGTAGCCGGCGGGGCGCGGGTCGTCGCCGCCGATATCGACGAGTCCGCGGCGAAAGAGGTCACCGAGCGGGTGAACGCCGAGTATCCGGGGGCGGTGGCCGGGGTGGGGGCCGACGTCACCGACAGTGCGCGCATCGCGGAGTTGATCGCGGTGGCCGAGCGCGAATTCGGTCCTGTCGACCTGTATTTCGCCAACGCGGGGATCATCGGGGCGCTGGGGCTGGACGCGGACGACGCGGAGTGGGATCGGGCGTTGGGGGTCAATGTCCAGGCGCATGTGCGGGCGGCGCGGCTGTTGGTGCCGGGGTGGGTCGAGCGAGGTGAGGGATATTTCATCAGCACCGCCTCCGCGGCGGGACTGCTCACGCAGATCGGGTCGGCCACCTATTCGGTGACCAAGCACGCGGCGGTGGGATTCGCGGAGTGGCTGCATATCACGTACGGGGACAGGGGGGTTCGGGTCAGTTGCCTGTGCCCGATGGGGGTCAATACCGAACTGTTGAACCAGGGGGATCCCGAGGCGGCGGCCGCGCATCCGGTGGCGCGGGCCGTCACGGCGGCGGGGGAGGTGCTCGAGCCGGACGCGGTGGCGGAGGTGACGCTGGCGGCGATCGCCGAGGAGCACTTCCTGATCCTGCCGCACCCGCAGGTGCTGGACATGTACCGCCAGAAGGGGTCGGACTACGACCGGTGGCTGCGCGGAATGCGCCGGTACCAAGCAAGTTTGGGGCTCTGAGCGCTCGAGGGGCCAGGCCGCGCAGCGGGCTGCGCGCGGCACCGGGTCGCCCGGGCAGCGCCGCCCGCGGTCGC
Source organism: Nocardia sp. NPDC057668 (assembly GCF_042799795.1). Classification (NCBI taxonomy): domain Bacteria; kingdom Bacillati; phylum Actinomycetota; class Actinomycetes; order Mycobacteriales; family Nocardiaceae; genus Nocardia; species Nocardia sp. NPDC057668. Next base: position 931,407 of record NZ_JBHVIC010000001.1, on the reverse strand, counting down.
ATACCGGCTCTACGGTCGCGTGCGCGGGGTCGCGGCGGCGCCGAGTAGACGGTTGAAGTTCGGGCAGTCCAGGTGAGAGGGGTGGGGGCAGGCCGCGGCGTGGCGCAGGGCGTCGCGCATGGCGGTCAGGTCGCGGATGGAGCGGTCGAGTTCGTCGGCCTTGGCGGTGAGCTGAGTCGGCTTCAACTGAGAAGCTCGAAGTGTCCGATATTTTCGAGGCAGAGGCAAGGGAGACGAGCCGATGAGTGACGAGCAGGGGCAGCGCGAGCGGTGGAACGGGCGGGCGGGTAGCGCCTGGGTCACCTCGCAGGCGCTCCTCGACCGGATGATGAAGCCGTTCGAAGAGGTTCTCCTGGAAGGGGTTTCGGGCGAGCGGATACTCGATGTCGGGTGCGGCACGGGCGTCACCACCGTGGGAGCGACCCGCATTCCGGGCGTGCGGACGTGCGTGGGCCTGGATATCTCCGAACAGATGGTGGATGCGGCCCGGGAACGGGCCGAGCGCGCCGGCAGCCCTGCGACCTTCGTCGTCGGTGACGCGCAAACCTTCGGCTTCGAGCCCGCCGCCTATGACTTGGTGATGTCCCGCTTCGGCGTGATGTTCTTCGCCGACCCGGTCGCGGCCTTCGCGAATCTGCGCGCCGCGACCCGCCCCGGCGGGAAACTGCGCTGCATCACCTGGCGCGACGCCGCGGAGAACCCGTTCATGACCACCGCCGAACGCGCCGCCGCACCCCTGCTGCCCGATCTGCCGGTCCGCGAGCCCAACGAGCCCGGCCAATTCGGGCTGGCCGACCGGGAGATCGTCCGCAAGATTCTCACCGAGAGCGGCTGGACCGATATCGACATCGAGCCCTTCGGCGCCGAATGTTCCTTCGCGGAAGCGGATCTCATCCGCTACGTGACGCAGATGGGTCACGTCGGCATCGCCTTGGCGGGGGCGGACGACCAGACCCGGGACCGGGTGGTTCCCGTCGTTCGCGCCGCGTTCGAACCGTTCGTCGCCGGCGACGAGGTACGCTTCGACGCCGCGTGCTGGCTGATCCGGGCTCGAAATACCACCTCCTGACCTGCGCACTTTCTTTTTCGCAAGCCTTGATGGTACGTGCATACCAATAACATGGTATGTTCGTACCATCAAAGTTGATGAAGGGGAGAGCGATGGCAGACAAGATCGGACGGTTCAAGAACGACGAGGCCCGCGCGGCGCACGACCGCGCGTACGGCGAGCTCGAGCAGCTCTGGCCGCTGCCCGCGGAGCTCTACAACATCCCGACCCGCTTCGGGTCGACGCATGTGCGCCGCTCGGGATCCGGCACGGGAGCGCCGATCGTGCTCCTGCACCCCTTCCCCGGCAACGGTCTGTACTGGCATCGCTTCATCGAGGATTTCGCCCGCGATCGCACGGTCTACGCGCTCGACACCGTCGGCGCGGCGGGCCGCACGATCCAGACCGCGCCGGTGGGGGAGCAGAACTTCGCCGTGTGGTTCGACGAGGTCATGGCCGGTCTCGGTGTCGAGTGGGCGCACGTGGTCGGCTATTCGCAGGGCTCGTGGACGGCTGCGATCATCGCCCTGCACGGTTCGCGCCGGCTGGCGAGCGTGTCGCTGATCGAACCCGGCGTCTTCACCAAGATGAAACTGCGCGTGCTGTTCAAGGCGATTCGGCTCAGTGCCCGCCCGACGGACGCGAATCTGCGGAAGCTGAGCGAGTGGCTGACCCCGGGCAGCCAACTCGACGACAAGACCATGGCTTGCCTGAAGACCGCGATCGGCTATCAATCCACCGTCGGCTGGCCGCGGGTGTTCAAAGATGCGGAACTGCAGTCGATTTCGGCGCCGACACTGGCGATCTTCGGTAGTGAATCCCTGGGATGCGATCCCGCGCGCTCGGCCCAGCGGATCGCCGAACACCTCCCGTATGGAGAGTCGGAGATCTATCCCGGCATGGGACACGCTGTACTGGATCAGATTCCGGAGCAGGTCATCCCCCGCGTCCTGTCCTTCATCGCCCAGCACGACCACCTGCCCGCGGCGCGCGGCTGAAGCGGTCGTTCACCCGGAACTCCCGAGGGGTAGGAGTTCCGGGTGAACGGCTTCGGCCGCCGGCTAGGACGAGCCGGTGCTTCCGAAGGATCCGGACCCGCCGGACCCGGTGGTGGTCGTGGTCTTCAGCTTCCACGTGCCGCACCCCGCGGTGTAGAAGGCGATATCGGTGGACTTGATCTCCACGGTGACCTTGCCGTTGATCGCGCCGCCGCTTTCGAGGATGGCGGTCACGTCCGGGGTGATGGCGTTCAGGCGCGCCCAGGCGCAGACGGTGGCCGCGGTGGTCGTGGTGTAGACGCCGGGCTGGATGTCGACCCCGACCAGGAAGGTCGCGTCGATGTCCATGATCCCGGTCGATGCGGAAGCGGGTGCCGCGGCCGCCAGTAGTGCGGCGGCGGTCATGGCTATTCCGTTGGCCAGCAAGGCATTACGCATGGTGCGGTTCCTTTCGGCGGAGCCGCGCCGAGCGGGTCCGGTCCGGCCGGGCGCCCGCGGGGAGGACCGGGCGCCCAACAAGTGAAAATTGAGTGTTTCGGAGGCTAGTGGCTCCGGATACGTGATGCGGGGGTTTCACGCATCCTCGTGATCACCTGCGCGACGTGCGCCGCCCGTGGTATTCGATCACCTTGCGCGCGGGCCGAATCGGGCGTCGAACGCGGCGCACGAGCTCGCGCGCCGCGCGGACAACCGCCGCCGGGATTGCGGGCGAACGCGAATTCACTGCGGCGATTACGATGCCGCTATGGCCCGCACCCAGCGTTTGCGCATCGTCCCGTCGCAGTTCGTGGTGGAGCATCTGCCGAACTCGACGTTCCCCGAGGACGACGAGTGGATCGCGCTGGTGCGAGCGCCCGAGGGGCTCACGGTGATTCGCGAATCACCGGCGTGGGCCGACGCCGAGCGCTGGAAGGGCTTCTACAGCGACGGCGGGCACGCCATCGACACCCCGGGCATGCTGGCCTCGCTCATCGCCCCGCTCGCCGAATCGCAGATCCCGGTGTTCGTGGCCTCGACCTATCACGCCGATCTGGTGCTGGTACCCGAACAGCGGCTCACCGAGGCGTCGGAGGTGCTGCGCGCGGCCGGGCACCGCCTGCCCGACTGATCGCGGCCGGGCTCGTGCCCGGCGGGGCGCGCTGCCTCGGTGAACAGTGGTGTCGCCCGGGTGAACAGTAGTGTCGCCGAGTTGCGCGGCGGGCGGGTCGGGTGCACGATATTACGGTCTACGTACGTAGGACGTACTCGAACGGGTATGTCCGAGGTACCTGGGCAAGTGCTCGAGTGCGTGCCGGCGCACCCCTACGATCAGGAACTACGCAACTGGCCAGTTGGCTGGCACACGGTGCGCGTCCGGCGCGCCGTGAGGTGAGGAGACATGAGAAGTGGGAGCGCGAGGCTTCGGTGAGCTGGAAGCGGTCGTGATCGAACGGATCTGGGACCGCGCCGAGAAGACGACCGTGCGCGAGGTGTTCGACGGGCTCGCCGCCGAACGCGACATCGCCTACACCACGGTCATGTCCACCATGGACAATCTGCATCGCAAGGGCTGGCTCGAACGCGAGCGGGTCGGCAAGGCGTATCACTACTGGCCCACGCTGACCCGTGAGGAGTACAGTGCGCGGCTCATGCGCGAGGCCCTCGGTAGCGGCGGCCGTTCGGAATTGGTGCTCGCGCATTTCGTCGAGCAGATGAGCGCGGAGGAATCGGAAGGGCTGCGCACCGCGCTGCGCAAACTGGCCCGCAAGCGCGACTGATCGCGCGCGCCCCGGCTGCGCGGGGCCGAAGTCGTACGCCGGGAAGCTGTACCCGTACATCGGATCGAAGCCGCGCCCGTACATCGGGCCGAAGACATGCCCGTACATCGCCTGTTGACGGCCCGGGCGCGGGCGACGGCCGTGCCTGTCATCGCGCCTCCCGTCGTGCTGTCTCCCGTTCGAGTGTGATCGAGGACTCGCTCACACGGTTCGAACTAAGTACGTACGGAGATAGTAGATTGTTTCGGAGGGATGTCAATCAGGTTGCCCGCATGCACCTGATGCGACTGAAAAGACCGCTGGTCCAATCGTATTCGTGACGGGAAGGGAGTGCCGGTGGCTGCTGTGCCGCGGATTCGGCGCAACCTGCTCGGGCTCGGCTCCCTCGTGGTCGCGATGCTGTTCGCGGCCGGGGTCCTCGCCGACTGCCTGCTGTTGCGCCCGCATGGGCACGCCCACGAACCGGTCGCCGTCGCGGCGGTCGCGCCCGGCGCGACGCCCGGGGTGGCCGGCGCGACCGCCGATCATTGCCCGCCCGCGCAGTGGCACTGCGAGAAGGCCACCCTGCCCGGCACGGTGGCCACGTCGCCCTCGGTCACCGCGGCCGCGCTGCCCGCGGCGGCGATCGTGCTGCCGGTCGTGCTGCTCGCGCTCCCGGGCGGGTCCCGCGGCCCGCCCCGGACCCCGCTCGCCACCGTCAGCGGCCGAATGCTGTTGACGCGCTTGTGTATCGCCCGACGCTGATCGGTCAGCGCCAGGCCGGTGTGTGCTCCCCGCCGGCCGGTGTCCGCTGCCCGCACACGTCATCGCCGTCCCCGGGACGGTTCCGATACCGAAAGCGACAGTCATGGACAAGCTTCTGCACGGCCCGTCCGCCCGTCTCGGCGGCACGGCCGAGGATTTCGTGCTCGCCGCGCCGCACGCGGCCCGTCAACCCCGCGCCCTGGTCGGCAACACGCCCCTGCTGTGGGTGGGCGAACCCCTCGCGCCCACCGGCCGGGGATTCTGGGCCAAGCTCGAAGGCTGCAATCCCGGCGGCATGAAGGACCGCCCCGCGCTGCACATGGTGCGCCGCGCCGTGGAGCGGGGCGACCTCGCCCCCGGTGCGCGCATCGTCGAATCGAGCAGCGGAACACTGGGTTTGGGCTTGGCCCTGGCCGGGCTGGTCTACCACCACCCGGTGACCGTGGTGACCGATCCGGGCCTCGAACCGATGGTGGCGCGCATGCTCACCGCCTACGGCGCACGGGTCGACCTGGTGACCAGCCCGCACCCCACCGGCGGCTGGCAGCAGGCCCGCCGCGACCGCGTCGCCGAACTGCTCGCCGCCGAACCCGATGCCTGGTGCCCCGACCAGTACAGCAACCCCGACAACGTGGACGGCTACGAATCCCTGGCGCTCGAACTCCTCGAACAGCTCGGTGGGGTGGACACGCTGGTGTGCGCGGTCGGCACCGGCGGCCACTCGGCCGGTGTTGCCCGCGTACTGCGCCGCCACAACCCGGCCCTGCGCCTGATCGGCGTGGACACCGTCGCCTCCACGATCTTCGGCCAGGACGCCGGCCCCCGCCTCATGCGCGGCCTCGGCTCGAGCATCTACCCGCGCAACGTCGACTACGCCGCCTTTTCCGAAATCCATTGGGTGGCACCGGCCGAAGCCGTCTGGGCCTGCCGCACCCTGGCCGCCACCCACCACGCCAGCGGCGGCTGGAGCGTCGGCGCGGTCGCCCTGGTCGCGGGCTGGGCCGCGCGCACCCACGCCCCAGGCGCCCGCATAGCGGCGGTCTTCCCAGACGGCCCCCACCGCTACTTCGACACGGTCTACAACGACGCCTACTGCCGCGAACACGGGCTGCTCGATGCCCCGCCGCCCACGACCCCGGCGCGCATCGCGCACCCCGCCGAACGCCGGGTGACCTCCTGGACCCGCTGCACGACGGTCATCGACCCCGGCGCCGGTGCGGGGGATCGGCGATGAGCGTCCTGACCAAGTTCCGGGGGTTCGACACCGCGGCGCAGCTGCTCATGGTCAACCAGTTCGGGATCAACCTCGGCTTCTACATGCTCATGCCCTACCTGGCCGGATATCTCGCCGGGCCACTGGGTTTGGCGGCGTGGGCGGTGGGGCTGGTGCTCGGGGTGCGGAACTTCTCGCAGCAGGGGATGTTCCTGGTCGGGGGCACGCTCGCCGACCGGCTGGGGTACAAGCCGCTCATCGTGGCCGGATGTCTGCTGCGCACCGGCGGATTCGTGCTGCTGGCCTTCGCGTCCTCCCTGCCCGCATTGCTCATCGCCTCGGCGGCAACGGGATTCGCCGGTGCGCTGTTCAATCCCGCGGTGCGGGCCTACCTCGCGGCCGAGGCGGGGGAGCGGCGCGTCGAGGCGTTCGCGGTGTTCAACGTCTTCTATCAGGCCGGTATCCTGGCCGGTCCGCTCGTCGGACTGGCGCTGCTGTCGGTGGACTTCCGGGTGGTGGCGACGGCGGCCGCGGCGGTCTTCGCGCTGCTGACGGTGGCCCAGCTGTTCGCGCTGCCCGCCCGCCGGGGTGCGGAGCCGTCGGGTGCTTCGGTGCTGGCGGATTGGCGGACGGTCGTGGCCAATCGCCCGTTCGTCCTGTTCGCGCTCGCCATGATCGGCTCGTACGTGCTGTCGTTCCAGGTGTATCTGGCGCTGCCGCTGCAAGCCGAGTTCATCGCGGGCGCGAACGCGCAGACGGTCACCTCGGCGGTGTTCGTCATCTCCGGGGTGGTGGCCGTGGCCGGGCAGTTGCGCATCACCGGCTGGCTGCGCTCGCGCTGGGGTTCGGGCCGCAGCCTGGTCGCCGGTATGGCCGTGCTGGCGGTCTCGTTCCTGCCGCTGACGATCGTGCCGACGGCGACGCCGTTCGGCGCGGGCGCGGCGATCACGGTGCTGCTGATCACCGCCGCACTGCTGGCGGTCGGGACGGCGGCCGTCTTCCCCTTCGAGATGGATACCGTGGTCGCCCTGTCCGGCAACCGTCTGGTCGCCACCCACTACGGGTTCTACAACACCGTCGTCGGAGTGGGCATCCTCGTCGGAAACCTCGCCACCGGTGCGGTATTCGGCGCGGCGCGGGACGCCGGTGCGACGTGGGCGCTGTGGGCCGGCCTCGCGGTCATCGGCGCGCTCGCGGCTCTCGCGCTGTATCTGCTCGACCGGCGCGCGCCCGCCGTCGCGGACGATCCGATCACCGACCGTTTCCCCGTGGTGGCCGACCCCGACACGGTTCGGCTCCCGGTGTTCACCGGCGGCCCGCGAACTCGATGAGACGTGCCGGTCTTGTGCCCGCGATGATCACCTCGTAGGGGGCGGGCGGCGGGGCCCGCCGGCGCCGATCGGTCGCGTCCGCGGCGACGGCGGGTGCCGTCCCGTCTCCCGGATCGGCTGCCCGAAGCATTCGCGTCGCGTCGCCGGGTACGGGCACGAACCGCGCGGCCCCCGATATCGCTGCGGCGGTATCGGATTCGGGCGCGTCAGTTCAGCGGGTCGCAGATGGTCAGCCCGACGATGGCCGTCAGCACCGCGGCCAGCGGGACCAGCGTCGCCGTACCCGCCGCCGCGGCCAGCGCGAGCCGCTCGCGGAACCGCGCTGCCGGGGCGGCCGGCGCTGCCAGTCGCTCCACCCGGCTCGCCAGCCCGACCTCGGCGGCCCCGAGCGCCCCGGCGGGACCGGTGGCGATCCCGGACAGCGTCAGCAGCGCCTGCAATACCGTGCCCCGTCCGTGAACACGCGCCGAGGCGTCGTCGGCGATCATCTCGAGCAGTCGCGCCACTTCGTGCTCACCGAGGACGAACAGCGTGATCCGCGGCATCGCCGTGGACAGCCCGCGGGTCAGCGCGAGGATCAGATGATGGCGCCCGGCCAGATGCGCGCGCTCGTGGGTGAGCACCGCGTCCAGGTGCCGGTCGTCCAGGGCGCTGAGTACGCCGCGGCTCACCACCACCGTATGTGGTTTGCCCGCAACGCAATACGCGGCGGGCTCGTCCACCGGCAGCACCACCGCGTCGAGTTCTGGGTGATGCCGCCCGGCCAGCCGGGCCATGCGCGCGTGCTCGAAGGTCAGCCGCCGCGCCCGCAGCAGTGATGTGCCCACCCGGGTGGCCAGCACCCCGGCCGCGAGCGCCGATATCCCCGCCAGCAGGAGCAGGCCCGCCTGCACCGGTGCGCCGTATTCGCCGAGCGCGGCGTCGTGCAGATGCACCATGCACGTATCCATGAATCGCTGCGGCACGGTGGTGATGCGGTGCGTGGCCAGATCGAGCACCAGCATGAACAGCGCCACCGCCCAGGCCAGCACCGTGGACCCCAGTGCGGCCAGCCAGGCCGCCAGCGCCACGCGCGGGGTCGCGCCCCCATGTCCGGCCCGGCACAGCAGCCGCGGCGCGAGCACCGCGACGGCGAATCCGTAGAGCAGTAGACATGCCGCGACCGTCAATGCTTCCCCTGCCGTAGAGCCCGCCCCATTGCGTTCCTCCTCGAGATCGGCCCGAGTGTACGTAGCGATCCTGAGTGGATCCTTACCGCTTCCGGCGGCTTGCGATTCGGGGCCATTGTCCGGTAATACTATCTACGTACGTAGAACGTAGATAGCTTGTGTCGTCCCCTCAACGGCACAGGGGCGCCGACCGGACCGGCGTCGCCGACGAGCGGCCGGGGTGTAACCCTCCATCAGGCTCCGCCCGCTCGTCGCACACCCCTTTCGTCCCGGCACTGTCCCGGCGGTCGCTCAGCGCGCCGCGAGCAGCGCGTTCGCCGCCGCCTCGATCCGGGCCTCGTCCAGCAACACCGTCCCGGCCGCCGGCCCCAGCGGAACGAAGCTGTCCTCACTGGTGACCCGGGCCACGCGCCCGTCGAACCCGGCGTCGACCAGGGCCGCGCACACCGCCTCGGAGACACCGCCGCTGCGCCGGGTCTCGTCGGCGATGAGCACCCGCCCGGTGGCGCGGGCGCAATCGAGCAGATCCTCGATCGGCAGCGGCGCGAGCCAGCGCAGATCCAGCACCCGGGCGTGAATGCCGCGCTCGGCGAGCCGGCGCGCCACCCGCAGGCTCATGGGCACCCCGTTGGCGAAGCTCACGATGGTGAGATGGGTGCCGCTGCCGTGCACCCGACCCTGCCCGATCTCGGCGTGCCGAACGCCGGAAACCGGTGCGAGCCAGCCGTTGTCGCCGTCGCGATACAGATCGCGCGTGTGATAGAGCGCGATGGGCTCGAGGAACACGCACACCCGCCCGTCCACCCGCGCCGCCGACACGCACGTGCGCAGCATGGCCGCCGCGTCGTCCCCGCGCGCCGGCGAGGCGATCACGACCCCCGGGATATCCCGCAGCGCCGCAAGGGAATTGTCGTTGTGGAAGTGCCCGCCGAACCCCTTCTGGTACGCGTAGCCCGCGATCCGGATGACCAGCGGATTGCGATAGCTGCCCGCGGAGAAGAACGACAGCGTGGCCGCCTCGCCCCGCACCTGATCCTCGGCGTTGTGCACGTAGGCCAGGTACTGGATCTCCGGAATCGGCACGAACCCCGCCAGTCCCGCGCCCAGCGCCGTGCCCAGCACGCTCTGTTCGTCCAGCAGCGTGTCGAACACCCGGCGCACCCCGAAGCTCTGCTGCAACCCCTTGGTGACGCCGTAGACCCCGCCCTTGCGGCCGACGTCCTCGCCGAACACCAGTACGTCCGGATCGCGCGCGAGCAATTGCGCGAGTGTGTGATTGACCGACTGCGCCAGGGTCATCGCATCCCCGGCGTCGGCGCCCGGGCGGGTTCCGGCGCGTTCGGGTTCGGGCCCCGAGCGCAGCACGTCGGTGCGGACCACGGTGGGCCGGGCCGGGGCCAGCGGCGCCATCACCGCGGCGGCCGTGGTGAGTTTGCTTTCGCCCCAAGCCTTCTCGGCGGCCGCCCGGACACGGTCTCCGATATCGGTGTAGCGGCACAGGATTTCCCCCGCGGTCGCCACTCCCGCGCCGACGAGCAGGCGCGCGGTCGCGGTCACCGGATCGCCCCGCAGATCGGTGGCGATGTCGGCGGGACGGCGATAGGCCGATTCCACGTCCGAGCCCGCGTGCCCGAGCAGCCGCACGGTCCGCAGCCGCAGGAACGCGGGTTTGCGTTGCGCCCGAACCCAGTCCGCCGCCTCGCGCGCCACCGAAAGGGCAGCGGGCAGATCCGCGCCGTCGGCCTCGAAATAGCGCAGTCCGGGCCGGGACCCGTAGGCGTGCTCGATCCACTGGCGCGGGGTGGGCACGCTGATGCCCAATCCGTTGTCCTCACAGACGAACAGCACGGGCATGGGCACGCCCTGGTGCGCGGTGTGTACGGCGGTGTTGATCGCCCCCGCCGCGGTGGAGTGATTGGCCGAGGCGTCCCCGAAACTGCACACCACCACCGAGTCCTCCGGCCATTCGCACGGCACCCCGAGTCGCGCGGCGTGCTCGATGCTGAAGGCGAGGCCGGCCGCGCGCGGCAGATGCGAGGCGATGGTGGAGGTCTGCGGAATCACGTGCGCGGCCTTGCTGCCGAAAACCTTGTGCCGCCCACCGGAAATCGGATCCCCGACCGCCGCGGTCACCCCGAGCAGGACGTCCCGGATGGGATCCAGGCCCGGCACCTGCCGGGCGCGGTGCACGAAGAAGGCGGCCGAACGGTAGTGCAGCAGAGCCGGATCGGTGACGCGCAGCGCGGCGGCCACCGCCACGTTGCCCTCGTGGCCGGAGGATCCGATGCTGTAGTAGCCCTGCCCGTCGCGGGTGAGCTGCCGGGCGGCGAGATCGAGATGCCGCGCGGTGGCCTGGGCGTCGAACAGGTCCAGATACTGCGCGCCGGTGAGCGGATCATCCGGGGCGAACGGGTCCTGTTGCGGGCGTGCGACACCGGCTCTGGTGGCCGCCACTTCGGCTCGGAACCACGCATCGAGTTCGGCTTCCCGCTCGTTGATGTTCCCCACCTCCCGTATGTCCCAAATGTCACCAAAGTCGGGCCTCAGAGTAAATGTGGAACGCCGATCTCCACCGCAACCGAGACCTCTCGGCTAGTCGGCGGGCCACCCACTCTGTTCCATCATGTCGGCGATGAGGGCCGCGATGTTCCACGCGTCGTCATCGCCCCGGTGATGGGTGCCGATCAGGGGGAGTCCGGCCGCGCCCAGGGCCTCGGCCATGCCGAAGCGCTTGCGGGTGCGGCGGGAGGCGGAGAAGGCGGCCTTGGCGTTGGTGTGCCTGCTGCCGAAGGGATATCGCACCCCGCTCGCCGCGCACTGCCGCTCGAACTGTTTGCGGTCGTAATCGCCCCAGCTCGCCCACGGGCGGGAGTCGGCGTGAAACTCGGTGCGCAGCAGTGCGCACGCCTCGGCGAAGGTGATGCCGGTGGCGACCTGCTCGGGGGTCAGGGTGGTCAGCGTCGTGCAGAACTCGCTGACGACCGAACGTTCGGGCCGCACCAGGATGCTGTGCTTGGCCACGCGCTCACGGGTGTGGGTGTCGAGCACGCAGAGACCGATCTCGATGATCTCGTTCGGCATGCCGGGCGGATTCTGTCCTTCCCAGCAGGTGGCCTCCACGTCGACCACGTTCAGATAGCGATTGTCCATAGCGGCGGACGGTACCCGCCGTTTCCCGCCCGGCGACAATGGTTTTCGATCGCCGGGCGGGTGCGGGACTACTCCGCGCGAAACTTCAGGCCGGTCCCGTTCGCGGTGTTGCGCAGGGTCAGGGTGTCGGAATCGATGGTGGACGTGGTCTTTCCGTTCAGCGCCTCGAGCACCTGCTGCTCGACCTCCATGATCGCCGCGTCGCACATCATCTTGGTGGTGCCGATGCCGTCGAAGGTGACCTCGTTGCCCGCGACCTCGGCTTTGCCGACCATGCGGTTGCAGCCCGCGCTGCCCGAGACCGCGCCGTCGGGGGCGATGGTCAGGGTCGGTCGCGCCTCGTCCAGGGCGACCGAGCGCACCTCGGCCTCTGGGCGCAGCAGCGCGGTGACCACCCAGGTCGTCCCGGCGAGCGGCTTGTCGGGCTGGGCGACCTTGCGGTCCTGCATCCGCACGGTGAGACCGTTGCCGGACAGGGTCAGGTCCGGGCCTTCTAGCTTCCACTCCGGGCTCGCCCGCAGCAGCCCGTCCATCCACTCGTCCGCGCCGGCGGTGTCGCCGGGGCAGCCCATGAGGGTGGAGGCCAGCTCGCCGACCTTCAGGGTGCCGCCGTCCAGGGTCACCGGACCGGAGGCGGTGTTGCAGCCCGCGGTCGCGGTGATCCGGTTGTCGGTGAACGTCAGGGTCAGCGGGCCGCCGCCGGGGATGGGCGTGCCCGTGACCGCGGTGGAGACGTACGCCTTGCCCATGGGGGATTCGGTGGGCGGTGTGTCGTCCCCGGAATCCGAGGAACATCCGGCGAGCACGGCCACGGACGCGGCGAGCAGCACGCCACACCATCTGTGAGTTGCTGACATGTAGCCGATCGTACGGTGATCAGACCGGCATACCGAGTGCCGACGCGAGCGTCTGCCCGATGACGTCCACGAAGGCGGCGATGGCTCCCGGATCGGCGAACGAGGTCAGCACGTCGCGGTTGCTGCAGCCCGCCGGCAACTCGACGCCGTTGAGCCGCTGGTCCAGCCACAGCACTGCGCTCGCGGTGCCCGAGACGGCGGCGATGCCGTGCTCGCTGAGCAGATCCCGGGTGTAGGCGACGCGGGCCTCGGGATCCCGGCAGTAGGTGTCGTAGAGATTGTTGACCGCGTTGATCGGCATCGCCTCGTCCAGTGGCGCCTGATAGATGTAGACCGGCGTGCGCGGGGTGCCGCGATGGCCCAGGCTCAGCTCGTCCAGGACGGGCTGCATCTCGGGGGAGCGCATGGGATCGCCGGGGTAGTCGAACAGGCCCTTGATGTTCACGAACGGAAAGCCCGCGAATTGCAGTGCCACGCACTGGTTCTCGTGCATCAGGCGCAGGCCCTTGCCGAGCGGATTCATATACCGGTCGATGAATTGGTTCACCTGCGGGTATTCGCGGGCCACCCCGAACAGGCCGCCCAGCACCGCACCGCCGAAGGTCGACGTGCCGTTGTTGTAGTCGATGGCCATGCGGATGTCCGCCATCAACCCGCCGGTCGCCGAACCCGTCAGATTCAGCTCCGGCGCGTATTCGGGCTGGAGTTCGGCGGCGTGCGCCGTGGGGATGGCGCCGCCCGAATACCCCCACAGCGCGACCCGGGTGTCGGCGCCCGGCAAGCCGGCGGGCTCGAAGTTCTCCGCGGCGCGAATGCCGTCCAGGGTGATGCGCCCGCCCAGCGGTCCGACCGCGTATGCGGCGTTCGGACCCTGATGGTCGGGCACCACGACCGCGTGCCCGCGCTGCAGCATGGCCTGGACCTCGATGAACTCCGCGCCGATGACCGGGTTCAGGGGATTGGGCAGCGAGCCCATTTGCAAGGCATACGAGGGTGCGCAGTTCTGCGACAGCGAATCCTCGGCCATCTGGAAGGACAGCAGCGCGCGCTGCCCGGTGGGCGACGGGCGATGCGGGACGATCACGGTCGACACCGCGGCGATGGGCTCGCCCCGGGTGTTCGTGCTGCGGAACGAGAGCTGCCAGGCGTTCACGTTGAGCGGAATGAGCCAGAAATTGGCGAGATTCACCTGCCGGGCCGCCAGGATCTCCCCGGGCTGCGCGGCCGCGACCCGCGCCGGATCCGGAGCGTAGAAGGCCGGATCCAGGTACGGCGGTGCGGGCGGCAGGGGGAACGGCATCGCCGGCTCCACCGAAACCGGTTGTGCCCCGGCGGTATCGGTCACCATCGGGCACAGGGCCAGCGTCACCCCGGCCGCCATGGCCAGGGCGGTCCCCGCGCGTCTTCCCACTGCCATCTGTAACTCCTCCACCCCGCACACCGCGGCGAGCCCGCACTCCCCAGATAGAGAGTGACTGTTTTCTAAGTAGTGTCTCAGACGATAAGGTGTCCGGGTGGAATGTGTCAACGGTCACCCGGGGCCGCCGCTTCGCCCGGTGGGCCCGGCACGGCAGGATGTGCGGCGTGAGTGAAGTTTCGCGTCCGCGCCGCACCCAGCACGAGCGCCGAACGGCCACCGTGGGCAAACTGGTCGACGCCACCATCGCGGCCATCGGCGAGGTCGGCTATCAGCGAGCGACCGTGCAGGAGATCTGCGGGCGCGCCGGACTCTCCGCCGGGGCGATGTTCCGGCAGTTCGACACTCGGCTCGACTTGATCGTGAAGACCGCCGAGGAGGCGTTCGGGCGCCAGCTCGACGGATTCCGGGCCGTCATGGCGCACCTAGACGCGCAGGAGAACGCGCTGGCCGCGGCACTTCGCTTCCTGCGCCAGGCCCAGGGGTCGCATCTGAGTCACGCACTGCGCGAGATCTACCTGGCAGCCCGCTCGGACACCGAACTGCGCGACCGCATCGCGCCCATCGCGGACCGGTACTACGCCGATATCGTGGCGGCGCTCAACGAGAGCCATGTGCTGGACGCGTTCCCCGAGGAACTGCGCGAATCACTCTTCTTCGCGATGCTGCACCTGTTCTCCGGCGAAGCCGTCGTGCGCTGCGTCTACCCGCGGCCCGACCTGGACGTGTCGGTGCTGGCCCTGGTCGAGGACATGCTCGCGGTGTACGCCGCGCGGGGAGTTCCGCCGGAGTCGTGATGCCGGCACGACCGCCGCGCGATGACTGCGCACCGGCGCGGGTGTTTCGCTGTCTTCCAGCGGGCTTGCCGCTCGTCCCGGTCGGTTGACGGTCGCGTTATCGATTCCGGTGGTGTTCGCGGATCTGGTTGCCGGCCGCCCGGTCCGGCTCGACGACAACACGCCGGGGATGGGGGCGAGGCCGGGTCGCCGGGCGGCCCATTGCGATCACCCTGATTTGCGAGGTTAGGCCGGGTCTATCGGCAGTGTGGCGCCGGCGCGGGCCTAGGCTTACCCCGGTGACTGCGCTAGCGACGGCTTCCCCTCCCTCCGCTTGGGCGCCTTTGGCGTCGAAGGTGTACCGGGCGCTGTGGATCGCGCAATTGGTGTCCAACCTCGGCACCTGGATGCAGACCGTCGGCGCGCAGTGGCTGCTGGTCGACGAACCCAACGCGGCGATGCTGGTGTCGCTGGTGCAGACCGCGACGACGCTGCCGGTGGTGCTGCTCGTCATTCCGGCGGGGGTGCTCGCGGATCTGGTGGATCGGCGGCGGCTGCTGATCGGGGCCCAGTCGGCCATGGCGTTGACCGCGCTGACGCTGGCCGCCTGCACCGGTTTGGGATTGACCACCCCGGGGGTGCTGCTGGGTCTGCTCTTCCTGCTGGGCTGCGGGCAGGCGCTGACCATGCCGACCTGGCAGTCGATTCAGCCGGAACTCGTACCGCGCGAACAGATTCCGGCGGCGGCCGCGCTGAACGGGTTGAGCGTCAACGGCGCTCGCGCGGTGGGACCGGCGATCGCGGGCGTGCTGATCTCGCTGGCCGGGCCGACCTTCGTGTTCGGCTTCAACGCGGTGTCGTTCATCGGCATCGTGGTGGTGCTGGTCCTGTGGCGCCGGCCCGAGCGGGCGGCGACGCTGCCGAGTGAGCGACCGCTGGCGGCATTGCGAGCGGGTATGCGGTTCGTGCGATCGGGACCGGCGATTCGGCGAGTGCTGTTGCGCGCCATCCTGTTCATCGTTCCGGCCAGCGCGATCTGGGCGCTGCTGCCGGTGGTCGCGCACAATCGGCTCGGGCTCGAATCCTCGGGGTACGGGCTGTTGCTCGGAGCGCTGGGAGTGGGCGCGGTGTCGGGCGGGCTCGGATTCGCCGCACTGCGCAGCCGATTGAGCGCGACCCGCATGGTGACCCTGGCCGCGGTGTTGTTCGGGGCCGCGACGCTGGTGGTCACGCTCGCGGATCGAGTGCCGCTGGTCCTGCCCGCGCTGGTGGTGGCGGGCGTGGGCTGGCCGCTGGCGCTGTCGACGCTGAATTCGACCATGCTGCTGATGCTTCCGGCGTGGGTGCGGGCGCGCGGAATGGCGGTCTACTCGCTGACCTTCATGGGCGGGCAGGCGCTGGGATCACTGCTGTGGGGCGCGGTGGCCAACGCGCTGGGCGTGGTCCCCGCGCTCGGAATCGCCGCCGGTCTGCTTGCGGTGTGCGCGCTGAGCGCGCTGTGGTGGCCGATCAGCCAGGACGCCACCGGTTTCGACCTGACCCCCAAGGTGATCTGGCCCGAACCGGTGCTGGATTCGGAGCCGGACCCGGCCGAGGGGCCCGTGCTGGTGATGCGCAGCTACACCGTGCCGGAGGAAGTGGTGACCGAATTCGTGGCCGCCATGACCCGGGTGGGCCGCTCCCGCCAGCGCACCGGCGCGCGCGAGTGGCGGCTGTATCGCGATGTGGCGGAAGCGGATCGGTACGTGGAGGCATTCGTCGTCCGATCCTGGGCGGAGCACATGCACCAGCACCAGTTGCGCCTGACGGTGCAGGATCAGCGCAACGAACAGGTCGTCGCCCAGTACACGGTCGGCGAGGACAAGATCACCCATCTGATCGCCGTCGGCCCGCCGGTGTGAGTGCGGATTCCGCGTTAATTCGGTTGCGATGGGCCGGCGCCCCTGCGAGTGTTGTTGCACCGCAGGTCCTCCTGACCAGCGGATACGCGGGGTTACCCGCACCGTGGGGCGTGGTGGTCGAAGCCGAAGTGGTCGAGGCACCAGGTTGTGATCCTGGAGAAAGCGGGTTCGAGTCCCGTCGGTCACCCCACCGGCGAATGCCGCGGTGGCGCGGCCGCTGATCAGTCCGGCGTCATTTGCAGGCACCACACCTGCAGGAGCAAGCCGACCGCGGGCCAGATGAACAGCGGCACCTTGCGAGCAGCGGGCCGCCCGCGCACGTCGAGCGCATCGCTCACGTAGTCGACCGCCGCGATCGTCACCAGCGTGAGCAGCGGAATCCAGAAGCCGCTGAAGGCAACCGGATTCAGCCAGACACTGCCCGCACCCGCCGTGTCACACGCCGTGGATTCATCGCGGCAGGCCGCGCTCGAGCTCACGTCCCCGAACAGGTAACTCCCGATGAACCACAGCGCACTGAAGACACACACGACGGTGACGGCCACGCCGAGCAGCGAGGTCGCCACGATATCCACGATCGGCCGCCGCCCGATCTCCTCCACCCCCACTGCCTCTGACTCGGTGGCTTCGCCCCCCGCCGGGTGATTGCCGTCCATCGCCCCCCGATCCGGACTCGACTAGCGGCAATGGTAGCCACCGCCGAGCGGTGCGACCGCACTTTCGAAGGCCGACAATCGGATTGCTGGTACCCCGATCACGACCGGATGTACCAGATGCTCCCAACCTGAACGAGCAGCGCCAATAGCGGCCACAGATACAGCGGCACCTCCTTCAACACAGGACGCCGTGAGATCACCGAAACAACGGTGCCGGCAAGGGCGAGCACCGGCGCGACGACGACACTTCCGAGCAGCAGATTCGACAGGATGTCGACCTCCCGCTGCAACTCCGCACACGCATCCGCCTGCCCGGTGCACGACGGCGAGGACACGGCCCCACTGAATCCCAGAGTCAACGTCAGATAGAACGCGTTGATGATGACCCCGACCACCAACCCGCCCCACCACAGCAGGGTAGCCACGATTTCTCCCGCGGCTCGCGGCTCATACGCAGGCTCTCGAACCCCGCCGAACCTCGCAGGCTCCGGCGGCACAGCTTCGCCCTGATCACTCATCTCCCCGTCCCCCTCCGACTCCGATCCATCGTAATCAGGCCCACCCAACCCTGCTCACGCCCACGCTCGCCCCAAACACCACAGCTGCAGAACCAATGCCAGCAGCGGCCACGGAAACAGCGGCACGCCCTTGCCTTTCCACCCACGCCGCGCCAATAGCCGCCCCGCGCACGCGGCAGCGATCCCGACGACAGCGCCGCCGAGAGGAATCCAAATCCCGCCGGCCAGATACAGTTCCGCGTCCTCCGCCGCGCTCCGCCGAGCCTCGTCGACAGCCGCTGCAAGCTTCTCACCCGGCGACGAAATCGACGCCGCTACCGAACTGACCGCCAGCGATACCAAGCTCGACACCGCACACAACACCACGGCCGTCCCCAATACCCACGAGGCCACGATGTCGGTAACCACCCCCATTCGCCGCGTGCTCGCCCCCACCGGCCCCGCCCCCCGAATCGCTCACTATCCCCCCCGGACCGTGCTCTGCCGCCATGGTAGCCCCGTGTGGAAACGTGCTCCGGGCCGAAGCTGTTGGCGAAGAGCGTCGTTGAGCAAGGTGCGACGTTGGTCCAGCGTGGGCAGTGCCGTTCTGGAGTGTGGCGTGAAGAGGTGGTCGGACGACGAGGTGGATGGCGTCGAATGGTCTTGCACCAGACCACGATCTACACGGCGACGTGGTCGGTCCTCAGTGCCCGGCTCGCCGAGGTGCGCCGCCAACGCCTCGGAGCGACGTAACGATAGAACCACAATCGAATTCTCGGCGAGGCTTGGCCGGCGGGCTCGGGAAATCGCATGGCGGGCATCCTGATCTGCGGAAACCGTTGTGGTGGAGGGGCGGCCGTCGGTCGTGTACCGACCATCAAATCGGTTGATGGGGTGGTGGGGTGGGGGCTATTGGTGGATGGTGTGCCCACTTGTACCGCAAGAGCTTTCGGGGGTCTGTGGGTAGGGGCGAGAACGATCCAGGGGGAATACAGCTATGAAGAAATCATTGATCGGGCTCGGTGTGGTTGCGATCGTGGCCACCGGCGTGCTCGCGGCGTGTTCGTCGGACGCCGACGTCGCTTCGGAGAACATCTCCAAGAAGTCGGACAACTTCGAGATCAACCGGCGAATCGTCTTCTACAACGGCATCACCGACAAGTACATGCTGTTGATCGAAGGGTTCTGCTCGATCGACCCGCAGGACCGGAAGATCACCGTCACCTGCAAGGTGGGGGCCGACGACTACAAGAAGCATTACCTGGGGCTCAGCGACAACGTGACCTATGTGGTCGAGCAGCTGGAAGCGGCCAACGTGTCGTCGGACCACTACATCGTCAACTTCAAGCCGGAAGCCATCCTGCCGAACGTGGAGAAGCGGTGACGCCTGCCTGAGGGCAGGCCCGATAGGCGCGGGCATCGCGAGTCCGCGGGAACGACACCGGCGGCACCGCAGACGCTATGAGCTGCGCGAGCGGTGCCGGCGGCTCAGCCTCCTGATTGTGCCGCGCTATCAGTGGAAGAGAGCGTCGATGACCATGACCTCGCCCGCGCCACCACTGCCGCCGCCCACCGAACCGGCATTGGCGATCTGGCGAGTACCGAGGACCAACTGTTGCCCCGCGCCGGGACCGCTCAGCACGCCGAAAGTGCTGATCGCATTCTGGCCCACGGGGGATGTGACCCAGTTGCCGGAGAGCACGCTGACCGAGCCGTCCGACCAGGCGATAGTGCCATTGGCGGGGTTGCCGCCTGCGCCGGTGCCGGAATTACTGCCGGTGACGACGTTGAACGGGTAGCGGACATTGAGCATGCCGCCGCTGATGCCGGGCAACCCGCAGTCGGTGAGCCCGCCGGTGACATTGGTGTCCATGCCGACGCTGCCGCCGCCCGGGACATTGGTTGTCGTCAGTTGGCCGCCGTAACAGCCGCCGACCACTATGTCAGCGTTTGCGGTGGTAGCCAGGCCGGTCAGAGCCGGAATAGCAAACGTCGCGCCTATCAGAATCGAAGCTGAGCGCTGGAATCGCATTTCTGTACCTTTCGCCGTGACACGCCATGGCATCTCGAATCCAGTACGAATGACAGATTCCATGGTATGCCGGGAGATCGGCGAAAGAGTCGGGGAATGTGGGTGTATCTCGAAATGTGTGTTTCAGCGGGGGAACTGCAGTGATGTAATTCGTGTGAGGGGTTTCTGGGTATGCGTGGCTGAGTCTCGGGGGTACCGGAGCGTTGGGTGCACGGTTGCGTTCGAGGACGACTGGATAACGAGATACCAGCGTTGCGCGGTGGGGAACTCGGCTGCGGTTGGGTGACCTACCGGAGGCAAAGCAGCCTGGATAACGGAATACCAGCGTGGACCGGTTGAGAGCCTCGACGGCGGTACCAGCCCTCCCGGGCCGATAAACGTGATCCACCACTCGTGGGGGTAAGAGCCAGCCTCGAATCGATTACCGCTCACCACAATCACCCTCGGAGGCAGTACCAGCATTCAGAGATGACGGATCTTTGTCTGTAGATCTCGAGAAGGTTCCCACGGCCATCCAGCCAGGCTGGGAGGGCGAACAGGCTCCCACTGGGGAGCCAAAGTCGGGTACGGCAGGCAAGGTAACCAGCACTGCCTCGTTGTTCTTGCTTGTCCTCCCGAACCTGCCGGAAGACGCACGGTGCGTGCGGGTCTCGGCTACGTCGGCCACTGGAGTGAACACCGATCCCGCTCTCAGCTCTTGGGGTGTGGCTTTGGGCTTGGGGTTTCGGCTGCACGGCAGTGCTTTAGCAGAGTCGCCGCGCTGGAATACCCGGCACACCCGAAGGACTCGGCACACGCGGGTGATGACGGAAATTCACCCGAGGTCTACGAGCGGGATCGATATGCGGTGGTGGTATCCATCCGGTTTTGCCCGGATGCTCCGAATCGGGCGGCATGACGATCGTTTTCCAGCCGTTCGGGCCGGAATTGATCTGTGCGTGGCAGGCATCGCACGCGAAGGTCAGGTTCTCGATGTCGGTTTCGCCGCCATCGGCCCATTCCTTGATGTGGTGGACTGCGGAGCGGGTGGCGAGGGCGTCGCATCCGGGGCGGGTGCAGCCGCGTTCGACCGCGGTGAGTGCGAGGCGCTGTTCTGCCGAGGCGAGGCGTTGCCCGCGTGAGAGGTGCAGTGGGCGGCCGTTGGCGTCCATGATCACCAGGTACGGGGTGGACCGCGCGGCCAGTGTGATCGCTTCGGTGATCGAGAGGGTGCCACCGGTGTTCGTGGTAGCGAGCCCGGTGCGCTGCTCCAGGTCGGTCAACCGCATGGTGACGACAGTCGAGACCGGCAGCCCCCGGTGATACCCGAGCTTGGTGGGTCCCATGTCCGGGTGCAGGAACCGCAGCAGCGCATCGTGATTGCGTTGCGCTTCGGAGCGGTGATCACGCTTGGCAGCAGCCCGCAGCACCGCACGCGCGGTGACGGCGGCAGCATCGGCGTCACTGTCGTCGGTTTCGGTTTCGGTGTCGATCCCGAGTTGTGCGGTGGTGTGCGGGCTCTCGGGATCATCGGGGTTGCACATGCCGGGTCGGGCGAATTTGGCGAACATGGGCAGGAACACCGCACCCAACTCCGGGGTGAGCAACCCCGAGATCGGGAACATCCCATCCGCGCGCTGGCGCCCGATGCAGATGCCGCGCATCCGCTGACGGTCCTTGTCGGCGGTCAACACCCCATCGGGGTCGGTGTATGCCAGGACCCGGACCCCGAGTTGGGTCACGCCTTTGGGGTCGCCGGTGCGCGCGTAGTCGGTCAGGGAGCGTTCGGCGAGTTCCTTGAGTTTCGGTTCCACGCTGGCGGGGATCCGATCGAGGACCTTCACGATCGCCTGCACGTGCTCGGCGGAGATCTCTCCCGCGCGCTGAGCGGCAGCAATGTGGGGAAACACGGGCGGCCGCTGGAGACTGCCTTCGGACACCGTGGAGAGCCGGTCCGCGTTCCGCACCCGAGCAGCCGCATCGAAATGGGAAATACGCAGGGTCTGTTGCAGGAACACGATCGGGCTCTTGATCCCGGCCTGCGCGGGCAATCCCCGTGCCGCGCATTCGAGAGCGAAGCGCTGCTTCACCGCTTCGAGTTTGCGGTAGTCCTCTTCCAGCTTCTGCATCATCGCGATGACCTGGTCATCGGATGAGGAAAACAGGGGTGATTCGAGCAGACCCTCCACCGCGACGCCATGTCCTTCAACATGGTCCGCGATGCTGGATTCCCCTCCCGAATTCATACCCCTATTCTACTCCTCGATAGCCACTTGCAATAGCCCAATTCCATTGTGATACAACAGTATTCAGACACAATGTCGATTCAGAAATGCTCGAAAACTCTGCCACAACACCCCTCGGTGACTCCCGCGATGTGATGCCACCACGCCCACGCCCGTTCCAGGCGCACCCGCGCAACCATCCGAACCGAGCCCGCTGCCGCCCGCCCGCGCCGAGCTCCCCGCAAGTTCGAACACAGGTGCGATTTCCGAGCCCACCCGACACCCCGCCCGCCGCCCTCCCACCACAAACCGCCCGCCCCGAAACCACGTGCGCGTCCCCAGGGGGGTTGGCGATTCTCCCCCTGACGACCGCGTATTATCCGTGGAATGCGCATGTTCCTGGATATCCTCCTGATCATCACCAGCGTCCTGCTGGTGTTGCTGGTGCTGTTGCATCGCGCCAAGGGTGGAGGTCTTTCCAGCCTGTTCGGTGGCGGTGTGCAGTCGAGCCTGTCGGGTTCCACCGTTGTCGAGAAGAACCTCGACCGGATCACGGTGTTCGTCGGCGTCATCTGGTTGATCTCGATTCTCGGCATCGGCCTGGAAATCAAGTTCTCCTGACCTCATAAGCTGGGTAAGTAGCCCGGGTGTCGCCACTGCGACACCCGGGCTACTTGTGCTGGGCGGGGTGTGCGCGGACGGCGTTCGCACTGGGGCGTTGCGGAAAATTCCCGGGCGCGGGGTCGGGAGCCGTGCATGATGGAGCGATGGACTTGGTTGATGCGGTCGCGCCGAGCCTCGTGGGGGTATTGCGCCGTGATCTGTGGTGGATGAGCTGGAATACCGTATTGGCTTGGATTCCAGTCGGTCTGGCGTTCGTGGTGTTCCGCTGGGCGGGGCGCAAGGACCGGCGGCTGTCGCCGGCATGGTGGGGCGGCGCGGTGCTGTTGCTGCTGTTCCTGCCGAATTCGCCCTATGTGGTGACCGATCTCGTGCATCTGCGTGACACCGTGCGGGCGGTCGGGGACGGCCCGGTCGTGTCGACTGTGTTGCCGGTGTACGTCGCGTTCATCGCCTCGGGCTTCCTCGCGTACTACCTGGTGCTGGCCGAGCTGGGCCGCTTCCTGGAGCAGCGGGGCTGGGGCCGGTGGCGGACTCCGGTGACGCTGGCGGTGCATCTGCTGTGCGCCGTGGGCGTTTTCCTGGGCCGCTGGGTGCGGCTCAACAGCTGGGAGCCGGTCGTGGAGCCGGTGGGCACCCTCGAGCGTATGGTGCTCGCTCTCACCTGGGAGTGGGCGCCGATTCTCATCGCGGCGGTGTTCGCCGCTACGGCGTTGGGGCACTTCGTGACTCGGGCCGTGGTGGAGACGGGCGCGGTGAGCGTGCGTCGCGGAGTGCGGCAGGTGCGCGCGCTGCGCCTCGGGCCGCCCAGCGTGGATCAGGCGTGAACGACTCGGGCCGAGCGCCTTTCGGCAGCTCGGCCCGAGAGTGGACGGCCGGTCAGGCCGGGGCGATCACGCCAGCCCGAGGCGTTCGGCCGCGAGCACCCGGATGACCTTCTTGTCCGGCTTGCCGAGTCCGGTCAGCGGCAGCTCCTCGACCAGCAGCACGTGCTTGGGCACCTGCACGGAACCCTTGCGCTGCTTGACCGCGGCCTGCACCTCGGCGATGACGGTCTCCACGGCGGCCGCGTCGCCCGCGGTCTCGGGATCGAGCACGACCACCGCGGTCACGGCCTCGCCGTAGTACGAGTCCGGCACACCGACCACGGCCACGTTGCGGACCTTCGGATGTTCGGACACCACGTCCTCCACCTCGCGGGGGAAGACGTTGAACCCGCCGGTGACGACCATGTCCTTGCTGCGGCCGACGATGAACAGGAAGTCGTCCTCGTCCTGGCGGGCCAGGTCGCCGGTGCGCAGCCAGCCGTTGTGGAAGGTCTCCGCGGTCACCTCGGGCAGGTTGAGGTACCCGCCCGCGAGCAGCGGTCCGGACACGCAGATCTCGCCGACCTCACCGGGCTCGACGACGTTGTCGTCCTTGTCCAGCAACGCCACTCGGATCGCGGTGGACGGCCGCCCGCACGAGGCCAGGCGCGCCTTGTCGTGCTCGTCCTTGCCCAGGTAGCTGATCGCCATGGGCGCCTCGGACTGCCCGAAGTACTGGGCGAAGATCGGCCCGAAGCGATCGATGGCCTCCTGCAACCGATTCGGGTCGATGGCCGCGGCGCCGTAGTACACGGTCTCGAGCGAGGACAGGTCGCGGGTGTGCGAATCCGGGTGGTCCAGCAGCGCGTACAGCATGGACGGCACGAGCATCGTGGAGCTGATCTTGTGCTCCTCGATGGCCCGCAGCACCTCGCCCGGCTCGAAACGCGGCAGCACGATGCACTGGCCGCCGAGCAGCACCACCGGCAGGAAGAACGCCGCGCCCGCGTGCGAAAGCGGCGTGCAGATCAGGAATTTGGGGTGCTTGGGCCACTCCCATTCCGAGAGCTGGATCTGCGTCATGGTCGCCATGGCCTGTGACGTACCGATGACGCCCTTGGGCTTTCCGGTGGTGCCGCCGGTGTAGGCGATGGAAATGACGTCGTCGGGCCGCAATTCGACGGCCTGCACCGGACGCGGCTCGAACTTCTCGGCCGTGGCGAGCAGGTCGATGCCCACGTCGGACAGCTCGTCCGGCACCGGGCCGAGCACCAGGACACGATTCAGGCCCGGCACCCGGTCGACCAGTTCGCGGGCGCGCTGCACGAACGCGGGCAGCGGATCCAGGATGAGCGTGGTGATGCCCGCGTCCGCGAGCACGTACGCGTGATCGTCCAGGCCGCCGATGGGGTGCAGCGCCGTGCGGCGGTGGCCCGCGATCTGGCCCGCGCCGATGGTGAACAGCACCTCGGGGCGGTTCAGCGCGAGCACGCCGATCGGGGTCCCGGACACCACGCCGTGTTCGGCGAAGGCGTCGATGTAGCGGCTGATGGCCTTCAGGACCTCGCCGCCGGTGAGCACGGTGTCACCCAGGGTCAGCACCGGCCGGTCCTTGTGGCGGCGCAGTCCGGACACGAGCGCGTGCCCGTTGTGCACGGGCATCCGCAGCCGGGTGTCGGGATCGATGGTGGTCATTGCTGTCTCCGCTCCGAGCGATGGGTTCTGGTCAGGCGTTGTAGCCGCGGTAGAGGGTGACGACCACCGCTCCGCCGAGGCCCAGGTTGTGCGCGAGGGCGGTGCGCGCGCCCGCGACCTGCCGGTCGCCGGCGAGTCCGCGCAGCTGCCAGGACAATTCGGTGGCCTGGGCCAGGCCGGTGGCGCCGAGCGGGTGACCCTTGGAGATGAGTCCGCCCGAGGGGTTCACCACTACCCGACCGCCGTAGGTGGTGGCGCCGGATTCGGCGAACGCGCCGGATTCGCCCTCACCGCACAGGCCCAGCGCCTCGTAGGTGATGAGTTCGTTGATGGTGAAGCAGTCGTGCAGTTCGATGACGTCGACCTCGCCGATGCCGACGCCGGAGGCGGCGAACACCTTCGAGGCGGCCGCGCGGGTCATGGGCGCGCCGACCACGTCGATCATGGAACCGGTGGAGAACGAGGTGCCGTCGTCGGTGGCCAGTTCCTGGGCCAGGATCTCGATGGCCTGGTCCTCGAGCCCGTGCGCCTTGACGTACTCCTCGCTGACCACGACCGCGGCGGCCGCGCCGTCGGACATGGGTGAGCACTGCGAGCGGGTGAGCGGGCCGTGCACCGGCTTGTCGCCGAGGACCTGCTCCAGGGTGTAGGCGTCCTGGAACTGCGCCAACGGGTTTCGCGTGGAGTGCTCGTGGTTCTTGACCGCGACGGCCGCGAGCTGCTCCGGCGTGGTGCCGTACTGCTTCATGTGCTCGATGGCGGCGTTGCCGAAGAACTGCGTGGTGATCGGGGCCTGGCTGAACTCGTAGTGCTCGCGCATGACGGCCAGGTGGTGATCCACGGTGGTGGCCTTGGGCCGGGTGGCCGGGCCCGCCATGGACTCCTTGGTCATCTGCTCGAAGCCGACCGCCAGGGCCACGTCCACGATGCCGGCGCCGACCCATTCGCGAGCGAGCATGAGCGCGGTGGAGCCGGTGGCGCAGTTGTTGTTCACGTTGACCACCGGAATACCGGTCAGGCCAACGTCGTACAGGGCACGCTGGCCGGCCGCGGACGGCTGGAAGACGTACCCGACGGCGGCGCGCTGCACCTGGTCGTAGGTCACACCGGCGTCGCCGAGCGCTCCGTTGACGGCCTCGGCGACCATCTGCGGGTAGGTCCACTCGCGGGAACCGATCTTGACGAACGGCGTCATGTTCACGCCGACGACGAAAACGCGTCGCATAACTTGCTGTACTCCTCTGTGCTGGAACGGATGTGGGGGTCAGTCGGCGCGCGGGACGCGGCCGTCGATATCGGTGAAGCCGTAGTCCCCGGCGAGGTCGGCGACCTTCCAGGCTTTCCCGGTGCGCGCCTTGCGGTTCGGATCCGCTGCCAGGGCGACCACGGCGCGGCCGGGGAAGCGCGGGGTCTCGGCGATGTCGAGATCGAAGGAGCCCTCGCCGGGCAGGGTGACGATGCGGCGGCCCTCGGCGTCGGCCGGAACCATCTGCAGCAGCTCGGTATTGACGATGCCGGGCCAGATGGAGACGGCGGTGACCTCGGTATCGGCCAGGTCGTGGGCGAAGTCGGCGGTCAGGCGGTCCACCGCGGCCTTGCCCACGCCGTAGACGGCGTTGTGCATCTGGCGTTGCGCGCCGGGGGAGGAGACGTTCACGATGAGCCCGCCCGATTCGATGAGCAGGGGCGCGGCGAAAACGCTTGCCACATAGTGCGATCGCACGCCGATGTCGAAGCCCTCGTCCCAGGCTTTGGGCGGCACGTCCCAGAACTTGCGGCCGATCCAGCGCGCCGAGCCGGGGGCGTTGTAGACGTTGTTGACCAGCACGTCGAGGCGGCCGTGCTCGTCGCGGATCTGCGCGAAGAGTTTCTCGACCGCGGAGTCGTCCTTGTGGTCGCAGACCACCGCGACGCCGGTGCCGCCGAGTTCGTCGATTTCGGCGGCGGTGCCGCCCACGGTCCCCGGCAGGTGCCCGGGCGTGGTCGTGCGGCCGGTGACATAGACGGTGGCACCGGCCGCGCCCAGCTCCAGGGCGATGCCCTTGCCGATGCCACGGCTGGCTCCGGTCACCACGGCGACCCGACCGGCGAGAATCTTGGGTATTTCGCTCACGACCTCTGGACACTACCTTGAAATAGGAACGTGTTCTAGAAATTGGAGGCAGCAGTGGAGCTGACGCATCGGACGGTGGATACCGGGGACATCCGGATGCACGTCGCCGAGCAGGGGGAAGGGTTTCCGGTCGTCTTCTGTCACGGGTTCCCGCACACCTGGTTCATGTGGCACAACCAGCTGGATGCGCTGGCCGCCGCGGGCTACCGGGCCATCGCGCCCGACCTGCGCGGTTACGGGCGGACCGATGCGCCCGCGGACCCGGCCGCGTACACCAACGAGGCCGTGATCGGCGATCTGCTCGCCCTGCTGGACGACATCGGCGCGAACAAGGCCGTGTTCGTCGGCCTGGACTTCGGCGCGCAGCTGGTCTGGGAACTGGCCCTGCGCGCGCCCGAGCGGGTGGCCGGGGTCGCGGTCCTGAACAATCCGTTCAGCCCCCGCCCGCCGCGCCCGCCGTCGGCGTTCTGGACGCGTGCGGCCGAGAAGCACTTCCTGCACCTGTCCTACTTCCAGGAGCCCGGGGTCGCCGACGCCGAACTGGCCGCCGATCCGCGCGGGTTCCTGGCGCGGGTCTACTACTCGCTCAGCGGCGAGTACCACTACCTCGACACCTGGAAGAACCCGCCCGGGCTGGGCTACCTGGATGTGCTGCCCGAGGCTCCGCCGCTGCCCTGGCCGTGGCTCTCGCAGGCCGAATTCGACACCCTGGTCGCGGATTTCGAGCGGACCGGGTTCACCGGCGGGCTGAACTGGTACCGCAACCTGGACCGGAACTGGGAGCTGACCGCCGCGTTCGCCGACGCCAAGGTGGAGGTGCCCGCGTTCTTCCTGTACGGCGAGAACGACCCGGATATGGAGGGGTTCAGCGGGCGTGACCCGCTGGCGACGCTGCGGGCCAGTCTCACGGATCTGCGTGCGGTGGTGGAGGTTCCGCGTGCGGGGCACCTGGTGCAGCTCGAGCGGGCCGACCTGGTCAACGACTTCCTGCTGGCGAGCTTGAAGGCGCTGGGGGTCGGGTCGGCCGTGGCTTCCTGAGCCGGGACCGCCCGGCGGGCTCGGGTGCGTGGCGCGGACGGCCCGGGATCGGTCCGCGCCGCGCTCGCGCGGGGGTGTCCCGGCGCGGCGGAGCGGCGTCCGACCGCAACGATCAGGTCAGCGGCGCCGCTGTCCACCAGGTGCGCATCTCCTCGATCGTGTGGAGTTCGTACAGGTTCGAGGTGAACATCAGATAGCGGTCGCGGTCGTCGTTGCCGTCGAAATAGGTGATGAGCCCGTCGCGCCGGGGCGGGCCTTCGCCGTGGAACTCGTAGTTGGCGTAGGTGTGCCCGGCGTTGACGTCCTGCCGGCCGGGCAGCGTGGCGTGGGCCCCGACGACCGAGCGGACCTCTTCGGTGTCGGTGTATCCGTAGATCTGATAGATCGGCAGGCCGGTGCCGTAGCAGGTCCAGCGGGTCAGCCACGCGCCCATGTCGGGCTCGTTGTTCCCGGGCTTGTTCGTCGCTGTGGAGCCCTTGGTGGTTTCGCAGGTGGCGTTCTTGTGCCCGGTGGCTTTGTAGTTGCCCGAGGGCGTGAGTTCGACATCGGCGAACATGTACGGGAATTCCGCTGTGATCGCCTTGGCCATGGCGTCGAAATCCTTTGGGCCGGAACCGCTGTCCCGTTTCATGGCCACGCCGATGCCGATGGCCACCGCGATCGCTACGACCAGGCCCAGGCACAGGCCCACGATGAGCCCGGCCGAGGATCGGCGGGGCGTGCGATCGTGGGGGATCGGTGACATGTTGTAGGCGGGCTGGGGGCGGGGAACGTGCTGGTAGGGAGCAGGACCCGACGGCTGCGGAGCGGGCGCGTAAGGGGCTTGCGCCGACGGTTGCGGGGCGGGTGCGTAGGACGCGGGACCCGATTGTCGAGGGGGTGCATAGGACGCGGGGTTCGACGGCGCGGGTGAGTAGGGAGCGTATTCACGAGGTGCCGCGGGCGGCCCGGCGTCGGCGGGCCGGTGGCCGCCCGGCTCGCGCCGCGCCCGCGATGGGTCGGCCGGCATCGGGGGCTGCGGGTCCGATCTGCGCGGGCTGTGTTGCGCCGGTGCGGGATTGCGCGTGGTGGGCGCGGCCGGGGTCAGGGCGCGCAGCATGGCGTCGGTGAATTCGACGGCGGTCGGGAACCGGTCGACGGGCCGTTTTGCCAGGGCGCGGCGCAGGACGGCGTCCACCGCCTGCGGCAGACCCGGTCGGTGCGTGCTCACCGCGGGTGGATCCTGCTGGAGGTGTCCGCGAATGATGTTGCCCGGCTGCGGCGAATCGAACGGCGCCTGCCCGGCGAGCAGGAAGTACAGCGTGCATGCCAGCGAGTACTGGTCCGACCGGCTGTCCATCGGCTGGGCGGTCAGCTGCTCGGGCGAGGCGAATGCCAGGGTGGCGGTGAAGGTTCCGGTGCGGGTCAGATGGGTGTTGTCCTCGCGTAGTCGCGCGATGCCGAAATCGGTGAGATACACCCGCTGTTGCCCGCCGACGGATTTGGCGAGCAGGATGTTGGCCGGTTTCACGTCGCGATGCAGTACCCCCGCGCCACCCGCGTAGTCCAGTGCCGCAGCGGTTTCCGCGGCGATCTGCACCGCGCGCCGCGGGTCCAGGGTGAGCGGATCCAGGTGCGCGGCATCGACGCCGTCGACGTACTGCATGGAGATCCACAACTGATTGTTCTCGACCCCGCGGTCGTAGACGGTCACGATGTTCGCGTGCTCGAGTTGCGAGACCAGATCGGCCTCGCGCTCGAATCGTGCACGAATCTCCTTGTCGTCGAACAGTTCCCGGTTCAGCAGCTTGAGCGCCGTCTTACGCGGCAGCCGCGGGTGCTGGGCGAGATACACCGATCCCATTCCGCCCCGCCCCAGCTGTCGCTCGATGGTGTATCCGGCGAATACCTCACCCGTACTGAGCATTCCCGCCCCTTCCCGCGTCCCGCCCCGCCCGGTCGCCCGGACGCGTCGATGGTATCGGCCCGGGCATCGGGTCGCGGGCCGCAGGGCGGTGTCATCGCGGGTGCGCGCTCGAGCTGTGGCACCGCGTCCGGGCGATTACTGTGGCCCGGTATGGACATCGCTGGGATCCGCCGGGAAGTCGATCGCCGCCTCGAGCCCTGGTCCGAGCAGCTCGGCGCCGACCGCCCGGGCTACACGAACCACTGCCTGCGCGTGCTCACCCTGTGCGACCGCCTCGCCGCTCCCCACGGCTTCGTCGCCACCGACCGCGAGGAGTTCCTCACCGCCGGCGCCTTCCACGACATCGGCGTCTGGTCCGCGAACACGTTCGACTACCTCGAGCCGTCTGCTGCCCTGGCGACGGCCTGGCTCACGGACAACGGCCGTGCCGACCTGATCGACCTGGTCGCCAGGATGGTCGACCAGCACCACAAGCTCCGCCCCGCCGCGACCCCCGACGACCCGGTGGAGATCTTCCGCCGCGCGGACGCCATCGACGTAGAGTTCGGCATCCTGGGCCGCTTCGGCGTCCCCCGATCCACCTACCGCGAGCTCTCCCGGGACCTCCCGGACGCAGGCTTCCACCGCCGCCTGCTCCGGTTGGGCGCGAAGCGAATCCGCACGAATCCGCTCTCGCCACTGCCCATGCTCAAGTGGTGACGGGCACCGCCGTATAGGGCATGTGCCCGATAGTGCCGGGCGGGATCGCGTCCTACGTTGGAGATTTCCTATCCGACCGTAGAACAGGACATCGCATGAAGAAGGTCGTTGTTGTTGCCGTCGTCGCCGCGGGTCTGGCCATTCCCACCGCATCCGCCGGCGCGGAGACCGCTCCCGCGCCCGTCGCGGCGTCGGCTGCCCCGGTGGGGTCCAGCTCGGAGGATGTGTTCTGTGCCGTGCTGCGGTTTCTGAAGGGTGGGTGGGCCGGGCGGCCCGCCGACTGCTCCTTCTGAGATCGGGGTCGTAGCGGTCGAGGCGGGGCCGGGGACGAGTTGTTCCCCGGCCCCGCCTCGTTCGGTGATACGCGGGGGCACGGTCGTTGACGGGACACGCTGTGTGCGAGAAGCGTTGTGCACCGGCGAATCCAGCGCACTCGAACGCGCGGCCCGGTTGTGCCCGGGGTGTCGAGAAGCCTGCGGGTTTCAGGCCGGGCGGGTGGCGCGGTAGTAGGTGATCCGGCCGATGGCGCGGTGGGGGCGGGATTCGGTTGTTTCGCAGGTGAACCCGGCGGAGCGCAGGAGGGTGGGGATGGCGTCGCCGAGGTTGCCGGTGACGTGGGGGTTGGACAGGAGGCGGCGGGCGGCGTAGCCGTCGGCGGGGGTCACGTCGCCGCCCACGTCGACCAGGTGGAGTTGGCCGCCGGGGCGCAGGGTACGGAAGGCTTCGGCGGCGAGGGCGGGTTTCACCTCGGCGGGGATGTGATGGAGCATGAACGCGGACAGGGTGCGGTCGAACGTGGCGTCCTCGAAGGGGAGATCCTGGGCGTAGGCCAGCCGGTATTCGATTCCGTTGCGGCCGTGTGACTTCGATTCGGCGCGGCGCAGGGCCAGGGGATCGGGATCGGTGCCGGTGATCTCGGCGCGGGGGTGGGCGGCGAGGGCGGCGAGGGCGAGATTGCCGGTGCCGCAGCCGATTTCCAGGACGCGCGCGCCGGGAGCGATATCGGCGTGGCGCAGCAGGGTCCGGTGGACGCCGCGTGCGCCCAGCAGACGGGTGAACAGGTCGTAGAACGGGAGCATCGCGTCGCGGCCCGCGGCGGGGAGGTAGTCGTGATGGCCGTGCCGGCCCGTGGACTCTGCGGCAGGAGTATTTTTCGTCATGTCATTCATGATGTGCGGCATCTGGGCCGCATAATTGGCCGATCATCGGCAGAATCAGGATTATCTTTGGTTATGGCCTCGCGCACCTATCCGGTTCGTTACGAGGCGGGCGTGCCGGTGTACCGCTACTCCGCGGACCCGGCCGTGCCGCCCATGTCGGTCGTACGGTTCACCGTCGGCGCACCGCCCGCGCAGGGCAATCCGCACATCCACGACTTCCCGGTGCTGATGTACGTCGACAGCATCTTGCCGGAGGCGGCAGGCGTGCGGATCGGGGACATCTACGTGGTGTCCCCGGGCGTGGTGGTCGACGGTGCGGGCGTGCATCTGGCCGGGGCGGCGGGCATTCTGTTCGATCCCGCCGCCCTCGGGGACGACACCACCGCGCCCTGGCCGGCCTGGCGCGCCCACCCGCTGCTGTTCCCGTTCCTGCACGGGATACCGGGCGGGCTGCTGCGATTGCATGTGCCGCCGGAGCGGCAACCGCTGTGGGAGAGCGCGATCGCCGCGATCGAGGACGAATTGTCCGGCGGCCGAGCCGGATACCGCCAGGCCGCCGCCGCGCATCTGACGCTGCTGCTGGTGGACGTGGCGCGCCTGGCCGTCGATGTGGTCGGCGACCTGCGGCGCAGCAACGAGGCGGTGCTGGCCGACGTCTTCGAGGTGATCGAGCGGGGGTTCGGGGAGCCCCTGTCGCTGCGGGACGTGGCCGGCGCGGTGGGAATGACCCCGGCCTACCTCACCACCCTGGTCCGCCGCCGCACCGGCCGCACCGTGCAGGACTGGATCCTCGAACGCCGCATGAGCGAAGCGCGCCGCCTGCTCGGCGAATCCGACCTGTCGATCAGCGAGCTGTCCCGCCGCGTCGGCATCGCCGATCCCGCGTACTTCACCCGGCTGTTCCGCCGCGAGCACGGCACCGCGCCGCGGGCTTGGCGCGCGTTGAAAACCGCTTCGGCATAGGCGGATTCCCGTGGTCGCGCTGACCCGCGACCACGATGTCCGCCCCGCTGTGCGGCCTCAGCGCACCGGGCGCATGGCGTCCCGGGTGATGTCGGCCAGGGTGGGATACCCGTCCACCGCCATGATCAGATCCGCTTCGGCGAGCAGCGAGCGCAGCACGTGCACGATGCCGTCCACCCCGCCGAGCGCCAGCCCGTACGCGTACGGGCGGCCGATGCCGACGGCGGTCGCGCCCAGGCCCAGCGCCTTGATGATGTCCGCGCCGGAACGCACCCCGGAGTCGAACAGCACCGGCAGCCCGTCGGCGGCCTCGACCACGTCGGGCAGCAGATCCAGGGCCGGAATGCCGCCGTTGGCTTGGCGGCCACCGTGATTCGAGCAGTAGATGCCGTCCACGCCGAGATCACGGGCGCGGCGCGCGTCCTCGGGGTGGCAGATGCCCTTGACGATGAGCGGCAGCGTGGTGAGCGAGCGCAGCCACGGCAGATCCTCCCAGGTCAACGGGTTGCCGAAGACCTGGATCCAGCGCAGGATGGCCGACTGCGGATCCTGTTCGGGCGACTGCGCCAGCGCCTTGCGGAAGACCGGATCGCTGAAGTAGTTCGCCAGGCAGTGGCCGCGCAACTGCGGGAAGTTGCCGGTGGACAGGTCGCGGGGCCGCCAGCCCGTCACCCAGGTGTCCAGGGTGACCACGATGCCCTTGTAGCCGGCCGCCTCGGCGCGCTCGACCAGGCTCGCGGCCAGATCCCGATCGGTGGGGGTGTAGAGCTGGAAGAAGCCGGGGGTGTCGCCGAATTCGGCGGCGACGTCCTCGAGGGGGTCGACCATGAGGGTCGAGGCGACCATGGGCACACCCGTGCGGGCCGCGGCCTTCGCGGTGGCGACATCGCCGTGACCGTCCTGCGCACACAGGCCGATGACGCCGATGGGGGACATGAAAACCGGTGCGGGCAGCTTCATTCCGAACAGATCCAGGGACAGATCGCGTTCCTTGGCGCCCACGAACATGCGCGGCACGATGCCCCAGTGGTCGAAGGCTTCGACATTGGCACGCTGGGTGCGCTCGTCGCCCGCGCCGCCCGCCACGTACGACCAGATCGAGGGCGGCAGGGCCGCCTGCGCGCGCTGCTCCAACTCCGCCGCGCTCACCGGGTAGGCGGGCACCACGCCGCGCAGCCCGTTGAAATAGATCTCGTTCTGATAGTCACCGAATGCCACGATCAACCTCCGCTGTGAGTTGGCTCGCCCGTCATTGTGCGAGACTGGTCGCCTGGACCATTCGAATCGCAGGAATTCGCCGTGAGGAACTGGACGCGTGCAGGATGATGTCAGGCTACTGACCGAAGAGGATCTCGCACTCATCCACGCGCTGCAATTGCGACCGCGGGCCTCCTGGACCGAACTCGGCGGGGTGCTCGACGTCGATCCGGTGACCGTGGCCCGGCGCTGGCAGCGGTTGCACGAGCGCGGCGACGCGTGGGTGTGCGTCTCGCCCGGGCCCGCGCTGTACGACGACGTCTGCGCCGCCTACATCGATATCGACTGTGCCGCAGGCGAAACCGCGACGGTGGTGCGGATGCTCGCGGCGCATCCGCACATGCTGACCCTGGAACGCTCGGCCGACGGCAATCGCATCTTCGCCACCGTCGCCACCGGCGATCTCGAGCGGATGGCGACCTACACCCTGGACGTGCTGCCCGCCCTGCCGCACGTGGTCGCCGTGAAAGCGCAGATCGTCACCCACTGGTTCGCCGAGGGCGGCAGCTGGCGCATCGACGCCCTCGCCCCCGGCCAGCGTGACCGCCTGCGCGCCCAGCCCGATCCCACCCGCGCGGATCGCCTGCGCCGCCGCCTGACCGATCTCGATCGCGCCATGCTCGGCCACCTCTCATTGGACGGGCGCGCCTCCCACCAGGCGCTGGCCGCCGCCCTCGGCATCAGCAATTCCACCGTCAAACGTCGCCTCGACGAGCTGACCCGCCTCGGTCTACTGTCCTTCCGCTGCGATTTCGCCCGCCCGCTCGGCGGCTGGCCGGTAGCGGTCACCTTCCGCGCCACCGCACCCGCCGCGACCCTCCCCGATATCGGCTACAACCTCATCCGTCTCCCACAAACCCGCAACTGCGCGGCGGTCAGCGGCCCCAACAACATCGTGCTGCAGGCGGCCCTGCACTCGGTCTCCGAGGTAACCCGCTTCGAAAACCAACTGGCCACCCTCCACCCCGATCTCACCATCGCCGAACGAGCCATCACCCTCCGCCACGAAAAACTCCTCGGCCGCATCCTCGACCCCCACGGCCGCACCAGAGCCACGGTCCCCCCGGATATCTGGCAACCCCCGACGCTGTCCGATCGGCGTCGGTGAGCCGATCGCTCGGGTCGCTGACGGCCCGGACCCATCCTTGCCGTGGGTGAGTCCGGCCCGGGACGAAGCGTGCGCCATGTGTGCCGTGGTCGACCCGGCGATCGGGATCGAGTAGTTATCGGCGTACCGCGTCGGGTGATGTGACATACGGTGTCGGCGTGAGTGATTCAGTGCACGAGGCCGGTGGCGTTCGAAACCTGTCGAGACGTGGCCCGGTCGGCGAGATGGCGTGGGTACGGGAGTACTCGCCGTGGTTCGGGTTGGGGCTGATCGGGCTGATTGTTGCGGCCGCAGGCGGGGGATTGCTGGTCGGGGTGCTGGTCGGGCGACGGCTCGAGCCGCTGGGGTTGGGCGAATTGGCGTGGCCGGAATGCTCGGTCTACGTGAAATTGCTGGTGGTGCCGCTGGTGGTGGGGCTCGCTTTCGCCGCGACGGTGATCGGGCCGCTGCTGCGCACCGGGGCGCGACCGGCGCTCTCGGCGTCGCGGCTGGGGTGGGGTACGGCGGTCGCGGCCGTGGTGGTCGCGGTGTTCTGGGTGGTCGCGTCGGCCGTTGCGGCTCCGATGTCCGAGCGCGGATCGCGGTGGGTCACCGAGGCGTCGGACGAGTCGCTGGCGCACTACGGGGTGTATCTCGCGCCTCCGGATTCAGCGGTGGTGTCGTTCCTGTCCGCGGTGGCTTTCGCGGCGGCGGTGTCGATGGCCCTGGTCTTCGCGATTCGGCGCGGTGCGGCGGCCGGGGTGCTTACCCCGGTTCGCGCCGTCGTGCTGGTAATGATCACGTGCACAGCGGTATTCGGGATCGTGTTCAGCGTGCACGCTACTTACGCCAAGCACACCTGGCAGCGAGAGGTCACCGAACCCGCGCATACCTGGTAGCGGTCACGGCCCGAAGCAGGCGGCGGGCGTCGGCGTACCCGAAAACTCGCCGGGCGGGATCGGAAAATTCGGTGGCGGCGGGCAATACCGTGGAACACATGGCCATCGCGGTGCAAGTCGAGCGAGCGTACGGTTCCCTGGTCGGGTTGGCGATCGGGGACGCGTTCGGATGCTGCTACACCGACGCGCTCAATCACGCCGCGCTGCGGGAGCGTTCACTCCTGGCGGGGCCGTGGTTGTGGAGCGATGACACCGAGATGGCCTGCTCGGTGTTCGCCGTGCTGCGCGAGCTCGGGCGGATCGATCAGGACGCGCTCGCGAAATCCTTTGCCGCGCACTACGACATCTACCGGTGGTACGGGCCGGGGACCGGGCGGATCCTGCGGCTGATCCGGGACCGGGGCGGGGACTGGCGCGAGCTGGCGGGGCGGGCCCGGGACGGGCGGGGATCGTGGGGGAACGGCGCGGCCATGCGGGTCGCACCGGTGGGCGCTTATTTCGCCGGTGACCTCGACCGGGTTGTTCGAGAGGCTGCCGCCTCGGCGGTGGTGACCCATGCCCATGCGGAAGGGGTGGCGGGGGCCGTTGCCGTGGCGGTAGCTGCGGCACTGGGTGTTTCGGATCCGGGATTGCGCGGCGAAGCACTGCTCGCGGCGGTCGCGGAGCACACCCCGGGCGGTGCTGTCCGGGAGGGCATCTCCGCCGCCGGCGCGCTCGGGCCGCTCGCGGACATCGCGGAAGTTATCGCCCTGTTGGGGAACGGGAGCCGGACCTCCGCACAGGACACCGTGCCGTTCTGCCTGTGGATCGTCGCCGAGCACGGCGCGGACGTCGCCGAGGCGCTGTGGCGGACGGCGGCCGCGGGCGGGGACATGGACACCACATGTGCGATCGTCGGCGGGATTCTCGGTGCGCGGCTCGGGGTTTCGGGACTTCCGGACGAACTCCGGGAACGCTGCGAACCCCTGCCGGAGTGGATTCGGCAGTGATTCGCAGCGGCCCGCGGATCAGGGCATCAGCTGGGAGAAACGCAGGTGATTGCCCCACGGGTCGCGGAAACCGCAGTCCCGCACGCCGTACGGCTGGGTGACGGGCGGCTGGGCCACCTCGACCCCGGCCGACTTCAGGCGGGCGAAGGTGGCGTCCACGTCGTCGGTGCTGAAGATGAGCGTGCCCTGCGCGCCGGTCGCGATCCGGGTGCGCGCGCCCTGCTGTACTCCGTCATTGGGCACCATTTCCGGCACCTCGAGCAGGAACTCGATGGTGGGCTGGCTGATCGGGCCCACCGTCAGCCAGCGAACCTTGCCGAACGGCATATCCTGGCGGACCTCCAGACCGATGGCGTCGCGATAGAACTCCAGGGCTTCGCGCTGATTGCCGACCAGCACACTGACGTGGGTCAGTGCGAGGTCCTTGCCGCTGCTCAATTTTTCTACTCTCTGTATAGCTCGATCGGATCGCTGAGGAGGAGTACGCCGAGCAATGTAGCCGACGTGGCACAGATTCGCGCGGAACGGATTTCGGGCGATGGCGGCGCCCGCTGGCTCGCTGTTCAGCGACGATGAGAGAGATTCGCTGCCGAGGGTACCCGTGGACGGGACATAGCCGTCATCGCGGCGGCGCGTACGCGGTGACCGCGCCCGCGGCCCGCGGGGAGCGCGGCCGAGCCGCCCTCAGTCCCGGGGTTCGGGATCGTTCAGCGTCGCCGATTCGCCGATATCGCCGATCACCCGGTGCAACCGGGCCCGGCCGTCGGCCAATTCGTAAGTCACACAGGCGATGGCGCACCCGCCGGTGGCGACCGCCCGCGCCACCACCATGGACCGCTCCATCAGCAACCGCCCGGTCTCCACCACGTGCCGGGCCTCGAGATCGTCGACGCTCGTCAGGCCCTCACCGCGCCCGATGAGAATGGACGGGGTGATCCGTTCGACGATGCTGCGGATGAACCCGCCCGGCACGTCACCGCCGTCCAGCGCGTTGATGGTCGCGTTCACCGCGCCGCAGCTGTCGTGCCCGAGCACCACGATCAGCGGCACGTGCAGCACCTCGACCCCGTATTCGATGGATCCGAGCACCGAGGAATCGATCACGTGGCCCGCGGTGCGGACCACGAACATGTCGCCCAGGCCCTGATCGAAGATCAGCTCGGCGGCCACCCGCGAGTCACCGCAGCCGAACAGGATGACCGAAGGCTGTTGCCCGTGTACGAGTTTCGCGCGTTCGGCCGCGCCCTGGCCGGGATGCTCGAGGGTACCGCTGGTGAAACGCTCATTGCCGGCGCGCAGAGATTTCCACGCGCCGATCGGGTCGGTCTGCGCCATGGTCCTCAGCATGGCAGCTCGAGCCGGATTCAGTGGGCGTACATGCCTATTACGGGTCGCCGATCGGGATGCAGCGTGGTGAGCAGGCTGCGCATGACATCCGCCGAGACCGCCACGCAGCCCGCGGTCGGCCCGTCGGTCGCCACGTGCAGGAAGAACGCCGAGCCGGCGGCGGAAACCACCGGCGCCCGGTTGTAGTCGATGACCAGTGCGTAGTCGTACGCCTCCCCGGTGCGGCCGAGGTTCTCACCGGCCGCTGTGTCGAACGGGCACGCGGACTCCGCGCAGCGGAATCGCTGGTTGTAGTACGGACTTTCGGTGTCCGAGACCCACCACCAGGTGTCGGACGAACCGACGGTGAGATACGGCAGCCATGTCGCCGGGGCGGGCCGCCTGCCGAAACCCTCGGTCAGCGGGAAGATGCCCTGCGGGGTGTACGCCGAACCCTCGCGCGCGTGCTCGGAGATGCCCTCGCCGCCCACCCGGGCGCTTACCGCGAAGGTCTGCCGCCACTCGCGCAGGCGATTCCGCTCCCACAGCTCCAGCATCGCGTGCGAGGCCCCGGCCCGCGCGGTCACCCACACCACCTGGGATCCGGGCACCCGTTCGGGGTCGAAGGGCGGTGCGTCCGGCGCCGGACGCGGCAGCATGATCAACGCCAGCAGCGCCGCTCCCACCGCGACCGAGGCCCGCGCCGCGCGGGCGCGAGTGGCGGACAGGCGCATTCAGCTCTCCGATAGCTGCGTCGGCCACCCGTACAGGCCGAAATTCTCCCCGCGCAGGTACAGATCCACCCCGGCGCTGGTGTACGGCACCGTGTCGGCGGGCAGCTGACCGATGGGGAACCACCGCAGGTCCGAGCACTTGTCCGGCTCGGCGTTGTAGGGCTCGCCCACCCAGCGATCGGCGTGGAAGAAGAACCCGACGCGGCCCACCTCGTCCGGCGTCCGCACGTGCAGGCTGGCCGCCATGCGAATGTCCTTGCGGGTGAGCGTGATCCCGAGCTCCTCGGCCGCCTCGCGGATCATGGCGGCCTCGAGGTCCTCGTCCGCGTCGAGTTTGCCCGAGGGCAGATTCCACAGCCCGTCGGAGTAGCCGGTGTTGGCCCGGCGCGCGAGCAGGACCTCGTCGCCGCGGGTGGCGATGAGCAGAACGTCGACGTGGCTGAGGTAGATCATGGTCGAATTCTTCCAGTCCGGTCGCGCGCACGGAGCGAACGGGCTGATCGTCGGTGTGCCGTGGGGGCGCGCCGTTGCGACACAGCACCCGCGGACGAAGAAACCGGCCCCCGCGAGGAGACCGGTTTCGAGGAACGAGCTGTGTCAGCCGGGCAGGTCGCTCGCGGCCGCGGTGTCCAGCAGCCAGGTGGTCGACTCGCTGCCGATCGCGCCCGCGGCCGGGATGTCCAGGGGCGACGCGCCGTTGAGCGCCGCGGCGACCGCGGCGGCCTTGGCCTCGCCCGCGACGATCAGCACGACGTGCCGCGAGCGCCGGACGGCGGGCAGGGTCAGCGTGATGCGCACCAGCGGCGGCTTGGGCGAATGTGTCTCGGCGACAACGAGTTCGCGCTCCTCGCGGGTGGCCGCGGTGTGCGGGAACAGCGAATTGACGTGCCCCTCACCGCCCATGCCGAGCAGATGCACGTCGAACGAGCCGTGTTCGGCCAGATACGCGTGCACCGCCGCCGAGTACTCGCCGGTGGCCTCGAGCACGTCCGGGTAGTCGCCGCTGGAGGTCTCGGTCGGATGCACCCGGGCGGGGTCGACCGGAACGTGGTCCAGCAGCGCCGCGCGGGCCTGCACCTCGTTGCGCTCGGGATCGCCGACCGGCAGGAACCGCTCGTCGCCCCAGAACACGTCGAGCTTGGACCAGTCGATCTCACCCGGCGCCTTGCGGACCCATTCCAGCAGCCCGATGCCGTTGCCGCCGCCGGTCAGCACGACCGAGGCGGAGCCGCGCAGGCGCTGGGCCTCCACGACCTGCGCCACGAAGCGCGCGGCCGCGGCCATGACGAGTTCCTCTGTGCCTGCGAAGGTTTCGACGACGGGCTCACTCATAGTTCACCTTTTCGATTCCGGTCAGGGCCTCGGCGTAGATCACGTCGGCATCGAGGTGGCGCAGTTCTTCGGCCAGACAGTCCCTGGTCTCGCGGCGGGCAAGCGCGAAACGCTGATCCGGCTCGCCGGTGCGGGTCAGGGTCGCGGTGCGCCCGTGCTGCGGGCGCGCGATCGAAATGGACACCGTCGGGCGCTTGACCTCCACCTTGAGCTCGCCGGTGCGGCGCACGATCGGGCAGTCCAGGCGCGCGGCCAGCCAGCCGGCCAGCATGTCCAGGGCGGGCTCGTCCCGCAGGCCCGACACCGTCACCGACTCGACGGCTTCGAACGGGGCCTCGTCCAGGGCGGCGGCCAGCAGGGCCCGCCAGTAGGTGATGCGGCTCCACGCCAGATCGGTGTCGCCCGAGGCGTAGGAGTCACGTCGTTTCTTGATGGTGCCCTGCGGATCCGGCGCGAACGTGGCGTCGGTGATGCGCCGGGTGGCCAGGCGGCCCACCGAATCCTTGGACGGGAACTCCGGGGCGCCGCGCGGCCACCACGCCACCACGGGGGTGTCGGGCAGCAGGAACGGCACCACCACGCTGCTCTCGTGGCTGACCAGCTCACCCTGCAACCGCAGCACGATGACCTCGGCCGCGCCCGCGTCCCCGCCCACGCGGATCTGGGCGTCCAGACGCGTCGCGGCATTGCGATCCCCGCGCGCCAGCACGATCACCCGGCAGGGGTGTTCGCGGCTGGCGTCGTTGGCCGCGTCGATGGCGTCCTCGGCCTCGGAGCTGTCCAGGGTGCACACCACCAGGGTGAGCACGCGGCCCACGGTGACCACGCCGTTGGCCTCGCGCAGCTGGATCAGCCGCTTGGACACCTCGCGGGTGTCGGTGTCGGGCATGTCGATGATCACGGCCGCCGCCATTCCCGCCCGCTGCGCGCGAGCATCTCGTCGGCCGATTCCGGGCCCCAGGTGCCGGCCTCGTACGGATCCGGCTTACCGGTCGCGGCCCACTGCTCCAGCACGGGATCGAGGATGCGCCAGGACAATTCGACCTCCTCGTTCACCGGGAACAGCGAGGGGACGCCGAGCAGCACATCCAGGATGAGCCGCTCGTACGCCTCGGGGGAGTCCTCGGTGAAGGCTTCGCCGTAGCTGAAGTCCATGTTCACGTCGCGGACCTCCATGGAGGAACCCGGCACCTTGGACCCGAATCGCATGGTGATGCCCTCGTCGGGCTGCACGCGAATCACGAGCGCGTTCTGCCCGAGTTCCTCGGTCATGGTCTGATCGAAGGGCAGGTGCGGGGCGCGCTTGAACACCACCGCGATCTCGGTGACGCGGCGGCCCAGGCGCTTTCCGGTGCGCA
Organism: Nocardia sp. NPDC057668; assembly: GCF_042799795.1. Lineage (NCBI taxonomy): Bacteria > Bacillati > Actinomycetota > Actinomycetes > Mycobacteriales > Nocardiaceae > Nocardia > Nocardia sp. NPDC057668. Next base: position 889,674 of record NZ_JBHVIC010000001.1, on the reverse strand, counting down.
GGTAGAACGGCACTCCCGCCCAGCGGCGGGTCTCCACGGCCAGGGTGATGGCCGCGTAGGTCTCGGTGCGCGAATTCGGGTCGAAACCGTCCTCCTGCAACAGGCCCACGACCGATTCGCTGCCCTGCCAGCCCGCGGTGTACTGCCCGCGCGCGGTGGTCTGCTCGAGCGGCTCGACCAGCTTGGTCGCCGAGAGGACCTTGATCTTCTCCGCCTGCAATTGCTTGGGCTGGAAGGAAACCGGCTCCTCCATGGCCGTCAGCGCGAGCAGCTGCAACAGGTGGTTCTGGATCACGTCGCGGGCCGCGCCGATGCCGTCGTAGTAGCCCGCGCGCCCGCCGAGGCCGATGTCCTCGGCCATCGTGATCTGCACGTGGTCGACGTAGTTGGCGTTCCAGATCGGATCGAACAGCTGGTTCGCGAAGCGCAGCGCCAGAATGTTCTGGACCGTCTCCTTGCCCAGGTAGTGGTCGATGCGGAACACCGACGACTCCGGGAACACCCGATTGACCAGCGCGTTCAGGTCCAGCGCGCTGTCCAGGTCGTGGCCGAACGGCTTCTCGATGATGACGCGCCGCCACGCGGGCGGCTGATTCTGCGGGGCGATACCCGGTTGTGCCAGACCGTTCTTCGACAGCTGATCCAGCACCACCGGGAACTCGTCCGGCGGAATCGACAGGTAGAAGGCGTGATTGCCGCCGGTGCCGCGATCGCGGTCCAGGTCCTTCAAGGTCGTCGCGAGCCGATGGAAGGCCGCGTCGTTCTCGAAAGTGCCCTGGACGAACCGCAATCCGTCCCGCAGCTGCTGCCACACCTCTTCCCGGAACGGGGTGCGCGAGGAGGAGCTCACGGACTCGTGTACGAGTGCCGCGAACTCCTCGTCGGTCATCTCCCGGCGGGCGAATCCGACCAGGGCGAAACCCGGGGGCAGCAGCCCCCGGTTCGCCAGGTCGTAGATGGCCGGCAGCAGTTTGCGCCGCGACAGGTCACCGGTAACACCGAAAATCACCATGCTGCAAGGTCCAGCGATTCGGGGTACCCGGCTGTCCCGCCCATCGCGGAGCGGATTCCCCTTCGTGACCTTTGTCGCCGCGCGGGCTGCCACCGTCAGTTGCCTCCTGCTACCCGGAGCTGCTCGGTTGTGGCTTCGAGCAGTTCCTGCCAGGACGTCACGAACTTCTCGACGCCCTCGGTCTCCAGCACGTCGAACACATCGACCAGGTCGATGCCGACGGCGGTCAGCTGGTCGAAGATCGCCTGCGACTCCGGGCCGGTGCCCGAGAGCGTGTCGCCGGTGATCTCGCCGTGGTCCGCGGCGGCCTGCAGGGTCTTCTCCGGCAGGGTGTTCACCGTGTTCGGGCCCACCAGTTCGGTGACGTACAGGGTGTCCGGGTAATCCGGGTTCTTCACACCGGTCGAGGCCCACAGCGCGCGCTGGGCGTTCGCGCCGCCGGAAGCCCGCAGCTGCGCGAACACCGAGGTGTGGTCGCCGCCGTCGAAGACGTCCTGGTAGGCCGCGTACGCCAGGCGGGCATTGGCCAGACCGGCCTTGCCGCGCAGCGCGAGCGCCTCGTCCGAGCCGATGGCCTCGAGCCGCTTGTCGATCTCCGAATCCACGCGCGAGACGAAGAACGAAGCGACGGAATGGATCTTGGCCACGTCGTGCCCGGCGGTCTTCGCGTTGCGAATGCCCGCCAGGTACGAACCCATCACCGCGACGTAGCGCTCGACCGAGAAGATCAGCGTCACGTTCACGCTGATGCCCTCGGCGATGACCCGCGAGATGGCCGGCAGGCCGGCCTCGGTGGCGGGAATCTTGATGAACAGGTTGGGCCGGTCGACGATCTTCCACAGCTCGATCGCCTGGGCGACCGTGCCGTCCTCGTCGTTGGCCAGGCGCGGGTCGACCTCGATCGAGACGCGGCCGTCCTTGCCGTTCGTGGCGGCGAAGACCTCGGCGAACACGTCACAGGCCGCGCGCACGTCATCGGTGGTGATGGTGCGGATGGTGGTGTCCACGTCCGCGCCCTGGCCCGCGAGCTCGTTGACCTGCGACTCGTAGTCGTGGCCCTGCGACAGCGCGGCCTGGAAGATCGACGGATTGGTGGTGACGCCGACGACGCTGCGGGTATCGATCAGGTCCTTGAGATTTCCGGACTGGATGCGATTGCGCGACAGGTCGTCCAGCCACACCGAAACCCCGGCGGCCGACAGGGCCGCGAGATTCGCGTTCTGGGTCATGTTCTGACTATCCCTTCACCTTGGCGAGCGAGCGGGTGGCGGCGGCGACGACGGCGTCGGTCGTGATGCCGAACTCGCGGAACAGCGTCTTGAAGTCGGCCGAGGCGCCGAAGTGCTCGATCGAGACGATCTCGCCGGCGTCGCCGACGAAGCGGTACCACGGCATGGCGATGCCGGCCTCGACCGTGACGCGCGCCTTGACCGACGGCGGCAGCACGGAATCCTTGTACGCCTGGTCCTGCGCGTCGAACCACTCCACACACGGCATGGACACCACGCGGGCGCCGATGCCCTGCGCCTCGAGGGTAGCGCGCGCCTCGACCGCCAGCTGCAGTTCCGAACCGGTGCCGATCAGGATGACCTGCGGTGTGGCGGTGGAGGATTCGGCCAGCACGTACCCGCCCTTGGCGACGCCCTCGAAGGAGGTGCCCTCCTGGATGGGCAGATCCTGACGGGTCAGCGCGAGCGCGGACGGGCCGTCCTGGTGCGCGGGCTCGGACACCGAGAAGTGCGAATGCCGTTCCGCGGAGTCACGTTCCAGGATCGTGCGCCAGGCGTAGGTGGTCTCGTTGGCGTCGCCCGGGCGCACGACGTTCAGGCCCGGGATGGCGCGCAGCGCGGCCAGGTGCTCGATCGGCTGATGCGTCGGGCCGTCCTCGCCCAGGCCGATGGAGTCGTGCGTCCACACGTAGGTGACCGGGGTGCGCATGAGCGCGCCCAGGCGCACCGCGGGGCGCATGTAGTCGGAGAACACCAGGAAGGTGCCGCCGTACGGACGCGTCGGGCCGTGCAGCGCAATGCCATTGAGAATCGAGCCCATGGCGTGCTCACGAACGCCGAAGTGCAGGGTGCGACCGTACGGGTTGGCCTTCCACATGCCGGTGGAGATCGACTCCGGGCCGAAGCTCGGGGTATTCGGCATGGTGGTGTTGTTGGACTCGGCGAGGTCGGCGGAGCCGCCCCACAGCTCCGGCAGCACCGGCGCGAGCGCGGCGAGCACCGCGCCGGACGCCTTGCGGGTGGCCATGCCCTTGGGGTCGGCGGCCCAGGTCGGCAGCGCCTCGGCCCAGCCCTCGGGCAGGCTGCGGGTGGCCAGGCGATCGAACAGCGCCTTGTTGTCGGGGTTCGCCGCGGCCCACGCGTCGAACTGATCCTGCCAGGCGGCCTTGGCGGCCTTGGCGCGATCGGCGACCTGGTTGCGGGTGTGCGAGATGACCGCGGGGTCCACGTCGAAGTTCTTCTCCGGGTCGAAGCCCAGGATCTTCTTGGTGGCGGCGACCTCGTCCTTGCCCAGCGCGGCGCCGTGCGAGGCGCCGGTGTTCTGCTTGTTCGGGGCCGGGAAGCCGATGATGGTGCGCAGCAGGATGATCGACGGCTTGTCGGTCACGGCCTGCGCGGCGGCCACGGCTTCCTCGATGGCGGTGACGTTCTCGCCGCCCTCGACGACCTGCACGTGCCAGTCGTAGGCGCGGTAGCGCTCGGCGACGTCCTCGGTGAAGGCGATGCGGGTGTCGTCCTCGATCGAGATGCGGTTGTCGTCGTAGAACAGGATCAGGTTGCCCAGCTGCTGGGTGCCCGCGAGCGAGGACGCCTCGGAGGTGACGCCCTCTTCCATGTCGCCGTCGGAGGCGATCACGTAGACGAAGTGGTCGAAGGCGCTCTCGCCCTGTGCCGCTTCGGGATCGAACAGACCGCGCTCACGCCGTGCCGCCATCGCCATGCCGACCGCCGAGGCCAGGCCCTGGCCGAGCGGGCCGGTGGTGATCTCCACGCCGTCGGTGTGCCGGTACTCGGGGTGGCCGGGGGTGAGCGAGCCCCACTTGCGCAGGTTGACGAGGTCGTTCAGCTCCAGGCCGAAACCGGCCAGGTACAGCTGTACGTACTGGGTGAGGCTGGAGTGGCCGCAGGACAGCACGAAACGGTCGCGTCCCACCCACTCCGGATCGCTCGGATCGATCCGCATGACGCGCTGAAACAGCGTGTACGCCAACGGCGCCAGGCTCATCGCGGTGCCGGGATGGCCGTTTCCGGCGTTCTGGACGGCGTCGGCGGCCAGCACACGGGCCGTGTCGACGGCCTTCGTGTCCAGGTCGCTCCAGTCGGTGGGGTGATGCGGCTGCGTGAGGGCGCGGATGTCGTCTGTGACTGACACGACCGAGGTTCTCCTGACCTTCTCGTGAACACTGAGGTTGTCGGCGGCTTCGCTGGCGGGGGGATGCGCGATGCGCCGACACGAGCATCCGACAGCGCACCGGACTACTACCACCCTAAAGGGGGCCGTTTCCGCGCTATACGGGAACCCGCGTTCACCGGCCGTCGTGTCGTGAGTTCGTGTCCGGGCGCGGACCTGCCCGTGACCCGGCGTCATCGCCGCGTTCGGTGACACGCCCGGACTTACCCGTTCGAAAACTCGCGAAACGCCCAGGGCAGAACGTTTTCGCGGACCCGCGACACGCACTCGGGACGGCGACGGCGACCCGTCCGGCCGGGCACCGATCACAGCGGAGGCGCGTGCCGCGGGTGCGGATTTTAGAAAGAACGAGACCTCGCGACAGCGAACTCGCCCGGGCGTGGTGACGGCCACGCAGACGGAGGGCGAATTAGCGGTTGCGCGGCGTGGGTCTACCATTCCGTGTAGTAGTAGCCGCGCCGCCGGGGCCTTGACACAGGTAACGGCCGAGCGCGCTGCTGGTTCGAGACCGGATCAAGTGCACGGCGTGCGAGGAGAAACAGTGCGGATTGGGCAACAGCCGGGTGGCGCTCACGGCACCTCCGGGACGGTGCTTGCTGAGCGCGTCACGGGCAGTGGACCGCTGGCAGCCGGCACCCGCCGGGTCCTGGCCTACATCGCGCTCACCAAGCCGCGCGTCATCGAGCTGCTGCTCGTGGCAACGATTCCCACCATGCTGCTCGCGGATCGCGGCACCGTGGACATTCGCCTCATCCTGGCCACGCTGTTCGGCGGCTGGATGGGCGCGGCCAGCGCGAACACGCTGAACTGCGTCGCGGACGCGGACATCGACAAGGTCATGAAGCGGACCTCCAAGCGACCGCTGGCCCGGGACGCGGTGCCCACCCGCAACGCCGCGGTCTTCGGCATCACGCTGGGCCTCGGGTCGTTCGCGTGGCTGTGGTGGCAGGCGAACCTGCTGTCCGGCGCGCTCGTGGTGGCGACCATTCTGTTCTACGTCTTCGTCTACACCCTCGGACTCAAGCGCCGCACCTCCCAGAACGTGGTGTGGGGCGGCGCGGCCGGCTGCATGCCCGCCCTGGTCGGCTGGTCCGCGGTCACCGGCACCATCGCCTGGCCCGCCATCGTGCTGTTCCTGGTGATCTTCTTCTGGACGCCGCCGCACACCTGGGCGCTGGCCATGCGCTACAAGGAGGACTACAAGGCGGCGGGCGTGCCCATGCTGCCCGTGGTCGCCACCGAGCAGGTCGTCACCAAGCAGATCGTCATCTACACCTGGCTGACGGTGCTGGCGACCCTGGCCCTGGTCCCGGCCGCCGGCGCGATCTACGCCGCCGTGGCGATCGCCGCGGGCGCGTGGTTCCTGCTGATGGCACACCAGCTCTACTCGGGTGTGCGCCGCGGCGAGCCCGTCAAGCCCCTGCGCCTGTTCCTGCAGTCGAACAACTACCTGGCGATCGTGTTCTGCGGCTTGGCCGTGGACTCGGTCATGGGCTGGAACACCTTGGGCAGCATCGCCTTCGGCTGACGCTCGACCCGATACACAGCGAACCGCCGCCGAGCACGAGCTCGGCGGCGGTGTCGTTTTCGGGCGCTGAAACGACCGAACGAGTTTCAGGTGCTGGAGCTGACCGAGCTGTAACCGGCTGAGCGGTCCACGTCGGCCTGGTCGCCGGCCTGCTGCTCGTACCCGGCCACCTGGTTCTCGATGCCGGTGAACCCGGGGTCGGTGACTTCGTCGGCGTCCGCCGTCGCTTCGGCTGTGGGGGCCTCGAATTCGCCCGATTGCTCGAGGGGGTCCGGCTCGGGCTCGGGCGGTGCGATCGTGCGGGCTTCGGGGCCGGCCGGGGGCAGGGTTTCGAGTTCGTCGCGCAGGTCGGCCACCTCGGCGGCGAGGGCGTCGCGGACCTGTACCTGCTCGTCGAGACTGGCTCGCATGCCCTCGATCGTGTCGTTCAGGGTGTTCAGCCGGCGGTCCGCGCCGAGCAGGCGCCACTCGATCACCACGCGGCGGTCCACCTCGCCGCTGACGTTCTCCACCCACGACACCACGTATTCGAGCCACTCCGGCTGCTTGGGCATGGGCTCGGCCTCGGTCCACCCCTTGCGCAGCAGGGTCTTTCCCGACAGCACCCGCTCGGACCTGCGCCGGGTCAGGTCGTTGACGTGCACCAGACTCAGCTTCCCCGCACTGGTCACCGCCGCCGACACCCGGTACCGGCCCGCGAGATGCATCCGCAGCTCGGCCGTTCCGCGCCCGTCGGCGTCCATGATCCCCAGCCAGGGCCCCTCCGCCGCGTCGATGATCGACTCCAGCACCCCCAACTGCCCCATACCCCGTCGCAGCCGCGTAGCCCGCCGCCGCAGATCCTCGGGGGTATCGGTCATCTGATCCCAGTGCATGGCACCCACTCTCTTCTCGGCCCACCCCGAACAATCACCGGGTACGAACATAGCCGTGCGCGGGCGGAACACAGCCGCGCGCGGCCGCGGATCGCGCGCACCGCTGGTCAGCCGAGCAGGTGGCGCGGACCCGCCCCGTCCGTCGACGGCCGAATCGGGCAACCGTGGACCCCATCGGCGCGCAGGCGGTTCGACCGCCGCCCGCACGGGTTCGATCTCGAAGGCGTGAAACCGGGCGCCCGGGGCGTCGTCGCGGGCTCGGACATGGCATCGGGTCACCGGTCGGCGCGCGAGCCCGGGCGGCATCAGCAGTTGGGGTCGAGGGGGAAGCAGGCCGGGGGGACCGTGGTCTTCGGGATCGTGGGGTCGGTGGTCGTGGTTCCGCCGGTGCTGCCGCGCTGGGAGGTGGTGGGGCGGACGGGGGTGTTCGTGTCGTCGTCCTTGGTGGAGGTGGTGCGGCCGGTGCACATCACGGCGATCAGCAGGATCAGGAAGACCAGGACTATCGCGCCGACGATCGGGATGTCTCGGCGGCGGCGGGCCTTGGCGGGCTGGGTCGCCGATTGCGGGGTGTTCCAGATCGGGAAGCCCGGGCCGCCGGTCGGGCGGGTGGGGGCGTTGGGGGGCTGGGGCTGGGGGTTGGCGATCGGGGCGGGGGCGGGGGCGCGCAGGGGAGCGGCGGGCTGATTGCGCTGGGGCCCTTGGGCTCCGGGCTGTTGCGGGGCACGGGGACCGGTCAGGGAAACGCCGGGGCCCTGCGGTGCGCCCGGACCCTGCGGTGCGCCCGGACCCTGCGGTGCGCCCGGACCCTGCGGTGCGCCCGGACCCTGCGGTGCGGGACCCCGTACGGGGGCCGGGCCCTGGGGTGCGCCGACAGGCTGGCCCGGACCGGGGCGCTGGGGCGCGCCCTGCCCCGGAAACTGGGGTGCGCCCGGGCCCTGCGGTGCGCCACCCTGCGGTCCGGCGGGCTGGGGACCCGGGCCCTGAGGTTCGGCGGACCGCTCGGGGCGATCGGAGGGGGAACCACCACCGGTGATGTGCCGGTACGCCGCGACGGCGGCGGCGGCCGCGGCGCCCCCGGCGAGCACGCCGCCCACAGCGGCCTTACCGGTCGAGCCGCCCTTTCCGGACTTGCCCGACTTCTCGGACTCCAGCTCGGTGGTTTCGCCCGCGGGTCTGTCGGGCGCGGATTCGCCCGCGCCGGAACGCGCTTCGGCCGCGGCGCTCGGCGGCGCGGCGGGCGGGTCCTGCTGGATCGGGACCGAGGGGACCTTGACGGTCGGCGCGGCCGCCAGCGGCGGCGGGGAGGTCCGTGCCGACTCCGGCGGCGGGAAGCCCTCCGAGACCAGGTCGGAATAGGTTGCGGCGGCGGCGAATCCGAGCGCCCCCAGCGCCTGCCCGACCTGCGCGGCATCCCAGGAGGGCTCGGCGCCCTCGGCGATCGTGGTGAAGTACGTGCGCAGCGAGGACGGTCCATCGCCGATCAGCACGTCGATTCCCGGTGGCAGTTCGCCCTTCTCGAGTTTGATCCGGCTGCCGAGCTGCGGGCACAGCAGCACCAGGCCGCTCACCGGAACTTCCTCACGCCCGGGCGCGGAACGCAACTGGCGGGCGAGTTCGGCGGTCTGCTGCCGGACGCGCTCGAGCGGATTGGCGTCGCCGTCGATCGGCGCGGGTTTGCCGTCGACTGTCCAGGGCACGTCCTGCGCACAGGACAGGGTGCCGTTGACCCGCTCGGTGAAACCGTGCACCCCGACCACCACGCTGGTCTGCGGCGTCCACACCACCACGTCGGCGTCCTGGCACTGCACCACCGCGATCCCGGGCACCGCGTGCGGCCCGCTCCAGGATTTGAGCCAGTTCACCACGGTGCGCTCGGTGGCCGACAGCCGCGACGGGTCGTCGTTTCGGACCTTCACCAACATGCGAACCACCTCTGACCGATGCCTCTACCTGCCGCCCGCCCGAACGAACGCCGCGACAACCTTACGGCGTCCCGTGAGCGGTCGTGGCGAATCGTCTTGCGGTGCAGCAAGATCATTCTGCACGGTTTCGCCGAACGACGCGCCGGGGGAGTGCAACTGGCCGGTTGCCCGTGGTGGGCGTGCCCGAACGTCCGGGTGATCAGTTCGACGTGCGGGCGCCGACGTAGCCGTCGGGGCGCACGAGGATCTGGGTCCCGTCGGCGGCGTCGTAGGCGTGTGCGGCATGCCCGCCGGCGTCGACCAGCGCGTCCCCGGTCGCGGCGCCGGACCGCCCCACCCGGACGACTTGTGGTCGCACCCCGAAGGATTCGAGCGCGGGCGCACCGTCGCCGAAGATCAGCAACGTCGCGTGCGGTCCCCGGAACACCTCGAACAGCCGGATCCTGCGGCCGTCGGCGGTCAGCAGCGGCGCGTCCGGCGCGCGATCACCGGGACGCAGGGTCGCGGACCCGGTGTCCGGGAACAGCATCCGATAGCCGAGGTCGAGCTGGTGCGTCCCCTCCCGATCCAGCGCGTCCGGATCGCCCTTCACGGTCTTGTCCAGCAGCGCCGAGGAGATCCCGAGCACCTGCGCGGCCACGGCCCGCCGCTCGGCCGCGTAGGAATCGAGCAGCGCCTCGCTCTCCGGCCCCGGATTCCGCAGCGCGACTTCGAGTTTCCAGCCCAGGTTGTAGGCGTCCTGCACGCCGGTGTTCAGGCCCTGCCCGCCGGTCGGCGGGTGCACGTGCGCGGCATCCCCGGCCAGCAGCACCCGGCCGTCCCGGAACCGTTCGGCCAGGCGGGTATTGGGCCGCCACACCGTCGCCCAGCCGAGCTCGCTGAGCACGATGTCGGCGCGTCCCGAGCGCTCGGTCACATACCGTTGCAGCACGGCCAGATTCGCGTCGCCGTCCCCGTCGACCGGCGTCGCGAACTGGAAGCGCCGCCCGCCCGGCAGCGGGGAGAGCGCGATACCGGACATCGGAGCGTCCGGCCGGGCGAACCAGTAGCCGAAGTCGTGGTCCAGCGCATCGGCGCGCACGTCGCCGAGCAGCATGCGCACCGAGTCGTCGGTGCTGCCCTCGAAGGCGATGCCGAGCCGTTTGCGCACGGTGCTGCGCCCGCCGTCCGCGCCGACGAGGTAGGCGACCCGGAGTGTTTCGGAATCGCCGCCGCGGGTCAGTGTCGCGGTGACCCCGTCCGCATCGGCGGTGAAATCGGTCAGCTCCGTGCCGAGTTCGACCCGCACCCCGAACTCCGCCGCGCGCTCACGCAGCAGCCGCTCGGTGTCGGATTGCCCGAGCACCCACGGATTCGGTTGCGGCACCGCCGGAGTCGGTTCCCGCCATTCGGTCATGCGGCGCTCCATGACGAACTCGCCGCCGAAGAACACCCGCATGGTGGCCTGCGGCGACCCCGCGGCCAGGACCGCGTCCAGCACCCCCAGATCGTCGAACACCTCCAGGGTGCGCGGCTGGAGGCCGTCGCCGCGCGAGCCGTCGAAGAATTCGGCGGCCCGGTCGACGATGCGCACCGGTACGCCGCGCCGGGCGAGATCGATGGCGAGGGTGAGGCCGGTGGGACCGGCGCCGGCGATGAGGACCTGCGGCGACATGATTGCTCCAATTACTGAATTAGGATTCACTGAATGTTGATTCAGTATTATGGGTGGTACTTTCCGCTGTCAAGGAGGTGGTGTGCATGGCCGGGCGACGCCGGGAGAAGTCGACGGAGACCGAACACGCGCTCAAGGCCGCCGCGCGCGGATTGTTCGCCGAACGCGGGTACCTGAACACCAAGATCACTGACATCACCGCGGCCGCCGGGCGGGCGGCGGGCTCGTTCTACAACCACTTCGCGAGCAAGGAAGAATTGCTCCAGGCGCTACTGAAAGACCTTGCCGACGAAGGCGATTCAGCCGCCGAGCAGCCCGAGCACAATCCGGACTTCACCGATCCGGACGCGGTGCGCTACCACCTGGCCGCGTACTGGGGATTCGCCCGCAAGAACTGGGCGGTTCTGCGCGCGGTGCAGCAGGCGGCGCTGGTCAACGCGGATTTCGCCCGCACGGCCGCCGAGTTCGGCGCGCAGCAGCGCGCGGAAATGGCCGACCACCTGGACGGCTTCGCCGCCGCGGGCCTCGAACTGCCCGGCAGCCCGGACGCCAGCCTGACCCTGATGTTCCAGCTCGCCTCCGGCCTGCTGGAGGCGGTGGAGGGCGGCGCGATCGAGCTGACCGACGCCGAAGCGGTCGACACCCTGACGCGCTTCGTCTATCGCGGCCTCACCGGCCGCGACTGCTGAAAAGAGTTGTTGCCGCTACGACTACGGCAGCAGGACGATCGATCCCGTGGTCTTGCGCCCTTCGAGATCGCGATGCGCCTGCTCGGCCTGGGCGAGGGGGTAGCTCGCGCCGACGCGGATCAGCAGGGTGCCGTCGGCGATCGCGTTCATGATGTCGCCTGCCCGCCACAGCAATTCGGCCCGGTCGCGGGTGTAGTGCACCAGGGTCGGGCGGGTCACGAAGATCGAGCCGGCCGGGTTGAGGCGCTGCAGGTCGAACGGGGGCACCGGGCCGCTGGCCGCGCCGAACAGGGCCAGGGTGCCGCGAACGCGCAGCGATGCCAGGCTCGCCTCGAAGGTCGACGCGCCGACCCCGTCGTAGGCCGCCGCGACGCCCACGCCGTCGGTGAGTTCCCGTACCCGCGTGGCGATCTCGTCGTCGTAGCGCAGCACCTCGGCCGCGCCCGCCTCGCGCGAGAGCTTCTCCTTGTCGTCGGTCGACACCGTGGTGATCACCCGCACCCCGCGCGCGGCCAGCAACTGGGTCAGAATGAGCCCGACCCCGCCCGCGCCCGCGTGCACCAGCACGGTCTCGCCCGGTTCGGGCTTGTAGATCGACTCGATGAGGTAGTGCGCGGTCATGCCCTGCAGCAGCGCCGACGCCGCGACCGCCGGTTCCACGCCCGCGGGCACCGGAATCGCCACCGCCGCGTCCACGACGACCCGCTCGGCGTAGCTGCCGGGCGCGGCGGCCCACGCCACCCGATCCCCGGCCGCGAAGTCGGTGACGCCGGATCCGACGGCGAGCACCACGCCGCTGCCCTCGGCGCCCGGAACATACGGCACCGCCTGCGGATAACGCCCGGTCCGGATGTAGGTGTCGATGAAATTCACGCCGATCGCCTCGGTCTCGACCAGCAATTGCCCCGGCCCGGCCTGCGGCTCGGGCACCTCCGCGACGAGTAGGACCTCGGGACCACCGTGCTGGGAAACCTGGATGGCGCGCATGTGTCGTTTCTACACCCGGCGCCCGGACGGCCGCTCGGCGCGGCCGCCGTTCGTGGACTTCGATGTACCCATGGGTAAACTGCGGGCATGAGCACTACCGATGCACCGGCACCCGTCAAACTGTCGCCGTCGATCGTCGACTCGGTCAAGGGATTCGTCGCTGACCACGGCGGTTCCGCCACCGCGGTGCTGCAGCCCGTCGGCCGTATCGGCGTTCGCGTCACCCTGGTCGGCCAGGACGGCGTGCTCGGCGATCGCGTGGTGGGCGATCTGGCCACCGCCAAGGAACTCGTCGCGGTCGTGGACGGGCTCACCGAGGCCGATGAGTGGAACCGCGAACTCGTGAACCTGGTCACCCCCGCCAAGGGACACTGGGCCAAGATGGCCGGCTGGGTCGCCAAGCAGAAGCGATTCCCCAAGGCGCGCAACGAGAAGTAGGTCCCTGCTCACAGTCACCCGCTCCCGCCGGGCGCGGGAGCGTGCGACAAGACAAGGATGCCGTGTCGGGCCGAGTGACGAAACAGGCGCAGCTGCGCTCCGCGCTGACCACCCTGTGCTCCCAGTTGCGACCCGGCGAGATGCTGCCCAGCGAACGCCAGCTCTGCGACGACTACCGCGTCAGCCGCATGACGGTGCGTGAGGTGCTGGGCCAGCTCGATTCCGAGGGTGTCATCACCCGGGTGCCCGGCAAGGGCACCTTCGTCGCGGAACGGGTGGCCCGCTCACGCCTGCACATGGCCTCCTTCAGCGACGACATGCGCCGCCTGGGCCGCACCCCCAGCACCGTGGTGCTGCACACCGACTTCGCGCTGCCCCCGCCCGCGACGATCAACGCCCTCGGACTCTCCATGGAGGACAAGGCCTTTCACCTGGTGCGCCTGCGCCTGGCCGACGGGCTGCCGATCTCGATCGACGACGGCTGGTACCGCGCGGACCTGCTCCCCGGGCTCCTGGACCACGATCTGACACAGTCGCTGTACTCCCTGCTGGAGAAGGAATACGACTGCCCGATCGACCGGGCCGACCAAACGGTGCGCGCGGTGGCCGCCGACGAGCGCGGCGCGGGCTGGCTCGGCACCGACGTCGGCTCGCCGCTGCTGGCCTTCGATCGCCAGTCCTACTCCCGGGACCGCTGCGTGGAACACGCGCAGTCCTGGTACCGCGCCGATCGCTACCAGGTCTACATGACCGTCTCCGCCGGAGACGGCGGCCAGAACGACTGAGCCCCGGCTGCTTTCGCGGGTTCCGGGAAACCGCTGTCGCTTGCCCGAAACGATTCGAGCCCCGGCCCATCATGGGCCGGGGCTCGAATCGTTTCGGGCGTTCAGATGGTGTACAGCACCGCGCCCGTTTCCACGGTCCCGGTGGCGGCGTCGCGGGCCGAGCCCGGCGCGGTGTCCATCACCACCACCGGCACGACGGCGCTCAGGCCCATGCGGCGAACCGCGTTGGGGGAGAACGTCACCAGGGGCTGACCGATCTCGACGCGGTCACCCTCGGCGGCTCGTACCCGGAACAGCTCCGTCTTGCCGACGGTGTCGATGCCCACGTGCAGCAGCACACCCGTGCCGGTGTCGGACAGGATCACCGCGGCGTGCGGGTGCAGCTTCACGATCGTGCCCGCGATCGGGGCGACGACCGTGACGTCCGCGTCGGTGTCGGGTGGCTCGATGGCCACGCCCGCCCCGACCATCTCCGCCGAGAACACGGGGTCGGGCACCTCCGACAGGGGGATCGCGGTGCCGGGGAGCGGGGCGAGAACTCGGGTGCTCATGGCGGTCAGAGCAGATCGTTGATGTCTTCGGCCAGGGCGTCGGCGGTCGGGCCGACCACGACCTGCACCGCGGCCCCGGCCTTGACGACGCCGTGCGCGCCCGCGGCCTTGAGGTCCTTCTCGTTGACCAGGGACGCGTCCTTCACCTCGACGCGCAGCCGGGTGATGCAGCCCTCGACTTCGACGATGTTCCCGGCGCCCCCGAGTCCGGCGATGATCTGATCGACTTTCGACATCTTTCCTCCGTGCGTGTCGAGTGGACAAAGCTGGTTATAACCAGTTATATGTGGTTATAACCAGTCACCATACCTTCAGGTGACCCTATTCACAGACTGAGGACGACCGCTATGGCCGATGCAGCCCAGAGCGCGCGCAAGAAAATAGACCTGTCCGGACTGCAGAAGCTCGGCCGCAGCTTGATGCTGCCCATCGCCACGCTACCCGCCGCGGGCCTGCTGGTACGGCTGGGACAGGACGACATGCTCGGCCGGTGGTCGGCGACGCGGACCGTCGCCGATGTCATCGCCGGAGCGGGCGGCGCGCTGCTCGACAACCTCCCCCTGCTGTTCGCCGTCGGCATCGCCATCGGCTGGGCCAAGAAGGCCGACGGCTCCACCGCGCTGGCCGCCGTGGTCGGCTACCTGGCCTTCAACGGCGTACTGAAAGCCATGTCCCCGGTGGTCATGGAGGGCAAGACCGACGCCAAAGGTGCTCAGGCCCTGGTGAATTTCGGTGTCCTCGGCGGCATCGTCATGGGCTTGACCGCGGCCATCCTGTGGCAGCGCTACCACCGCACCCAGCTACCGGACTACCTCGGCTTCTTCTCCGGGCGCCGCCTGGTCCCGATCCTGACCGCCTGCGCCGCGGTGGTCATCGGCGTGCTGATGTCCTTCATCTACCCGGCCTTCAACGCGGGCCTGACCTGGCTCGGCGAGGCCGTCGCGAACAACGCGGTCGCCGGCGGCGGCATCTTCGGCTTCGCCAACCGCCTGCTGCTCCCGCTGGGCCTGCACCACATCCTGAACTCGGTGGTGTGGTTCGTGATCGGCGACTACAACGGCGCGCACGGCGACATCCCGCGCTTCCTGGCCGGTGATCCGTCCGCGGGCACCTTCATGACCGGCTTCTTCCCGATCATGATGTTCGGCCTGCCCGCCGCCGCGTTCGCCATCTACCGCAACGCCAAGCCCGAGAATCGCAAGATGATCGGCGGCATCATGCTCTCCACCGGTCTGACCGCCTTCGTCACCGGCATCACCGAACCGCTGGAATTCGCCTTCATCTTCGTGGCCTGGCCGCTGCTGCTCATCCACGCGATCTTCACCGGTTCGGCGCTGGCGCTGACCAACGCCCTCGGCATCCACGACGGCTTCACCTTCTCCGCGGGCGCCATCGACTATCTGCTGAACTTCGGCAAGGCGACGCATCCGCTGCTGCTCATCCCCATAGGCTTGGGCTACGCCGTCCTCTACTACGTCACCTTCAGCTTCATCATCAAGCGCTGGAATCTGCCGACACCGGGTCGTGAACCCGACGAAGAAGAGATCGAGAAGGAGAACGTCGCGTAATGATCACCCGTACCGCCGTGGTCGCGTCCGAGACCGGACTGCACGCCCGCCCCGCCGCCCTGTTCGCCAAGGCCGCCGCCGAATCGCCCGTCCCCGTGACGATTTCGATCGACGACAAGCCCGCCGTCGCCGCCGGCAGCCTGCTGCAGGTCATGACCCTGGGCGTCAAGCAGGGCGACACCGTGACCCTGTCGACCGAAGAGGGGAACGAGGCCGCGCTCGACAAGCTCGTCTCCCTGCTGGAGACCGATCTTGACGCGTGAGATCCACGGTGTCGCCGCCGCTCCCGGAGTGGCGCTCGGACCGGTGCGGTGGCTGGCGTCCGCGCCGACCACCAGCGCGTCCGATACTCCCGGGAGCGATGCCGATGCCGAGATCGCCCGCGCCGAGGCCGCTTTCGACACCGTCGCGGCGCGGTATTCCGCCCAGGCGCTCGAGGCCAAGGGCCCGGCCGCGGACATCCTGTTCATGACCGCAGCGCTGGCCGCCGATCCAGCCCTGCTCGATCAGGTGCGCGCGGGCATCCGCGCCGGCGGCCCCACCGCGCACTCGGTCACCCAGGCCGTGGCGCACTTCGCCGACCAGTTGACCGCGCTCGGCGGCATGATGGCCGAACGCGCGTCGGACCTGCGCGATGTCGGACAGCGCGTGGTCGCCGAACTGCTCGGTGTCGACCCACCCGGAATCCCGGGCAGCGCTACGCCTTTCGTGCTCGCCGCCCAGGATCTCGCTCCCGCCGATACAGCGACCCTCGATCCCGAGATCGTGCTCGGCCTGCTCACCGTCGCGGGCGGACCGACCTCGCACACCGCGATTCTGGCCAAGGCCCTGGGGATTCCGGCCGTGGTCGCCGCCCCGGGCGCGGTCGAGATCACGGAGAACACCGAGATCGTCCTGGACGGAACCACCGGAATCGTCCAGCTCGAACCCGACGCGGCGCGCCGCGCGGACGTGCTCGCCGCCCGCGCGCGCCAGGCGGACGCGCCCACCGGCCCCGGCCGCACGGCGGACGGGCACGCGGTCCCGCTGCTGGCCAACGTGGGCGGTGCCGCCGATGCCCGGCTCGCGGTGGAACTCGGCGCGGAGGGCGTCGGGCTCTTCCGCACCGAATTCCTGTTCCTGGGCGCGCACACGGCCCCGACGGTGGCCGAGCAGACCGCCAAATACGCCGAGGTGTTCGCCGAGCTGGGGGAGCGGCCCATCACCGTGCGCACCCTGGACGCGGGCTCGGACAAGCCGCTGCCGTTCCTCGGCCTGCCGGACGAGGAGAATCCCGCGCTCGGAATACGTGGATTGCGGTTGAGCAGTGTCGATGAGGGGACACTGCTCGATCAGCTCACCGCGATCGAGGCCGCCCGCCGGGACACCGGCGCGGCGGTCAAGGTCATGGCGCCCATGGTCGCCACGGTGGAGGAGGCGAACTACTTCGTCACCCGCGCCCGGGCGGCCGGGCTCGACTCGGCCGGGGTCATGATCGAGATCCCCGCCGCCGCACTGCGTTCGGAACACGTGGGCGCGGAAGTGGACTTCTTCTCCATCGGCACCAACGACCTGTCGCAGTATCTGTTCGGCGCGGACCGCATGTCCTCCGCGCTGGCCGCGCTGCACAACCCGTGGCAGCCCGCGCTGGCCGCGACCATCGCCGCGGTGGTCGCGGGCGCGAACAAGAACGACGTCAAGGTCGGGGTGTGCGGCGAATCCGCCTCCAATCCCGAGTTCGCCTGCGTGCTCGTCGGTTTGGGGGTCGAGACGCTGTCCATGGCGCCGCGCTCACTGGCCGGCGTGCGGGCCGCGCTGGCCGAGGTGACGCTGGATCAGTGCCGGGCCGCCGCGTCCGCGGTCGTGGCCGCAAGGACCGCCGAGGATGCGGCGAACGCGGCCCGCGCAGCCCTGGGGCGAGGTCGGTGAGGACGACCCTGCGCGGCCGGATCCTCACCCTCACCGAAGCGGGCGACATCCCGGACGGGGTGGTGTCCTTCGACGGACCGGACTTGGAGTTCGTGGGACCGGCCGGGGATTTCCCGGGCGCACTGCCGTCGCCGACCGAGCTGCCGCCGGTGATCCTGCCCGGACTCATCGACGTGCACTGCCACGGCGGTGGCGGGTTCGGCTTCCCCGAGGCCGACGCCGCGGGCGTCGCGGCGGCGGCGCGCTTCCACCGCGGCCGGGGGACCACCACGCTGGTGGCCTCGCTGGTCTCGGCGACCGAAGCCGAACTGTGCGCCCGCATGGACGTTCTGGGCGCGGCCGTCGATTCCGGCTTGCTCGAGGGCATCCATCTCGAAGGCCCGTTCATCAGTGCACACCGCTGCGGCGCACACGATCCCGAACGCATTCACGACGGTGATCCGGCCATGCTGCGCCGGCTCGTCGAGCACGCGGGCGGGCGGATCGTCTCGGTCACCATCGCCCCCGAGGTGAGCGAGTTCGACGCCCTGGCCGATGTGCTCGCCGACGCGAATGTGGTGCTGTCCCTGGGACATACCGTCGCCGACTACGAGCGCTCGGTGCACGCCATGTACCGGGGGCGGCGGGTGTCCATCACCCACCTGTTCAACGCCATGCCCGGCCTCGCGCACCGGGACGCGAACTTCCTCACCGCCGCCATGGCCGCGGCCGGTCGCGGTGACGTGGTCGCCGAGGTCATCGCCGACGGCGTGCACCTGGCCGACGGCACCGTGCGCATGGTCTTCGACACCCTCGGCCCGCACAACCTCGCGCTCATCACCGACGCCATGGCCGCCGCCGGGGAGCCCGACGGCCGGTATCAGCTCGGCAGCCTGGACGTCGTGGTGCGGGACGGCGTGTCGCGCCTGTACGACCCGCACGGCGCGGGCGCGATCGCGGGCGGCACCTCGTCGGCATCGGATGTGCTGCGCCGCACGGTTTTCCACGCGGGCGTCGAGCTCTGGGACGCCGCCGTCGCGGCGGCCGCCACCCCCGCCCGCCTGCTCGGGATCGCGCACCGGGTGGGCTCGCTGCGCGCGGGCCTGCGGGCGGATCTGCTCGTGACCGACCACCACCTGAACCCATTGACCGTGTACAAGGACGGAATTCCATGGAACTCGTGATTGCCGAAAACCTGGTCGACGCCGGAGTGCTGGCCGGGCGGATCATGGCCGACCACGTGCGCGCCGGCGCCCGCTCGATCGGCCTGGCCACCGGCTCCTCCCCACTGGGCGCCTACCGCGAGATGATTCGCCAGTACAACGACGACGAACTCAGTTTCGAAGGGGTGCAGGCGTTCCTGCTCGACGAGTACATCGGCCTGCCCGCCGGGCACCCGCAGTCCTATCGGCAGTTCATTCGCGACGAGTTCGTCTCCTACGTGAACTTCGACGACGCGCTGGTACACACCCCCGACGGGTCCGCGGCCGACATCCCTGCCGCCGCGGCCGATTACGAGCGCACGATCGCCGAGAACGGTCCGGTCGCCGTGCAGATCCTCGGCATCGGGGCGAACGGCCACCTCGGCTTCAACGAACCCGGCTCGTCGCTGCGCTCGCGCACCCGCGTCAAGACGCTGACCCCGCAGACCCGCGAGGACAACGCGCGCTTCTTCGACAACGACCTATCCAAGGTGCCGACCCACGTGCTCACCCAGGGGCTCGGAACCATCAGCGACGCCGAACATCTGGTCATGATCGCGATCGGCATGGGCAAGGCCGAGGCGGTAGCCGCCGCCGTCGAAGGCCCCGTGTCCGCGTACTGCCCGGCCTCGATCCTGCAGATGCACCCGCACGTGACGGTGATCGTGGACCCGAGCGCGGCCTCGTACCTCAAATCCGTGGACTACTACCGCTTCGCCTTCGAGAACAAGCCGGCCTGGCAGAACTTCTGAGCCTGTCCTCCCCTCGCGCGTGCCCCGGGGTGCGGATAATTCAACGATGATCGAGCGCAAGGCGAGTCGAACAGCGGTCCTGGTGTGCCAGGGCCGGGCGGTGGCGGACGGCCGATTGGCGGTGGGGCGCTTCACGGATCCGCTCGCCGCCGACCTGCTGCACGCCGACGAGCGCGAACCCGTGGAACGCGTGCGGGCGGGGGAGCGCCCCGCGGGCTTCGGGCCGCGCATGGAGTTCGAACTGCTCTCCGGCACAGCCGAACTCATGGCCGCCCGCACCGTCGCCATCGACGACGGCGTGCGCGACAGCGCCACCGCGCAACTGGTGCTGCTCGGTGCGGGCCTGGACGCCCGCGCCTGGCGGATGCCCGAACTCGCCGCGACGGCCGTCTTCGAGGTCGATCAGCCGGCCTCGCAGCAGGACAAGCGCGCCCGGCTGGGAGATCGCACACCCCTGGCGAAATCCCTGACCTTCGTCCCCGTCGACTTCGCCGAGGATTCCCTGGCCGCCCGTCTGGCCGAATCCGGCCATGACCCCGGGGTTCCCACCACCTGGATCTGGGAGGGCGTCGTGCCCTACCTGACGCCGGACCAGGTCGCGGCGACCACAGCCCTGGTCGCGGCCGCCAGCGCACCGGGCAGCCGCTTCATCATCACCTACCCCGTGCCTTCGCCGCGGAACGCCCTCGGTCGCAAGGCCCTCGGCCTCCTGCTGCGCGGGGCGCGCCACCCCAATCCCCTCGCGAACGAGCCCTTCCGCTCCTCCTGGACCCCACCCGTGCTCGAATCCCTGCTCGCCGCACACGGTTTCGAGGTCACCACCGACATCGATCTACTGACGATCGCCCGGGATCTCGACATCACTCCCGGCCGCCCCCGATTCCTGAGCACCGGTCGCATAGCCATCGCGGACCGGCCCTGACCGCGTTCGAGCAGTCCACGGCCGCGTCCGCCCGGTGCCGATGACCCGCTCGCCGGAATCGCGGCCATCGGGTTTCCCGGCCGCGGTCCGGCCGGGCGGGTCTAGCATCGGGGCATGACCAAAATCGTCCCCCACCTCTGGTTCGACGATCAGGCACGTGAAGCCGCGGAGTTCTACACGAGCGTTTTCCCGGACTCCACCGTCACGAACGTGACGACCATTCGCAACGTGCCGAGTCCGACGGGCGAGAGCGACATCGTCTATTTCACGCTGGCCGGTCAGCCGTTCATGGCGATCAGCGCGGGCCCGGTATTCACGCCGAATCCATCGATTTCCTTCATCGTCAATTTCGATCCGTCCCGTGACCCGCAGGCACGCGAACACCTCGACGCGGCCTGGGCGGCACTGTCCGACGGCGGCGCAGCGCTCATGCCGCTGGATGCCTACCCGTTCAGCGAACGCTACGGCTGGGTCGCCGACAAGTACGGCTTCACCTGGCAGCTCATGCTCACCGACCCGGCCGGTGAGCCCCGCCCATTCATCATTCCGTCCCTGCTGTTCGTCGGCGACGTCGCCGGCAAGGCCCGCGAGGCCACCGACTTCTACCTGTCGGTCTTCCCCGACTCCCAGCGCGGCACCCTGGCCCCCTACCCGCCCGATGCCCCGGAACCCGAGGGGTCGGTCATGTTCACCGATTTCCGCCTGTCCGAAACCTGGCTCACCGCGATGGACAATTCGAGCCCGGACCACGGCTTCACCTTCAACGAGGCCGTCTCGCTGCTGGTCCCGTGCGACAGCCAGGACGAGATCGACCGCTATTGGAAACTGCTGTCCGCCGATCCGGCCGCGGAACAATGCGGTTGGTGCAAGGACGGCTACGGGGTCTCCTGGCAGATTTCCCCCGCCGTCGCAGACGAGATGCTGCAGAACGGCACCCCCGAACAGGTCGACCGCGTCACCGCCGCCTTCATGCCGATGAAGAAGATGGACATCGACACCCTGCGCCGCGCCTACGACGGCGCCTGACAGCGTCCCGAGTCCTCTTCAGCGGCAGGACGATTCGTCCCGCCCTACCGCACCGGTTCCGGTTCGGCCGCGTGCTCCACGGCCGCGACCGGTTCGCGGGTGCGCATGGACGCCCACAGGGCGGCCGTCGCGGCCACGCAGGCCGCGGCGCCGCCGACGTGGATGGCCACCAGGGCGGCCGGAACGTCGGTGAAGTACTGGACGATCCCGACCAGGGCCTGACTGCTGATCAGGGCGATCAGGACCACCAGGCGCTTGCGGATCGCGGGGGTCATGCCGATCGCGGCCAGGCCGAAGCCGAGGCCGACCACCAGGCTCAGATAGGCGACCAGCAGTTCCGCGTGCAGATGGACCAGGGTGCTGATCTCCACCTCCAGGCGCTCGACCTGCCGGTCGATGCTCTTGTCACCGGCGTGCGGTCCCGCGCCGGTCACCAGGGTGCCCGCGACAAGGGTTGCGCTGAGCGCGATTCCGCTCAGACCGGTGAGCAAACGCAGGGGCTTGGGGACCAGGACCGTCTCCACGCCGTCGTCCGGCTCGGCGATCTTGGCGTACATCAGCACCGCGAGCCACACCATGAGCATCGACGCCAGCAGGTGCACCGCCACGGTCCACCACAGCAGGCCCGTGCGCACCGTGATGCCGCCGATGACCGACTGCAGGACGGTGCCGCCGGGCATCAGCCAGGCGTAGATCAGCACCTCGCGCCGGCGCCGGGCCCGCGTCACCGCGATCACGATCGCGGCCGCGCCCAGGACCACCACGAAAGTCAGCATGCGATTGCCGAATTCGACCAACTGGTGGAACACCGGCACCTCGGCCACGGGGACCGGGACGAAACTGCCCGGGAAGCACTGCGGCCAGGTGGGGCAACCCAATCCCGAGGCGGTCACGCGGACGATGGCTCCGGTCACCGAGATTCCGGCCTGCGTCAGGATCACCGCGAAGGCGATGAGCAGCTGCGTCCGCCGCGAGGGCAACGGGAACCGGTCGGCGAATCGCTGGAAGGCGCGAGATAGCACGCGTCGATGGTAGCGGGAGCGTATCCACACCCGGCACTCGGCCTACTACGGCGCGTCGTGGATTGTGTTCCGCGACCTAGTCGAAGCGGAAGTACTTGGTCGCCAGCCAGCCGGCGAGCCCGCCCCAGCCGGCCAGCACCGCGAAGCCGTACCAGTCCACGCCGCCCTGCAACGCCCGTTCCAGGGTCGAGGTCAGCGCGCCGGAGGGCACCGCGCGCGCCAGCAGATTCACCGCCCGCGGAATGTCGTCGGACATCAGCACCAGGCTCGCGATACCCAGCATGACGAACCAGAGCACGTTCGCCAGCGCCAGCACGATCTCGGCCTTGAGCGTCCCGCCCAGCAGCAGGCCCAGCGCCGCGAAGGTCGCGGTGCCCAGCGCGATCACGATCGCCCCGAGCGCGAGCCCGGCGATCGAGGGCCGCCAGCCCAGTGCGAAACCTATGGCCCCCAGCAGAATCGACTGCAGCACCACCACGATCAGCACCGCCGCGCACTTGCCCGCGACGATGCCCCAGCGCGGCAGGGGAGTGGCCCCGAGGCGCTTGAGCGCCCCGTACCGCCGGTCGAAGCCGACCGCGATGGCCTGCCCGGTGAACGCGGTCGACATGACCGCCACCATCATGACCGCGGGCACGATCCGGTCGACCCGGTGCCCGCCGAGCCCGGTCAGGGGCAGCAGGGTCAAACCGATCAGCAGCGTGATCGGAATGAACATGGTCAGCAGCAGCTGTTCGCCGTTGCGCAGCAGCAGAATCAGTTCCAGCCGCGTCTGGGCGGCCATCATCCGCGCCCGCGTGGTCGGCTGCGGATTCGGGGCGAAGGTGCCCGGCGCGAAGCGGTTCAGCGTCTCGGTCATCCGCGCAGTTCCCGTCCGGTGAGTTCGAGGAAGACATCTTCCAGGCGGCGCTGGTCGATGCGAATATCGGTGGGCAGCACGTCGATTCGCGCGCACCACGCGGTGACGGTGGCCAGCACCTGCGGGGTGATCTCGCCCTGCAGATGGTAGGAGCCGGGCGTGGCCTCCTTGGGCAGGAACCCTTCGGGCAGTGCGGCTTCGAGCAGGGTGAGATCGAGATTGGGCGGGGCGGAGAACGCCAGGCGGCCCTCGGCGTTGTGCGAGGTCACCTCGCTCGGGGTGCCCTGGGCCACGATGCGCCCGTGATCGATGATGACCAGCTGATCGGCGAGCTGCTCGGCCTCGTCCATCAGGTGGGTGGTGAGCAGCACGCTCACCCCGTCACGGCGCAGCGCGTCGATGAGCTCCCACACCAGATGCCGGGCCTGGGCGTCCAGGCCGGCGGTGGGTTCGTCGAGGAAGACGATCTCGGGCCGCCCGACCAGCGCGCACGCCAGCGCCAGGCGCTGCTGCTGGCCGCCGGAGAGCCGCCGGTACGGGGTGCGGCGGGCGTCCTGCAGGCCGAGGGTCTTGAGCAGCCACTCCGGGTCCAGCGGGTGCGCGGAGTAGGACGCGACCAGATCGAGCATCTCGCCCGCTCGCGAGCCCGGGTACGCGCCGCCGCCCTGCAGCATGACGCCGATGCGCGGGCGCAGGCGATCCGAATCCGCGATCGGATCCAGGCCCAGCACCCGCACGCTGCCCGCGTCCGGGACGACGAAGCCCTCGCACATTTCGGTGGTGGTCGTCTTGCCCGCGCCGTTGGGGCCGAGCAGCGCCAGCACCTGCGCGCGTTCGATCTCGAAGCTGATGCCGTCCACCGCGGTGGTCTCGCCGAAGCGTTTCACAATGCCGTCGACTTTGACGGCGGGTGCGGAGGCTGCGGTCACGATGAGACACCGTAGGCCGTGGGCTGCTGTGACGGAGCCGACACCCCCGGCTGATTGCGCCACGGCAGCACATTTCGGGTCAGGAAGATGAACGCGACGCCCACGAGCACGGTCGCGATGGCGGACTCCACGATCTGGAAGACGTAGAAGTCCGCACCGCGCGGCATGACGATCACACTGACCACCGCGGAGAAGCAGACGGCGGGGACGCGGAAGGCGGGCCGGTTGGCCCACGCCGCCAGTGGGACGATGGCCCACAGCAGGTACCAGGGCTGGACCACCGGGAACAGCAGCACGATCGCACCGAGCGAGACACCCATCGCGCCGACCGGGTGCAGGCGCCCGGTCCAGGTCGCCACCAGCATGCGAACGGTGATGAACGCGGCGACGCTGCCGGCGATGGGCCGGGTGATGGCGAGCAGGGCGGTGGTGTGGTCGCCGAGCCCGAGCAGGACGCCGCCGAATCCGGTGATGACCCCGATAGCCGTCGGCAATGACATCCAACTGCGCACGGCGCTGGCCACATTCAGGGTGTGCACCCAGCCGAAGCCGAGCCCGCTGAGCCCGCTGACGGACAGCGTGGTGGCCACGGCGATGACGCCGAGCAGCGCGCCGGTGCCGACGATGACCTTGAGTCCGCCGCCCCAGCGTTTGGCCAGGGCCATGGTCACGAAGCCGAGCGCGATGATCGAGGTGATCTTGATGGAGGAGGACAGCGTGATGACCACGGTCCCGAAGATCAGCAGGGCCCACGCGCGCCGGTCGAAGGGGTGGGTGTCCTCCACGGCCCGCAGGCAGAACTCCAGCCCGGCCAGCATGAGCCCCAGCATGATCGCGTCGTTGTGCACGCCGCCGACCAGGTGGAACAGCACCAGCGGATTGGCCGCGCCCAGCCACAGCGCGCTGACCGCCGCGACACCGCAGCGCCGCGCCAGCCGCGGCAGCGCCCACACCATCAGCGCGACGCCCGCGAGGACCAGCAGCCGGTGCAGCCACACCCCGGCGATGATGTTGTCGCCGGTCAGTTCCGCGATCCCGCGACCCATCCACAGGAACAGCGGGCCGTAGGGCGCGGGCGTCTCACGCCAGATGTTGGGCACGTTGTTGGTCAGCACGTTGTTGATGCCCAGCCCGCCCGCGGGCCCGACCTGGTAAGGGTCCAGGCCGCGCGCGGCGATCTCGCTCTGTGCCAGATACGAATACACGTCGTTGCTGAACATGGGCGGTGCGACGCTGAGCGGGATGATCCACAGCAGCAGCGTCCGATCCAGCTGCGAGCGGGTCAGGCGATGACGCGGGTTGCCGCCCCACCCGCCGACCGCGAACCGCCCCAGCAGCAGCCACGCCATGACCACCAGTACCGCGCCGATCATGCACAGCGCGAGGGTCGAGGTGTGCGCCCGCGCGAAGAAGCCCAGCACCCGGACCCCGGAGGTCGGGTTCTGATGCACGGGCTGCGCGCCCACGCCCAGCGCGGCGATCGCCATGATCACCGCGCCGGTCGCCCCGAGCAGGCGGATCCGCATCAGTTGCAGCGTTTCTCGCCGGTCGAGCCCCGGCACGTCCGCTTCGGCGGTGTGCAGCACCGCGATGGTGTGATCAGCGGGCGAGACGTCCAGGCCGAGCGCCCGGCGTCCCAGTTCGATCACTCTGCGCCGCGCGCCGTCCACTACCGCCACGGTCCCGAAGCCTAGTCGGCCGAACCGCCCCCGACTCCGATCGCCCGTCTCGACCCGTCGGTGCGTCGGTCCGTACTGGTGAAGACCTCCGCACGCGCGGTGCGGGCGGTCGAACAGAGCCGGGCCTCGAGCTATGTTTGTGACAACCATCCGTGCGGATTGGAGTGGTCGACCGTGACTGTCCCTGCCATGCATCCACGCCCGGGGAATCTGCGTGCGGTTGCCGAGCAGATCCAGCAGGCCACGGGACTACGCGTTGAGATCCTGGGGGGCAGCCTGGTGATGTCGCCGACACCGCGCGGCAAGCACGCCGGCTCGATTCGCCGCATCCGTCAGCAACTCGAAGCCCAGATGCGTCCGGGGTCGGCGACCTACGAGGTCACCTCGATTCCCATGCCGGGCGACGACGATGATTACTGCACACCGGATTTGATCGTGCTGCCCGAGAGCTGGGACGAGGACGACGAGTGGCTTGCGGATCCAGCGGATGTGGAACTCGCGGTCGAGGTGATCTCCAAGAGCGAGAAGCCACGGGAGATCGCGGACAAGAACGGCTGGTATGCCGTGGCCGGTGTGGCTGTGTTGCTGGTCGTCGATCCCCGGTACGGCCGCTGGATCCTGCACACGCATCCGAAAGATGGCGCCTACCACGGGCTGTTGGACGGGGAATACGGCGATCCGATACCACTGCCGGATCCGTTCGGCTTCGTGCTGGACAGCGGGTGTCTGCCACGCTACGGGGACTGATCGCGCGGATTCGTTCCAGGGGTGGGGAGTTCGGCGCGGGCGGTGTGAAAACGCCGTCGGTGCAATCTGATTGAGGGAGTTCGCGGGTCTTCCGCGCGCATTCCGGCTTTCCGTGTCGGACCCCGCTCATACGCTGGGGGGATGGTGTCGGAGTCGAAGCGGCGAATCGAGATGGCGGCGGCGGGGTTGTTGGCCCGGCACGGCTATCACGGGTTCGGCCTGAAGAAGCTGAGTGAAGCGGCCGGACTGCCGTACGGGTCCATCTACCACCACTTTCCGGGCGGGAAGGAGGAGATCGCGGTCTCCGCTGTCACCAGCACCGGGGTGGTGCTCGGGCAGATGCTGCGCGAGGCGCCCGAGGACGTGTTCGACAGGACGGCAACGCTGTTCGAGGTCATGGTCACGAAACTGACTGCCTCCCAGTGGACCGACGGCTGTCCGGTGGGCACCCCGGCCCTGGACGGGGGCAGTGATGTGGCCGCGGTGCGCACCGCCTGCGTATCGGCATTCGATGCCATGGCGAGCGGCTTCGCCGAGCTGCTCACCGAAATGGGCATGCCCGAACCGCAATCGCGCGAGCTGGCCACCACGGTCGTGGCGGCCTACGAGGGCGCGACGCTGCTCGCGCGCGTCCGCCGGTCCGATGAACCACTCTTGACGGTGGCCGCGGCCATGGCCCGGCTGATCCGGCAGAGTCTGGCCGAGATGCCGGTCGTCGATCGGAGCCCGACCTAGGGCGACTCCGGGGCCGAATGCCGTATCCGCAACGAGCTGGCGAATTATTGGCAATCAATTAGAGTGCGAGGGGGGATCGCCGCGCGGCCGGTGCGGCGATCGCCGATCGATTCCGTACTGCCCTACGAGGGAACGGGGAGATCATGGCTCGCAATTCGGTCGCTACCCAGCTGGTGGACGTGCTCGTCGCCGCCGGGGTGCAGCGGGTGTTCGGTTTGGTCGGCGACAGCCTCAATCCTTTCGTCGATGCCATCCGGCGAACATCCGGCATCGAATGGGTGCACTGCCACAACGAGGAGAGCGCCGCCTTCGCCGCCGGGGCCGAAGCGTTGCTGACCGGTCGCCTCGCGGTCTGCGCCGCCAGCTGCGGGCCGGGCAACACGCACCTGATCCAGGGGCTGTACGACGCCCACCGCAACGGCGCGCCCGTGCTGGCCATCGCGTCCCACATCCCCAGCCGCGAGATCGGCACCGGCTTCTTCCAGGAGACCCATCCGGAGCGACTGTTCGTGGAATGCAGCCACTTCTGCGAGATGGTGAGCATCGCCGACCAGATGCCCAGGCTCTCCTACATCGCCATGCAGACCGCGCTCGGCAGGCGCGGCGTCTCGGTACTGGTCGTTCCCGGCGATGTCCTGCAGGGCGAGGCCGAGCATCGCGGCTGGCGGTCGGACCTGGTCGCCGAGGCCGCGGTCGCGGTGCCGCCCGCGGCCCAGGTGGACCGGCTCGCGGAGGCCATCAACGACGCCGACACCGTGACCCTGTTCGCCGGTTCTGGCGTGCGCGGGGCGCACGCGCAGGTCATGGCCCTGGCCGAGCGCATCAATTCCCCGGTCGGCCACGCCCTGGGCGGCAAGGAATGGATTCAGTTCGACAACCCGTACGACGTCGGCATGACCGGTCTACTCGGCTACGGCGCGGCGTACGAGGCGATGCACGAGGCCGATCTGCTCCTCATGCTCGGCACCGATTTCCCCTACGACAACTTCCTGCCGCAGGACGGCCGGATCGCCCAGGTCGATCGCGATCCGTCCCGCATCGGCCGCCGCGCGGCCATCGACATCGCGGTGCACGGCGACGTGGCCGCCACCATCGACGCGCTGCTGCCGGTGGTGCAGCGCAAACCGAGCCGCGCGTTCCTGGACGACATGCTGCGCAGGAACGCCGCCTCGCTCGAACACGTGGTGGACGCCTACACCCACGACATCGAGCACCACACCCCGATCCATCCCGAGTACGTCGCCGCCCTGCTCGACGACATCGCCGACGACGACGCGGTTTTCACCGTGGACACCGGCATGTGCAATGTCTGGGCCGCGCGCTACCTGAGCCCGAACGGCCGCCGCCGCATCATCGGTTCGTGGCGGCACGGGACCATGGCCAACGCGCTGCCGCATGCCATCGGCGCGCAGTCGGCTTTTCCGAGCCGCCAGGTGATCTCGCTGTCCGGAGACGGCGGCCTGGCCATGCTGATGGGGGAGTTGCTCACGGTTTGGCGGCACCGGCTGCCGGTGAAGATCGTGGTGTTCAACAACTCCTCGCTCGGCATGGTCAAGCTGGAGATGCTGGTGGACGGGCTGCCCGACTACGGCACCGACCACGAGCCGGTCGACTACGCCGCCATCGCCGCGGCCGTCGGGCTGAAGTCGATTCGGGTCACCGATCCGGCGAATGTGCGTGCGGCACTGGAACAGGCGTGCGCCGAGCCCGGCCCCGTCCTGGTGGACGTGGTCACCGATCCCAACGCGCTGTCCCTGCCGCCCAAGATCGATGCCGCCCAGGTCAAGGGCTTCGCGCTGGCCGCGGGCAAGATCGTGCTGGGTGGCGGGGTGGGGCGCATGGTCGATCTGGCCCGCAGCAATCTGCGCAACATTCCGCGGCCCTGACGGCGGCGCCCGAACGTCCGCGCGGAAGCCGCACCGCCACAGCGGCTTCGGGCGGCCGCGGCTGCCGACCTGAACCGCTTGCTGTTTCCCGGCGACGGGCCGAGGATCCGGATCAGAACAGCCCGCTGATCCCGTCGCCCAGCGATTTCGCGCTCAACAGCGTGAACAGCACCGCCATGACCACGTAGTGATTGCGGATAGTCCAGTCCTTCCACCGCTCCAGGGTGACCGAGGACGAGCGGCTGCTCACGACGTGCATCGCGAGCGGAATCAGCACGCCCAGTGAGGAAATGGCGACGAAGATCGATCCGGCGACGAGCTGTCCCGGAACGTGCAACGCGGATTCGGCGGTCGTCACCGCCCCGGACGCGATCTGCATGACGTTCTTCGGATTCGCGACGACCAGCACCACACCCAGGACAACGCACTTCGCGGTGGTGAACTGCTCGAGATTGCGCAGCCGGCGCGGCAGCGTGCCGACCTCGGCCGCTCGGGCCAGCCGCAACTGCCGCAGCGTCATCAGCGCCAGCAGCACGCCGAGGGTGAGCCGGAACCAGGCGACCCAGGTTCCCGGATGCCCGTGCCGATGCGCGCCGGCCGCCTCCGCGAGCAGCAGCAGTCCCGCGAAGATTCCCGCCACCGCCAGGACCCACCCCAGCGCGAAGGCCACGGCGTTTCGCCGTCCACCCCGCGGCACCGCCACCAGCAGGATGACCGCGATCAGCGCGAGCGGACTGATCGCCACACCGACCGCGTGAGTGAGAAACTGCCCGATCGCGTTCCCCATGAAAACTCCTGCCGTCGAGGTGAATTCGAGTCGTGATCGCCGCGAGAATCAGCTGTTCGAGGGGTCCTGCCCGCCTGCACCCGGTTCGTCGCCCTGCTTGTTCCGGATCGTTTCGTCGCCGTGCCCGTGGCGGCCCGGCTCGTCGGTCTGCGCGCCGCCGCGGGGCCTGCGGTCAGGAGTCTCGCGCGGCTGCACGGGCTGCGTGCCGCGTGGTGCACCGTCCGATTTCCCCTGCACCGCCGCTGCCGCGTCGAGGGGATGGTCGGGTCGCACCGCGTCGATCCGCCGATACACCCCACCCTGACCCGGCCTGGGATCGGGCTCATCGACGTTCGGCCAGAAGGCGGCCGCGCGTTCGGCCTGCGCGCACACGGTCAACGCCGGATTCACCCCGGGATCCGCGGTAACCGCGGCCGCGCCTACCACACTGAGCGAGGGGTAGCCGAACACCCGGTGATAGGCATCGATCACCCCGTCGCGCGGATTCCCGCCGATACAGCATCCACCCAGCTCCCGGTCGGTACCCGGCAGGCCGATCGTGCCCGCGCCCGTCCGTGACCGCACGGTCGCCACGAGGTGACGCAGAGCCGTGTGGCCGGCGGATATCTCGGTTTCGCGGCCATCCGGTCCGGTGTGCCCGGCGTGCGTCCCCCATGCGTCACAGCCACCGCCGGTAGGCGTGGGTTCGCCCAATCGCGCCGACAGATGATTCAGCACCCCGCGATCACGCATATCGGCCAGCAATCGCCGGGTTCCGTGCGCCCCGGCCGCGAGCACCACCTGCCCGGCGGTGAACGTCCGCCGCCCGACCCACCAGGGCCGCCCGGTGCGCTGAGCCGACACCTTCCAGCCGCCGGCGCGCAACGGCCGCACGGTCATCACCATCGTCATCGGCACGATCCGCGCCCCGCCGCGCTCGGCGCAGGTCAGGTAGCGCCGAGGTGGAATGGTCAGTGCCCGTTCGTAATACGGCTCGAGCTCGGCTCGCCAATCGGTGATCCCGGCCCACCGCTCGTCGCCGAAGAACGTGTCCCCCGGCAACTGCGCCCGCGCCTCGCCGCCCGGTTCGGCGAATCCGCGTCCCGCGGCGATCACCGCCACCCGGTAGCCCTTCTCGATCAGCCGCAGCGCGGTGACGCTCCCGCCGCAGCCGGACCCGACGATGACCACATCGAAATCGTTGTCCGCCGCCACACGGCCGCCTCTCGATAGGGAAGGTGGTGGCTCGAGCGTAGCTATCGATTTGCCGATCGTCGGGGATCTGCCGGGATTTCACCCTTTTCTGTGGACGCTGGTCGGTCGGTTCGGTCGAGCCCTCGCTCAGCCGCAAATTTCCCGCGAATCCGGCCCGCTCGCCGGGCCAATCCGGCGCAGGTTGGACGGTGTGCAGAGAGTCACACGCCCCAGCCCCCCGAAGTCAGGTGACCCTTACTGGAACGCGGGATGGAATTCCGTCACACTGATGTTGTGAAAACCGTGGGTTTGCGGAATGTGGGGACGGAGACCGGGCGCCGGAAGGGCGCCCGGGCCGTTGTCGCGTCCGGACCCGCCGGTGAAGGCCACACCCGCGAGGCCGTCATCAAGCTCCTGCTGGAAGAGGGGCCCATCACCGCCACCGATATCGGCAAGCGGCTGGCCCTGACCCCGGCGGGCGTGCGACGCCACCTGGACGCGCTCATCGAATCGGGCGAGGCACGCGCCGCCCGGTCGGCGGCGTGGCAGCAGAAGGGCCGCGGGCGCCCGGCCAAGCAGTTCCAGCTGACAGCCACCGGCCGGGGCCGTTTGGGTCATGCCTACGATGACCTCGCCGGCGCGGCCATGCGCCAGCTGCGCGAGATCGGCGGCGACAAGGCCATCACCGAGTTCGCGCGCAAGCGGGTCGCCGCCATAGTCGCCGGAATCGAGCGGCTCGGCGGGAACACCCCGGAGGCGACCACCGAGAAGGCCGAGGAGATCGCGGAAGCGTTCACCGAAGCCGGCTTCGCCGCCTCCACCCGGAAAGTTGGTGCGGGCGTGCAGATCTGCCAGCATCACTGCCCGGTGTCGCATGTGGCCGAGGAGTTTCCGGAGCTGTGTGCCGCCGAGCTGGAGGCCTTCCGGGAATTACTCGGCACGCACGTGCAGCGCCTGGCGACCATCGCCAACGGCGATTGCGCGTGCACCACGCATGTCCCGGTGCTGCCGCTGGCCGTGCCGCCTAGAACGAGTACCGCTTGAACCACCGCAAGACCCCGCAGCAAGTTCCGTTGCACAGCCCGCAACGGCATCTACACAACGACTCCGGAAGGAGTGCCGAATGACGACGACGACCGACCAGGTGCAGCCGCTGTCCCAAGAGGAGACCATCGCCTCGATCGGGACTTACGGGTATGGCTGGGCCGACAAGGATGTGGCCGGTGCCAGTGCCAAGCGCGGCCTGTCCGAGGAGGTCGTGCGCGATATCTCGGCGAAGAAGAGCGAACCCGAGTGGATGCTCGACTTCCGGCTGAAGGCGCTGCGCATCTTCGAGAAGAAGCCCATGCCGAACTGGGGTTCGGACCTCGACGGCATCGACTTCGACAACATCAAGTACTTCGTGCGCTCGTCCGAGAAGCAGGCTGCCACCTGGGACGACCTGCCCGAGGACATCAAGAACACCTACGACAAGCTCGGCATCCCCGAGGCGGAGAAGCAGCGCCTCGTCTCCGGTGTCGCGGCGCAGTACGAGTCCGAGGTCGTCTACCACTCGATCCGCGAGGACCTCGAGAAGCAGGGCGTCATCTTCCTGGACACCGATACCGCGCTCAAGGAGCACCCGGAGCTGTTCCAGCAGTACTTCGGCTCGGTCATCCCGTCCGGTGACAACAAGTTCTCGGCGCTGAACTCGGCCACCTGGTCCGGCGGCTCGTTCATCTACGTGCCGAAGGGCGTGCACGTGGACATCCCGCTGCAGGCGTACTTCCGCATCAACACCGAGAACATGGGTCAGTTCGAGCGGACGCTGATCATCGTCGACGAAGACGCCTACGTGCATTACGTCGAGGGCTGCACCGCGCCGATCTACTCCTCGGACTCGCTGCACTCCGCGGTCGTGGAGATCATCGTGAAGAAGGGTGGCCGCTGCCGGTACACCACGATTCAGAACTGGTCGAACAACGTCTACAACCTGGTCACCAAGCGGGCCAAGGCCGAGGCGGGCGCGACCATGGAATGGGTCGACGGCAACATCGGCTCCAAGGTCACCATGAAGTACCCGGCCGTGTGGATGACCGGTGAGCACGCCAAGGGCGAGGTTCTGTCCATCGCGTTCGCGGGTGCGGGTCAGCACCAGGACACCGGTGCGAAGATGCTGCACCTGGCGCCGCACACGTCCTCGAACATCATCTCCAAGTCGGTGGCGCGCGGCGGCGGTCGTGCTTCGTACCGCGGCCTGGTACAGGTGAACAAGGGCGCGTACGGCTCGAGCTCGTCGGTCAAGTGCGATGCGCTGCTGGTGGACAACATCTCTCGCTCGGACACGTACCCGTACGTGGACATCCGCGAGGACGACGTGACCATGGGCCACGAGGCGACCGTCTCCAAGGTGTCCGAGGACCAGCTGTTCTACCTCATGAGCCGCGGTCTGACCGAGGACGAGGCCATGGCGATGGTGGTGCGCGGCTTCGTCGAGCCCATCGCCAAGGAACTCCCCATGGAGTACGCCCTCGAGCTCAACCGCCTGATCGAACTGCAGATGGAAGGAGCCGTCGGCTGATGACGGTCGAGAACGTAGCCGTTGCCGCTGAGGCTCGTACCCCGGCAGTGAACAAGGGCGAGGTCTTCGCCTCGTTCGACGTCAACGCCTTCGAGATCCCCTCGGGTCGCGACGAGGCGTGGCGTTTCACCCCGGTCCGCCGCCTGAACGGCCTGCACGACGGCACCGCCGTCCGGGACGGGCAGGCGACGGTCGAGGTCAACTCGGTCGAGGGCGTCACCGTGGAGACGGTCGAGCGCACCGACGAGCGCCTCGGCCAGGGCGGGGTGCCCACCGATCGCGTTGCCGCGCAGGCCTACTCGGGCTTCGAGCAGGCGACCGTCATCTCGGTCGGCGCCGAAACCGAAGTCGCCGAGCCGGTTTTCGTGACCATCACCGGCCCGGGCGCGGGCAAGGTGGCCTTCGGCCACACCCAGATCCGCCTGGCCAACTTCGCCGTCGCCACCGTGGTCATCGACTACCGGGGCAGCGGAACCTTCGCGGACAACGTGGAATTCGTGCTCGGGGACAGCGCCAAGCTGTCGGCCGTCATCGTCCAGGACTGGGCCGATGACGCCGTGCACGTGACCATGCATCACCCGCGCGTGGGTCGCGACGCGACGCTGCGGCACACCAATGTCACCCTCGGCGGCGATCTGGTGCGCCTGGCCGCGAACGTGCGCTACGCGGGCCCGGGCGGCGACGCCGAACTGCTCGGCCTGTACTTCGCCGACGACGGCCAGCACTTCGAACAGCGCCTGCTGGTCGATCACTCGCAGCCCAACTGCAAGTCCAACGTGCAGTACAAGGGTGCCCTTCAGGGTGATCCGAGCTCCTCGAAGCCGGACGCGCACACCGTGTGGGTGGGCGATGTGCTCATCCGCGCGGCCGCCGAGGGCACCGACACCTACGAGGTGAACCGGAACCTGGTGCTCACCGACGGCGCGCGCGCCGATTCGGTGCCGAACCTGGAGATCGAGACCGGTGAGATCGTCGGTGCCGGGCACGCGTCCGCCACCGGGCGGTTCGACGACGAGCAGCTGTTCTACCTGCGCTCGCGCGGCATCACCGAGGA
The DNA here is from genome assembly GCF_042799795.1 of Nocardia sp. NPDC057668. Taxonomy (NCBI): domain Bacteria; kingdom Bacillati; phylum Actinomycetota; class Actinomycetes; order Mycobacteriales; family Nocardiaceae; genus Nocardia; species Nocardia sp. NPDC057668. The sequence continues at coordinate 855,022 of NZ_JBHVIC010000001.1, read as the reverse complement.
AGCGGCGCGGCGTCTGGTCGTGCGCGGCTTCTTCCACGAGATCATCCTGAAGATCGCCGTCCCCGAGGTTCGGGAGCGGCTCGAGGCGGCCATCGAGGCCGAACTCGCCGCCGTGGGCGTCTGACGCTCACACCTGAACCCCCATACTTCCCTCCCCATAAAGGAATTCGAATTCGATGACCACCCTGGAAATCAAGGACCTGCACGTCGAGGTCGCGAACCCCGACGAGTCCGGCGAGACGATCAAGATCCTGAAGGGCGTCAACCTGACCGTGCGCTCCGGTGAGACGCACGCGATCATGGGCCCCAACGGCTCGGGCAAGTCGACCCTGTCCTACGCCATCGCCGGTCACCCCAAGTACACCGTCACCTCGGGCACCATCACCCTCGACGGTGAGGACGTGCTGGAGATGTCGGTCGACGAGCGCGCTCGCGCCGGCCTGTTCCTGGCCATGCAGTACCCGGTCGAGGTCCCCGGCGTCTCGGTGTCCAACTTCCTGCGCACCGCCGCCACCGCGATCCGCGGCGAGGCCCCCAAGCTGCGCACCTGGGTCAAGGAAGTCAAGGAGTCGATGTCCGAGCTGGAGATCGATCCTGCGTTCGTCGACCGCTCGGTCAACGAGGGCTTCTCCGGCGGTGAGAAGAAGCGCCAGGAGATCCTGCAGCTGAGCCTGCTCAAGCCGAAGATCGCGATCCTGGACGAGACCGACTCGGGCCTGGACGTGGACGCACTGCGCATCGTCTCCGAGGGCGTGAACCGCTACAAGGAGCGCGAAGAGGGCGGCGTCCTGCTGATCACCCACTACACCCGCATCCTGCGCTACATCAAGCCGGACTTCGTGCACGTGTTCGTCGGCGGTCGCATCGTCGCCGAGGGCGGCGCGGAACTCGCCGAAGAACTCGACTCGAACGGCTACGTGCGCTTCACCTCTGCTGCTGTAGGAGCCTAGTTATGACGACCACGGTGCCCGCCCTGGACGTCGCCCGCATCCGGGCCGACTTCCCGATCCTGAGCCGCACTGTGCGCGATGGCAAACCCCTGGTCTACCTGGACTCGGGCGCCACCTCGCAGCGGCCGACGGAGGTGCTGGACGCGGAACGCGAATTCCTGACCCAGCACAACGCGGCGGTGCACCGTGGTGCTCATCAGCTGGCCGAAGAGGCCACCGATGCGTACGAGGGCGCACGCGCCGACATCGCCCGGTTCGTGGGCGCGGGCGTGAACGAGATCGTGTTCACCAAGAATGCGACCGAATCGCTCAACCTGGTGGCCAACGCGTTCGGTGACGCGCGGTTCCCGTACCACGTGGGCCCGGGCGACGAGATCGTCGTGACCGAGCTCGAGCATCACGCGAATCTGGTGCCGTGGCAGGAACTCGCGCGCCGGACCGGTGCCACGCTCAAGTGGTACGGGGTCACCGACGACGGCCGGATCGATCTCGATTCGCTCGAGCTCTCGCCCGCCACGAAGGTGGTCGCGTTCACGCATCAGTCGAACGTGACCGGTGCGGTCGCACCGGTGGACGAATTGGTACGCCGCGCAAGGGAAGTCGGCGCGCTGGTCGTGCTCGACGCCTGCCAGTCGGTGCCGCACATGGCCGTGGACTTCCGTGAGCTGGACGTGGACTTCGCGGCCTTCTCCGGGCACAAGATGCTCGGGCCGTCCGGCGTCGGCGTGCTGTACGGGCGCTACTCGCTGCTCGAGCAGACCCCGCCGTTCATCACCGGCGGTTCCATGATCGAGACCGTCTTCATGGACCACAGCACCTACGCCGCTCCGCCGCAGCGTTTCGAGGCCGGCGTGCCGATGACCTCGCAGGTCGTCGGATTGGGCGCGGCCGTGCGGTATCTGGAGGCGCTCGGCATGGACGCGGTTGCCGCCCATGAGCATTCGCTGACCGCGCATGCGCTCGACGGGCTGAGCAAGATTCCCGGCGTGCGCATCGTTGGCCCCGCCGACACCGAGAATCGCGGCGGCGCCGTGGCTTTCGTGGTGGACGGCATCCACGCCCACGACGTGGGCCAGATCCTCGACGACGAGGGTGTGGCGATCCGCGTCGGCCACCACTGCGCCTGGCCGCTGCACCGCAAGTTCGGCGTCGCCGCCACGGCCCGCGCGTCGTTCGCCGTCTACAACACCCTCGACGAGGTGGACGCGCTGCTCGCGGCGGTGCGGAAGGCTCAGAGCTTCTTCGGAGTTGCATAGATCATGCGCATGGAGCAGATGTACCAGGAAGTGATCCTGGATCACTACAAGCACCCGCACCACCGGGGGCTGCGCGAGCCCTTCGGCGCCGAGGTGCATCACGTCAACCCGACCTGCGGTGACGAGATCACGCTGCGTGTGCGCCTGGACGAGAACAGTGACGTCGAGGACGTCTCCTACGACGGCCAGGGCTGCTCGATCAGCCAGGCGTCGACCTCGGTGCTGGCCGATCAGGTCATCGGCCTGCCGGTGCAGCAGGCGCTGAAGGTGGTCGAATCGTTCAACGAGATGATCACCAGCCGCGGCACCCTCGAGGGCGACGAGGATGTGATCGGCGACGGCATCGCCTTCGCCGGTGTGGCCAAGTACCCGGCGCGCGTGAAGTGCGCGCTGCTGGGCTGGATGGCGTTCAAGGACGCGGTCGTGCAGATCGCCTCCGCCGAGGAGACCAAACCGTCGATGTCGAACGGGGAGAAGAAGAACGATGAGTGACACCACGCCCGTCCCGGCCGAACCGGCCGCCGAAGTGACTGCCGCCCAGTCGGATTCCGCCGCGGTCGAGGCCACCGAGCCCGAAGCCGAGCTGACCGAGGAAGAGATCAAGTTCCTCGAGGATCTCGAGGAGGCCATGCGCGACGTGGTCGACCCCGAGCTCGGGATCAACGTCGTCGATCTGGGACTGGTCTACGGCATGAAGGTCACCGACGGCATCTGCAAGCTGGACATGACCCTGACGTCCCCGGCGTGCCCGCTGACCGACGTGATCGAGGACCAGTCCCGCAACGCCCTGGTTCGTAGCGGCCTGGTCGAGGACCTGCAGATCAACTGGGTCTGGATGCCGCCGTGGGGCCCCGACAAGATCACCGAGGACGGCCGCGAGCAGCTGCGCGCCCTGGGCTTCACCGTCTGACTTCGGTATACATGACCGCCCCCGCCGATTCGGCGGGGGCGGTTGTTGTTTCACGCGCGTCGTGGTGGCTGCGATCGCCGCCGGGTATCAACGGCCGGGCAGCGGACCCGCTCCCATGCCGCAGTTGGGAGTACCGCTGAGCGTTACAACGGCACAGTACAGCGGAAGGATCACCGCGTCCCGGACCGGCGGGTACAGCACCTGCCCGCTGCCGCTGTTGACCAGATCCGGCAGCAGTTTCGGTGGCACCAGGGACGAGACGCCCGAGGACAGCGAATTCAACAGCGGGACATTGGTGCTGCCGCTGTACGACGGTTCGTCCGCGACCGTCGCGGCCGCGGGGTCGGCGGGCGCGAGGGCGATATCGGCCGCGGCCGAACCGCTGCCGGAGACCACCGCACCCGCGACGGCGAGCGCGGCCACGGTGCAGCGGAGTGCAGTGTGCTTCATGGCGAGAAAGCTATTCGAAACGCCTTCTATTCAGAAGATTTCGGTGTGCCCCGAAAAGTAGCGGCACCGGGATTCGGGGGCGTTGTGCCGTGCGGGCGTGCCCTGGGTTGATGTATCTGTGGCCGCTGGGCGTCGAAAGTTCTGTGATCGCACCGAGTTTCGAGCGCATCGCCGGTCGCCGTACCGGCCCGCCGCTCAGGCCGGAGCGTCGCCGTAGGTGGTGAGCCAGATGGCGCGGCCGAGGGAGCGGGCCATTTGCTCGTCGGTCACCGCCTCGGTGCCGAGCAGGAAGTCGATCGAGCGCTCGACCATGCAGGTCAGGACGATCGCGGTGGCGGTGATGTCCACGCGGGCGGGCAGGCGGCCCGCGGACTGATCGGTGTGCAGGCGTTCGCAGACCAGGGCGACGAAGGAGGCTATCCGGCCGCGCCAGTACTGCCCGACGTCGGGGTCGTAGGTCGAGACCTCGGACAGGGCGCGCAGGAGTTGGGCGTGCGGGCGGGAGCCTTCGATCATCAGGCGCATGGCGTGCACGACGCCGTCCTCGCCGTCGGCGTGACTGCCGGACCACCACTGCTCGGCCGCGCTGAACTGATCGTCGGTGGCGAGTTCGGCCATGCGGATCAGTAGCCGGCTCTTGTCCGGGAAGTAGCGGTAGAACGTCGAGCGCGCGATGTCGGCCTCGGCGGCGATGCGCTGGACCGCGAGTTCGGTGAAGGTCGCGCCGCCGCCGAGGAGTTCGTCGACCGCCGACAGCACTCGCCGTTCGACGGCCTCGCGGCGTTCGTCGCGCTGGGCGCGCCCTGCGCCCGGGGCGCGGGTCAGTGAGGGCATGCGAGCTCCCCGGGTGTGGCACTGCGGTGACGGTGCGACGGGGGAGTCATGGGGCCATTGTGCCGCAACGCGGGTGACACGCCGAGGTGGAGCGAAAAGTATTGACAAGAGACGTTTTCCATCTCACTCTCTCATGTGAGACATGGTGTCCGAACACTATGTCCCGTCGCGGGAGTTTCGATGCGCACTGAATACGCCGAAGTCGTCATAGTCGGAACGCGGTGCGCCGGTACCGCGGCCGCCATCGAATTCGCCCGTGCGGGTAGACGGGTCATCGGCCTGGACAGCGGGCGCTTCCCGTCCGACACGCTGTCCACGCATCTGCTGTGGCCCACCGGCGTCGCCGAGCTGGCGGCGCTCGGCGCGCTCGAGCGGGTCTTGGCGCTGGGCGCGCCCAAGCTGCACACGGCCTTCGCCGGTGGCGCGGGCTACGCGGTGCGCACCGACTTCGCACCGGTCGGCGGCGTGAATTACGCACTGTGCGTGCGCCGTTCGGGCCTGGACGCGGCCCTGGTGAGCACGGCCCGCGACCACGGCGCGGATCTGCGCGAGGGCGCGCTGGTCACCGAATTGATCCACGAGCGGGACCGCGTCGCGGGCGTCCGCTACCGCGACCGCGGCGGCGTGCTCACCGAGGTGCGCGCCCCGCTGGTCATCGGCGCGGACGGACGGCGCAGCACCGTCGCCCGGCTGGTGGGGGCCCAGACGCCCTACCGCGACGCCCCCAGTGGCCGGGCCTGCTACTTCGGCTACTGGCACGACGCGCATCCCGGACAGCGCGGGATCGCGGCGCAGTGGCGCAGCGGTGATCTGCTCGGCACCGCGTTCCCCTGCGACGGCGATCTGGTGCTGTGCCTGATCCAGCCGCCGATCGAGCGCGCCGAGCGTGGGGTGCGCGCGGCCGAGCCGCTGTACCGCAACTTCATCGCCGAGATCCCGGAACTGGCCGCGCGCCTGCGGGATTGCACGCCGGCCGGCCGCGTGCGCACGGCCTTCGACCTGGTCTCGTACTTTCGCCGCTCGTCCGGTCCCGGCTGGGCCCTGCCGGGCGACGCCGGCCATTTCAAGGATCCCATCACCGCGCAGGGCATTCGGGACGCGCTGCGGTACGGCGGGCTGCTCGCGCGCGCCGCCGCACCCGTGCTGGACGATCCGGTCGCCCTGGACGCCGCGCTGCTCGGCTGGGAGCGGCAGCGGGAACTGGACTGCCTGCCCATCTATCAGTGGACCAATCGGCTCGCCCGCGGCGCGGCCATGACTCCGCTGGAGGTGGAGTTGTATCGCGCCGCGGACGCCGATCCGGGCCTGGCCGCCCGGGTGCTGGAAGTCATGACCCGCGTACGCCCGCCGGAACAGATGCTGCCGCTGCGTGTTTCGGCGCAACTGGCCGCCCGCGCGGTGCGCAGGCACGCACCGGTCCCCGTGGCGCACACGCTCGTGCGCGAACTGCTTGACACCGCCACCGAACACCATCAGCGCCTGCGCGCCCGCTGGGACGGCCTGCCGCCCCTGCCCGCGCGGACGGACACCGCCGTCGGTTCGCCGAGCTGATTCGGCCGCGATCTCGGCACTTCGCCGCACACGCGGCGATGCCGCGTCCGAGCTGCTCGCCCCGCCCGCCGCCCGCCCCGGCTCATCGTTTCCACTCACTCCGCCACCCGCCGATCCCGCCATTCCCCGCTACCTCCGGTCCCCGATATCCCTGCCACCTCCGGCCCGCCATTGCCACTCGGCGGCGGCGCGCACCCTGCCCGTCCACCTCTTCGCCGTCACCGCCTCCGCGGGCGCTTCGCCGCACCGTCCCGAGGCTCCTGCCGTCCGCGGCGGCTCCGCATCTCATCCGTTCGCACCGTCTCCGCACACCCTCCGCGCCCATCCATCCCACGTCCCAGGAGTGCTCCGTGAACCGCCGACCCGATACGCCCGTCCCCGCCATCTCCCGACGAAACATGCTGCGCGGCACCGCCTTGGCCGCGGCGGCGGTCACACTCCCCGCGGCCGGGCCGCTGCGTGCCCGCGCCGCCGCGCCCGGCCGATCGGTCGCCGTCTTCGGCGGCGGCGTCTCGGGGCTGACCACCGCGCACGAACTCATCGATCGCGGCTACGAGGTCACCGTCTACGAACCGCTCGCGCTGGGCGGCAAGGCCCGCAGCATGCCGGTGCCGGGCACCGCGGCGGGCGGCCGTGCGGACCTGCCGGGGGAGCACGGGTTCCGGTTCTTCCCCGGCTGCTATCAGCACGTGCCCGAGACCATGAGCCGAATCCCGTTCGCGGGCAACGGCAACGGCGTCGCGGACAATCTCGTGCGGGTCGAGGCGACCACGGCGGGCTTCCCGAACCTGGCCCCGATCGTGCTCCCGGTGGAGGTCGGCGGCCTGGCCCAGCTGACCCCCGAGGTGATCCAGTCGACCATCTCCGGCGCGGTGGGCTTCATTCCGCAGCTGCCGCCCGCCGAACTGGCGTTCTTCGTCCAGCAGATGATGCGCTGGTTCACCAGCTCCACCGAACGGCGCTTCGGGGAATGGGAGTACCGGTCCTGGACCGATGTCATGCAGGCGAACGGAAAGTCGACCGCCTACCGCGAGTACCTGGTGAACGCCCTGACCCGAATCACCGTGGCCGCCAAGCCGCATCGCAGTTCCGCGCGCACCATCGGCACGATCGGCGAGGCGCTGGTGCTGGCCGGAACCGGCCTGGTGCCGGGCTATCAAGGCGGCGTCGATCGCATTCTCAACCGTCCCACCAACGAGGCGTGGATCGACCCGTGGGTGGACCACCTGCGCGGGCGCGGCGTGCGATTCGTCATGGGGGCCAAGGCGACCGGGCTCCAGTTCGACGGCGGCCGGATCAGCGGGGCGAGTGTGTCCGGGGTCGGCCGGGTGGAAGCGGACTGGTATGTGTGCGCCATGCCGGTCGAGCGCACCGTGCCGCTGCTGAACGACTCGATCCTGAACGCCGATCCGAGCCTGGACGGCATGCGGAACCTGGAGGTCGACTGGATGGTCGGCATCCAGTACTACCTGACCACCCCGACCGAACTCCCCGAAGGACATGTCGCGGCCCTCGGCTCACCCTGGGCGCTGACCGCGCTGCGCCAAGCTCCCATGTGGGTGGGCGATTTCGCCGCCCGCTACGGCGACGGCACCGTTCGCGAATGCCTGTCGGTGGACGTCTCGGACTGGGACACCCCGGGCATCCTGTTCGGCAAGACCGCCAAGCAGTGCACCAAAGACGAAGTGGCGCAGGAAGTATGGGCCCAGCTCAAGGCCTGGCTCAACACCGGCACCGGCTGGCTGCGCGACGAGGACATCCACTCCTGGTTCCTGGATCCCGGAGTGCACTGGGACGGCGGCGCCGCCGTCAACGACACCCCGTTGCTGGTGAACACCGCGGGCTCCTACGACCATCGCCCCACCTCGCACTGCGGCATCGAGAATCTCTTCTTCGCGGGCGATCACGTCCGCACCCATATCGATCTGGCGACCATGGAGGGCGCCAACGAATCCGGCCGCACCGCCGCCAACGCCATCCTCGACGCGGCCGCCGACAACGCCGCCCGCGCACCCATCTATCCGCTGTTCGCACCGCCGATCTTCGAGCCGCTCAAACAGCTCGACGCCCAGCGCTACCGGGCGGGCCTGCCGCACGTGCTGGGCTGAGGGCGTCCCCGGCCACAGCGGATCCCACGTGACCCGGCGGGACTGTTAGGGTGTGCCGACCGTGCCGGAAGGGGAGTCGTGTCCTACGTTGTCAGTCCGTATGCCGTTGACCTGGAAGGCCTTCGGTTGATCGGGTCGTATGGCCAGGAGTTCGTCGACGATATCGTGCGATCGGCGCCTGCCAATGTGCTCGAGCGGCTCGACGAGGCCGAGGACGTGGGACTCACGCCCGGCGACGTCATTCGGCAGCTGCTGCGCGGGGAACCCATGCACCGTGACTTCGGGCCGTCCTACGGGCACGCGCTCGAGGCGCTGTGCCGGCACAGCGGCACTCAGCTGAACAACGCGCACTGGGCCGGTATGCGATTCGGGTATTTCGCCCTGGTGCAGAACGCGCTGGCCGAGATCGGCGTGGACTTCGATCCGTCCGAGTTGGTGCTGAGCGGATCGCCGGTGAACCTGCCCGAGATCGAGGACTTCCCGAGCATCGGCTACCTCGACAATCGCGAGATCAAGTCGCTGGCCGAGATTTTCGCGGACGCCGACCTCGACCGGCTGGCCGACGACACCGTGCGGGCATCGGTCGCCGATCTGGTCGAGTGGCTGCGCGTCTGCCAGGACAACGGCACCGGGCTGGTGTGCTTCTACTACTAGAACACCCGCCCGGGCACCGCGGCCCGGTCAGGACACCGGTTCCCAGTGCAATTCGTTCAGGGCCTCGTGCCGGTCGTTGACCCAATCCCACATCAGGCGCGCCACCAGTAGCGGATCCTGCACGCTGGTGGTGACCATGTCCCCGTCCCGGTATTCCAGGATGTACTCGTCCGGCGCTTCCCGATACGTCTGGATGAAGGTGCCCTCGTTGCCGGGTTCGTCCACGATCAGGAACGGCTTGTTCGTCAGCACGTGCAATTGCGGTATCCAGGAACGCAATTGCCGCGGGGTGAGGGTGCGGAAGTAGCGCGCGCCGCCGAGATTGACCCGCAGCTTGCGCGGTTCGGCCCGCTCCAGGGTGCCGTCCGTCGGATCGTAGAGCGCGAAATCGGTGTCGGCGATGAGTTCTTCGATCCACAGCAGCGCCCGCCAGGCGGCGTGCTCGGGCACCGAGATGCGGATGCAGTCGCCCGCGGGTTCGAGGATGATGCGGCCGTTCCACACCGGAATCTCGGTGTTCCAGCGCCACAGGTCGGCCAGGATCAGACCTAGGCTGACCGCGGCGGGGGTTCCGAGTCGGGATTCCAGGTAGCCGGCGACCTCGTGCGGCGCGGCGACGGAATCGGCCGGTAGGACGATGAATTCGCAACTCACGCGGACCAAACTAGTCCACTCGCCCGACACACGGGGGACCGAACCCGTCGGGATCGGGTAACCGGGCGCCCGCGCCGTAGGATGCGCGGGTGACCGGATACGACGACTTCGATGGATTCGAGCATCTCGACACCTCCACCCTGCACCCGCGCCAGCAGCAGATTCTGGCCGCGATCCGGGATTGGGTGCAGCGGCACGGGTATTCGCCGAGCACCCGTGAGCTCGGCGAGGCGGTGGGATTGCGGTCGGGGTCATCGGTGTCCAGGCATCTGAAGGCGCTGGAGGATCGCGGATTCCTGACCCGCAGCGAATCCGTCACCCGGCCCATGGATGTGCGGTTGTTCCTGAAGTCGTCGCACACCCGGGCCGACTCGGAGAATACGGTGTCGGTTCCGGTCGTCGGCGATATCGCGGCGGGCGCCCCGATCCTCGCCGAACAGCACACCGACGACATTCTCTCGCTGCCCCGGGAATTGGTGGGTCGCGGCACCGTATTCGGTCTGCGGGTGCGTGGTGACTCGATGATCGAGGCCGCAATCTGCGACGGCGACATCGTCGTCATTCGGCAGGAGAGCGAAGCGCATTCCGGTGAGATCGTCGCGGCCATGATCGACGGCGAGGCCACGGTGAAGGTGTATCGCCGCAGCAACGGACACGTCTACCTGGAACCGCGCAACCCCGCCTACAGCGTCATCGACGGTGACAAGGCCACGATACTCGGCAAAGTCGTCTCGGTTATGCGTCGCGTCTGAGACGATCTCCCCGGGTCGATGTGCAGTTCGCCGGGCGGGCAATGCCCATACCGGCAAACTTCCTAATGTTGGAGACTGTCCAGTTCCAATTGGACATTGGTTCGGCGCTCGACAAGAATTCGACCCGTTCTGACAAATTCATGACGGGGAGTATCGAATGTCGTTGCTGCGCAAGGCCGGAATGGGCCTCGCGATCATGTCGATGGCGGCGATGGGTGCCATGGCCGCAGGGCCCGCCTCGGCGGCGGGAGAAGAGCCGGTGTTCACCGCGGCTGCCGGTGATCTCTTCGGGGCGCTCGCGCTCTCGCGGAGCACCGGAAACGTGGCGTACGCGGTCAACTACGGCAGCTACGGTGCCGCGGAGAGCGCCGCTATCGCCAAGTGCGGGCAGAACGACTGCGAGTCGGTCGTTCGTTTCGCCAATGCCTGCGGTGCGGTGTCGCAGGGCGCGGACACCCGCTTCGGCTGGGCGTGGGCGCCGACCAAGGCCGAGGCGGAGAAGGGTGCGACCGACGTGCTGGGCAACAGCGCGCCGCAGTTCCCGGATCTGGGCTCGTCCTCGCCGCGGGCGGCCAAGGTGATCCTGTCCGCGTGCACCGATAACGCGCGCTGATCACGGTCCGAACCTGATGTGCGCCGTACCGGATTCGTCCGGTACGGCGCACATTTGTCTCATCGGGGCACAAGCCTCGCGAAAACCCCTGTGCGCATCATCGTTTCAGTGCGTCGCCAGCCGCTCGGTGGACTGCTCCGCCAGCGCCCGCGCGACATTCTCCACCCCCGCCCGCACGACCGAGCCGTACCCGTCGTCGTCGAGCACGTCCAGGCGGTCGCGGGCGGCCAGCAGGTGCCGCTGAGCGGTCTCGAACGCGCCCAGCCGCCGGTAGTTGTCGGCGAGATTCAGGTGCAACGACGGATAGAACCCGCTGACCTGCAGCGTCGAATGATGTTCGCGCGCCCGGGCGTCGGTGAGCGCGTCCGCGGCGTCCAGCGCGCGCACGTCCCAGGTGAGCGCGTCGGCCGGATGGTCGTGCAGATCGGCCAGGAAATGCCCGATGGTCACCCGATGCAGCGCGTCGCCGTTCGCCCCGACCGAATCCCAGAGCGCGGCAAGCTGTTCCCGCGCCCGCGCGGCGTCGCCCTCCCGGCCCAGGGTGACGGCGGCGTTGATGGCGTCCATGGTGCTGTCGGTCATGGCGGACACCGTAGCGACGGGGTCCGACAGGTTCGGTGTCGCCGGTGCCCGCGCCCGGGTCTTTCAGCGCGGAATCCGCGCCCGCCCGCCCTCGCCGGCGATGCGGCCCTTGCGGATGAGTTCGCGCTTGGTGCCGGGGGTCAAAGTGATCTGCTCACTGTCGCCCTCGACGGGGGAGTCCTCGAAACCCGGTGCGGGATTGGGCTTCACGAACAGCGTCACGGTGGTGCCCTCGGTGAAACCGTTGCGCTTCATGAGCGAGGCCGAGGCGGTGTTGTGGTTCTCGACGTCGGTGACGATGCGCCGCGCGCCGCTGTTGAACAGGGTTTCGCAACAGGCGTTCATCAACCGGCCGGCGATCCCGCGGCCCTGCATGTCGGGCGCGACGGCGATCCATTCCAGATACGCCCAGTCGTCGCGGAGTTCGAACTCCATGGAGCCGAGCACGAATCCCACCACGCGATCGGAGTCCACCGCGACCCAGCAGGAGCGGCTGGGGCTGTCCAGGTGTTCCGCCACCGAGGTGAGCGACCAGGACGTGTAGGGCTTGGTATTGGTGTCGAACACCTCGTAGCCCAGATCCAGGACCTGGCGGAGATGGCCGAGCCCCATGGGCACGATGGCTATGGCGGGTTCCATAGCCGACAGTTTGCCAGTAATCGGGCCCCGGGGATCGCCCGCCGTGCTCACGCGCCTTTGCGAGCCTGTTTGGCGGGCGCTTTCTTCGCGGTCTTCTTGGCGGCGGCTTTCTTGGCGGGCGTCGCGGCCTTCGCGGTGGATTTCGCGGCCTTGGCGGGTGCGGATTTCGCGCCGCCGCGGCCGGAGGCTTCCAGGCTGCGCTGCAATGCGGCCACCAGATCCACGACCTCGGCATCCATTTCGGGTGCGGCGGACTCGGGCGCGCGGGTGACCTTGGTGCTGCCGCTGGCGATCGCCTCGTCCAGGAGCTTCTTCAATTCGATCTGATATTCGTCGACGTACAGGGTCGGATCGAAATCGTCGGACAGCGTATCGACCAGGGTTTCGGCCATTTTCAGTTCCTGCGGCTTGGGCGCGGGCACCCCGTCCAGCTTCTCGAACGCCACCGAGCGCACCTCGTCCGGCCACAGCAGCGTCTGCAGCGTCAGCACCCCGTCCCGCACCCGCAGCGCCCCCAGCCGGGTCTTCTGCCGCAAGGTGAAGTGCACCAGCGCGATCCGGTCGGTTCGCTCGAGCGTCTTCGCCAGCAGCACATAGGCTTTGGGCGTGGTCGAATCGGGTTCGAGGTAGTAGCTCTTGTCGAACAGAATGGGGTCGATCTGTTCGGTCGGTACGAACTGCAATACCGGGATCTCGTGTTTCTCGGCGGCCGGCAGTTTCGCGAAATCCTCGTCGGTCAGGATCACCCGGTCCCCGTCCGGAGATTCGTACGCCTTGTCGATATCGGCGTACTGCACAGGCTGCCCGTCGACGGTGCACAACCGCTCGTAGCGAATACGCCCCCCGTCGGCGGCGTGGACCTGATGAAATTTGATGTCGTGGTCCTCGGTGGCGGTATAAACCTTCACCGGGACGTTGACCAACCCGAACGCGATGGAGCCCTTCCAAATGGACCGCATTGCCCGATCGTAGCCCGGAAGGGCTCGCTCGGCAGTTAACACGCTTCCGACCTGTAGTTTCGTGTAGTTGCCATTGTCGGCAGTTGATGCTGATTGTTGTCTGGTGGCTCGTAGGCGGTCTGAAATACGCCCGAGGCCCTCGCGAACGTGCCGGGCTGGCAACTCCGGTCGGGAACAGGTCCCCGTTCCAATTACGATCGGGTTCGTATCCGCCCCGCCGCGCGCGGGTTGTCGCGACCGGGCATATGTGAACCGTGGCCCGCTCGCGAATGTCGACCTGATGTGAAGGAAATGCACCGATGAGCCTGCCGCCCATCCTGTTCGATCGACTGCGTCTGCCCGCGGTCGCCTCGCCCATGTTCATCGTCTCGGGGGCCGAGCTCGTCATCGCGCAGTGCAAGGCGGGAGTGATCGGGTCGTTTCCCTCGCTCAACGCTCGTCCGCACGCCCAGTTCCGGGAGTGGCTCGTGCGTATCACCGAGGACCTGGCCAAGTACGACGCGGACAACCCGGAGCAGCCGGCCGCGCCGTTCGCGGTGAACCTGATCGTGCACAAGAGCAACGACCGGCTCGAGGAAGACCTCGCCACCGTCGTCGAATTTCAGGTGCCGATCGTCATCACCTCGCTCGGCGCTCGTCCCGATGTGAACGAGGCCGTGCACTCCTACGGCGGGATCGTGCTGCACGACGTGATCAATGATGTGTTCGCGCACAAGGCGGTCGAGCGCGGGGCCGACGGGCTGATCGCGGTCGCGGCCGGCGCGGGCGGGCACGCGGGCGCGCAGTCGCCGTTCGCCCTCGTACAGGAGATCCGGGCCTGGTTCGACGGTCCGCTGCTGCTGTCGGGCGCCATCGGGCACGGCCGCTCGATCCTGGCCGCGCAGGCCGCCGGCGCCGACCTGGCCTACATCGGATCGGCGTTCATCGCCACCGACGAGGCCAACGCGGTGCCCGGCTACAAGCAGATGATCGTGGACTCCGGTGCCGCCGACATCGTCTACTCCAGTCATTTCACCGGCGTGCCCGGAAACTACCTGCGCCCCAGCATCTCCGCCGCGGGCCTCGACCCCGACAGCCTCGGGGATCGCGACCCGTCGGTGATGAATTTCGGCACCGAGGAGCCCGCGGGTCCCGAAGCCAAGCCGTGGCGCGACATCTGGGGTTCGGGCCAGGGCATCGGCACGACCGATGCCGTGCTGCCCGTCGCCGACCTCGTCGAACGGCTCGGCGCCGAGTACGCCGAGGCGAAGGCGCGTCTGCTTCAACTCTGAGGGTCCGTGTCGAAGGTCGCGCTGTCGCACGCAGCGCGGCCACATCCCGGGATCTCCGTCTCGGCGAGGGCTCGCGCCCACCTCGAGCTTTGCGATAACTACGCCACACCGTATTGACGCTATGCCAATAGTGCTGACAATCTGCTTCGTGGGTCGAGCTCGTTCGGCCCCCGGCGGAATGCGGTGAGGTCGAATGGTGTGGACGATGCCTGAGCAGGGCCGCGGAGTCGCCGGTGTGCGGGAATTGCCACGACGGGGCCCGAGCCGGCGCGCGGCCGCCGAGGCGCAACAGCGGCGTGTGCTGACCGCCGCGGGCGAAGTCTTCGCCCGGCGTGGTTTCCACGCGACGCAGATGGAGGAGATCGCGGTTCGCGCCGGAATCAGCAAACCGATTGTGTACAAACACTTCACGAGCAAGTTGGAGCTGTACTCGGAAGTGGTCCAGGCGCACGCGGACAGATTGGTTTCCGAAGTCCGGCGGGCCATGAACATCAGGGCCGACAACCTCGCCCGAGCCCGCGCGGCGGTGGGTGTCTACTTCGATTTCGTCGAATACGACCCCGACAGCTTCCGCATGCTCTTCGACACCACGCTGCCGAGCGAACCATCCGTTCGCCGTTGTACCGATCGCGCGGTGGACGATTGCGTGCACGCGGTCGCCGGGATTCTGGCCCGCGACCTGGACACCGACCTCGACCAAGCCCGTCTCGTCGCGGCGGGCCTGATGGGCATCTGCCGGTTCACCGCCCAGCAATGGTCCGATGGTGGCCGTCAGATTCCGAAAGAGCACGCGATGGCACTGGCGGTGACGTTGTGTGTGCGGGGCTTGTCGGCCGGCGCACGAGGCTCGTATCCAACCTCGTGCCGCGATCTCGACCGCGAACCGACATCCGACCGACACGGAAACTCAAACCGCGCACACGGGTTCCTCAATGTTGATTTGCCAGCCTGAACGGGTCACCGCCCAGTGCGGTGGCGACAGCGGTGCATACCGCCGCCGCCCCTACTAATCGATGACCCCAGGAGTTTTCACCGAATGTCGTTGACCGACAACCGAACCCTCGACCGCTACCCGACCCGGACGCTCGCTCCCGCACCCCATCGCCGACGGGTGGACCCCACGGTGTGGGGCACGATCGAATCCGACGGCCTGGACACCTTCGACACCGACGGCTTCGCGATCATGGACCGCCTGCTGCATCGCGCCGAGGTGACCGATTTCGCCACCGAGGTGACGCGGCTGACCGGCGACCCGGAACTCATGCTCGACGAGCGCCTGGTGATCGAGAAGGGCTCCCGGCGGGTGCGCTCGATCTTCGCGGTGCACGAGCTCAGCTCCATGGTCGCGGATCTGGTGCGCGAGAGCCGGATCGCCGGGCTCGCCCGCCAGATCCTGGGTTCAGAGGTCTACCTGCATCAGAGCCGGATCAACTACATGCCCGGGCTGTCGGGTGCGGGCTTCTCCTGGCATTCGGATTTCGAGACCTGGCACGCCGAGGACGGCATGCCCGCGCCGCGCGCGGTGAGCGTGTCCATCGCGCTGACCGAGAACTTCCCGTTCAACGGCAGCCTGATGCTCATGCCGGGCTCGCATCGCACGTTCGTGCCCTGTCAGGGTGAGACCCCGGCCAACCACTACCGGGAGTCGCTGCGGAGCCAGGAGGTCGGCGTGCCGCGCGGCGCAGACATCGTCGAACTCGCGGCGCAGTGCGGAATCACCCAGTTCACGGGCAAACCGGGTTCGGCCCTGGTGTTCGACTCGAACATCATGCACGGCTCGTCGAACAACATCACCCCGTTCCCGCGCTCGAACATCTTCCTCGTCTTCAACAGCGTGGAGAACGCCCTCGTCGAGCCGTTCGCCGCCGATGAGCCGCGTCCGGACTACATCGCGAATCGGGATTTCACACCGCTGGTCTGAGGTACGACGGTCGCCGGACCCGAATCCTGCCGGGTCCGGCGACCGACCGGAGGTCACCGCGGTGCCGGGACCGGCAGGTTGAACAGGGTGATGGCCTGCTGCACGGTGTTCTGAACGAAGTCGTCGACCGCGGCTGCCGGATCGGGAATCGGAAGCGCGGGCAGCGGAACCGCGGCGGGGGGAGCGGGATCGAAGGCGGGCGCGGGCGGCAGGTCGGGCGCCACCGCATCGACGGGAGAGGGTTCGAGAGCGGGCGCGTCGACCGGAGCCTGCGCGGCCGCGGGATCGGGGATCGGCGCGACCGCGGGAGCCGGGTCCGATACAGCCTCCTCGGCCGGGGCCGGTTCGGGCAGCCCCTGCTGGGCGTCGTTTTCGCGGGCGTACTCCTGAGAGGCGCTGTCGGCGGCGCCTTCGGCCGCCCCACCGGCCGCGCCGAGGGCTCCGCCGATCGCTCCGCCCGCGGCGATACCGACCGGCGCGGTCACCGCCGCGCCCAGGGCCGCACCGGCGGTCGCGCCCGCGGCGGTCCCGACGGCAGCTCCGGCGACACCGCCCACGACCGTGCCGACGGGAGTGCCGATCAGGCATCCGGCGAGCGGGATGATGGCGCCCCCGATGACGCAGCCCACCGTGCCGCCGACGGCGCCGCCCACCACGGTGCCCACGGTTGCCCCCACGGGGGTCAGGATTCCGGTTCCGGCGATCGCGCCGGGTACGGCCGCCGCCACGCCGCCGATGGCCGCGCCGTTCTGCATGCCGTAGGTCAGGCCGTTGCTCGCGCCCTGCGCTGCACCGGCATTCGCGGCGTCACCGATGCGCTGGGGGTCGATCGCGCCGGGCTGGGCGGGCTGCTGATCGGCGGGGACCGTCGCGGCGGGGACCCCGGCCGAAGCGGGATCGGCGGCGGTCGCGGAAGGGGCGGTGGCGGCCAGTACCACCGGAACAACAGCCGCGGCCAGGGTGACCGCGTAGGTGGACTTCCGAATATTCATTGTCTCCCAGTGCTTCCTGTGCGGGTCGGCTCGAATGCGGGCGACAAGACTCGACTGTTCTCGATTGCCGCATGCGCCGACAGTGAATTATCAAGCGCGTCAAATTAATTGGCTCCGATTGGATCGGCGCAGATCTTTCGAATTCGAATGAATTGTGCCGATGCCTATTCACTATGCGCCCGGTGCGGACACCAAAACTTGTCTTCGCGCGACTATTGTTTGACAATTGACGACTATGACCGACTTGATTCGGGGCACTTCGCTGTCGGGTTTTCCCGAGGTCGTTCGCGATCTGGGCGGCGATGCCGGCGAACTATTGCGAGGTCAGGGTGTCGATCCCGCGGTCGTCGGCGACCATGACGCGTTTCTCCCGTTCAGCGCCCTGGCTCGCCTGCTGGGCGCCGCGGCGGCCGACTTCGATTGCCCGGATATCGGCCTGCGCTTGGCCGAGCGGCAAAGCGTCGCGATTCTCGGCCCGGTGGCGGTCATCATTCGCCATGCCGCGCATGTCGTGGACGCCCTCGAAGGCGCGTCACGATATCTGCACACCTACAGTCCCGCTATTCGTGTCGCGGTGCGGCAGGGTTCGGAAACGGCCGCCTTGGACATCGATTTCGAGGTGCGCGGACTGCCGCACCGCGCGCTGGTGGCCGAATTGAGCCTGGGTGTCGCGATGGATGTCTTTCACCTGCTGCTCGGCGCGGACTTTCTCCCGCTGCGGGTGACGATGCGCCACCATCGCGGAGCGCCCGCCGAGAGCTATCGGGCGGTATTCGGGCCACAGGTCACGTTCGACTCCGGCCGCGACGCCATCGAATTCCCGGCGTTGTTGCTGGACAGGGAGATTCGCGATCGTGACGACGCGGCCAGCGCGCTCGCGGAAACGCATC
Source organism: Nocardia sp. NPDC057668 (assembly GCF_042799795.1). Classification (NCBI taxonomy): domain Bacteria; kingdom Bacillati; phylum Actinomycetota; class Actinomycetes; order Mycobacteriales; family Nocardiaceae; genus Nocardia; species Nocardia sp. NPDC057668. The sequence goes on along the minus strand of NZ_JBHVIC010000001.1, from coordinate 837,036 downwards.
TCGCCCCCATCCGGCACGATCTGGCCTTGGCCGACCATGTCGACCACCTGGTCCGCCGGCTGCTGGAGGTGAATCGCGCCGGTCTCACCGAGGCCGCGCACGCGATGAACATGCATCCGCGGGTGCTACAGCGCCGCCTCGCGGAGCAGGGCCTGACCTTCGAACGAATACTCGACGACGTTCGCCGCGCACAGGCCTGGGACCTCGCCGCGACCGATCTGTCGGGCGGGCAGATCGCCACCCAGCTCGGCTATTCCGAGCAGAGCAGCTACACCCGCGCCAGCCGCCGCTGGTTCGGTCTCTCTCCCAAGCAGCTTGCCGCGCTACGGCATTCGACCGCTCCGGCGGACCCGCCGCCGCCACCGCCGCCGCGCGCGGATCGCCGTGCGCCGGCGTGAACACCGCCCGACAAGCGGGATGCCAGCGCCCGGACGGTTCGAGGACACGGAACGGGCCGCGCACCCTGCGGTGCGCGGCCCGTGCGGTCTACCCCCGTACGGCGCGAAGCCGTGAATCGATCAGAGGTTGACGCCGTAGTCGCGAGCGATGCCCGCGAGGCCCGAGGCGTAGCCCTGGCCGATGGCGCGGAACTTCCACTCGGCGCCGTTGCGGTACAGCTCACCGAAGACCATGGCCGTCTCGGTCGAGGCGTCCTCGGTCAGGTCGTAGCGGGCGAGCTCGGCGCCGGTGGCGCGGTCCACCACGCGGATGTAGGCGTTGCGGACCTGGCCGAAGGACTGCTGCCGGGCCTGCGCGTCGTGGATCGACACCGGGAAGAAGATGTTGGTGATCGTCGGCGGGGTCCCCGCCAGATCGACGTTGATCGTCTCGTCGTCGCCCTCACCCTCACCGGTGAGGTTGTCGCCGGTGTGCTCGATGCTGCCCTCGGGGGACTTGAGGTTGTTGTAGAACACGAAGTGGCTGTCCGACAACACCTTGTGGTTCGGGTCGGTGGCCAGCGCGCTGGCGTCGAGGTCGAAGTCGGCGCCGGTGGTCGAGCGCACGTCCCAGCCCAGACCCACCGATACCGCGGTCAAATTCGGAGCCTGCTTGGACAGTGAGACATTGCCACCCTTGGCCAGACTGACACCCATAGTGGTTCCTTTCCTGTCGCCGCGGACCATCGTTCGCGGCCGGTTCTCTCGTCGGTCGTTGCCGATACCGACGATAGCGAAGTCGGCGGTGTCGGCGCTGGTTGTGTTGGCGGAATGCTCCGGGTCCGGTCCGGGACATGCCCGCGGACGCGCCGGGTTGAATCGTTTTCGCATCATTTCGGCGATAGGCTGGGGTCATGTCCGTCTCCATCGCACTGTTCAGTCGCGATCTGCGCATTCGCGACAACCCCATGCTCACCGCCGCGGCGCGCGACGATGCGGTGGTGCCCCTGTTCGTGCTCGACGAGCCCATCGTCGCGCGGGTGCGCGAGGCTCCGAACCGGGTGCGCTTCCTGCTGGCCGCGCTGACCGAGCTCGACGCGGAACTGCGCGGCCGGGGCGGGCGGCTGGTGGTGCGCCGCGGCCGGGTGGCCGAGGTGGTCGCGCGGGTGGCGGCCGAGACCGGCGCCGAGACGGTGCATCTGGCCGAGGATGTCAGCCGCTACAGCCGCGAGCGCGAAGAGGCCATCCGCGACGAGCTGTCGAGCCTGGACTGTCAGGTGAAGACCCATCCCGCCTCCATCACCGCCGTCGATCCGGCGGAGATGAAACCCGATACCGGCCGCGGCCACTACGCGGTGTTCACCCCGTACTACCGGCGCTGGTCCCAGACGCCGATGCGGCGGCCGCTGCCCGTGCCCGAGCGGGTGACGGTGCCCGATATCGAGAGCGATCCGCTGCCCGATCTCGCCGATCTCTGCTCGGGTCCGGGTTCGCCGGACTTGCAGGTCGGCGGGGAGACCACGGGCCGGAAGTTGCTGTCGCACTGGGTTTCCGGGCCGGTCGACGACTATGAGGACACCAAGGATCAGCTGACGATAGACGGCACCTCGGGGCTTTCGCCCTACCTGCACTTCGGCTGTCTGTCGCCGACCGAGGTGGTCTACCGCACCGACGCCTCCTCCGCCGGCGGGCAGGCGTTCGTCCGGCAGGTGGCATGGCGGGACTTCCATCACCAGGTGCTCGCGGACCGCCCGGAAGTGGCCGTCGATGACTACCGCCCGGACGGGCGGACCTGGCTGAACGATCCCGACGGTTTCGACGTCTGGAAGTCCGGCCACACCGGCTACCCGATGGTCGACGCCGCCATGCGGCAACTGCTGGCCACGGGCCTGCAGCCCGGCCGCGCCCGCATGATCACGGCCAGCTTTCTGAGCAAGACGCTGAAGGTGGACTGGCGGCTGGGCGCGGAGCACTTCGAACGCTGGCTGGTCGACGCCGACATCGCCAACAACCGGCTGAACTGGCAGTGGGTCGCGGGCACCGGGACCGACACCCGGTCGAGCCGTGTCCTGAACCCTCTGCGCCAGGCCGACCGGTTCGACCCCGACGGGGTTTACGTCCGTCGCTGGCTGCCCGAGATCGCGCATCTGCCGGGTGCGGAGATCCAGCGGCCGTGGCGCGCCGGTGTTCCGGCCTCGGTGTATCCGGCGCCGATCGTCGAATTCCGGGGTATGTGAACACTTTCGGAACTGCCGGTGAGCCGGCGGTGGGCCGGGGCCGGTCGGGAGGTTGATCGGCCCCGGCTCTGCCCGCGGTCGGCGAACTCGACGACGACCGCGCTCCCGTCGCCGGCGCCCGAGTCCGTGCCGGGCTCGCGGTACGGCGCGGGTTTGTGTCCGGCGTCCCCGGGTAGTGCGGAGCAGACATCTTCCGGCGAACCGAGCGCATCGGTTTCGCATCGCAAGGGAACCCGTCAGCTGTGCGGGGCCTCGACCGGGGCCGTCCGCCGACGAGAACGATTGTGGGAGCAATGAACACGACACGCAGCCTCTCGGCCTCCAAAGCGGCCTACGCGGTCACCGCGGGCGTCTGCGCCGCGCTGCTGGCCACCTCCGCGCCGGCCTCGGCCGCACCGGCGGCCCCGGTGCCGAACCTCGAACTCGCGCGCTACCTCGGCACCTGGAACCAGCTCGCCGCGATACCGCAGTTCTTCAACCTGGTGTGCGCCCGCGACACCCGGGCGAACTACAGCCTCGACCCGGCCGGGGACGTCACCGTCCGCAATTCCTGCACGACCTGGACCGGCGACCCCAACGAGATCGTCGGCACGGCCAAGGTCACCGACCCGGCGACCAATGCCCAGCTGGCGGTGAACTTCCGCGGTGAGACCAAGACCGAGACCAACTACGTCGTCACCGCCCTGGACCCCGGCTACGGCTGGGCCCTGGTCGTGAATCCCACGCGCACGGCCGGTTTCGTGCTGTCTCGCACGCCGGTGCTGACCGACGGACAGTGGTCCGAGATCCGCACCGCCATCACCGCGGCGGGCGCCAACGACTGCCTGTTCCTCACCTCGCCGACCACCGGCGGCTACGACGCGATCGAGCCGCTGTGCACGAAGTCCATCACCGACACCGTGGCTTAGCCGAACCCGCCGACAGCTCAGCTCAGCCGTTCCACAGCTTCGGCCAAAGTGTCGATGCAAACGGCCGGTTCCGGCAGGGCGAGGGCATCCCAGCCGGGGCCGGCGACGTACACCGTCGCATCCGCCCGATGGCACGCGTGCACCGCCGACACCAGCGCCGTGGCCGGCTGGTGCGACCACAGCAGCACACGCGCCGGGGACGGCAGCCGATGCAGGGTGTCCCGCAGCGCGGCCGCCGGCACATCCGGCCCGAGCATGTACGCGCCGACGCCGCGCTCGGCCAGCGCGGCGCGCAGCACCTCGATCGGCAGCGAATGCGTTTCGCCGCCGGTGCAGGCCAGGACCAGGGGCGCGGGCGGACTGTCGGGCGGGGGAGCGGCGCGGTGCAGGGTCGCGATGACGCACCAGGAGAGCAGATGTTCGACGTCGACGCAGCCCTCGCCGTGGAGCTGGCGCGCCACGATGTCGCCGAAGGCGGGGCGGCACAGCCGATCCCAGGTGTCGATCACCCCGTAGTCGCGGATGTGGGTTTCCAGCATCGCGCACACGCTCCGGCTCTCCAGCGCGAACGCCGCGGTCAGCAGCGCGGCGCGGTCGCCCAGGGTCAGCGCCGGTCCCCGGGCCGCGCTCGCCGCGCCGGCCGGGGTCGCGCCCGCCCTGACCAGTTCGACCATGCGGGCCAGCACCGCGATATCGGCCTCGGTGTACAGGCGGTGCCGTCCGGGCCGGTCCTGCTCCGGCCCGATCCGGTAGCGACGATTCCAGCTGCGCAGCGTGGCGGTCGGGATCCCGAGCCGCTCGGCCACCGTGCGCACCGGGTACCCCGCGTGCTCGGAGCTGGGGTGCGGATCGTCTGGCATGTCCTGATTGTGCCTGGCGGGGCGCGCCGAGCCGATCCATATCCGGTGCGCTGGTCGGCGTGTCCCGTGCCCGCCCCGCCTCCTGCCCGGTCCCGCCGACTTCCGCGGACCGCCCCAACTCTCCGAGGCCGACAAGCGTGCCGCGCCCGGTGCCGTCGGTCACAATGGCTTGAACCTCCACCCCGGTGGAGTTCGTAGCGTAAGGGCACGGCCGCCGGCCGGGATCGCCGTCGCGAGGGTGGCGCGGTGAAGTCGGCAGGCGCGCTGGGGGATACGTGACCGGGCAGAGGAAGGGAGAGTCATGGCTGGCATACGAGAAGCGGTTTTCGCGGGCGGCGCCGACGACACCGAGGCGGTGCGCCGATGACGGGCGATTCCGGTTTGAATCCCGCCGCGGTCGAACTCGGCTGCTTCTTCCCGCAGCCCCGCGAAGTCGTCTGGAACGCACTGATCGATCCCGACCTGCTCGAACGCTGGATGGTGCGCCCGACCGGCTTCGAACCCACCGTCGGCACCCACTTCCTGTTCAACACGCCCGCCATCGCTCCGGGCGAGGTCGCCTGCGAGGTGCTGATCGCCCGGCCCCTCGAACAACTGGCCTACAGCTGGACCTACTCACTGTCCGATCCGCCCGCCACCTGGACCATCGACTGGACGTTGCGGGCGCAGGGCCGCGGCACCCGGCTGCTGCTGACCCAGACCGGCTTCGACATCGAGGACCGCCGCCAGCGCATGCAGCGCAACGCCATGGAACGCAGCTGGCGCAATACCCTCCCGCGTCTCGGTGACTGGATAAACAGCTAGCGGAATGCCCTGCGCCGCAGCGGGACCGATGCGACAGTAGGGCGCATGGATATCGGTATCGCATTGCCCACCATGTGCTCGGGCTATAACAGGAGCTCGACCGTCGATTGGTGCCTGCGCGCCGAACAGGGCCCGTTCTCGAGCATCTCCTGCGGGGAGCGCATGGCCTTCCACAATCCGGAAATGTGGACCACGCTGGCGGCGGCGGCCGCGCTGACCGAACGCATTCGCATCTTCGCCAATCTGACCGTGCTGCCCGCGCATCCGCCGGAGTTGGTCGCCAAGCAGGCAGCCACCCTGGACGTGCTCTCCGAGGGCCGCCTGACCGTCGCGGTGGGCGTGGGCGGGCGGCGCGACGACTATCGCAGTCTCGCTTCCGATTTCGGTCATCGGCACGATCGCCTCGACGAGGGCGTGGCCGCGCTGCGCGCGCTGTGGGCGGGCACCCCGCCCGTGCCCGGCGGCGATCCGCTCGGCCCGCCGTGCGTGCAGCCGGGCGGACCGCCGATCCTGGCCGGGGCCCTGGGCCCGAAGTCCCTGGCCCGGGCTGCCCGCTGGGCGGACGGGGTGGTGGCCTTCAGCGTCGGCGGGGTCCCCGCGGAGATCTCCTGGTCCGCCGAGTCGGCGCGGCGCGCCTGGTCCGAGGCCGGCACGGGCACCGCGCCGCGACTGGTCAGCGGCTGTTTCTACGCCCTGGGCGTCCCCGATCCGGCCACCGCGCTGCGCGACTTCACCGCGCAGTACCTGGACTTCATGGGTTCGGACAACGCCGCCGCCGCGGCCGCGTCCATGAAGACCTTCGACGCGCCCACCCTGCACCGGGCGCTGGACGCCGCCGAAGCGGCGGGCCTGGACGAGTTCATTCTCGTGCCCGCGGCCCCCGGTCTCGAGGTGCTCGAGGCGACGATCGAACTGATCGAATCGCGCTGACCGCGCGGCACGCTCGACACCGCACGCGGTGACCCGCCGCGCTCGAGAGCAACTTCCGAGCATCCCGCACCCGCGAGGCCGTGCGGCCCCCTACCCTGCTCGGGTGACTTCCCCTCGAGCACGGACGATTTCACTGCCCACCGGCCCGCTCGGCCTGGTCGACTACGGCGATCCGGCGGGTGCGCCGGTGGTCTACTGCCACGGCGCTCCCGGATCCCACGTGGAGGCGGTCGCCTTCGACGCTCCGGCCGCCGCGGCCGGCATCCGGCTGATCGCCATCGACCGCCCGGGTATGGGTCTTACCCCGATGGGCGCGCGCCAGCGTGTCGTCGCGGACTGGGCCGAAGCGGTCGCCGCCCTGGCCGACCACCTCGACCTGGACCGATTCGCCGTCGTCGGCGTCTCCGGCGGCGGCCCGCACGCGCTGGCCTGCGCTCACCGTCTCGGCGACCGGGTGTCGGCCGTGGCGGTGGTCAGCGGCCCCGCCCCGCTGGAAACCCTGAGCGCGGCAGCGGAATTGGACGAAGCGGGCCGCAGGCGCAGGCGCCTGCTCGCGCTGCTGCGCACATTCCCGCTGCTGTCCCGCCCGCTGGCCGCCCGCCTGTCGATGTTCGTCCACAAACCGGGCGGCATCGACGCCCTGGTCGGTCAAATGTGCCCGCGCGACCGCGAACTCATCGCAGCCGACCCCGAACTGGCCGACAAGCTCCAGGCCAATATCACCGAGGCGTTCCGCCAGGGCAGTCACGGTGTGGCCGCGGATCTGCAATCGCTCACCAGCCCCTGGGGTTTCCGCCTCGCCGACATCGCCGTGCCCGTGCACGTCTGGCACGGTGAATCCGACAACAACGTCCCGCTACTGGACGGCAGGCACCTGGCCGCCGCCCTGCCCAACAGCCGCCTCACGGTGCTGCCCGGGGTCGGCCACCTGCTGTTCGTGCACCACGCCGCCGAGATCCTGGACGGGCTGCGCCAGTCCGACCCCGCCGAGCGCCGCTGAGCGACCGGCCGGCGCGGGTCCCGCGCGGTGGCGAACGGGCGTCGCCGCGCGGTGCCCCTGGCGTGGATCATCACGTGTTGCCTCAGCGTGGGTCGTCGCGCGGTGCTCAGGTGTCGGTCGACGCGCGGTGCCCAAGCGTGGGTTGTCGGTTGGTGCCCCGCGTTGTCGCCGCGCAGGGGACGCCCTGTTCGCCGTGACGGCCTGTTCGTAGCCTTCGTCACCGTCGGGCACCCGGGCCGGACTGCACGCCCCGTATGGTCGCCGCGGTGCCCTAGCGTGCGTCTCCGCGCAGTGCGATGCCGATCCCGCCGAGCGGGCGGCGATCGATGTCGCACTGCAGGATTTCGTAGGGCGCGACCGTGCCCGGCTCGAGCTGCCCGTCGGCGTGCACGTCGAGCCGGAGTTCGCGCTGCTCACCCGGATCCAGTTCGACCGCGTAGTCGAGAGTGCCCGTGCCGTAGGCGGATTCGCCGGCCACCGGATCGGTGAGCCGCAGGTCCGCCGCTGCGCGGGTGGGGCGCCAGTTCGCGCCCGCGGTGAAGTGCGCCCACAGCTCCGAGTCGGCGGCCCGCACCAGCACCAGGTAGGCGGCGCGCTCCTCGGTCGGATTGGTGATCAGGAAGCTGATCGGGACCGGCGAACTCGCCTGCACGGCAGCGAGATTGTGCTGTGCCCAGTGCCGGTCGGTGATCGGCTGGGCCAGGTTTCCGGTGGGCAGGTCGAGCACGTGCCAGACCTTGGCGAGCAGGCAGATGTGCGGACCCGCGGCGACCGGGATGGGATCGGCGCTGGTCATGGTGAGCGTGGTGGCCCGCCCGCCGTGCGGCGCCACGGCCACGGTGGCGAACCCGATGAACTTGTCCTTGTCCGGAACGAGCGGCCCGCTGGTCGGATGCGACCACCACACCGCCACATTGGCCAGGGTCTCGGCATTGCCGCCCTGCCAGTTGCCGACCGTCACCCGCACCGAGAGGCGCTCACCCGGCACGTACGGGGTGAGGGCTTCGACGCCGGTGCACAGGTACCAGCACACTCCCGGCGGCACCGGCCGCGCGCCGGTGTCCAGCGCCGGGTATCCGCCGCCGATCACCGGCGGCGGATAGCTGTGCACGAAGAGGAACGGCCGGTCGTTCCCGGGCTGCTCACCGTGCTCGTCGTTGCCGGGCGGCCGTTCGTCTTCCGGCCGTTCGTGTTCGGGCATCTCCGCACCCCTACATTTCCTGATAGCCGAGCAGTTGAACGTCCACCGGGTTGTCGTTGATCGAGCCGCCCGTGGCCCAGCAGTCGTGCCGCACACCGCGATCGGCGTCCAGGTCGGGGTTGGCGGTGCCGCGCACGCCCGAGATCATGTCGATCCAGGTTTCGGTCGCCGCGGCCCCCAGTAGCACCCGCAGGCGAGCCGGTCCCGCGCCCGCCGGCAGCAGGTTCGGTTGCGCCACCGGGTATTCCAGCGGGGTCGGCGGGTACCGGTAGAACCGCCGCACCGGATCGGGTTCGGGCCGGTGCGGCCAGCCGGCCGCTTCGGGAACGGTCAGGAACTGCCGGTACAGCGGGAAGCCCAGCTTGCCGTCCGGGTACAGCAATCCGCTGCCGGTCAGATAGGCCTTGGCCTTGCCCAGCGCCTCCCACAGCCCCTTCTGGAATTCGAAGAGCTGCGCCGCCAGTTCGGTCAGCTGCCGCAGCACCACCGCGTTGCCGAGCTGTCCGGCGCTGAGCGGCTGCTGCTGGCTCGCCAGCTCGTCGCGCTCCTCCTGGCTCAATGCCGGTGGGCTGAAGGCGGTTTCGAAGTTCTTGGCCACGTACTTGTCCCAGTAGGTACAGCGTTTGCCGCTGCCCCATTGCTCCCAGCACGGGCCGCCGAGCAGGACGGCGAAGCCCAGGAAGGCGAGCACGCCGAGCCAGAACGCCCCGCAGGCTTCACCGGCGTCGACGGTGTTGTCGGTCTGGGTGGGCTGCCCGGGATTGCCGCCGGTGGGATAGCCGCTGTACGTGGTCGGCGTGATGCCCGGCCCGTGCCCGACCGGCGGGGTGGAGGTGGTGGGCGTGGTGATGGGTGCGGGAGGGTTGGCCGGGTCGCCGTAGATCTCGGCGATGAGGGTGAGCGGCAGCGGCGTCGGGGCGGGCGGCTGTTCGAAGCGGTCGAGCAGTTCGAGATGTCGTACGAGCCTGCGGTATCCGAGGTGCAGATCCGGCCCCGGCGGGCGCAGCGCCGGGTCGTAGACCTCGTCGAGCACGGTTTGCAGCAGATCGGCGAGATGCTGGGGGAGTTCGGGTTCGGGCCCCGCGCCGAAGCGGATGCGATCGGCGATGTCCGCGCAGCGCCGCAGCTCCGGCCGGGACTGGGCGAACCAGCTGCCGAGCGTGGTGGACGCGACCCGGTCCCGGAAGCGGTGCGCGCGCCGCGGCCCGCCCACCACCTGCCCGTGGAACGCCGAGCCGCAGGCGTTGGCGGTCGAGCTGGAGAGCACCCCGAAGGCGAAGGCGAGTTCGTCGGGGGAGTTGGCGTGCGCGAACATGGTGCGCGCGAAGGCGTCGGTGCGCCGGGCCAGGAACAGATCGCCCCACGGCCAGCGGTCGGTGCGCAGATCGGCCTGGCGCGGATGCTCGGGCAGATGGTCCATGGCGCGCACATCCGAGGTGAGCGTGGCGATGTCGGCGTGTTTGTCGTGGAATTCCTCGGCGAGCCCGCGCAGGGTGCGGGTCGCCGCGCAGAAGGCCGCTGCCGCACCGGGATCGGCCGGATCGGCCAGCGCGCCCTGGACGTCGTCGCGGATCCGCTCGACGGCCGCGTACAGCCGCAATCCGTCCGCCCACAGCGCGGCGGCGCGTTCGAGCAGGGCCAGTTCGGCGCCGTCGTTCCCGGCGTGCCGTAACAGGTGATCGACCAGCGCTCCCAACTGTGCTGTTCGAGAAGCGGTCTGGACCGCGCCGACCTGATGATCGCGCTGGGCCGCGAGCACCGGATCGGCGATCGGCCGGGCGGCCAGGTGCGCGGTCTGCAGGGCGAGGGCGGCGAGGTGTGTTCGGTAGTCGATCATGGCGGACACCTCGTGAAGCGGAGGAATGGGACGACTCCATTCGAACCCCGCCCCGAGCCGGGGTCGCGAGTAGCCGATACTCGATTTTGTCCGCTCGGGCCGGGTCGCTACCCGCGATAGCGCGTCTCGGTACCCGATCGTGCCCTGCCGACCGGGCCTAGCCCGGACCCGTGACCGACCGGGCGAGCCGGGCGCGCAGGCGCCACGGCAGCGCCGCGAACAAGGCGGACATGGCGTGCACCGTTCCGGGCAGGTCGTCCCGGCCCGAGAGATACGCGCGCTGCAGCGGGATCGGCAGCTCGAAGAACCGATCGAAGAACACCGGCAGATCCGCCGGCTCGAGCGCGAGCAGCGCCCGCAGGCCCGCCAACCGCAGCACCCGCACCCCGCGCGCCCCCGGGGTCCAGGGCGATTCGCCCAGCAGGACCTGATCGGCGGTGCGCAACGCGGTGGCGACGCTGTACCCGGTGGCCGGATGCGTGAAAGCGCCCGCCGCGCCGAACATCCCGGGTCGCGGGCGGCCACCCTGGACCGGGAACCGCACGCGCTCCACCGGTTCCGCGCCGGTGAGTTCGAGTCCGCGTGCCCGCAGTCGCCGGGTGAGCCGCTCGCGCAGGTCCTTCGGCTCCAGGGCCGGACGCCCCGCCAGGCAGGTTTCCTCGAGCAGCACGGTGTCCGGACCCAGCGGGACCGTGTACAGGAACGAGCGCGGTTCGCCGGGCGCGGCGCCGTTGTCGTCGCGCCAGTCCATGAACAGCGTGTCGTCCTCGGGCCAGCGCTCGCGTGCCACGACTACGCCGAACGCGGTCTGCTCGGCCCGCGCGGGGGAGCGGGCCACCCCGCGCGCGTCGATGATCCGCCCGGCAGGCAGAACCTGCCCCGATTCGAGCCGCACCGAAGGCAGATCGTTGCCGTTTCCGCCCGAGCGGCTCGCGCGCACGATTTCCGCGACGCGCCCCGGGATCAGGCGCGCGCCGGTGAGATCGAGCGAATCCTGCAGCGCCGTGGTATCGAATACCACGTAGCGACGGTCGATTTCGACGCGCCGGGTGGTCCAGGCCACCGGACGGTCGATCGCGGCGGCGATGGTGTGCGCCGCCGTCCAGTCCGGTAGTTCGTCGGCCCACGCCGCGTAGGTGGCGGGCCAGCGCCGCTGTGGTTGCGGATCGATCACCGTGACCGATAGTCCCTTGGCGAGTGCGCGATGAGCCAGGGCCCGTCCGGCCGGGCCCGATCCGCACACGAGAAGGTCAGAGGTCACCCGGAGATTGGATCATGCCGGGCGGCCGTCATACGCTTCGGTGACGATGGCCGGGCCGGGGAGGGCCCGGCGCGGTGCGAAAGGTTGAGCAGATGACGTATCCACCCGGACCGCCGTCCGGCAGCGGCGGCGATCCCAATGCCCAGGGGCAGCAGCCGGACCCGGCGTGGTGGGATCGGCCGGCCGCACCGCCGCCCGCCGACCCGACCCAGGTGAACTGGGCGGCGCAGCAGCAGCCGCCGAATCCCAATTCCGGGTGGCAGCAGCCGCAGCAGCCCGATCCGAACTCGGGGTGGCAGCAGCCGCAGCAGCCGGACCCGAACTCGGGGTGGCAGCAGCCGCAGCAGCCGGACCCGAACTCGGGCTGGCAGCAGCCGCAGCAGCAGTGGGGCGGGCAGCCCGCATACGGCCAGCAGCCCGGCTACGGTCAGCCGCCGACGCCGCCGCGCTCGAACACCGGCCTGATCATCGGCGTGGTGCTCGGCGTGGTCGCGGTGCTCGCGGTGGCCATCGGCGCGGTCGTCGTGTTCACCAAGGACGACGGTGAGCAGAACCAGGCGGTCACCACCTCGACCACCACCGAGGAGTCGACCACCTCCGAGGCCCCCACGACCACCAAGAGCACCACGACCACCAAGGCCGCGCCGTCGGGTGGCAAATTCAGCTACACCGAGTACGGCCAGGACTGGAACTTCCGGCTCGGCGACGTGGCGCTGCAGGCTTCCTGGGTGGAGGGCAAGGACTACAACTCCTGCGGCCCGATCGAGGAGGGCGGCAAGCTGACCGGCCTGGGCTGCCAGTACGCCGCGGAGCTGGTGTGGAAGTCCGAGAACGGCGGGCTGATGCTCACCCAGTTCGTCCTCGGGATGGGCGATGCGACCGCGGCGTCCGGTGCGGAGGGCCAGTTCGACGACAACGATCTGAACCTGCGCTCGGGCAGCTATATCGCGAATTGGCACACCGGCAAGTGGCGGGACGGGAGCGAGGGGCAGTTCCTGGTGATCACGTTCGCTACGGCCGACGCGTCGGTGGCCGTCGACACGGTGGAGAAGTACCTGCGGTACCGGCACAGCGACACGCTGGGGGCGCTGCTCTGGCGTTGAGCCGGGGGTGTGCGCTCGCCGTGGGATTGCCCGTGGCGATCCGCTCGCAGTGACGAAACAGCCCGTCTCGCAACGACTATCGTTGCGAGACGGGCTGTTTCGTGCTCGGGATGTCGCTGCGGCTGATACAGGCCGTTTCCGCTGCGGTGGCGGACGCGTCGGCCACCGCAGGCACCCACTGCCGCGAGGGTGTGCATCGCGGCAGTGGGTCTGCGAGCCGTGGTCGGCAGCCGGCTCGGCCGTGGGCTGTCAGATGCCGCCGGTGGCGAGCAGCCCGCCGTCCACGCGAATGGTGGTGCCGGTGATCCACGACGATTCGTCCGAGGCGAGGAATCCGATCAGCCCGGCGACGTCCTCGGGCGACCCGAGCCGCTTCATCGGGTACACGGCGGCCGCGGCCTCCTCGTCGGCCGAGTAGAGCGCGTCCGCGAACTTGGTCTTGATGACGCCCGGCGCGACGGCGTTGACCCGGATCTTGGGCCCGAGCTGCCAGGCGAGCTCCTCGGTGAGCCGGATAAGCGCGGCCTTGGAAGCCCCGTACGCGGCGATGACCCCGGTGGACCGCAACCCCGCCACACTGGCGACGTTGACGACGGCCCCGCCGTGCTCACCCATCCACGCCTTGTACGCCTCCTGCACATACCCCAGCGCCGCAACGACATTGACGTCGAAGATCTTCCGCACGGCGTCCAGGTCGGCCTCCATGAGCGACCCGTACACGGGGTTGATCCCGGTGTTGTTGATCAGCACGTCCAACGACCCGAACTGCGCGACCGCGGCCGCAACCTGCTCGGCCCGCGCGTCGGCTTCCCCGGAGTTCCCCGCGACAGCGACAACCTTGCCGGGGTACCCCAGCCCCCGCAACTGCTCGGCGGCCTCCTCCAAAGGCCCGATCTTCCGCGCGGTAACGACGACGTTGGCCCCCCGCCGCAACAGCTCCGCCGCGACCCCGAACCCGATCCCCCGGCTAGCCCCGGTAACCAGCGCACTCTTCCCAACCAGACTTTCGCTCATGTGCGGGCACGTTACTTCAGTCGCTTGATCTGCGCGAGAGTGCCCCGATTGGGGGTCGCGCCGCCACATAGGACCGGTCCTGGCGGTCGCACCGAATAGCGACCTCGGTGCAGTCACGGCCTTCACCATTCGGAAAGGCTTCCTCGTGATCCGCAGGACCGGTGGCCGGAGCACCCGCGGTCCCGGAGGTGGCGGTAGGCTCCGCGATGGAATTTCACGTGAGCACGGTGAAGGGACGATGGCTCGACTTACCAGGGTGCAGCGGCAGGACTTGAACCGCCGTGCGGTCTTGGCCGCAGCGAAATCGGAGTTCGCCGAGCGAGGGTATCGGCAAGCCACAGTCGACGGAATCGCCGAGCGCGCGGAGTTGACGCGCGGAGCAGTGTATTCGAACTTTCCTGGCAAACGCGCTCTCTACTTCGCGGTGTTGGCACAGGAAGCCGAGCAATCCCCGCCTCCCGCTGGCGGTGGCCCCGGTGAAACGCCCGCAGCAGCCTTGGCCGCCTTCGCCGGCACGTGGCTGGAACGTCTTCCAACGGCGTCGCTGGACAGGGTCGATGGGATCGAGCAGTTTCAATCACCGATGCTGAGTCTCGACCTCATTCCAGAGGTGCTGTCCGAAGAAACCGTTCGACGACCATTCGCTCAGTTGATCAAGCTGGATGCCGTGCTGCTCGGCGCGGCGCTGTCAGCATTGGCTCGGTATCCGGATGTGCCGCTTGCTTCGTACGTAGGCATGGCCGAGTCCACGTTGACAATCCTCTATGGCGCAACCCAACTGTCGTTCGTCGCACCGGAAATCATCGATCCTCCGCGGCTGATAGAACTCTGCGAAGAAGTCGGCCGGCTCGAGCCCGGACAACCTCCAGAGCGACTCGGCGCGAACGAGTTCCAGCCGCCGACGCGTGTCGATGAAGCGTGGTCATTACCTCCGTCAGTCGATCGTCTGCGTGGAAGCGCCGTCCGCTCGATCAATGACGGCTTCGTACTGGTGCTGGGTATGAATAGAATCGCCGCGATCGAGCAGCTGATGGCGGCGGCCTCGCATGAGGACCAGGTGGTCGTGGTCCTTGTCAGCGCTGCCTCGGCGGAGGTACTGCCGCTCGCGCGACTCGCGATCGCTGATTTCAGCCGCTCGCTACGGTATGCGTTTCCAGCTCGTGCCCTGCCCGCAGTACAGATCGTTGTCGACGAGGACGCTATATCCGCTGGCCTCGTGGAGGCCGGCACCCCGTTGGACGATAACGTCGAGGCCGCCATGATAATTCGGCACGGACGGATCATCGCCCGCGCCGCGGGAGACAGAGCCTGCGGCCGTATCGCTGCGTCCATCAGGAAAGACGCACCCGATCGGTAATCCACTGTGAAGCAAGGCAGGCTCTTACGCCGACTTCTCCGGCCGGCGAGAGCCTGATGGCCTCGAACGCCGCCCGGCGATCGAGGGATTCACGTTCCGCGTGACCGTCTTTGCATCGATCACCACCGAGCTGATGTCATCGCGACTCGGAGTCTCGAACATAGCCGGTTGAAGCACCTCCTCCATGATCGCCCGCAAGCCCCTGGCGCCGGTCTTGCGCACCATCGCCTGATCAGCGATGGCGGCCAGCGCGTCCTCGGTGAACTGCAACTCGACGCCATCAATCTTGAACAGCATTTCGTACTGTTTTACCAGGGCGTTTCGAGGTTCGGACATAATCTTGACGAGTGCCGCCCGGTCGAGTTGGGTGACTGAGGTGACGATCGGCAGCCTGCCGATGAACTCAGGAATCAAGCCGAACTTCGTGAGGTCCTCGGGAAGCACTTTCGCCAGCAGCTGCTCATCTTCGTGCTCGGAATTCGTCCGTACGTCGGACCCGAAACCGATGCCCCGCTTGCCGACCCGAGCGAAAACGATCTTCTCCAGTCCATCGAACGCACCTGAGGCGATGAACAAGATCCCGCTGGTGTCGATTTGAATGAACTCCTGGTGGGGATGTTTCCGCCCGCCCTGCGGTGGGACGCTGGCCATCGTGCCCTCGATAATCTTCAGTAGCGCCTGCTGCACGCCTTCGCCGGAGACGTCCCGAGTGATGGAGGGGTTCTCGGACTTACGGGCGATCTTGTCGATCTCATCGATGAAGATGATGCCGGTTTCGGCTCGCTTGACGTCGTAGTCAGCAGCCTGAACCAACCTCAGCAGGATGTTCTCGACATCTTCGCCGACGTAGCCGGCCTCGGTGAGAGCAGTTGCATCAGCGATTGCGAAAGGGACGTTGAGCATCCGAGCCAGGGTTTGAGCGAGGTACGTCTTTCCGCATCCGGTGGGACCGAGCAACAGAACGTTGGATTTGGAGAGCTCGACCGGCTCACGGCCATCGGGCGTCGTGGTTTGCGAACGCAATCGCTTGTAGTGGTTGTACACCGCGACCGACAGTGAACGTTTAGCGTTGTCTTGCCCGATCACATACTCGTCCAGGAACTTTCGTACATCGGCCGGTCGAGGTAACTCGTCCGAGTCGGTGAGGCGGACCTCGGCGAGCTCTTCCTCGATGATCTCGTTGCACAGGTCGATGCACTCATCGCAGATGTAGACCCCGGGGCCGGCGATGAGTTTCTTCACCTGCTTCTGGCCTTTGCCGCAGAACGAGCATTTCAGTAGTTCGCCGCCATCCCCGATTCGGGCCATCGCGGTCGCTCCTCTCAGTAGTGGGTTTGGTGACTGTGGCCGCGCGTTTTACCGAAAGGGGCTCGGTACTGCAATCGAGGTGAGGCTGTGGCCGGCGAGCGGCCCCAGCACACGAGAAGTGATACGCCCGCGGCTGATGCGTACGGCCGCTTCGGTGTCGTTGTCCATGGTGCCGATTCCACATGCGGTAGCTACGGTCCGTGTTTCGTCTACGACGACGTCGAATCTCGGCCAGGTTGTCTCCGGGAACGCTGACCGCAGCGACCGGGTGAGATCGGCAATCGTCAGCCGCGCCAACGCGCTCAGTTCCGCCGTATCTCCGACCACGATGACGACGGTGAGGTGACCCGCCGGTGGTTGTACACGGACGAGGGCTTCCACGGCCGTGAGTCTGTCCACCCCGAATATTGCGACCACACCGTCGACTTCGAGCCGCGCAGAGGTGCCACGCACGATATCGAGAGCCTGTGGCGGGTCCCAGCTCTCATCCACCTCTGCTACATCGAGGGTGCTCATCCCCTCCGGCGGCGCCCATTCCCGCTCCTCGAGACCTGCTGTGGGCATGTGCGAACAGACAGTCAGTATGTTGGCGATGCTGGTGAATCCCGGTGCTACGAAGGACAATTGGGTCGAGCCGTACAGCATGGTCAGTACGCATTCCGCCGTGTTGATCCAACGCCGTGGGACCGAGCCATTCGCAGTGGCGAGAGCCTCGAGCGCCATTCCGAGCAGAATCGCGTCGAACTTGATCAGTTGTGCGAAGGGACCGCGCAGGCTCTCGTCCGACATCAGTTCCGGGATGAGATCGATGCCGAGCATCGGTGAACGGAGCTGGAGCATCCCCTGGTACACGTAGTCCGACGAGCGCGGCAACGGATCGATCGAGATCGCGGCGAATAGCTCCAGAGCACCTTCGACGGTTATGCCCGGAGGCTTCTGCGTAGCGCTCGGCGCGCGTTCGGCCTCGTCGGCCAACACCGCGAAGTACACCGCTCGTTTACTGGGGAAGTTGGAGTAGACCGCACCGCGTGTCAGCTCCGCCCGAACGGCGATGCCATCCACGGTCGTGCCGTGAAATCCGTGCTCGGCAAATTCCTCACGCGCTGCGGTGAGGACCTTGCGACGGTTGAGTTCCTGCTGCTCAGCCCGGCTCAGGCGAACCATCATCACAACACTCTCACTTCCAGTCGGAAATTTTTCGAGATGCGGACATCATTCCGATGTTTTCAACATCCGAATGGTACACAGGTTGGGGTCACACACGGGGCTGACGCCGGAATCGACTGGCGCAGTGGGGGACCCGGCCTGGCAGCGAAGGGTGAGCAGGTGCGTTCCACAATGATCGATCCCACACATCCACCAAGGACTGCGTCCGCAGTACGGAACGTGGGAGAAGTCGGTTGCCGTCACTGCGTGACTGGTGTGCGATCCCATGGACCCGCTGCGCCCGCGCTTGTGCAACAGCATCTTTGGCCTGGTCGAGAGTGAAGGCGACTGCGAAGCTGTCGAGCCCTGGTTTGGCGAGTTCGGCTACGGATTCGTGTCCGTTCGTTGCGTCAGTCCGGAACGGGAGTCCAGATCGGTCCCGTTCCCGCGGACCGCGCACGCCGGGTTGAAAGCCATGTCGGGATCGCCGACCGACCCATCGGCCCACACCGGCTCCCACGTCCCGTCGGAGTACTGGAGCCAACACCGCGGGCGTTCAAACTCGAACTGATCGAGCGTGGTGCAGTCGTCCTCGTCGTCGGACTTCACGCCGCATCGCCTCCGGGGCTGCCGCTGCGGTAGTCGCCGTACTGGGCCGCGTTGATCAGCATGGATCCCCGATGCGTGATCTGCCAGCCCGCGGGGGCGCGCCGGTTACACCGCGCCAGGCCCGACGCCGCCAAACCGTTGACTATCTTCCGGGCGCCCGAGCTCGTGAAACCCGTTCTCTCGCAGAGCTGTCGGACGGTGAGCGATTGCGTCGGCTCCAAGGCGGCCAGCGTGGCAAGCACCGTGGCCTGTGACTCGGTGAGCGGCATGGGCGAACCCCCTGTCGGGGTTGATGAGGCAGACCGGAGCCGAGACTCCAGCAGCCCCGGACGCCCGAGATCGACGCTAAGTGCCGGAAATCCATCCGCGCCACGAACTTGCACGAGCTTGCTTGATACGGGCCGAAGGTCCACAACAACAGAATTCGAGGAGGATCATCGACCTCGCGGGCAAGCACATGCACACCACTGGATGGAGGCAAGGTCATGCGCTTACGTTTCCTCGGCAAGAACGGATCGAAGGTCGGTGACTGCCCGAGTCTGTTCGTCACGGACCGGGACACCTACCTGGTTCAGGGATGGAAGACCGGCACACCCGAAACTGTCGAAATCCCCCATGTACTTCTGAGTTACGTTGAACCGGACACGTTCATCGGCGCGACCATGACCGACAGCGGCCGGGGCACCTTCACGCTTGCGGGGCGGCCGATCACCGAGCCGGAAACGCTCGATCAACTCACGATGGAGACCTACGAGTCCGCCATCGAGGTTCCGAAGAATCGGAGGGCTTTCTACGGTGGAGCTGCGGCAGAGTAACCCGTGGCCGGACCTGTTCCGCGACACCCAGAGGTCGGCCTTCCACATGGAAGTGCGTGATTCCTACGGCGTTCCGGGCGAGTCCGAGCCGTTGCGCCGATTCCTCAGTGGCGA
Source organism: Nocardia sp. NPDC057668 (assembly GCF_042799795.1). Taxonomy (NCBI): domain Bacteria; kingdom Bacillati; phylum Actinomycetota; class Actinomycetes; order Mycobacteriales; family Nocardiaceae; genus Nocardia; species Nocardia sp. NPDC057668. The sequence continues at coordinate 818,155 of NZ_JBHVIC010000001.1, read as the reverse complement.
AGCACGTTCGGAAGAACCGGACGAGTCGTGGCAGGCGTGGGCTTCGCTGGTGCGTGGGTGTACCGCGCGAGGCGTCACGGTGTCTCGAATCAGGGTGGTCACGGTCCCGCACAGCGACTATCAGCGCTGGCTGCTTACCGAGACACGCGACAACATCGACGCCGGCGAGGATATCCGGTACCTACCCCGGCATCTGGCCGGTGCCGATCAGGTGCCCGTCGACGACTTCTGGTTGTTCGATGACACGAAGGTCGCGTTCAACCTGGTCGACGCGGAGGGCAAGCCCGCCGGTGCTGGTATCACCACCGATCCGAGTATTGCTGCCTACTGTCGGCGATCGAAGGAACGGCTGTGGTCGCTGGCCACACCGTTCGACAAGTACGACGACCCTGCGGAGACCTACCCGCGGTGACCAGTTCTGTTCAACAACAACGGGAAGCTCTCGGCCAACGGCTTCGGGAGATCCGGCGTACGGCCGGACTCACGGGCCGGGAGCTCGCCCGCCGTGAGGGTTGGCATGAATCGAAGGTCTCGAAGATCGAATACGGCAAGATCAAGCCTTCGGATCTTGACCTGAGGGCCTATTGCCTCCACACCGGCACTGATGACCAACTACCCGATCTGATTGCCACACTTCGCCATCTGGACGCCGCCTACCTGGAGTGGCGGCGGATACTTGCGACCGGAACCCGGCATCGGCAGCACCAGTCGGTGAAGCTGGAGGCGGGCGCGAGACAGCTTCGCAACTGGCAGCCGCAGGTCATCCCGGGGTTGCTTCAAACGGCCGACTACGCCGAAGCCATCCTCCGATACGGCGTCGCCTTCTACCGCATCCCCGACGACGTCGACGCGGGTGTGTCCAAAAGGATGGAGCGGCAACGAGTTCTCTACCGCAGAGACCACCGCTTCCACTTCTTGATCGCGGAACAGGCGCTCTATACGACGGTGGGTGACCGCGATGTCATGGTGGGGCAACTCGATCGCCTGTACTCGATCCTCGGGATGGCGCGCGTCACGCTCGGAATCGTCCCTTTGATGACAGAAGCCCTTGCCGCCGTCGAGAACTTCGTCATGTTCGACAACCGGATCGTGAAAGTCGAAGGTGCGACGGCGGAGCTGACGATCACCCAGCCCAGAGAGATCGCGATTTACGGGCAAGCGTTCGACATCCTGGCCGGGCAGTCCGTGACGGGCAATGCTGCGCGCGCATTGATCCGACGTGCGATCGCTGCCCGAGACTCGCGCCTTGACGCCGATCCCACTGTGGCAGAGAGCTGTTCACCTGCCAGGCTTCCACGCTTGGACAACCTCTAGCCCTGGGTGGGTCGCAATCGCCGGTGAGTTCGCGCTTGATCGCGATGATGTGCGAACGGAGGCGCACCCGGTCGGACTGTTGCGGGGGACCTCACTCCGCTGTTGCATTCGCCCAGCGGCAGGAGCTGCTGCGTGCCCACGGTCACTTTGCCGGATCGGCAAAAAACTTTGCCGAACTCACCTATTCGCACCCATGGTTGACGACGTGAGCATTTACGGCGTACCGAAGAACATCGGCGGCGAACCTCAGGGCCCGGGAGCGGCTGCCGAGGCGAGCCGTCCACGACGCAGCCTGCCGGTCCCCGCCGACGACGTACCCCGCGCCGCCGCGCGGCCGTTCTCATCCGAACAGGAAAGGCAGGTCGCCGCGTCCGTTGGGATCGGGCGGCACCACCGATACCTGTAGCCCACCACACCGAAGGAGACGACAGCTCGATGTCCGAACAGCAACGACGCCAGGGCGAGGGCGACACCGCCGCCATGTTCGAACCGCACGGCTGGGACGCGAGATACGCCGGGACGGAGAAGTTCTGGAGTGGCGAACCCAATCCGCAACTCGTCGCTGAAACCTCCGGGTTCACTCCCGGTCACGCACTCGATGTCGGCTGCGGAGAAGGTGGCGACGTGGTCTGGCTGGCTCGCCGAGGCTGGACCGTCACCGGTGCGGACTTCTCCGCGAACGCGCTCGGACGCGCGGCCCGGCATGCCGAAGAGGCCGGGGTGGCCGATCGGGTCGAGTGGTGGCAGATCGACGCTCGCGAGTTCGAGGCGGGCCGGCGCTCGTACGAGCTGGTGACCAGCCACTATCTGCACGTGCCCGACGGAGGAATGGTGAAGGCGGTCCGTGCGATGGCCGCGGCCGTGGCCCCCGGAGGTCATCTGCTGGTGGTCGGTCACGCGGCGGGGGCGGCGTTCACGGACCTGACGCCGAGCCAGCGCACGGCAATGTTCGACGCGGACGATCTGCTCCCGTCGCTGCCCGAGGACTTCCACGCGCTGGTGGTCGAGCAGCGGCCGCGGCAGCTGGTACGTGGCGGAGAGCCGGTGCTCGCCTACGATTCCACGCTCCTGGCGCAGCGCAAGCGATGACTTCGGTCGCATCTTTACGACTGACCGGTCCACCGGTGATCCAGATGCAATCGCACCGAATAGATTTCGGAACCGTGGCGGTCAATCGGTCGGCGCTCTGGTCGAGGCTGGGTGAGCGCCCTGAACACTTCACGCTTCCCCGCTATGTAGCCGAGTAGTTGCGTTAGGCTTCTGGCGCGCAAGTCTTCTCACAGTCGGATTTGCGCCGGACAGTGGCCTGGTACGGCCGCCTGGTGACCCGGAAGCTACATGACGATGGACTTGTACGACGGGCTCGAACCCGATGTAGCAGACTGCCTGCGTCAATGGGCCGATCTGCACAAGCGGGACTACGAACTCGGGCGCTGGCTGGTCAACGGCCGCAGTAGGCAACCGGTTGCCATCGTGTGCGAGAGCGATCAGCGTACTCGGCGAGCGCGGATACTCGTTTTGAAAGTGCTGTCGGCACATGATGATTCGGTCGTCAACCTGGAGTATGCCCGTCATTTCGAGGCAATTGATCAATCGCCGGATTTCGCGGCGAAACATCTGAGTACCTTCGTATACGACGCGATTCCGGCCCCCCGAGGGCAATGGATAACATTTCAAACGGTGGTGGGCGGTGACTGGCGCAATACCCACGTCCTGACGGTCCTGCTGCGGCGCATGCTGGCCATACATGACGAGTACGAACCCAGCGGCATCGACCGGATCGATTGTTCGGCGGAGGTTTTCGTTGCCGCATGCCGTGCGGTCGTCGGTGCGGTACTCAAAGAATGGGCTGGTCCGCCCTTCCTGCCTCCCGCGAAGGTCAAGTGGACCGTGGCCGAGTTCTTCCATCGGCATCTGTTCGAACAACTCACCCCGGGTGACCGCTTGGGCGACTGGTCGGCGCGGTATCCCGATGAGCATCTCGTCGACGATCAAGGCGAACGCCTGTGCAACCCTTTCGCGGTCGCGAGAGGGGAGTGGCTCGGGGATGTGACGCTGCGCCCGCTGATCGGGTGCACGCACGGTGACTTGCACGCCGACAACGCACTGCTGACCGTCCATCCGGTCATCGATTACGAACGGTTCTATCTGATCGATACGGCGTTGTACGAGAAGGAGGCCCCGGTCACCCGGGATCCGGTGCACTTCGTTCTCTACATCCTGGCGCGATCCTTGGAAACGATCCCGGGCACTATCGAACGAGAGGCTCTGATCGAGCTGCTGCTCGACCCATCCGGCGCCCCCATCCACCTGCTGCCCGGCTGGCTTTCCGCCTTGATTCGGCAGATCGACGAGGAGGTGCGCGCCTGGCTCGGGGACACCGGCTTGAACTCGATCTGGGACGATCAGTACGAACTGTCGCTCGCGGCCTGCGCGATGCTGTTCCTCGGCCGGACCTCCACACGTCACGAGGACAAGCCGTGGTTTCTGCGGCTGGCAGCGGTGGCTGTCACCCGGTTCTCCGACCGAGTTCGGCCGCAGACGAGCGAGGTGGTTCGGCCACCCGTCGTCACACCCGCGACTACCCGTGCTGATGTACCGCCACCGGAGTCGTCGGCAGCGTACTTCGTCGGCCGACAGAGCGAACTGCGGGAGTTCTCGGACTTTCACGCGGGCAACACCCCATACCGCGTGGACCAACTTTTCGGACCCGGTGGGATCGGCAAAACAGCGATGTTCCGCGAGTTCGTCAGGTCCGGCGTCCGGAAGGGCATGGTGGTCGGCTATGCCGATGTCGCCGAGATCCGTTACAGCGGAATCGTTCCGTCCTTCCGGCCCGCGGATATTCTGCGTGGACTTGCAGGCACCATCTCCCGTCCCGAACTCGATGCCTTTCGCAATGATCTGCTGGACTACGACCTCATCACCGACCTGGAACGCACCGAAGGAGGAGCCGGAGCGCTTTTCGGCCCGAATGGACGCCCTCGTCCAGAAACTCGGCTGGTCGAGGTAATCGACAACGGATCGCCACGGCTGCGCGAGATTCTGCGCAGCCGCTTCGCTTTCGACCGGTATCTCCGCGCCGCGCAGACCGGGCTGACACAGGCTTTTTGCGACTGCCTCGGCGCGATTACCGAGGCAGGCACCGCGGCGTTGTTACTGGACACCTACGAGGAGATCGGCGGGCTGGACGACTGGGTCTGCCGAGAGGTGATGCTACGACTGCCCGAACGGACCCGGCTGGTCATCCTCGGCCGGCACAAGCTGACCACCAATATCGATTGGATGAATCACGAGCATGGCCTGCGGATGCGCGAGGTGCTGGAACTGAGTGAGTCCGAAGCGAAGTCGTATTTGCGGCACTACGGCCTCTCCGATTCCGCCGGGCTCGACGCCATCTACAAGGTCACCGGTGGCTACCCGCTGTTGCTGGTGCTGGTGCGCGCCCTGTCTGTCGAGGCGGGCGGCTGGGAGCACATCGGCGAACTCCAGCACGGCCGGGACAAGGATGCCATCGCGCGAGGACTACTCGACCGAATCCTCCGCGAGGAGCGAGTGCGCAACATTCACGAGGTCATCGAAAAGTGTTGTATCGCACCGTGGATAGACCCGGGCGTTATCGGAGCGGTGCTCGATGTGTCGGCCGCTGACGCCCACGGGCTCTATGCCGAGCTTGCGGCCCACTCGTTCGTGACCCGGCATCCACGTGGCGTCACGATGCACGACAAGATCAAAGAGTTGTTGCGGGCAAGTTTGGCGTTCGCCGATCCCGACGGGTATCAGGAGCTTACGGCTCGGCTTACCCGATACCTCGGTGAACGGGCGGGGATCAGCGATGCCTGACAGCGTGGATCACGACCACCTGGAGTACTTCATCGAGCACGTTCGTTTGCTCCTCGAAGGCAAGACGATGGAGGGCCTCGACGTCTGGGCGCGCCGGTTCAGCGATCTTCGGCAGGAGAGCGAGTTCGAGCTGTGCCAATGGCTCGTCAATGCGATCCGGACCTGTGAACTGCCCGGGTACGGGCTCGGGGTGGTGCGCTATGCCGAGGGGTGGCTGTTCGACCGGATGGGTGAGTGGCAGCGCGCCATCCTCGCCTACGAGGCCAGCGATGAGGAGTTCGAGAAGTCCGGCGTGCCGCTGAAGGCAACCCTGCAGACCCAGATCGGATCGATCTACCAGGACCAAGGTAGGTGGGATCGCGCGCAGAGCTCGTACGAGCACGCACTGGAGTCGGCGCCGGACGAGCACACCAAAGGCCTGGTTTTGAACAATCTGGGCAATCTTGCGCTTGCCCGCGATCAATTCACCACCGCCGAAGCGTATTTCGGGCAGGCTCGCGAACTGCTTCGAGAGATCGATGAACGCAACTTCGCCGCAGCCTCTCATGGTCTGGCAACGGTCGCGATGTCACTCGGGAACTATCAGCGGGCGCAGGACATGCACGTCGAATGCCTGAAAGCGTTTCAGTCGCTCGGAGACGCATTCGGGATGGGCTCGGCCATAGGCGGTATCGCGACAGTCCATCTGTACGCCGAGAAGTACCCCGCCGCTATCCACAACTACGAAGTGGCGCTGCAGATCTTCGTCGAGATCGACCCCGCGGCCACCGCTAAGACGTTGGGCAATCTCGCACTGGCACATCAAGAGCTCGCGCGCACCGAAGACGGCGACTACGGCACAGCGCTCGACTACCTCGACGAGGCATTGGCAGGCTATCGCGAGGTGGGAGACCGTCACGGTGAAGCCGCGGGACTCGTGAACCAGGCACGCCTGCACAATCTCCGCGGTGACTCGGCGGCAGCCGAGGAAAGCGCCGAGGCCGCGAAGAACTACTGCACGACTTACGGTTTCGAGTCCGAGTTGCAGCGCCTTCCACCGGATCTTCGATAGCTCCAACCTTCGTCGTACAGCTCCGTGTTGTGCAGGGAGAGAGGGACTCTGCTGTGCCGCCGAAACTGGGGGCAATCTCGAATCCATACTCTGCGGTATCTTCCAGGCGATCGCCGCACCCCTGGTCGGCGCGCAGAGGAAGCATCCCGATGTCCAACAAATCCATTGCGGCGGCCGCGCTCTCGGTGAGCGCCGCCGCCCTGCTCGCGGCGCCGCCCGCGTCCGCCGACCCGGTCAACTGGGGTGCTGTTTCCCTCAGCGCGTGGGGCAACGTCTACGCGATGTCGGTCAACCACCCGACGGAAGCCGACGCCATTCGTGCCGCCGACCGTGCGTGCAAGGGGCAGGGCATCATCGACTGCCGGACGATGGTGACGTTCTCCAACGGCTGCGGTGCGGTCGTGACGAGTCCGCTCGCGATAGTCGCGGGGTTCCCGATCGTGGGCTTCGGCAAGGGAGCGTCTCCGGGTGAGGCGTACGCGGACGCCACCCGCAATCTCCCCACCGGCACCGGAAGCGCCGGCTCGTTCAATCGCGAACACGCCTGTAACCAGCCCTGATCCAGTTCGGGCACGTCAAGGGCATCGCACGGGACGACGGGAGGTCCCACCCGCTGCCGGAGATGGCATCTTGCGAGCGGGCGGGACCTGCTGTTCGGAAGCGGTTCCCGCCAACTACTCCCGGCGAGGTGGGCCACAGGACGGCGTGCGGGCTCAAAGCACGCCGGCCTGCGGTCTACCATCCCTTGACCGGAGCCCCAGCGGCTTGCAGCGACCGTGAGGCTCCATCAGAGGCTTCGCCCTGCCTCACCCGATCGACTGGTCCCGGCCCGAATATGCCGGTCGGACTAGGGATTCCCGGGGTGTGAGCGGGTTACGAGCCCGAACGGGCCTTTGAATTCCGCACGTGGTCCCCGCATAGGTCAGACGGTCCGACCGTTGGGGCACTACACGTCAACGCCGCCCGGCTTCCAGCGCCGGCCCCACCCAGTGGCGGAGATAACGCCGTAGCTCCGCGCCATCGCGCGGCGGGTCGCCGGGGTCGATGATGAACGACTGCAGCGTTCGCAGCATCATCTCGATCAATTCCTCGCGCGCTTCATCGTCGAATCCCGCTGCGGCCCAATCCACGTCGAAGCGGTCCAGGATCGAGCGGCCGAAGTCGCGGGCGACGGACGAGGTCACGCCGGCGGCGAGGCCGACGCGCCTGCTGGGGGTCATCAGCAGCGCGACCTGGGGCTCGTGCGGCAGGCGTTCGAGGGTTCGGGCGATGCCTTCGATGACCGCGGTGGCGGGGTCGGTGATCCCCGCGAGGTCGTGCGCGAGTGTGTCGACGAAGTCGCCCGCGGCGCGTTCGGCCGCGGCCGCGAGGAGCGCGTCGGTGCCGGGGAAGTAGCGGTACACGGTTTGCCGGGAGACCCCGAGTGCGCGCGCGATATCGGCGATTCCCGGTTCGAGACCGCGGTCGATCGCCGCTCGGGCCGCGTCGAGAATCCGGTCAACCGCTTCAGCGTCGCTGGTCGGCCGCGTTCCGGCCCAGCCATGGGTGCGCATCGGGCCACCCTATCCCGGCAAAACGGAGCATGGACAAACTAGACCATACGACTTGACACTATATGTATGGTCGTCTCGTACAGAAGGAGAGTTCCATGCCCACTCATCCGATCCTGGATCCCGCGCCCCTGGACGAGAACCTCACCCGCCGCGCTCTGAACTTCGCGTTGAACCGCACTACGCAGATGGCCGACGACGTGCTGCGCGTGCCATTGGCGTACTACCGCGACGAGAAGCTGACCGATCTCGAACTCGGCACCCTGCTGCGGCACACGCCGCTGGCGATCGTGCCCAGCGCACAGGTCGCCGCACCGCACGACTACACGGTGCGGTCGGTGCTGGGCGATTCGCTGCTGGTCACCAGGGACCGTGACGGCGAAAGCCATGTCTTCCTGAACTATTGCCGCCATCGCGGTGCCATGCCCGCGTGTGGTTCCGGGAACGCCAAGCGGTTCGCCTGTCCGTACCACGCCTGGACCTACGACACCGCGGGCAAACTGGTGGGTGTGCCCGGCAAAGAGGGCTTCACCGGGATGAACCGCGCCGACTACGGCCTGGTCGAACTGCCCAGCGAAGAACGCCACGGGTTCGTCTGGGCGGTGCTGACCGCGGACGCGAGCATCGACCTCGACGCCCATCTGGGACCGCTGAACGACGAACTCGCGCAATGGAATTACGCGGCCTACGGCTACCACGACGATCGCGAATTCCGGTCCGAGGTCAGCTGGAAGGGAGCGCTCGAGGCTTTCGCCGAGGGCTACCACTTCCCGTTCGTGCACGGGGAGAGCGTCATCGGGCAGAACACGCTGCCCAACACGATGGTGTTCGACAAGTTCGGCAAACACCACCGCATGGGTTTCCCGTTCACCTGGATCACCGGTCTTGACGCCGATCCCACCGGATCCTGGAATCCTTCGGACCAGATGGGGGTCATCTACTGGGTCTATCCCAACCTCATCCTGGCCAACAGCCCGGTCGGGGTGGAGATCATCGACATGCTTCCGGTGGCCTCGCCCACCGAGTGCACCGTCCGGCACAGCTGGATGGGCCGGATCCCGGCCACGACCGATGAACAGCGCGCCCTCTACGACGAGGTCTACAGGCAGGTCCACGCCGCGGTCCGCGACGAGGACTTCGCCATGCTGCCGCAGTGCGGTGAGGGCGTACGCCAGGGCCAGCACGACCATATGATCATCGGCCGCAACGAGATCGGCGTGCAGAACATGATCCGGGTGTTCGCCGAGGAACTCGGCATACCGCTGCGCGATTGAGCCCGCGGCCACACGGGCCTCGTCTGCCGCGACGATTACGCGGGCTGCACGTATACGTGCAGCCCGCGACCGCGGATTGTCCCGGCCGCCCCGCACCCATCCCCGGGCACCCGATTCGGGGCGGCCAACGGCACTGCTCGCCCTTGGAGGATCGAGGCCGACGCGTGAATGCCGCTGTGAATCAACACTTCTGAGCTGTTCGGCTAGTCCTGTGGCGGTGCCTTTCCGTGCGAGCTGTAGGTCAGTCGGCGAAGAACTCTAGTCTCGGCGACGGGACGATCTCGCTGTAATGCGAAGCATCTCCCTCGAGCACCTCGCTGTGGGCACCGTCGACGGAGACCGGGAGGTCACCGGCGAGGGTAATGCGGTGGAGCTTGCGCGGCTGGTCGCCGAAGTCGGCTATTCCGTAGTGCTGGGTGGCGCGGTTGTCCCAGATCGCGACATCCCCGAGGGTCCAGTTCCAGCGGAACGTGTTCTCCAGTTTGGTGATTCGGTCCTGCAGTAGTTGGTAGAGGGTGCGGAACTCCGGGGTGGTCAGGCCCCGGAAGCTCTTCGCGAAATGGCCCAGGAGAAGCGAGCGTTCGCCTGTTTCCGGGTGGACGCGCACCACGGGGTGTGCGGTCTGGAATTCGGTGCTGGTGAATTGGTCGTACTGTTTGCCGATGTTGGAGCCGCCGGACTGGCCCGCGTAGTCGTACAGGTTGCTGTGGGTGGCCCACAGCTGTTCGGTCAGCGCCCGCAAGGGTGCGGGTAGTTGCTCATAGGCGGCGACCGTTGATGCCCAGGTGGTGGCTCCGCCGTAAGTGGGCAGGGTGACCGCGCGCAGGATCGAGGCCTTGGGGACGCGGTCGACGAAGGTGACGTCGGTGTGCCAGGTGTTGGCCGCGCCGTCGATCGGCAGCACTCGGGTGTCCGGTGCGGCGAGGGTCGGATGCGGTTCGGTCGGCGTGCCGAGCAGCTGCGCGAACTCGTAGTGCGATTCGTCATCGAGGTGCTGCTGATCGGTGAAGACGACAACCTTGTTGATCGCCAGGGCGAGCCGGATCGCTTCGACCTGCTCGGCGGGAACGTCGCCGCCGAGTCGCACGCCGCCGATCCGCGCGCCGATGTGCTCGCCGAGCTTCTCGACTGTGATGCCGGCATCGCGGAATATCCCGGCGGCCGAGGTCGCGCGATCCGCCCGGGTATCCAGATGTGCCAATGTCATTGTCTGTACTCCGTTTTCGTGACCGGTGGCGGGATCATTCGCCGAGCAGGAAGTTGCCGATGTACTCGCGGACGCTGTCGCTGCTGGGCGGATGGAAACTCCCCGCCCGGACGTCGCGGTACAGCCGCTCCAACTCGTTGCGGCGGTGGATCGAACCGCCGCCGCCGATCTCCAGCGCGAGATCCACCACGGTGCGCGCGGTCCTGGTGCCGTTCTCCTTCACGGCGAACAACGCCAGCAGCAGCCGGTCGCCGAGGTCGTCTCCGCGAGCGAGCACCTCGGTGATGTGATCGAGGTGTGCGGTCGCCGCTTCCAGGGCCAGCTCGGCTTCGGCCGCGTGGTACTGCACGAACGGCTTCCCGGCCACGGGCTTGCCGCCCAGGCTCAGCACGTTGCGGGTCCGCGCCGATTCGAGCGCGACATCGACTGCGCGGCGGCCGATTCCGAGGTACACGTTCACCAGCGCCGGGATCGCCCAGGGCAGGATCGAGGAGATGAACGGGCCCGGGTTCTCGCCGCGCTCGTAGCTCTCGACCACGTGCTCCTGCGCCACGAACACATCGGTGAGCACGGTGTCGTGGCTTGCGGTCGCCCGTACCCCGAGTGTGTCCCAGGTTTCCACGGTGCGCACGCCCGGGCTGGTGCGCGGTACGAACGCGTGCAGAATGCGCGGGTGCTCGGGATCGCTGTCGTCGCGGGCGTGGATGCCCAGCCAGTCCCAGGCCGGCGACAGCGAGGTGAAGATCTTGTGCCCATTGATGAGGTAGCCGCCCTCGACCGGCACCGCGCCGGTGGTGGAATCGTCGATGGCCAGGTCGTTTCCGCGCTCACCGTGTCCGGCCGCGATGACCTTGCCCGCCGCGACCTCGCGCGCGAGCCAGTCCAGGGAGGTGTCGCCGGCGGCGATCCGGTCGGCCAGCGGGCCGGTCCAGTACAGGTGCATGTTCACACCGAGTGCGGTGGCCGGCGCCCAGTACGCGAGTGCGCGCTGGGCGCGATTGAATTCGGGGAGGGTCCACCCGAGACCGCCGTGGCTGACCGGGATCGCCGCCCGCAGGTATCCGATGTCGCGCAGTTCGTCGAGATCCTCGGTGAAGAAACGATTGTCGCGATCGTATTCGGGGGCACGCTGGTGAAACCGGTGCAGCAGCGCTTCGGGCAGGACTCCGGGCGTCAGCACCTCGGTGGCCGGCGCGTCGGTGGGTTCGACGGCGAGATCTGTCATGGGACAACTACTTTCGGAGTGAGGAGATGGGGATTGGCTAGCGGTGGATCCGGCTCACGCGACCCCGCGCAGCCCGGTGCCGGAGATCGCGCGGTAATGCGCGGTGATGGCCTGGACCGCGATGTTCTCGATGTGGTCCTCCAGTCCGCGCCGGGTGACCAGGCGGACATCGATCGCACCGACCTCGGGCAGGTCGCCGACCGGCAGGAGATCGCACGGCCCGGAAGCCAGACAGGGCAGCAGGGCCACGCCCAGGCCAGCCTTCGCCGCGGCGAGCAGACCGTCGAGGTTGCCCGATTCGGCGGTGACCGAGACCTCGTAGCCGCGTTCGCCGAGTGCCTGCACGGCGCGACGGCGCAGGCCGCACGGTTCGGCGAAGGCGACCAGCGAGATCGGCCCCGGCGCCGGCGGCAATCGCCAGTTCGGTGCGGCGAACCATCTCAGGTCCAGTACGCCCACCTCGGTGCCGACCGGCTCGGCGGTGTTGCCGCCCAGCACGACCACCAGATCCAGTACGCCCTTGACGACCGCGTCGGTCAACGCGGTGGACCGGTCGATCCGAAAGTGCAGGCCCGCTTCCGGATACGTGGTGCGCAGCACGCCGAGCAGATCGGGTAGCAGCCCGTCGGCCGCGTGCTCGGTGGATCCGATGTTGATCTGCGGGCGTGGCGCTTCGGCGAATCTGGCCAGCACCTGGTCCTGCGCGGCGAGCAGTCGCCGGGCCTCCATCACGAGCCGCTCGCCCTCGGGAGTGAAACGTGAAGTGCGGCCGTTCTTTTCGACGAGCACGCACTTCAGCCTCCGCTCCAGCATCCGGATGTGCTGGCTGACGGTGGGCTGGCTCAGGTGTAACGCGTCCGCCGCGCGCCGGAAGCCGCCGGTGTCGGCGATGGTCACGAGTGTGCGCAAATGCAGCAAATCCAGCGGATCAGGCATACCGTACAGTCACCTTCGGGTTGGTCGACGCTGAATCACCATCTAACCGGAGAGTGAATCGCATTACCGCCCTTTGAATCTCCGAGATTGCAAATGAATTGCGGGGATGAATTCGCGAATCTCCGAACGCCGCGAGAGCAATTGATCGGATTCGTTGATGACCTCATATCGGATATACCGATCAAGCTCTGAAACATATTGGTGCACAGTAGGTTCCAGTGCCCAGCAGGTGATGTGACCTCTGCCACCTCCGGTTGTTGGTTCCCTGATCGGACTCGCACAATAACTTCCACACGGAGCTTTCGGGCGGGGGTAGTAACCGAATTCTTCTCCGGATCAAAAGGAGATCTGATCTAGTGAACGATTTTCGGCGCGAGGGAATCGCGAGTGCGGTCGCGATCGTAGGCGTTTCCTGCCGGCTTCCCGGAGCGAACAATCCCGGTGAATTCTGGAATCTCCTGAGAACGGCGGGAAATTCTCTCGCGGAGCCCGCGGCATCGCGTGTGGCCGCCGGAAGCGAGGTGGCGGGCCTGGTCGGAGGCTTCCTCCCACAGGTGGACCGCTTCGACGCCGCCTTCTTCGGCCTCTCCCCGGCCGAGGCCCGGCTGATGGATCCGCAGCAGCGGCTGCTGCTCGAATTGGCTTGGGAGGCATCCGAAGACGCGAATATTCCGATCACCCGGCTACAGGGCTCCGCCACCGGGGTTTTCGCCGCCGCGATGGCCGCAGACTATGCCGCACTGGTGCACGCGAACGGGGCCGAAGCCATTTCACGGCACACCCTCACCGGCCAGAGCCGCGGGGCGCTCGCCAACCGGATCTCCTATACCTTCGGCCTGCGCGGGGCCAGTTTCACCGTCGACTCCGGCCAGTCCTCCGGCCTGGCCGCCGTTCATCTGGCTTGCGCGAGTCTGCTTGCGGGCGAAACGGATTCGGCGTTCGTCGCGGCGGTGAACCTGAATCTGACCCGAGACGGCGCGCTGATCGCCGAGAGCTTCGGCGGTGTCTCACCGACCGGTCGCGCCTCGGTGTTCGATGCCGATCGCGACGGTTACGTGCGCGGCGAGGGCGCGGTGGTGCTGCTGCTCGAGCCGCTGGATCGCGCCGTCGCGGAAGGGCATCGGATCCACGCGGTGATTCGAGGCACCGCCGTGGCCAATGACGGCGGCGGGCAATCGTTCACCGTCCCCACCGTCGCCGGGCAGTCCGCGGTCATCGGCCGAGCCCTCGAACGAGCCGGAATCGCCCCCGCGGACGTGCAGTACGTGGAACTGCACGGCACCGGAACGCGCGCCGGGGATCCGATCGAGGCCGCGGCGCTGGCCGAGACCATCGGCCGCACCCGCACGGCTGCCGACCCGCTGCTGGTCGGATCGGTCAAGTCCAGCATCGGGCACCTCGAGGGCGCGGCGGGGCTCGCCGGGCTGTTGAAGACGGTGCTGAGCCTGCGGCATCGCGAACTGCCCGCGACGCTCGGGCACGACAGGCCCGATCCCGCACTGCGGCTCGACGAGTCGAACCTGCGGGTGGTGACCGGCGGACGCGCCTGGCCGCATCCGGAGCGCAGTCTGGTGGCGGGGGTCAGCTCGTTCGGTATGGGTGGAACCAACGCGCACGTGATCGTCGAGCAGGCGCCCGCCGGGGCTGATGGCCGGCGGGAGCAGGGCGTCGCCGAGCGAACAGCCGACGATGCCGACGAACCTGTGAAAGCGGTTGTGCCGGTGGTGGTCTCGGCCCGCTCTGACGCGGCGTTGCGCGCGCAGGGCCAAAGCCTGGCCGACTTTGTCGCCGCCCACGCGCCCGGAATCGCGTCGCTGGCCTCGGGCCTGCTCCGTGATCGGGTCGAATTCGACACTCGCGCGGTCATCCTGGCCGCCGACAATGCCGGTCTGCTGGCCGGTCTGCGCGCCCTGTCGCAGGGGCGCACGGCCGCCGGGCTGGTCACGGGATCCGGTGCGCGCGGCCCCGTGGGTGTGGTGTTCGGCGGCCAGGGCAGCCAGCGTGCGGGAGCCGGGCAGCAACTGTACGAGCTCTTCCCGGTGTTCCGCGCCTCCTTCGACGAGTCCGTGGCACTGCTCGATCGGTATCTGGGTGCGGCGGTCGACTTCTCGGTGCGCGAGGTGGCCTTCGGCGCGCCGGGCACCGACGGGCTGATCGACCGGACGATCTATACGCAGCCGGTGATCTTCGCGGTGGAAGTCGCCCTGTACCGGTTGCTCGAATCGTGGGGGATCGAAGTCGCGGCCGTGGCGGGGCATTCGATCGGCGGTGTGGTGGCCGCGCACGTGGCCGGTGCGGTCTCCCTCGCGGACGCGGCGCGACTGGTCGCGGTGCGCGGCACCCTGATGGGTGCGCTGCCCGACGGGGGCGCGATGGTGGCGGTCGAGGCGGATGAGCCGGAGGTCCGGGCCGCGATCGAGACCGCCGGTCTGGCGCGAACCGTGGCGGTCGCGGCGGTGAACGGCCCGCTGGCGGTCGTGATCTCGGGCTCGGACGCGGAGGTTTCGACCGTGGCCGCCGCGCTGTCCGAGTCCGGTAGGCGGGTCAAGCGGCTGACGGTGTCGCACGCCTTCCATTCCGAAGCCATGGATCCCGTGCTCGCCGAGTTCGAGGCGGTGATCGAGGAATTGACGTGGACCGCGCCGGAACTCACACTCATCTCCGACGCGACCGGCGGGCGGATCGAGGCAGCCGAGGAACTCGGCCCGGCCTATTGGTCCCGGCACCTGCGCGGCACCGTCCGCTTCGCGGACGCGGTGCGCACCCTGCGGTCCCTGGGCATCGGCACCTTTCTGGAGCTCGGTGCGAATGCCGTGCTGACCCCGATGGTGACGGCCACCCTGACCGATGCCGCCGAGACCGTCGCCACCGCGTCCCTGCGCTCGGGTCGCGACGAGGTGACCGGCCTGCTGACCGCCGCGGCCGTCGTTCACGCCAACGGCAACCGGGTCGATTGGACCTCGCTGGTGCCACAAGCCACCCGAATCGACCTACCCACCTACGCCTTTCAGCGTGAACGGTTCTGGCTGGACGCGCCGGCGAACCGTGCCCCGCTGGCGGCGGACCTGTCATCGGGCGGTGCTCTGCGGGATCTGCCGCTCGATCGAGAGCCGATCACATCCGCCTCGAAGTCGGCGCCCATCGCCGTCACCGTGCGCGAAGCGACCGCTGCCGTGCTGGGTTACTCCGATCCGCAGCGGCTCGACACCACGAGCACCTACCGGGACCTGGGCCTGGACTCGCTCGGCGCGCAGGAATTGGCGACCTTGCTGACGCGTGAGCTCGATTTCACGGTGACGCCGATCGCGGTATACGACTACCCGACCCCCGGTGCGCTCGCAGCACACCTCGCGGACCAGCTGCGCGAGCGATCGGCACCGAACTCGAGCACCGGCGATGCCGCGAATCCGGCAGACGCCGTCATTGTTTCGGACATCCCGGGCGATACCGCCGAGCCCATCGCCATCGTCGCGGTGAACGGGCGATTCCCCGGCGGTCACGCCTCCCCCGAAGCGCTCTGGGACCTGCTGGTGACCGGTGGCGAGGCCATCGGAGACCTGCCCGGCGATCGCGGCTGGGATCTCGGCGCGCTGTCCGGCATTCTCGGCGGGGAGGGCTCTCGCGGCGGATTCCTGGGCGAGGCAGCCGATTTCGACGCGGAGTTCTTCGGCATCTCACCGCGCGAAGCCGTCGCGATGGACCCGCAACAGCGGCTGGTCCTGGAGTCGGTCTGGGAGCTGTTCGAGCGCGCGGGCATCGTCGCGGACTCGCTGCGCGGCACCCGCACCGCCGTGTATCTGGGCGCGAGTCCATCGGAATACGGTCCGCGCCTGCACGAGATGAGTGGCGCGGCAACCGGATTCGGCCTGACCGGTACCTCACCGAGCGTGCTCTCGGGTCGCGTCGCGTACACGTTCGGCCTGGCCGGACCCGCACTGACCGTGGACACGGCGTGCTCCTCGTCGCTGGTGGCCTTGCATCTGGCCGTGCGCGCCCTGCGGGCGGGGGAGATCGATCTCGCGGTCGCCGGTGGCGTGACGGTGATGGCCGGTCCGGGCATGTTCACCGAATTCGCGCGGCAGGGCGGTCTGGCCGCGGACGGCCGGTGCAAGGCGTTCGGGGCCGCCGCCGACGGGACCGGCTGGTCCGAAGCGGTGAGTGTGCTACTGGTGGAACGACTGTCGGACGCACGCAGACTCGGTCATGAGGTGCTGGCCGTGGTGCGCGGCAGCGCCGTGAACCAGGACGGGGCGTCCAACGGACTGACCGCGCCCAACGGGCCGGCGCAGCGGCAGGTGATCCGGGCGGCGCTGGCCGATGCGCGTCTGGCTCCCGCCGACGTCGACCTGATCGAGGCGCACGGTACCGGTACAGCGCTCGGTGACCCGATCGAGGCGCAGGCGCTCCAGGAGACCTACGGACGGCGCCGAGCCGACCCGGTCTGGCTCGGCTCGCTGAAGTCCAATATCGGTCACACCCAGGCCGCCGCGGGAACCGCCGGTGTCGCCAAGATCGTGCTGGCGCTGCGCAACGAGCTGATTCCCGCGACACTGCATGCCGAGCCGGCCTCCCCGTTCATCGACTGGCAGGCCGGAACGCTGCGGCCCGTGCTCGACACGCAACCGTGGCCCCGTGCCGCGCGGCCCCGGCGGGCGGCCGTGTCGTCGTTCGGTATCAGCGGCACCAACGCACACGTGATCATCGAAGAGGCACCCGCTCCGCAGGCTGTCGCGACGAACGAGCAGCCGAATCCATCGTCGGCCGATGCTTTTCCCGAGGGCGGGGCTCCGGCCGGGCCACTGCCGTTCGTCCTGTCGGGGCGGACTCCGGCTGCCCTGCGGGCCCAGGCGGATCGGCTCGCGGTGCATCTGGCGGGACCGAATCAGCTCGAGACCGCCGCGGTGGCGTCCGCGCTGATCCGGCAGCGCGCCGGGTTCGCGGCGCGCGCGGTGGTGATCGCCCAGGATGACGCGGTGCTGCGATCGGGTGTTCGGGCACTGGCGGACGACCTTGGCGCGGCGCACGTCGTCACCGGACCGGGGACCTCGCCCGGTGCGGTGGGAGTGGTGTTCGGCGGACAGGGTAGTCAGCGGGCCGGTGCGGGACGGCAACTGGCCGAGCGGTTCCCGGTATTCCGCCGGGCGTTCGAGGACTCGGTGGAGCTGCTTGATCGGTATCTCGGTGCGGCGGTGGCGTTCTCGGTGCGTGAGGTGGCGTTCGGCGCACCCGGCACCGACGGGCTCATCGATCGGACCGTCTACACCCAATCGGTGGTGTTCGCGGTGGAGGTCGCGCTCTACCGGCTGTGGGAGTCCTGGGGCGTGCCCGTGGCGATGGTGGCCGGACATTCGATCGGCAGTGTGGTCGCCGCGCACGTGGCAGGGGTGCTGTCTCTCGACGACGCGGCCCGGCTGGTCGCCGCCCGTGCCCGGCTGATGGACGGATTGCCCGCCGGTGGTGCGATGGTGGCGGTCGAGGCCGCCGAGTCGGAGGTGCTCGCCGCGATCAGCGCCGCTGGCGCGACGGAAACGGTGGCGGTTGCCGCGGTGAACGGTGAACGCGCGGTGGTCATTTCGGGTCCCGAGGAGCCGGTCTCGATGGTGGCGGGCGAGTTGACCGCGAGCGGTCGACGGGTGAAGCGGCTGGCCGTGTCCCACGCGTTCCACTCCGCCGCGATGGATTCCGTCCTCGACGAGTTTCGCGACGTGGTGTCCGGGCTGACCTTCGCCGAGGTCACCGGCCCGCGCATCGTGTCCGACCACACCGGCCGCGAAGTGACCGGCGCCGAGCTCGCCGACCCCTCGTACTGGGTCCGGCATCTGCGCGGCACGGTGCGTTTCGCCGATGCCGCACGTACATTGGCTGCCGAAGGCATCGGGCTCGTGGTCGAGTTGGGTGCCGACTCCGTACTGGCGGCGGCGCTGTCGAGCGTGCTCGGCGATGTCACCGTGGTCTCGGCCCTGCGCCGCGACCGGGACGAGATCACCGGCGTGCTGACCGCCGCGGCCACCGTGTTCACCCACGGCCACCACGTGGACTGGTCCGCCATCGTGCCCGACCACGGCCGGGCCGCCCTGCCCACCTACGCCTTTCAGCGCGAGCGCTATTGGGCGGATACACCGGGCGCGGCGGCCGACCACGTGCCCGGCGAATGGATCCACCGCACCGGGTGGTCGCGATTCACCTCCGGCGGCGCGACACCCGAGCATGAGCAGCACTGGGTCCTGGTGGGTCCCGACAACGGCAGCGCTGACGACTGGGCGCGAGCACTACGCGCGGCGCTCGGCACCGCACACCTCACCGAACTGCGCGTGAACCCCTCGACCACAACGAGATCCGTGCTGGATACGGCATTGGCCGACGTGCCGGGCGAGGCCCTGAACGTGGTGTCGCTGCTGCCGCTGGCCACCCGCGCCACCGGGCCGTCGTTCGATCTCGATCTCGCCGCCGCTACCGCCGCCCTGGCTCAATCCGTGGCCGCCACAGCGCGAGTCACCGCATTCGCGACGCTGACCGGCGCGGCGGTCACCTCCGATGAGTTCGATGAGCTCCCGTCCCGCGATGCGGCCGGATTCGATCCCGAGCCGTCCGGAGCCTGGCACGCCGGGTTCGTCACCGCCGCCGCGACAGAAGGCGGCCTCGGTGCGGGCACGGTCATCGACGTACCGGGAGAACCGAGCACCGACGCCGCCGCGCAGATTGCCCGGGCGCTGCTGAACCCCGGTGGTGAGCGCGAATTCGTCGTACGCGGCGACAGAACATGGGTGAAGCGGGTGCAACCGGGCGCGCTGCGGGCCACGGGACGCTGGCGTCCGGCCGGAACCGTCCTGATCACCGGCGGCACCGGCGCACTGGGTGCGCACGTCGCGCGACGCCTCGCCCGCAACGGGGCCACCGATCTACTGCTGGTCAGCCGCCGCGGACCACAGGCCCCCGGCGCGGCCGAGTTGATCGCCGAATTGTCTGCCGCCGGAGCCCATCCGGTGGTCGTCGCCTGCGATGTCGGCGACCGTGCCGCGGTGGCCGCCCTGCTCGCGAGCATTCCGGCCGACCGCCCGCTTACCGATGTCGTGCACACCGCCGCCGTACTCGACGACGCGCTGGTCGACGGCCTGGACCGGGAACGCCTCGAACGCGTACACCGGGCCAAAGTGGGTGCGGCGCTGCATCTGCACGAGTTGACCCGAGACATCGAACTGTCCTCCTTCGTGCTGTTCTCCTCGGTCACCGGTACCGTTCCGGCCGCGGGACAGGCGAACTATGCCCCGGGCAACGCGGTGCTCGGCGCGCTGGCGGCACATCGACGCCGGGCCGGGCTGCCCGCCACCGCCATCGGGTGGGGGCATTGGGCGGGCGCGGGGATCGCCGGTTCGGCGGCAGGACAGCTGCGCCGGAGCGGACTGCGGCCGATGAATCCCGCGCAGGCCCTCACCGCACTCGAGCACGCGGTCACCGGTGGCGAGCAGGAGGTGATCGTCGCCGATATCGATTGGGCGGCAGCGGATCCGATTCACGCTCGGCTACTCGCCGACGTGCTGTCGTCGGCCGAACCCGCGATCACCGCCGAGCCCGCGCACGAGTTCGCGGCCCTCGATAACACCGAGCGCCACCGTCGCGTCCACGCGCTGGTCCTGGAGGAGGCATCCGCCGCGCTGGGGCACGCCGATCCGCACGCGGTCGACGACGATCGAGGACTGCGCGATCAGGGCTTCACCTCGCTGTCCTCGGTGGATCTGCGCAACCGGCTGCGCCGGCGCACCGGTCTGGATCTGCCCGCCACCGTGGTCTTCGACCATCCGACGGTCACCGCCCTGACCGCGTTCATCGCGGGCGAATTCGTCCCGGTGCGGCCGCCGCGAGTGGACATCCTGCTCGGCGACCTCGAGCGCGTGGCAGCGGGATTGGCGGCCACCGATCTCTCCACCGCCGATCGGGCCGTCGCGCTCGAGCGACTCCGGCGCCTGCTCGGTGAATCCGATGCGGGCGCAACCGAATCCGATACCACCCCTGCCCTGCCGGATTCCGCGACGGACGCCGATCTCATCGATTTCATCGGCTCCGCCCTCGGCATCTCCTGACCTGCCCGCGAATAGTGAAAGGCACCGCTGTGAACGCTGTTGACGACGCCACCGGCGACGACAAGATCCGGCACCTGCTGCGCCGGGTGAGCGAGGAACTGTACAAGACCCGGCAGCAATTGCAGGAGGTCACCGCCGCCCAGCAGGAACCGATCGCCATCGTCGCGCTCGGCTGCCGATTCCCGGGCGGGGCCGACACCCCGGAGCGGTTCTGGGACCTGCTCAGCGCCGGCCGTGACGCACTGTCCGAGTTCCCGGACGATCGCGGCTGGGACCTGGCCAACCTCTACCACGCGGACCCCGATCACCCCGGCACGGCCTACACCCGGCACGGTGGATTCCTCGACGGCGCAGCGGATTTCGATCCCGACTTCTTCGGGATCTCCCGGCGCGAGGCGCTGGCGATGGATCCGCAGCAGCGGTTGTTGCTGCACACGACATGGGAGGCGTTCGAACGCGCGGGCATCGATCCGCGATCGCTGCGCGGAAGTCGCACCGGGGTCTACGTCGGCACCAACGGTCAGGACTACGTGACCGGCAGCGGCAGCGTGCCGGCCAATGTGGAGGGCTACCTGGTCACCGGCACCGCGGCCAGCGTGCTGTCCGGTCGCATCGCCTACACCCTGGGTTTCGAGGGCCCCGCGCTCACCGTCGACACCGCGTGCTCGTCCTCCCTGGTCGCCCTGCACCTGGCGGTGCGGGCGTTGCGGGCGGGCGAGGTGGATTTCGCCGTCGCGGGCGGCGCGACGATCATGTCCACCCCGGCGATCTTCGTCGAGTTCTCCCGGCAGCGCGGACTGTCCGTCGACGGCCGCTGCAAGGCGTTCGCCGACGGCGCGGACGGCACCGGCTGGGGCGAGGGCGCGGGCGTGCTACTGGTGGAACGCCTTTCGGACGCCCGGCGGCTGGGACACGACGTGCTGGCGGTGATCCGGGGCAGCGCGGTGAACCAGGACGGCGCGTCCAACGGGTTGACCGCGCCCAACGGCCCCGCGCAGCAGCAGGTGATCCGGGAGGCGCTGGCCGATGCCGGGGTGAGCGCCGCCGAAGTGGACGCGGTCGAAGCGCACGGCACCGGCACCGAACTCGGCGACCCGATCGAGGCGCAGGCCCTGCTGGCAACCTACGGCCGCCACCGTGCGGAACCGCTGCTGCTGGGCGCGGTGAAGTCCAACATCGGGCATACCCAGGCCGCGGCGGGCGTGGCCGGTGTGATCAAGATGGTGCTGGCGCTGCGCCACGGGACGCTGCCGGCGACCCTGCACGCGGACAAGCCCTCCACCCTTGTCGATTGGACCGCGGGACAGGTCGAACTCGTGACCCGGTCGCGGCCGTGGACTTCCGGCGCCAGGCCGCTGCGCGCGGGCGTCTCGGCCTTCGGCGTGTCCGGCACGAACGCCCACGTGATCCTCGAACAGGCCACCGACCCCGAGCCGGCTCCCGAGTCGCCGGGTGCTCGACTCGCTGATTCGCCGGCGTCGCAGCCGGCGTCGCCGAGTGATCGGCTCGCTGAGTCCGGGGTATCGCAGGGGGTGTCGCCGAGTGGCCGGCCCGCTGAGTCCGAAGTACCGCAACCGGCATCGCAGGGCGTTCACTCCGGCGATTCGGCGTTGTCGCGACCGGACTCGTCAGGCGGCCGGCCGGCCGATTCGCCTGCGGCGCAGCCGGAGTCATCGGTCGCGCCACTCGTCGATTCCGCGGCGGGGGAGCAGGAGTCGTCGGGGCAGGTGCTGCCGTTCCTGGTCTCGGGGGCCTCGGACGCCGCCCTGTACGCGCAGGCCGACGCGCTCGTGCGCCACCTCGCCGGCGTCGGTGACGCGGACCTGGAGTCCCTGTCGTCAGCCTTGATTCGTGATCGCGTCACCTTCGGGGCGCGGGCTGTGGTCACGGTCGCTGATCGCGACCACCTGATCGCGGCATTGTCGGGTCTGGCAAAGGGGACACCCGGGGCCGGAGTGACGGTGGGCGCGGCCGCCAAGGGCGCGGTGGGCGTGGTCTTCGGTGGGCAGGGCAGTCAGCGCGCGGGCGTGGGAAAGCTTCTCCACCAGAGGTTCGCAGCCTTTCGGGAGTCTTTCGACGCGACGGTGGCGCTACTGGACGAGCACCTCGGCGCGGCGGTGCGATTCCCGATTCGGGAGGTGGCCTTCGGCGCGCCCGGCACGGCCGGGCTGATCGACGACACCACCTACACCCAGCCGGTGATCTTCGCCGTCGAGGTGGCGTTGTTCCGGTTGCTCGAATCGTGGGGCATCGAGATCGACACGGTCGCAGGGCATTCCATCGGCGGGGTGGTGGCCGCGCATGTGGCGGGCGCACTGTCGCTGGAAGATGCGACCCGCCTGGTCGCCGCGCGTGGCCGGTTGATGGGCGCGCTGCCCCGAGGCGGCGCGATGGTCGCCGTCGAAGCCGGGGAGGACGAGATCCGGGCTGCGATCGAGCAGGCGGGTGCGGATGAGACGGTGTCGGTAGCGGCCGTGAACGGCCCGCGCGCGGTGGTGATCTCCGGCGCGGAGCAGGCGGTGCTCGAGGTGTCGGCGGAACTGTCGGGCCGGGGCCGGCGGGTCAAACGGCTGGTGGTGTCACATGCCTTCCATTCCGCGGCAATGGATCCCGTGCTGGCGGAGTTCGCCGAGGTGGTGTCGGCGCTGACCGTCACCGAGTCCCTGGACCGCACGCTCGTCTCGGACCTCACCGGTGCGGCGATCACCGCCGCCGAACTGTCCGACCCGGCGTACTGGGTGCGCCATCTGCGCGGCACCGTGCGTTTCGCCGACGTGGTCGCCGCGCTGCGGGCCGGCGGTGTCGGGGTGATCCTCGAGCTCGGCGCGGACGCGGTGCTCACGCCGATGGTGTCGGCCGTCCTGGCCGAGAGCCCCGACCCCGTGGTCGCGGTCGCGGCCGTCAGGAACGGGCGCGACGAGATCGCCACGGTGCTGTCCGCGGCCGCGGCCGTGCACGCCAACGGTCACTCGGTCGATTGGACCGCGATCGTGCCGCCGCAGCGACGAATCACGCTGCCGACCTACGCATTCCGGTACGAGCGATTCTGGGCGACCACCACCGCGGCCGCCGAGCCGGGCCGTGGCGAGCATCCCCTGCTCGCCACCACCGTCCGTCTCGCGTCCGGCGAGGGTGTTGTCGCGACCGGGCGGCTGTCCGTCGCGGATCAGCCCTGGCTGGCCGAGCACGTCGTCTCCGGGCGGATCTATGTGCCGGGCACCGCGCTCGCGGAGCTGGCATTGCACGTTGCGGACGCGGTGGGCGTCGACGCGGTCGACGAACTCGTGATCGAGACGCCGCTGGTGCTGAACCCCGAGTCCGGTACCGAGGTTCAGGTCAGCGCGCACCGGGTCGACGAGCACCACATCGTGGAGATCCACTCGCGCCCGCCTGCGGATCCGACCGCACCGTGGATTCGGCACGCGGTCGGCAGGCTCGATCGCTCCCGGGTGAGGCCCGTTGCGGCGGTGCCGGATTCGTGGCCGCCCGCGGACGCCGAACCCGTCGATATCACCGACGCCTACTCCCGGTTACTGGCCACAGGCCTGGACTACGGTCCCAGCTTCCAGGGCGTGCGCGCCGTCTGGCGGCGCGGGCAGACCCGCTACGCGGAGATCGCCCTGCCGGAATCCGGCCTCCCGGACCCGGCGGGCTACGTGGTGCACCCCGCGCTGTTCGACGCCGCCCTGCATCCGGTCGCGCTCACCGACCGGGAACCCACCGCACCGCGCATTCCGTTCGTGTGGAACGGATTCCGGGCGCACTCGGCCGGAGCCACGGCGTTGCGGGTGAGCTTCACCGTCACCGCCGACGGGCTGAGCGACCTGCTCGCCACCGATCCGGCCGGTGCACCGGTCTTCTCGGTCGACAACCTCGTGCTGCGCGCTGCCCGGACCGAGCACGCACCGGCACAGGAGGGTCTCTACGAGCCGGCATGGGTGGAATACGCGCTGCCGGAGACGACATCGACCGGCGAACACCAGGTCTGGGATTCGCTCGGCCTCGACGCCCCCGCACACGCGGCGCTGGCGCTGCTGCGCGAGCCGACGGAGCGCGCGCGGATCCTGCTCACCCACAACGCCATTGCCGTCACCGCCGATGACCGCCCGGATTCCGATGCCGCCCCGATCTGGGGCCTGGCCCGGGTGGCCGCCACCGAGCGCGCCGGAACGATCACGGTGATCGACACCGACGACGCGGACGAGTCCCGGCACATCCTGCCCCGCGCGCTTGCCGCCGCCCGCGAGGAACCGCAACTCGCGTTACGCGCGGGCCGCGCCTACGTACCCCGTTTGGTTCACGCGGGCACCGCCACCGAGACCCGGTCGGTAGGAGAGGGGGTCGCCGCACGGCCTCGGCCGGCGAGCGAGAACCTCGCCGCCGAGCCTCGAACGTGGGACCCGGAGGGCACCGTGTTGATCACCGGCGGCACGGGTGGTCTGGGTGCGCTGCTGGCCCGGCATCTGGTGCGGCGCCACGGTGTTCGGCACCTGATTCTGGCCAGCCGGCGGGGAGCCGGTGCGCCGGGAGCTTCGGAACTGGCAGCCGAGCTGCGCGGTCTGGGTGCGCAGGTGCTGGTGGTCTCGGCCGACCTCAGCGATCGTGAGACCGTCGCCCGTGTGCTGGCGGCGGCGACCCCGGCGCATCCGCTCACCGCCGTGGTGCACGCGGCCGGAATCGTCGACGACGGTGTCCTCGAGACCGTGTCCGATGAGCGATTCGACGCGGTACTCGCACCGAAACTGGTGGCGGCGCAGATCCTCGACGAGCTGACCCGCGACCTCGCGCTGTCCGCTTTCGTGCTGTATTCCTCGGTTGCCGGGCTGCTGGGCACCGCCGGGCAGGCCGCCTACGCGGCCGCCAACACCGGACTGGACGCGCTCGCTGCCCGGAGGTACGCCGACGGGCTGCCCGCCGTCTCGCTGGCCTGGGGTCTGTGGTCCGAATCCAGCGGCGTGACAGCGCATCTCACCGACGCGGACCGTGCTCGACTGGCCCGTCAGGGCGTGCGTGCGCTATCGGCCGAGCACGGACTCGACCTGTTCGACGCCGCCGTCTTCCACCGCGATGCACCGCTGCTGGCCCCTGCGCCCCTGGACCTGTCAGCGTTCGAGCGGCCCGGTGCCACCGTGCCCCCGCTACTGCGCGGATTGGTGCGGACCCGGCGCCGTCGGGTGGAATCGCCTGTCCGCGAGCCGGAGTCGGGCTTGGCCGCCCAGCTGCGGGGGCGGTCGGCCGAGGAACAGCGGGCGCTGCTGGTGGATGTGGTGCGGCGCGAAGCCGCCGTGGCGCTCGATCATCCGGACCCCGTCGGTATCCGTGGCGACCGCGCCCTGACCGAACTCGGCCTGGACTCGCTCACCGCGGTGGAACTGCGCAACCGCCTCGCGACCGCGACCGGATTGCGGCTGCCCGCCACCCTCACATTCGATCACCCGACCCCGCAGGCCATTGCCGAACTCCTGCACACGCGGCTGATCGGCACGGTCGAGAGCGGCTCCACCGCCCGCACGGTGGACGCCACCGACACCGATCCGATCGTGATCGTAGGCATGGCCCTGCGCCTGCCCGGCGGTATCGAGACTCCCGACGCGCTGTGGCGACTGCTCGACACCGGCGGGGACGCCATCTCCGAATTCCCGTCCGATCGTGGCTGGGATCTGGAATCGCTCTACGACGCCGATCCCGAGCGCACCGGCACCTCGTACACCCGGCACGGCGGGTTCCTGGTGGACGCCGCCGATTTCGACGCCGGACTGTTCGGCATCTCGCCGCGCGAAGCCCTGGCCACCGACCCGCAGCAGCGCCTGCTGCTCGAAACCAGCTGGGAGGCCCTGGAACGCGCCGGCATCGATCCGACCTCGTTGCGCGGCAGCCGAACCGGGGTGTTCGCGGGCACCATGTACCACGACTACGCCCCGCACATCCAGGACGCACCGGCCGATCTGGAGGGCTACCTCGTCAACGGCAGCGCGGGCAGCATCGCCAGCGGCCGCATCGCGTACACCTTCGGCTTCGAAGGTCCCGCGCTCAGCGTCGACACGGCCTGCTCGTCCTCGCTGGTAGCGCTGCATCTGGCGGCGCAGTCGCTGCGGTCGGGGGAGAGCGACCTGGCCCTGGCGGGCGGGGTGGCGATCATGGCCAGCCCGGCCACCTTCGTGGAATTCTCCCGCCAGCGCGCACTGGCCGCCGACGGGCGCTGCAAGGCGTTCGCGGCCGCCGCGGACGGGACCGGCTGGGCCGAGGGTGTCAGCATGCTCGTGCTCGAAAGATTGTCCGACGCGCAGCGATCCGGCCACCCGGTGCTCGCGGTCGTGCGTGGGTCGGCGGTCAACCAGGACGGTGCGTCGAGCGGTCTCACCGCGCCCAACGGTCCCGCGCAGCAGCGCGTGATCCGCCGGGCGCTGGCCAACGCGGGTTTGACCGCGAGCGAGGTCGACGTGGTGGAAGCGCACGGGACCGGCACAAAGTTGGGTGATCCGATCGAAGCCGAGGCGATCATCGCGACCTACGGCGCCGAACACGCCCCGGACCGGCCGCTGTGGCTGGGATCGCTGAAGTCGAACGTCGGCCACACCCAAGCCGCCGCCGGTGGCGCGGGGATCATCAAAATGATTCTGGCACTGCGTAATCGACGGCTGCCGCGGACCCTGCACATCGACGAGCCCACACCGCACGTGGACTGGGCGGCCGGCACGGTACGGCTGCTGACCGAGGCCCGGCCGTGGGAGCCGCAGACCGCGCCACGCCGGGCGGGCATCTCCTCGTTCGGCGTGAGCGGAACCAACGCCCACGTCATCATCGAAGAGCCGACAGCGCTCGAACTCGGCACCGCTCCCGGGGATGTCACGAAGGTGGAGGCGCTCGAACCCGGCACCGGTCCGGGAGACAACTCGAAGCCCGTCACGGTCGTAACGAGTTCTGCGGCCGGCGAATCAGAGCTGACCGGTGCGCCGGAGTCAGGCGCCGTGCAGGCCGGTGCCACGGAACCCACGGTGCTCGGCCCCGCTACGGCACCGGCGGATATCGCCGATGCCATCGTGGTCGCGAGCGGCACGTCGACCGGCGATTCCGCGAAAACTGACGCCCCGCCGTCCGAATCCGGGACGGAGGGTTCGGCGGCCCCGACCGTGTGGGCGCTGTCCGGGCACGATGCCGCCGCGCTGCGCGGACAAGCCGTTGCGCTGGCGACCTATCTGCGGGCCCGGCCCGAACTCGCCGACGCGGATGTCGCACGCACCCTGTGGGATTCGCGGGCAGCGCTCGCCGAGCGGGCCCTGATCGTGGGGGATGCGGCAGAGCTGCGTGCCGGTCTCGAGGCGCTGGCCTCCGGCGCGGCGCTGCCCGCCCACGTGGTCACCGGTGCCGCCGATGTGACCGGGCGGACCGTGTTCGTGTTCCCGGGCCAGGGCGGCCAGTGGCCGGGTATGGCCGCCGAGTTGTACCGCACCGCTCCGCTTTTCGCGCACCGGCTGGAGGAGTGTGCGCGAGCGCTGACGCCGTTCGTCGACTGGCCGGTGCTCGAGGTCCTGCTCGGCCGGGCCGAAATCGACACCGACCGGGTCGACGTGGTGCAGCCGGCGCTGTGGGCGATCATGGTCGCACTCGCGGAGCTGTGGACCGCCCACGGCGTCCGCCCGGACGCGGTGGTCGGCCATTCGCAGGGTGAGATCGCCGCGGCGGTGGTGGCCGGTGCGTTGTCGCTCGAGGACGGTGCGCGAGTGGTCGCGTTGCGCAGCAAAGCGATTGCCGCTCACGCCGGACACGGTGCGATGGCGGCGGTCTCGTTGTCCGCGGCGGCCGCCGCGGAACTGGTGGCCGACTATGACGGCCGCATTTCGCTGGCCGTGGTGAACTCACCGACCTCGGTGGTGCTCTCCGGAGCGGTGGAGGCGATCGAGGAGGTTCTGGTCCGGCTGGACGCGCGGGGCGTGCGCAACCGGCGAGTGGCGGTCGACTACGCCTCGCACTCCGCGCAGATGTACGACCTGCGTGCGACCCTGCACGCCGAACTCGCCCCGGTGCGCCCGGCGGCCGCGACCATTCCCGTGCTGTCGACAGTATCGGCGGACTGGCTCGACGGCCCGGAGCTAACGGGGGAGTACTGGTTCGAGAACCTCAGCGGCACGGTGCGATTCGAGGAGGCCACCAGGGTGCTGCTGGCGGGCGGGTACCGCGCCTTCGTCGAGATCGGCCCGCACCCGGTGCTGTCCTCGGTGCTCGAGGAAACCATTGCCGAGGTGGGTACCGCCGCCACGGTCGTGGTGGGCACCCTGCGTCGCGACGAGGGCGGCCCGCAGCGCATCGCGCTCTCGGTGGCCACGGCGGTCAGCCGGGGCCTGACCGTCGACGCCGAGGCGCTGCTGCACGGCGCCGGACGCCGAATCGAGCTGCCCACCTACGCTTTCCAGCGCAGCAGGTACTGGATCGACGCGGACCGCTCGGCCTCGCGCCGGGGTGACCGGCTCGAGCGAGCCTCGAGCGAGATCGTCGAGACACCGAGTCCCGTCGTCCTGGATCGGTTCTCCGGCCTGGACGAGACCGAGCGGCGCGGCGCGGTGCTGGAACTGGTTCGGGCGGAGACCGCGGCCGTGCTCAAACACGGCAGTGCCGACGATGTTCCGGCCACTCGTGCTTTCCGTGAACTGGGCCTGGACTCGCTGACCGCGGTGGACCTGCGCAACCGGTTGCGAACCGCGACCGGACTGGCGCTGCCCGCCACGCTCATCTTCGATCATCCGGCCCCCGAGGCGGTCGCGGAGTACATCGCCACCGCCCTGCCCCGCGCGGGCAGCGCCGAGCGCGGCCCGATCGACGCCGATGACGCGCTGCGCGCGCTCGAGGAACTACTGACCGGCGGCGGCGCGGCCGACACCGAGTCGGTCGCCGAGCGACTGCGTTCGCTCGCCGATCGCCTCGCCGCACCCGGAGCCGAGGTCGACCTCGACTCCGCCTCCGACGACGAACTATTCGACCTGGTAGACAGGAACTGACCGCGATGGCCACCGAAGCCAAACTCCGTGATTACCTCAAGCGTTCCATCGCCAAGGAACAGCGCCTGCAGCAGCGCCTCGACGAGATCGAGGCCCGCACCCGCGAACCGATCGCCATCGTGAGCACGGCCTGCCTGCTGCCCGGCGGGATCTCCTCGCCCGAACAGCTGTGGGAGCTGGTGGCGGCCGGCGGCGACGCGGTCGGCCCCTTCCCCGCCGATCGTGGCTGGGATCTGGAGGCGCTCTACGATCCGGACCCGGACGTGCCCGGCACCTCCTATGCGCGGCACGGCGGATTCCTCACCGGTGCGGGCGAATTCGATCCCGAATTCTTCGGCATCTCGCACCGCGAGGCGCTCTCGATGGACCCGCAGCAGCGATTGCTGCTGCGGGTCACCTGGGAGGCGTTCGAACGCGCGGGCCTGGACCCGCACGCGTTCAAGGGCAGCCGCACCGGTGTGTACGCCGGACTCGCCGGCCACGACTACGGTTCGCGCCTGGACCCCGTCCCCGAGGAGCTCGAGGGCTACCTCGCGATCAACAATCTCGGCAGCGTGGTCTCGGGCCGGATCGCCTACACCTTCGGTTTCGCGGGCCCCGCGGTCACCGTCGATACGGCGTGCTCGTCGTCGCTGGTGGCATTGCACCTCGCGGTGCGGGCGCTGCGGGCGGGGGAGGTCGATTTCGCGGTCGCGGGCGGCGCGTCGGTGATGTCGACGCCGATCGGGTTCACCGAGTTCTCCCGCCAGCGCGGACTGGCCACGGACGGGCGCTGCAAGGCGTTCTCCGACGACGCCGACGGCACCGGCTGGTCCGAGGGTGTGGGAATCGTTCTCCTGGAGCGACTGTCGGAAGCCCGCCGCAACGGCCATCAGGTGCTGGCGGTGGTGCGTGGCAGCGCGATCAACCAGGACGGCGCCTCCAACGGCCTGACCGCGCCCAATGGGCCGGCCCAGCAGCGCGTGATCCGCGAGGCGCTCGCCGACGCCGGGCTCGGCGTGGGCGACGTCGACGCGGTCGAGGCGCACGGCACCGGCACCGTGCTCGGGGATCCCATCGAGGCACAGGCCATCCTGGCGACCTACGGCTCACGCACCGGCGGTGAACCACTGTTGCTGGGCTCGCTGAAATCCAACATCGGTCACGCCCAGGCCGCCGCGGGCGTCGCGGGCGTGATCAAACTCGTCGAGGCCCTGCGCCACAGCAGCCTGCCCGAAACCCTGCATCTGGGTACGCCGTCCACACTGGTGGACTGGGATTCGGGCCGCGTCGAACTGCTGTCGCGAGCACGTGACTGGCCCGAGACCGGCCGCGCCAGGCGCGCGGGGGTCTCCGCCTTCGGAGTCTCGGGCACCAACGCACATGTCATCGTGGAGCAGGCCGTCGACGAGCCGCATGACGGCGCGTCCGGCTTGCGGACCGACGAGGATGGGACTGGCCCGGAACCACATCGGGCCTCATCCGCCGCCGGGCCGTTGCCACTCGTTGGTTCGGGTAGCGATGCGCATGTAGCACTCGGGCCGAGCGCGGATGAGCCGCCGGGGGATTCGGATGGGTTGCCGGGGGCTGCGGACGGCACCCCGGAAGCGGATGACACGTCGCTCGGTGCTCGGCCGTTGCCGTTCGTGGTCTCGGGCAGAGGCGTGGACGGCTTGCGCGCGCAGGCGGCACGGCTCGCCGAATTCGTCGCGGGCAACACGGTCGAACCGGCGTCGATCGCTTCGGCGCTGGTCCGGGACCGGGTCGCGCACGACACCCGCGCGGTCATCGTCGCGGCGGAGCGAGGCGAGCTGACCGCCGCCCTGGAGTCGCTGGCGAACGGACACGCGACAGCCTCGGCGGCGCTCACCACGGCCGCCATCGGGGGAGTCGGTGTCGTCTTCGCCGGGCAGGGTAGCCAGCGCGCCGGGGCGGGAGCTGCCCTGTACGAACGGTTTCCGGTGTTCGCGGCGGCCTTCGACGCGGCGGCCGGCGCGCTGGACCGCTATCTCGGTGCGGCCGTCGAGCATTCGGTGCGCGACGTCGCCTTCGGCGCGCCGGGAACCGAGGGTCTCATCGATTCGACCCTCTACACCCAGCCGGTGATCTTCGCGTTCGAGACCGCCCTGTATCGGCTGGTGGTGTCCTGGGGCGTCGAGATTCGCGCTGTCGCCGGGCATTCCATCGGCGGGATCGTGGCCGCGCACGCGGCGGGTGTGCTCTCGCTCGGGGATGCCGCGCGGCTGGTCGCGACTCGCGCGCGATTGATGGGGGCGTTGCCCGCGGGCGGGGCGATGATCGCGATCGAGGCCACCGAGGCCGAGGTGCGTGCGGTCATCGACGCGGTGGCCGCCCGCGCGAGCAGCGTCGCCCACGCCGGCGACGGCGCCGGTGTGGCGCTGGAGGATTCGCCGCGGGTGTCGATCGCCGCGGTGAACGGGCCCGATGCCGTGGTCGTGTCCGGGGTCGAGGACGCGGTGGTGGCGGTCGCCGCCGAGCTCACCGGATCGGGGCGGCGGGTGAAGCGGCTGACGGTCTCGCACGCGTTCCACTCACCGTTGATGGAACCCGTACTCGACGAATTCGCCAGTGTGGTGGCCGAACTGGACTTCGCCGAACCCGACGGGGTCACGCTGATATCGGACAGCACCGGCGCGGTCGCCGGTCGTGAGGAGTTGGCCGATCCCGACTACTGGGTCCGGCATCTGCGCGGCACGGTGCGATTCGCCGACGCGGTGCGCACCGCACGCGCGCAGGGCGCGGGCGTCTTCCTCGAGATCGGGGCCGATTCCGTACTCGCACCGCTGATCTCGGCGACCCTGACCGAAGAAGAGGTCGCGGTGACGGCGCTGGTGCGCCGGGGCCGGCCCGAGGTCGCCACGGTACTGACCGCCGCCGGGGTCGTCCACGCGCACGGCCAACGGGTCGACTGGGCCGAGATCGTTCCCCGGGCTCCCCGTATCACCCTGCCCACCTATGCCTTTCATCAGCAGCTTTTCTGGGCCGAACCCGTTGCCCGGACCCGTATCGGCCACGCGGCCGGAGCGACGGCCCTGGACCATCCGCTCCTGTCGGCGGTGATCACGGCGGCCGAAGGCGATCGACTGCTGCTCACCGGGCAGTTGTCGTTGCGCACCCATCCGTGGCTGGCCGACCACGCGGTCCTGGGCACGGTGATCGTGCCCGGCACCGCACTGCTCGACCTGGTGGCCCGCGCGGGTGAGGAAGCCACACTGCCGTCGATCGAGGAACTGATCGTGGAGTCCCCGCTGGTCCTCGGTGAGAGCGCCGTCGATCTCCAGGTAGCGGTCAGCGCGAACGGGGACGGCACCTCCGCCGTCACGATTCACTCCCGGCCGCTCGGCGGTGCCGCTGATGCCTGGACCAGGCACGCGACCGCCGTGATCGGTCCGGAAAACCCCGCGAGCACCGTGGATCTCGGTATCTGGCCGCCGCCGGGAGCCGAACCCGTCGATGTGACAGACATCTATCCCACGTTGTCGGCGACCGGCCTCGCCTACGGTCCCGCCTTCCAGGGACTGCGCCGCGCCTGGGAGCGCGACGACGAGCTCTTCGTCGAAGTGGAACTGCCCGAATCGGCGGGCACCCGGCCCGAGGGCTTCGCCGTGCACCCGGCACTGCTCGACGCGGCGGTCCATCTCCCCGCACTGCGGGCGCTGGCCGACGTGCCGCCCGGGCAGAACCGCCTGCCCTTCGCCTGGACCGGGGTCCGGATATTCGCCGCCGGCGCGGCGGCACTGCGGGTTCGCATCACATCGACCGGCCCCGACACGGTCGCCATCGACGCCGCAGACCCGTCCGGAGCGCCGGTCCTGAGTATCGACAGCCTGGTGGCACGCCGCGTATCCACCACCCAGTTGCGCTCCTCCCGTGCGGAATTGCGCGACACCCTGTTCGAGGTCGTCTGGACCGACCACGCCGCCACCGCCGGTCCGGCGCACTGGCTGGTCCTCGACGGCGGCACCGATGTGCGGTCGGTGCTCGACGCGCTGCGCGCGAGCGGCCACCGCGCCGAAGCCGACAGCGAGAGTATCGACCGCGGTCTCGCTGACAGCGCACTCGCCGGAAGTAGTTCTGGTGGAGGCGGTCTCAGCGGCGTCGGACATCCCGCAGCAGGTTCCGGCAACCTTCAGAACCCCGCGGGAGACGACGCCGCCGATGGTCCGGCTGGTGGACGCCACCCGATCACCGACACGGCGGCGCTGGGAAGCAATTCCGCCGTCGACGCCGCGATAGTCGCTGTTTCCGACGTCGATGCGTTGCTGCCGGTGCTACAGCGCTGGCTCGCCGATCCCGCGACTCTCACAGTGCCGCTCGTCGTACTCACGCGTGGCGCTGTCGCCATCGGCGAGAGCGAGGTGCCGGACTCGGCCGCCGCCGCGGTGTGGGGACTGGTCAGGTCGGTGCAGGCCGAGCATCCGGATCGGTTGCTGCTCAGCGATATCGATGACGCGCCGGAATCCTGGTCCGCGCTCGCCGCGGCCGTGAACGCGGCGGGCGATGGCGACACCCAGACGGCGTTGCGGACCGGTCGGATCTCGGTACCCCGACTGCGGCGCTGGGATCCGCCCGCCGGGGAGACCTCGAGCTGGGACACCGCGGGCACCACGCTGATCACCGGTGGCCTCGGCGGACTCGGCGCGGAGGTGGCACGCCACCTGGTGCTCACGCACGGGGTCCGGTCGGTGGTACTGGCAGGGCGTCGGGGCGCGGCCACCGAGGGCGCGGCGGAACTGGCCGCGGAACTCGAATCCGCCGGTGCAGCGGTCACTCTCGCGGCTCTCGATGTGACCGATCGCGCCGCGCTGCAGGAGGTCCTGGCGGCCATCCCGCCGGACCGGCCGCTGACCACCGTCATCCATGCCGCCGGCCTGGTCGACGACGGACTGTTCGAAACCCTCACCCCCGAACGAATCACCGCCGTCGCCGCGCCCAAGAGCGGCGGCGCCCGCACCCTGGACGCACTCACTCGCGCACTCCCCACCGTGTCCCGATTCGTGCTCTTCTCTTCGGTATCGGCCCAACTCGGCGGTCCGGGCCAAGCGGCCTACACCGCCGCGAACGCCGAACTCGATGCCATTGCCGCACAGCGACGTGCACTCGGCCTACCGGCGGTCTCCATCTCCTGGGGCCTGTGGGAACGCGCGAGCGGCACGACAGCGGCGCTCTCGGCCACCGACCGTGCGCGCATAGCCAGAAACGGGCTGCGAGCCCTGCCGACGGCGACCGCACTGGCACTGCTCGACGCGGCCGTAGCCGATCCCGCCGAGTCCTCGGCGGCCACCGCTGTGCCGGTGATCGCTGACGACCTCACCGCGGGGGCAGACGGTCACGGGGAAGCAGTCGTGCACAACCCCGCCGTGGTCATCGCGGCCGGATTCGACGGGCGGGCACTGGCTCGGCGGACCGATGCGCTGCCGCCGGTGCTGCGGTCGCTGGTGCCGGTGCGGCGGCGCACCGCCGCCCGGGACGCGGATTCCGGATCGGTGCTGCGGGCGATCGCGGCATTGGACGGGGTGGCTCGGGAGCGTGCCCTGCTCGACCTGGTGCGCGCCGAAGTCGGGGTGGCGCTGGCTCATCCCTCTCCCGATGCCATCGCCGGTGACCGGGCGCTGATCGAACTGGGGCTGGATTCGCTCAGCGCCGTCGAGTTGCGCAACGGGTTGGGGCGGGTGACCGGGCTGCGCCTGCCCGCGACCCTCACCTTCGATTATCCGACGCCGCAGGCCATCGCCGATTTCCTCGGCGGCCAGGTCGGGGAGACTCCGGAACCGGCTGCGGCGGCGGGTGCCGTGAGCGCGGGCCTGTCCGCGATCCACCGTCGAATGCACGACGCCGGAAAGCATTTCGAGGCCGCGCAACTGCTCGTTGCCGCGTCGCACGCACGCACCACGTTCGCCGTGGACGAGCGCGCACGGCACGCGCTGGCTCCGATCCGGCTCGCGCAGGGGCCGGGGGAGACCGTGGTCGTGGCGTTCCCGGCGGTGAGCGCGATCTCCGGTCCGCACGAATACTCCCGTGTGGCACAGGAATTGCGCGGTGAACGCGATGTGTACGTGGTGCCCGCGCCGGGATTCACGGCGGGTAGCGATGACCTGCCCGATTCGGTCGACACCCTGGTACGGCTGGGCGTGGAGGCGCTCGTCGAGGCGGTCGGTGATCGTCCGTTCGTGGTGCTGGGCCGTTCCATGGGCGGCTGTGTCGCGCACGCGGTTACGGCCGCCCTCGAATCGGAGGGTCACGCGCCACGCGGGCTGCTGCTCGTGGACAGCTATCCGGTCGAGGCGGCGCTGGAGCCCGGCATGGAATGGTGGACCGGGGCCATGATCGGCGGCATGCTCGCGCGCGTCGACCGGTTCGATATGGCCGTGCAGGACGAGCGGCTCACCGCCATGGGCACCTACAACCGGCTGTTCCTGGACTGGCGCGCCACCCCGGTGCGCACGCCGATCCACCTGTTGCGCTCGGATACTCCGCTGCCCGGTACCCGCACCGACGGGCCCCGGGACTGGCGGGCCTTCTGGCCGGTGCCGCACGACACCGCCGACATTCCCGGCGACCACTTCACGGTGCTCGAGGAGGACGCGGTCACGACCGCGCTCGCCCTGCGCACCTGGATCGATACCCTGGAACACACGTAACAACCGAACAGCGAAGCCCGGCACGAATGTCCGTGCCGGGCTTCGCTGTTCCCGAAATCAGCGGGCGAGTTGGGCGATGATGCCGTACCGATCCGGCAGCACCCCGTATTCGACGATGCGGCCGTCGCGGAAGCGGATGGTACTGATGCTGACCCCGGTGAACCGGCGGCCCGCGCCCCGGTCCGGCACACCGAAGATCTCACCGCGCTGAATGCCGTCGATGGTCCAGTACACGACCACCCGGTCGTCCTCGGCGATCAGATCGTCGACCGTGGCGGTGACGCCTTCGACGTTCTCACGCAGCCAGGTGATGTGCTCGACGAATCCGGACCGGCCCTTGATGTTCCCGGCCGGGACCGCGCTGTCGCGCCCGTCCTCGGCGATGATCTCGTCGAGCACCTCGAGCTTGCCCTGCGAAACCACCTCGTCGTAGAACCGCCGGGCCGCGGCCTTGTTGGCCTCGATGGCAGAGATCGTGGTCATCCTGTGCTCCTTCGTGCGGGTTGTCGAACTATCGGGAATCGAAAGGGGGTCAGAAGCCCTGGCCGGGCAGCGGCAGGATGCCGAGGTTGGCGTCCAGCCCGCCGTCCACGACCAGGGTGGTGCCGGTGATGTAGGCAGCCGCGGGCGAGGCCAGGAACCAGATGGCTTCGGCCTGCTCGACGGGTTCGGCGAAGCGGCCCAGTGGAATTCGCCGTTCGATGGCGGCCAGCAGCGTGGGATCCTGATGCACATTGGCGGTGATGCCGGTGCGGGTCAAGCCCGGCGCGAGCGCGTTGATCCGCACCCCCTGTGCGGCGTAGTCGATCGCGAACGCGCGCACCAGGTTGATCAGCGCGCCCTTGGACGCGTTGTAGGCCCAGTTGCCCGGATCACCGCGCAGACCCGCCACCGAGGCGGTGAAGATCGCCGAGCCGCCGCTCGCGCGCAGCGCCGGGATCGCGGCTCGCAGACCGTGAATCGGCCCGCGCAGATTGACCCCGAAGATGCGGTCGGCGGCATCGACCGCCCCCGGTGTCTCGAGCGGGGGAGTGCCACCGGTCCCGGCATTGAGGACCACGGTGTCGATGCGGCCGAACCGGTCCAGGGCGATGCGCACCGCCGCCACGTTCACCGCTTCGGTGGAGACGTCACCGCTCAGGGTCACCGGATTCCCGGACAGCCCGGCCAGTCCGCGCTCGTCCACGTCCACGGCGACCACCCGGTATCCGCGCTCGGCGAACAGTTCCGCGGTGGCGCGGCCGATACCGGACGCGGCGCCGGTGACGATCGCGACCCGCGGGTCATCGGTCGATGTCATGCGATTCCTTTCGAGAGTGAATGTTCGGGCGTCGAAAGTGCGAGTTCAGGTGCTGTGGCCGGGACCGGTGGTCGCGGGACGGCCGCGAGCAGTTGCCGGGTATAGGCGTGCTGCGGATGTGCGAAAACCGCTGCCGTATCACCTATCTCGACGATGTTGCCGTCCTGGACGATGGCGACCCGCCGGCAGAGCCTGCGCACCACCGCCAGATCGTGGGAGATGAGGAGCAGCGCGGCTCCGCTGTCCCGCCGGACCCGGTCGAACAGGTCCAGAATCTGGGCCTGGATGGTGATGTCGAGTGCGGAGACCGGCTCATCGGCCACGATCAGATCCGGTGCGGCCGCCAGGGCCCGCGCGATGGCCACCCGCTGGCGCTGCCCGCCGGACAGCCGTGCGGGGCGGGCATCGCGCAGTGTGTGCGAGAGCCCGACGTCGGTGAGCAGTTCGTCGACGCGTTCGGAGCGCGCGGCCCGTGACCAGGTCCGCGGCAGTGCCTCGCCGATGATCGTCGCGACCGCGTGCCGGGGATCGAAGGCGCTCACGGGATCCTGGTCTATGAGCTGGATCCGATGCCGGTGCGGCCGCCGTTCGCGCTCGCGCAGCCGCGACCAGGGCGCGCCGTCGAGCAGCACCTCCCCGCTGTCGGGTGCCAGATGCGCGAGCGCCAACCGGGCCAATGTGCTTTTGCCCGAACCGGATTCGCCGACCACGCCCAAGGCTTCCCCGGGACGTAGCGTGAACGAGGCCGGTTCCAGACCCACGGCGCGGCCGCCGCCGGGCAGGCGATAGAGCTTGGCCGCCGCTCGGAACTCCAGTAGTGGCACGGCATCCAGCGCCGCGGCCGGTTCGGGCGGCGCGGGCGCCACTTCGACCGGGGCCGTGGCCAGGCCCGGGCGCAGACAACGCACCGAGCGCCCATCGGCCAGTGGGACGGGTTCGGGCAGGCTGGTACGGCAGTCATCGCCGGCGAGGGGGCAGCGCGGCGCGAACGGGCATCCGGTCTCGGCCGGTTCGGCCCAACGCGGCGCGGTCGAGACCAGCGTGGGCCCGTCCAGTCGCGGTGCGGCGGAGAGCAACTCGGCGGTATACGGATGGGCGGGCGCGCCCAGCACCACCTCGGCCGGTCCCTGCTCGACGACTACCCCGGCGTAC
This sequence comes from Nocardia sp. NPDC057668, assembly GCF_042799795.1. NCBI lineage: Bacteria > Bacillati > Actinomycetota > Actinomycetes > Mycobacteriales > Nocardiaceae > Nocardia > Nocardia sp. NPDC057668. The sequence continues at coordinate 779,591 of NZ_JBHVIC010000001.1, read as the reverse complement.
ATGACCGCGACCGTGTCCGCCGACTCGGCGACCACCGCCAGATCGTGGCTGATCAGCAGGACCGCGGTCCCGGCCGCCCGCAGTTCCGACAGCAGTGCCAGAATCTGTTGCTGCACCACGACATCGAGCGCGGTGGTGGGTTCGTCCGCGATCAGCAGTTCCGGCCCGGCCGCCAGCGCCGAGGCGATCAGCGCTCGCTGGCGCAGGCCCCCGGACAGCTCGTGCGGATACTGCCGCCAGCGTCGCTCCGGATCGCCGATGCCGGCGCGCCGCAGCAGGCCGAACACCGCGTCGTCGAGGTCGTCGGCGGTGGCGAGCCGGTGGATCTCGAGCGGTTCGGCGACCTCGTAGCCGATCCTGCGTAGTGGATCCAGGGAGGTCAGCGCGTCCTGGAGCACGAAACCCACACGGCGGCCCCGGATTCGCCGCCAGCGCGCGCTGTTCGCGCCGCGCAGGTCGTCCGTGCCGAGGGTCAGTTCGCGGGCACGCACCCGCGCATCGGCTCCCGCCAGCCCGACCAGGGCCCGCGCGGTCACGCTCTTACCGGACCCGGATTCGCCGACCAGGGCCACACACCGGCCCCGCTCGACCTCCAGATCGACCGACCGCACCGCGACCGTGCGGCCGAAGGCCACCGACAGATCCCGTACCGACAACAGCGGTTCGCTCATTGAGTGACTCCGTCCACGCGTTCGCGCAGGGCGCGACCGGCCACACTGATCGACATCACGGTGAGGGTGATCGCCAGCCCGGGGAACAGCGCCAGGGTCCACGCCGCCGACAGATAGTTCCGGGACTGCGCGAGCATCGTGCCCCATTCCGGGACCGCGGTGTCGGGCCCCAGCCCGAGAAAACTCAGCGACGAGCCGATGATGATCGCGGTTCCGATGTTGATCACCACCAGCACACTGAGCGGCAGCAGCACATTGGGCACGATGTGGCGCCAGGTAACCCGCCACGGCGCGATGCCCAGGTCCAGTGCCGCACGCACATAGGCCAATCGGCGTACCTCATGGGTGCGGATCCGGACCAGCCGGGCGAAACCGGGTGTCAGCGCGATGGTGATGGCCAGCACCACGTTGCCGGTTCCCGGACCCAGCACCGCCACCACCAGCAGCGCCATCAGAATGGTCGGAAACGCCAGCAGCACATCGGCGAGCCGCATCCCGATCTGATCGGCGACCGGACCGCCCAGCGCCGAGCCCAGTCCCCAGAGCAGGCCCGCGACGGTCGCGAGCAGCGTCGACCCGACCCCGACCAGCAGCGAGGCCCGCGCGCCGTACACCACGCGCGCGTACTCGTCGCGGCCCAGCCAGTCGGTGCCGAAAAGGTGTGTGCCGTTCGGTGATTGCAGGGCGATGCCGGGATCGATCGACTCCGGCGAGCCGGCCAGCAGTTGCGGTGCGATGACCGCGACAGCGGCCAGCGCCAGCACCGTCGCGGCGACCAGCCGACCGGGTCGCGGCAGGGAATGCCGGTCCCGCAGGCGAATCAGCGTCGCCCGCCCTGCTCCCACGGCCGTAGTCATCGGGTCACCTCGCGAAGTCGGGGGCCGGTCGTGTGGAAGCGCTGGGCCGGTGCGGTCATCGCGCCACCTCCCGAATGCGGGGATCCACCAGCCGGTACAGCTGGTCGAGTGCTATCGAGATCAGCGCGAACGCCGCGGCGGTGAGCACCACCGTGCCGGTCACCACCGGATAGTCGCGGCCGCGAACCGCGCCCACCAGCAATTGGCCCAGGCCCCGGCGCGCGAAGACGGTTTCCACCACGACCACACCGCCGAGCAGGTTGCCCAGCATCCAGCCCGAGAGGGTCAGCACAGGGGCGGACGCGTGCCGCAGCGCGTGCCGCACCCGCACCCGGAACTCGCTCGCTCCGCGCGCCCGCACGGTGACCGCGAACGGCTGCTCCAGCGCGTGCTCGAGCCCGTCTCTGGTGACCTGTGACAGCACCCCGGCCACGGCCACGGCGAGGGTGAGCCACGGCAGTACCAGTCCGCGCAGGCCGGTCTCCCCGACCACCGGGAACACCTGCCAATGAAACGAGAACAGCGCCAGCAGCACGAAACCCACCCAGTAGGTGGGCATGGACAGCGCGGTGAACTCGACCGCGCGGGCCGCCGACCGCGCGCGGGGTCGCTGTGCGGTGAACACCGCGACGGCGACCGATATCGCCAGCCCGAGCACCAGCCCGCCGATCGCGAGTTCGACCGTGGGCCACAGCTGTTCGGCGATGAGCGCGCGCACCGGTCGATGCTGCTGGTAGGAGGTGCCGAGATCGCCGTGGGCCAGGCGGCTGAGGAATCGGGCGTACTGCACATGGATCGGCGAGTCCAGCCCGTATTCGGCCCGGATCTGGGCCAGGACCTGCGGCGAGCTGGTCGCCGCCACTCCGCCCGCGATGGCTCGCGCCGGGTCGCCCGGAATAGCTTGCAGCCCAGCGAAAGTCAGTGTGGCCGCGGCCCAGATCACGAGCACCGCGAGCACGAGGCGGCCGAGCAGCCACCGCAGCGGCTCGGGTAGCCGCCGCAGGGGTGCGGGCGGCCACCTCGGGGACGCGGGCAACCAGCTCACGCCGAGAGCCAGGCGTCGTAGAACCGCGGATAGGTCTGCGCGTCGAAGGTCAGATCGCGCACCGACTTCGCGTATCCGGTCAGGCTGACCGGGGTGTAGATCGGAATGATGTACGCCTGCTTCAGCACCTCGTGCTGAACCGAGGAGTAGTTCCCGGCGGCCTGCTTCGGATCGGTGGTGGCCGCGGCCCCGGTCACCCAGGAGTCGAGCTGCGGTGAATTGACCAGCGCCACATTGCCGCCCGCCTTGGCGTAGGTGTTGGCGGAGAAGAACGCGAAGCGCAGCACATCGGGGGTGGGCCGGGCGAAGCTGACATCCACCAGGTCGTAACCGCCGCCGATCAGATACTTCTCGACATAGGTGCCGGTGTCGACGGTGGGCCGCTGGATATCGATACCCACCGCGCGGGCCTGTGCCCGGATGCCGTCGGCCACCACATCACGCTGCTCGCGGGTGCCGTCGGGCCAGTAGGGCCATACCAGTGACAGCCGTGCGCCGTCCTTGACTCGGAAGCCCTCGGAATCGGTGGCGTTCCACCCGGCCTGATCGAGCAGCCGCTTGGCATTGTCGGGGTCGTAGCGGGTGAGGTCGTCGCGGGCGGAGGCATCGTATCCGGCGGTCACCTCGCTGATCGCGTTGTCCGCCACCGGAAAGTGCCCGAAGTAGATGCTCTTCACCAGCTTGGCCACATCCACCGACGCCGTGAGCGCACGGCGCACCACCGGATCTGTGAGCGGTCCGCGCGACTGGTTGAGGTACACGTTGTAGTTCAGACCCGGCGTCTCATCCGAATGCAGCGTGAAGTCCTCGCGCTTGCCCAGGTCGTCCGCCGAGACCGGTGGCACACCCCCGATGGCCTGCACCTGACCGCTGGTCAGCGCGCCGTACCGGGTGGCGTCCTCGCTGATGAACTGGAACACCAGTTTGCCCAGGTGCGCCGCGCCGGAATGCGCGCTGCCCGGGGCCGGCCAGCGGTAGGCGTCGAATCGGGTCAGCGTCTCGGCCTTGCCCTGCTCCCAGCTCTCGAAGGCGAAGGGCCCGGTGCCCACCGGCCGGTAGGTCGGATCGGCGAGTGCCTTGGGACTCTGGATGCCCAGACTCGGGGTGGACAGCGCTTGGAGGAACGGCGTGAAGGGTTGCTTCAGCACGACTTCCGCCGTGAGCGGATCGATGACCCGGGTCTCCTGATAGGCGCTGATCAATGACGCCGCGTACGCGGACTTGGTCTTCGGATCGACGATGTGATCCAGGCTGGCCCGCACCGCGTCCGCGGTGAACGGTGTGCCGTCGTGGAAGGCCACCCCCTCGCGCAGCGCGAACCGGTAGGTCCGCCCGTCCGGCGAGATCGTCCACGAATCCGCCAGCCATCCGTCGAAGGAATCCGGACCGGTCTGGGCCACCAGCGAATCGAAGATATTGCGATTGACCAGGCTGGTGACCGCGGTCGCCGCGACGGCGGGATCGAGCGAGACCTGGGTACCCGCGACCGCGTACACCAGCGTGCCGTCCTTGGTGATCGTCCCGGTGTCCTCGGCATCGCTGTTCGACAGTCCGGCGACCACACCCGCCGCGAGAGCCACCGCGGCCGCGACTCCCGCGGCGATCCAGATGTTGCGCCGCCGGCGCGAACGGATTCGGGGGCGTGCGGCCGGACGATCGGCCTCTTCGTGAGTAGACATTTCATCCGTTCGTAGAAGTGTGATTTCGGCCGGAACCGACACCCCGCCGACCGATGAAAACTCAACCCGCCGAACGTATTCGGGTCAATCATTTGCGATCACGTGAATTCAATTCGTACGATCGAATTCGGTTATCGACAGTGATCGGAATTTTCGATCGGACCGCGGATCATGGGTGCGGATGAATCGGGTCCACCCAGTGCACGGTTTCGGGCGCTTCGACCGGCTCGATATCGAGATTCACCACCACCGCTTCGCTGTCGCTGCGGACCAGGACACACTCCAGCGGTTCGTCGGTGCTGGCGTTGATCTCCTGATGCGGGACATACGGCGGGACGAAGATGAAGTCGCCCGGTTCGGCCTCGGCGACGAATTCGAGCTGATTTCCCCAGCGCATGCGCGCGCGCCCGCGCACGACGTAGATGACACTCTCCAGCGCACCGTGGTGATGCGCACCGGTTTTCGCGTCCGGGTGGATCGTGACGGTGCCCGCCCAGATGCGCTGCGCACCCACGCGCGCGGCATTGATCGCCGCGGCGCGATCCATGCCCGGAGTCTGCGCGGTGTTGGGATCGAGCTCCCCGGATTTGACGACCCGGACCCCGTGTTCACGCCACTCGGATGCTTCGGAGTCCGAATTCTGTTGCTGCCCCGGTGTTGTCATGTTCTGCCTTCGCTCTCGGACGGGATGGTGATCGGCGATGGTACGCCCGCCCGCGCACGATGCGCAGACGTTGGGATTGCCCTGATTCCAAGGCTTCACCGTGCCCGCGGGGTCGGGTTTGCTCGCCTTCGGAGAGGAGTACCTGATGACCCTCGATCTACCGTCGTTTTCCGGAACCGTGCTGAGCGGGCAGCAGGTCCCCGATACCTATCGCGTCGACAGATCCGGATACGAGCCGCCGGGATCGCCGGAGTTGGTGGTGGTCGCCGCGGATGTCGACGATGTGCGCCGCGCGGTGACCTTCGCGGCCGAGCGGGGACTGTCGGTGGTGGTCCGGGGCGGTGGCAGCGGATTGGCCGGTGGCGCGAGCGCGGGGGCGGGCTCACTGGTCCTCGACGTCAGCGGACTGCGCCGAATTCTCGAGATATCGCCGGTCGATGAGCTGGCGGTGGTGCAGGCCGGGGTCAGTGCGGCCACGCTCGACGCGGCGGCCGCGAAGCACGGTCTGCGGTATGCGCCCGACCCGGCGAGCGTTGCCATCTCCACCATCGGGGGCAATATCGCCACGAACGCCGGCGGACTTCGGTGTGTCAAATACGGCGTGACCCGTGAGGCGGTGCTGGGACTCGGTGTCGTGCTCGCTGACGGCACCCTCGTGCACACCGGGCGTCGCACTGCCAAAGGCGTTGCGGGACTGGATCTCACGAGCCTGTTCACCGGCTCGGAGGGCACCCTGGGGGTCATTGTCGAGGCCGTGGTGCGGTTGCACCCCGCTCCGATCGATACCGTCACCATCGCCGCGTATTTCGACGACGTCGAGCAGGCGGCGGCCGCCGCGACGGAAGTGCTCGCCGCGCGAGTGCGGCCCGCCATGCTGGAGTTGCTCGACGCGGCATCGCTGCGCGAGGCGCAAGACCTGCTCGGTGTGCGCGGGCAGGCGGCGGGCTCGTTCCTCGTGGCGCAGACCGATGGATTCGGTGCCCGCGCGGAAGCCGATCTGATAGTGGATGTGTTGCGGCGGTACACCTCTCGAATCGACGTGGGCAGTGATCGCGAGGCCGCGGACGAACTCCTGGCGATCCGCCGCGCGGCGCTGCCCGCCTTGGAACGGCACGGCCGCGCGCTCATCGAGGACATCGCCGTGCCCCGCTCACGGATCGCCGAGGCGGTGCGCCGCATCACCGCGATCGCCGCCGAACACGACAGCCGGATCTACACGTTCGGCCACGCCGGGGATGGAAATCTGCACCCGATAATCGTGATACCCGACAACGATTCCGCGGCTCGCATCCGGGCCGAGTCGGCCGCGGCGGAAATCTTCGCCGCGGCCCTGGAATTGGGCGGCACCATCACCGGTGAGCACGGTGTGGGCGTGCTCAAACGACAGTGGCTCGAACGGGAGCAGGGAGCGGATTCCCTGCGGGTACAGCACGCCATCCGGCGAGCGCTGGATCCGGCGGGAATATTCAACCCGGGCAAAGCCTACTGATCACGCCTGACAACCAGGTCAGCGGGTTGTGTGACGGCTCGACAGGTGATGTCGGAATAGTCGATACGGCATTTCGGAAACCCTTTCGATCTACCGGATCCGAATGCGTGCAACGTATTTCGACTATCGGTGATGATCGGCTATCCGAATCGAAATACCTGAAGAGAACCCTGGTTTCCGCGGGTGCGGTCTCCCTAGCATGACGATTTATCGATAATTGTTCGCCGAGAGGAATCCCATGACTGCCGATGCGGAATCGAACGCGGTACCGGGCACCGCGGCGACGGAGGTGGAGTTCATCAGCCTCACCCACGCCAACGCCTCGACCGAACTGGAGCCGATACCGACCCGGGGGATCGACCTGCCGTTCGTGCGGCGCTACGTGCGGGCACTGGAAGACGGCGGATTCGACGCCACGCTGCTGCCGTACGGCTCCGCCGGCGCGGACTCGTTCGTGCTCGCCTCCGCGGTGGGACAGCTCAGCGCGCGGCTCAAGCCCATCGTCGCGGTCCGGCCGAACACGGTGTTCCCCACGGTCGCCGCACAGCAACTGGCGACCCTGGATCAGCTGACCGAGGGCCGCGCGGTGGTGCACGTGATCTCCGGGGGCAACGACGCCGAACAGGCTCGGCAGGGCGACTACTCGACCAAGGACGAAAGGTACGCGCGCACCGGTGAATTCATCGATGTCCTGCGGCGTTCGTGGACCGAGACGGCGCCCTTCTCGTATGCGGGTACGCACTATCGATTCGACGATTTCGGGCCGGGTTTCCCGCCCTACGCCACCTCGATTCCGATTTCGATCGGCGGACAGTCCGATGCCGCGTTCGACATCGGCGGCGCCAAGGCCGACATCTTCTCGTTCTGGGGAGAACCACTGGCGGACATCGCATCCCAGATCGAGCGGGTGCACGCCATAGCCGCCGCGGCCGGGCGGGCCGACCGCCCGCGCATCTGGGTGACCTTCCGCCCCATCATCGACCGCACCGACGAGCTGGCATGGGCCAAGGCACACGACTACGCCGACCGCATCGCCCGTACCTTCGAACGCGGCGCGTACCGCACGGTGAGTGGATCCGAACCACAGAATGTCGGCTCCCGGCGGGCATTGGAATTCGCTCGCCGCCAAGAGATCTACGACCGCGCGCTGTGGACCAGGACCGCCGCGGTCACCAATGCCGCGGGTGCGTCCACGGCCCTGGTCGGCAGCCCGGAGACGGTGGCCGCCGCCATCCTGGACTACATCGACCTCGGTGCGAACCTGGTCTCCATCCGTGGGTACGACACCCTCAACGATGTCATCGATTACGGGCGCTACATCCTGCCGCTGGTCCGGCAGGAACTCGAACATCGTAGGCGAACCGGTACGCGCGGCACCCTGCAGGCCGATCATCCGGGCGCGCTGGCCACGGCGGGCCGCTCGTGACCGCCACCACCGGTCCGTTGCTGACCGTCCCCGATACCTCACCGGCCGCGCTGGCCGCTCTGACGGCGGAAATCGCCTCCACGGCAGCGAAATACGATCGCAGCGGTGATGTTCCCGAGGCCGGCTTGCGCGCCGTGCAACGCGGCGGGTACCTCACCGCGACGGTGTCCGCACGCTACGGCGGACCCGAGCTCGATCACAGCGAGGTGGCGCGACTGCTGATCGCGATCGGCGAGGGCGACCCGTCGGTTGCCTTGATCGTCGCGAACACACTGGCGGCTCACCTCGCGCAGACCGCGGCCGGGAACTGGCCGGAAGATCTCTACCGTGAATTGGTGCGTCGCGCGGCCGGACAGTCGGTCCTGATCAACGCGATCCGCGCCGAACCCGAATTGGGTGCGCCCGCACGTGGCGGCCTGCCCGCCACCCTCGCCCGCCGCACCGCCGACGGCTGGGTTCTCAATGGGCACAAGACTTTCGCGACCGGCGGCACCGCGCTGTCCTACCACCTCGTGTGGGTGGTGACCGACGAAACTCCGGTCCGGGTGGGACATCTGATCGTCCCCGCCGACGCGGACGGCATCACCTGGCGCCACACCTGGGATCACCTGGGCCTGCGCGCTTCCAATACCCATGACGTCACCTACGCCGATGTCGCAGTGCCCTACCGGAACTTCTCGGAGATCCCGTTCCAGAACGGCGTCTACCGGGACCCCGCGGCTGCCGCCGGCCCGGCCTCCTTCGGGCATGCGGCGCTGTACGTCGGTGTGGCGCGCGCGGCCCGCGCGGCCTTCGCCGACTACGCCCGCGATCGTGTACCGACCGCACTCGGCAAGCCGATCGCCGATACCGAACGCATCCAATGGGTGGCCGGTGAGATCGAAGCCCAGATCGTGCAGGCCGAGACCCTGCTGTTCGGCGCCCTGCACCGCCTCGCGGCCGGGGAAAGCGACGTGGCGCAGCGATTATCGGTGGTCAAGGTGCTCATCGCGCGATCGGTGATCGCCGCGGTGGAGACCGCGGTCGCCGCTCTCGGTAACGCCGCGCTGACCCGGCACAACCCGCTCGAACGGCATCTGCGCGACGCGCTCTGCGTGCGCGTGCATCCCCCGCAGGAGGACGCCGCCGTGCTCGGCGCCGGGCGTTCGGTGCTACGGCCGGACGCGTAATACGCCACCACCGCACCACCTGTCGACACTCCGGGCCGCGCGCCCACAACCTACTTCGAGGAACAACCCAGCCATGACTATCACCACGCGGCTCGCGCGCAGTCCGCGCAAGGCCGGAAAGCTCGGTGCCGCAGCCTTTGCCGCGACACTGACCCTGCTCGTGAGCGCCTGCGGCGGCAGCGCCGACACCGCCGGTGGGCCCTCGGGCGAAGGGCAGGAACCGGTGCGCGGCGGCACCCTGAATCTGGCGTTCTTTCCGGACAATGTGGCCTTCGCCTGCATCGACCCGTTCCAGACCTATTGGATCGAACACCGTTCGCTGATCCGCAACTTCGCCGATTCGCTCACCGACCAGGACCCGGACACCGGTGCGATCGTGCCGTGGCTGGCGACCGCGTGGCAGATCAGCCCCGACGGGCTCGACTACACCTTCACCCTGCGCGAGGGTGTGACCTTCGCCGACGGCGCACCGCTGGACGCCGCCGCGGTGAAGACCAATTTCGACGGATTCATCGATCTCGCACGCACCTCGAGCGGCACCGCGTTCGGCGCGAGCTACATCGTGGGACTCGAGTCGGCGCAGGTGATCGATCCCAAGACCGTCAAATTCCACTTCGGTAGGCCGAATTCCTCCTTCCTGCAGGCGACCGCGACCACCAACCTGGCGCTGCTGTCGCCGGCCTCCTTCCAGAAGACGCCGCAGCAGCGCTGCCTCGGCGATGTCGTGGGATCAGGACAGTTCACGCTCGACAACTACACCCCGAACCAAGGGGTCACCCTGAGTCGCCGGACCGGCTACCGGTGGCCGTCGCCGTTGAACAAGAACACCGGCGAGGCCTATCTGGACAAGGTGAAGGTCAGTTACGTCGCCGAAGACGGGGTTCGGACCGGCAACCTGGTCAGCGGACAGATCGACATCGCCTGGCCGCGCAATCCGTTCACCGTCGAGGATCAGGCCCTGATCGGCCGATCCGGTGCGTATCTGCGATCGCGTTCGCTCCCGGGCGTCTCCTACACGCTGTACCCGAACGTGTCCGAAGGTCGCCCGCTGGCCGACGACCAGATCCGGCAGGCGCTCTACCACGCCATCGATCTGAAGACGTTCGCCGCGACCACGTTCGGAGCGGACTACCCGGTCGTCGGCGGTCCGTTCGACAACACCACCCCGTATTACGCCAACCAGAGCGCCAAGCTCACCTATGACCCGGCGCAGGCCGGTCGCCTGCTGGACGCGGCGGGGTGGAAGTTCGCGCCCGGTGATCAATACCGTTCCAAGGACGGCAAGCGGCTCACCCTGGTCCAGCCGTTGAGCGCGGCCAGTGTCGGTGCGGAGTTGTTCCAGGATCAGCTGCGCCAGGTGGGAATCGAGCTCCAGCTGAAGTCCGTGACCGCGGCCGAGCGGCCCGCGGTCATCGCCAACGGCCAGTACGACCTCGTCGAGGGTTACTTCACCCGGGCGGAGCCCGGTGCGCTGCAATTCATCCTCGTAGAAGCCCTGGCCAACTCCAAGGCGCTGGCGCGCAATGCCCAGAAACCGGCCGCGGCGGCGCAGATCTCGGATCTGTTCACCCGTGCGGTGCAGTCGACCGATCCCGCGTCGCGCGAGCGGATCTACCACGAACTCCAGGGCGTGCTGATCGACAACGGCATCACCTTCCCGGTGTCCGAACGCGTGCAGTTCGCCGGAATTCGCAATCAGGTCAACGGTTTCCGATTCACCGCCGAGAGCTTCATCGACCTGCACGACGTCTGGATCCAGCCGTGATCGGCTATATCGCCGGGCGGGTGGTACAGGCGGCCGGCGTGCTCTGGGCGGCGTTCACCCTCGCCTTCGCCGTGCTCTACCTGCTTCCCAGTGATCCGGTATCGATCCAGCTCAGTGCCGCCGGAATCGAAACCGATTCCCTCACACCGGCACAGCTCGCGGCCGCCAAGGCGAAGTACGGGCTGGACCGACCGATCCCGGACCAGTACTTCTCCGCGCTGACCGGTGCGCTGCACGGCGACTTCGGCACCTCGATCGCCAAACAGGCGCCGGTGAGCGAGCTGCTGGCCGAAAGACTCGGCGGCACCCTCACACTCAGCCTCATCGCCGGTGCGCTCGCGATCGTGCTGGGTGCGGGGATCGCCTACCTGGCCGCGTTCGTGCGGATCGCACCGTTGCGCGTGCTGCTGGATCGGGCCCCGGCGCTGGGCGTCGCGGTCCCGTCGTTCCTGGTGGGACTCGGGCTCATCCAGTACTTCTCGTTCGAGCTGGGCTGGCTGCCGTCCTCGGGCTCGGGCGGCTGGAAATACCTGGTACTGCCGGTGATCACCATGGCGCTGCCGGGCGCGTCCCAGCTCGCGCAGGTGCTCGGTCGCAGCTTCGCCGACACCCTGCGCGAGCCGTACATCGTGACCGCTCGCGCCAAGGGCCTCTCGCGCGGGGCCGTGCAGTTCCGGCACGCCCTGCGCAACGCCGCCCTGCCCGCGCTCACCATCATCGGCGTCCTGGTGGGCCTCACCGTGACCAGCGCGATCGTGGTGGAAACCGTCTTCAATCGCAACGGTATCGGCCGGCTCGCCCAGGAATCGGTGCTCGCCAAGGATGTTCCGGTGGTGCAGGCGATCGTGGTGGTCGCGGCCGCCGGGTTCGTCTTGATCAACTTGATCGTCGACCTGCTCTATCCGCTGCTGGATCCGCGCATCGCCCACCCTGCGGCCGCCGAGGTGCGGTGACATGGTGCAAACGCTGACTGCCCCGGAGACGACCGCATTCGGCGACGGCCGGGAACTTCCCCCGCGTACACGCGGCGCCCGTGGCCGTTCGCGGCTGCTGCGGCTCGCCCGCCGGCCCGGCTTCGTACTGGCGAGCGTGCTGGTCGCCTTCGTGATCGTCGCCGCCTTCGCGCCCACCCTGTTCACCGACTACGAGCCCTACGCCACCGCACCCGCCGAGCGATTGCGCGCGCCCAGCGGCGCCCACCTGTTCGGCACCGACGATGTCGGTCGCGATCTGTGGACCCGCACGCTCTACGGCGCCGACCTCACGGTCAAGGCGGCCCTGTTGGCGATTGCCATCGGGCTCGGCGCGGGACTCCTGCTGGGCGTGGTGTCCGGGTTTCTCGGTGGCGTACTCGACGCGTTGATCATGCGCGTGGTCGATGTGCAGCTCGCGATTCCGGGCCTGCTGCTGGCGCTGTCGATCGTCACCGCCCTGGGCTTCGGGACCATCCCGGTGGCCATCGCCGTCGGCGTCGGCACCATCCCCGGTTTCGCGCGCACCACCCGTGCCGAGGTGCTCCGGGTGAAGACGCTGCCATATGTGGAAGCCGCGCGATCCGGTGGCGGATCCTGGCCGCGAGTGCTGATCCGGCACGTGCTGCCCAACTCCTGGGGTCCGGTACTGGCGCTGGCGGTAGTGGATTTCGGGGCGGCGATCATCGCGGTGGCGGCACTGAGCTTCCTCGGCTTCGGGGCGGCGCCACCGGAGGCCGAATGGGGGTCGCTCGTGGCCGCCGGACGAAACTTCCTGGTGACCGCGCCGTGGGTGTCGCTGCTGCCGGGCGCGTTGGTCGCGCTGACGGTGCTGGCGCTCAACCACATTGCGCAAACCATGCGTGAGGTGCGGCGGTGACCGCGCCGGAAGCCCGCACGCGGGCCGTCGCGCCGATCGTCGAAATCTCCGGCCTCTCGGCGGGCTACCTGACCGGCGGCAGCGTGGTGGGAGCCGTGGACGATGTCTCGTTGTCGGTGCGCCCGGGCGAAATCGTGGCGCTGGTCGGCGAGTCCGGCTCCGGAAAATCCACCACCGCGCACGCTGTGATCGGCCTGCTGCCCGATAACGCGCGGATCATCGGCGGCTCGATTCGGGTCGGGGGAGTCGAGATCGTCGGAGCCCGCGAGAAGACGGTCCGTTCCCTGCGCGGAGCAACGGTCGGACTGATTCCGCAGGACCCGATGGTCGGCCTCAATCCCACCCGGCCGATCGGAACCCAGGTCGCCGAGGCGGTACGACTGCGCGGAATACGCGGTCCCGCGGTGGATGTCGAAGTACTCGGCATATTGCGCACCGCCGGACTCGACGACCCCGAGCACCATGTGCACCGCTATCCGCACGAGCTCTCCGGCGGACAGCGCCAGCGGGTACTGATCGCGATCGCCCTGGCCGGGCGACCCGATCTGATCATCGCCGACGAACCCACCAGCGCGCTGGACGTGACCGTACAGGCCCGCATCCTCGACCATCTCGAATCGCTGGTGCGCGAGAGCGGTATCGCCCTGCTGATCATTACGCATGATCTCGCCGTGGCGGCGGACCGCGCCGACCGGGTGATCGTGATGCGACAGGGCCGGATCGTCGAATCCGGCACACCCGCACAGATTCTCGTCGCACCCGTGGACGCCTATACCCGTCGGCTGATCGCTGCCGCGCCCGCGCTGGCGAACGGGGGAGTGCCGGCGCCGCACTTCCGGGAAACCGGGGCCGAAGACCTTCCCGCCATTCTCGAGATCGACGCTGTGTCCAAGCAATTCCGGGCCACCCGGCGCGGGCGCCGAGTGGTCGCGCTGGACGAGGTGTCGCTCCGCGTGCCCGCCGGTCGCACCCACGCGGTGGTCGGCGAATCCGGTTCGGGGAAATCCACGCTGCTGCGTCTCGCAATGGGCCTCGAGCCGCCCACCTCCGGTGCGGTGCGCTTCGACGGTACCGATCTGGCGGGTCTGTCGTGGCGGCGGCAGCGCCCGCTGCGTCGGCGCTTCCAGCTGGTACAGCAGAACCCCTACGCCGCTCTGGATCCGCGATTCACGGTGCGCGACAGCGTTATCGAGCCGCTGGTGTCCTACCGAATCGGCAGCCGCGCCGAACGCCGCGCCCGCGCCGGTGAACTCCTGGATGCGGTGGCGCTGCCGCGCACCGCGCTGGACCGGTTGCCCGATGAGTTGTCCGGCGGGCAGCGCCAGCGCGTCGCCATCGCGCGCGCCCTGTCCCTGCGACCGGATCTCGTGCTGCTGGACGAGCCGGTCTCCGCGCTGGATGTCTCGGTGCAGGAGCAGATCCTCGAACTGCTTCTCGACCTGCAACGGCGATTCGGCCTGGCATACCTGTTCGTGTCGCACGACCTCTCGGTGATAGCCAAGATCGCGCACACCGTATCGGTGCTCGACCGGGGCAAAGTCGTCGAAGCGGGTTCGGTCGCGGACGTTTTCGGCGATCCGCAGGACATTCGCACCCAACGGCTGCTCGCCGCCATCCCCGGACGCCGGGCAGTGTCCGGCCGGGAACCCTCCACTCTCGAAAGGGCCGCACAATGACCACGGCAACCGATACCTGGGTATCCCACTGGCAGCAGTGGCACACCGAGCGCGAGACGCTCGCCACCGCGGCGCACGGTCTCGCCGCCGCGATCGGAACATATTGGCTCGGCGACACTCCGCTGCACATCGACGGCGTCCCGGGCGCGTGGGTCGCCGCGGACGGCCGCGCCATCGGCCACGGCACCGGTTTTCATCTCGAGCTCGCGCCCGGGGACCGAGTGCCCAGCGGAGACCTGTTGCTGCAAACCCTGATTCGCGCCGGCGAGGTCGCACTACGGGTATTCGACCCGCAAGCGCCCACCCGTGCCGACTTGGCGGGGATCGACGCCTTCGCCCCGGATCCTTCCTGGGTCTTCGACGGCGTCGCCGAAACCTTCGACGCGCCACTGCGACTCGACCACATCGACGGATTCGTCAGCAGTAACGCCAGGGTTCGCCTGCGTATCGTTATCGACGGCCGAGAACTGGCGCTGTCGGGCGCGGCTGCCCCGAACGGCGACATCCAGCTCACCTTCGCGGACACCACCAACGGCACCGAGACCCAGCGCTTCCGATTCCTCACCGTCCCCGCCCCCGATGCCGAGGGCCGGATCGTCGCGGACTTCAACCGCGCCCACCTGCCGCCCTGCACATTCTCCGACCACTACCTGTGCCCGCTGCCGCCACCGGAGAACCGCCTCGATTTCCCGGTGCGCGCCGGTGAGACCTTCCTGCGCCGGGTCGGCCGATGACCCGATATGTCATCGTCGGCGCGGGGGCGATCGGCGTCAGTCTGGCCGTGGAACTCGGCGATCGCGGACATGACGTGCTGCTCGTGGCACGCGGTGCGACGCTCGAACACCTTGTCACACAACCACTGTCGTACCACACCCACGCCGGGAGCCGGGAGGTTCGGCTCCGGGCCGTCGACCTGGCGGCGGACCTGGGACTGCGGATCGGCGACATCGTCGTGCTCGCGGTGAAGTCCCAGGATCTGCCGACGGTCGCTCCCGCCGTGGCATGGCGCGACGTGACCGACGAGCACGGCGATATCCGGGGCATTGCCGCGGAACTGATTCCGGTGGTGACCGTGCAGAACGGCCTGGACGCCGAACGCGCTGCCACCCGCTGGTTCGACACCGTGCTGGGCGCGGTCTTCCTCATCTCGGCCCAGCACGGTCGCACCGGCGAAGTCCGCGTCGGCGGGCATCCCCACCTCGGCGGTGTCATCGCCGGAATCTCGAGCACGCGCACACCCGAATTCGCCGAGCAGGCTCTGAAAACCTTCGCCACGGACGTCACCGAAGCGAACTTCCTGATCACCCTGGTCTCCGATATCCGCTCCTACAAGGCAGCGAAGATCGTCCACAGTGTCCGCAACGGACTCGAAGTACTGGCCGGAGACCGCCGCACGAAAGACACGATCGGCCTGGCCCTCAGCGCCGAAGCCCGCACGGTCCTCGCCGCCGCGGGCCTCACCCCCCGAGACCTCGCCGACCTCGTCCTTGACCCAGCCCAAACCCACTTCGACGAACAGTCCGGGGTGACCCCCGGCCGCCAATCCACCTGGCAGAGCTTCGCTCGGGCCACCCCCACCAACGAAGTCGACTACCTCAACGGTGAGATAGCCCTCCTGTCCCGGCTCCACGCGGTCCCCGCCCCCCTCAATACCCGCCTGCAGCAACTGCTCTCCCGAGCGACCCACACCGGCGGCGGTCTCGACCTCCCGGGCCTGGAGACCCTCACCGAACTCCTCGCCACAGCGTCGTCGCAGCAGCAGCACTGACGCCACCCGATCTGCCCTCCCACCACCGGCGCCGGCATCAACCGAACACCGCTCCGCCATCCGGCCCGACGGCTCGGAGTGGAGTTTCGCCGATCCGGCGTCACCGGATCACTAGGATTTGTCGGCGGACATCAGATGGTCGGGGACAGGGGTTTATCGTGGCGCCAATCGCGGCGGGCAGGCGGCATTCGGTTGTCTGTCGTGCTGACGGCACTGTGGTTGCGGTGGGCAACGGTGCCGCCGGGGAGTGTGACGTGGAGCAGTGGCGGCATATCGTCGCTGTGGCGGCGGGCAATGTGCACTCCGCGCGGAACACCGGCAAGTCACATTCGGTCGGGCTGCGTGCGGATGGCACCGTGGTGGCCGCCGGGGGGAACGGTGATGGGCAGTGTGACGTGCGGGAATGGAGTGGTGTCACGGCCGTCGCGGCTGGTTGGCGGCGCACGCTCGGCTTGTATACGGATGGCAGCGTGGTGGCGGTCGGCCGAAACGCGGAGGGGCAGTGTGAGATCGGGGAGTGGCGCGAGGTCGTGGCGCTCGGATGTGGTGATTGGCACTCGGTTGGGGTGCGCGCGGATGGGACCGCTGTCGCAGTCGGCAACAACCGTGGCGGGCAGTGCGATGTCGGAGGGTGGCGGGCACTGGCCGGCATCGCGGCGGGATACCTCCATACGGTCGGGCTCGGGAGGGACGGCCGGGTGGTCGCTGCGGGGCGCCGGGGAGCAGCCGAGTGTGCTGTCGATGGATGGACCGACATCGTCGCGGTGAGCGCGGGGAGCTATCACACGGTCGGGCTGACGGCGGGTGGCGGAGTTCTCGCCGTCGGCGACAACGGGTACGGGCAATGCGATGTTCGAGGGTGGCGAGATGTCGTGGCCATCGCGGCGGGATCGACCCACACGCTCGGACTCCGCGCCGATGGCACGGTGCTGGCGGCGGGAAACGATGCCGACGGCCAGTGCGATGTCGGCGCGTTGTCGCCGGACCGGTCCACGTAGCGGGCGACACAACGCGGTCTGCTCGACGCGCACGCCACTCGACGTGCGCGATCCGCCAGCAGAGGAGCCGATTCACTCGCGAATTCGACTCCTCCCGAGCCGGTTTCGAGTCAGCGAGTGGCGCGCGGCGCCCCCATTCCCGGGTCGATGGCAACCGGACCGGATGCGCTCGGGGTGATCGGGAAGTCGAAGATCGCCGTCGGGATGTACACGGTGGCACAAGAATTCGGAATATCCACCACGCCGGAGAAACGTCCCTCGATGGGAGCCGCGCCGAGCAGCAGGTAGGCCTGTTCGGGGCTGTAGCCGAACTTGGTGAGGTAGTCGATGGCGTGCAGGCAGGCGCGTTCGAAGGACAGTTGCGAGTCCAGGTAGCGCTGCTCGCCGGACAGGGTGACCGAGGTGCCCGAGAAGGCCAGGTACTCGGTGTAATTGGGGCCTTCGTTGCCGGGCATGAAGATGGCGTTCTCCGAGACGCCGTACAGTTCCATGCCGTTCTTGATCAGGTCCACCCGCAGGTCGATGAAGCCGCCCATCTCGATCGCGCCGCAGAAGGTGATCTCGCCGTCGCCCTGGGAGAAGTGCAGATCGCCGACCGACAGCTTCGCGCCGTCCACGAAGACCGGGTAGAAGACGCGGCTGCCGCGGGTGAGGTTCTTGATGTCCTGATTGCCGCCGTTCTCGCGCGGCGGCGCGGTGCGGGCGGCCTCGGCCGCGGCGGCGTCGAACGCGCCGCCGCTCAGCGATCCGAGAATGGCGTCGCGGGGTTCGGGCGGCAGCGCCAGCGGCGGGACGCGCTGCGGATCGGTGGCGATCAGCGCACCCTCGCGGGCGTTCCACTTGGACAGCAGCGCCGCCGAGGGGGCGGTGCCCATCAGTCCGGGATGCATGATGCCGGTGAACTTCACGTGCGGCACATGGCGTGAGGTCGCGGTATGGCCGCTGAAATCCCAGATCGCCTTGTACGCGTCGGGGAAGTGCTCGGTGAGGAAGCCGCCGCCGTTGTCGGTGGGGAAGATGCCGGTGTAGCCCCAGCCCTGGCCGGCCAGCGGGCCGGAGTCCTCCTGCGGAATCGGGCCGATATCGAGGATGTCCACGATCAGCAGGTCGCCGGGCTTCGCACCCTCCACCGCGAAGGGGCCGGACAGACAGTGCACGGTGCTCAAGGGTGCGTTGAGCACGTCCTCGGCGGAGTCGTCGTTGTGGATGGCGCCGTCGAACCATTCGCGCACGTGCACGCGGAACTCGTCACCGGGTTTGACCGTGACCGGGGCCGGGATATCCGGATGCCAGCGGTTGTGGCCGACGTACTTCTGCTCGGTGAACTTCTTGCGGGAATCCAGGGGAAAGAGCAGTTCTGGCAAGGCGTCCTTCTCTCGGTGTCGGGTATCGCGGGATCAGGGGCGGGGAAGCTTGCGGTGCAGGGGATTCCGGGTGATGCGACCCGGACCCCGGCCGGCCGGCGCGCCGACCACCCCCGGCTCGCTCGCGGTGCGCTGGGTCGCGTCGATGAGCCGCGCGGCAGCGGACCCCGGATGGATCAGCGGGGCGCCCCCGAAGCGGCGGCGACACGCGCTCGCGCACACCGGGCAGGCGGTGGCGGCCGGAACCTCGGCCATCGAGAAGGTGCGATCGAAGCTTCCGCAGGTGTGGCAGTCGAACTGATAAGAGGGCACGATCCTCCTCATTTATTTTCATTCGAACATATTCCGTACGGAGACGATACAAAGCCGTGCGGGTCTCCGTGGTGAATCCGCCACGTGAAGTTCTGATTACGGCGCCGGGCTAGCCGACATCGGACCGTGATGGCTTGGGGGAGAGGGGATTCAGGAATTCAGCTCGGCCAGCACGCTGAACTCCAGCGCGTCGGCTCCGGCCAGGTACACCGGCTGGGTGGTGTGCGCGCCGCGCACCCGCACCTCACCGCGCGGACCGTCGTAGCTCACCCGCCCGGCATTGCGTTCGATCGCCCGCAGGTCCAGACTGCGAGCGCCTTCGGCCAAGGAGGCGAACAGCAGCAGGCCCTCGTAGCAGGATTCACCGATATTGTTGAGCGCGGGCGCTATCGGCCCGAATTCGCGGAGATACCGGGCGCCGAAATCCATTCCGGCGGGCGAGATGAGACTTTCGAAATATCCGCTGGCGGTGTGCAATCCGCGGGTGCTGTCCGCGCCGCCCGCGTACAGCACATCCTCGCCGATCATCATGCTCAGCCGGATTCGGCTCTCGTCCAGACCTGCCCGGGCGAACGCGCGGTTGAACGCCGCACAGTCCGCGCCCACCATGAAGATCAGCACGCCCTGCGCCGAGGAGCGCCGGATCAGGTCGATGGCGTGCCGGAAGTCGCGGCCGCCGAGCGGAACGTACGCCTCGCCGACGATATCGAGATCGGTGGTGTCGACGAATTCCCTGGCGGCCCGCGCGGTTTCACGCGGCCAGACGTAGTCGTTCCCGATCACGCACCATTGTCGGATGCCCTGTTCGGCGCGCAGCCAGCGCATGGCCGGGAAGAGTTGGTGATCGGGGGTTTCGCCGACCATGTAGACACCGTCGGAATCCTCGCCGCCCTCGTAGAAGGTGGTGTAGACGTACGGCACCCGCCCGGCCGTCTGCGGCGTGATCACCTTGCGGGCGTTGGACAGATGCCAGCCCACTACGCCGTCGACACGGCCCTGCCCGACCATTCTGTCGATGCGCGCGGCCAGTTCGGGCAGAGGCGCACCAGCGTCGACCGGATGCAGCCGGACCTCGCGCTCCAGAATTCCGCCCGCCGCGTTGATATCCGCGACGGCGAGGGTGGCGCAGGCCTCACACGAAGGGCCGAACATTCCCGCCGGCCCACTGAGCGGTACCACCAGCGCGATATCCACCGTGCTGCGTTCGGTGCGAGAATTCCTGTGCGGCAACGGAATCACCACCGAATATTTCCGATCGAATCAATACCGTACGGCGTTGTATATAGTGCTCCGGTGGACGATAGCACTGCCCGCTCGACCCGGGAAACCGCGGCGCTGGAACGGCTGGCGCGCCTGGTGCGCCGGGCGTCGCAGGATCTGGACCGGTCGATCGCGGCCTGTCTCGGCGAGTCCGCGGTCGCGCGCTGGCATGTGCTCACCACCGTCACCGGCGGCGCCGGGGTCCCGATGTCGCAGCTGGGCGACGCCACCCTGCTCTCAGGCGCCAGCTTGACCAGGCTCATCGATGCGATGATCGCGGACAATCTGGTGCATCGCAAGGTGGACGACACCGACCGTCGCCGCGTATTGGTCTTCCCCACCCGCCGGGGACAGGTCGCCTATCGGGGGATGTGCGAGGCGATTTCCAGCAGTGGATTGGGCGCTCTGGCAACCGACGCCCGCCTGGACCGCTCGCTCACCGCACTGGTCGACCGGCTGCACGAGGTCGACGCACCGGGGTCGATCGTCGCGCGCTGAGCAACCGGCATCCTGCCGCCCACCGGGGGTTCACTCGCTCGCTGCTCGAAGCGCCGGGGTAACGCCGGCAATCCGTTAGCCGATGGAACAATGAATCCGAAGTCCTCTCATGCAAACGCCCGTGCAGCAATCGACAGTCGAAAGGCTGAAAATGCCCCACCGGAAACTTGCCAAGGTCTCACTCGCCGCCGGCGCGGCAGCAGCCGCGCTGATCGCCACCAGCACGCCAGCCGCGGCCTCGAATTACATTCCGGTCGACCTCCCCATGACCACCACGGGCGCATACGGGCTGGGCTGCTCCGGCGACGTCTGGGCGGTGGGCAATGTCTACCCCGACGGTGACGTGCCCGGCACGGTAGACCTCCAACTCAAGGGCTGGCTGAAGGTCTTCGGGGTCCCGGCCCCCTGGTGCACCCTGGCCCCCACGGTCCAGTGGCGGAACCTCGACACCGGCGCCACCGGGCAGGCCTCCACCCCCCTGGGCGCCTGGCAACCGTTCTTCTGGTCGGCCCCCGTGGTGGGCAATCTCCGCCTCGTAACCGGCCCCGGCCAAGTCGAATTCACCCTCACCACCGATCTCCCGCATTCCCCCAGCGTCACCAGCTTCCGGGTGTACTGACTTCTAATGGGTCATCTGCCACTGCATCTGTGCGTACCCGGTGGCGGCAGGACTTCTGCGAAGCAGGAGCCGAGGACCGGCCCGAAATTACGCACAGTCGCACCGGGGCGGGCAAGGTGTGGTTTCAGTCGGCACACCGGGTAAGAGGCTGTCCGCTAGGCACCCCCGCAACCCGAGTCCCATCCAGTCGAACGGTTCGGTCGATTGCCGGTGATTTCGTATATCGGCGCGTAAGGCTGAGCGGACGATCCATCGATGTGGAGGGAGCGGTGTGTCCGAGCCTGCGCCGACCTCGAACGTGCCCCGGCTGTCCGAGCTGACCGGCGGCGCGGACGCCGTGTTGCGGATCGTCGACTACTTCGACGGCTTCGACGAATCGGCTGCCAACGCCGACACCGTCATTCGCGCGGCCGCGCTGCTGGCCGAATGCCCGGTGGGCGCGAGCTGGCCCGGCGGTCCGGTGATCCGCTACGACGCGGCGGGCAGACTGCTTCCGGCCGCGGGAACCGGATCCGATGCGGCGGGGATGGACCCCGCGGTCTGGCTCGAGCGCGCGGGGTGGGACGCATCGTCCGAGCGTGTGCCACGCGCGACCGGTCGACCCGCGCGGTCCGAGCCGATCGGCGCGCGATCCTGGTCCGCGCCCGCGCATCCGCTCGATGACGTGGTGCTGGATCGGCTGCGGCACTGCCTGCGGGTGGTGGCCACCCGGGAGCTGGCGAACCCGCTGCGGATGGATGATCCGGCGCTGCTGGAAGTGGTGCTGTCGGAGAAGGAGCGACGTGAGGACCGGGTCCGGGCGATGCGGCTGCTCGGGCTGGATCCGGGGCGGTCGACCCGTGTGCTCGCGCTGGCCGGGCCGGGGACCGCGGTGGCCGTGCGGATCATCGGCGAGCATGTCCCCGTGCTGCGGCAGGCGGTGATCGGTTCTATCACCGCGGTACTGGTCCAAGACCCGGGACGGTCGAGCGTACCGTCCGGCGGCAGCGTGGTCGCCGGGCAGCGTGGGCGTGACTCGGTGCCGGCGAACGGCGGAACGCGTTCCGGCGTAGGCGTTTCCGGTTCGGGCGAGGCAGGGGGAGAGGCTCCCGTGGGACCGGGGCGGCTCTCCTTCGTGGACCTTGGTCTCTCGGACACATTGAACGCCGCTGTGGTGCGGGCATTTCCGGCCTCCCAATCCGGTGCGGACGGGCCGTGGATCGGGGTGGGCGAATCGTTGCCCGCATATGCGGCCGCCACATCGTGGGAGCAGGCGCGGCGTGCGCTGCGGTTCGCCTCATCCACCTGGCACGGGCGCCGGGTGATCGCGTTCGAACGGCTGGGAGCGCTTGAACTGCTCGCGGATCTACCCGTGCAGCGGCTGCTGGGGGTCGCGGACGTGACGCGCGTCAACGAGTTCGCGGCGACCGAGGCGGGTGCGCTGGCGGTCGACACCCTCGAGGCGTTCTGCGTCTTCGGCACGCTGCGGCGCACCGCGACCGAGTTGCACCTGCATCACTCCACGGTGGCCGCTCGAATCGCGCAGGTGGAGGCCGTGATGGGCTGGGACGTCGACGACGCGCTGGACCGGTTCACCGCGACGCTGGCGTTGTTCGTGCGCCGGATGGCGCTGTCGTGCGCGCAGTTGTCGGTCCCGGCGGCGGAACCGACGGGTGTCGGGCCGGGGCGGTGATTCTCGCGACGGGCGGCGGGTGACCCGGATCACGCCACTCGGAGACGATCGACGGGCCCGGCACAGCCGGTGCGGGAGAAGGAGATTCACACCATGGCCATCGTCGAACCCACCAGCACCTGGAAACTGCTCGAGGAGCGGCTCGCCGTCACCGTCAACGAGCGGCATCGCCAGGTTCTCGAGATCGTCATCGCGCATATGAAGGCCGAAGCCGTGCCGGACCTGGATGGTTTGATGAAAACGCTGGTGCCGGAGCCGAACTACCACTTCTGGCAGTTCGGCCAGGATGTCGGCCCCAAGGGCTGGGACGGCGTACGGGACTACTACGCGGCGTTCGTGGCGAGCAAGTCCAACATTCTCGAGTTCGACCTGGACCGCCTGCTGGTAGACGACAACTGCGTCGTCACCGAGGGGTACCTGCGGCAGATCTACCCCGGCGCGTACGCCGCGCAGATCGGCCTGCCGGTAGAGGACCCAGCGGCCGACTACCTGATCTCCTTCCGTCAACTGCTGCTGTGGCCGGTGGACGAGGCGGGTCTGATCGTCGGCGAGGACTCGTACCACTCGGGGCCGGTCGAGATCCGCAAGCTCTCGTTCGATGAATTGCCCAGGGAGTACGTCGAACTCGTGTACCCGGGCGTGTGAAAAGCGCGAAACTCGGCGGATGGAAGGCGAATCGGAGATGACGGACCTATCAGTGTCGCGGCCCCCAGGCGCGCGGCGCGCGGACATCGCGAGCCTGCTGCTCGACCGGCTCGGTGACGAGCGGCTCGGCCTGCGCACCCGCGAGCGGGACTGGACCTGGGACGCGGTGGTGCGGGAATCGGCGGCGCGCGCCGAACTGGCCCGCGCACTGCGGCGCGACGGTCCGTTCCACATCGGCGTTCTGCTGGACAATGTGCCCGATTTCGTCTTCTGGCTGGGCGCGGCCGCCCTGGCGGGCGCGACCGTCGTCGGCATCAATCCCACCCGCGGCAACGCCCAACTGGAAGCCGACATCCGTTATGTCGATTGCCAATTGATCGTCACCGACGCGCCCGGCATGGCCCGCCTGGAGGCTCTCGACCTGGGACTGGATCCGGACCGGTTCCTGCTGGTGGACGACCCGGCCTACACCGAATCGTTGATCGCGCACGCAACCGAGCCGGTCGCGCACGCGGGCGCGGAGGCCCTGCTGCTGTTGCTGTTCACCTCGGGCACGACCGGCGCCTCGAAGGCGGTCAAGTGCACCCAGCGCCGACTGGCCATGCTCGGCTACGCCGCCAGCGACAAGTTCGGCCATATCCGCGAGGACGTGGACTACTGCTGCATGCCGCTGTTCCACGGCAACGCGATCATGGCGCTGTGGGCGCCGGCGCTGGTGAACGGCGCGACCGTATGCCTGACCCCGAAGTTCTCAGCGACCGGATTCCTCTCCGACATACGGTATTTCGGCGCGACGTTCTTCACCTACGTGGGCAAGGCCCTGGGCTATCTGCTCGCCACCCCGGCGACGCCGCAGGACGCCGGCACCACCCTGGTCCGCGGTTTCGGCACCGAGGCGTCGGTGGCCGACCAGGCCGAGTTCCGCCGCCGATTCGGCGCCGAGTTGTTCGAGGGCTACGGATCGAGCGAAGGCCCGGCCCTGGCCGCGCTCGATCCGGCTGCCCCGGCCGCCGCCCTGGGCCGTCCGGCGCATCCGGGTGTGGCGGTCGTGAACGCGGATACGCTCGAGGATTGTCCGCGCGCGATATTGGACGGATACGGCCGTGTCCTGAATCCGGATGAGGCGGTCGGCGAGATGGTCGACAAGGCCGGCGCGATGGTGTTCGAGGGCTACTACAAGAACGATGCCGCGGATGCCGAACGACTGCGAAACGGCTGGTATTGGACCGGAGACCTCGGCTACGTCGACGAAGCCGGGTTCCTGTATTTCGGTGGCCGCAAAGGCGATTGGCTCCGCGTGGACGGGGAGAACACCTCGACGCTGTCGATCGAACAGGTGATCCGCCGACATCCGGCGGTCATCGCCGCCGCGGTCTACGGCGTGCCGGACCCCCGCTCGGGCGACCGGGTGATGGCGGCGATCGAGGTCGCGGATCCCGATGCCTTCGATGTCGCCGAGTTCGCCGAGTTCCTCACGGCTCAAGACGATCTCGGCTCCAAGGGTGCCCCCCGCTTACTACGCGTCTCCGCAGGCTTGCCGGTCACCGGCTCGAACAAGGTACTCAAACGCGAACTCCAGGAACAGCGCTGGCACACCGACGAGGCCCTGTACAGCTGGTTCGGGCGCGGCAAGCCCGAATACGAGGCCCTGACCGACGGCGGCAAGTCCGATCTCGAAGCCGAGTTCGCCTCGTTCGGCCGGAAGCATCTGTTCTGACGTCGGGCCTGGTCCGGTCGCTGCGGTGCCATGCCCCAGCTTCTCGGGGGCTCGAGCGTGTGTAGAACCGGGCGGGGGTGGGCAAGCCACTGAGAGAACACAGGCGAATCCGACTCCGGTAGCGCGCTGCCGAGGCAGGACGTGCACGATGATCCCCAGCCAGAACCGGCTCGACATCCACCTCGACCACGGTCATGATTACGGACCGATCCTGGTGGTGAACGGAGACGTCGACTCCCACACCGTCCCGGTGCTCGCCCGTGCGGTGGGTCGTGCCGCGGACCTGCGGCCGCGTCGGCTGCTGCTGGATCTGACCGGGGTGTCGCATCTCGGTTCGGCGGGGATCGAGGTCCTGCTCGACGTGTACGCCGCCGGCGAGCAGACCTTGCTCGCGGTCATCGCCACGGGCCCGACCGCGCGCGTCCTGCACACCGCCGGGGTCGACACGGTGATCGCGGTGTACCCGTACCGGGCCATGGCGCTGGTGTGCACCGCCGCCGCGGTCGCCCCGCCCGGTTAGCTCGGGCAGCACGCTGTCGCGTACCCCCGATACCGTGCCGACACCCATCGCTCGGCGTAGCCGAAAAATAGCTGTGGCAGGATGGGTGCGGTTGGCACGCCACTCGACCCGGTCTCTTCGCAGAGGAGTTCCCACGATGAGCGAGGCACAGTTCACCACCGACGACGCCGGTATTCCGGTACCCAGCGATGAGCATTCGCTCACCGTCGGCCCCGACGGACCCATCCTGCTGCACGACGCCTATCTCATCGAGAAGATGGCGCAGTTCAACCGGGAGCGCGTCCCCGAACGCCAGCCGCACGCCAAAGGCGGCGGCGCGTTCGGCGAATTCGAGACCACCGAAGACCTCAGCGCCTACACCTGCGCCGATGTCTTCCAGCCCGGCGTCAAAACCGAAGTGCTGGCCCGATTCTCGACCGTGGCGGGGGAGCGCGGCAGCCCGGACACCTGGCGCGACCCGCGCGGTTTCGCGCTGAAGTTCTACACCCGCGAGGGCAACTTCGACATGGTCGGCAACAACACCCCGGTGTTCTTCGTGCGCGATCCCATGAAGTTCCAGGACTTCATCCGCTCCCAGAAACGCCGCGCCGACAACAACCTGCGCGACCACGACATGCAGTGGGACTTCTGGACGCTCTCACCCGAATCCGCCCACCAGGTCACCTGGCTGATGGGTGATCGCGGCGTTCCGCGCACCTGGCGGCACATGAACGGCTACTCCAGCCACACCTACCTGTGGAACAACGCCGCCGGTGACCGCTTCTGGGTGAAGTACCACTTCAAGACCGACCAGGGCGTGGAGTTCTTCACCCAGGACGAAGCCGACCAGATGGCCGCCATCGACACCGACTATCACACCCGCGACCTGTTCGAGCACATCGCCGACGGCGCATTCCCGAGCTGGACCCTGCACATGCAGATCATGCCGTTCGAGGACGCCAAGACCTACCGCTTCAACCCCTTCGACCTGACCAAGGTCTGGCCGCACGCCGACTACCCGCTCCGGCGGCTGGGCCGGCTCACCCTCAACCGCAACCCGGTCGACTACCACACCGAGATCGAGCAGTCGGCCTTCGAACCCAGCAACTCCGTGCGTGGCACCGGCCCCAGCCCCGACAAGATGCTGCTCGGTCGCTGGTTCTCCTACCCGGACGCGCACCGGCACCGCATCGGCGCCAATTACAAACTGCTGCCGGTCAATTCACCGCACGCCGCGCCGGTGCACTCCTATTCCAAGGACGGCGCCATGCGCTACACCAACGTCACCGACCCGGTGTACGTACCCAACTCCAAGGGCGGCCCGCACGCGGACCCGTCCGTCTCGGGCCCGCCCGTCGGCTGGCACACCGACGGCGAGATGGTGCGCACCGCCTACACCCTGCGCGCCGAGGACGACGACTGGGGCCAAGCCGGAACGATGGTCCGCGAGGTCCTCGACGACGCCGCCCGCACCCGCCTGGTCGACAACATCGCCGGGCATCTGCTCAACGCCGTCACCGAACCGGTGCTGGTGCGCGCCTTCGAGTACTGGCGCAACGTCGACGCCGAGATCGGCCGCAGGGTCGAGGAAACCGTGCGCGCCAAGCAGAACGAGACCGATCCCAAGGCCGAGAAGCAGTCCAACCCGGCCCGCAGTTCGGCCCAACGTAAGGCCTGACCCCCGGTCAACCGTGCCGGTATCTCCGACCGCGCCGACCGGCATCGGCCGGTGCGGTCGGGATGCGGGTGAGTGCAGCTCAACCCGGATGTCTTGCGCGAGCATCGCAGAGCACCCCGCGCCCGGCGGGATCGATCGACGGTACGCGTCGCCGATCCCGCCGGGCGTCTTCTCACAGCAGCCGGGCGTCCTGCAGCAACTCTTCGAGATAGGTGCCCTTGATCTTCTTCAACGCCGCCTTCTCGATCAGCTTGCCGCCCAGGGGCAAGGGGATCTCGGCGAGCGGCTTGCGGTCGTTGAGGTAGTACAACGCCTGTAGGAGCGTCCTGACGTCGAACGAGGACGCGAACACCTCCGGCACGGCCCGGTCCACGTCCAGCAGCGTGTAGACGGCCTCCATGGCGGTTCGAACCGAGTATTCGGTCGTGAAGACGGTGTCGCGCTCGGTCTCGGCGAAGTTTCCGATGAATGCCAGGTTCCGGGATCCCTTGGGAACCACCTGCGGACGGTCACCGAGTGCCCGGGGCATGAAGTAGGAGGAGATGTAGGGCATGTTGCACGGCACCGTGCGTGCGGAGGTGCGGGCAAGCTCATCGATCTCGTCGATCGGGACTCCGAGGTGGTACAGCCACTCGGCGGTCAGTTCGGCGCCGGTGCACTCTCGGATGGTCTTGTTCACGTAGTTGCCCGGCTTGTCCGAGAACAGGCCGTACAGCCAGACGACGAGTTCCTGTTTCGGATCCTGTGCGGCGAAGTGCGGCTGCCGGCTCATGGTGTATCCGTAGAGCCAGTTCGAGTCCTTGATGGTGCAGGGCCCGCCGGTGACGATCCGGCCGTCGCGCGGATCGCGGCCCGAGATCTTCTGGAGGTAGGGCGCGATCCGGTCGTCGGTCAGGGTCACCGTGGCCGAGATGGTCCAGTTCGCCTCGGGGATGTTCTCGCAGAACTTCTCCGGCCGGCCGAAGGCACGGTCACGTTCGGCCATGGTCTTCCACAGTTTCCAGGCGCCGCCCCGGTCGGTGACCACCGGAGCCGGGGTGTCGTTGTCGCCGAAGGTCGAGCTCTCGGTGATCGACCCGTTGGTGATGAGCACCAGGTCGTCAGGTCCGACAGCGATCTTCTCGGTGGTTCCCCGGTTGCCCAGCCCCGCAGATCCGGCGGCCACGCCAGTGGTGTCGCCGGTGGTCGCGCCGACGAGCAGTTCGATCTCGGTGACCGTCTTGCTCCCGCCCGCATCGGTCACCAGCACGTCGAGAACCTGGGTCGCGGAGCGGAATACGACCCCGTGGGACTCCAGATGAGCCACGAGCGGCTTGATGAGCGACTCGTACTGGTTGTATCGCGCGAACCGCAGTGAGCTGAGGTCGGCCAGCGTCGCGATGTGGTGCACGAAACGCAGCAGGTAGCGGCGCATCTCCATCGCCGAGGCCCACGGCTCGAAGGCGAACATGGTGGCCCAGTAGAGCCAGAAATTCGACGCGAAGAATTCCTCGCCGAAGAACTCATCGATCCGTTTGTCGTCGAGATCCTGTTCGCGGGTGAGCGCGAGGTTCAAGATCTCCTGGATCGCGCCCGGAGTAAGGGTGAGCTCGTTCATCTCCTCGATGCGCTTGCCCCGGTTGTGGATCGCCCGGTTGGGATTGGTCGAGGGATCGGACTTGTGCGCCCAGTACATATCGTCCAGCACCGAAGCGTCCGGGGTATCGAGCGAGGGGACCGAGCGGAACAGGTCCCACAGGGTCTCGAAGTGGGCTTCCATCTCGCGCCCACCGCGGATGATGAAACCCTTGTGCTCGTCGAAGAGGCCGTCACAACTACCGCCCGGGATCTGCAGCTCCTCGTACACGGTGATCGAATCACCGGGCACTCCACCATCCCGGATGAGGAACACGGCCGCCGCGAGGCCGGCCAGACCGCCGCCGACCAGATGCACCTTGCGATCGGGTCCGGCGTCACGCTTCGGGGGGCGGGCGAAAGCCTCGAAATTTCCGTTGGATCTGTACACACTGCCTCCTGACGATGTCGACGGGCACGTGCCTGACTGTTCTGCCTAGGTCGCTTCGCAGGCGTCATGGCACGCCGGATCGAGCTGAACAGGTCACTCAACGAACGGCCGCCACACCCGGCACGGTGACCGGGTCGCACACGAGCGAGCACGGTGGTGGCCTCTGATCAGCCTATAGCGTTCGACGCCCGCGTTCGGGAGCCGCTCGTGCGCGCCACGGCGGCGCCGGAGCGCCGGGGCCGGGGCGGCGGGCCGGACGCGTCGATCATCGACGCCCGGGAACCGAAGTCGTTCCAGCCCAACGGCTCCGGTGAGCGCACGGCTGGGCAATGCGCACCGGGGGTATGCGAAGGTGCCCGATACGGGGGTGTCAGCGGGTGTTCGTGGCCTGGGCGGTCATGGCCAGCAGTGTCAGGGCGTCGTGTTCGGAGGTGCCGGGTGCGGCCTGGTAGATCAGCATCCGCTGTCCGTCGCCGGCGTGCTCGAGCACCTCGTTGGCGAGGGTGACACGCCCGATCACCGGGTGCTGGAACGCCGTGTCGCCGCCGCGTTTGACCCGGACCTCGTGTCGCCGCCACAGCGCGGCGAATTCGGTGCTGGCCGACGACAGTTCGTCGACCAGCTCGGCGGTGCGCTCGGGGGCGGTCAGTTCCGCGGTGTGCAGGTTCGCGACGCAGTTCCCGGCTACGCGGTCCCAGTCGGCGAACAGCGTCCGGGCCGCGGGATGCAGGAAGGTGTAGCGGATGGTGTTGCGTGCCGCGGGAGGCCAATCGTCCAGTCCCGGCATCAGGGCCAGGCCCTCCGGATTCGCGGCCAGCAGATCGTTGACCTCGCTCAGCACGTAGGCCGGGCTGGGCCGGACGGAATTCAGCAGCAGAGCCAAGCCGGGACGAACCGGTTGGGGATCGGCGCGGTGGCGTCGTGGCGTGCGGCCCGCGGTTCGGTCGGCGAGGGCGAGCAGGTGCGAGTGCTCGTCGTCGGTCAGGCGCAATGCCCTTGCCAGCGCACCGAGTACCGCGTCGCTGGGCGCGGTTTCCCTGCCCTGTTCGATGCGGGTGTAGTAGTCGACGCTGACACCGGCCAGCGCCGCGATCTCTTCACGGCGCAGCCCGGGCGTGCGCCGGCTGCCCGGTCCGGTCGGCAGGCCGACGTCGGCGGGACCGATCGATCCGCGTCGTATCCGGAGGAACTCGGCCATCGCGTTCACGGGTCGAGTGTGCCATCGGACGGTGCACTCCCGGGTGGCCGTATCGCACCCGGGAACGACGCGGCCTTCCTCGCTCGGGCGTCGACGCGAACCCTGGAATCCATGACTGAGGCAATGATTATCGGCGGTGGTTCCGGGATGGGGTTCGCCCTGGCCCGGGTCCTGGTGGCCGACGGCAAGGATGTGACCATCGTCGGCCGCTCCACCGAGCGGTTGACCGCCGCCCGCGCGGAGTTGATGCGGGCCGGCGACGGCGCGGTACAGGTGATGCGAGCGGACATCGGCCGAGAGGACGACGTCGCCGAACTGTTCGCCGGGACAGGGCAGGTCGGCCACGTGGTCGTGACCGCGGCGGACGCCACGGGTGTATACGGTCCGACCACGCGGGTATCGGTCGACACGGCCCGCGATGTCGTGAACACCAAACTGCTGGGCGCCTGGCTGGTCGGCAAGCATGCCGCCGGGAAAGTGACGGGATCGCTGACCTTCACCTCCGGCATCAACGCGTATCGGCCCAACGGATCGAACACGATCATGGCCGCGGCCAACGGCGCGTTGGCCTCCCTGGCCTACGGGCTGGCGATCGAAATGGCGCCCGTGCGGGTCAACGTGATCTCTCCCGGCTGGGTCGACACCCCCATCTGGAACCAACTCGGCATGGACACGCAGGCGGTGTTCGCCGAGCTGGCCGAGAAGCTGCCCGCTCGGCGCATCGGCGCACCCGGCGACATCGCCGACGCCTTCCTGTCCGTGATGCGCAACCGGTTCATCACCGCGACCGTGCTGCACGTCGACGGGGGCCACCGCCTCACCTGATCGGTCGGGCGGGGACGCTATGTTCCCCGCGCCGCGAGGTAGGCCGCCGTGAGTTCGGCCAGGACGCCGTCGTCCGGACTCGGCGCACCGTGCAGGTGGGTAGCGCGGAGCTCGGCCATGAACCGCTCCCACAGGGGCGG
The DNA here is from genome assembly GCF_042799795.1 of Nocardia sp. NPDC057668. Taxonomy (NCBI): domain Bacteria; kingdom Bacillati; phylum Actinomycetota; class Actinomycetes; order Mycobacteriales; family Nocardiaceae; genus Nocardia; species Nocardia sp. NPDC057668. The sequence goes on along the minus strand of NZ_JBHVIC010000001.1, from coordinate 748,101 downwards.
CCCGCCCGCGGCCAGCAGTTCGGCGCGCACGGTCAGTTCCGGCTCGGTGTCGAGCCAGGCCGCGCCCCACGCGCCGAGTTGCGCCAGGACCGGGACGAGTTGGATGGCCGGCTCGGTGAGGCGGTAGGCGATCTTCTGCCGGTGCGAGGGATCGTCGTGGCGGGTGAGCAGGCCCGCGTCGACGAGTTTGGCCAGGCGCGCGGCCAGAATGTTGGAGGCGATCCCCTCGCGGGATCCGGCCAGCAGTTCCCGGAAGTGCGTGTGAGCACCGAACATCATGTCGCGCAGCACGATCAGGCTCCAGCGGTCGCCGAGCAGCTCCATCGTCATATTGATCGGGCAGCCCGATCTGCCCCGCGGCACGGGGAGTTTCTTCGGCGAATCCGGTTGCAACACGCAACCAGTCTAGGTTAGATTGACACCGCTTGCACATTGCAATCAGAAGGAGTTTCGGTGACACAACTGGTCCGCGTGCAGAACTTCATGGTGTCCAACGACGGCTACGGGTCCGGGGAAGGGCAGAGTGCTGAACGACCTTTCGGCCACGCCGATCCGGCCGCGCTCGCCTCGTGGGCCGGTGCCACCGCGCACTGGCCGAACCGGACCGACCCGGGCGGCAGCTACGGCCTGGACGACTACTTCACCCGCGACTTCGCCAACAACATCGGCGCGGAGATCATGGGGCGCAACAAGTTCGGGCCGGTGCGGGGGCCCTGGGAAAACGAGGACTGGCAGGGCTGGTGGGGCGACGAGCCGCCCTTTCACACGCCGGTCTTCGTGCTCACTCACTACCCGCGCCCGTCGTTCACACTGGGCGAGACCACATTCCACTTCATCGACGCCGCGCCGAAAGACGCGCTGGCGCAAGCCTTCGAGGCCGCGGACGGCAAGGACGTGCGCATCGGCGGCGGCGTGGCTACCGTGCGGGCGTTCCTGGACGCCGACCTGATCGACACGCTGCACATGGCCGTGGTGCCGTCGGTCGAACTCGGCCGCGGCGAACGGCTGTGGTCGAGCCCCGAAGACCTGACCGATCGCTTCCACCACGAAGCGGTCCCCAGCGCCAGCGGGGTTGTGCACCACCTCTTCTGGCGGAAGTGACGCGGGTCGGTCCGGTGGCGGGATGTCCCGGCCGTGCCCCCAGCTAGGACAGCAAGGTGGCCCGTAGGCCGGTCACGACTCCCGTGACGATGCTGTGAGCACCGCCGCGGCGAGGATGGCCGCCGCGGCGAGTAGGGCCGTGGCCTGCCAGCCGTACCGGTCGGCCGCCGCCGCGCCGAAGGCCGTGCCGAGGCTGCCGCCGACGAAGTAGACCAGCATGTACGCGCTGTTGAAGCGTGCGGGTGCCGCCGGGTCGATCGCCAGCACCGTGCTCTGATTGGCCACCTGGGCGGCGAACAGGCCCGCGTCGAACACCGCCAGGCAGGTCAGGGTGAGGGCGGTGTTCGCGAGGCCGAAGCTCGCGACGACCGTGGCGGAGCCGGCCAGTGCGAGACCGGCGAGGATGACTCGGCGGGGGCCGTCGCGGTCGGTCCGCGCGCCCGCGACGCGCGTCGCGAGAACGCCCGACAGACCTGCCAGCGCATACAGGCCGATCCGTTCGGCCGAGTACGAGTAGGGCGGTTGCGACAGCGCCACGGCGATGCCCGCCCATACCGCGCAGAATGCGAAGAACCAGAGAAAGCCGCGGGCCGCGGCAACGCGCAGTTCCGCGTGGTGGACGAAAAGTAGTGGGAGAGAACGCAGCGTGGCCAGGTAGCCGCGATCCGCCGCGCCCGGCGCGGTAGGAAGCAGCACCGCGCAGCACACCGCGACCAGCCCGCAGACGGCGGCGAATACCAGGAGCATCGCGCGCCAGCCGAGTGCGTCGGTGAGCCATCCGCCCACGATCCGCCCCGCGAGGATCCCGACCGAGATGCCCGCGGTCACCGTCCCCAAAACCGATGCCCGACGGTGCGTTTCCGCCAGGCGACCGGCCACCGAACTGAACCCGGCGCCGACAACCGAACACGCTCCCGCCAGACCGACCGTCAGCCCCAGCAGCGCGACGGAGTTTGCCGCCGCGCCCATCGCGAGGGCAATCGCGAGAGCCCCGAACTGCGCCGCGAGCACCCGCCCCGGCATGAAGCGATCGACCAGCGGCACAAGCAGGCCGAGGCCGAGCAGGTAACCCACGGGCCCGCACGCCAGCGCGATGCCGACCGCGGCGACGGACGTTCCCAGTGCGGCGGCCACGTCCGCGATCGCGGGCTGCAACGGGTAGATGGTCGACGTTCCGGTCGCGGCCGCGACCGCCATGAACACGATGACGGGACCGCTCAGCCGAGGCGTGGCTTCGGCACTGGTATCTGTCTGCACCCGACCGACCGTATGGACGCTGGGGCCGAGTTACCGGCGGCAATCCGCCATGACCGTCCTGTCGGTGGACTGCCATAGAGGTTCGGCCGCTACATCATTGGAGCCGGCAACCCCTGCCTGCCGACGTGGCCGAGCGGCATGCCCCTCGCCTCGCCACAGCCGCGATTCTGCTCGCTGCGCTCTACGGGGCAGATTCTGCTGGAACAGCCAGCGCCGAGCCGGTTTGCCGCGGTTGCTCACCCGATCCCGGTGCGGTGGGGCGGCACCCGTGGGCGCGGCGGCGCGGCCGATCGCGCCGGCGGCGGGACCCCGTGCGTGTCGGCAGCAAACGGTACGAAGTCAGCGAATTCCCAGCGACGCCTACCGTCGGTCGGCTTATCCTCGAAAGCATGGCTGCGCCCTCGTTGTTCGACACACCGATGTTGCATCAATTGCGGAACTGTGAACGCGTCATGGTCGTGGGAGCGGGCGGGGGCTGTGATTTCCTCAGCGGCCTGCCCATCGCTTTCGCACTGCACGAGCAGGGGAAGACCGTCTTCCTGGCGAACCTCACCTTCACCGCCGTCGCGCGCACCACCGCCCGGCCGCTGGCCCCGGGGGTGTTCGAGGCGCGCGCCGACAGCACGGGGCCGCGTGCCTACTTCCCGGAGAAGCACCTCTCGCAGTGGTTGCAACAGCACGGCTATCCGGACGACCGGGTGTTCCTGATCCAGAAGGGCGGCACGCGGCAGGTGAAGGCCGCATACGCCTGGCTGGCAGCGGAATTGAACATCGACGGACTCGTGCTCATCGACGGCGGGACCGACCTGCTCATGACCGGGGACGAGGCGGGGCTGGGTACCCCGGTCGAAGACATCACCAGCCTGCTGGCCGCACGCGCCCTGGACGTTCCGGTCAAACTCGCGGCCTGCGTGGGATTCGGCGTCGACACCACGCACGGGGTCTGTCATGCCCATTTCCTGGAAAACGTTGCCGCCCTTGCCCGCACCGGCGATTACCACGGGGTCAGCGCGCTGATTCCCGGGATCGCCGCCGTCGACTCCTGGCTCGACGCCGTCGCCTGGGTGCAACAGCACACCCCGGCGCGCGAGAGCGTGGTCTGCGCCTCGATCACCGACGCCGCCCGCGGGGAGTTCGGCAACCACCATTCGCTCGAACGCACCCGTGACACGGGCGCCGAACTGTTCATCAACCCGCTGATGTCCATGCTGTGGGGGTTCAACCTCGACGCGGTGGCGGATCGCGTGCTCTACCGCAACCACATCGAACAGGCCGTCACCCCGTTCGAGGTCGCCGCCGCGATCGAAGCCTTCCGCGACCACAATCCACTACGCCCGCGGCGATCGATCCCGGCCTGAGGAACGGAAGTTCGCGGGCGTCCGACCGCGTTCTCCCGCAGCAGGTTTCAGCGATACCACTGAGATTCGTAGGCTTCCCACGTGGGCGCCGGCCCGGCGATCGAGGTGCCCGAAGGCCGCAGCCCGTCCGCCGCCAGCGCCAGGAGCCGTTGGCGTGCCCGCACGTCCTCCTCGGTCCGCTGCGGATATCCGCTGAACATCTCGATCAGCCGGGTGATGTCGACCGCGTAGACGTCCGTACGGACCGAACCGTCGGCCTGGCCTTTCGCCAGTAGCTGTTCGAGCAGTTCCTTGGCTCGGGCATTGCCTGCCACCACCTCCGGCGGGATGGGCAGCGAGCCCGCCAGGGGCGCGAAGGCTCCCACCCGGGCCGCCACGCATCGTTCGAGGAAGGTGAACAGCCCCTTCCATCCGCTGCCGTCCAGATCGAGTGCCGCGCGCAGCGCCTCGGCCGTGTCCCCGATGGCGATCAGGCACAACCGTTGCAGCAGTTGCTCTTTGCTGCCGTAGCGGCGATAGAGCGTGCCCATTCCCACGCCCGCGCGCTCGGCGATGGCGGAGACCGGCGCGTCGTTGCCCTGCTCGGCGAACACCGCGCGGGCGGCGGCGAGCACGAGTTGGTCGTTGCGTTCGGCCTCGGTTTGGCGGCCGAGCTTTCCTCCGGTGCGGTGGCGATCGGGGACTGCGGTACTCACGTCATCAGCCTATTGCCTGTGAACGCCGGCACCGCGGCGCGACCCGGCGGCTGAGACATGCGAACGGCCGTCCGAATGTGGCCCGGGTCGCATTTACCCCTTGCCTACCGGAGCGATTCGCTCCTAAACTCCGTCCGGAGCGAATCGCTCCGATTGGAGGACAATGAACAACCAGCATCTGCTCATCTGGTCGGTCCCGGCATTCCTGCTGCTCATGGCGATCGAAATGATCTACTACCGCCTGCACCCCGACGAGAACGCGGGCGGCTACAGCCTGCGCGACACCGCGACCAGCCTCACCGTGGGCGTGGGGGCGGGCATCGCCGACATCGCCTACAAGGCGATCGCGCTGGCCGGATTCATCGTGCTCTACGAGCTGACCCCGCTGCGCATCGAGGTCACCTGGCTGACCTTCCCGCTCATCCTGCTCGCCCAGGACTTCTGCTACTACTGGATGCACCGCGAACACCATCTGGTGCGCATTCTCTGGGCCGCGCACGTCGTGCATCACTCGAGCCTGAAATACAACTTCTCCACCTCGATGCGTCAGCCGTGGACCGGCCTGACCTCGCAGCTGTTCTACATTCCGCTGATCCTGGCCGGCGTACCGCCGTGGGCGGTGTTCCTGTGCGGCGGAATCAATATGCTCACCCAGTTCTGGTTGCACACCGAACGCATCGGCAAGCTCTGGCGACCGATCGAACTGCTGATCAACACCCCCGCGAACCACCGCGTCCACCACGCCTCCCAGGGCGACTATCTGGACCGGAATTTCGGCGGCATCCTCATGATCTGGGACCGCGTGTTCGGCACCTATTCCGAGGAGATCGATCGTCCGGTCTACGGGCTCACCAAGAACATCGAGACGCACAACCCGCTGCGGGTGGCCACCCACGAATACGTCGCCATCGGACGGGATCTGGCGAGCGCTCGCGGCTGGCGGGATCGCATCGGCATCCTGCTGAACCGGCCGGGCTGGCAACCCGAATCCGTCGACCGAACGAGGGAAAACGCATGAGGCGCAACCGGACAACCTTCATCGTGGCGGCGACGGCTCTGACCGTCGCGGGCGGCGTCGCCACCGCGAGTGCCGAGCCCGCCGCGGCCTCCGATCCGATCGGCTACCGGGTGAACCTGGAGACCGACACCGTGGTGACCGTGCTCGACCGCGGCACTTTCGCGACGGCCGCGGACGCCGCGAGCATCACGGTCCGCGACGACGCCGGTCGGGTTCGCGAGTCGCTTCCGCTCGCGGTCACCCTCGACGGCCGGAGATTGCCGCTGCGGCAGGAGATCTCGGTCGACGGCCGGACATTGCGACTCACCCCGGACCTCGCGGACCTGGATCGAACCGCGCTGCGGCCGGTCGCCTCGCCCCTGGAAAACCAGCTCGCCATGAACGATCTGATCAACGCAGTCAGCCTCGGCACCTCGATCGGCAGCCTCGTCGGCACCGCGATCGGAACGGTCGCGGGGGTCGGTGTCGGCATCGCCCTGGCAGGCGCGTCCTGCCTGGTCCTGAGTCTGGGCTGCGTGGTCACCGTCCTGCCGATCGTCAGCATGGTCGCCGCGGCGGGCGGCCTGGCCGGCCTGATCCTCGCCGGTGGACCGACGGCGGCAGCCGCGGCCTTCGGCTACTGGAGCACACTGCGCGCCGAACCCGGCACGAGTCCGTACGCGCCGCATGTACAGGGCGCCCCCGCCGTCGGCTGACCAGCTCCCAGGACCCGTGATGAATTTGCGCACAACAACATTCGCCGCCCTCGCGGCCGCTGCTGCCCTGACCGTCGCCGCCGCGCCGGCGGGAGCCGAACCCGCCCCCGAATACCGGTCCGAGATCGTGAACGGCACCGTGGTCACGACCCTGCGGGGCGCGAGCTTCACTCTCGCCCCCGACGGCCGATCGGTCCGGGTGCATGATGACGCGGGCCGGCCGGTGCTCTCCCTGCCGCTCGCCATCGAGCTCGACGGCGCCACGCGTCCGATCGGCGGGCACATCGCCGATCAAGGCCGCACGCTGACCCTGACTCCCCGTCCCGTCGCGTCCCCTCTCGAAAACCAGTTGGCGCTAACCGAATTCGCCGGAAGTCTGACCAGGGCCTCCCTAACGGCCACGATCGGCGGATTCGTCATCGGCGCCCTGGTCGGTGCGGCGATGGGCCTCGGTTCCTGTCTGCTGGTCGGCCCCGCCTGCCTGGCCACCACCCCAGCCGCCATCATGGCGTTCGCGGCGGGCGGTGGTGTGGCCGCCACGCTCACCCTCGGCGGAGCCGCACTGGCACAGGGTCTCTGGAAGTACGTGACGACCCTCCAGGCCCCACCCGGCGCCAGTGAGTACGCACTCCAGGACGGACTCCTGGACCCGAACGGCACCGGTGCCCCCGACGCGACCCTACGTCTCCCGCCGCTCCCGCTGCGCCCCCTGATCACCGGCTCCGCGAGCAGATCCGCAGGCTGACCCGACGCACCGAATCATCGCCGCACCGAGTCAGCGGTGCGGCGATGAGAGCGCGGAGCTCTTGCCGGGCAGCCACTTTCGATCCCGATCAGGCGCTCGGCGCGAAGCCGTGCAGTACCCCGTCGACCAGCGCGTCCGCGAAAGCGTCGTCCAAAGTGTGTGAGTGCAGCAGCCAGCGCTGGGTCAGGGGAGCGTAGAGCAGGTCGATGACCAGCGGGAGGTCGGCGTCGGGACGGAGTTGGCCCGCGTCGACGGCTGAGCGCAGGCGGGTCAGGACCGCGTCGTGGGTGGGTTGCTGGAGCTTCTCCCGGTAGAGGGCAGCCAGGGCGGGGTCCGCGATGATCTCGATCATGAGGGCGCGGATGGGTGCGGTGAAGGCCGCGTCGGTGAACTCGGCCGCGGTCGCGCGCAGGACGACCTTCAGATCGCGGGACAGGTCGCCGGTGTCGGGTAGCTCGAGCCCGGTGCCGTCGGTGTTCTCGCTCGCGGCGAGCAGGGCGTCCAACACCACCGCGCCTTTGGATTCCCACCAGCGGTAGATGGTCTGCTTGCCGACCCCGGCACGGGCCGCGATCGATTCGATGGTGAGTTTGGCGTAGGGAACCTCGCCGAGGAGTTCGCGGGTGGCGTCCAGGATCGCCACGCGAGAGCTTTCACGGCGGCGGGTCCGGGCGGGTGGTTGGGCTGCCATGACCGAATCTTAACAAGACGGAACGTCTCGTCTTGACAATCGCGCGGAAGCGGGTCAAAGTAGCGTTCAACAACGAGACGCAACGTCTCGTCTCGATCGAGGGAGTGTGCATGACCCGCGCAGACACCGGCCCGGTCCACCCGGCCTCGGCCCCCGCTCACCCCGCACAGATCAGGAGCGCACCCATGACCACTGCCCCTTCCTCGACCACCCGAACCTGGTTCATCACCGGGGCGAACCGCGGCCTCGGGCGCGCGTTCACCATCGCGGCGCTCGCCGCCGGGGACACCGTCGTCGCCACCGCCCGTGACCCGCGCACCATGGCCGACATCGACGACGCGCGACTCACGGTGTTGCCGCTGGATGTTCGGGACCGCGTGCAGGTTTTCGCCACGGTCGCCGCGGCTTTCGGGGTGACCGGGCGGCTCGATGTGATCGTCAACAACGCGGGATACGGGCTGGTCGGCGCGCTCGAAGAGCTGACCGAGAGTCAGATCCGCGACCAGATGGACACCAATTTCTACGGGGCCCTGTGGGTTTCGCAGTCCGCGCTGCCGTTCCTGCGGGCCCAGGGCTCCGGCCACATCGTGCAGATCTCCACCGTGGGCGCGGTCGGTTCGCTGCCGCTGTTCAGCATGTACAACGCGAGCAAATGGGCGCTGGAAGGCTTCAGCGCCTCCCTCGCCGACGAGCTGCGCCCCTTCGGCGTCAAGGTCACCCTCGCCCAGATGGGCGGGTTCGACACCGACTGGGCGAAGTCGAGCATGCGGTTCGGGACGGCGGTGCCCGCGTATTCCGGTGTCCGCGAAGCGATTCTCGGCATGACCGGCTACCCGGACCCCTCGGCGGTCTCCCCGGCCGAAGCAACAGCACCGGCCGCCGGGAACGAATGGGCCGAGCCCGCACCGGAAGTCGCGGCGGCCGGGCTGCTGGCCCTGGTGAACGAGACCGACCCGCCGCTGCGCCGGATCATCGGCCCGGGTGCGCACCAGATGGTCGCCCTGGCCCTGGACGCCCGCCGCAAGGACTACGTCACCGACCCGGAGTTCACCTGGCCCGCCTGATCGGGTTCGGCCCCGCCTGGGCGGGTCACCCACGTCAGGGCTGTGCCCGTGCGACTGCTGTTCGATCGCGACGACCTGTTCGTCCCGTTCCGCGACGCGCCCCCGATCGACTACGGCCTGCTCTGGCCGAAGGCCGGAAGCAACCCGCTCGTGCGACCGTTCGCGGAGATGGTCACCGAACTCGCGTCGACGTAGTAGCGCCCCCGGTGAGCGTTGAGTTCGGCTAAGCGCTGCGTTGCCGGAATCGCGCTTGTTGACGGGCTTTCGGGTGGAGATGCTGATTGGGCCCGGCCGGTCCGATTCTCCGGCACGACTTTCCGGCCGCATCCTGCCCGGAACACCACAGGCGGTCTCCGCCATCGAATCTCAGGAGGAATCTGTGTCACGTGAACTGGTCTACACGGGCTTCATGTCGCTCGACGGAGTCGTCGACTCCCCGGGCGGCAAGGAAGAAGGCCATCGGGGCGGGGGATGGGTGATGGACACCGAATTCGTTCCCGAGGCCTATTCGCTCAAGGGCGAGGAACTCGCCGACCACACCGCATTGCTGTTCGGGCGGCGCAGTTACGAGGCGTTCGCACCGTACTGGCGCGAGTCCGACGACCACGTCGCCTACCGGGACCTGCCCAAGTACGTGCTCTCCACCGGCCTCGCCGAGCAGGATCTGCTCGACGGCTGGGGTCCGACCACTATCCTGCGGACGGTCGAGGATGTGGTGCGGCTCAAGGAATCCGAGGGCGGCGCCATCTTCATCCATGGCAGCGCCGAACTGGCCCGCCGCCTCGCCGACGCCGACCTCATCGACCGGTACAACCTGCTGGTGTTCCCGGTGCTGCTCGGCGCCGGCAAGGGCCTGTTCAGCCGTGAGGATCGCGACAAAACGCAACTGCGGCTGCGGGAGTCGGCGACCTACTCCAACGGCGTCGCCAAGCTCGTCTACGACGTCGTGCGCTGAGCGGCGGCCGTCGCACCGGCGGCGTACAGCGCCTCCACCCGGCGGCCCCATTCCGGATCGGCGTCGACCCGGCGCCGGTAGATCTCGTAGATCCGTTCTCCCAGTGCCGGATCGGGGTCGTCGGTGAAGCGGACCGCGGACTGCCTGGCCAGGCGCGGCAGGATGAAATCGTCACCCGCGATGTGCACGGGGTCCCGCATGTAGCGCTCGACGGCGTCCAGGTCGGGAAGCGCGGTGACGAAGGCGTGGGTGAAGCCCTCTGCCGGATCGCCGAGGTCGGGGCCGAGGCTCGAGAACACCGAGGACTCGACCGAGATGGTCCGGCGGATCGCGTCCAGTACCTCTGCGCGCTCCGCGTCTCCGACCGCGTCGTCGAAACTGAAGCGCTGCACGAAAACAATCATTGAAACCTCCCCTAATTGCACTGACTAGTGCAGATTAATACACCAGTCGGTACTGCCGCTAGGGTTGGCTTCGTGCAGCGAACCGATGCGGAGCGCCCGAAGGGGCGGATCGACAAGCGCCAGGCGATTCTGGGCGCGGCCTTCGAGGCCTTCGCCGAGGACGGCTATCACCGGGCGAGCGTCGACTCGATCGCGCTCGCGGCCGGGGTCGCCAAGCACACGATCTACAACCACTTCGGCGACAAGGAAACGCTGCTGCGGGCGGTGGTCGCCGACCTCGCCGAGCAGGCCCTGGTCCGCAACCTCGCCGCCGTCGAATTGCTCGACCGCGGCGAGGATCTCACCGAGACACTGACCGCGACCGGCCTCCGGCTGGCCGAGTGCTACTGCGACGAGCGCACCGTCGCGCTGCGCCGCATCCTGCACTCCCAGCTGCCGGCCATGCCGGATCTGCTGGACCTGATCCGGGACACGGCCACCGATCGGGTCACCGACGCCCTGGCGGCCAGGCTCGCCCGGCTGGCCCTGGCCGGGCGACTCGACGTGCACGGCGACCCGGCCATCGCCGCCGAGCATTTCGGCGCGCTGCTGACCGCCCCGCTCGAAGCCCGCACGCGCATGGGCACCGGCGCGATCTCGAAATCCGAACTGCGACAGGTCACCCGGAACGCGGTGGCGACCTTCCTTCGGGCGTTCGGCCCCACGGCGTAGCGGCTGCGAGGACGGTTGCTCGCGCCCCGGGCTCACCGCCCGCCGCGGGCCGGTATCAGCTCGCGGCGACCGCGGGCTGCTCCTCGCGCACCGGCCCCTGTCTAATAACGCTGCGGCGATAGGGAATCGCCGCGGCGATCACCGCCGCCAGGATCGACACACCGCCGCCGATGAGGAAGGCGACCCGGAACCCGGCCTCGCTGGGGACCGCGTGCCCACCGGCGGAGATGGTCAGCTGAGCCAGGACCGCACCGATCACGGCGGCTGAGATCGAGGTGCCGATCGAGCGCATCAGCGTGTTGAAGCTGTTGGCGGCGGCGGTTTCCGACTGCGGCACCGCGCCCATGATGAGCGCGGGCATCGCGCCGTAGGCGAACGCCACGCCCGAGGTGCAGATGATCGTGACCATGAGCAGGCCCCAGGTCGAGCCCATCAGGACCAGCGCCGAGCAGTAGCCCGCGGCCATGATCACCGCGCCGGTCACCAGCGTGACCTTGGGTCCGCGCGCCGCCGACAGCTTCGCGCCGACGGGAGACAGCAGCATCATCATGATGCCGCCGGGCGCCATCCACAGCCCCATGGCCAGCATCGACTGCCCCAGCCCGTAGCCGAGCGAGGTCGGCAACTGCAGCAGCTGCGGAACGCTGAGCTGCAGCGAGTACATGCCCACGCCGATCGCCGCACTCGCGATATTGGTGACGAGCACCTGCGGTCGCGCGGTGACGCGCAGATCGACCAGCGGCTCGCCCGCGCGCAGCTCCCACCAGCCCCAGATCAGCAGCAGCGCCGCGGAACTGGCGAACAACCCCAGCGTGAGCGCGGAATCCCAGCCCCAGGCAGCGCCTTTGGACACCGGCAGCAACAGCGAGATCAGGCCCGCGCCCAGCAGGATCGCACCCGGCACGTCGAAGCGGCCCGAGGGTCCCTCGGCGCTGCCCTCGGGCACCACGATCACGATGAGCACCGTGGCGATGGCGACCAATGCCGCCGCGGCCCAGAACATCACGCGCCAGTTGCTGTATTCGGTGACCGCCGATGCCAGCGGCAGCCCGAGCGCGCCGCCGATGCCCAGCGACGAGGAGATCAGGGCGATGGCGGTGCCCAGGCGCTCGGGCGGCATCACGTCGCGCAGCAGGGCTATGCCCAGCGGGATGACGCCGACGCCCAGCCCCTGCAGCCCGCGTCCGATGATCATCGGCACGAGCGACCCGGCCAGCGCGCAGGTGATCGAGCCCAGGAACAGCGGCACCGTGGAGGCGATCATCATGCGGCGTTTGCCGTACATATCGCCCAGGCGTCCCGCGACCGGCGTGGCCACGGCGGCGGCGAGCAGCGTGATGGTGACGACCCAGGTGGTGTCACCCGGGTCGGCGTTCAGTATGCGCGGCAGTCCACCCAGCAGCGGCACCACGAGGGTCTGCATGAGGGACGCGGTGATTCCGGTATAGGCCAGCACCGCCAGGATGGCGGTGGTACTGCGGGGGACGGGGTCGGGCTGGGTCACGGCTTCTCCTGCGCTCATCGGTATATGCATAATACATACGATGTGCATTATGCATACTCAATGTGCCGCGCACAGGACGGTAGGGTGAGCGGGCAAGCAGTGGAAACCGCAGGTCGACGCGGATCGGCGGAAGGAGCAGGGTGAGCAATCCCATCGATGCGCTCGAATTCGAGGCCATGCTCTTCGGCCGGTACAGCCTGATCTCCCGCCGGGGCGACGGGCGGCTGGACCGCAGCGCCTACGTCCTGCTGCACCGGTTGCACGGTGGGGGACCGATGTCCATCGGACAGCTCAGCGAGGCGCTGGGCCTGGACGTGTCCACCCTCAATCGCCAGACCACCGCGATGCTGAAAGCCGGTCTCCTGGAACGCATTCCCGACCCCGACGGCGGAATCGCCCGCAAGTTCCGGGTCACCGCCGAGGGCCTGGAGAAGATGGAGTTCGAGCGCGCCTCGAGCATTCAGCACCTCGAGGTCATCCTGGAGGACTGGGCGGCGGCCGACGTCGCGGCGCTCGCGGACTATCTGACGCGGTTCAACGCGGCCATCGAGGACTACCAGGGTCGGCCGTGGCCGCGGCCCGAGCGTTCGTGAGCCTCATTCCGAAGTAGCCGCCGCACACCGTCTTCCGATCTCGCGCAGCGCAGCCAGCACCTCGGGCGGCCCGTCGAGTTCGAAGTCCGCGTCCAGGAACGTGAGGTGCGCGGCCAGGATGTACGCGGTGTCGCCGCCCGCGTGCACGATGCAGGACTCGTCGTCGACGGGTTCGACGGCGATCCCGTCGGGCAGCCAGTCCACCAGTTCGGTCGCGGAACGACGCACCAGCACCTTCGCGCGATACCGGAACCGGGCGATGCGGCGGCCCGCCGCGACGAACGTGATGAGATCGCCCCGCGGCGGCTCGCGCGGGTCGAACCGCGGCCCGGTCGGGATGCGCGGACTGATGCGGTCGACCCGGAAGGTGCGCCAATCGGAGCGGTCCAGATCCCAGGCGACCAGATACCAGCGGTGCCCGAGATAGACGAGCCGGTGCGGCTCGGTGGTGCGGTACTGTGCGTCGCCGTCGTGATTGCGGTAGTCGAAGCGCAGTCGATGCCGGTCCCGGACCGTGCCCGCGATCGCGGCCAGCACCTGCGGATCCGCTTCCGCCCCCGCGTGATTCGGAATCACGGTGGACGTCTGCAGCGAGTCGATGCGGTGGCGTACCCGCGAGGGCAGGACCTGCTCGATCTTGGCGCGGGCCCGGGCCGAGGCGGTCTCGAAACCCGACACCGATCCCGGCGCCGCACCGCCGAGTCCGAGCACCACCGCCGCGGCCTCGTCCTCGTCCAGCAGCAGCGGCGGCAGCTTCGCGCCCGGTCCGAGCCGGTAGCCGCCGGCCGCGCCGGGCGTGGAACTCACCGGGTAGCCCAGCTCGCGCAGCTTGTCCATGTCCCCGCGGACAGTGCGCGCGCTGACGCCGAGTTCGGCCACCAGTTGCGGTCCGGTCCACTGCGGGCGGGTTTGCAACAGCGACAACAGATGCAGGAGCCGGGCCGAAGTCGTGATCACAAATTTCTACTCTAATCGCCAATGCGGCAAGTAGTTTGCCGCATTGGTTGGTTGACTAGAGGTATGAGCAACTCGAACACCGAGATCCGCCCCTTCCACATCAGCATCCCCCAGGACGAGCTGGACTACCTGAACGCGCGCCTGGATCACTATCGGCTGCCGAACGAGCTGCCCGGCTCGGGATGGCGGCTCGGCGTACCGGGTGACTACCTGAGCGAGCTGATCACGTACTGGCGCAACGACTTCGACTGGCGCGCCCAGGAGAAGACGCTCAACGAGCTGCCGCAGTTCACCACCGAGATCGACGGCCAGAACGTGCATTTCGTGCATGTGCGCTCGCCCGAGGCCGATGCGACCCCGCTCATCCTGACCCACGGCTGGCCGGGATCGTTCGTCGAATTCCTGGATGTGATCGGCCCGCTGACCGATCCGCGTGCCCACGGGGGCGACCCCGCCGACGCATTCCACCTCGTGCTGCCCTCGATTCCGGGCTACGGCTTCTCCGGTCCGACCACCGAGGCCGGCTGGAACGTCAACCGGACGGCGCGAGCCTGGGCCGAACTCATGGATCGGCTGGGCTACGAGCGATTCGGCGCGCAGGGCGGTGACTGGGGTTCGGGCATCTCCCTCGAACTGGGCCGGGTCGCCCCGGATCGAGTGCTCGGGGTGCACGTGAACTTCCTGATGACCTTCCCCTCCGGCCGGCCGGGTGAGCTCGATGATTTCGAGCCGGCCGACTACGCGAGACTCGGCCTGCTGGAACGGTTCCAGGGCGATTTCGGCGGTTACATGTCCATCCAGTCGACGCGCCCGCAGACCCTCGCCTACGGCCTCACCGATTCCCCGGTGGGTCAGTTGGCGTGGATCGTCGAGAAGTTCAAGGAATGGACCGACAGCGTGGACCGCCCCGAGGAGGCCGTGGACCGCGACCGGATGCTGACCAATGTCATGCTCTACTGGCTGACCGGCACCGCGGCGTCCTCGGCCCGGTTCTACGCGGAATTCGCGCAGTCCATGGCGCAGGGTGACTACCCGGCCCGGGTCGAGCGCCCCGTCGGCGTCTCGGTCTTCCCGAAGGACGTGATCCTGCCGATCCGCAAACTCGCCTCCCGCGACGCGAATGTCGTGGCCTGGCGCGAGCACGATCGCGGCGGCCACTTCGCCGCTCTCGAACAGCCCGCCCTGCTGGTCGAGGACATCCGCGCGTTCTTCGCCGGCCTGCCCGGGTAGCGGAAGCCGTTGCGGGCGGAGCTGTTTCGCTCCGTCCGCAACGGTCTTGTTCCCGGTGTGCGGTCGTCATCGCCGCGGGGGCCGTGCCGTCTAGGCGGTGACGGTTCCCGCGGCGATGGCCTGTGCCCGCTCGGCCAGGGCGGTGGTTTCGGCGGCGAGGCCGCGGATCAGGGAGTTGCCGAACACCGCGTGCGCCAGGAATGCCAGGGGACCGGTCAGGGCCAGGCGCACGACCAGGCGGGTGCGGTCGCCCTCGGTCTGCAGGACGCGCAGGCGGTTGCCGCCGCCCAGGACGGTGACCCAGCCCTTGTCCCGCCAGCCGAATCGGCGGCCGGGATCGACCACGGTGACCTCGTGCATGGCGTGCCGGGTGTTGTCGTTGAGGATGACCTGGGCGGCGACCGACGCGCCGGGTTCGGGTGCGCCCGTCGCGGCGGTCAGCCACGGGTTCCATTCGGGATAGCGCTCGAAGTCGGTGATGACCCGGTAGGTCACCTCGGGTGAGGCGTCGATGAGCGCTTCGCTGTAGTAGCGGGGAGCCAGGCGCTCCCAGCGGGCGACCACCCCGGCGAACAGCACGGGCAGGATGCGGCTGCGGGCGGTTCGGGTGTCGCCGGTGCGGCGGGCCACGTCGAGTTCGAGCCGGTGGATCTCGCTGTGGATCCGAGGATCGTCGTGCGCGAACCAGTGCAGATCGGTCAGCCGTGCGCGCGCCGCCGCGTAGTCCTGCGCCCGGACGGCGTCCCGGCAGAGTTCCAGTTCCGCGTTGTTCGCCTGTGCGAATCGCTCCGCCGCTGTCATCGGTACCTCCAGATCCCGTGGGGCCCGCACCCCGGGGGAAGCATTGCGGACGCGTGAATCCCAGTCAAGCATTTGCTTGGTCGCGAAACCGGGGACCGACCGGCGGGATCGGGCCGGCGGTGGAATCGAGGAAGAATGCGGCGACCGGGATCGATTTCCATTTGATCGATTCCGGACCACGCGGCCGAAAAGCTCTATACGATAACTCAAAATTTGCTAGACGTGCCCATGTCGCGGCATGGACGCGTACCGATCGTTCCTGCTCCCAAAGACTAGGGGATCGCGTGCAAAAGTCATTGTTCGGACCGGCGGCCGGAGTCCGGCGCCTGATATTCATCGGATGTGCGGCCGGTATCGGCATATCCCTCGTGGTGGCTCCGGCGGGCGCCGATGTGCCCGGTGCCACGGAAATAACTCAGAAGTACGACCAGGCCGGCGGTTCGTCGTCGCCGCTGGGCAATCCCGTCGGCGAGGCCGTGGAAGTAGCGGGCGGTGCGAGCCGCGATTATCAGGGCGGCGCCATCTTCTACTCCGAACCCAATGGCGCGCATGTGATGTACGGCGTCATTCTGAACGAGTTCCGGGAACTCGGCGGTCCCGCAAGCGATCTCGGATTCCCCACCAATGACGAATCCGACACCTCCGGTGTCGCCGGTCGGTTCAACAACTTCGCCGCACCCGACGGCGCCGCCATGTACTGGACGCCGCAGCAGGGCGCCTGGGTGGTGCGCGGCCCGATCCTGGCGGCCTACCGGCAGCTCGACGGCCCAGCAGGTCAGCTCGGTTTTCCGACGGCGGCCGCCGCGGTCAACGGGGACGGCGCCACCGTCCAGAAATTCAGCGGCGACAACGGCGCCGCGGAGATCACCTGGAGCGCCGAGCGCGGATTCTCCACTGTGCCGGGAAGTTTGGCGGCCGGCCTGGCCGGTCTGCAGCTCCCCACGATGACCGGTGTCCTGCCCGAGGGCTCGGTGCAGCTGCCCGACGGCCGTGTCCAGCTGCCCGACGGGTCGATCAAGATGCCCGACGGCAGTTACCAATTGCCGAACGGCAATGTCGTCATGCCGGACGGCTCCGTCAAACTGCCCGATGGGTCCATCAATTTGCCGGAGGGCGCGGTACGGCTCGGTGACGGTGCGCTGCAATACGCGAACGGTTTGATTCGTATGCCCGACGGTTCGTTCAAACTCCCCGATGGCGCGGTGCAATTGCCCGACGGCACCGTGCGCATGGCCGACGGGTCGATCGTATTCCCCAGCGGCGGCGTGAAAATGCCGGATGGATCCTTCGATTTCCCGGGCATGGCCTTCTCCTCCGCCGAGAAATCCACCGGATGGTGGGATCGGCTGCGGGACAACATGGGCGGCTGGTGGTGGATCGTTCCGGTCCTGATCGCCCTGTTGGTCCTGGCCGCGCTGGCCGGGCTGTACCGCTGGTTCCGTGACCGCCGCGGTGGCGGTAGCACCGGTGGCACCACCGGTGGCCCCTCGGGTCCCGCTGGTGGCGGCGTCGGCTGGGACGACCGCGCATCCGGCAGCGGCGCCGCGCAGGCCGATACGACCGGACGCGGTGTCACCCCCGGTGGCATGGTCAAGGGCGCTGCCGCCACCGGTGCGGCGGGCGCGGCCGGGCTGGGCGGCCGGGCGCGCGAGATGGTCGGCGACGCGAGCTCCGGAATGGCGGGCGCTGGTCGCCATGCCGCGGACCGGATGGGCGATATGGCCGGCGGGGTGACCGATACCGGCCGGCGGGTCGGCGAATCCGTCGGCTCGGTGGGCAAGCACGCCGGTGCGGCCGCGGCCGGTGTGGCCGCCGCGGGCGCGGGTGCGGTGGCCGGAGCGCGCCGGAGCATGTCGGGCGCGGTCGCGGGCGCGGAGGTGAACGCGCTGTTCGACGAACTGGAGGGCGCCGACGCCATCAACACCGCCTATGCCGGAGCGGCGCAGGGTCTTTCCGGCGGCGTCGTGCACACCAGGCTGCTCATCGACGAGAACATGAGCCCGCGCCTGGTGGAGATCCTCGACGCGGCGGGCTACGACGCCGTGCACGCTCGTGACGTCGGTCTGGGCGGCGGCGCGAACCGCGCGACCCTGGAGAAGGCGAAGCAGATGGGCCGCACGCTGGTCACCTGCGAGCGTTCCTACGCCCGCGACATGATCGGCAACCCGGTCACCGGCAGCGTGGTCATCCTCGACAACGCCGAGGGCACGATCGACGACCACATCTCGGTGCTGCGCCGGGCACTGCCCGTGCTGGACCGGGTACTGTCCACCGGCGCACTCGCGGTCGCCTCCGATCAGGGCGTCAGGGCGCGCCAACTCCCGCTCAACCACCGGTAGTCCACACCGAGCGCTCCGCCACGCATGCCGTGGCGGAGCGTTCGTGTGTCCGCACCTGGGACCGGAATATATTGCCGTGGTGGACATTGCGGGCGACGGGGATATCCGCGGCTGCTCACGGTTAACCCATCGCCATCAATTAGCGCTGTGAGCCAACGCAATTCGGCGGATTCGGCCGCAGCCCCGGAACTGCGCGTCTGTTATCTTCAGTCGACATCGAGATCGACAGAGGAATAGGGCAGTACACGATGACGCTCACCGGGGGATCAACCGAACCCGATATCCAGAACAAGAAGACCACCGTCGGTCGTCGCGTACCCGCCGCACCCGCGCCCTCCTCCTCGCGCGGGCCGTGGATCGCCGGGGTCGCCGCGCTGGCCCTGGTGGTCATCGGCGTCGGCGTCGCGGTGGCAACCGGCACGAGTTCGGATTCGGACAAGAGCCCGGTGCTCAGCAAGACCTTCCTCGCGGTCGACAAGGAATGCGAACTGGTCACCAAGGCGATGCTGGACGTCTACGTGCCCGGGGCCAGCTGCGCCTCGCAGGCGTTCAGCGGTATGAACAACAAGGACGGGGTCAGCACCTATGCCCCCTCCTGGGCGGTCGAATCCGCGACGCGCCCGCCGACCCAGATCGAACTCGGGCTCACCCTGACCCCGGCCGCGGAGAAGCTCTTCACCGACAGCTATGACGACGCCGTCCGCAGTTTCGAAGCCAGTCATCACGACCCGCAGATCGGTGAGATCACTCTGCCACAGTTCGACAAGGCGTATCTGATGTCGGGCTCGTACGCCTACGCGGTGATCCCGCAGGCGGATGCGCGCGTCGCGGCCCGTAAGGGCAATGCCGTGGTGATTCTGACCTTCAAGGGGTTCGGTAGCATCGACGACTCCGTCGGTGCGGTGAAAGCCATTGCCGCGGACATCATCACGCACCTTCCCAGCTGATTTCCCGCGCACCGCAGCCCTCCGTCATCGCGCGACGGAGGGCTGTTTCGTGTCCGGATACCTCGGCGACGCGGTGGCCGGGCGCTGCGGCGGCTACTCGCCGACCTCGTCGAGGTGCTCGTGCAGAGCCGCGGTGATCGCGGTGAGCACGCGGTGGGCGGTGTGCAACTCGGCGTCGGAGAACTCGGTCATGGCGGCGCGGTTGCGATGGCCCAGGGGCAGGAAGAAGTCCTCGGCGGCGGCCCGCCCGGGCGCGTCGTGGTAGAGCAGGACCCGCCGGCGATCGTTGGGGTCCGTGGCGCGGCGCAGGTGGCCGGATTCGATCATCCGCTCCACGAGATAGGTCATGGCGGCCGAGGACATTCCCATGAGCTTGCCCAGCTGCCCCGAGGTGAGCGGGCGGCCGGCGAACTCGGCGGTGGCGATATGAAGCAGCGCGCGGAAGTCATTGGCGCGCAGATTGTTCGACCGGGCGAACACGTGCCCGAGCTGCTCGGACACCGCTGTCAGGGCGCGCAGATCCGCACCGATCTCGGTTTCGAGCACAAAGCGCTGCCGAGTGGCCTCCGCGTCAGCGCCGTCGTTCTCGATCACCGCAACAGCCTAGCCCGCTAATCTCTCATTTGCTTAATAATTAAATACATGAAAGATTTTCCGGGTGAGCTTCTGGAATCGGTACGCAAGTCTGGTCAGCCACCGGAGGTCGTGGCTGCTGCTGGTCGCCCTGTTTCTGCTGGCCGGAGCGCTGATCGGCGGAATAGGCAAGAACGACGCCGCCGGGCAGGCCCCGCGCTCGGTGCCCGATTCGGCGCAGTCCGCGCGCATCACCGAGATCCTGAAACAGTTCCCGGACGCGGACCGGTCGGTGGCCATCGCGGTGGTCACCCGCACCGATGACGCGCCGCTGACCGAGGCCGATCTCACCGCGGCCCGCGCCGTCGTCGAGCGCGCCACCCGGGCCGCGGGCGGTACCCCCGACCCCGCGGCCCCCCTGCAGACCGCACCGGGCGGGCAGGCCGCGATCGGGCAGGTGCCCGTCTCCGGCGCCCTCGACGGATCCGCGCTCACCGAACACATCACCGAGGTTCGCGAGGCCGCGCGCCGGGACCTGCCCGCGGACCTGACGGTCGAGATCACCGGCGGGCCCGCGTTCGCCGGTGACATCGCCGACGCCTTCGCCGGCGCCGACGTCACCCTGCTGGCGGTCACCGCCATAGTCGTTGCGGCACTGCTGATCCTGACCTACCGCTCGCCGGTGCTGTGGCTGATCCCGCTGGTGATCATCGGCCTGGCGGACCGGGTCGTGGTCAGCGTGGGCACGGGCCTGTCCCAGCTGACCGGGCTCTCCTTCGACGGATCGACCTCCGGCATCACCAGCGTGCTGGTCTTCGGCGCGGGCACCAACTACGCGCTGCTGCTCATCTCCCGCTATCGCGACGAGTTGCACCGCACGCCCGATCACCGCCGTGCGCTGTGGCACGCGGTGCGCCGGGCCGGGCCTGCCATTCTGGCCAGCAATCTGACCGTGGTCCTGGCTCTGCTGGTCCTGCTGCTCGCCTCGGTGCCCAGCACCCGCAGCCTCGGGCTCTTCGCCGCGACCGGACTGCTGGTGGCCCTGTTGTTCGTGCTGCTCGGCCTGCCCGCCGTGCTGGCGCTGTGCGGTCGAAACGTCTTCTGGCCCTACGTTCCGCGCCCCGACGATCGGGACCGTGTCGAAGAGGGAATCTGGCATCGGGTCGCGACCCGGGTGGTGGCGAAGCCGGTGCCCATCGCCGCGGCCACCCTGGCGCTGCTGAGCGTGTGCACCCTGGGACTGTTCACCGTCGACGTCGGCCTGTCCCAGACCGAGCAGTTCCGCACCCGCACCGAGTCGGTCAGCGGATTCGACACCCTCGCACAGTATTTCCCGTCCGGTGCGGCCGACCCGACCCAGGTCGTCGCGCGGACCTCGGCCGCACCGGCGGTCGGCGAACTGCTCGCCGGGACGCCCGGGGTGGTGCGCGCGGCCGCGACCGGAACATCGGAGTCCGGCTGGTCCCGCTGGACCGTGCTCATCTCCGGCGCACCCGGTTCGCACGACGCCTTCGACACCGTGCAGGCCCTGCGCGATCGGCTGGGCGCGGTGCCCGGGGCCGATGCCCTGGTGGGCGGAAACGACGCGCGCGCACTGGATTCCAGCGATGCCGCCGCGCGCGATCGCATGGTGATCATCCCGCTGATCCTGCTCGTCGTCTGCGTGGTGCTGCTCGGTCTGCTGCGCGCGGTGCCCGCGGCGCTGCTGCTGGTCGCGGTCACCGTACTCGGCGCGCTGGCCGCGCTGGGTCTGGGCAGCTGGGTGAGCGTGCACCTGTTCGGATTCCCGGCCATGGACACCGCCGTACCGCTGTTCGCGTTCCTGTTCCTGGTCGCCCTGGGCGTGGACTACACGATCTTCCTGGTCACCCGGGCGCGCGAGGAGACCCCCGAGTACGGCACCCGGCACGGCATGGTGCGCGCGGTGTCCTCCACCGGCGCGGTCATCACCAGCGCGGGTCTGGTCCTGGCCGCGGTGTTCTGCGTCCTGGGTGTACTGCCGCTGATCACGCTGACCCAGCTCGGCATCGTGGTGGGCATCGGCATTCTGCTCGACACCTTCGTGGTCCGCACGGTGGTCATTCCGGCCCTGTTCGCGCTGATCGGCTCTCGCGTCTGGTGGCCGAGCCCGCTGGCGGCCGAGTCCACCGGAAAGGAAGCCGCGCACGATGATTCGGTCGCGGTGAGCGGCTGACCGGCAAGGCTCCCGGTTCGGGAGAGTGCTCGGCCCGGATGCGACCGGGACCCGGGGCGGCCTCCCGCTCCGGGGCCGGTGACACGCAGAACCCCACGAACTAGAACGCGTTGCAGTACGGTCGGCGAATGGGTACGACCGAACCGCGATCGGGGACGGCGGCGTGAGCCGGCCGCGCGTCGTGATCGCCGGGCTGGGGGACACCGGCCTCCTCACCGCGATCCACCTCGCGAAACATGTGGACGTGGTGGGTATTTCGAGCAAGCCCGGCCTGGTCAGCGGGCAGGAGCTCGGCCTGCGACTGGCGCGCCCGCGCGAGTGGGCGCGCGACTACCGGGTGTCCTTCGACCGCTACCGCCGGCTGGACGGGGTGCGGATCGTGCACGGGACGGTGTCCGGCGTGGATTTCGGCGCACGCCGCCTCGAGCTCACCGATTCCGCCGGAGCCGCGCGGTCGGAGTCGTACGACGCGCTGGTGATCTCGACCGGGGTGAGTAACGGCTTCTGGCGCACACCCGGCCTGCAGACCGAGGACGAGGTCGAGGCCGGGATCACCGCCGCCCACGAACGGCTGGCGGCCGCGGACTCGGTGCTGGTGCTCGGTGGCGGCGCGGCGGCGGTCAGTAGCGCGCTGAACGCGGCGACCGCCTGGCCGGACAAGCGCGTGGATCTGTACTTCCCCGGCGAACACGCACTGCCGCAGCATCATCGCCGGGTCTGGCGCACCCTGCGCGGGCGGCTCGAGCGCCTCGGCGTCGGCCTGCACCCGCACCACCGTGCGCGGGTCCCCGAGGGATTCGGCTGCGACGAGATCACCACCGGCCCGGTCGAGTGGAGCACCGGCCAGCCCGCGAGCGCCGCGGACGCCGTGCTCTGGACCATCGGGCGGGTCCGGCCGAACACGGACTGGCTGCCCGGCAAGGTGCTGGACGATGGCGGTTTCGTCGCGGTCGACGACTATCTGCGGGTTCCCGACGCCCCCGGGGTGTACGCGATCGGCGATGTCGCCGCCACCGATCCGCTGCGCAACTCGGCGCGCAGCCGGGCGGACGGCCTACTGGCGCACAACATTCGGGCCGAATTGACGGGTGGATCGTTGAAACCGTTCGTTCCGGCGGCCCGGCGCTGGGGATCGGTGGTCGGGCCGCAGCGCAACGTGCTCGAGATCTTCGACCCGGCCGGCCGGGGCTACCCGATTCCCGCCTGGTCCGCGCTACAGCCGTTCATCGTGTGGCGCGGGATCTACGGCGGGGTTCGGAAACCTCACTCCCGGTAGACCCGCACGTACGCGTTCGTCACGCCGCCGACGCTCGCCGGCCCGAGGCAGGAGGACGCACCCTGTCCGGCCGGTCCGAACGACCCGCCCCAGCTGCCGCGGTACGGGCCGATGCCCATGAGCGGCCAGGCATTGGGAATACCGGCCAGCCCCCAGCACTCGACGACCACGGTGTACTCGCGCCCGGGCGGCGCGTCGACATCACTGCAGGTCGCTGAGGCGCTGATGAGATCCCGCGTGATGACGCAGTCTTCCGGCGCGGCCTGCGCCGTTCCGGAACCGAAGACCGCGGCGAGTCCGAGAACCGGAACCGCGGCGGCCGTGACTCGTGCGGCAGCGACCATGCGCTTCTTCATTCGAAATCCTCCCAAAAGGCCGTGTGGCCATCGTTTACGGATACCGAGCTGATCGAGCCGGGGCACCGCTGTGCCCCGGAGTGCGCTGTCCACTCCAGGGTTTGATCGTCAACGCCGCGAGAAGTGTTGCACGGGGCCGTCCGGCCGCGGGGGATCCGCGCTGGGCCAGGCAGCGCGGTGACGCCCCGGCGCGCTCCGCGTATCCGGGCCGAAGCCGCGGTTGGACACGCGGCAGCGCCCGGCAGCGCGAATCGGCGAACCCCCTCGCCCCGGCAGTGTGTGAGGGGGTGGCAGGAGCGTGACCGCGTGAATCCACCCCCGGTGCCGGCATGGCGTCAGCCCAGGATCAGCGCCGCCGCGTGTTCGCCGATCATCATGGTGGACGCGTTGGTGTTGCCGCCGACGATGCTGGGCATGATCGAGGCGTCGGCCACCCGCAGGCTCTGGATGCCGCGCACGCGAAGCATCGGGTCCACGACCGCCCGCTCGTCCACGCCCATGCGGCAGGTGCCGACCGGGTGGTAGACGGTGGTGGCTCGATTGGGCACCTCGGCCGCCAGTTCGGCGCGGCCGGGATGCCGTGTGCCGGGCTCGATTTCGGCGTCCACCGCCGGGCCGATGGCCGGGGCCGCCATGATCTCGCGGGTCAGCTCCATCCCGTGCACCAGGGTGTCCAGGTCGCGTTGTTCGGCGAGATAGTTGGGGTCGATCGCCGGCGCGGCGGTGGGATCGGCGGAGGTCAGGCGCAGGGTGCCCCGGCTCTGCGGGTAGATCATCGTGACCATGACGGTGAGCGCGCGGCGCGGATCGGGGGTGTGCCGGACCGGCGCGTCCTGGTTCGGCCCGGGGTAGCTCCACGGCAGCACGTGCAATTGCAGGTCCGGGGTGCCGGTGGAGTACGGGGTGCGCAGGAACGCCAGGACCTCGAAGACGCTGCGCGCCAGCCAGGTGCTGTTCTTGCGCAGCGTCTCCCGCATCAGGGCGCGGGCGAAGTAGCCCGCCGCCGATCGGTGCACGGCGCTGGGCATGGCGAAGCTCATCGGCACGAACAGGTGGTCGTGCAGGTTGTCGCCCACCGGGAGATCGGCGGCGACCTCGATGTCGAAGGCCCGCAGGTGATCGGCCGGTCCGATGCCCGAGAGCATGAGCAACTGCGCGGAGCCGAAAGTGCCCGCGCTGACGATGATCTCGCGGTCGGCCCGCAGGGTCTGGGTGCCGCGCGCGGTGCGGTACTGCACCCCGGTGGCCCGGCCGTTCTCGATCACGATGCGGGTGACCTGGGTGTTGGGCAGCACCGTGAGGTTCTTCGGCCGCGTGTCGAGATATCCGACCGAGCTGCTGTATCGCAGGCCTTCGCTGTTGCTCTGCTGTAGCAGCGACACCCCGTCCTGTTCCGCGCCGTTGTAGTCGGGATTCAGTGCGACGCCGGTGGTTTCGGTCAGCGCCGACATGAACGAGGTCGAAGCGTCGGTCAGCTCGCGCTGGCGAATCACCTTGATCGGCCCGGCGTCGCCGCGGAATTCGCTGGCACCGTCCTCGAAGGATTCGAACTTCTTGAAACTCGGCAGCACGTCCGCGTAGGACCAGCCGGTATTGCCCGCGGCCGCCCAATCGTCGAAATTGCGCTGATTGCCGCGTACGAACACCATGCCGTTGATCGAACTCGAGCCGCCCACGACCTTGCCGTGCGTCTGCGGCACCTTGCGGCCCAGCGCGTGTTTCTGCTCGACGGTGTAGTGCCCCCAGTCGATCGTCTTCTTCAGCTGCGGTACCGCGTGCATGGGGCCGATCAGGCCGGGCGTGCGCACCAGCCGGGTGTTGTCCCGGCGTCCCGCCTCGATGAGTGTGACGGCCGCGCCGGAATCGGCCAGCCTGCGCGCGATAATGGCTCCGGCACTGCCGGAACCGATGACGATGTAGTCCGTAACCGACATGGTCGGCCCCTCTCCCCAGACGGTGTCGCCGCGAGTCACCGGCAAACTAGAACCTGTTGCCGAACGTACTCGAAAAGCGCCGCGCGGGAGTCCGATTCACCGTGACCCGTGAATTCGAATGGGGAGTGCGCGCTATTGCCGGGACAGCGCCCGCAATACTTCTGCGGCCGCGCGCGTTCCCGATTCGAGGGCGCCCTCGATATAACCCGGATGATCGCCCGCGGTTTCGGTGCCTGCCCAATGGATGTCACCGGTGGGCTCGGCCGTGACCGGCGGGAATCCGACGGTGGTTCCGGGCAGGGGGACCGCGAAGTAGCCGCCGCCGACGAATTCGTCTCGATGCCAGGACTTTTCGTGCCAGCTCACGGGTTCGAGCAGTTCGGGTCCGAGATGCAGCGCCAGCGGGCGCAGGACGGCGTCGCGGCGCGCTCGGTCATCCAGGTCGTCGAGCCGATGCGCTTCCGGGCCGGGGACCAGGATGCACAGGTGGCCGGGCCCGCCCGGCGGGGTCGTGTCGAAAGCCGCCCGTCCGGGGGTGTCGAGCACCAGGAACTCCCCGCCCGGGCCGGTGCGCCAGAACGGCCGGTCGTACACCGCGATTGCCTTGTACACCGATCCCATGTAGGTGTTCCGGGCGAGGTCGGTGTGCGCGGCGGGCAGCGCGGGGTCGAAATCGATGCGCTCGAGCATGGGCGGCGGCACGGTGACGATGGCCTTCTCGGCCCGAATCTCGCCGCGCGCCGTGCGCAAGAGCACACCGTCGCCGTCGGCGACGATCGATTCGACGCCGTGGCCCAGGCGAACTCGATCGCCGAGCTCGGCGGCCAGGGCATCGGCCAGCGAACCCATGCCCTCGACCAGCAGGGAGTCCTGTGCGCCACCTCGGGTGGACAGCATGGTCCGGAGTCCGCCCTGCGAGCGGATCATCCTGGCCATGGCGTCGACCGAGAACCGGTCGAGATCGGCCGTCCACGACGTCGTGGCGATCACCTCGAGCAGCCGCCGGATGGTGCGCCCGGGCACGTGGCGCAGCCACTCGGACACGGTGACGTCGTTCCGTTTGCGTGGTAACGCGGTGCGGGACAACGCTTCCAGTGCGACGAGGGCGGCCACGGCGCCGAGCATGGCGGGCCCGCCGACCGTGATTCGGCGTGCGCCCTCGACGATGACGGGCAGTCGCCCGGTGTGCATCGGGAACTTGGTGAGGCCGAGTTCGGCGGCCAGCGAGGTCACCCGGTGATGGTCGTGCCCGATCCACTGGCCGCCGAGGTCCACGCGCGATCCCAGCGCCGTGGTCTCGCTCATCGCGCGCCCGCCCGGCCGGTCGGCGGCCTCGAGCACGATCACCTCGACACCGTGGCGTCGAAGTTCGCGGGCGGCGCGCAGGCCCGCGAATCCGGCCCCGACCACCGCCACCGTCGTGCGGGGGATCGCGTCGTGCTCCTGTGCCGGCTGCTGCTGCATCGGGCGTCCCTTCGGTATCGCTTGTTCGGAAGGCCACGCTCGGAGGGTGAGGACGACCGCTGGCGCTCTAAGTCGTACAACCGACCGACTTTTTTCAGTAAGCCACAACGGGCCGGTGAACGCAAGGGTCGCGGCGTTGCCGGTGTCAGTCGGCGGCGGCCGCGATCGGCCGCGGATCGGCGAAGCGAACGATCATGTCGACGGCGTGGTCGAGATCGCGCCGTGCGCGCTCGGGATCGGGGTTCGTCACGTACTGGATGATGAGCCCGTCCATCATCGCCAGGGACAGGCGGCCGAGGGTGTCGTAGTCGACCGCGCAGCGTTCGCCCGCCGCGGTCGCCGCGCGCTCGTAGGACTCGGCGATGAGCGCGGTGTAGCCCTGAAACTGGAGTCGCCCGAGCCCGCCGGAGCCGCCGTCGTCGCGCGCGGAATACATGGCCAGTTCGTACTGCATCACCTGCAGACCGATCTCGTTCTCGACCAGCGAGCTCCAGAAATTGTCCACGGCCTGCCGAATAGCCTGCGCCACGCCGTGATCGGAGTCCACCCGGACGTGCAGCGCGGCGGCGACGTCGCGCTCGACGGCCGCGATGACCGCCCGCAGCAGCTTGTCCTTGGACGGGAACACGTAGTGCATGGTGCCCAGGGGGAGTCCGGCTTCGGTGGCGACCGCCCGCAGGGTCGTGCCCGCCACGCCCACCGCGCCCAGGACCCGGATCGCCGCGGCGACGATCTGCTCTTCCCGCTCGGCGGCTTTGACGTAGGCCAACCCATTCCTCCTCTTCGGCCCCACGAGTCTCGCACGCCGCACCCGCCGGCCTCGCCCGCAACCCGCCCGTCCCGCCGGACTCCGGGGAGTGTTCGCGCCGGGCTGCGGAGTGATGAACTGCGGCCCGGCCGCCGCCGCGCCCGCGCCGGGGCCTGCACGACGCCGGGGAACGTCGAGGGTGCTCAGCGCGGATCGGCGGGTACGAGCGCGTCGGTGATGCCCATGGTGACCCGGTGCAGCAGCCATTCCGCCGGTCCGCGGCGGAACATGCTGCGCCACAGGGTCGCCAGGACCAGCGAGCCGATGACCAGCAGCGCCAGGAGCTGCCAGGACGGGCCGTGGATCGCGCCGGCCGGGGGAGTGTCGGCATCCAGCGGCACCAGTACCGCGACCGCGACGACCTGCGCGATATAGAGACTCAGCGCGCACGAGCCCGCGCAGATCAAGGGGTACAGGGGAATTCGGGCCGCGGGCAGTACCGCCGTCAGCGCGCCGATCACCAGGAACGCGACGCCGACGGACCCGAAGATCTCGAACGGGGTTCCGCTGTGGGCGTTGTCGATGGTGAGCCACCACCAGCTGTTGGTGCCGACGGTGCCCAGACCCGCCAGATCGATGATCACCGCCGGATCGATGTCGGTGACCCCGAGGCCGGTCAACAGATCCACCAGGTGGGCGCGCCCGCCGAACGGATGTTGCAGCAGCCAGGATCCGCCGTAACCGATGAGCGCCAGCAGCGCGCCGATGCCCAGCAGCGGCAGGGCACGGAGTTCCCGGATGCCCCAGCGGCCCAGCGCCATTCCGGCCAGCACGAACGGCATCCAGGTGATGGCCGGGTACGCGCCGGTGAACATCAGCATCGTGGCCGCCTCGCCGAGTCCGGACCACGAGGTGAGCATGTCGGCGCTGGGATGACCACCGGCGGTGGACTGATCCAGGTGCTCGCGAATCAGGAACGACGCGATCGGCCCCGCGATCGCCCACCCCGCCGCGAGCACGGTCAGCGCTCGCGCGCCCAGGCGCACCAGTGGCAGCGCGAGCAGGAAGTAGAGCCCGTAGTACGTCAGGATGATCATGATCCCGATGCCCGAGTGCAGTTGCGCCAGTGCGAGTCCCAGTGCCGCGATGAGCACCGCCCGCGCGGCGATGCGGACCAGGTCCCGCCGGCCCGCGCGCCCGGTACGCGGGGTGCGACCCCCGGACATCAGGGTCAGCGAGACCCCCGCCAGCACCGCGAACAACGCGGCCGACCGTCCCGCGAAAACCGAGAGCCAGCCGGAACCGAACACCTGCTCGGGCGGCCCGGTGTGCACCGCGAACATGCCCAGCACGGCGATGCCGCGTGCCGCGTCCAGTGCCAGCACCCGCGGCAGACCGGGTTGGGTGGCAGAGCGTTCCGATACGACCGTTCGCGCCGACGTCACAGCCCGGCCTCCTTCGCAGTTCCCGTACTTCAGTTATTGGCAGGCTAATTCAAAGGATTGCGGGAAAGACAACCGTCACGGTGTGATCTGGAAAAGATCAGCCTTCAGATGTACTTCTCAGCAAATGCCATGGGCCGCTGGTCTGACGGTCACCGCCGGGCACCGGGGGTGCGTACCCCGTACCCGCGCCCGGCCAACCATCCAGTGGCACGTGTTAGTGTGCGTTTGGCTTCGGGGGCCGCGCGGGGAACCACTTTCGCGTCCCGAATGTTGACGTTCTGACCCACTCGGGCAACGCGCCCCTCGCGGGCGCGGTTCCCGGTAGGTTCCGAAACGCGACGGCGGGCTCGGTAGAGCCCGCCGCACAACGATCGACAGGAGATGGTTGGCATGGGTGTGAGTTTGTCCAAGGGCGGCAACGTGTCGTTGACCAAGGCGGCGCCGGGCCTGACCGCGGTAGCGGTCGGCCTGGGCTGGGACCTGCGGACCACCACGGGAACCGATTTCGATCTCGATGCCAGTGCCATCGGTGTCGACGCGAGCAAGAAGGTCGTGTCCCCCGGGCACTTCGTCTTCTTCAACAACCTCAAGTCCCCCGAGGGCGCGATCGAGCACGCCGGTGACAACCGCACCGGTGAGGGCGAGGGCGACGACGAGGTCATCAACGTCGATCTCGCGACCACCCCGGCGAGCATCGAGTCCATCGTGTTCCCGGTCTCGATCTACGACGCCGTCTCGCGCAGCCAGAGCTTCGGCCAGGTCCGCAACGCCTACATTCGCGTCGTCGACCGGTCCAACGGCACCGAGCTGGCCCGCTACGACCTGAGCGAGGACGCCTCGACCGAGACCGCCATGGTCTTCGGCGAGCTGTACCGCAACGGCGCCGAGTGGAAGTTCCGCGCCATCGGCCAGGGCTACGCCTCGGGCCTCGAGGGCATCGCCCGCGACTTCGGCGTCGGGCTCTGAGACCCGAGTTCTGAAACCGGCCGGTGGCGAGCGCGTTCATCCCGCGTGGCGCTCGCCGCTCGGCCGGTGCGGAAATGGGGCGTGACAAGCGGTTTCATGTCCCGAACAGTTCGATCGTCCGTGTTAGCGTCGAATGCACCCGACAAAACGGACACCTCACAGAAGCGAGCAGATGAGACGCGCGAAGCGCAAATACCGATTACCCAACCCGCCCCGAACTGATCGCGGCCGCGTTCCCGCCCCGGGGGTGACGCCGTGCTCAC
Organism: Nocardia sp. NPDC057668; assembly: GCF_042799795.1. Taxonomy (NCBI): domain Bacteria; kingdom Bacillati; phylum Actinomycetota; class Actinomycetes; order Mycobacteriales; family Nocardiaceae; genus Nocardia; species Nocardia sp. NPDC057668. The sequence continues at coordinate 717,817 of NZ_JBHVIC010000001.1, read as the reverse complement.
CGCGCTGAGTGTTGGACTCGGTGTTCTCGTCGTCCTGGCGATCACCGCGCTGACCGGGTACTTCGTTGCCCAGGAATTCGCGTACATGGCCGTGGACCGCTCGCGGCTCAAGGCCCGGGCCGAAGCCGGGGACACGGCCGCCGGCCGGGCCCTGGCCGTGACCCGGCGCACCTCGTTCATGCTGTCCGGCGCGCAACTCGGCATCACGGTGACCGGCCTGCTGGTCGGCTACGTGGCCGAACCGCTCATCGGCCGCGGCCTGGGCGAACTGCTCGGCGGGGTGGGGGTGCCCACCGGCGTCGGCATCGCGGTGGGTGCGGTACTGGCCGTGCTCTTCTCGACCGTGGTCCAGATGGTGTTCGGGGAGCTGTTCCCGAAGAATCTGGCCATCGCCCGGCCCGAACCGGTGGCTCGCAGGCTGGCGTTCTCGACGACCCTGTACCTGAAGGTCTTCGGCTGGCTCATCAAGCTTTTCGACCAGTCCGCGAACGTGCTGCTGCGCGCACTACGCATCGAACCGGTCCACGATGTCGAGCATTCGGCGACACCGCGCGACCTCGAGCACATCGTGGCCGCCTCCCGCAACGCCGGGGAGTTGCCCCCCGAGTTGTCGACGCTGCTGGATCGCATCCTCGACTTCCCCACGCGTACGGCCGAACACGCCATGATCCCGCGGGCAAGGGTGGACGTCGTCGCGGCTTCGGAGACGGTGGGGGCGGTGCGCGATCGCATGAGCACCGGCCACACTCGCTACCCGGTGGTCGGGGAGACCAGCGACGATCTGCGCGGCATCATCCATCTGCACGATCTGCTCGACGTCGATCCGGACGAGCTCGCCGGGCAGCACTTCCGCGAGGCGGTCATGGTGCCCGAATCGCTGTCGCTGCCCGACGTCGTCACGGCCGTGACCGCCGCCGGGCAGGAAATGGCCTTGGTCATCGACGAATACGGCGGATTCGCCGGCGTGGTCACCATCGAGGACATCGCCGAGGAACTGGTCGGCGAGATCGACGACGAACACGATCCCGAGATCAACGACGATGTGGTGCCCGTCGACGGCGGCTGGCTGGTCGCCGGTGACCTGCATCTGGACGAGGTGTCGAGACTGTTGAATCTCGAACTCCCCGAAGGGGATTACGAGACCCTGGCCGGATTGGTGATCACGCGGTTCGGCGGCCTGCCCGAGGTCGGCGACTCCGTCGCGATCGACCTCGAACCCGAACCGTCCGAACTGCTCGCCGAACATCCGCGGCGGCGCTCGGTGCTGGCTCAGGTTCGCCAGGTGCACAAGCGGGTGCCGTCGCGAGTGTTGATCACCCCGCAGGCCGACTCGGAGGTGCGCGGCGATGAGTAATCCCTGGGTCGTGGTGGCCATCACCATCGGATTGATCACCGCCAGCGCGTTTTTCGTCGCGGTGGAATTCGCGCTCATCGCGGCGCGCAAGCACCGGCTCGAGGACGCGGCCGCGACCAGCGCCCCGGCGCGGGCCGCACTGCGCAGCGCCTCGGAACTGTCGGTGCTGCTGGCCGGGTCGCAGCTGGGTATCACGGTGTGCACGCTGGCGCTCGGCGCCATCACCAAACCCGCTGTGCACCACTGGATCACCCCGCTCATCGAGACGCTGGGCGCTCCGCTGTGGCTGGCCGACGTCGCCGGTTTCGTGCTGGCCCTGATCGTGGTGACCTTCCTGCACCTGGTGGTGGGGGAGATGGCGCCCAAGTCGTGGGCGATCGCGCATCCGGAGCGATCGGCCATTCTGCTGGCGCTGCCGATGCGCGCGTTCATGTGGCTGACCCGGCCGCTGCTGTCCGTGCTCAACCGGCTGGCCAACTGGTGCCTGGTGCGGGTGGGCGTCACCCCGGTCGACGAGGTCGACGCGGGCCAGGATCCCGCCGCGCTGCGGCATCTGATCGAGCATTCCGCCACCGCGGGCACGCTCGACGAGCGCTACCGCGGGAACCTGACCGCGGCACTCGAACTCGAAGCGCTGACCGTCGGCGACATCGTGCGCCCGAACATCGGCCCGAGCGCGGTCGCGCCGGCCGCGGACGCGCGCACGATTCAACGGGTCTCGCGCTCGACCGGGCACCTGCGCCTGTTCGTGCGCGAGGGCGCCGAACTGATCGGCGTGCTGCACGTGCGCGACAGTCTGGGCGTGCCGGACACGACCGTGGCGCGCGATCTCATGCGCCCGGTGCTGCGTTTCGAGGCGACGCTGCCGGTCTACGAGGCCCTGGGCGTCATGCGTGAGACGCGCGGCCACATCGGCGTGGTCACGGGCCCCGCCGGTGTGATCGGGTTCGTCACCCTCACCGACGTGCTCGAGCGGCTTCTGCCCGCGGCCGCGGTGTGAGCGCGGCCGGACAAGTTCATAACTGCTGTTCCACAACATGTTTCGACGAGTAGACAGAGGTTGAGTTCGTGATCACGCTCAGAAAAGAAGACGGTGCCGCCGATCTCGCGGGCATCAGCAAGATGAGTGTCGGGGTCAGCTGGGACCCCTCGGCCGGGGCCAGCGGCGGCCTGCTCGGCATCGCCCGCCGCAAGAAGGGCGTGGATCTGGATCTGATCGCGATCCTCATGCAGGGCGCGGAGCCGGTGCGGTTCGCGGGCCTGGATTCGCTCGATCCGCTCGGCAACGGGTCGGTGCTGCACTCGGGTGACGAGCAGACCGGTGCGGCCGCCGGTGACGACGAGACCGTGCACGTGACCTTCGCCGACGTGCCCGGCGGCATCGACTCCATCGTGTTCGTCGCGGCCGCGTTCAAGAAGGGCTCGAGCTTCGAGAAGGCGAACAACGTCTCGTTCAAGATCTACGACGCGACCGGCGGCGGCACCCAGCAGGTGGCCGACATCTGGCCGTCGCTGCTGGGCGGGGACAACGCCAACGCGATCGCCCGCGCGTTCCGCAACGGGCCTGCCTGGCAGCTCGAGGTCGTCGACCGCAAGGGCAAGATCAAGCAGGGTGACATGCAGGCCCTGCTGCGCTTCGCACTGCAGTAGCCCGGAAACGCGAAAGGCCCTGCCCGCCGATAACGCTCGCGGGCAGGGCCTTTCGGGGTCGGTCGTCAGTGCGCTCGCGGGTCGATCGTCAGTGCACCGATTCGGATTCGGCCGCCGCCCGGGCCTTGCGGGTGGCGATCGCGCGCTTGGCGACCTCGTACACGATCGGCAGCACCGATACGGCCACGATCACCAGGAAGATCAGGTCGATGTTGTCGCGCACCGCGGCGATCTGGCCGAGCAGGTAGCCCAGGTAGGTCAGGCCCGAGCCCCACAGCACGCCGCCGATGATGTTGTAGGTCACGAAGACCCGGTACTTCATCTTGGCCGCGCCGGCCACGACCGGCGCGAAGGTGCGCACGATGGGCACGAAGCGCGCCAGCACGATGGTGATCGGCCCGTGTTTGACGAAGAACGCGTGCGATTCGTCGATGTAGGACTTCTTGAAGAAGCGGGCGTCGTCGCTCTTGAACAGCGCGGTGCCGCCGCGCGCGCCGATGAGATATCCGACCTGGTCGCCGGCGATGGCGGCGAGCGGAATCAGGATGAGCAGCACCTCGATCGGCGCGAAGGGCTCGATCTCGGTCGATTTGGAGGCCGCGATCAGACCGGCGGTGAACAGCAGCGAGTCACCGGGCAGCAGCGGGAACAGCAGGCCGGATTCGATGAAGACGACCGCGAGCAGGCCGACCAGCATCCAGGTGCCGAAGGAGTTGAGCAGGTTCACCGGGTCCAGAAAGCCCGGTAGCAGTGCGAGATTCGTGGTGGTCGAATCCATCGCGGTGGTAATCGTCGTCATCTGCTCCGCCGTTCGGTGCTCGTCGATCGGGCGGGCCGGGTGTGGTCGATTGCCACGTGCTTGGTCTCCTTCGGATGGTTCATAACGCCGAGAACAGGGTCGATGCCCTGCCGGTGAGACCCCCGCGCGGCGACCACGTAGGCCGATCGGACATGCCGCGCCCCACCTGCAGGCCACAGTAGCACGCGGCACTGTAAGGTTGTCCGGGTGCGAACGGCGCCCGTGCGGGCCCGTGATCGGGGTTCGGGCGGCGGACCGTGACCCGGATCGCTGTATGGTTGAGATCTTTCGAGGATGGAGGTGCTGATGCCGGAGGGCCTGGTCAGAATCGGAGAACTCGCCTCCCGTGCCGAGGTCAGCTCCCGCACCATCGACTACTACACCAGCCTGGGACTGCTCGTCCCCGCCGAGCGCACCGCCGGCAATTACCGGATGTACGATCCGGCCGACGTCGAGCGCATCCACCTCATCCAGACGCTGGAGGCCCAGGGCATCTCGCTCGAGGAGATCGCCAAGGCGCTCAACTCCCAGCCCGGCGACGTCGCCGAGATGCTGGCCCGCATAGACACCGACCTCAAGTCGCTGCAAACCGCCGCCGAGGTCGCCCCCGGTGAAATGAACGGGCTGCTCAGCATTATCGCCGCCCGGGTGCAGTCGCTGCTCACCGTCGCCCTGCAACTCCCGCCCGACCTGCCGATGCTCTGATCGGCCGGCGGGTGTGACGGCTCGCTGATGGCCGCGCCGGCGCACGCGGATCCTCTTGCCGTGCACTGACTTCGGCCCGGGGCCGGCCGAGTCCGTCTCCGGCCGTTGCCGATCCGCGCCGTGCTAGGCCAGTGCGAGGAAGAGCTTCTCCAATTCGGCCTCGGTCAGCGGCTCGCGCCCCTCGGCTCCTTCGCCCGTGAGGCATTCGCGCAGGCCGCTGGCCACGATCTTGAACCCCGCGCGGTCCAGGGCGCGCGAGACCGCCGCGAGCTGGGTGACCACGTCCTTGCAGTCGCGGCCCTGTTCGATCATGGTGATCACGCCCGCGAGCTGGCCCTGGGCGCGGCGCAACCGGTTCAGGACCGCCGCGGTGGCCTGTTCGTCGCCGACCATGTCTGCCTCCTGAGCAGTTGATCCGGGTCGGTCCGCCCGGCCCGTCTACCGAATGAAGATACCCCTGGGGGTATGGCACCGACAGCCTCCGTGTTGGAACTCACCGGCCGGGTATGGCTCGGGGGAGGCGGGGATCACGTACTCGAAGCATACCCCCGGGGGTATGGTCGGTATCGAGTCGGATACCCCAGGGGGTATGGAACCGCGGGTCGTCACCCGCGAGGAGGTGCGAGATGAAGGTTGTGATCGTCGGTGGCGTGGCCGGTGGCATGTCGGCCGCGACCCGATTGCGGCGGCTGGACGAGTCCGCGGAGATCGTGGTGCTCGAGCGCGGCGCACACGTGTCGTTCGCCAACTGCGGGCTGCCGTACTACGTGGGCGGAGTGATCGAGGAGCGCGAGGCGCTGCTGTTGCAGACCCCCGAATCGCTCGCCGCTCGCTTCCGCCTCGACGTGCGGGTACGGCACGAAGCCGTCGAGATCGATCCGGCCGCGCGGACCGTGCTGGTGCGGGATCTGACCTCGGGCACGCAATCTCTGGAGTCCTACGACGAACTGGTGCTCAGCACCGGCGCGTCGGCCATCGTGCCGCCGCTGCCCGGCGCCGAACGCGCCCTGGTGCTGCGCGATGTGGCCGATGTGGATCGCCTGGCCGACGCGGTCGGCCGGGTGCGTACCGCGGTCGTGGTCGGCGCGGGCTTCATCGGCGTCGAAATGGCCGAGAACCTCACCCGCCGTGGCATTTCGACCACCGTGGTCGAGCGCGGCGATCAGGTGCTCGGCCCGCTGGACCCGGAGATGGCGGCCCCGGTCGCGGCCGAGATGCGCGGGCACGGAATACGTTTGGAGACCGGAGTCGAACTCGAGCGGATCGACACCGAGAGCGTGACGCTGTCCGATCAGCGCGTGGTGCCCGCCGAATTGGTCGTCATGGCGATCGGCGTGCGCCCCGAGAGCTCCCTGGCCCGGGCCGCGGGGCTGGACATCGGTTCCGGCGGTGGCATCGTCGTGGACGAGCAGCTGCGCACCTCCGCCCCGCACATCTACGCGGTCGGCGACGTGGTGCAGAAGCGGGACGCGGTGAGCGGCCAGGGCGCGCTGGTCCCGCTGGCCAACGCGGCCAACCGCCAGGGTCGCTCGGTCGCCGATGTGATCGCCGGGCTGCCCGTGGTGGATCCGCCCGCACAGGGCACCGCGATCGTCGGCGTCTTCGAGCTCACTGCCGCCATGACGGGGTGGAGCGAGAAGCGCCTGCTGGCCGCCGGGCGTCCGTTCCGCGCGCTGCACGCTCACCCGATGGCGCACGCGGGGTACTACCCGGGCGCTCGTGCGCTCTCGATCAAGCTGCTGGTCGATCCGGAGACCGATGAGATCCTGGGCGCGCAGGCGGTCGGCGGCGACGGTGTCGACAAGCGCATCGACGTGCTGGCCACCGCGATGGCGGGCGGCATCCGCGCCTCGCGCCTGCTCGATCTCGAACTCGCGTACGCGCCGCAGTTCGGCTCGGCCAAGGATCCGGTGAACATGCTCGGGTACATGGCCGACAACCTGCGCACCGGCGGCCTGCGCACCGCGCAGTGGCACGAGGTCGACAAGGCCGTCGCGAACGGTGCGCAGCTGGTCGATGTCCGTTCGCCGGGTGAGTTCGCCGGCGGTTCGGTCCCCGGCGCGCGCAACATCCCCCTCGATGAGCTGCGAGCGCGCGCCGATGAGATCCCGGCCGGTCCCATCCTGGCGTTCTGCCAGGTCGGCCAGCGCGGCAACAGCGCCACCCGGCTGCTGACCCAGCTGGGCCGCGACGCGGTGAATCTCGACGGCGGCTATCGCACCTGGCATGCCGCCACGACCGGCTGATCCGAAACCCCCGCACCGAAAAGGAAATACGAACGATGTGTCAGCGAATCACCTGTCGTACCTGTGGCAAGCCGGGATTCACCGGATGCGGCAACCACGTCGAACAGGTCCTGGGCGATGTGCCGAAGTCGGGCCGGTGCGCGTGCGCCGCCGAGCGTCCGGTGCGCAAGCTGTGGCCGTTCGGGCGCTGAGCGCGCCAACCCGTTCAATCAATGATTGAACTGTCGATTGAAACGTGTTCTACTTCTGTCCGATCGGGAAGCCGCCGTTGGCATCTCGACGTCGAAGGAGAACTGAACGATGACCGGACGACTGAGCGGACGGGTGGCCCTGATCAGCGGGGCCGCGTCGGGGATGGGCGCTTCGCACGCCCGCGCCTTCATCGCCGAGGGCGCCGCGGTGATGCTGGGCGACATCGCCGATGACGCCGCCGCCCGCCTGGCCGCCGAACTCGGCGACCGGGCCGCGTCGGTGCACCTGGATGTCACCCGGCTCGCCGACTGGGAGGCGGCGGTCGCCGCGACCGTCGACCGCTTCGGCGTACTGAACGTACTGGTCAACAATGCGGGCATCCTCGACGGGGGCCCTATTGGCACGTACACCGAAAAGCAGTGGAACAACATCATCGCCATCAATCTGACCGGCCCGTTCCTGGGCCTGACCGCCGCGCGGGACGCCCTGGTCGCCGCCCGTCCCGCCGCGGTCGTGAACATCTCCTCGGCCGCCGGGATCCAGGGCGTGCCCGGCGTGCACGGTTACACCGCGTCGAAGTTCGGCGTGCGCGGCCTCACCAAATCGGCCGCCCTGGAACTGGCCCCGCACGGCGTCCGCGTGAACTCCGTGCACCCCGGCGGCATCCTGACCCCGATGCTCGGCGCACCCGAGGACACCTCTGTCGACCGCGCCGCGAATCCCCTCGCCCGCTTGGGTTCTCCCGCCGAGGTCACCTCGATGGTGGTCTTCCTGGCGAGCGAGGAGTCGAGCTACTGCAACGGGGCGGAGTTCGTCGTGGACGGCGGAATGACCGCCGGCCGCGCCTGAGTTCGACTGCGCCGCAGCCCAACCGGCACCGAGGCCGTGCACGCTGATATGCCGAGCCGGTCCCTGCCGCAGGTCGCGGTGAGCCGGCGAACCGGCCGGGTCGGCGGACCTCCGTCGCGCGGGAGTGCGACCCCGCGCGGCGGGCGCGGCGAGCCGCTCAGTGTGTGACCGGCAGTCCCGCGCTCGTCGCGGCCAGAACCTCCGCGGCCGCGCGCTGTCCGGCCTCGATCGCGCCGTCGATGTAGCCGGTCCAGGTCACCGCGGTCTCCGCGCCGGCCCAGTGCACCGGGCCGACCGGTTCGCGTAGCGCGCGGCCGAAGCTGGTCAGGGCCTGCGGGGTGGTGAACGCCCCGTAGCAGCCTCGCGTGTATTCCTCTGCGGCCCAGTCCTGTTCGATGTAGGCCAGGGGTTCGGCGGCGGCCGGGCCGAAGTAGCCGACGAGATCGGCCACAACCCGGCGCTGCCGCTCGGCCGGTGTCATGCGCGCGGCGGCATCGGCGGCGCGGCCCTCGAAGAAGCCCACCAGGACGCCGGGTGCGCCCTCCGGCGGCGAGTTGTCGAACACGGTGCTGATCAGCCGGAGGTCGCTGTTGGCCTGTCCGCTGAAGCCGTCCGCGCGCCAGAACGGCGTCTCGTACACGGTATTGGTCTTGATCACGCGACCGGCGGGCATGCGCTGCATGAGCATCACCCGGTCCGCGGGCAGGGCGGGGACGTGGTGAACGCGGTCGTTGAGCGCCTGCGGTATCGCGACGACGGCGTGCCGGGCACGCACCTCGAGTCCGTCGGCGTGCACCCGCACGCCGTCGTCGTCCCGCTCGATCCGGGTGACCGGCGCCGACAGCCGCACCCGCGCACCCAACCGCGCGGCGAGTTCGGTGGCGAGCAGTTCGGTGCCGCCGGCGATCCGATCTTGCTGTGCGCCGCCGCGGGTTTCGATGAGGGTGTCGAGCCCGCCCGCGGCCGAGATGTAGGACAGCGCCCACAGCGCCGACAGATCCTCGGGTTCGGTGGCGAAGACCGCCAGGGTGAGGATGCGCATGAACGCCCGCCCGCGCACGGTGCGGAAATGGTCGTGGATCCAGCCCCCGAAGGTCTGGGCGTCGAGGCGCTCGGCAGCGGCGGCGTCCCACGGCCGGCCCGGGTCGATGGCGGTGGCGGCCCGTTCGATCAGTCGCTGTCCGAGTGCCAGATCCGCCAGGGTGAGCGGCCCGAGCCGGGGGATGCGGCCGGTGTATGTGGTTCGCGCCCCGCGCAATTCGACGATGTTGCGACCCTCGTCGTAGGTCGGGTACAGGGTCAGTCCCAGTTCTTCGGTCAGCGCCCGTGCTCGGTGCTGGGTCGGTCCGATCCACTGACCGCCCACCTCGATCGACGCTCCGCCGGGTAGCCGGGCATTGAGCAGGCGCCCGCCGACCCGGTCCCGCGCCTCCAGCACCGCGACCTCATGACCGGCCGCGACCAGATCCCGGGCCGCGACCAGCCCGGATATCCCGGCGCCGACGATCACGACGTCGGTTTCGATCACCTGTGCGTTCATGGCGGACCACCTCTCACATACACCGTGTATCTCGCATACACACTGTATGTGATATTCCTGGGGGATGAGCGCTGTCAAGAGCCGTCGCGAGGAATACGCGCAGAACACCAGGGAAGCGCTGGTGCGCTCGGGGGCCGCGCTGTTCGCCGATCGCGCCTTCGCCGAGGTGTCCGCCGAGGAGCTGGTCGCGGCCGCGGGCCTGAGCCGGGGCGCGCTCTATCACCACTTCGGCGGCAAACAGGGCCTGTTCGCCGCGGTGTTCGAGGACCTGGAGAACACGGCCGCAGAACGCATCGCCGCCGCGATGAGCGAACCGGCGGGCCTGCGTGAGAAGACGATCGCGGGTATGAACGCGTTCCTCGACATCTGCACCGATCACGCCTACCGCCAGATCGTGCTGCTGCAGGGTCCCCTGGTGCTGGGCTGGGAACGCTGGCGCGAGCTCGACCGCCGCTCCCTGGCCGGCCTGATGGTGACCCAGACCAAACTCCTGAAAGAGCAGGGCCTGACCCGCTTCTCACCCGAACTGGTGGCCGCGATGTTCTACGGCGGCCTCACCGACATGTCCTTCGTCCTGGCCGCGTCCCCCGACCCCGCCCCCATCCGCGCCGAAGCCGCCCGGATGCTCGAGGACCTGCTGGACAGCCTCCGTCCGGCTTGACCGCCGTCGCCTCGAAATGCCCTGTGGACCAAGCGCTCCAGGAGAGAGTGCCGCGCCTTGACGTGATAGTTGCTGAATAATTGCTAGCCTGGCTGGGGTTGGCTCGACTCGGCAACGGCGCGATTCGAGCCGGCCCTTCCCGCGCTCACCGCACCGCAGAGAGGCCGACATGGGGTTCGCCAGTTACTACACCGGTTCCAGCGCCGACGGTTTTCTGGCCGACGACAACAGTTCCCTGGACTGGCTCGAATCGCGTGACACCGACCCGGACGGCCCCCTGGGCTACAACGCCTTCATCGCGGACGTCGGCGCGATCGTCATGGGAGCCAACACCTATCAGTGGGTGATCGACCACGATCCGGCCGCCTGGCCCTACGACGTGCCGGCCTGGATCATCACCCATCAGCGCTTCGCCACCCGCTCGGACCGCGACATCCGGTTCGGCAGCGGGCCCATTCCGGAGATCTACGCCGAACTCGAGCAGGCCGCCGGCGACCGCAAGATCTGGGTGGTCGGGGGCGGCAACCTGGCCGCCCAGTTCGCCGCGCACAATCTGCTGGACGAGATCATCGTGTCGTATGCCCCGGTCACCCTCGGCGCCGGAATCCCGCTGCTGCCCTGGCGGGTCGAGCTCGAGACCGTCGAGGCCACCCAGAACGGCGACCTGGTCAGCGTGCGCTACGCGGTCGTCCGGGAGACGTAGCGGCGGGTCCCGCCGGTCCCGTATTTTCCTCACCGTGAATGCAATGCACTCAAGAGAAACTTCAGTATTCGTGTAGGGACTCTTGGCGATTGGAAATCGCGGAATGTCGCCCCGTCGCGCCTAGCCTCCATGGAGATACACCGGACGGCAGAAGGACGCGACATCGCGATGAGGATAAAACGATTCGGCAAGCTCATGGCAACGGGCACGGTGGCCATTGCCCTCGCAACCGCGCTCACCGCGTGTGGCGGCTCGGGGTCGTCCGGAAATGGCCCGGTGGGTGACCCGGTTTTCGGTGGCACGCTGAAGTTCTACGATCCCATCGAGTACACGGCCTGGTTGCCGACGAATTCGATCTGGTCCAACAGTCAGGTCGCGAACAATCTGGCCGAGCGCCTGACCTGGCAGGACCCCAAGACCGGTGAGATCAAGCCGTGGCTGGCGAAGTCGTGGAAGATCAGCGACGACAAATTGACCTACACCTTCACATTGCGCGAGGGCGTGACCTTCAGCAATGGCGATCCGGTCGACGCCGCGGTGGTGAAGGCGAATTACGATCAGCACGGCCTGGGCGACAAGGCGCTGGGAATTCCGCCGGATCGCTTCTTCTCCGATTACAAGTCGGCCGAAGTGATCGATCCGCTCACCGTGCAGGTCTCGTTCACGAAGCCGAATGTCGGCTTCCTGCAGGTGGCTTCGTTCTATCGCGCGGGCTCGATTCTGGCCAAGCCTTTCCTGGCACAGGATCTGAACGGCCAAGGGCAGGCCAAGAATTGGATCGGCTCGGGCCCGTTCGTGGTCGAATCGGTGCAGGGCACCACCGGCATCACCCTGAAGCGCCGCGACGACTACAACTGGGCCCCGGAGGGTTCGGGCCACCAGGGCAAGGCGTACCTCGAGAAGGTCGTGTTCAAGACCGTGCCCGAGGCGGGCACCCGGGTCGGCGCGCTCAAGTCCGGCGAGGCGCACATCGCCCGCAACATCGCGCCCTACGACGAGGAGACGGTGACCGCAGGCGGCGGCGTCATCGAGGCGTTCCCGGTCCAGGGGCAGACCAACAAACTCTCGTTCCAGCTGGATTCGGTCACCCCGATTTTGGACAAGAACGTGCGCCTGGCCCTGCAGGCGGCCACCAACCGTCAGGAGATCAACGAGACGGTGCTCTCGCCCAGCTACCCGGTGCCGAAAAGCATTCTGGTGCAGGGCACCCCGAACCGGGGCGACTCCTCCCGCTTCCTCGGCTACGACCTGAACAAGGCGAAATCCCTGCTGGACGCTGCCGGTTGGCAGCCCGGCGGCGACGGCATCCGGGTGAAGGACGGCAAGCGCCTGCAACTCGACATCTGGGTCGCCCCCTACTACCAGGTCGCCCAGCCCGTGCAGGAACTGCTGCAGTCGCAGTGGCGCAAGGCCGGCGTCGAACTGAAGATCAACGCCACCTCGCTCACCGACTACGAGGCGACACAGCTTGCGCGCCCGGACAATTGGGCGCTGGTGCAGGGACAGACCTCGCGCGCGGAAGCCGACGTGCTGCGCACCGCCTTCGACAGCGCCGCGACCAACGAACTGCACGCCAACACCCCCGACGAGAAGCTGAACGAACTCGTCCGGGCGCAGGCCTTCGTCTTCGACCCCGCCAAGCGGACCGCCGCGGTGCAGGCCATCGAGGATCACCTGTTCGGTGAGGGCTACGTGATTCCGCTGTACGACGAGACCCAGGTCTTCGGCCTGGCTCCCTCTGTACACGGCTTCAGCACCGAATCCACCGCCCGCACCTGGTTGTACGACACCTGGATCGCCGAGTAGGCCGGGGAGCGAGAATGCACATCTATGCCGCGAAGCGCCTGGGACAGGCGACGGTGGTGCTGCTGGCCGCCTACACCCTGTCCTTCGTGCTGCTGAGTGCCCTGCCGGGCGACTCGGTCAATAATCGGATCCAGAATCCCGAAGCCCAGATCACCCCCGAGGCGGGGCGGATCATGCTCGAGTACTACGGCCTGGACCGCCCGGTCTGGCAGCAGTACCTGCACAGTCTGGCGGCGTTGTGGCGCGGCGATTTCGGCTTCTCGCTCACCAACGGCAAACCCGTCGAGGAACTCATCGGCGAGGCGCTGCCGGGCACCGTGCAACTCGCCGGGCTCGGGCTGGCCTTCGGGCTGGCGTTCACCGCCGTGGTCGCGATACTCGCCAATTACGCGCCGTGGGCGTGGCTGCGCTCGCTGGTCGGCACGGCACCGGCGCTGTTCGCCTCGGTCCCCACGTTCGTGGTCGGCATCCTTGCCCTGCAGTACCTTTCGTTCCGATTCGGCCTGATCCCGTCGGTCGACGACGGCAGTTTCCGGGCGCTGCTGGCTCCGGCGGCGACCCTGGGCCTGTTGATCGCCGCACCGCTGTCGCAGGTGTTCACCGGCTCGATTCGGACCACCCGCCGGCAGCCCTTCGTGCACGTGCTGCACGCCAAGGGCGCGGGGGAGGGCTTCGCCTTCCGCAAGGACGTGCTGCGCAATTCCGCGCTGCCGGTGCTGACCCTGCTGGGCCTGGCGTTCGGCGAGCTCATCGCCGGCGCGGTGGTGACCGAATCGGTCTTCGCCCGGGACGGCATCGGGCAGCTCACCGTGGGCGCGGTCAACACCCAGGATCTGCCGGTGGTGCAGGGCGTGGTGCTGCTGTCCACGGCGGTCTACGTGTTGATCAACCTGGCCGTGGACCTGGCCTACCCGCTGATCGACCCGCGAGTGCTCGTCGACGGCAAGGCCCGCCGGTCCGCGAAAGCCGGTGTGGTGCGGCGTAAGCCGGCCGTCGCCACCGTGCTGCCCGCACCGCGTCCGCTGCCGGTGGAAGCGGCCATGCCATGAAGCGCTGGTCTCTGATCCCGGCCGTGGGCGTGGTCCTGCTGGTGGTGCTCTGGGCGACGGTGCCGCACCTGTTCACCGCGGTCGATCCGCTGGCGGTGAATCCGGCCCAGAAGCTGCGACCGCCGTCGGGCGAGCACTGGTTCGGCACCGATCAACTCGGCCGCGACCTGTACGCGCGGGTCGTCTACGGTGCTCGCGCCTCGCTCACCGGTTCGGCCATCGCGGTGGCGGTCGGGGTCGCGGTCGGCTCGCTGCTCGGGGTGACCGCGGGCTGGTTCGCCGGATTCACCGACAACGTGGTCATGCGCGTCATCGACATCCTGCTGTCGATTCCCGGATTCCTGCTGGCCATCACCTTCGTGGTGCTGCTGGGCTTCGGGGTGCTGCAGGCGGGAGTCGCGGTCGGGCTGACCAGTGCGGCGACCTTCGCCCGCCTGATTCGCTCGGAAGTCCTGGAGGCGCGCACGAGCAACTACGTCGAGGCCGCGATCACCAGCGGGGCAACCACTTTCGCGGTGCTGCGCCGGCACGTGGTGCCCAATTCGATCGCCTCGACCGTCTCCCTGATCACCGTGCAGTTCGGCATCGCCATCATCTGGATCGCCTCGCTGAGCTTCCTGGGCCTGGGCGCGCAACCGCCGGACCCCGAATGGGGCCGCCTGGTCTCGGACGGCCGCAACTACATCGCCACCCGCGGCTGGCTCACGCTGTGGCCGGGTCTGACGGTGGTGGCCGTGGTGCTGGCGACCAATCACATTTCCCACCATCTCACCAGGAGGGCGTCGTCATGACCGTCGTCCAGTCGGCGAGCCGGCTCGAGAAGCCGACCGCCGCACCGTTGCTGGCGGTGCGGGACCTGACCGTCGGCTACCGCGTGCGCCGCCGCTTCGAACCGGTGGTGCACGAGGTCTCCTTCGAACTGCCGCCCGGCGAGGTCCTGGCCCTGGTCGGAGAGTCCGGTTCGGGCAAGACCACCACGGCGCACGCGATCCTGGGCCTGCTTCCGGAGAACGGCTCGGTCTCCGGCGGCGGCATCACCTTCCGCGGGCAGGAGCTGACCGAGCTCTCGCCCAAGGGCTGGCGTGATATTCGCGGCCGGGCGGTGAGCCTCATCCCGCAGGATCCGGGGTCCTCCCTGGACCCGGTGCGCCGGGTGGGACATCAGGTCGAGGATGTGCTGCTGCTGCACACCGGCCTGGACGCCGAGGCCCGCCGGCGGCGGGTGTACGAACTGTTCGACCTGGTCGGGTTCACCGAGGTCGAGCGCCGCTATCGCCAGTACCCGCACGAGCTTTCGGGCGGTATGCGCCAGCGCGTGCTGATCGCGGCCGCCGTGGCCGCCGAGCCGGATCTGATCATCGCCGACGAGCCGACCTCGGCGCTGGACGCCACCGTGCAGCGGCAGGTGCTCGATCTGATCGACGACATTCGCCGCCGCACCGGGACCGGGGTGGTGCTGGTGACTCACGACCTGGGCGTCGCCGCCGATCGCTCCGATCGCATCGGGGTCATGCGCCAGGGCCGCCTGGTCGAGTTCGGGCCGACGAAAGAGGTTGTCGCCCAGCCGCAGCACGAATACACCCGGCACCTGTTGAACAGCGTGCCCGCCCGCGCCGGCGCGATCCTCGATCGGAAGCCGGCCCCGGCGCCCGCCCGGGAAACGATCATCGAGGTGAGCGGCCTGGTCAAGCGTTACGGCGACGCGGCCGCGGTGGACGACATCACCTTCCGGGTCGGTCGCGGCGAAACCTTCTCCATCGTCGGCGAATCCGGCAGCGGCAAGTCCACGACCGCGCGCGTGCTGACCGGGCTGACCACGGCCACCTCCGGCCGGGTGGAACTGCTCGGCACCGACATCACCGGGCTGAGCGCGCGCGCATTCCGCCCGCTGCGTCGCGAGGTGCAGATCGTCTACCAGAATCCCTTCTCCTCCTTCGATCCGCGCTTCGACGTCTACGACGTGGTCGACGAGCCGCTGCGCTCGTTCCAGCCGCGCCGGGGGCCGCGCCAGCGCAAACGCCCCAACGAGGAGCGGGTGGTGGCCGCACTCGAAGCCGCCGCCCTCCCGGCCGATTTCGTCAACCGGCACCCGCGCGAGCTGTCCGGCGGCCAGCGCCAGCGGGTCGCCATCGCCCGCGCCCTGATCCTGGAACCCACCGTGCTGGTACTGGACGAGCCCATCTCGGCGCTGGACGTCTCGGTGGCCGCGCAGATCCTGGAACTGCTGCGCACGCTGCAGGCCGAGCGTGACCTCACCTATCTGTTCATTTCCCACGACCTGGCCGTGGTCCGAGCGATCTCGGACCGGGTGGCCGTCATGCGGCAGGGCCGCATCGTCGAACAGGGCACGGTGCACGAGGTGTTCACCAACCCCGTCGAGGACTACACGGTCCGCCTGCTCGAGGCGATCGCCGGTCGCCGCTCACTCCCCGGAGGTTTGTCATGACCACCGCACAACCGGCCACGCTGGCCGAGGCGCTCCCTCGTATTCGCGCGGTGCTCGCCGAGTTCCCCAAGGGCGTCGGCGAACGCGATCTCGCCTTCGAACACCCCGACACGCTGATCCGGGCGCTGGCCGAGGCGGGATTCGGCCGCCTGCGGGTGCCGGTGGAGTTCGGTGGCTTCGGCGTCGGCCTGCCCGCGCTGTTCGAGCTGCTGGCCGAGGCCGGGCAGGCCGACTCCAACATCCCGCAGATCTGGCGCGGACACTTCACCACCACCGAGGTGTTGCGCGCCGAGACCGATCCCGTGGTCCGTGAGCACTGGCTGCGCGTGGCGGGACAGGGCGCGGTGTTCGGCAACGCCCAGTCCGAGCCGTCAGCCATCGTCGCCGAAGCGGTTGCGGCGCAAGGCGAATCAACCACCGGCTGGGGCGTCACCACCACCCGGGTCCGCACCGATGAGAACGGTGATCGATTCGTCTCGGGCACCAAGTTCTATTCCACGGGCTCGCGCTTCGCGGATTACATCCGGGCCGCCGTCGCGAGCGAGGACGGCGTCCGAAGCTTCGTGGTGATTCCGGCGCGGCACCCGGGCGTCACCCACGTCGACGACTGGGACGGAGTCGGGCAGCGCCAAACCGGCAGCGGCACCACCCTTTTCGCGGACGTGCCGGTCGAGCCACACGGTGACATCGGCCGCTATCGCGAATCGCTGCGCGGGCTGGACTCGTTCGTACAGATCGTGCACCTGGCCAACCTGGCGGGCATCGCCCGCAGCCTGGTCGCCGAAACCACCGACATCGTGCGGGCGCGCACCCGCACCAGCCTGCACGCCCTGACCCAGAACGCCGCCGCCGACCCCGAGGTGCTCGGCGTGATCGGCCTGCTCGAGGCGCGCCGGCTCACCGCCGAAACGCTGCTGCGCCATGCCGCCCAACGGCTCGAGGCCGCGCACGCCTCGGGCGAGGAATCCGATTACACCGCCGCCTATCTCGACACCTCCGCGGCGCAGATCGCGGTGATCGAAGCCGTGCTGGACGCCGCGACCCGGGCCTTCGACGCCGGGGGCTCGTCCGCGGTGCGCAACAGCGTGCACCTGGACCGGCACTGGCGCAACGCGCGCACCCTGGCCTCGCACAACCCGGTGGTCTACAAGCCGCGGGTGATCGGCGATTTCGTGGTCAACGGCGTGGCCCCGGTGCCCGGCTACTACACCAACCGCCCGTCGGCCGCCGACGCCGAGGAAAGGACCGCGCAGTGAGCAGACTGCTGCACCTCAATGTCAACATCCTCAACGCCGGTGTCTTCGGCGGCTCCTGGCGTTTCCCGGGTACCGACGGCGCGGCCTCCTACTCGATCGAGCACTACACCTCGATCGCGAAGAAGGCCGAGGAGGCCAAGCTGGACGCGGTCTTCCTGGCGGACGGCCCGGTGCTGGACCCGGGCATCGAACACCGCACCGGGAACAACCTCGAGCCCACGACGGTGCTGGCCCGGGTGGCGGCGCAGACCGAGCGGGTCGGGCTGATCGCCACCCTGTCCTCCTCCTACAACGATCCGGCCGAATTGGCCCGCAGGCTGGGCGATCTGGACCATGTCAGCGGCGGGCGCTTCGGCTGGAACGTCGTCACCACGGCGGGCCCGATCGCGGCGGCCAACTTCGGGCGGGACGGGGAACCCCAGCACGGCCTGCGCTACCGGCGAGCCGCGGAGTTCGTGGAACAGGTGGTCGCGGCCTGGGCCGAGCGCACCGATTTCGTCTCACCCCAGGGCCGCCCGGTCGTGGTGCAGGCGGGCGGTTCCAGCGACGGCAAGCGCCTGGCCTCGCGGGTCGGCGAAGTGATCTTCTCCGCCGAACAGGACATCGACCGGGCCCGGGCCTTCCGCGACGAATTGCGCGCCGGCGCGGCCGAATTCGGCCGGAACCCGGACGAGATCGTGGTGCTGCCCGGGCTGTCGACGGTGCTGGGCAGCACCGAGGCCGAGGCCCGCGAACGCCGCGAACTGCTGGACGAGCTGCTGCCGGACGCCTACGCCCGCTCCCGGCTCGCCGGGCAGCTCGGCTTCTCCCTGGACGGACTGGACGACGACGCCCCCATTCCGCCGGAGCTGCTCGTGGAACCCGACGCCGCCGGTGGGTCGCAGACCTTCTACCGCGTCGTGCGCAATCTCATCGACAGCGAGAACCCGACCCTGCGCCAGCTGCTCAAGAAGTTGTCGGGCGGCGGCGGGCATCGCATCGTGGTCGGCACCCCCGAACAGATCGCCGACGACGTCGAGCGCTGGTTCCGGGCGGGTGCGGCCGACGGCTTCAACGTCATGCCGGACGTCCTGCCCTCGGGCTTCGACGATTTCGCCGATCACCTGGTGCCCGAACTGCGCCGGCGCGGCCTGTTCCGCACCGACTACGACGGCACCACGCTGCGCGATCACCTCGGTCTCGGGCTGCCGCCGGTGCCCACAGGCGTGTGGGAACGCGGCCCGCTCGAAGCCGCGCGCTGAGTCCGAGAGAAGAGACAGGACAATGAGTTTTCCGATTCTGATCGATATCGCGGTGCGCGATCTGCCCGGCGCGGTCGCCATCGCCGCGGCCGCCCGGTCCTCGGGCGCGGCGGGAGTGCGGGTGCACGACACCGCCGGGGACGGGCCCGCGCTGGATCCCAGCGTCGTGGCCTCGTACCTGGCCGGAACCATCGGGGACATCGGCTATCTGGTGGATGTGCCGACCACGGGCAACGCCCCGTACAACGCGGCCCGGCGCATTCTGTCCTTCGACCGCGCCACCGCCGGACGGGCGGGCGTGGTGTTGCGGCCCGGCGCGGACGACGAGGTGAGCCGGGCGACCACGCCCGATCCGGCGGCCTCCGATCCGGCGCGCCGCTGGGCCGAATATGCCATCGTGCTCACCCGGCTCTGGGAATCGTTCCCGCGTGCGGCGCTGATCGCCGATCAGGAACGCGCGCTCGTGGTGGACCGCGCGCTGATCTCGGCCATCGACCACGAAGGGTCCTACTACCGGGTCGCGGGGCCGCTCGACGGACCGTCCTCGGTGCAGGGCAGGCCGGTGCTGGCGGCCGCCGAACCGCACGAGCTGGGCTGGGACGTGGTGGCGCACATCGCCGATGTGGTCGTCGTGGACCGAGACCGCGCGGCCGGGGCGAACGCCGCGCTGACCGCCGCGCTGGCCGGGACCGGGCGGCAGCGCTCGGAGATCGTCCTGCTCGGCCGGGCGCGGGTGGCCGCGCCCGCGGATCCGCGCGCGGTCGCGGACGAGCTGGCCGCCTGGGTCGCCGCGGACGGCCTCGACGGACTGTCACTCGCTCCGGTGGGTGACACCATCGAGATCGTGGCGGCGATCGAGGCGCTGACACCGCTGCTCGCCACCCCGGTCACCGGACCGACGCTGCGCGAAGCGCTCGGGCTGCGCACCCCGGCGGGAGCGCTGCGATGACCGCCGTGCGCGACGGTCAGCCCACCACGCTGCTCACCGTCGCCGGCATACGCGCCGCCATCCAACCGGCGCTCGATCGCCTGGCCGCGTCCGCGAGACACCGTGAGACCGTGCGGGATTACGCGATCGAGGATGTCCGTGAGCTGGCCGCGGCAGGCATCGCGTTGACGGGCATCGCGCCGTCCGAAGGCGGTGCGGGCGGCACCGTGCGCGATGTCACCGAGGTGATCATCGAGCTGGCGCGCGCGGATTCCAATGTGGCGCAGGCCCTGCGCAGCACGTTCCTCATCGCGCACCAGGTCGCCAATCGACCGGATCTGCCGCAGCGCGACCTGGTGCTCGAGCGCCTGCGCAACCGAGAACTGTTCGCGGGCACCGCCAACGAGCGCACCGGCGGCGCCAGCGGGCAGACCTACGCCACCGCGCGCGCCGACGGCGCGGACTGGATCGTCGACGGTGAGAAGTACTACTCCACCGGCGCGGTGTACGCGCACTGGTTCTCGACCCAGGCGATCACCGAAGACGGCACGCTGCTGCGGTTCACCGTGCCCACCGATCGCGCCGGGCTGGAGATCCTGGACGACTTCGATGCCGTCGGACAGCGCCTGACCGCCAGCGGGACAACGCGATTCAGCGGCGTCCGGGTCGCCGGCGCGGAGGTCACCACCGGCGGGCTGATCGACAACGTGTCGGACAATCCGTGGGCGGGATCGTTCGCGCAGTTGTACCTGGCCGCCGTACAGGCCGGTATCGCGGCCCGTGCGCTGGACGACGCGGTGCTGTACGTGCGCGAGAAGGCCCGTCCCATCAAGCACAGCTCGGCCGCCGCGAGCGTGGACGACCCCTACGTGCGCCAGACGGTCGGCGAGATCGCCGCGCGCGCCCAGGCCGCGCGTGCGGTGGTGCTGCTGGCCGCCGAACAGCTCCAGGCGAATCGGGGCCTGATCGGCGAGGCCGCGCGCACCGCCGGGGCCGCCGCGGCCGTGCACGTGGCCCAGGCCGGCGTCATCGCCATCGAATCCGCCCTGCGCGCCGCGGAACTGCTGTTCGACGTGGGCGGCGGTTCCATCACCGACCGCGGGCTCGGCTTCGACCGGCACTGGCGCAACGCCCGCACCGCGGCCAATCACAATCCGCGCCAATGGAAACAGGCGGTCGCGGGCGCCTACCACCTCACCGGTGAGGACCCGCCCACCACCGGTCTGTTCTGACCACCGCAATTTCGTCCCCGCACAACGGAAAGAGAACGACACCGATGAACTACGGCCCCTTCGAGACCACCTACACCGCGGCGGAGAGCCGCTACGAGCAGGTGCCCTACCGGCGCACCGGCGCCTCGGGTCTCGACCTGCCCGCCTTCTCCTTCGGCCTGTGGCAGAAGTTCGGCACCGACTACCCGTTCGCCACCCAGCGCGACATCATCCTGCACGCCTTCGATCTCGGCATCACCCACTTCGACAACGCCGACCGCTACGGGCCGCCGCATCGCGCCGCGCAGCAGAACTTCGGCAAAGTGCTGGGCCGCGACCTCGCGCCCTACCGGGACGAGCTCATCCTGTCCACCAAGGCGGGCAACGCGATCGGCCCGAGCCCGTACCTGCGCGGCGGCTCGCGCAAGTCGCTGCTGACCTCGCTCGAGCACAGCCTGCGCGATCTGGGCACCGATTACGTCGACATCTTCTACCACCACTCGCCCGACCACGGGACGCCCCTGGAGGAGACCGTCGGGGCGCTGGTGAGCGCGGTACAGCAGGGCAAGGCGCTGTACATCGGCATCTCCAACTATCAGTCCGAACGCACCCACGAGATCGCCGAGCAGCTGCGCGCCGCCGGCGTGCCGCTGCTGATCCACCAGGCCCGGTACTCGATCTACGATCGCCGGCCCGAGCGCGAGGGCCTGCTCGCGACCGCGGAGCAGGACGGCTTCGGCGTCATCGTGTATTCGCCGCTGGCACAGGGACTTCTGACCGACAAGTACCTGGAGACGATCCCCGCCGGGGCCCGCGCGGTGAACAGCACCTTCCTGTCGCCGGACGTCATCGACGAGACCTACCGGCAGCGCACCGCCGAACTGAACAAGATCGCCGCCGCGCGCGGGCAGTCCCTGGCCCAGCTGGCCCTGCAGTGGGTGCTGCGCCGCCCCGAGGTCACCTCCGCCCTCATCGGGGCCAGCTCCACCGCGCAGCTCGATCACAACATCGCCGCCGTGAGCTTCCCCGACTTCACCGATGAGGAGCTCGCGCTCATCGACGAACACGGTGTGCACGGCACCGGACTTCGACTCTGACCTCCGGCTGATTCTCGGGAGAACACCATGACAGCGGTCCGGCACACCACCCTCGGCGCGGGCGTCGAGGACGGCAGGAACTTCCGGCTCGGCTTCCTGCTCCACCTCGATCGCGATATCGCGCCCGCCGACGCGTACCGGGAGGCGATCGATGTCTTCCAGGCCGCGGAGGAGCTGGGTTACGACTCGGGCTGGGTGATCCAGCGGCACTTCCGCCAAGGGCGCGAACATGTTTCGTCGCCGCTGGTGGTGCTGGCCGCCATCGCCGCGCACACCTCCCGTATCCGGCTGGGCACCGGTGTGCTGGTGCTGCCGCTGGAGGATCCGCTGCGGGTCGCCGAGGACGCCGCCACCCTCGACGAGATCAGCGGCGGCCGACTCGAACTCGGGGTCGGTTCCGGACCCTTCCCGGGCGCGTGGGAAGCCTTCGGGAAAGACCTCGATCGTAAACACGAGGAGTTCGACACGGCCGTCGCCCGGTTGCACGCGGTCCTGGGCGGCGGGCCGGTGAACAGTCTGGGTGAGGTGCTGCATCCGCCGGGCGCCGGTGTCCGGCAGCGGCTCTGGCAGGCCACGACCGGCGAGCCGGACCGCGCGCACGCCGCCGCCGCGGCCGCCGCGCGGGCGGGTGACGGACTGCAGCTGTCCCGGGCGACGGCGTGGCGAGACGGGAGTATCGAAGCGGCGCAGCGCAATCAGGCGGCGTGGATCGAGTCCTACCGCGCGGCCTGGACCAGAACCGATGCCGCGCCGCGCATTCAGGCGTCCCGCGCGGTCTATCCGCATCCGGATCGCGAGGCGGCGCTGCGGCTGGTCGAACCGGGCGTGCGGCGCTGGCAGAGCTGGGCGCCCGCCGATCGGGGCGTGGACAAGCTGAGCGTCGCGGACTACCTCGACGCCGATCACGCCCTGGTCGGTCCCGCGCCGGAGTTGGCGGGGGAGCTGGCCGCGGACCCGTCGCTGGCCGGGATCACCGATCTGCTGCTGAGTTTCGTGCCCGGGGTGCCCGAACCCGACGAGCACGTGCGGCTGCTCGCAGCCGGCGCTCGCGAACTCGCCCCCGCACTGGGCTGGACCCCGGCCGCGTCCTGACACACTTTCGCTTCACGAGAGGCTTTCCATGCCTGGATTCCATCTGAACCTGTCGCTCATGACGCCGGGGCACTTCCGGCACGCGTGGCGCGCCGAGCACGCAGATCCGCTGGCGTATCTCGACATCGACTACTTCCAGCGGCTCGCCCGCATCGCCGAGGCTGCCAAGATCGACGCCGTCTTCCTGGGCGACGGTCCCGCCCTGCGCGCGGAGATCGAGGAAGCGCCCGGCACCGGCATCGATCCGCTGGTCCTGCTGGGCAATCTGGCCGCGGTGACCGAACGGCTCGGCGTGGTCATCACCGCCTCGACCACCTACAACTCGCCCTACAACCTGGCCCGCCGCTTCCAGGCGCTGGACCACGTCACCAAGGGGCGGGCCGCGGTGAACATCGTGACGACCGGAACCCCGGCCGCGGCGGCGAATTTCGGCCTGGACGAACACCCGGACAAGACCACCCGCTATCGGCGGGCCTGGGAATTCCTGGATGTGGTGACCCGGCTGTGGGACAGCTGGGAGCCCGATTGGCTGGTCGCGGACAAGGGCAGCGGGCGCTACGCGGACGCGGGCAAGATCCACCGGATCGACCACGAGGGCGAATTCTTCTCGGTGGCAGGGCCTTTGCCCGTCGCGCCGGGACCGCAGGGCCGGCCGGTGGTGGTGCAGGCGGGCGGCTCCGAAGGCGGGCTGCGCCTGGCGGGCGACTTCGCGGACGTGGTCTTCACCGTCGCCCAGACGCGCGCCAAGGCGGTCGCGTTCCGCGAGGACATCCGCCGCCGGGCCGCGGCAGCGGGCAGGCATCCGGACTCGGTGAAGATCTCCCTGGGCGTGGTGGTCCTGGTCGCCGCCACCGAGGCGGAGGCCCGCGAGAGGGAGCGGGAGCTCTACGCGCACCTGCCGATCGAGCGCCTGACCGCCAACCTCCTGAACGATCTCGGCCTCCCGCCGGGCAGTTTCGGCCCCGACGACGAGATCACCGCCGACGATCTGCCCGAGGCCATCCCCGCGGGCGCGTTCTCCACCGGTTTCGCGATCTCCACCCGCGCCCTCATCGCCGAAAGCCCCCGTACCCCACGCCAACTCATCCAGGGTGGTGCGGGCGGGTCGGGCCACCGCCTGCTGGTCGGTTCCGCCGAGCAGATCGCCGACGACCTGGCCGACTGGTACGCCGCGGGCGCGGCCGACGGTTTCACGATCATGCCCGCCGAAACCGCCGTCGACCTCCAGGCGTTCACCGGCCTGGTGGTGCCGCTGCTGCAGTCCCGCGGCCTGTTCCAGCGCGAGTACTCCGCGCCGACCCTGCGTGAACGGTTCGGCCTCCCGCTCCCGGCCAGGCAGTCCGCGGCCGCGGTCCCGGCCTGAGCCCGCTCGGCCCGGAGCTGCGACGCGGTTAGGTTGGACCGATGACATCGATCAGGCAGATTCAGGTCACCTTCGACTGCGCCGAGCCCGAGCGCGTCGCTGAATTCTGGTCCGCGGTACTGGGTTACGAGCATCGGGGCCGATCGTGCGCCGATCCGGCGGGAGTGGGACCGCGGCTGTATTTCCAGGCGGTTCCGGAGGGCAAGATCGTCAAGAATCGGGTGCACATCGACGTGCGGGTCGGAACCGGTCTGGCGGGTCAGGAGCGGGTGGACGTGCTCGAGGCCGAATGCGCCAGGCTGGTCGCGCTCGGGGCGACCCGGCTGCACCTGCTGCGCGCGGACGGCGTCAACGAGTCCTGCCTGGTGATGCAGGACATCGAGGGCAACGAGTTCTGTCTGGACTGAGTGTCGAGTCGCAATCAGAGGGCGGCTTGGACGGCGGCGAACAGGTCGTTGGCCGGCTGGGTGAGCGGTCCCAGGGCGTCCGGGCCGAGTTTGGGCATCGACTTGACGGCGGTGCGCAGCGAGGTGACCGCGGCCTCGGCGTCCGGGCCGGCCGCGGCGATGGCGTCGGCGACCGGTGCGACCGCGAGCGGCTCCGGTGTGCCCGCCCGGGTCTCGATCGAAACGGGCTGGGCCGCTGCGGCATCGGCGCCCGGTGCCGCGGCGGGATCGGCCGCGGTCGCGGCGCCGAGCGCACCCCCGACGAATTCGCCGATGGCCCCGCCGCCCACCAGCCCGGCGATGTCGACGGGTATGGCGACCGCGAGCCCACCCAGTAGACAGCCCGCCACCCCGCCCACGGCGGCCCCCACGGGCACGCCCGCTCCCACGGTCGGCAGTCCGCCGATGACCCCGCCCGCGACCGCCCCGATCGTCGCCCCCACCCCACACCCGACGATCTCCAGGGGGAAGACGACGACCTTGCCGATGACCGCACCGATGACCCGGCCGGCTTCGGCCCCGGCGGCCCGTCGTTCGGGTTCGCTGCGGGGGCGGCCGAGCCGATCGAATGTCGCGCCGACCTGTGCCTGGACCCCGTCGACATAGCTCTGGGCCTGCGCGAGTGCCTGGGCGTCGATCGCCACCGGCAGCTGGACGGTTTCCGACCCCACGCGCAGGGTGCCGGAGGCCGCCACGGGTTGCGCGGCGGGTTCGCCGCGCCCCTGATCGAGGGGAACGCTTTCCCCGGGTTGCGCTGCCGCGGTTCCGGATCCGAACGCGAGCAGCGCCGGTACCGCCGTCAACACCGCACAGGCACGCAGGTAGGACATCGCCGAACTCCTCGCTCCGCCGAGCCATCGTCGAGCCCCCGGGAGCGGCCCCGAATCTCCGATGGCGACGCTGCCCGCCGATCCTACTCCGAACTTCTTGCTCGACAGCATGATTCGGGTGGCGGTCGACGGTGTACCGGTTCGCGGCCGCTCGGCCCGCGGCCGGCGCGACGCCGACCGGACGGGGATCCGCCGAGCCCGGGATTACGCTCGGTGCCATCGATCGTTGTGCGATGCGCGCGGGTGGCGTGCGGAACCGCTGCGGAGTTCTGGATATCGAGAGGGCGGCACGTGCTGCGAATGGTTATCGGCGGGCTGGTGTTCGCCCTGGTGCACTGGGTGCTGTATCGACGGTTACTGCGGGCCACGGGCGTGCCCAAGGCCGCGAAGGTGGCGGGGGCGGGCGTGCTCGCGGTGCTGTGGGCCGGTGTGTTCGTCGCGTTCGGGGCGGGAAGCCTGTACTCGCCCGAGCCCGTCCGGGGCATCGTCTGGGTGGGGCTGGTGTGGACGGCGGTGCTGTTCTACCTGGTGCTCGGCCTGCTGCTGATCGGGCTCGTGCTGGCGATCGCGCGCGGCGCGGGGATGACGGATCGCCTGCCGCTGCTGCGGGTGCTCTCGGGTGTACTCGTGGTGGCCGCGGTGGGCGCGGTCGTCTACGGGGTGGGGGAGGCGAACGATCCGCGCGTGCTCGAGGTGGAGGTCAGTTCGGCGAAACTGCCCGCGGAACTCGACGGCCTCCGGGTCGCGGTGGTCGCCGACATCCACGTGGGCGCGGCCCGCGGCGCCGCCTTCACCGAGCGGGTCGTGGACCTGGTCAACGCCCAGCGGCCCGATGTCATCGTGCTCCCCGGGGATCTCATCGACGGATCGGTCGAACTCGTCGGGCCCGATATCGCGCCGATCGCGGGGCTCACCGCGAAATACGGGAAGTTCGCGGTCGCGGGCAATCACGAGGGCTACGTGGACGGTGTCGCCGACTGGATGGACTACTGGGATCGTCTGGGGTTGAAGACACTGCGCAACGCACGGGCCGAGGTCCAGGTCAACGGCGCGACCCTCGAGATCGCGGGCGTCTACGACTTCGCGGCGCCCGATCCGTACGGACCCGACATCGATGCGGCCCTGGCCGGGCATCGCGACGACCGCTTCGTCATGCTGCTCGCGCACCAGCCGCGCCAGGCGCCCGAGGCAGCCGCGCACGGGGTCGACCTCCAGGTGTCCGGTCACACCCACGGCGGCCAGATCTGGCCGCTGAACTACGTCGTGGGCTGGGTCAACGGCACGGTGGCCGGACTGGATCACGAAGCCGATATGCAGCTCTACACCACGCGCGGCGTCGGCGCCTGGGGCCCGCCGGTCCGCATCGGCGCGCGCCCCGACATCTCGATCCTGACCCTGCGGCGCGGCTGAGCCCGCTGGTAACCCCGTGCGGGAAGGGAAGTTTGGACGACGCTGGGGAACTCAACTCGCCCCCAGCTATAGATCCAGGAGCTTCCCCGCGTCGCGGCGACAACGATAACGACCGATGCCGGTTGCCGCCAGCGAATAAAACTCGAACCTTGGCGGGGCGTGCCGGTCGGTCGAGCGGGTGTCTATCGGTTCCGGTTCGCCGATCCTCCGGTCTGTTCAATGACATTCCATGCCAACAGATCTCGTGTTCGTGCCAACTGTTCCACGCGGCTTCAGCCAAGCATGCGAACCCGCTGTGGGGCTAGAGCCCAACGGCCTCGAATTCGTGAGAGTGGTTGAGGCCCAATAGAAGTGAGGTGTCTCACGGAAGGGGCAGGGATCATGGCGGATGACGTGTCGGACGAAGTCGTACGGGCCAAGGCCGGAGAGTTGGAAGGTGCGCTGAGCCGGTGGAAACTCGAGGGCTTCGATCCGGTGGCGGGATTGGATCTGGCGGCGGCGGCCCGTCTGACGGCAGGACTCGAGCCGCGCGTGGATTCCGAGGGGACTCCGCTGATCATCGTGGATATGGACGGGGAGTACAGCTATTCGGTGCATCTGAGCACGCAGGCGGTCGCCGCGCTCGGCAGATCGGATTTCGGCGCGATGCTGGGCGCGGCCGTGGCCGCCTTCCCGGATGTCGCGGCCATCGTGCAGCCGCTGTCGGACTTCATCGCCACCCATGCCGGTGAGATCGAGGGGCAGGCGGCGGGCGGCCCGGTGCGGCTCGAGGGGACCGTGCCCTCGCCGTTCGTGGTACCGGTGCCCGAGTCGCCCGTGTATTGGGAGGTCGAGCACCAGATCGCTGAGGAGGAGTCCGGATCCGGGCGGCAGTCGGACGACAGTGACCTCGACAAACAGCTGAAGGACCAGCTCGGTGACGGCAACGGCGGCTGGGAAGGCAACCCGAACAAGGACCCGCTGCATCGCAAGCACCGGGGGAGTGGGATCTGATCATGTCCAACATCACCGAACAGCAAGTCCGGGACAAGGTTTCGGAGTTCGAAGCCACCCTGGCGAACCATCGGCTCGACGGGTTGGAGCTGAACCGCGTCTTCGATCTGGACGCGACGGCCCGGCGGGTGCTGCAGGCCGCGCAGGACCCGGACAGCGATCAGCTGGTGCGCGTCGACACGCACGGCTTCCTGCATCTGCGCTACACCGTCCATCTCAGTCCGCTGGCGGTGCAGATGTTCACTACCGCGGCCGACGCGATCGGCAGTGCACTGCGGGACGTGGTGGTCGAGATCCCCGAACTCGCCATCATCTCGATTCCGCTGGTGGCCTTCATCATGACCGAATCCGGGTCCATCGAGGCAGTCGCGAACGCCTCGGAATCCGGCGCCGTCGCGCTGGAAGGCGTCTTCCCGTCTCCGTTCGCCATGCCCTTCCCTGAGGACGCCGGCTTCTGGCCCGACGATCAGCCGGACGATCACGGCGGCTCGAATTCGGGCGGCGGTGGCGGAAACAGCGGCGACGACGATCCGTGGCATCTGAACGACGACGGCGGGAGCAAGGGCCCCGGCGACATCTGGGATGGCGACGACGTCTGATCGCACTATCGTGTCCTTGGGTAACCATCTCACCAAGGAGAGCGGGCCATGGCACGAGTGCTCATCGTCGGAGGCGGCATCGCGGGGGACACGCTCGCGGTGTACTTGGAGCGGGACGGGTGGGAGGTGGTCGTCGCCGAGATCGCGCCCGCGCTGCGGGCCGGTGGCCAGACCGTCGATCTGCGCGGGGACAGCGCCGAGGTGCTCGATGAGCTGGGGCTGCTCGAACAGGCGCGCAAGCGCCTTATTCCCCAGCGCGGTGCGGCGTGGATCGTGGCGGACGGGCGGCGGCTCGCGGAGATGCCGGTGACGGCGTTCGACGGCCAGGGGCTGGTGTCCAGCGAGGAATTGCTGCGCACCGACCTCGCCCGGCTGATCCACGACTCCGCCGGCCCCGGTGTCATCCGGCGCTTCGGCGAAACGGTGACGGCACTGCGGGACTCGGGCTCCCGGGTCACCGCGGAGTTCCGCTCCGGCGACGCCGAGGACTTCGATCTGGTCGTGGGCGCGGACGGCGCACACTCCCGGGTCCGCGCACTGCGCTTCGGACCGGAGGAGAACTACCGCCGCCCGCTCGGCCTGGCCCACGCCTGGTTCACCCTGGAGGAGGAGCCGGCGACCCCGAAGCTCGACGGCTGGTTCCTGCTCTGCAACGTCCCCGGCCGCCGCGCGCTCGAGGCCCGCCCCGGCCATCCGGGTCAGCAGGAGATCGGGCTGACCTTCGCCGCCGACACGCTCCCGCCCCGCGACGATCGCGAAGCCCAATTCACGCTGCTGGAACAGATTTTCGCGGACGCGGGCTGGCGCGCCCGCGAATTCCTGGACGCCGCGCGCAAGGCCCCCGACTTCGCCCTGGACACCTACGACCAAGTGCACATGCCCGCCTGGCACGACGACCGCGTTGTCCTGGTCGGCGACAGCGCGTGGTGCGCGAGCCCGCTCAGCGGCCTCGGCACCGCCCTGGCCCTGCGCGGAGCCGCGGAACTGACGACCGCCCTGCGCGCAGCGAACGCGCCCGCCGATCCGGCCGGAATCCCTGCCGCCCTGGCGGCTTTCGAGTCGGCCATGCGCCCGCGCATCACCTCGGCGCAGCAACTGCCCCCGGGCCGCGTCGCCGCGGTGGCCCCCGAGTCCATGCTCGGTATCCGCGTGAACGCCTGGATCATGCGCGCGGTCCAAACCCGGCTGGCCCGCCCCCTGGTCGCGCGCGCCATGGCCGGCACCGAACACCACCGGCCCGCGCAAACCCCGTAACCCGTACCGCCGCATCCGGATTCGGGCACTGCTCCGGACCGGGTGTCCAGTGTCAGCGCACGCCGCTCGTCGGCTCGGGTGCGCAGGCCGCGGCTGTTTCGTCCTGGGCCGCGAGGCCGGTCGATCCGATGATGAAGACGGGTGTCGTTCCGGTGGCGGGAGATTCGGGTGCGGCGAGGGGGAGTTCCGCGACGGCCGGGCGGCGGCGGGACAGGGGGAGCAGGGCCAGGGCCGCGATCAGCGCGGCGGCGCCCATGATCACCAGGAACCGCCAGTCGCGCAGCCAGGCGGCCGCCAGCGGCGCGCCCGCGCGGGACAGGGCGATGGGCACCGTCATCAGCGCCGCGATGCCCGCGAACCGGGCAACGCCGAACGAGTCGGCGACGATCGAAGGCCGGGCCACCACGCTAGTGCCGTAGCCGAGCCCGAAGGATATGACGCACACCAGGGTCCACGGCAGCGAGGTCCCGGCCAGCGGCAGCGCCAGCAGGCCCGCGCCCTGGAACGCGAAGGACACCGCGGTCACGCCCGTCATCCCGTACCGACGGGCCAGCGGCGCGAGCGCCAGCCGCGAACCGATCTGCGCGACCCCGATGGTGATGGGCAGGGTGGCCGCGGTCGTGGCCGCGAAGCCCGCGTCCCGGAAATAGGTGACCATCATGGTGAGAAAGGCCGACGTGGACGCGGATTGGGCGACGAACGCCAGCACCAGCAGCCAGAACCGGTGATCGCGCAGGGCCCCGCCCTCGGAGACGCCCGGCTGCGTGGCGATGCGGCCCAGATGCGCGGCCCGCCCGGGCACCGCCCACAGGTGCGCCGGGACGGCGATCACCGCCAGCTCCACCGCGAGCAGTACGAGTGTTGTGCGCCAGCCGAAGCGAGCGTCCAGGTGCCCGACCAGGAAGTAGTAGAAGCTGGTGGCCAGCCCGCAGATCATGGTGACGGCGATGATCGCGTTGTCGCGATGGCGTGGGTCGGCGGCCACCACCAGCACGGCGAAGGCCGCTTCGTAGGTCGACATCGCCAGCGACACCCCGATGAGGGCGAACGCCACGTACAGCTGGGCCAGGTTCTGCACCTGCGACCACAGCAGCACCGCGATGACGCCCACCCCCGAGCCGGCCGCCATCAGCACCCGCCCGCCGTAGCGATCGAGCAGCCTTCCGACCGGCACCGCCGCCAGCGCCCCCACCAGCGTGGAAATCGTTGCGGCGGCGGCGATCGCGGTGCGCGAGGCCCCGAGCGCGTCCGACATGGGCAGCAGCAGGACCGTGAAGGCCTGGATCATCGCGCCATAGCTGACGGTCTGGGTGATCGCGAAGACCACGATCAACCGCAGCGGGCCGCGGTCCCGCGACAGCGCGGCGCGGGCGGTGGTGAGACTGCCCGCGCTCATTCGGCGAGCAGCGGCAGCAGCTGATCGCCCTGGCGTTCGATTTCCCGCAGGTAGGGGGTATCGGAGAGTACGAAGTGGGTGATGCCGAGATCGCGGTACTTGCGCAGGGATTTGGCCACGTCATCGGCGGAACCGACCAGCCACGTGGTCGCCGCGCCGCCCCCGCCGTAGCGGCCGGGCGTGGTGTACAGGTTGTCGTCGAGCACCTCGCCGCGTGCGGCCAGATCGAGCAGGCGCTGCTGTCCGACGGCGGTGCGGCGATGCGGATTCTGCCCGGGATCGCCGTGCTGCGCCGCCATCTCCGCCACCTTCGCCTCCGCCTCGGCCCATGCCTGCTCGGTAGTGTCACGCACGAAAGTCGTGATGCGCAAACCGAATTCGAGTGGGGCGTGCTCGCGGCCGAGTTCGGCGCTGAGGGTCTTCAGGCGTTCGATGCGCTCGCGCACCCCTTCCAGGGGCTCGCCCCAGAACAATTGCACGTCGGCCTCGGCAGCGGCGACCCGCTCGGCGGCCTCGGACGCCCCGCCGAAGTACAGCTTCGGGTGCGGACGGCCCTCGCGCGCCACCACGCGCGGCTGCACGGTGGAATCGGTGACCTGAAAGTGCTCACCCCGGTAGGTGACCCGCTCCTGCGTCCACAGCTTGCGGGTCAGCTGCAGGAATTCCAGGGTGCGCGAGTAGCGATCGGCCTGCTCGCCGTCGCTGTCCCCGTACGCGGCCAGATCGTCCTTGCCGGACACGATGTTGACCCGGACCCGGCCTTCGGTCAGGTGATCCAGGGTGGCCGCGGCGGCGGCGAAGTTCGCGGGCCGCCAGTAGCCGGGCCGGATCGCGATGAGCGGTTCGAAGGTGCTGGTGCGCGCGGCCAGCGCGGTGGCGGTGGTGAAGGTGTCCGGGCGACCCCAGCCGGTGCCGAGCAACGCGCCCTGCCAGCCGTGCCGCTCCAGCGCCAGCGCGTGGGTGGTGAGGGTGTCCAGGCTGTTGTGCGCGGCGGTCACGGGTTCACCGCGATGCCCGGGGGTGACCTGATTCGGGATGTACCAGAGGAATTCGAGACTCATCGGAGGACGGCTCCTGTTCGTGGAGAAGGGTGGTTGTCCGGCTCAGCGGGCGAGCCGGGCCAGCTGGGCCCGGCGAACGTCGGTGGTCTGCCCCTGGACCAGGACGAAAAGCGCCGAGCGCGCGTGCAATTGGGCTGTGTCGTCGGTGCCGAGCCCGCGCCCGGCGCGAGCGATGAGCAGTGCGCGGGTGAGTACCGAGAGCGCCTCGCCGCTGGCGACCTTGGCGGCGAGCCGTTCGGCCAGTCGATGATCGCCGCCGCCGCGCGCCACCGACTCGTCGGCGAGCGCGTAGGCGGTGGAACGGATCTCGGCGACCCGCGGCCGCCAGGCCCGGGCCACCTCGCGTGCGGACTCGGTGTGCTCCAGCTCGGTGAGCACGGTCTCGGCCAGTCCGAAGTGATGCCCGCGCGCGTCGCTGGCCACCCCGATATCGAGATGGCGGGAACGCTCGAGCGAATGCGTGAGCAGCACGTGCGAGTCCGGCACGAAGACCTGATCGATGCGCACCCGCGCGGTCCGGCTGCCGGTGACCGCGCTCAGCGGCAGCGGTCCCGCGCTGGTGATCCGCTCGCCGACCGGGACGAGTGCTGTCACCACGGTCTCGGTCTCCGGATCCACCGCGGCCAGCGCCAGCGCGGCGTGCAGCCCCCAGCCGCTGACCCAGGAGATGGTTCCGTCGAAGGTCCACCCGCCCACGGACCTGCGCGCACGCAGGTAGTGCTCGGGGTAGCGGCGCACATCGCTCACCCCGGCGCCCAGCAGCACCTCACCGCGCAGCACGCGCTCGGCCAGCTCGGGCAGAACCGTGTCCGGCGTGCGGGATTCGGCGATGCGCCCGGCCATGGGCGCGTGCTGTGCCCAGATCAGCCAGGTGTTGAAGCAGGCCCCCGAGATGATCTCGTGCAACCGCCGATCGGTATTGCGGTCGATGCCCGCTCCGCCGAACTCGACCGGCGCGGTGTGATTGAGCAGTCCGAGCGCGGCGAGTTCGCTGATCCGCCGGGCCGGGACGCCGTCGCGGTCGGTCCGCAGCGCGGCGGGTCGCAGCACGGTCTCCGCGTACTCCCGCACCCGGACAACCAGTGGATGGCCGTCGGCCGCGGTGACGGCGGCCGCCGGGTCGGTTGCGGTAGTACCCGCTGTCATCGGACACCTTTCGTTCAGTTCAGCTGAAGAATGCGGCCGGGCGCGTACCGTCGGCGGCATATCGATATCCGGATTATCAACCCGTAAATCGGGCGCGATCCGAATAGTGATTGCGCCGATTACTCGCGCACGGCGCCTGATCTGCGCGAAGTGCCGACAGGACAAATAAATTCGCCGCGATTCCAGTTGTTTCGAACAGCTCGTCGCGGGTGCGCGCAGGTAAAACCGCAGGTCCGAAGCGCGGTATCCGCCTGAACCTTTCACGAAAACTGAACGAATCCGGTAGATCAGCTTGGTTGTTCCACCCGGGCCGCCTATGCACACTTGCGGGCAGATTCGATTCATTCAGGAGTTCTCTCACATGCCCTCAGGCAAATTCGCGAAGGCGAGCGCGCTCGCCGTGGCCACTGCACTCGTCGCGGCGGTATTGACCGGATGCGCGGCATCCGGGAACAAGGTCTCCGGCGGCGACGACAGCGGTCCACCGGTGTCCGGTGGGACATTGCGATTCGCGGTGCTGGACGCTCCGGCGAATCTCGACCCGCATTCGGGCAGTTCCTATCCGGAGTCGTTGATCACCAGCAATATCACCGACAAACTGACCTATCAGAATCCCGATACCGGGGCCATCGAACCCTGGTTGGCCAAGTCCTGGGACATCGATCCGGCGCTGAAGGAGTTCACCTTCCACCTGCGCGACGATGTCACCTTCAGCGACGGCAGCAAGTTCACCGCCGACTCGGTCAAGGAGAACTTCGACCTGCTCGGGCGCGGTGACAAGGCGCTGGGCATCGTTCCGGTGACCGCCTACTGGGTCGGCTACGCCGAGACCACCGTGATCGACCCGGTGACCGTCAAGGTGCGCTTCGAACGCCCCAATGCCGGTTTCCCGCAGGCGCTTTCGCTGTACTTCTCCGGCATCGTCGGTCATTCCACCCTGCAGTTGCCCAAGGAGCAGCGGGCGCTGGCCAAGAACATCGTGGCCACCGGCCCGTTCACCGTCGCCGAGCACGTCTACCAGCAGAAGACCGTGCTGAAGAAGCGCCCGGGCTACAACTGGGCGCCGCAGTCGCGCAAGCACCAGGGTGAGGCGTACCTCGACACGGTCGAGATCTCGGTCATCCCGGAGGCAGGCGTGCGCACCGGCGCACTGCGCGCGGGCACCGTGGACGCCATCCTGGATGTGAACAACACCGACGAGGCGCCGTTGCAGGCCGAAGGCTATCGCCTGGTGCCGCAGCTCATTCCGGGCCGCGACATCTCCCTCGACCTCAAGACCGATCGCTTCCCGACCGATGATCGCGCGGTCCGCGAGGCCGTCAAACTCGGCTGGAACAGGGACGCGCTGGCCAAGACCGTGCTCACCCCCAGCTACACCGTGTCGAGCTCGGTGGTGTCCAAGCGGGTGCCCGGCTGGGTCGACTTCTCCGCGAGCCTGAAGCAGGACCAGAAGCGCGCCGAGCAGATCCTGGACGCCGCGGGCTGGACCAAGGGTTCGGACGGCATCCGGGTGGACCGCCAGGGCCGCCGGCTCGAACTCGACCTGCTCGGGATCAACAACCTGGTCAACAACAAGCCCGCCTACGAGCTGATCCAGCAGGACCTGCGCAAGATCGGCATCGAGGTGAAGCTGAACGTGCTGCCCATCCCGGACTACACCGCCGCCGCGACCCAGCAGCAGCGCTGGAACATCCAGGTGGCCAACCAGAGTCGCGCCGACATCGCGGTGCTGGAACAGGTCTACTCCCCGCAGTACACGAACATGACGAAGCTGGCCCCGGAGAACCCGGCCTACCAGCAGGCGATCGACGTCCTGAGCGCGCTGAGCAAGACCCTCGAGGCCGGCCCGCGAGCCAAGGCGGCCGAGGCGGCCCAGCGCTTCCTGCTCGAGGATCAGATCCTCACCGTCCCGGTCTACAACCCGGCCCAGGTCACCGCGGCGAACCCGCGCGTGCACAACGTGGGCTACGAGGCGCAGTCCCGGAACGTCTTCTACGACACCTGGATCGAGGCGAAGTAGGGCGATGACCCGATATGTGCTCGCCAAGGCGGGGCAGGCGGTGTTCGTGGTGTGGGGCGCGTACACGGTGACCTTCCTGCTGCTGTACGTCCTGCCGTACGACACGGTGGACATGCTGTTCAACCCCACCGAGGGCGAGATGATGACCGCCCAGGACAAGCACGACGCGCGGGTGTACTACGGCCTCGATCACAACCTGGCCGGCCAGTACCTGAACCGCCTGTTCGACGCCGCGCGTGGTGATTTCGGCATCTCCACCCGCACCGGCGAGCAGGTGTGGCCGCTCATCCTGTCGGTGTTGCCGCAGACGGCGCTGCTGGCCGGGGTCGCCCTGGTACTGGCGGTGGCACTGGCGTTCACGGTGGCCCTGGCCGCGGCCTACACCCGCAGCCGATGGCTGGCGGATCTGCTGGCCACCGTTCCGGCGGCGGGGGTGTCGGTTCCGGTGTTCCTGGTGGGATTGGCCGTGCTGCAAGTGTTCTCGTTCCAGCTCGGCTGGTTCCCGCCGATCGGCAACGAGGGCGCGGCCGCGCTGGTGCTGCCCGCGGTGACCCTGGCGATCCCCGTATCCGCGCCGATCGCGCAACTGCTGATCAAGAACCTGGATCTGGGATTGCGCGCGGGCTACGTGACGGTCTCGGTCGCCAAGGGCGCCACCCGTTTCCAGGTCCTGGTGCGCGATGTGCTCAAGAACGCGGGCCTGCCCGCGCTCACCATCGCCGGGGTGACCCTGGGGCAGTTGCTCGCGGGCGCGGTGATCGTGGAGACGATCTTCTCGCGCTCGGGGCTGGGCCGGCTCACCGAAACCGCGGTCCGCACCCAGGACGTTCCGGTGGTGCAGGCCGTGGTGGTCTTCGCCGCGCTGGTGTTCGTCACCGTCAATTTCGCGGTCGATCTCATCTATCCGGTGCTCGACCCCCGGCTGCGTTCGCGGCTGCGGGCCGGGAGCGCGTCGTGACCGCGCTGCGGCGGGTGCCGCTGGGACTGGCGATTTCCTGGGCCGTGATCGGGGTCGTGGTGCTGTGGGCACTGCTGCCGTCCTGGTTCACCGGGTACGACCCCAACGAGGGCGACTCGGACGCCAGCTTCAGCGCGCCGAGCCTGGACCACCTGTTCGGCACCGACCGACTGGGCCGGGATCTGCTCTCGCGCACCATTCACGGCACCGCGACCACGGTCAGCGCCACGCTGCTGGCGGTGGCGCTCGGATTCGTGATCGGTGCGGCGATCGGCCTGTTCAGCGGATTCATCGGCGGCCGGGTGGATGCGGTGGTCATGCGATTCGTCGATGTGCTGCTGGCGATTCCGAGTCTGCTGCTGGCCATGACCGTGGTCACCGCCCTCGGCTACGGCACGATCAATATCGCGGTCGCGGTGGGCATCTCGGCGGTGGCCGCGTTCGCGCGGGTGATGCGCTCGGAAGTGCTCAAGGTCGCGGGCAGCGATTACGTGGAGGCCGCGTACGGGTCCGGAGCCGGTTTCGGCCGGGTGGTGTGGCGGCACGTGCTGCCCAATTCCGTTGCCGCCGTGCTGGCTCTGGCCGCCCTGGAATGCGGTTCGGCGGTGCTGGCCGTGGCCGCGCTGGGTTTCCTCGGCTACGGTGCGCCGCCGCCGCAACCGGAATGGGGTCTGGCCGTGGCCGAGGGCCGCGACTTCCTGGCCACCTACCCGTGGATCTCGATCCTGCCCGGCGTGCTCATCGCCGTGGTCGTGCTGTCCACCAACCGCATCGGACGATCGCTGGGAGGCTCCTGATGAGCGAACAACCATTGCTGCGCATCGACAATCTGCGCGTGCGCTATCGAACCCGCCGCGGAGCGAGCGCGGCGCCCGCCGTGGACGGGGTGTCGCTCGCGGTGCGACCGGGCGAATTCGTCTCGGTGGTGGGCGAATCCGGCTCCGGCAAGAGCACCACCGTGCACGCGGCCCTGCATCTGCTGCCGCCCGAGGCCCAGGTTCGCGCCGACGCGCTCGAACTGGACGGTCAGGACACCCGCGGCTGGCGCGACCGCAAACTCGCGCGGGTGCGCGGGCCCTTCGTCGGCTTCGTCCCACAGGATCCAGGCACCTCGCTCAATCCCGTGAAACGGGTCGGCGCGCAGATCCTGGAGGCGGTACGCCTGCACCGCCGCGTCGATTCGGAAACCGGCCGCGCACTGGTGCTGGCCAAACTCGACCTGGCGGGACTCGCCGATCCCGAACGGGTCGCCCGGCAGTACCCGCACGAGCTGTCCGGCGGGATGAAACAGCGCGTGCTGATCGCCATCGCGCTGGCCAGCGATCCCGCGCTGCTGGTCGCCGACGAGCCGACCTCGGCGCTGGACGTGACCGTGCAGAAGGTCATCCTGGACCGGCTGGCCGAACTGCGGGTCACGCTCGGACTGGGCGTGCTGCTGATCACCCACGATCTCGGCGTGGCGGCCGAGCGATCGGATCGGCTGATCGTGATGCAACACGGGCGCATCGTGGAGCAGGGGCCGACGGCCGAGCTCCTGTCCGACCCACGCCAGGAGTACACCCGCCGATTGATCGCGGCGGCACCGTCCGCGCACGCGGACCGGCTCGCCCCCTCGGTCGCGACACCGAAGAAGGCTGTCGGCGACCAGGAGTCACCGCGGGTGATCCTGCGCCTGCACGAGTTGAGCAAGTCGTTCGGGGGCGTGCGCGCGGTGGACGACGTCTCCATCGACGTCACCGCGGGCACCACCCACGCCCTGGTGGGGGAGTCGGGTGCGGGCAAATCCACCGTGGCCCGCATCGCGGTCGGTTTCGCCGCCGCCGACTCCGGGGACATCTGGGTCGAGGACCAGCGCGTCACGGGCCTGTCCCGGCGGCGATTCCGCCCGGTGCGCACCCGTATCCAGTTCGTGCACCAGAACCCGTATTCGTCGCTGGATCCCCGATTCGACGTCGGGCAGATCATCGCCGAACCGCTGGCGGCGCTGGGACTGGCCACCGGCGCCGATCGCAAGGCTCGGGTGCGCGAACTCCTCGACGCGGTGGCTCTGGACCGGAAGTTCCTGGACCGCAAGCCCGCCGAACTCTCCGGCGGGCAACGCCAGCGCGTGGCGATCGCCCGCGCGCTGGCCGCGTCGCCGCGGATTCTGGTCCTGGACGAGGCGGTCTCGGCCCTGGATGTCTCGGTGCAGGCCCAGATCCTGCAACTGCTCGTCGATCTCCAGCACGAACAGGGCCTGACCTATCTGTTCATCACCCACGACCTGGGCGTGGTCCGGCTCATCGCCGACGAGGTGACGGTCCTGCGCGCGGGCCGGGTCGTCGAAACCGGCACGGTCGCCGACGTTTTCACCGACCCGCGCGCCGACTACACCCGCGAGCTGCTGGCCGCGGTGCCCGGCGTCGACACCGCCGTGCCGCAACTGGTCCGGGCCTGATACCCCACGCTACGAGAAGGAAGGTGACCCGCCCATGACCGCGGTAGCCGAAAGAACCACCCCCGCCACCGGATTGGACGAAGACGCCTTCGCGGCCGCCCTCGCGGTGGTCGCCGGCAACGCCGAACGCTACGACCGCGCCGCGGTGTTCCCGGCCGATTCGTTCGCCGCACTGCGCGAGGCCGGCGTGCCGGGCCTGACCGTCCCCGTCGAATTCGGCGGACGGGGCGCGGGTCTGGCCGAAGCAGTCGAGGTGATCGAGCGCATCGGCGCGGCCGATCCCTCGGTCGGGCTGATCCTGCAGTGGAACTTCGTGAACCATCTCGGCTTGATTCGCGAGGACTGTCCGTGGCCCGAGGATCTCAAGGAAGCGGTACTGCGCTCGGCCGCGGCCGAGGGCGCGCTCTTCAACGGTTTCGCGGTGGAACGCGAGCTGGGCAGTCTGGCCCGCGGCGGCCTGCCCGCCACCACCGCCACCCGTCTGCCCTCGGGTGACTGGCGCATCGACGGCGAGAAGGCGTACGCCACCGGTGTTTCCGGGCTCACCTGGTTCACCGTCACCACCCGCACCGCCGATCCCGAACCCCGCATCGCGATGTTCCTGCTCGACCGGACCGCCACCGACTGGCGCATCGAGCCCACCTGGAATCACCTCGGCCTGCGCGCCTCGGACACCCAATCGGTGATCTTCGACGGCACCGTCGTGCCCAACTCCCGGCTGCTCGAACTGCGCGAGCCGGGCGCGCCCGGGCCGCGTCCCGCGCGGCAGGCGCTGCCGATACTGCTGGCGGCCAACTACAACGGCGTCGCCATCGCCGCCCGGGACTGGCTCACCGCGTACCTGCACACCCGGGTGCCGACCGCGCTCGGGGCATCCCTGGCGACGGTGCCGCGCTTCCACGATCGCGTCGGCGAGATCGAAGCCGCCGTCCTCACCAGCCGTGCGCTGCTGCGCCGGGCCGTGACCGAACTGGCCGCCGACGAGAACACCCCGCTACCCGGGCTGGCCAAGCACGTTGCCACCGGCACCGCGATCCGGGTCACCGAATCCGCCCTGGACCTCACCGGCAATCCCGGACTGGACCGGCGGCATCCGCTCGAACGGCACCACCGCGACGCCATGGTCGGCCGAATCCATTCCCCGCAGAGCGATCTCGTCATCACCGGTCTGGGCAGGGCGGCCATCGCCCGATCCGCCCCCGTCGCGCCGGACTCCGGCAGAAAGTGAATTCCCCCATGACATTGCGCTATCTCGGCCACACCGGCGTGCTGGTCAGCCCACTCGCGCTGGGCGCCATGAACTTCGGCGCCTGGGCCAATCGCGACCACGACGACGCCGTGCGCATCGTGCACCGCGCGCTGGACGCCGGAATCAACGTCGTCGACACCGCCGATGTGTATTCGCAGGGCGAGAACGAGGCCATCGTCGGCAAGGCCCTGGCGGGCCGGCGTGACGATGTGTTCCTGGCCAGCAAGTTCCACGGGCAGATCGGCAACGACCCCAACAGCCGTGGCAACTCGCGGCGCTGGATCGTGCGCGCGGTCGAGGACAGCCTGCGCCGACTGAACACCGACCACCTCGACCTCTACCAGGTGCACCGGCCCGATCCCGATGTGCCGCTGGAGGAAACACTGCGCGCACTGCACGACCTGGTCACCGCGGGCAAGATCCGGTACTACGGCACCACCACGTTCGAGCCGCATCAGCTGGTCACCGCGCAATGGGTGGCCGACGACCGCAATCTGCAACCGCCGGTCACCGAACAGCCGCCGTACTCGATCCTGGCGCGCGGCGCCGAGCGCGCCACCCTGCCGATCGCCCGGAAATACGGTCTGGGCGTGCTGACCTGGAGCCCGCTCGCCGGCGGCTGGCTCTCGGGCCGCTACCGCCCGGGTGCGGAAGCCGCCGAATCCAGCCGCCTGACCCGCCAGCCGCACCGGCACGATCCGGCGCTGGCGGCCAATCAGCGCAAGCGGGCCGCCGCCGAGCAGCTGGCCGTGCTCGCCGACGACGCCGGGCTCACCCTGGTGCAGCTCGCGCTGGCGTTCGTACTCCAGCACCCCGCGGTCAGCAGCGTGCTCATCGGCCCGCGCACCCTGGAACAGCTCGAAACCCAGCTCGACGCGGTGCAGGTGAAGCTCAGCGCCGACGTCTTGGACCGCATCGATGAGATCGTCGCGCCCGGGGTCACCATCAGCCCCGCCGACGAGGGCTATCTGCCGCCCTCGCTCACCGATTCCCGCACCCGCCGCCGCACCCTGTCTGGAGCCGTCCGATGAGCCTTTCCGACCTGCGCACCCTGGGCCGCACCGGCGTGCGCGTGAGCCCGTTCACCCTGGGCGCCATGAACTTCGGCGCGCGCGCCAAGACCACCCATGAGGAATCGATCGCCCTGATCCACCGGGCACTCGATGCCGGAATCAATATCATCGACACCGCCGACACCTATTCGCGCGGGGAATCGGAGATCATCGTCGGCAAGGCGCTGCGCGGGCGGCGCGATCAGATCATCCTGGCCAGCAAATTCCACGGGATCGTGGACGACGACCTCACCCACCGCGGCAACTCCCGCCGCTGGATCGTGCGCGCGGTGGAGGATTCGCTGCGCCGCCTCGACGTCGACCACCTGGACCTGTACCAGGTGCATCGCCCCGAAACCGTGACCGCGGTGGACGAAACCATCGGCGCGCTCGATGATCTCGTGCGCGCGGGCAAGATCCGGTACTACGGCACCTCGGTGTTCTCGCCCGGTGAGCTGATCGAAGCGCAGTGGGTGGCCGACCGCCGCAAACTCAATCGCCCGGCCACCGAACAGGTTCCGTACTCCCCGCTCGTGCGCGGCATCGAGCGCGAGACCCTGCCCATCGCCCGTGAATACGGACTGGGCGTCATCACCTTCGGCCCCCTCGCCGCGGGCTGGCTCTCGGGCAACTACCGGGTGGGCGCCGAGCAGCCCGAATCCTTCCGCGCCGATCTCATCCCCGGCCGCTTCGACATCGCATCGGAGCACAATGCCGCCAAACTGGCTGCCGCCGAGGCACTGTCGGTGCTCGCCGAGGAATCCGGGCTCTCGCTCATCGAATTGTCCATCGGATTCGTCCTGGCACACCCGGACGTCACCTCCGCCATCATCGGACCGCGCACCGAAGCCCACCTGACCGCGTATCTGAAGGCATCCGAAGTCGTGCTCGGTGACGACATCCTGGATCGCATCGACGACATCGTTCCGCCGGGAACGCTGTTCCACGAGCGCGACAGCGGCAAGATCCCGGACGCGCTGGCCGACCCCGCCCTGCGCCGCAGCTGATCGGCGTACGGCGCGATCTCGCCTCGCGCCGCCCGTCCGACGGCAGCGCAATCGCTCGGCCCCTGCTCAGCCGGCCAGTTGCAGGGGCTGGGCGATCGCGCGCAGCGCGTGAATGGCCGCCGCCACCGCGGGGCGTTCCAGGGAAGCACGCCGGTAGGTCACCCCGATCTGCCGGCTGCCCCCGGCCACCGGGCAGGCGATGAGATGGTGATGCTCGGGCGCGACCGACATCTGCGGCACGATGGTCACGCCCAAGCCGTAATCCACCATCTCGGCCATGGCTTCGAAACTGGCACTGCGATGTTCGATGCGCGGCGCGAAGCCCGACTCCCGGCACGCGTAGAGCACCGACGCGATCGAGGGCGCGCCATCGCGAGCGGTGATCCAGTCCGCATCCCGCACGGCCGCCAGACCGTGCTGAAGCACGCGTTCGCGCAACACTTCCGGGGCGAGCAGCACCAGCGGATCGCTGAACAGGAACTCCGAGGCCATGCCCAGCGGCAGATCCCGTGTGCGGAACGAATACGAATAGGTGATCGCCAGATCCACTTCCTGCTGGCGCACCGCGGGCACCGAATCCACCGGCATCAGATCCACCACGCGCACACGCAAGCGCGGATATGCCTCGCGCAGCTGCACCACCACCGGCAGCGCCAATCCGACCTGAGCGGTGCGGAAGGTGGCCAGGGTGAGTACACCGCTGATCTGCTCGGCGGTCGCCGCCACCGCGCTCTCGGCTTCCTCGAGCGCGGCCAGCACCCGGGACGTGTGATCGACCAGCACCCGCCCGGCCGGAGTCAAGCGCAGCACCCGGCCCTCGCGACGGGTGAGAACCGTCCCGACCTCTTCCTCCAGGATCCGCAACTGCTGGGACACCGCCGAGGTGGTGATGCCGTGCAGCTCCGAGACCGCGGTCATGGTGGTGTGTTCGGCCAGGTCCCGCAACAGGATGAGACGTCGGATGTCGTACACGTCTGCCTCGCTTTCGCCCCCGTGCTGGAACCCTGATCTTCGGCGCGAGCGAGCGCGCGGGACATGCTTTGGATCAGTGCGATTCTGTGTCGTCGCCGAACCACCAGGCTTCGATCGGGTCATCCTCGTAATACGCCGGCGTCGGGCGATATCCGCTCGCGAGCTCGAAGGTCGTGGCCCCGGTGCGGAGTGCGATATCGCGAATAGCGGCCAGCGCCGGATCATCTCGGGGATGATCGAGCCAGGCGTCCTCGGTGATGCCGTGCCACCCGAGCGCGTGCCACAGGGCAATGGTTTCGACGTCGCCGGCATCCTCTGCGGCACGCACGACCTCGTGCACGACCTCGGCCAGGGGTGCCGGAGCGAGCGGCTCGGCAGCGGAGCCCGTGATCTGCCCGGCCTGGATCATTGTGCGCCACAGCGCGGTTCCCGCATCGCAGTACAGGTGGGGCGGATCGACGTAGCCGTCTTCGAGCCAGCCCGAGGGATCTTCCTCCGGGTCGATCTCGGCCAGCGCGGTGAATTCGGTGAGCTGCTCGAAGTAGTCTGCGCGGCCGCTGTATTCGGGGTGCTGTCGTAGCTCGAAACGATGGGTGAAGCCGCGCTCGAGCAGGATGTCCAGCAGCCGGAAGTGCGTGAAGGAGCAATCGTAGACATCCTGGTAGCGATACAGCGTGGCTATCCGTTCGCGTACGCGGCGATCATCTTTCGGGGAGGCGGCGTGGAGCAGGCGGATCGACTGTTCGATCAGGTCCTCGACGACGTGCAGTGACATGCGCGTGCCTCAGCCCCGAGCGAGGACGGCAGCATCCACGTACCGCGGATCCCGGGCGATCGCGGTGCTGCTCGACTCGCCCGTCGATTCCTCGGCCTCGGCCAGCCGCACGAGCAGATCGAAATAGCTGCCCTCGGCCACCCGCAGATCCGCGATCGTGCGCGTGAGATCGAGATCAGCCGCGAACCGCGCCCCAGCGGTTCCCACGGACAGCGTG
This sequence comes from Nocardia sp. NPDC057668, assembly GCF_042799795.1. NCBI lineage: Bacteria > Bacillati > Actinomycetota > Actinomycetes > Mycobacteriales > Nocardiaceae > Nocardia > Nocardia sp. NPDC057668. The sequence continues at coordinate 673,807 of NZ_JBHVIC010000001.1, read as the reverse complement.
GCCAGCCACCCGGTGGAGTCGGCCGCGAACATCGAACCGCTGGTCTCGGCCCAGAACAGCACCGTACTCGGTGCGTCCGAGGCGCTCATCCGTCCCGCAGCGGCGAGCATGAGCAGCGCGGTGTAGATATTCGACTCACAGAATCCGAAGTGCATGAGATACGCCTCGAGGGCCCCGTCCCGATAGGTCAGCACATAGGTGAGCCCGCCGGTGTCCTCCCCGAAACAATCCGCGAAGTACTCGCGCGGCGTGACTCCCACCTCGGCCTGCCCCCAATCGGCCGCCTTCCCATCCCAGAACCAGCCGTCGAACATGGCGCCGGCATTCTCGATCACCGCCGGCTCCGGTGCGGGTGTTTCCAGCCAGCGCTCGAAAGCATCCCGCCCCATGGGAATTCGCGCGGCAACCACGAACGTGTCCGACACAATCGGCTCCTCATCGATCTCTCCGAACCCATCGTCTCGGGCCCTGGGCAATCGTAGATCCCGCGCCCGACACGATCTCGGCATCGGATTCGATCCGAGCGCAACGCCCGGCCTCGAGGGCCGTGCGCAGCGTCCGGCAGCACCCGGTCTAGGATCGATCTCGCGGCGGTGGGGCTCGCCGCTCCGAACCTGGATTCGGAACAACCGCGGGAATCTCCGCCAACAGTCCCTACCCCACATCCGCGTGCGCGGCCATGGAGTAGGAGACGTCATGCCCGGCGAACCATTGCCCATCGATCCCGATTTCGACGCGACCGATGCAGGTCAGAAGCGTGAAATCAGCGGAACACACGGCGCTGTGCTCGCCGTCATCGCAGCCGGGGGAGCACTCGGCGCACTGAGCCGATACGGCCTCACCCTCGTCTGGCCTGCCCCCGCCGGAGGATTCCCGTGGGCGATATTCGTCATCAATGTGGTGGGCAGCTTCCTGCTGGGTGTGCTGATGGTCGTCATCACCGAAATCCGCCCCGCGCACCCCCTGGTCCGCCCATTCCTGGGCGTCGGAATCCTCGGGGGCTTCACCACGTTCTCCACCTACGCCAACGACATTCGAGCACTGTTGAATCCGGACACGGTCGTCACCGCCGCGGCCTACCTCATCGGCACCCTGACCGCAGCGCTCACGGCCACCGCCTGCGCGCTGATTCTCACCCGCTACGCCGCACGGTCCATCCGGACGGAGACGATCTGATGGACGCACTGCTGGTAATCCTCGGCGCCGCGCTCGGCGCACCCTCCCGCTACCTGCTCGATCGCGCCATCCAATCCCGCCATGAGAGCCGATTCCCCTGGGGCACAGCAATCGTCAACATCTCGGGCTGCCTACTGCTGGGCGCGCTCACTGGCGCGGGTCTCGCGCAATCCTGGATGCTGTTGGCGGGAACCGGATTCTGTGGCGCTTTCACCACCTACAGCACTTTCAGCTACGAGACGATTCGCCTGACCGAGCAGCGCGCCTATCGCCCGGCGATTGTCTACGTCATCGTCAGCGTCGTAGCCGGGCTTATCGCCGCCGTTGCGGGTTACACCGTCACCCATGCGCTGTGGGGTTAGTCGGCGAGTAAGCCACTCTTACAGACCGGACGGCATTATCTTTGCTGAATGGGCACAACATCCGCTGTACCGCCGCGGGAGCGGCCTGCGCGTCGCCTGACCTACCTGGGTTTCGCGGCGATCGTCGTCGTTTACCTCGTGATCATCCAGGGCGGCGGGATTCTGCTGTCGAAACTCTCCGGGGAAGATGATTTCTTCACCACCCGGGGCGTCTTCTTCGGCATGATCATCCCACTCGGCGTGGCCTTGGCCTTCACCTACGGCATTGCCGCGTATCTGGGCTGGCTGCGGCCGGTGCTGCACGACGATCGGCCCGTGCGGCCGTGGGTGCGGGTGGTGCCGATCGCGTTTGTCATCGCCATCGCTCTCGGCATCGACTACAGCGCTCTCGCGGACAAGGGCTGGGTGTATGTCGCCGTTCTATTGCTGGCGACGCAATTCGTCGGCTGGGGCGAAGAGGGCATGTTCCGGGGCATCGGCGTCACCGTATTGCGCCGGCACGGGCTGACCGAAGGTCGCGTAGCGCTGTGGTCGAGTGTGATATTCGGTGCTGTGCATCTGACGAATGTTGTCGGGCATGGCATCTCCGCGCTGCCGCAGGCTGTGATGGTCAGTCTCGCGGGGTATTTCTTCTATCTGATTCGGCGTGTGTCCGGGGGGAATGCGCTGAACTCGGTCATTCACGGGTTGTTCGATTTCGCGCTGCTCAGTGGGAGTGCTGTGGTGGCGGATCAGCAGTCGTATGTGGGGACGTTGCTGCCGGTGTTGGTTTATCCGGTGTTGGCGATCGTCTTGTTCGTCAAGCGGCGTGACATTGAGAGTGAGAGTGGGGGTGTGTCAGGGGCGGGCAGGTAGGGGGGCTGTTCGGTATGCGTGGCTGGGTTTCGGGGGAATCGGAGCGTTGGGTGGGCGGTTGCGGTTCGGGACGACTGGATAACGGCATACCAGCGTTGTGCGGTAGGGGACTTGCCTGCGGTTCCAGCCCTCCCGGGGCAGAGGAGCCTGGATAACGGAATTCCAGCGGGGACCGGTTGGGAGGCTCGACTGCGGTTCCAGCCCTCCCGAGGCAAAGCAGCCTGGATAACGGAATACCAGCCGGGCCCGGGTTGGGAGCCTCGACGGCGGTACCGGCCCTACCGGGCCGATAAACGGAATCCACCACCAGTGGGGTACAAGCAAGCCTCGAATCGACTATCGCTCAGCACAATCACCACCTCGGGCAGAACCAGCATTCAGAGATGACGAGTCTTTGTCTGTAGGTCTCGAGAAGGTTCCCACGGCCATCCAGCCAGGCTGGAAGGGCGAACAGGCTCCCAGCTGGGGAGCCGAAATCGGGTACGGCAGGCGAAGTAACCAGCACTGCCTCGTTGTACTTGCTTGTCCTCCCGAACCCCGCTGGAACGCGAAGGGTGCGTGCGGGTCTCGGCTACGTCGGCCACTGGAGTGAACACCGATGCCGCTCTCAGCCCTTGGGGTTGGGCTTTGGGGTTTGGGGTTTGGGTTCCGGCTGTAGGGCGGCGCTTTAGCAGAGTCGCCGCGCCGGGATACCCGGCACACCCGAAGGACTCGGCACACGCGGGTGATGACGGAAATTCACCCGAGGTCTACGAGCCGGATCGATATGCGGTGGCGGAATCCACCCCGTCTTGCCCGGATGCTCCGAATCGGGCGGCATGACGATCGTTTTCCAGCCGTTCGGGCCGGTGTTGATCTGTGCGTGGCAGGCGTCGCAGGCGAAGGTCAGGTTCTCGATGTCGGTGTCGCCGCCATCAGCCCACTCGGTGATGTGGTGGACCGCGGAGCGGGTGGCGGGTGCGTCGCATCCGGGGCGGGTGCACCCGCGTTCGACGGCGGTGAGTGCGAGGCGCTGTTCTGCCGAGGCGAGGCGTTGACCGCGGGAGAGGTGCAGTGGGCGGCCGTTGGCATCCACGATCACCAGGTACGGGGTGGAACGCGCGGCCAACGTGATCGCTTCGGTGATCGAGAGGGTGCCACCGGTGTTCGTGGTAGCGAGCCCGGTGCGCTGTTCGAGGTCGGTCAGGCGCATGGTGACCACGGTCGAGACCGGCAGGCCCCGGTGATACCCGAGCTTGGTGGGACCCATGTCCGGGTGCAGGAACCGCAGCAACGCATCGTGATTGCGCTGGGCTTCGCTGCGGTGATCACGCTTGGCAGCGGCCCGCAACACGTTCCGAGCGGCGACGGTGGCAGCATCGGCGTCACTGTCGTCGGTTTCGGTTTCGGTGTCGATCCCGAGTTGCGCGGTCGTGTGCGGGCTGTCCGGATCATCGGGGTTACACATGCCGGGGCGCGCGAACTTGGCGAACATGGGCAGGAACACCGCACCCAACTCCGGGGTCAGCAAACCCGAGATCGGGAACATCCCATCCGCGCGTTGACGCCCGATGCAGATCCCGCGCATGCGTTGCCGGTCGTTGTCCGCGGTCAGCACCCCGTCGGGGTCGGTGTATGCCAGGACTCGGACTCCGAGTGTGGTCACGCCTTTGGGGTCGCCGGTGCGCGCGAAGTCGGTCAGGGAGCGTTCAGCGAGTTCCTTGAGTTTCGGTTCCACGCTGGCGGGGATCCGATCGAGGACCTTCACGATCGCCTGCACATGATCGGCGGAAATCTCTCCCGCGCGCTGCGCGGCGGCGATGTGCGGGAACACCGGCGGGCGCTGAACCGATCCTTCGGACACGGTCGAGAGCCGGTCCGCGTTCCGCACCCGAGTCGCGGCATCGAAATGGGAGATCCGCAAGGTCTGCTGCAGAAACACGATCAGACTCTTCACTCCGGCCTGCGTGTTCAACCCCCGCACACCGCATTCGAGGACGAAGCGTTGCTTCACCGCTTCGAGCATGCGGAAACTGGTTTCGAGTTCCTGCATCTTCTCGATGAACTCGGCATCGGGCAACGAGAACAGAGGCGATTCGAGCAGGTTCTCCACAATGGCAGCGTGTGCGGTGACACTCTGCGCGATGGTGGTTTCCCCTCCCGAATTCATACCCCCATTCTACTCCTCGATAGCAACCTGCAATAGCCCAATCCCATTGTGATACAACAATATTCAGACCTAGTCACAGTTCAGAACCGCACGGATGTTCAGCAGCCGCAAATAAACGCGTCCCCGCGCCCCACTCACCTCACACGCCCGTATCGCAGATAGACCACACGTGAACTGAACGTCCGCGATTCGAGCAATTGCAATTCCAGCGACTGCGGCAGCGGCGGAAAGTACGAGGTCCCACTCCCGATGATCACCGGGCACACGAACAACCGATACTCGTCGATCAGATCCTCGGCAATGGCCGCGGCGGTGAGCTGCGCTCCGCCGATGGCCACCACGCCATCTCCCGGCCGATCGCACAGCGCGTTCAGCTCGTTCGCGAGATCCGTTGTGGCGAGCCGGGCGTTGCCGCGCACAGCATTCAGAGTGCGGGAGAACACCACTTTCGGAATCGGCTGCCAGATGCGCGCGAACTCGAGGTCGTCGGCCTCGGTCATGGTCTGCTCGGCCGTCTCCCAAACCAGCATGGTCTCGTACAGTTTGCGGCCGCACACGTGCGCGGCCACCTGCCGCGTCTGCTCATTGTGGAAGCGCATGAGCTCGGGATCCGGTGCTGTCCAGCTTATGTCGTCGTGTGGACCGGCGGTGAAACCGTCCAGGGACACACTCATCGAGTAGATCACGGGCAGCATCGGTGGCTCCTCGGCGACTGGCGGTGTGAGTCGGTCGAAGGCGGACGAGACCCCCGGCCGGATCGCGATCATCACGAATGTACGCAGGAGGCGGGGGAAATCGCGCCAGGCGCAGCGAATGTCGTGTTCGCTGTTCGGATTCAGACCGCGACCGCGTGCATCTCCCAGATGAGGATTTCGGCGTCGGTGCGTGCGCGTACCTGCTGTCCGCCGGTCGCGGTGAGCCGCACCGCATCACCCTGTTCGAGGATGCCGGACCCTTCGAACTCGACGCTGCCGCGCGCGATGAACACGTGCCCGTGTGGCGCGTCGGGTACCTGAATCGCGGACCCGGCGTCCAGGCGCGCCGCGTGGAAGGCGGCGAACCTGTTGCCGAGACCGATCGCTGTGTCGTTGCGGTAGCGCTCCATGCCGGAGGCGACGGTCAGCAATTCGTTGCGCCGCAGCGCATCACCGATGTCCATCTCCTGGTATCCGGGTGTACTCCCCGGTGTGTCCGGCGGCACCCACATCTGCACGACGTGCAGCCGCTGCCGCTCCGCCCGGCCCGCGCCGTTCTTCTCCGAATGCAGGATTCCGGTCCCCGCGCTCATCCGCTGTGCCAGCCCGGGATGGATCAACCCCGAATGCCCCTGCGAGTCCTGGTGTACGACAGTTCCTTCCAGCACCCAGGTAATTATCTCGGTGTCCCGGTGCTGATGGGTGTCGAAGCCCTCCCCGGCGTCGACGAAATCCTCGTTGTGAATGAGCAGCATCCCGTGCGCGTACCGCGCGTGGTCGAAGTTGCCGGTCGCGGGAAACGACTGCCGTGATTCGAGCCACTCGTTGCGCCACCGTCCCCGCTCGGCGCTGCGCACCACCTTCACCTCGGACATCTGCAACCTTTCGACGTCGGCTGCAATGCCGATCGGTTGCCCGCTATTCCCGGGGCAGCCGCGTCCGGCACCGAAATTGCATTGCGGGCCCCTGAGAGAATCGTTGCGACCGTCCGGGAGGGGCGGTCGTGGGGAGGGGGACTTGTGAGCGGTGTGACCGATCGGGAATCGGATGAGGCGGTGTGGTCGCGGCAGCCGACGCTCAACGTGCTGACAGCGATGACTTTCGTGGCGCTGGTGTTCGTGCAGTATCGGTGGTGGCACGACCACGGCCGGCCGTTCTCGTGGTTGCTGCTGCCGGCGACGCCGTTGCTCGCGTTCCTGCCGGCCGGGATCATCGTGAAATCGCTGCGCAAACGGTGGACCGAGGGTTGGGCGCGGGGGAACGGGTTCGAGTATCGGCGCACATCGGAGTGGCCGGTGCCCACCTGGGACTTCCCGCCGTTCAATATCGGGCGGGCCCGGCGGTTTCGCGTCCGCGACACCATGCGGGGCACGGTCGGCGACTACCCGGCGAGCTTCTTCCATCTCACCTGGCTGCACAACAACCGCATCAATGTCAGCACGCACTATCGAAACGTCTTCGTCGTGGAGCTGCCCGCCGCACTGCCCCGGCTGACGATGGGCGCCACGGTGGACATCACCACCGGGGGACGGGTGGAGTTCGAATCGGCGGACTTCAATCGCCGATTCTTCGTCTATTCGAAGAACCCGGCGTTCGCGCACGCGGTCCTCACCCCGCGCACGATCGACACACTGCTCGAGCTGGCCCGCGCCCACGGCGGTGCGGTGACCGTGACCAAGTTCGAGATCGTCGGCAACCTGCTGGTCGCCGTGACCACGCTGGGCAATCGGCCGCACGAGATCACCGGTGTGTACGCGGTGATGCGTGCCCTCGCCGACGGCATTCCGCGTTTCGTCTGGACCGACCACGGCACCCCCGCCACCCACTCGTACCCGGCGCTGTCCGGCTCGCACTCGGAAGGGACCATCGCATGAGCACCACCGTCACCGTCCTCGTGGTGATCGCCGTCGTTGTGATCGCCGTCCTGTGGTACTTCGCCGTGTACAACGATTTCGTCCGGCTGCGGAACCTGGTCGCCGAGTCCTGGCGGCAGGTCGATGTCGAACTGCAGCGCCGCCACGAACTGATCCCGAATCTGGTCGCCACGGCCGAACGCGCCGCCGCCTTCGAACGCGGCACCCTGGAAGCCGTCACCGCGGCCCGCGTGAACGCCGCCGCCGCATCCGCTGCCGGTTCGGAAGTGACCGGCGTCGTCACCGCCGAAACCGCCCTGACGAACGCCCTGTCCCGTCTGTCGGCCGTGGCCGAGCAGTACCCCGACCTCGGCGCGATCCGCAATTACCTGTCCCTGCAATCCGACCTGGGCGACGCGGAGGACCGAATCGCCGCGACCCGCCGCCTCTACAACGCGAACGTCCGAGCCCTGAACACGAAGATCGAGTCGATCCCCGCGACCGTCGTGGCCACCCTCCACCACGTCCTCCCCGCCCAATACTTCGACCTGACGACCCCCGATGCCCGTTCCGCCGTCCCGGTGGCCACCCTGTTCCGCTCACCCGACCGCCCGGTCTGACCACCACACCGGTTCGCCACATGCCTCCGGCCAGGGCCTCGTCAACGCGAGATCCAGCTCCCAGCGTGTATGAATTGCCTGTGGCGGAATGCTTTTGGGTGTCCGGGGGAGCGGAGCCACGAGTCGTGGTTTCATCGGGTAGCCGCGGGCATGCGGGAATTGTTTCGGGGTGGGGGGTGTTGCCCAGCGGGGTGAGCATGCTTTCGGAAGAACTGCGCAGGCACATCGACGAGTCCAAGGTCTTCGGGACCGTGGCGACCATCGGGGCGGACGGGCAGCCGCATCTGACCGTGGTGTGGTTGATTCGGGACGGGGACGACCTGGTGTACTCGACCGCGGTGACGCGGCAGCAGTACCGCAACCTCGCGCGGGATCCGCGGGCCACCGTCATGATCACCCCGGCGGAGAACCAGTACGTCTACGCCGAGGTGCGCGGTACGGTCAGTTTGGAGCCCGACCCCGATCGTGTGCTGCCCGACCAGGTGTCGCGCAAGTTCACCGGTAAGAGCTTCAACGACTTCAACCCCGCCGCGGCGACCGACACGGCCGAGCGGGTCATCGTCCGCATCACCCCGACGGAGGTGCACAGCCGCTTCTGACACGGCTCAGCGCGGCGGGCGCAACAACCGCATCGCCGCCTTCACTATCGGCTGCGGCATCCGATCCTTCATCGTCAGGGCGGCCGAGGCCGCCTTGGTGCGCATCTCGGTGCCGCGGCCGAACTTCCGGTTCAACGATCCGCCGGAGGGTTCGAGCGAGAAGTGCAGCGGCGGTTTGCCGTCGGCCGCGCCCAGGGCGCCGGAGATCACCATGCGCTGAATCTCGCTGGTTCCCTCGAAGATGGTGTACAGCTTCGCGTCTCGATACCACTTCTCCACCGGATGGTCGGTGATGTATCCCCAGCCGCCCATGGTCTGAATGGCACGCTCGGTGGCGTCCACCGCGACCTCGCTGGCCGCCAGCTTCGCCATCGACCCCTCACCGCGCTCGAACGGCACCCCGTTGGCCGCCATCCACGCGGCCCGCCAGGTCAGCAGTCGCGCGGCGTCGATGCGCGTGGCCAGATCGGCGATCGGGAATGCGATGCCCTGATGATGAATGATCGCCGCGCCGAACGCTTCCCGCCGATTGGCGTAGTCGGTCATGTATTCCAGTGCCGCCCTGGCGATGCCGAGCGCCTGCGCGGCGACCATCGGCCGGGTCTGGTTGAACGTGCCCAGCGTCGCCGAACTCGTCCGCCCGCCATCCCCGTTGGCCGCGTGCGCTTTCGCCAGTTTGTGCTCGAGCTTGTCGGCCCCGCCGAGCAGGTGATCGGCGGGCACCCGCACCCGGTCGAACCGCAGTTCCGCGGTGTGCGAGGCCCGGCACCCCAGCTTGTCCAGCTTGCGCACCAGCTCCAGCCCCGGCGTCCCGCCCGGCACCACGAACAGCGCTTGACCGCGATGCCCCAGCTCCTCGTCGACCACCGCGTTCACCACGTGCACGTCGGCGATGCCGCCGTTGCCGATCCACATCTTGTGCCCGTCGATCACCCAGTCGTCGCCGTCGCGCACCGCACGCGTCCGCAGATTGCGCACATCGCTGCCCCCTTCGGGCTCCGAGATCGCGAGCGCGGCCAGCTTCAGATTCCCGGGTGTGCCGAAACATTCGGGCGCCCACCGCAACATCTGCTCGGGTGTGGCGGCCTGCCCGATCGCCGACAGCGCCAGCGCGGGCATGACGATCGCCAATCCGATTCCCGCGCAACCCCAGAACAGCTCTTCCATGAACATCGGCAGCGACAACCCGGTGGGATCGCCGATGAGATCGCGATAGAACAGCGGACTGTAGAACCCCCGCTCGGCCGCCTCCTCGAGAACCGGCCAGGGAAACTCCTGGGCACGGTCGTAGTGCGCGGCCACCGGCCGCACGCATTCCTGCGTGAAATCCCGCACTCTGCGCACCAGATCCTGCTGCGCGGCGGTGGGCGTCAAGTCGAAGGTCACGAGGGGGCGATACCCAGTCGGCACGGTCTGATTCACGGCCGGCGCGGATCTCCCGGGTACGCCTGCTCGCCGTGCGGCAGCGAAAAGGCGGGAATTCACCCGGTTAGGGTGGTCGGCATGTGGCTGTCCTCCTCGCGAACCCGCGCTCACGCCGCCCTGGCCGCGCTGACGGTCACCGCCGCGATCGTGTCCGGCTGCTCGTCCGAACCGTCACCCTCCGACGAGCCGGGGGTGAACAGCGCGCTGCTGGGGGAGTACGTAGCACTGGGCGATTCCTTCGCGGCCGGCCCCGGGATATCGCCGCCGAGTATGGGCGATCCCTGCTTTCGCAGCGCCGTCAACTACCCCCAGCTGGTCGCGAACGAACTGGGCGTCAAGACGTTTCGCGACGTCACCTGCAGCGGCGCGCGCACCGAGAACATCCTGACCACACCGCAGACCGGCAGGTCGGCCGAGGCGAAGGTCCCGATCCAACTCGACGCCCTGACCCCCGACACCACCCTGGTCACCCTCACCATCGGCGGCAACGACGCCGGCCTGCTCACCATCGCGAACCAGTGCGTGAACAACACTCCCGAGCCGGCCGGCGAATCCTGTCGAGACCGCCTCACCGCGGACGGCATCGACCGCGGCGCCCAGGCGATCGACGCCACCGGCCCGCAGATCGCCGAGGTGCTGGACGCGATCCACGCGAAATCCCCGAAGGCCCGCATCCTGATCACCAGCTACGCCCTCTACACCCGCGACGGCGGCTGCCCCACCCAGCCGGTCTGGCCCCGCGATGCCACCTACCTGCAGGACCTCATCGACCGCATGGCGGACCTCACCCGCACCCTGGCGGCCGAACACCGCGCCGAGTTCGTCGACTTCATCGGCCCGGGAGTGGGCCACGACGGCTGCGAGCCCCTCGAGAACTGGGTGAACGGAATCGTGGCCCGCCGCCCCCAGGACGGCTTGGTGCCGCTGCACCCGACGGGCCTGGGAGAGGCGAACTTCGCGCGCATCATCGTGGAGCAGCTGAAGGGTGCGGGGTCGTAGGGCGAGCGAGCAGCTCGAGCGCGGTCGCCGCGGCACTGCCCGCGGCCGCGGAATACACGATGACGGTTTGATCGGCGTCCGGGATCACCAGCGCCTCGCAGTCGAGCTCGAGCGGGCCGAGGACCGGGTGCACGATGGTGGCCGAACGGCTGCGCAGCCGGCCCGATCGACCGGAAAGCCACAGCGTCTCGAACAGTGCGCTGCGCGAGCGCAACTCGGTGATCAGACTCGACAACCCGGGATCATGCGGATACCTCGACTGGACGGTGCGCAAGCAGCCCACGCAGTCGGCCGCGTCCGACGCCTCGGTGTCGGTGACCGTCGGGCCGGGCCCGGCGCCCAGGAATCGCTGCCACAGCAGATTTCGCTCGCCGACCGGGTACGCCGAGAAACCCCCGAACAGTGCCGCCGCGAGCGGATTCCACGCCAGCACATCGGATTTGGCGGACAGCACGAGCGCGGGCAGGTCCGCCATCCGATCCAGCAGCCGCATGACGCTGGGCCGGATGGTCATGGGGATCCGCCCCGCCTGCGGCGGCTCACCACCCGCGAGCCGGAAGATCAGATCCCGGTCCGAGTCGTTCACCCGCAGCGCGCGGGTCAGCGCGTGCAACACCTGCTCGGAGGGTCGCGGCCCGCGCCCCTGTTCGAGCCGGACGATGTAATCCACACTGAGCCCGGCGATCTGCGCGACCTCCTCGCGCCGCAACCCCGGCACCTGTCGTCGAAATCCGCCCGCCAGCCCGACTTCCGCGGGTGTGAGGCGCGAGCGCGCGGTCCGCAGCACGCCCGCCAGTTCAGCCCTGTCCACCCCGTCCATCGTGCCGCAGGATCGCCGCGCGGGGGTGGTACCGGCGGTCCCATGCCGATCAGGCCCTGGTGACGCCGGCCCGCGGGCGCGAGGGTGACATCCATGACGACAACGACGATCGCCCTGGTGACCGGGGCGAACAAGGGTCTCGGACGCGAAACCGCGCGCCGCTTGGCGGTATCCGGGTGGCGTGTCTTCCTCGCTGCCCGCGACGAGGCGCTCGGATCGTCCGCGGCCGCCGAACTGTCCGCCGATGGCGCGCCGGTGAGCTACATCCCGCTCGATGTGACCTCGCAGGATTCGGCGGACGCGGCGGCCGGGATCGTTCGCGCCGCGGCGGGCCGCCTGGACGTGCTGATCAACAACGCCGCTGTCGCGGGCCCGGACGCGCACCCCGCCGACACCCACGCCGCGGACCTGCGAGCGGTCTTCGACACCAACGTGTTCGGCCCGATCCGGGTGATCACGGCCTTCCTGCCGCTGCTGCGCGCCGCCGCCAACCCGCGCATCGTCATGGTCTCCAGCGGTATGGGCTCGATCGCGACGACCACGGACCCGCGCTGGAAGGACCTGGTGCGGCCCACACTCGGCTACCCCGCCACGAAAGCCGCCCTGAACATGCTCACGACCCAGTACGCCCTGGCCCTGGGTGATATTCGCGTGAACGCGGTGGATCCCGGCTACACCGCGACGGATCTCAACGGGCACAGTGGGTTTCAGTCCCTGCGGGAGGGCACCGACGCCATCGTCGAACTGGCGGGCATCGGGCCGGACGGCCCCACCGGCGGCTTCTTCGATCGGAACGGACCCGTCCCGTGGTGAGGGCCGCGATCACGCTATTTGTGCTGTCCGCCCTGGGCCTGGCACTGTTCACCATCTCGACCACACCGGAGGACCCTCCCATGGCACAACACGATTCGAGCGACGCGGTGCTGTCGATCGGCCTGCATCCCGGAGCCGTCGACTACAGCCGCTATCCCGGTCTGACCGAGGACGCGCTGGCGGCGCGAATCGCGGCCGGTGAAGCCGCGTTGCGCGACGCCGGCTTCAACCTGGTCTCCTGCCTGCTTCCGGCCGATCCCGCCGCGGCCGAGGTGACGCTGCGGGAGTGCCTGTCCCGGGGACAGTTCCGGGCCGCGATGATCGGCGCCGGGGTGCGCATGGCGGCCGAGCACACGGTGCTCTTCGAACGCCTGGTCAACGCGCTCGTCGAGGTCGCACCCGGAACCCGCCTGTGCTTCAACACCTCTCCGGAGACGACCATCGACGCCCTGCGCCGCTGGGTCGAGCCCGCTCCCCGGCGCTGATTCCGCGGGGTCAGCGCCTGCTCGTCCGCCGCGCGCCGAGCGACAGCGCGGCGGCCCCCGGCCCGAAGAACGCGATCAACAACAGCCCGACCCCGAACGCCGAGGCCGCCTGCCCGCCATTGCCGTACGCGTCCCACCACCGGTCCGGACTCCCCTTGGCGTGCACGAAAATATAGGCGTAGGCCATCATCCCGGCCCCGAACAGCCCCGCGAAGAACGTGTAGGCCCCGAGGATCAGCAGCACGCCCACGATGAGCTCGAAGAGTCCCGCCCACCACCACGGCCACTCACCCGGGGTGGCCTGCGGACTCGCGTTGGGCCACCCGGCCAGCGCGGACGTGCCCGACAGTACGAAGTTCACCCCCAGCACCAGCCGTGCCAGCAACACGACATAGGGCCGCAACTCCGGTGCATACCCGCCGTCACCCGCCATCAGCTACCTCCCAGCGTCTCCTATGCACGATAGCGCGAGTTGCCGATTCGGTCGGGACGGTGAATCTGGCAATCCTGTCGCGAACGGTGGTGACGCCGGCAATCGTCATCCGAGACCGAAGCGGGTCCGCTTTTAGGGAACGGGGACCATGTCCGGGTGCAGCAGATCGCCCGGCGCCTGCAGCAACCGGTCGTATCGTCCCAGCGCCGTGTTGAAGAAGCTGCGCAGGTACACGTTCTGCAGGGCCAGGGAAACCTGCGGGTCGATCGTGCCGACCAGTTCCGCCGCGGCGGCGGCGGGAAGGCGCTGGGCCGCGACGAGCGGTGCGGCCACGAACTGGTTGTCGCAGAACGAATGATGTTGCGCGCCGACGAGGCGGAAGTGGAACTTCGGGCCGCGCGTGGCATCCCAGAACTGCTGCCACCCCGGGACATCGGCCCGGCTCGCCGCATTCCCGGAGATGAGCATGAACGGCCGGTCCACGCCGTCTCGGGCCACCGAACCCCACAGGCCCCCATCGAGATCGGCCGCCGCCGCGATCCGCGGGTCGTCGTGCATGGCCTGCGCCGCGGTGGCGCCACCGAGTGAATGGCCGTACATGACGATCTTCGACATATCGAGCACCCGCGCGAGATTCGCCGGGAGCGGCTGTTCCGCCGCGTCGGGGTTCTTTCCCGCCGCGATGTCGCCGAGTTCGTCCAGCACGAACCGCGTATCGGCCACCCGCGTCGCCAGCGCGGCCGCGACCTGGCTCTCGGCCTCGGCCGCGTCCTTCGCCACCGGCAGCGCGTTGCGCTCGATCCGCCCACCCGGGAATTCCGTGGCGGCCGACTCGTAGGTATGGCTCATGGTGACGACGACGAATCCATGACTGGCAAGATCTTCCGCCTGCGCGGTGCTGAGCTCGCGCGGCATTCCCAGCCCCGGCGAGAACATCACGATCGGCCGCCGTCCCCCGGTGGCCTCCGCGTCCGCCCCGACCCCGCCGTGCCCGGGCGTGAACACCCACTGTCCGTCCGTCGCAGCGCCGACCCGAGTCAGGCTGCCGGCATAGATCCGCGCCATGTTCGGCGAGAGCCACGCGCGCCGTGGACTTCTCGCCTCCGCCGCGGCCGGATACCACACGCTGACCATCAGCTCGCGGGCCCCGCCCGGCCCGTACGCATCCCGCCGCGAGCCGTCGACCAGATGCAGATCGACCACCCCGACGGCGTCTTCACCCGTCGGCTCCGGCAGGGTCAGCACCACCTGCTGCGAGACATCCGGTTCGGCCCGCGCGACCACGCCGGTGAAGCCCCATACCAGCACGAACACAACCGCAACGATCCGAAATATCCTGTTCAGCAAGGCAATACCCTCCCGGGTTCCCGACAATGAGGTCTTCGGCCGTGTCCGCAGACAGCTACGCGAGCCACCATAGCGGGAACGTGTGCCACCGCCCCGGACCGCCGCCAATCTGAGATCTGGCCGTCGATTTCGGGCCGCCCTTGTCCGGAGACTCTTTCCGCGACGACGTTCGGCCGCGTCGTTCCAACCGACGTCGGTCGGGAGGCTGCCCGGTGCCGCCCGGGTGAGCTCAACCGGCTTTCGGGATGAAAAGCGCGTGGCGGCTCGCTGCGTGCGTAGGATCTCGGTCAGGGAGGACCGGATGGGATTCATTGCGCGGCAAGATGGTTCGACCCCCGCTGGCGCGAGCAAACGTTCGAAGGCCGCTGCATTGATGCTGCTGGGCTTGGCTTCGCTGAGCGCGGTGGTCGTCGCGATCCTCGTTCTGGTCTGGAGCCGCTTCGCGGGTTTGGCCGACTCGCTGATCGTCCCCGAGGTCGTCAAGACGAACCTCACCGACAGCGACGCCAGGGACAAGATGGCCCGGGAGTTCCACATCCACATCCCCGACAACTGGCGCCTGATATCGATGACCTCGATCTGCGAAGGCGACGCGATCAAGAGCTGCGCCTTCAATGGTTCGTTCACCGGCCCGCCGTCCGAGTTCGAGCGCTACCCAACACTTTTCCGCGCCCGCCCACCCCAAACGGTGGATCAGCCCGCGGCTCGGCCGGTGACCTGCGCCGAACTGACGGAGCGAAACCTGACGGAGCTGGCGTCCGGCATCGACTGCGCCATTCGGCAGGACTTGGTGCTCAGCGATCTGACCGGCCGCGGCAACACGGGGTTCCGCGGGAATGTACTGGTCGCGGGAACCGCCACGGAGACCATCGTGCGAATCAGCGCGTGGACTGCCTGATCGGCGGGCCCGATCGGCGGCATCCGCCTACCGGGCGATCCTGCGCACGCCGTAACCGATCGCGAACAGCGCCAGCGCCGCCCCTTCGAGCGCTGCCATCACAATCGTCCCCGCCACCATGATGAACGGCCCGTACTCGGCGACCCGGCCCCAGTAGTCGCAGGGTCCGACGGAGTCCGGGATCATCGCGCACTCGGGGTGCCGCAGGGTCGCGAACAACAGCGTCGCGATCGCCGGCATCGCCAGGGCCAGCCCGAAGAAGAGCGCGACAGCGGAAACGAACCGCGGCAGGGTTGGCATGTGGCCAGACACTAGCGTGAGATGCGCCCGCTCGTATGCCGATTCGGACGGCTGTTCAGCCAATCACCGCGCCATTGCACGGGTCAGTTCCGCGACGCGATCACCGAGCCCGGACGGACCGCGGGTTTCGATCTCCACCGAAACACCGGCGCGCTCGGTGATGACCAGGCAGATCGCCAGAATCGTCTCGACCATCCGGCGATAGACCATGTTCTGCGTCGTCCCGTACGCGTCGGCCAGTGCCACGGTGAACGCGCGAAATTGCTCGATATCCACGTCGATGGTTCCCGGGTCGAATTCCTGCGCCCGTAGCCCGGTTGGCTTCTCCACAATCGGGCTCATGGCCTCGGCGAGCGAAACGAACATCGCCCCGGACCGGTTACCGGGATTCCATAGGTCGCGGTCGCCCATCTGGAAATACATGCTCATGGCAACTCCCTTCGGGTGCTGGGTCCGGCAGCAATTCTGCTGGCAGCGTCGGGCGTCATTGAATCTGACACACGGGAGTCTTCCGAGCGATCGAACGATTGCCCGCTGCTGGCTAAACCCAAGGCAGGGTGGGACTTTCGTCAACTCGTGTAACGGTCGAGATCCGCACTCCGACGGACCTGTCGAAGACGCTGACGCGGCAGGGGGCCGACATGCCGGACGATTCCGAATCGACACTGCGCTCGAGACTCGGCAATGAGATGAGGCTGGTCAAGCCGATCGCCGGCGCGGTCGTCGCGATAACGCTGGTGGCCGTCGGCATGACGGTGTTCTTTTACGAACCCGATCCGGCCCCGGTCGGCAACAATCGGCTGATTCAGCCGGTGGTCATCAAGCCCCTGCCGACGGACTATCACCCCGTAATCCCGACCAGCGCCCCTGCCGCGCCACCGAAGTGACCGGCGCAAAGCCTCTTTCGTGATTCGGTCCCTACTGCCTGGGGAACCCGAATGGCTTCCGATTGCGCCCGCGCATGATCACCACCGTCACGATGATGGCAAGGCCGACAACGAATCCGGCCGCCACGATCCCCAGCGCGATTCCGATGGTTCCGAAGGCGGCCGAGGGCGACCCCTCGGTGACCGCCAGGGTGATCCGTGCGGAACTCTCGCCGGTCAGCAGGTAGCTGCCGGCCTGCTCGGTGTGAAAGGTGAACCCGGCCCGGCCTTCGACGGCGTTGACCTGGTAGGTCGTGGTTCCCTTGGGGTCCGTCAGGTGAACACTGTCGCCCGAGGGGTCGGTGAGGGTGACGTACACATCGCCCTGCGGGCCGTACTCGCTCGCACCGGAGTATTCGAGGTAGATCGTGTAGTCGGTGTCGGCGGTCAGACTGACCTCGCCCGATCCGGGGGACTGCACCCGCTGATAGTCGTCGACCTCGTCCAGGGCCTGGAACAACGCGCTGAAACCGAACACGGCGGCGCCGACGATCCCCGCGATGATCGCGACGATGCCCGGCACGATCCACCACAGCGACGGCTTGACCGGCTGCTGCGGCTGCCCCCATTGCTGCGGCTGCCCCCACTGCGGCTGGGGGTTGGGTGGATATCCCGGGTAGCCCATGGATCGATTCCTTTGCGGTGGCGCTGAACTCGGTCCAGCGCGCACGCCCCCGCCGGTATGGCGCTGAGCGCGACCTTCGTACCAATACACCCAGACCGTACAGTGCGGTGACGACATTTCGGCGGATGTTCGATGCCGGGTCGAAACGCCTCTCGGAGTGGGAGCCGTAAGGCCGCGAGAGAGTGGGCGCGGGGTGCGGCAACTCGGTTCTTCGCGCACACGATCCACACAATTCCCGCGCATTTCTTGCACATCGCCGCCGTAGGTTTCGGTGATGCTCGTCAACGCATTGCGAAACCCCGTCCCCGCGTGTGCCTTTGTCCTCGCCGTGTTCATGCTCGGGGTGACGCTTCATCGTGGCTGGTTCTTCACCCGGTTCTGGATTTTCGCCATTCCGCTGCTGCTGGGAGTTTTCATGTCGGTCGTGGCCGGCTTCGTGCTCATGCTGTTCCTGGCCGGCCGTGACCAGCGGCTGTGGCCGCGGATATCAACCGCGGTGCTCGCACTGATCGGGGTCGGCGGCTCGGTCCTGCTCTACTTCGACTCGGAAGCCACCGCCCGGATCAGGTTTTGGGTCGAGCGACCGGCGTTCTCCGCTGCCGCGCAGATCGACCTTCCCGCGGACGGCGAAATCGATTACTACGGTGTCGATCTGCCCGCACACCTGTGCTTCGTGTCGGCGAACTGCAAGGTGGCCGTGATCGGAACCAGCGGCGGACACCCGGTGCGGTTCGTACCCGACTACATCGGGATCCCGGACGATGCTCACGGTTACGGGCATTTCGTTGGCAGACCGGATCCCGGACCGTACAACGGATTCGGCGAACCCATCTGCCCCACAATGGAGTTGGGTGGCGGCTGGTGGTGGCTCGACTTTTGCTAGCGTGCAGTCTTGCGGCTGAACGACATCGACACCCTCACGGCTCGAATGTAGCGAGAAGTTGTTCGAGGGCCTCCTGGTCGGGACCGACGAACGGCTTCTCATCGGGCGCGGCGGCGAGCATGTCGAGGAACTCCGCTGTGCGGCCGGGCGCGGGGGGCAGGTGGGTGCCCAGGATCAGTGCGGGGTCGAATCCTGCCAGGGCGGTGAGGGTGTCGAGGTAGCGCGGCTTGTCGACGTTGTGCACCCACGGGCTGTCCACGGTCGCCCAGAGCAGTTGCCGCTCGCGCAGCTCGGCTCGGTCGAGGTAGCCGACATCAGGGCAGCCGGCCAGCTCGGCGGACGGCATGGGCGCGCCGAAGCAGTCCGAGGTGAAGCAGGCGCCGGTGAGCTCGTCGAAGCAGCCGGTGGTCGACGGGTTGTCGAACAGCGGCGGCCGGAACGCGGTGAGCCGCCGATCGCCCACATCGAGCGACTGGCCCGGATTGAGCAGGTAGATCCGGTCCATCGGCAGGGGAGCCTCCATCGACATCAAACCCATTCCCAGGAACGTGGTGATCAGCCGTGCGCGCGGTGCGAGGTCGAGCAGCTCGCGCAGCGCACCGGTGTGGTCACGGTCCGGGTGCGTGATCCAGATCCACTCGATGTCGCTCGGGTGCAGGACGGAACCCAGCGCGGTTGTGAAATCGCGGCCGGGCAGCCCGGTGTCGATGAGAACGGGCTCGGCCGAGTGCAGTACGAAGGCGTTGACCGGGATGAACCCGATGCCCGGCACCGGCTGGCAATCGCTCAGGACGCTGATGTCGCGTCCTATCCTGTTGATCTCCATGGGATCTCACTCCTGATCGAAATCGACGCGGATCATGCACCGCGTGATGGCCGACAGATCCTTGACGGTCGGTTCGTGACCGCGACTGACTTTGAGCCCGAGCTCGAACGGCGTCGCGCCGTGATCGAGGGCCTGTCGCAGCGCCGCGCCCAGCTCGTGCGGGGTCGGGTGCAGCAGGACGGCGTGACCCGCCCGGACCTGTCCGTGCCGGGTGATGGTGACGGGTGCGGGGTCGGTGAAGTTCAGCCGCCACGGGCGTTCGGTGAATACCGTCGGCACGCCGTCGATGGTGTGCAGGCATACCGGTATCCGCAGTGTCCTGCCGCTGATCCGGCCGGTGCATTCCAGCAGTACCTGCAGGTCGATGCGACGGCTGAGCCGGGGATCCGCCAGTATCCGCCGGACGAACGGGTTGATCATGCGCATGAGGGCCGGGGGTGGCGGAGCCAACCGGACCTTGGGTGTGGTTGTCGTCATCGCGGGCTCCTGGATGGTTCGGATACCGCTGACGGTAGGGATCCGCCGGTCACCGGGTAATACCAGAAATGTGGCATTTCGCGGCGGCCGCAGGGGTCGTACCGTTGTCTGATGAGCGCGGATACCTGGCAGCGTGCCGCGGACAAGATCAGCCGGCTGTGCGCCGAGCCCCGTGATCTGGTGTCGCTGTGGCAGGCCTCGACCGAGGTGCTCGCGGTCGTCGTCCCGCACTACTGGACGCCCTGCTTCTACACCCTGGACCCGGCCTCGCTGCTGATCACCAGTCACTTCCACCGCGGTCTCGACGAGTTCCCGGGCGACTGGCTGGTCAGCGAGTACTACACCGAGGACGTCAATCAGCTTGTCGACGTGGCCCGTTCGAAGTCGGGCATGTCGACCCTGCACGAGGCGACCGGCGGTGATCCCGCCAGCAGTCCGCGCTGGCACCGGAACATGGAGATGGGCGGGGATCAGGAGCTCGTGACCGGTCTGCGCACGCGGTCCGGCGAGGTGTGGGGCGCGCTGGCGCTCTACCGCGAACCCGGCGCGCCGATGTTCGACGAGGCCGAGAAGAACTTCGTGCGATCGGTGGCGTCCGTGCTCGCCGAGGGCGCCCGGTCGGCGTTGCTGCTGGGCCAGGCCCGCGAGCCCGAGTCGGTCGATTCTCCCGGCCTGCTCATTCTCGACAGCGCCGGCAACGTCGAGTCCACCACGCCCGGCGTCGATCGCTGGCTCGCCGACCTCCCCGACGGCGAC
Organism: Nocardia sp. NPDC057668; assembly: GCF_042799795.1. NCBI lineage: Bacteria > Bacillati > Actinomycetota > Actinomycetes > Mycobacteriales > Nocardiaceae > Nocardia > Nocardia sp. NPDC057668. Next base: position 653,485 of record NZ_JBHVIC010000001.1, on the reverse strand, counting down.
TGGCCGACCGGCCGCCTGCCGTCCGCGGTCCTCACCCTCGCCGGCCGGACTCTCCGGGCAGCCGACCATCCCGAGCGAGGTGAGATCACGGTGGTGCGGGTGCTGTCCCACTCCGGAACCTGGGTGGTGCTACACGGCGCGTGCCTGAACTCGACCGGCGACCGCCGGATAGCGGTGATCATCGAGCCCGCCGCTCCCGGCCGCCTGTACCCGCTCCTGATGTCCGCCTACGGCCTGACCGAACGCGAGAAGGACGTCACCCGCCTGGTCCTGCAGGGCGCCTCGACCTCCCAGATTGCCGCGGATCTGGTGCTATCCGCCCACACGGTCCAGCAACACCTCAAAAGCGTGTTCGACAAGACCGGGGTACACAGCCGCCGGGATCTGGTCGGGAAGGTGTTCTTCGCGTTCTACGAGCCGAGGTTGCGCGACAACGAGCGCCGGGTGCTCGACGATCGCCCGGTGCGGGGGGAGCCTTGGCTGTCGCCGGGTCACGCCGGGTGAGGGTGCTGGTCGCAATCTCCGTTCGACCGGGCGACCCCTCGACCGGTTCGAGTCCTGAACGGGCTCTTCTCTTTTCAGTGACGGTTGCCGGGGCGCTTCTTCGGAGCGGCTATGCGCGCCGACCGACGCGCTGACCCCGCCTGTACGGGCCCGATTGCATGGGGCCGCGACCGGTACGTCGCGTCGCAGACTGGCGTGGCGGCTCGTCACCGAGTTCGGCGAGCAGCTCCTTGCGTCTGTCGGCGGAGACATTGCGCCGATCACGGTAGGTCAGTGCGCCTTCCATCGCCCAGAGCATCTCGCGGTCGAGGCCCGGTACCCCGGCCGCGCGCATGCGGCGGTACGCCTCCGCCGGACCGACCGTCGCCAGATCCTCGAGATTCGACACATCGGCGTGGGCGAGTTTCGCGGCGGCAGCGTCGCCGAGTTGGTAACCGCCGGAACCTGATTCGCGAACTCGGAGGTGGGCGTCGCCGCGGACGTGTTCCGCCCGATGCCACACCGCCGGGCGGAGAGCGTCGGGGTCGGTCGGCGGGTTGGGGCCGTCGAGTACCTGTGCGCGGGCCGTGGAGGCGACACTCACCATCTGGCGGAAGCGGCGGAAGATCTGCACCTCGCCCTCGTAGCCGTAGTCCCAGTCGCCGAGGTAGGTGTAGTCCGAACCCCACCCGCCGCTCGGGTCGAGACCGGCCGCCTGCAGCGCCCAGTCGCGGGCTTCGTCCGGGGTATGGGGAGTCAGTACGAGCAGCCCGGACCGGCGGGAGATCCTGCCCTTGTCCTTGCGGAATCGTCGACGATCCCAATAGCTTTCGCTTGCTTCGGGTTCGAGCGCTCGATCCAGGCCGAATGTATGCCAGCGCACCGTGCCGTCCGGTTGACGCAGGGGTAGTCGGCTCTGCATGTGGCGCGCGGCGTGATCGTCGAATTTCGTGCACCAGCCGGGCACGATCACGATCGGGTCGGCGGGATCGGCGTCGAACGGATTCGGGGTGAGGAACGAGCGGTCGATGAGCACAACGGTGCCGGGCCGGGCCTGATACGCAAGCCCCCACAGTAGTCGTGCCAGCAGCTGCGCGCCATGGTCGTCCGAGAGCACATGCCAGGTGTCGTGAAAACGGTTGGTGCTGAATCTGGCTCGCGTGCCGGGCCGGAGGGTGATGATCGTGCGGACACGATCCGATCGCTGCACCGAATGCCGGTGCAGCTTCATGCCGTCCGTGACGGCCCGGGCGGTAGCCGGTCTCTGCTGCTTCATAGGGCTTCAAAAGACCACGTCGGCCGACGGCCTCGCAACCGAAATTAGTGCCCCCGATCGCCCCGCGGAGTCGGCCGCATCAGAGTTCGGCGCGGAGCCGGTCGAATGCGCGCGGGGTCGACAGCGAGCCGGCACATCGCCGAATCTCGTCCGAACACTCGGCCAGAGTGCTTGCGCTCGTATCGGTCTCGCAGTCGTAGATGCCGTGCCCATGCGTGGCGGCCAACTGCGCCACCGCGGTGCCGACGGCGCGGTCGCCCCTGTGTTTCTCCCGTCGCGCCAATTCGCCGGGCGCGCAATGAACGCCGACGAACACCACGTCGATTCCGGTCATGACTTCCAAGCAGTCCAGCAAACGCCATGGCTCACTGAACACGTGATCCATCACTATGTCGTTGCCGGCCAACGCCATTGCGGCGACGGCACGGTGGTAACCCGCCCGCGTCCGGCGCAACACCTGTTGCAGCGCATCCTGCTCCAACAGGCGGGTCTGCGGTTCGGAACGCATCGCCCCGACCATATCCACCCCGATATGGAAGAACGGCCGGTCGAGGTCAAGAAGAAGCTGCCGAGCCAGGCTCGTCTTCCCCGAACTCGATACGCCGTTGAGCAGAATGATTTGCCCGGCCGGTGCACCCTCGAAGGTCGAGATCACGAACCAACCGTAGTCCCGGTGCCGCGCCGGGTGACGTCCACCGGTTCGCAGCGCCGCTGCTGTCGTAGGCCGCCGCTAGTTTGGACCCGTGACTAGGTTCGTCGACTTCAATCTCAAACTGGCAGTTATCGAAGCACTAATGTACGAGGGCTCACCCAAGCTCGAACCGTGGTCCCTCGAAACCACGCTGAGCGCCCAGGGCTTCGACGGCGACCTGTGGGAATACTCCGCCGACAACTACTGGGACCAGGTTGTCCCCGAGGCGAAAACCTACTTCGAGGAGCTCGAACTCCCCGCTGAACTGCTCGCCGAGGTCGAACAGCTCATCTTCGACGGCGGCTGCCAGATCTACTTCGACTGCTGCCCGCACTGGGATGGGGAAGGCTCGCAGTTCGACGTAGCCAACCTCGACGACCTCCACCTCCTCCCGAATCTGAAGCGCGTACTGGGTGCGGAGTGGCTCGACTCCGAGCTTCAAGCGGTGTTGCGTGCCCGAGGCATCGAGCTGATCGACTGACCCGGGCACTCGACAACCCCGCGCATCACACCGAAAGCCACGCGCGCATGTTTCGGCCCGTCCGCGCTCGCCTCGTGCGTCGTTCCCTCACAGTGACTCGGGCGCGACATGAATCGGCAATGCACCGGTCCGCCAGACGATCCGCAGTCGTAACTCGGACAGCCGCCAACCCGCACCGGTCCGCTGCGCGACGCCTTCGAATACTCCTCCCGCCAGAAAGTGCGATTCGAGTGCGGCGGAATCGCCGGCCTCCACGCCCCACAGGTGCATAGCGGTCAGATTTGCACGCAGCCGAGCCGAATCGCCCTCGACGTCGACCAAGTGGTCGGAGGTGACATGGTGGGTGGCGCGGAACATGGCCACCGCTGCGATCTGTTGATCGGCGATCGCCTCATGCCCGACTCGGGCTATCCCGGTCGGACTGACCCACCTTCCGTCAGGCGTGAACACCGCTTCGACAAGGGCTCTGTCGACGGCTTTCTCGTCGACCGCGCTGTAATAGCGGCTCACGAGGTTGCTGATCCGTGTGCGATCTTCGAATTCGGTTTCAAAGGAGGAAGTCATAGCAGCCACTATCCGCACTCGTCCTTGCGCGGATCTTGCGTGGCACATGCGTTGTCATGCAAGCGATTTCGATGGCGTTATCGCAATCCGTCGGAGTGCTTCGCTCGGAGTGCGGCTCGTTGTTCGGCGACGCGCGCCTTGCGGCGTTCGAGAGTTCGGGCGCTGCGGTTCGGGTGTGACGGCCGCTCCGGTTGCTCATCGGGTTCGTGGTCTCTTCGGAAGAAGCTCGAGACCCAGTAGACCGCCGCGGCGACCGCTTCCCAGGCGAAGGCGGCTACCAACAGCAGAACCAGGCCACCGATCATGATCCACATCAGGTCGCCGAAGAAGAGATTGAAGACGAACTTCATCAAGCCACCCACGAGAATCCCCCAAGACAGGTACGAACGCGCCGAACCGGGCTGATGTTAGTGGCCACGACCCGGTATGCGGCAGTTGACTATTCGGGTGCCGACGCGGCCACCGATCGGCAGAGACTACCCGGCCCAGAAGCCGATGAGATCTTTCTTGTCGGATGTGGACTGACGGAACCAGTCGACGATCGAATCCGCGTAGCCGCCGTGGTCGTCCGGCCCGGCGGCGATGGTCTCCCATTCGGCCAACTGGTCCGCGCAGCCCTGTTTGCCGATATGGCCCCAGCCGTTGTCCTCGGTGTACGGGAATGGGTCCCTGCCGTCCATGCTGCTCGCCAAAGTCAGGATCACGTCCGGAAGACCTTCGTAGCCGAACCAGAAATTCACCTCGCCCGCCGACGTGCCGAGGCCCTGGCAAATCGATTCCAACGCCGCAACGTAGGCGTGAGCGTAAACCTCGTTGAAGGGACCTCCGGCGAAAATTGTCCGCAGCGCGTGCGGCAGTTGCGCGTCCTCGCAGTACTCGCATTCCTCGCAGTCGGGACCCTCGCAGTCCGATGACTCGCACGGCTCGCAGAAGCCGCACTCCGGATCATGATCGGGCGCTTCGGCCAGCAGCCGGCCGAGGAACTCCTCGTTCCCGGACCCGATGACGGCCTCGAGCTCGATCAGATCGAGGAGGTATACGTTCAAGAAATGTGACACGTCGCGAATCGTAGCCAGCCACAACGACACTCGGCCGAGAGTGCGCGACGACTCAGGTGATGCGGCAGGTCAGCGCATCCGGTCCACGCCACTTTCGTGGCGGCCCGGTGTTGTCCCGGTCGCGCATCGACAGTGGCCCAGCACCGTGGTCACCCTTCGACCGCCCGGGCGAGGCGGGGCAGCTGGCGGAGCGGATTATGGCGCTCGACCTCCATGCGCTGGGCGCTGTCGAAGACATCGCTGAGACCGGGCGCGGGGTCGCGGTCGCCGGTTTGGGGGAGGGTCGCGGCGCTGAAGGGCCAGTCGGAGCCGAAGACTATGTGGTCGCGTGCGGTGACCGCCAGCACGCTGGCCATGGCGGCGGGTGAGGCGCTCAGGGCGGTGTCGTAGTAGAAGCGCGAAATCTGATTTTTCGTGTCCAGTACCGAAGGCCTGGGCAGACTCTCGGGCCACAGCTCACCGAGCACGGTTTGCGAGGCGACGCTGATCCGGTGCGACAGGAACGGCACCGTGCCGCCGGCGTGGGAGAGCTGGAAGCGGATGTCGGGATAGCGCTGGGTCATGCCGGTGGCCATCATCAGCGTGGCGGCGCGGGTGGTGTCGAAGGTGAACTCTTCCAGGAAATCCGGCAGGGGCAGTTCGGGTTTGGCGTCGGCGGGGATGGCGGCGGGGTGCACGAACACGAACGCTTTGCGCTGGTTGAGCGCGATCATCAGCGGTTCGAACCGCGGGTCGCCGAGGTAGATGCCGTTGTAGGCGGTCAGCAGGACCACCCCGTCCAGACCGAGTGTGTCCAGGGCGTAGATTGCCTCGGCGATGGAGGCGGCGACGTCGGGCATCGGCAGAACGGCGAAGGCGCCGAACCGGGTGGGGTGCGCGCGGAACAGGTCGGCGGCGTAGGTGTTGCAGTAGCGGGCCATGTCGATGGCCTCGGGGCCGGGCAGGTAGGACACGCCGGGGTCGGAGATCGACAGCGCCTGAGCCTGGATTCCGTAGTAGTCCATGAACGCGATCGCTTCCTCCGGCGACCAGTTCGGGGTCGGATAACCGCCGATGGTGAGGTGACCGTGCTCGAGCAGCGAGGCTCGATAGTCCGGCGGCAGGCAGTGCGCGTGCAGGTCGATCCGGTACGTGCCCGAGGGCGGGGACTGGCGGCGCGCGGGCGCGGCCTGGGCGGAGCCGAGCCCGGTGGCGGCCAGCGCGGTGGCGCCGAGTGCGCCCGCGGCCCCGCCGAGCAGGCGGCGTCGGCTGGTGGGCGCGGGGGAGAACGGACGGAACGGCATGCGGAATCTCTCTAACTCTCTATGTGCGAAGGCGTCGAAGGGAACTCAGCCGCGCGCGGACATCAGATCCAGGGCGATGTCGACGATCATGTCTTCCTGACCACCGACGAGACCGCGCCGGCCGGCTTCGGTGAGCAGCGTACGAACGTCGAGCCCGTAGGTCGCCGAGGCGTTTTCGGCGTGGCGCAGAAAGCTGGAGTACACACCCGCGAAGCCGAGCGTCAGCGTTTCGCGGTCCACCTGGACGGGCCGGTCCAGCAGCGGGCGAATCAGGTCGTCGGCGGCGTCGGTGAGGGCGTTCAGGTCCGCGCCGTGCTGCCATCCGGTCAGCTCGGCGACGGCCGTGAACGCCTCCAGGGGCGTATTGCCCGCGCCCGCACCCAGACCCGCCAGCGACGCGTCCACCCGGGTGGCGCCCTCCTCGACGGCGACGACGCTGTTGGCGACCGCCAGCGACAGGTTCTGGTGGGCGTGGATTCCGATCTCGGTGCTCGGTTCGAGTACTTCGCGGTATGCCCGGACCCGTTCGCGCACGCCGTCCATGGTCAGTCGGCCACCGGAGTCGGTGACGTAAACGCAGTGCGCGCCATAGGATTCCATCAGCCTGGCTTGCCCGGCGAGCCCGGCGGGTGTGTTCATATGGCTCATCATCAGGAAACCGGATACGTCCATGCCGAGTTCGCGGGCGCAGTCGATGTGCTGGGCGGCGATATCGGCTTCGGTGCAGTGGGTGGCTACGCGCACCGAACGAACGCCGAGTTCGTAGGCGCGGCGCAGATCGGCGCGCGTGCCGATGCCGGGTAGCAGCAGCGTGGTGAGCCGGGCGCGGGGCAGTGCGGCCGCGGCGGCCTCGATCCACTCCCAGTCGGTGTGACTGCCGGGGCCGTAGGTGAGGCTGCCTCCGGAAAGCCCGTCGCCGTGGGCGATTTCGACGGCGTCGACACCGGCGGCGTCGAGCGCGGCGGCGATGGCGCCCACCCGCTCGGGGGTGATGCGGTGGCGCAGGGCGTGCATGCCGTCGCGCAGGGTGACGTCCTGGAGATAAACGCTGGTCATCGGGTCAGCTCCCGGGCGGTAGCGATCTGTTCGGCGACGCGCACGGCCGCGGAGGTCATGATGTCGAGGTTGCCGGCGTAGGCGGGCAGATAGTGAGCCGCGCCCTCGACCTCGAGGAACACCGAGACCTGATGGGTCACCGGCTCGGCGGTCAGGGTGTGCACCGGAGTTCCCGGCGGCACGGGTGTGATTTGTACGTCCTGTTTGAGCCGATAGCCCGGCACATAGGCCGCGACCGAGTCGACCATCCGCGCGATCGAGTCGCGAATCGATTGGGCCGCGGTGTTTTCCGGGTCGTTGATCAGCGCGAGCACGGTATCGCGCATGATCAGGGGCGGTTCGGCCGGGTTCAGCACGATGATCGCGCGCCCGCGGCGGGCGCCGCCGACGACACGCAGGGCTGCGCCGGTGGTCTCGGTGAACTCGTCGATATTGGCCCGGGTGCCGGGGCCGGCGGATTTCGAGGCGATGGCGGCGACGATCTCGGCGTAGGGCACCTCGGTGACGCGGCTGATGGCGGCGACGATCGGAATGGTGGCCTGGCCGCCGCAGGTGACCATGTTGAGGTTGCTCGCGTTCAGGTGCTGCTCGAGATCGACCGCCGGAACCACGAACGGGCCGATCGCGGCGGGCGTCAGATCGATGAGGCGTTTGCCGTGCGGCGCGAGCGCGGCGGCGTTGGCTCGGTGGGCCGCGGCGGAGGTGGCATCGAAGATGATCTCGATATCGGCGAAGTCCGGCATGGCGATCAGGCCTCGCACCCCGTCCGAGGTGACCGGCACGCCCAGGCGGGCGGCGCGGGCGAGGCCGTCGGAGTCCGGGTCGATGCCGACCATGGCGGCCGGCTCCAGGTGCCGGGAAAGCCGCAGGACCTTGATCAACAGGTCCGTGCCGATGTTTCCGGAGCCGATGACGGCGACTTTGGTGCGGCTCATGCGCGGGGCTCCCAACTGAAATCGACGGTACTGACCAGGGTGTCGAGGTAGAACTCGGCACGGACTCGTGCGCCGGGCGCCAAAGGCGCCATAGGGCCGAGCGCGCCCGAAAGCACGATGTCCCCGGCGCGCAACGGATCTCCGAACTCACGGGCGGTGCGGGCCAGCCACGCCAGGGCTTCGAGCGGGTCGCCCAGGCAGTCCGCGCCACTGCCCTCGGAGACGAGCGCGTCGTCGACGGTCATGCGCATGGTGAGGTCGCGGGGTTCGAAGTCGCTGAGCGCGAGCCGCTCCCGGCCGAGAGTGAACCAGCCGGCGGAGGCATTGTCGGCGACGGTATCGGCGAAGCTGATGTCCCAGTGGGCGATTCGACTGTCGACGATCTCGAGCGCCGCCACCGCGTGACCGACGGCGGCCCGCACGGTCCGCGCGTCCAGCGCGTCGTGGTCGAGGTCGCGGACCAGGACGAAGGCGAGTTCGGCCTCGACCTTCGGTTGCAGCAGGGCGGGTCGCCGCGCGGGTGTGGTCTGCGGGATCTGCATGTCGGCGAACAGGACTCCGAAGTCGGGTTGGTCCACGCCGAGTTGGCGCTGCACCGCCGGGGAGGTCAGGCCGATCTTGCGGCCCACCACGCGCGCACCGGCGGCCTTGCGACGGCGGGTCCCGATGTTCTGGACCGCGTAGGCGGCCGCGACGTCCTCGCGGCCGAGGAGATCGCGTATCGGCGCGCAGGGAATTCCGGTCGTCGTCGCGTTCAGCAGCCGCTGGGCCGCGGTCAGAACGGCCGGAGCGTCGGTGGGGGAGGTCATCGGGTCTCCTGGGCTCGGGTGGCGACCGCGAACTCGGGTCGAAGCTGTCTGTTGACGGCGCCGATCAGCGTCGCCGCCTGTCCCGGCATCGCGGTGCCGAAGACGTACCGGTCGGGGCGCAGCAGGACCACGCCGCCGGGACGCAGCCGTGCGCGGCGGAACCAGCGGGTCAGCACACCGGTGTGGTCCTCGATGTCGGTGATGTCCTCGCGGCCCTGTCCCGGTTTGCCCTGGGGGCGTCCCCCGAGCGGGTAGACGGTGACGAAGCGTGCGCCCAGCGCCCGCAGGGTCTCGAGATCCGCGGCGGAGAAGGCCTGGCGCGGGTCGGCGGCGTAGCCAAGGACGGCGAATCCGGCGCCGAGCGCGTCGTCGAGCCGCAGATGTCGCCCGTGGTAGGTGCGGACCTCGGGTTGGGGCGCGAGCCGGCCCTGGACGCCGCGGATCAGCGGGCGGGGCAGTCCGAGGTAGGACCCGCGCCGGAAGCGCGGCGCGGGTTTGATCTTCGCGGTCCTGATCAACTCACCCAGCACGGGTAACCGCGCCGCCGTACGGATGCCTATGTCGCGCGCCGCGGCCAGCATCGGATTACCCAGTGAGACAACGTTCTTGTTGAAGACCGAGAGCGCGATCATCGCCTCGGCATGCGGGCGGCGTTCGCGTTCGTAGCTGTCCAGAATCTCGGGGTCCACGCCGTGCCGCAGGATGGCGGCGAGTTTCCAGGACAGGTTGTCGGCGTCGCGGACACCGGAATTCATGCCCTGGCCGATGAATTGCGGGGTCATGTGCGCGGCGTCGCCCGCCAGCAGGATCCGGCGCTCGCGCCAGCGGTCGGCGACCACGGCGTTGAAGGTGTAGACGAGTTTGCGCAGCACCTCGACTTCGTCGGGGTCGACATAGCGGGCGATATGGCGGCGCACGGTGTCCGTGTCCTCCATCTGCTCTTTGGTTTGATCGGCGCGCAGCATGAATTCGAACCGGTGATGGCCGTCGGGCTGCGGACAGGACACGATCGGCAGTTCGGGATCGCAGACGAAATCGAAGTACGGCAGGTGCCGGAACGCATCGACACCGTCGCGGGCCTTCAGGTCGACGACGAGCCAGCGCTCGGGAAAGCTGGTGCCGGACATGTCGATTCCGAGTTCGGTGCGCACGATGCTGCGGCCACCGTCGCAGCCGACGAGAAACTTCGCGCGCACGGTTTCGGTGCTGTCCGGCTCGAGCCGAGCATCGCGGGTGCCGTAGCCGGTGCCGGAACAGGCGGTATGCCGGACCCGCACCGCCGCGGTGTCCTGGTCGAATCCGACGACGGCGCGGCCGCGGCGCACGGTGACGTGCGGGTAGCGGCCCAATGCGCGCTCGAGGCCGTTCTCCAGGTAGGGCTGGTACAGGAAGTTCGAGACCGGCCAGCCCAGCGGGCGCTCGATCTGGTTGAACTGGGCCAGGATTCGGCCGTCGCCGCGGACCCATTGGACGGTGGAGTCGATGTTCATGTCGGCGGCCAATTCGTCAGCGACACCGGCGTTCTGGAAGACCCGTAGGCATTCGTCGTCGGTGTAGACCGCCCGGGCGAGGCCGTAGTAGTCGGGCTCGCGCTCGAGGACGAGCACGTCGATGCCGTGCCGGCCCAGCAGGTTGGCCAGGGTCAACCCGGTCGGGCCGAGTCCGACGATGACGACCTCGTGGTCGAATTCGCTCATCTGCCAACGCTTCCGGTGAGTTCGGGGACGGTGATCTCCGGGCTGCGCAGGCGCGCGGCCGCGGTGCGGAGCTGGGCGAGTTTGTCCAGCGGGGATTCCGCGACGGTGTGGTGGCCCCAGATGCTGATGCCCCGATAGGTCGTCGCCGTCCAGGCGGCGTCCAGTTCCGGGGTGACCACAACGGGGTTCCAGCCGACTTCGAGTTCGAAGCCGGAGGGGGTGACGCAGTAGAAGGACAGCTCGCGGTCGTTGGTGTGCTGTCCGACCGACCACGCCATCCGGAATCCGAGACCGGTCACCCGGCCGTAGGCGGCGAGCATGTCCTCGAGGGTCGCGGACTGGATGTTGACGTGCTGAACGCGGGTGCGAACGGGGTCGATCTTGAGGCCGCGGATGTTGGCGACCGCGATCGAGTGGTGGCGTTCGTTGACACGCAGGAATCGGATCTTCATCCGCAGTCCGGAGATGTTCTCGTCGATGAAGTCCGAGAGCCGGGAGTCGAAAAGTGTCCGGTAGTAGGCGTGCATCGCCTCCGGTTCCCGGGAAGTGATAGCGACGTGGCCCAGGCCTGCCTCGCCGGTGACCCAGCCGGAGCTGAGCATTCGCAAGGGCTCGCCGGCGCTGAGCGGGGTGGTGAATATTTCGGTGGCCAGGCCTTTCGGTCCCGGAAAGCGCCACAGCCGTTCGACCCCGCGCAGGGCGCTCTCCTCGGCGGTGCCCTCCTGGATCGGCACGCCGCGATCGCTGACGCGCGCCAGGATTCGGTCGAAGGTGGTGTGGTCATCGACATGCCAGCCCAGCGCGGTCACGTCTTCGGCGGGTCCGCGCCGGATCAGGAATCGGCATGCGCGGTCGTCCAGGCGCAGGCGCAGGGTGTCGGCGTCGAGACGATCGGTGTGCATGCCGATGGCCAGCGCGCTGAAGCGCTCCCAGTCGGCCAGCCGCCGCGACTGCACGGCCAGATAGCCCAGATGCACTGCGCCGTATACGGATATCCCGTCGTCCCGGTGCTCGGTCATCGTGACTCGTCCAGGAACGCACCGACGAGATCGTTGAACAGGTCGGCGCGTTCCCATTGCACCCAGTGCCCGGTGCGCGCGGCCAGGTACAGGTCGCAGTTGGGCATTCGCTCGGCCAGCATGCGCCCGCCGCCGGGCCGGTTGACCCGGTCGGCTTCGCCCCAGATCACCAGGGTCCGATGCGCGACGGAGCGCAGTCGCGGGTCACGGGTGAAATCCATCCGCCACAGCGTGCGCAGGGCGGCCGGTCCCGAGGGGCGGCGGAGCGGAGGGTTGGCCGTCACCTCCGGATCCAGGCTAGCCCGATAGCGGGCATCGATCATGTCTTCGGTGATCGTGGCGGCGTCGTACACCAGGTGCTCGCGCAGGAACCGGGCGAGTTTCTCGCGGCTGGGCCCGGCCCCGGTGTAGTAGGACAGCAGTGCGCGCAGACCCTCGGTCGGCAGCGAGCGCGTGGTGCCGATTCCCCCGGGCCCCATCAGGATCAGCCGCTCGGCCTGCTCGGGGCGATCCATCGCGAGGCGCAACGCGGCGGCTCCGCCGTAGGAGTTGCCGATCAGGTGGGCGCGGGGCACCTCGAGCACGTCGAGCAGGCCGCCGAACGCGGCGGCCAGGTCGCCGAACGGGTCGCTCTGGTCGACGCGCTTGCTCGAACGGCCGTAACCGGGCAGGTCGGGCACGATCACCCGGAACCGCCGCGCCAGGACCTCGATGTTGCGCGAGTAGTTCGACAATCCCGACGCGCCCGGGCCGCCGCCGTGCAGCAGCACGACGGCGGGACCCGAGCCCGCCTCGGTGTAGAAGATGTCTCGGTCGCCGACCCGGACCGTTCGCCCGGCTTCGACTCCGTTGTCAGTGCTTGTCACGGCCACCTCCACGAGTTGTTGATGAAATCATCAGTGAAGATGAAGTTCGCTGTCAAGACGATTTTGATGATTTGATCAGAATGAGTGATCGCTCACGATCGCAACTGACCGTTTCCTCAGATATGATTCGTCCGGACAACGAGGGGAGGGGCCGATGGCAGCCGAATCAGTGGTGCCCACTCGCACCGACCGCCGGCGCGAGCGCACCCGCAACGCGCTGCTCGGCGCGGCGCGCAAGTTCCTGTCCGAAGGCAGGTCGGCGGTCAGCATTCAGGACATCACCGACGCCGCCGATGTCGGCTTCGGGTCCTTCTACAACCATTTCGATTCCAAAGAGCAGCTTTTCGACGAAGCGGTGCGCTCGGCGCTCCAGGTCTACAGCGAGATGCGCGACGGCATCGTCGCGCTCTACGACGACCCCGCCGAGGTGTTCGCGGTGAGCTTCCGGATGACCGGGCGGCTCCAGCGCCGCCTCCCGGAAATGGTCAAGGTGGTGTTGAACTCCGGCATGGCCGTGATGCTGCGGGACGAGGGCCTCGCCCCCCGCGCTCGCCGCGACATCCGCGCCGCCCAGGAGGCGGGCCGGTTCGAGCCGATGGATGCCGATCTGGCGGTCATGGCGGCCGGTGGCGCGCTGCTCGGGTTGCTCCAGTTGCTCGACGCCGACCCCGCCGCCGATGCGGACGCTCTCTCCGACGAGATGACTTTCCGCGTGCTGCGGATGTTCGGCATGAACAGCCGGACCGCCCGGCGACTGAGCTCGGGGGATCTGCCGGAAATTCCGGAAATCTGAGACGGCCCGCGCTGATCGCTGTCGGGAGATCCTGAACAAGCCCGACGTCGCGGGCTGTGGCCGATCGCTACGGGGTCGGCGTTCCGCAGCCGTGCATCTGATGCACCGTCACGGCGGTTCGTAGTAGCTGTCGGCGGGGGTGAGCTCGTCGTTGTAGAACTGGTCGGCCAGCTCATGCTGGCGTCGGCGTGCCCGGTCGATCCTCGGCACATCCACTGCGGGGAAGTCGACCTCGTCGCCTGAATGTGCGGGCAAGTCCAGCAGGCGTGCAGTCCACGGCACCTCGCGGACCGCGCGGCTCAGGCGGGTCCCACAACGGGCACACACGAAAACGGTCATCGCCGCCGGCGTCCGCTGCGCAACCCGTTGTCCGCAAGCGGTTTTCGGGTTCTTCGGAATCGCGGGCCTCGGCGGTGACCGGGGGTGGGGTATGGGTGTTCACGACGCAAGCGAATGCTCCCGGCCGCGGTGGGGCTCGCCGCCTGCCGGGCCGCGCCGACCGGATCGGTCAGCGCACCGCGGCATTCGTGGAGACTTGATCAGAACCGGCCGGACCGGTCCTCTAGCTCCAATTCCCGGCGAGCGTCAGGCAGAACGGGTGGCCGCTCGGATCCAGCAGCACCCGCCAGGTTTCGCCCGGTTGAAACTCCGGCACGGTAGCGCCCAACTCGACCAGCTGCTTGCTGGCCACCTCGATGTCTTCGACCGCCAAATCCAGATGGAACTGCTTGGTTCCGTTCTCGTTCGGCCAAGTGGGCGGCTGATAGTCCGCGACCGTGCCGAAGCCCAGCGCGTGGTCCGGACCGGTGAGCATGGCGTACTCGTCCTGCGCGTGGGCAATCTCCCAACCGAGCGCGGCGGACCAGAACTCCGCGTCCCGCCGCGCGTCGGCACTGTCCAGGGTGAGCATCTTCAGCGTGGCAACCGACATGTGATTTCCTTTCGCAACAACGTTCCTGTCAGCCCAAGTCTGCAACGCAGATGTCGCCGGCGATTGTAAGAACACGACACCGGTCGGGGACCCTCCGGCGACTCGTAGAACCCGGCCGGCCAGCACGCGGCGGTCCGGAAACGCTCGGGTCCGACGGTCTGGTGGTCCGTCGCTCGCGTTCGAGAGAAACGAGCTTCCGTGCCGGCCGGGCTCTGTCTTCACGCACAGCACTTTGGGGGTCGCGGTCTGCGCGGTTGTAGGCGCCCGAGGTGATCACGGGCGGTTCGCCCGGCACAGGCCGACGGGCGGGTGTGGGTGACCACTTGGGGCTGTGCGGCGGGCGCTGCCCGGCGTGCAGGACGGTGCCAACCCTGACCGGTCGAATGCGACCCGGCGCGCGGACTATTCGGGTGGATCGAGGCGAAAGAAGCGGCTGCGCCGTGTACTTCCGTCCCGGCGAACGATCGTGTCCTGACGCACGCCGAGGTCGGTCGCGCCGAGCTTACGGATGGCGGCCGCCGACCGAAGGTTCCGCTCGTCGGTGCGGAACCTGATCCACTCGGCCCCGTTCGCGAACACCTCACGGATCAACAGCGTCTTGGCCCGCCCGTTGATCCCGGTGCCCCACACTGCGGGCGTGAACTGGGTTCCCCCGATCTCGACACCCCCTGGTTCGGCGGGATCCCAGATCAGCGATGTCCTGCCGACCACGGTTCGCTCCCGGCGGACCGTGAATGTCAACCACGTCCCCGACGCGACGGCGGCCCCGATGTCCGCGTCGAGTGTGCCGAAATCCGCTGGCGCCGTGCGCGGTATGTGCTCCCACACGCGGTCGTCGCACAGCGCCGAGTACAGCTCTTCGGCGTCGCCGGGTTCGTAAGACCGCAACGACACCGCACCGTCGTCGAGGCGGTCGTGGGACAGGGGGAGCGGCCACTTCACCGACCCATCCTGCCAGCTCGAATCGTCTTGTCCTACAGCGATTTCTCGGCGTCGCCGTGTAGTCGGTAGAAGCGGATGTCGTTGGGGAGCGATCGATCTCGCCGCCTCAGGCCTGTTCGGTCAGCACGCCACGCGGCATGTCGGTGCGTTCGGTTACAAAGTGGCTCGAGAATCGATGCGCTGGTACAGGTGAAGGCGAGATGCGTTGAGCTACATGATTGGTCGTTATTCGGCAGCGCTGGTGGCGGAGCTTGCTCCGCAGCTGGCCGAGCGAGGCTTGCAGTACTCGCACGGACGCCGGCATGAGATGGCCCATGTCGCCAAGGCGGCCGCGTGGATCATGCGGTGCCTCGCTGGGCCGGTGGGTGCGGTAGCGAGACCGGAGGGGGCGGACATTGACGGGCGAGGAGCAAGTCGTGCAAGGCCGTAGCGGGCAGGGGTGGTTGCGTTGGCGGCGGGGGCTGTTCGGTGTGGGGGCGGGTGTTTTGATCGTGGGATCAGGGTTCGGGATGCGTGCTTTTCCTGATCTTTCACCGTGCTGGCCATCTCCTGCGGGAGATGCGATCACGAGGTCGATTCTGCTGGTCGAGGCCGCGGTGGGGGCGGCGTTGGTGCTGGCGGTGATCGTCACCGAGGCGGACGTGCCCCGCACTCGCCGCAGCAGTTCTCCGGGTGGGCGGGTTCGGCCTGGAGTGCGGTCGGCAGTGGTGTTGTGGCTGTTGTTCGGTGCGCTTGTGTTGCAGCACAGCGGAATCGCGACGTTCACTCCGTACCTCGACGTGGACCGGATCCCGCCGGTGGCCGAAGGTCTTGCGGTCGTCGCGGTGTGGACCGCGACAGCAGCACTCGGGGCCGGAGCACTTGTTCACACCGCCGGGGTCGCGCGGATGCAGAACCGCTCCGGGCCAGTGGATCCGGTGTCGAGGTCGAGTGGAAAGCGAGCGTCGAGTCTGCTGGCCGGCGCGGTGGTGGGCATGGCTGTGACCGGGGCGCTGTGCGCGTACGCCTGGCATTCTCCAGCGTTCTGCATCGTCAACTGATTGCCCCGCAGCCGCGAGCTGTTGATCAAACCTTCGAGGTACACGGATTCCCGCAGTCGCGGACGTTCGTAGCTCATTGGTCCGAACCATCTGAGCAGGCAGACTATTCGAGTGACCTTCCGATTGCTGCCCGGCACCGGCCTTGCCCTCCCGGCGAACGCGGGCGTCCTGCGATTCGGCATGACCGAGCATTCAGCGCAGTGGACGGCGTCAACCCTGGCGGACGTCCACGTCGGCGGGTGGATGTGCGGAGCGCACTGGACCATCTCCTTCGTCCACGACGGCATTCTGGTCACGGCCTACTCCTGCATCGAGTGCGCCGAGCAGACTTTGGGACACTTGATCATCGAGCGGCAGTATGGCCTGGACTGGGCCGCCGACGTTCCGGTCGCTCTCGGCGACTACGACCTCTTCGGCTACCCGATCCACGAACTTGCCGAGGTTCTCAGCCCGCCGGACCACAAGCTCCTACTGCCCGCGGGCATCAACCTCCAAAGCACGCACTACCTGTCCGCCGTCCGCCTCGACTTCTGCGCAGAGAAGGGCACGGACGCCCGCGGGAACCAGACGCACACCGCCGGTTGACCTTCGACGCTGAACATCGCCTCGAGCCGCCACATCGGCATCTCGACGGACTCGGCCAACACCCTTCCGGCGGAATAGAATAGTTGGTGGACAGCGACTTCTGATCGCCTCATACTCAGCGTTATGGGGCGGAAACGTTGGTGGGCACCAATTCTGGGTGCGCTGTTTATCGGAGTATTCGTGACCGGCTGTTCGGTGGCACCGAACCCGGATGAGGCGGGGCTGGAATACGACGCCGGGGCCTTCAGCGCGACCACGTTCTCCAATTGCGTCTCTCCCGGCAGCCGGGAGTATCACGGTCCCGGCGATCAGGTCTACCTCTACCCGGCCGGGCAGCGCACCTTCGAGTTCGCCGCCAACGAGGACGCGGAGATCGGCCAGGCGACCGTGGTGTCCAAGGACGATCTCGAGCTTCAAGTCACCGGCCTGGTGACCTTCAGCCTCAAGACCGACTGCGACACATTGCAGCAGTTCCACGAACGCATCGGCATCAAATACGAGGCATACGAGTACGACGGCTGGGTCCGCATGCTGCGCGATTACATCGGCCATCCGCTCGAACGGGCACTCGACGACGCCACCAAGGCGTTTGCCTGGCGCGATTTGTACACCAGCGCCGAGACCAAGGGCACTTGGGAGCGCGCGGTTGGCGAGTTGCTCGCGAAGTACATCGCCGAGCAGGGCGGCGAAGCGTTCTTCTGCAGTCCGGTCTACACCCCCGGATCCACCGGCGACTGCGGTGATCCGCAGCTGACCATTCAGCAGCCGATCCCGCCCGAGCCGGTACGCGCGGCACTGACCGATACCCAGCGCGCCATCGAGGCGACACGAGCCCAGGGCGAGGAGAACGTGCGGGTGACCACCGAGCTGGAGGCGATCCGGAGCCTGGTCGCGGTGCTCGGACCCGACGGCTACGTCCTGTACCAAGCAATAAAAGACGGCAAGGTACAGGTGGTTCCCGTGCCCAACGGTGTCGGTGTGAACATCACCCCGGGTGGCTGACACGACTGCCGCCCCGGGCCGCCCCGCATAATGCCGTTCGCGGGATCGCCTCAGAGACAAAGCATCTTGAGATCGGCGGAAGCCTACGTTCGACGATCACTGCGCGGTCCCGAACCGAGCAACCGGCGGGGAGCCCGGCGCCTCTCATCCTTGGCAGCAATGACAATCCGCTATCCACCTGTGCGACCGACGATGTGTTCGGCGAGGCCCGAGGTGCGAAGATCAGCCGATGAAACGAGCGTTGGCCGGGATGGCGATTGTCGTGAGTGCGTGTGCGGCAGGGACGAATTCGGCCCACGCGGCCCCCATGGACGACGCGGCGCAGGTGCTACGGGCCGCGCTCGATGAGGGTGTGGGCGGACTGGGGTACCCGGGGGCGATCGGGCTGCTTCGACGCGGGGAGCAGGTCCAGCGGGTGGGTGTGGGGGTGGGTGATCTCGTCGCCGGAACCGCGGCGGATCCGGGTGCGCCGGTGCGCATCGGGAGCATCACGAAAATGTTCGTGGCTACCGTTCTCCTGCAACTGATCTCGGAAAGCAAGGTGTCCCTCGATGACACCGTAGAGCGCTGGCTCCCCGGAGTCGTGCGGGGCAACGGCCATGCGGGGGAACGGATTCGAGTAAGGCATTTGCTCGAGAACACCTCCGGAATGGTGACCTACGA
The DNA here is from genome assembly GCF_042799795.1 of Nocardia sp. NPDC057668. Lineage (NCBI taxonomy): Bacteria > Bacillati > Actinomycetota > Actinomycetes > Mycobacteriales > Nocardiaceae > Nocardia > Nocardia sp. NPDC057668. The sequence continues at coordinate 635,311 of NZ_JBHVIC010000001.1, read as the reverse complement.
CCGGGATCCGGCTTTCTCGGCGTTGTACGCGGCCGATGCGGACCCCCACCGGGTTTGGGAGCCCCGTGAGCTGGTGGAGATCTCCACCGCGTCACCTCCGTATGCGGAGCCGGGAGTCAAGCAGGTGTACTCGAATACCGATTTCGTCCTGGCCGCGATGGTGATCGAAGCGGCCACCGGGCACAGTGCCGAAGCGGAAATCCAGTCGCGGATCGTGACGCCGTTGGGGCTGCGGCACACCTTTTTCCCGCGCTCGGCGGAGGCTGGGCCGGATTGGTTACGCGGGTACTTTCTCGTGCGAGATGTGACGGTATCGAACCCGACAATCCATGGCGCCGCCGGGGCGATGGTGTCCACCCTCGATGATCTGGCGGTGTTCGCGGGAGCGCAGCAGGATGGCCGATTGCTCGCGCCGGCGCAGCTGTCACTGTTGCGCAGCACCTTTCACGAACAGGGCCGTGATACCGGATTCGGGATGGGAATCTATCGCTGGGACAGCGCCTGCGGGCCCGTATGGGTGAAATATGGTGCGGTACTGGGGTATTTCAGCGGCGTGGCCACTTCGGATTCCGGGGACAAGCAGGTGGTATTGGTCGCCAACGAGTACCACCTGCTGTCGGATTCGCCGACCGTCGTTCACCTGGCGGCCGCGTTGGAGCGGGTGTTCTGCGCGTTCTGAGCCGGTCAGCACGGAGGATCGTAAGCCCGGCCCGGAACATAGGCGTCCCAGGCCTCGGGGGTGAGAACATCACGCGTCACCTGACAGATACGCTCCACCGCGGTCGCGGGATTCAGGTCGAGTACCAGCAATTGACTGAGCAGGCCGACGCCCACGACGAACCCGCGGGCGGGGACCATTCCCGCGAACATCATCCCGGTGACGACTCCGGCATCCACGAGCGATGGCCCGATGGCGGTGGGATTCGACCGGTCCTGCGTGTTGTAGAGACGGATGCTGCCATCCGAGCCGCTGATCACCATCAGGCGCCCATCGGGGGTCATGTCGGCGTTGGTGACCGTGACGCCGTCGGGCGGAGCGATCGCACCGAGTTTGGCGACGTTGTCGCGATCGCTGACGTCCCAGAGCTGGATGGCTTTTCGGGTCACCGTGATCGCGGTGCGCTGATCGTAGGGCAGGGCCGCTTTGTAGATGGGCGCGGAGGCATCGCTCGGAATCCGCAGAATTTCCCGCTGCCGGGCCGAGTCGGTGACCTCCCATATTTTGGCCACGACCTCGAGATCACCGGCGGGAGTGCGATCTTGCCCGCCGGACAGCAGCAGGCTCCCGTCGCTGTTCGAGACCGTGCCGAGGGCTTTCTCGGTGAACAGGGGTTCGGAGACCGGTGTGCCGAGCAGACGTGGTTTTTCGGGGCTCGCGATGTCCCAGTACTGCACCTTGGTCACGTTGAATATCGCGTCGTCGCGAAACCGGATGTCGACGGTGACCAGGCGGGAGCCTGCGATGAAACTCGCCGAGGAGGCCTCGGGGAATTCATGCAGGACCCGGTATCTGGCCGGGTCGGAGATATCGATGAGCTGCACGGGTCGTTGGCGGCCCTGTGGCGTGGCCACGATCATGCGTCCGTCGGAACTGATTTCTCCGGAACCGCCCGGCATGGTTCCGAGCTGGCGCGGCACGGTGGGATCCGACATATCCCAGACGCGGAGCTCGTTGCCATCCCAGCCGGTGATCATGCGCTGTCCCGCGGAATCGAACATGGAGGGAATCAGATCCGTGGTCAGGCCGCCGACGAAACCCGGTGGGGGTGACCAATATTGGACGATGCCGCTGGCATCTCCGGCGATCAGGTGCCGCCCGTCGGCGGTGAACTTCAGCGACCGCGATCCGCTGAGACAGATTCCGGAAGGGTCCGGGCACGTGTTCAAGCCGTTGCGCAGGGCAGGCCCGAGTGCGACCGGCCGGGCCGGATCGGCGACGTTCCAGAGCCGGGCGCCATCGTCGGCGCCGATCGCGAGCGTGCGCGCGTCGGGGCTGAAGGCGAGCGACCACAGGCCCGAGCGCACCGACAGTGAGACGGAGGGTCCCAACGCTTTTGCTTCGGTATCGGTCAGGGACCACAACCGCACGCCGGCCTCGGTGAGCATGCCCATATCGACGGGCGTTCCACCGTGTCCGAGTGCCACCGTGGAACCGTCGGGGCTGAAGGCGACCGCGTCCACGCGGTGTGCGGAGTCCTCGACGGGAATCGCGACGGGCGCGGCCGGGCGGTCGAGCCGCCACACCAGCACCGAGGAGCTGACACCGGCGGCTGTTGTCGGTATGAACAGGGTCGGGCCGCCGGCGTCATTGCTCGCGGTGACGAGGCGATTCCCGTTGGGAGAGAACGCCAGTGCGCGGACCGGGGCGGGAGTGGTCAGGACCTCGCGCCGGATCGGAGTGGTCGGGTTCGTGAGGTTCCACAGGGTGACGGTGTGGTCGGCGCCGGCGGCGGCCAGGGTGCGCCGGTCGTGGCTGTAGGCCAGGCGCAGGTTCGCTGTTCCGCTCGCGAAGGCCGCGCCGAGCGGTTCGGGCCGGGCCGGATCGCTGATGTTCCAGAGCCGAACGAGTCCCGAATCCGTTCCCACCGCCAGGATTTCACTACTGATGAAGGTGACCGCGGTGATGGCAGCGTCGTCCTTCGGGAAGGACGCCAACTCTCGCGGTTGCTGTGCGGCAGTCCAGAGCTTGACAATGTGGTCCGCGCCCGCCGAGGCGATCAGTGCCCCACTCGGATCGATCGCGACATCGTTGACCACGTCCTGGTGCCCGCGTAGGGGAGTGGCCAGGGGCAAGGTTTGCGTGCGCAGTATTCGTGTTTCGATGGCGGGGTCATGGGGGCGTAGCTGATCAGCGACCAGGATCAACTGGGCGGCGAGCGACGGGTTGGTGGTGTTCAAGCCGTCGGCGGTGGTGAGGATGTCCGCGACGAGCCTGTCGGTTTCGCGCTGGGCGGTGAGCCTGCTCTGGAAGTAGGCGAGCGAGGACAACGCGAGCAGCACCACCACCGCTGCTACCGCGGATCCGCGCAGCAGCAGTTCACGTCGCCGGCTTCGCTGATGGGCGGTAGCGGACGCGGTCAGGAATTCGCGGGCCGCAGGGGTGATCGGTGCGTTCTCGGTGTGTTCGAGCAGCAGGGCCAGCCGCGGCCGGGGATACAGGAGGAAGGGATCGCGTTGGGCCTCAGCCCATTCCGTGGCATCGAGTTCGAGTCGTTGGCGGTCGAGATGGGCGGCGCGGTCCTTGTCGATCAGCTCACGCAGCAGCGGCCAGACTTCGAGCACGATCTCATGGGTGAACGACACCGAGGTCTCGTCCATGATGATCAGGCGGCTGTGCACCAGCGTGTCGAGTGCGGCGCGAACCTCGGCCCGGTCGATGTCGGGGATCTCGGTGATCGCCCGGACTCGACGGGTGTCCCTGCCGTCGTGTCCGACATTGACCAGCGAGTACAGAATCGCCGTGGCGGCTTGGTGCTGTGCGGGGTCGAGTGACTGCCAGGCGCGGTTGGCGGTCGCGGTGACCGATCCCGAGATGCCGCCGACCGCGCGGTACCCGGTGAAGGTGAGTACCCGGCCCTTTCGCTGTTCCCAGGTGGCGGCCATGACGTGGGACAGCAGTGGTAGCAGGCCCGCGCTGTACTGGTGATCGGCGCGCCCGTAGTTCATGTTGCCGAGTTCACGGATAACCAGCTCGCGCAGTCCGGGTTCGAGGGTGAGCCCGTGAACCTCGGCCGGCCGGTCGATCGCCTGCTCGAGCTCGTCCCGGGTCATCGGTCCCAGCGGATAGCTGCGTGTGCCCAGTGCGGTGAGCAGGATGGGGTGTTCCATGCAGTTGGGATAGAAGTCGGCGCGGATCGCGAGCAGAACCGTGATCGGCGGTGTTCCGGCGGTGGGTTCGGTGAGTGCGTGCAGCGCCTCGATGTAGGCGATGCGGTCGGGTTCCGTGGTGAGCGCGCTGAAAAGCTCCTCGAATTGGTCGATGACCAGCAGCCGGTGCTCACCTTCCCAGGCCAGCGTGAGCAGGGTTTCGCGGGTGGACCGTGCCGGGCTCAGAACCTGTGTCTGCCAGCTCTCAGCGGTGAGTGCCGGGATCAGGCCCGCCTGGATCAAAGACGACTTGCCCGCGCCGGACGCTCCGACCAACGCCACGATTCCGGGGCTCGCCGTGACGAGTTCGGCCAGCTCGACGGTCGCGGCGCTGCGTCCCGCGAACAGCGCGGTGTCCGCGACGGTGTACTGCGTCAGACCCGGGTAGGGGCACTTGTCCGTGTCTGCGGGGGTGACTGCTCGTTCGGCCACACACGATTTCCACAGGTCTCGCCATCGGCCGATCTGCAGCAGGCTCGCGTCGACCCCCGCCCCGCGGGGCACCTTGTCGATCAGGACCAACAGCACGCGATACAGCGGATCCCATTTGGCAGGAACGCTTTTCCCCGACCGCCAGTCACTGATCCGCTGCTTGGAGACCTCGTACTGGCGCGAATCCTTCGGAAAGCGAGTGTTGGCCGCTGCTGCCAGCTGTTCGAGCGTCGGATTGCCCGCCGCGGAATAGAGCTGGCGGAGCCGTTCGGCGAACAATACCCGCGAGGACCGCCCGGCCCCTGTGGTCGTGGAACCCACTACACCCCTTGGTTTTACGAAGTGCCAAGCCTAGAACATTCGCGTCCGATCCGGCTCGAGCGGGACCCATTTTTCCGTTCCGGATAACTCACACCACGTCCGTGACCTGCGAATTCGATCGTTTCCGGTGGGCTGCTGCTCGATCGCGAAGCGGACTCATTCATACAGTTCGCGCATGCCTTCCAGGCCTAGAAATCGAGTTCTCCGCCGGTTCGTAACCGGTGGAACGGAGCCAGGAAAGAGGTTGTGCGCGTGAACGCTTCGATGACTCCACCGCACCGGGACGCCCTGTGCAGTGAGGCGGGGACTCGGCTGTTCGTTCCACCGGCCCCGTTGGGGTGGGAGTTCATTCCCCCCGTGCAGCCGTCGGCTTCGCCGCTGTTGAACGATCGCCCACAGTTGATTCCGTCGCGGGTCCCCATCGCGGGGGCCGCGGCGGGCTGGATTGTCGCCGTGGTGATGACGTGGTTCTACTGGCCTCCGGCGTGGGGCAAGCACGCCTATCCCGCGGACCCCGGGGAACCGGGCTACGAAGGGTTGTTCGTCGCGCTGCCGGCCGTGCCGCTGGTCCTGATGTACAGCATCTACCTGATCCGGCTCGAGCTTTTCCGGCGGCGGAGGAAGGCGAACGAGGCATCGTTCGAGTCCGCGCACGAGCGCTGGGTGGCGCAGGTTGCCGCCCATGATCGCGCCGAGTATCAGCGCGTCCTGCGTGCACGGGTGTGGTTCCCGGTGTCTCCGGCGAACGGCACGGCACGGCTCGATGTGTTCGGTGGGACGCAGCGGGGTTGGTCGGCGATGGTGACGACCATGTGCGCTTCGTTGCTCACCGCGGGTGGACGGGCACTGGTGCTGGACTTCAGCAAAAATCACGTCGCGAACGACCTCGGGTCGCATGCCAGCGCTCGTGGGCACTCGGTGCGAGCATTCGCGTTCTCGGACAACACCGCTCGCACGGACAACGGTGCTCCCGACACGTGGACGCCGCGGACCGGCGCAGACTGCCTGCTGCATGGACTCTCGGGTAAGGAGGTCGCGGAACTGGTGTCGGCCGCGGTGCATTCGTTGCGCGAATCGGTCCCGAACCCGGGAATCGGAACCCGCAGTTCGGGTTTGCGCTCGGTCGCTGCGGTGTGTGCACACCTCGAATTCCCGCTTACCTTCGCACGGATCGAAGCCGGACTCGGTGTGCTGCGCGGGACCTACGATCCGCACACGCAGGACCTGCTCTCGGACAACGAATTCGCGCACCTGACCACCTACAGGCACACATCCGGCGGAAAACGGATCACCACCGATGAACTGGATCTCCTGGCCGAACTAACCGGGCTCGCCGCCGGCCGATCGTCGGCCGCGGAGCCTGCGGCCGCGACGTTCGCGCCGCTGTGGCCACCGGCTGAGCTCACGATCGTGGCGAACGAGGTCACCGATGGCCGCCGGAAGGAGTTCCTCGACCTGCTGGTGTTCCATCGGCTGCTGCACGACATGCGACTGCAGGTCACCCCGGTCTCGTACCTGGGCATCCGGGCCACCGTAGACCCCGATGTCATCGTCGTCGCGGGTGTGGCGGGCCTCGGGCTGAGCGACCTCGATGCCTTGTCCCGGCAGGCTCGTCGTCTCGGAGTGCGGCTGATGTTGCTGATCGAGCACCTACGCGAGGATCTACGCGACTTCCTCGGCGGATCGGGCGTCACCTGTTTCATGCGGTTGGCCGACCCGCACGAGGCCGCGATCGCCGCCGAATTCGTCGGCGTGGGATTCAAGTTCGTGCTGTCCGAGCTCACCGAGCAGGTCGGCACGTCCCGAGGTACGAGCGCCGATGTGTCCGACAGCGGGGGCGGGGCAGTACCGACACTGATCAAGAATTCGTTCGACCCTTCGCCGACACCGACGGCTTGGGGCAGGTCTGTGTCGACAGGCTCATCCTCGGCGGAGTCCAAGAGCACCGGCTGGACCGCCCGCCCCGTGCACGAGTATCGGGTCGAACCTCCCGTTGTGCAGAACCTTCCACCGACGGTGTTCGTGATGGTGGAATCGGGTTCGCGGGGACGGCGGGTCGTCGTCGCGGATTGCGACCCGTCGACGGTTCTGCGCGATGGCGTCGCGCTGAGTCCGCGCCGGCCGTTGCCCAATGAGCGCCGCCACTGAACGCTCTTGTAACAGATCCGGCAGCGCAAGAAAGCGGATGTCCGTCGACCTCGAATCGACTCGGACCGTTGCTCTTTCGCCGAGTAAGCATCGGGGTGTTCGGTGATGAACCGCACCGTCCATTGGTCGGCAGTGGCAACGCAGTTCCTCGGCCCAGGGTTCTAACATGACGCCGATCTGCCACATCGCGGACAGTACGTCGCCGAGCTGCATTGGTTCGGGTATCACCGCATCTGTGGCGTGGTCCGGCTCGCGCCACCCCACGGCGAGTAAGGACAGTCGCATCCCAAGGACCATACCGATACGCGGCGGGCCCGATCCCAGGTGTTCAACAACGGTGGATCGGTTCCAGATTCACCATTGGACTCGCGCCGCCGAACAACGGATACGCCACCTGTCGTTCGAAAACAGTAGGAGTCCAAATCCCGCGCCGCAGTTGTCGGCGTGCTGCAACCAACTCGTTGAGCAGGCGGAAGAACGTATCTATCGCGATCTCTCACTCGGCGAGGTTGTCCTCGATGACCTGAGCCCACCCCAGCAGTCATGCGTCCAACCCCATCACGGATTCGTGTGAGTCGCCCGTGGACGACCCGTGGCTGCGCCCGACCGCCGGTGATTCGCGCTCCCTTGGTACTCCGGGGTTTCCCAAGCTCTTTGCATCGCCCGCCTGCGGAATCCCACCGGATCGGTGTCGTACTCGCGGCACATCTCGAGCCAGTGACTCAGTCTCTCAGCCACTTCGGACTCGGACAGCACGTAGAGGCCCGGTCCACCATGGCCGATCACGTTCGATCGATCAGTATCTTGGGTCATGTCCAGACCGTGCAGGTACATCAAACCCGCCTCGACCATCTCATCGGCCGGCCAGAACCGCTGCGGGTCGTCGTCTTCGATCCAGGGGGCGACCCAGTCGTGGGCGATCTCGCGAGATACTGCACCGAGGACAACCTGCCGCCACATCTCCTCGATCGCGGAGCGGTCAGGGAACCCGCATTCATCGCTTTTCATACCGTGACCATCGTCGCCGAACTCGCACGCGAACACCACTGGGTTCCTACGTAACTCGGCACGATGGTGCGTTTGGTCGGTGTCGGATCGGCCCGGCCTGCTGCCTTCGCCCGGCCGGCGCTGGCCGGTTCGGTCAGCGCGGTATGCGGCAGTTGAGTGCGTTCGACGGCCGAGCGAACACCCGAGCTCGAGAGTCCCCTTTGGCAGCCTGATAAATGGGTTCGCTTAGTTCAGGCCCGTCTGCGATGGTGAGGCCGTGTCAGAGGAACTACAGGTGCAGCCACAGTCAGACGACAGAAAATGGTCGGCAGGGTTGGTTCGTCTGGCGAGTCTGACTGTTACCGCGGGCGAGATCTCGGCGCGCCTGGGGATCGTGGCTGACAAACAGTTCGAGCAAGGCAGCCTGGTTAGTCCCTGTCATCCGGCCGGTGCTCGACGCAAGAACAGTCTCTGGCTGCGGCGCAGCGGACTGCCCAACGACAGCGATCTCGCCGACCACGTCAGGACGCTGGTCGACATGTTGGACGGATGCCGCGACGAGCTGGCCGACCTGTCCGCCGATTGCGAAATGGAGTTGGTTCTCGGCTTCGGCAGCGAGAACGGTCAGGGCGGCTGCGCGCTGCCCGCTGACTTGCTTGCCGATGTCGCCGCCTTGGGACTCGACATCGTGCTCGACCTGTATCCACCAGGGCCGCCCGAAGATTGATGAGGCAGGTGCTCAAATCGCGGCTTGCCCATGCCGCTCCGGGCCGGCCCGGGTCGCGGCATGACAGGACGTTCGTGCCGGGCCTGTGTGTCAGAACTCAGCTGACCGCACGATCTGTGCCCACCCGTAGGAGATAGAGGCGATCCGCTCGGCGAGATCGGTGGGCATCAATGTCACCGCGTAGCTGTCGGACAGGGTATCTACCGCCAGCAGTGCAGTTCCACGCCCGTAGGCATGCTCTCCCAGAGCCTCGAGAAAGCGCTTGGCGAGATCCCCCGAGGAGAGTCCTTCGTTGGCTCGAGCGAACGCCGGATACCAGTCCCAGGATAGATCTCCGGGACAGGACGGCAGTGACTCGAGTCGCCTGCGGATCTCTTCCGGGCTCGACCTCCAGTCGAATCCCGCGAGGTGATCGTTGGATGCAAGGCAGTCCAGCAGCGGCTGAGCGAGGTCATCCGGCTCGTCGAATGTGTACTCGTCGAAGACTTCTCCATCGAGCACGATGAACGACTGATCCTCGGCTACGGCGACGTAGACCGCATCCAGTAACGCGCGAAACCAGGCCTGGATCTCAGGTCGGTCCGGCATCCACAGTGCAGCAACATCGACGAGGGCTTCAGCGCGTGTGGAGCTCGATTCCAACTGATCATTCCTGTCTGGCGGGTCTGCACGTCCTCGACCCACAACCGTATGAAACACCCTGAACTCGGCATTAGCGAATGCCTGCCGGTCTCGGATCAGCTTGGCCCGTTGACCTTCGATTCGCCTGCGGTGGCCGGTTCGACCAGCGCGATCAGCGGCAGATCCGCGCGTTGGCAGGTGGCTGCTGCGGGCGTTCAGCGGCATGAGCCAGGATTGGTTGTTCACGCATCCCATTTCTTTTGCACCTCGGGGTTGACGAGGTCGAGAAAGATGCCGTCTTCTCTTGCTATCAGAAACGCCACAGTATTCGAAAGGTCCCAGCGGTATCCCCAGACCTCATCGAATAGATCTTGAGAGGGTTCACCGAATTCGACAATTATTCGCGCTAATATCGCCTCGAATCCGGATACTGCCGGTGAAGGACCACGGTAGTCGGGTTCCTCGATATCGGAGACCCAGACCATCATTTCCCACACAGCTCCGTCTTCGATGTGCACAAAGGCTTCAGGACGGTTGATGCGGAGATTAGTGGCCACGCGAGTACTGGCGTCTGACCGCGATGGCGCTGACCAGGTCAGTTCTCGGCAATTCGTCGCGAGTTCGGATGCATCCCAACTCCAGTCCGGCCTCGCAACGGTTCTCACGATTCCTACTGCCGCGTTTATCTCGGTATGCATGATCAAATCCTACTTCCTGCGGCCAGGGCATCTTACAAGGGAAATTGAAATACTGGCGTCTAGGAAAGGGTGAGGACAAGAAGATCGATCGTGCACATCGGCATAGCTGCGCAGGGCGTTCGAGATATCGATGGGCCACATCGGGGCGGCAGCGTCGGGCACAGCGGGCGGCGGTGAGCCCGTCTCGAAGAACACTGCGCATCGGGCAACCTGACGCGTTCCAGGGTGACCGCTGCGGTCAGCGCGGTATGCGGCATTGCAATGTGTTGTCGCACGGGCCCATTACGGGCTGAAAGAGCAGACAACCCCGTACCCCGGCGATTGCGCTGCCATCCGGGCCACTTCGATGACTTCCTCGACAGCACCTAGATCATAGGGATCAACCCCGGAACGCTGCTGCACGGTCACGGATTCCCATTGCGCCACCGCTCGAACGCAGTCCTCATGGGACCAAGAGCTACTGTCTATGAACGTCTTGAAACTGATCCCGTCGATTCCCAGCTGCTTGAGTCCACGACTGCCGTGCTCGAGCCACTCGCGTCCGTAGGGGCCGTTGCCCCAGCTCGCCAAGGACAAGGTCTCGCAAATGTGTTCATATGCTTCTTCGGAACGCTCGGCGACCCAATCTTCGTCATCGCAGGTGCCCATGATCCAGAGCCGAAGCGCTTGAGCCAGCGTCGGTGACTCTTCCTCGCGGGACAACTCCGCATCCTCGGCGAGTTCCTCGGCCGACATCTCTTCGATCAATTGGAGTAGCTCGGCATCGCCGGACTGGAAGGCACCGTCGATTCGGTCCACATCGACAACGAACGTTCTGAAATACCAACCCACGACGGAGGATCGTAGGGCATCGACCCGACGGTCCGGACGGCAGCCAAAGTCGCTCTCGGTCACGCAAGTTCAACGCCCTCCATTCGGTGCGGTCTCAATGGGTTAGCGCAACACTGGGATTGTCCTGGTGAACAAGGGGTGTGATGCGCAATGGCCTCGAGCAGACCGCTGTCGGAGAAGCGAACCCCGCTGACCGAAGCCCAGGTCGAGGAGGTGTGGCGGCGGTGGCGGTCGGGGCAGGCGATCAAGGTATTGGCGCGGGAGATGCGCCGGCATCCCTCGACCGTGCGTGAACTGCTCAAACGCTGTGGCGGGGTCCGGCCCGTGCCTCGCCACCGCAACGAGCTTCGCCTGAGTTTGTCCGAGCGTGAAGAGATCTCACGCGGACTGGCGGCCGGTGACTCGCTGCGCAGTATCGCCCGCGGCCTCGGTCGAGCTCCCTCGACGATTTCGCGCGAGGTTGCCAAACGCGGCGGTCGCTTCGCATACCGAGCCGTGCCTGCCGATCGCGCGGCGTGGGCGCGCGCAGTGCGACCGAAACCGACCAAGCTGTCACAGAATCCCGGGTTGGCGGCAATGGTGTCGGAGAAACTCCTTGCGCGGTGGTCGCCGCAGCAGATCGCGGGCTGGCTGGCACGAAATCCGCAGTCCAGCATGGGTTATGTGTCGCACGAAACGATCTATCGCAGCTTGTTCATCCAGACTCGCGGCGAGCTGCGTCACGAGTTGACCCGCTATCTGCGCACCCACCGCGCCATGCGTCGGCCCAAGGTCGTGCGGCAGCCCGACGGCCGCGGGCAGCGCCGGGGCGTGCTGACCATCGCCGAACGCCCCGCCGAGGCCGCTGATCGGGCAGTGCCCGGGCATTGGGAAGGCGATCTGCTGTTCGGTCGTGGCATGTCGCCGGTCCCACTCTGGTCGAACGCTCGACCCGGTTCCTGCTGCTGGTCGCCCTGCCCGAGGGCAAACGCGCGGACCTTGTCGCCGACGCCCTCGCCGCCCGGATCCACACCCTGCCCGACGCGCTGCGTCGCACCCTGACCTGGGACCAAGGCTACGAAATGGCAGAACACGCCGCGTTCACCGTCGCTACCGGCGTCCCGGTCTATTTCTGCGATCCGAAGAGCCCGTGGCAGCGCGGCACCAACGAGAACACCAATGGCCTTGTCCGCCAATATCTTCCCCGACACCTGGACTTGCGCAGTTACTCCCAGGCCGATCTGGACGCCATCGCCGACGAACTCAACGGACGCCCTCGACAAACCCTCGGATTTCGCACACCATCAGAAGCACTCGAAGACGTGTTGCGATGACCGCCTGAGCCCGCAGGCATGAGCGTACGTTCGACGACCGCTGCCTCGGTTTCGAACCCAGCGGCTGGCGGGAACCCGACGACCCGCCTACCCCCGCGTCACGACATAATCCGACGGGTCGAAGCGGGCGGTCATGCGGCGGAGGCGGCGTGCCGACCACGGCCAGGAGAACCCGTTGCGGCCGTTCTTGTCGAAGTAGTAGCTGCGGCAGCCGCCTGAGTTGTAGACCGTGGATTGGAGCGCCGTCTGGACCTCGTTGTTGAACTGCCGCATCACATTTGGGCGGACCTCCAGCGACACCGCGGCGCTGAGCCGGAGGTGGGTCAGGGCCTGGACTACCTGTTGCAGCTGGGACTCCACGATCAGGAAACCCGACGCGACCGCCGACACGTTCGGGCCGAAGAGGATGTAGAGGTTCGGGAAGGAGGGGACCGTCGTTCCGAGGTAGGCCTGGGGGCTGCCGTCCCAGTGCTGCGACAGGCTGCGTCCGTCTACGCCCTTGACCTTGTCCGCGATCGGCATGTCGAGGATCTTGAAGCCGGTTGCCATGATCACGACATCGACCTCGGTCTTGGAGCCGTCCTCGCCGATCAGGGTGTTCCCGCGGACCGCGGTCAGGCCGGTCGAGACCACCGAGACGTTCGGGCGGGCCAGCGCCGGGTAGTAATCGCTCGACATCAGCAGGCGTTTGCAGCCAACCGACCACTCCGGTGTGAGGGCGGCGCGCAGCGCGGGGTCATCGATCGCCGCGTGAATATTCTGGCGTCCGATCCATTTGAACGCCGCCTGCCCCCAGCGCTGGTTGAACGCGACATTGGTGAGTTCGAGAATCAATTCCTCACGCCGGCGGTTGAATTCGTGAACCCACCCCAGCCGATGCACGCCCAGGCGGCGCGCGATCCGGGACGGCGCGGGCTCCATCTTGGGTACCACCCACTGCGGAGTCCGTTGCAGGACATGGAGTTCGGCCACCTGCTCGGCAATGCTCGGCACCACCTGGATTGCCGAAGCGCCGGTGCCGACGATCGCCACCCGCTGCCCGGTCAGGTCGACGTCATGATCCCAGCGCGAGGTGTGGAACACCGGTCCGGGGAAGGAGTCGAGGCCGTCGATGGCGGGCAGGCTCGGCTGATGCCAGGGACCGGCGGCGGCGACGAGCGAGCGGGCGCGGATCTCGCCGTCGCCGGTGTCGAGCACCCAGCATCGCTGCGGCTCGTCCCAGCTCGCCTCGAGAACCTCGACCCCGAGGCGCAGATGCTCGCTGACGCCGAAGCGATCGGCGGTCTCGCGCAGATAGGACAGAATCTCCGGCTGCGGCGCGAACTTGCGACTCCAGTTGTCATGCGGCGCAAACGAATACGAGTAGGCGATCGAGGGGATGTCGACCGCGCACCCGGGATAGGTGTTATCCCGCCATACGCCGCCGACGCCGTCGGCCTTCTCCAGCACCACGAAGTCGGTGATCCCCGCCTCGCGCAGCTTGATCGCGGTGCCGAGGCCGGAGATACCGGCGCCGATCACGGCAACCTCGAACAGGGGGGTCATGCGTCCTCCAGAACCAGTTGGGCGGCGCGCTCGCCGATCATCATCGACGGCGCGTTGGTGTTGCCGCCGGGAATGGACGGCATCACCGATGCGTCGGCCACGCGCAGCCGCTCGATGCCGCGCACCTTCAAATCGGGGCCGACCACGGCGCGCTCGTCCGCGCCCATGCGGCAGGTGCCGGTCGGGTGATAGACGCTCGAAATCCGCTGGCGCGCATCGTCTCTGACGGCGGCCGATGTCGCACCCGCGCGACCGGGTGCGACTTCGGCGCGGACGTAGGAGGCGGCACCGGGGTGCGCCATCGCCTCGCGGACGATCTCCACGCCCGACATCAGCACATCGAGATCCGCGGACGCGCTCAGGTAGCGGGGATCGATCACCGGGGCCGCGTGCGGATCGCGCGAGGCCAGCCGGACCGTTCCCGAGCTCTCGGGATAGAGCATCACCAGGTAGACCGTGAAGCAGGAGCCGTCGATGTCGGGGTGAACCCCCGGAACCGTGGCGTCCTTGCCGCGACGGCCGAGCGGGGTCGCGAACAACTGCAGATCGGGAAGCGCACCGGCATGCTCGGACCTGATGTGGGCGATGCCCTCCATGTAGGAGCCGCCCAGGAAGGTCGAGTTCGGCCGAATGCGCTCCCTGGCCATCGCGGCCATGAATTTTGCCGGACCGAGGATGGGGCCTTCGGTCACGTTGTAGACCACGGGCACGACCGCGTGGTCCTGCAGGCCCTCACCGACCGGCAGGTCACCGAGTACCGGGATCCCGTGTTCGGCCAGGTGCGCGGCCGGTCCGATTCCGGAGAGCATGAGCAGTTGCGCGGTGCGGAACGAACCGGCGGTGACGATGACTTCCTGATGTGCGACAAGACGTTCCGTGCCTCGCTTGGTCGCGACCTCGACGCCGAACGCGGCGCCCTTGTCGATGAGGATCCGCGTGACCTGCGCGCCCGTGCGCACCCGCAGGTTCGGCGGCGCGTCGCGCAGGTACGCCTCCGCCGAGCTCTGGCGACGTCCGCCGGCCGCGTTCCACTGGGCGACCGAGACGCCCTCCTGTTCAGCGGCGTTGTAGTCGGCGTTGTGGGGGACTCCCGCGGTCGTGGCGAGGGCGTCGAGGAAGGCCGTGGTCACCTCGGCGAGATCACGCGCGCGGGTGACGCCGATCGGGCCGGAGCCGCCGCGGTAGTCGTTCGCGCCGTCCTCGAACGCCTCCATGCGCTGGAAGATCGGGAGCACGTCCGCGTGACTCCAGCCCGCGCAACCGGCTGCGGCCCAGTCGTCGTAGTTCCGGTGGTGTCCGCGGGACCAGATCATCCCGTTGACCGCGCTGCCGCCACCGAGTCCGCGCCCGTGCATCTGCGATACCCGCCGGTCGGCGGCATGCGGCTGCGGGCTGGTGCGCGGTTGCCAGGTGACACCGCGCTGCAGCGCGCCGACGCCGTGCATCGCCCCGACCATGCCCGGGACGCGGACGAGCCGGGAGTCGTTGCGGCCGCCCGCTTCCAGTAGCAGGACCTCGGCGCCGGCATCAGCGATCCGGCGGGCAACCGCCGCTCCGGCGCTGCCGCCGCCGACCACGATGTAGTCCGCGGATGATTCGGTTCGAGCCATGGGCTACTTCTCCTTGCCGGATCGCTCGATGGCGACAGACGGGTAGTTACGGCGAAGCGCGACAAGGGCATTGCTCAGTTCGACCGCCGCTTGCAGGCGTGCGTCCTCGAGTGCCGGTCGCGGCAGGATTTCTCGCAGGACGGCCTCGCCGTCGAACATGTGCACCAGCGAGGTGCCCATCAACCGGAGCACCGCGGGATCGACTCCCGCGCCCGATGACGGCACCACCGCGAGCTCGTCGATGGCGGCGTAGAGGCGGGTCGCCACCGGGGTGAGCTGCTCGCGCAACTCGGCGTCCGTGCGCGCGGCGACCAGTAATTCGAACCAGACCGCGTTGATCTGCGAGCGCGATTGGCTTCGCGTCAACGCGAGCATCTCCCCGACGGGCGCGTCACCGAGGGCTCGAAAGCCCGCGAGGTGCCGGCGGCCGACCTCTTCGGCGACTTCGACGACCAGTGCCAGTCGCGAGTCGAAGTGGCGGAACAGCCCGCCCTTGGACACGCCCGCCCGGGTGCAGATCTCGCCGAGGGAAGCGCGGTAGTAGCCGATCTCGGTGATGGTCGCGATCGTCGCGTCCACCAGCGCTGCCTTGGTGGATGCCGTGCGCTCGGCCTGAGTGCGCCGCACATGCTGGGTATCGGTCACACAGCAGATTGCAACCAATCGGTCTCTAAATGTCAATGGGTCGAAGTGTATTGGGGGACAAGCGGGTTCGATCGGGGCTGGTCATGACTTTGTGGGTCGGCAACCATCTCGGTGGCCGGGACTGCCACTTGCCTTCGAGTCTCGCGATCAGTCGGTTTCGGCCGGCGCGGTGTTTCGGAGCGTCGTGGCTATCAATGCCGCGCTGAGTGCGACGAGCGCCGCGGAGATGGTCAGCGCGTGGGCGAAGCCGTCGGTCGCCGCCTGGCGGGGGTCGAGCGAGCCGGAGGTGGTGCGGCGCTGTTCCGCGAGTGTCACGAGAACCGCCAAACCCACTGCGCCACCGAGCTGTTGGACCGATGTGACGACGGCGGAGCCGAGGCCGGCATTCTCCTCGGTAGTGCCCGTGAGTGCGAGGACTGTCAGAGCGGGCAGGGTCATTCCGCAGCCGATGCTGGTGATCAGCAATGCGGGCAGTATTCCTGCGACATAGCTGTCGGACGGGTCGATGCCCGACAGCAGGACGAGCCCGGCGGCGCTGATCAGCAAGGATACTACGAGTGCCCATCGCTCGCCGAGCCGGCGCACCGCACGCGATGAGACCGCCATGCCCGCGAGAATGCCCGCGCCGAACGGCAGATAGCTCAGACCGGCGGTGAAGGGGCTGTAGTCGAGGACGGTTTGGATGTGCAGCATCAGCAGAAATGCCATCGCGTAGAAGCTTGCGGAGAACAGCAGGAGGGTTGTGTTGGCCACCGCCCTCGGCCGAAAGGTGAGGAACGGCAGGGGGACCAGCGGTTCCGCGGTGCGTAGCTCGACGGCGACGAACGTCAACGCCAACAGTGCCGCGGCAGCGATGGGGATCACGGAACTCGCCTTTGCCCAGCCGGTTTCGGATGCCCGCAGCAGGCCGTAGACCAGCAAGCCGGGTACGGCGACGACCAGTACCGTGCCGGGTATGTCCACTCGCGCAGAGGTTTCGGTGCGGCTTTCGCCGACCAGTCGCGGCAGCACGACGAGAACCAGCAGGGCCACCGGCAGATTGATGAAGAAGACCCAGCGCCACGAGGCGAAATCGGTCAGCATGCCCGAGATGACGAGTCCCAGTGTCGCGCCCAGCGCGGCGACTCCTCCCCAGATGCCGATGGCCTTGGCCCGCTCCTTGCCGCCGGGGTATAGCAGGGTGAGCAGGGCCAGGGCCGCGGGACTCGCAAGCGCTGCACCGCTTCCTTGAACGAACCGTCCGACGATCAGCTGCCAGGGCTCCTGGGCCAGTCCACAGAAAAGGCTCGCCGCGCCGAAAAGGGCTACACCGCAAAGGAAGACACGTCGTCGCCCGAACAGGTCGGCAATCCGGCCGGATAGTAGCAGGAACCCGCCGAAGGCCAGGATGTAGCCGTTGACCACCCAGGCCAGCCCGGCGAAGCCGAATCCGAGTTCCGCGCGGACGGTGGGGAGCGCGATGCTCACCACGTTGTCGTCCAGGTTGAGCATGAACTGCACCAGGCACAGCACGATCAGGGCCGTACTCCGGCGCCTGGCCGCGGGTGGTGTGTCGGGCGTCCGGGTCGAGATCGGAGTCATGAGACGACGGTAGGTAAGGCCGGACCGTGGCCGCTATACGTCACAGGGCCATGTTTTATCGCGTTGGGGACATAGTCTAGTGGGGTGCTCGAGCCTGCTTTCGAACCCGCACCCGCCGGAGTCGGTGCCATTGTCGTAGGCAGCTTTCCCCTGCTCGCGGGTGAATGGACCCACACGCACTACCACCCACAGCACCAACTGGCCTGGACGCGGAGCGGAGTTCTCGGTGTTGCTGCGGGACAGGTGAATTGGGTGCTACCGCCGACGTTGGCGCTGTGGCTTCCCGCCGGGGTCGTGCATCGCACAGGAGCGACACGCGATGCCGTGCTGCACAGTCTGTACTTCGAACCGGACCGCTGTGACGTGACCTGGACCGAGCCCACCGCTGTGCGCGTCGACGGGCTGCTGGCGCACTTGATCGCCCATCTGGGTAGGGATGATCTGGCCGATGATGCGCGCCGCCGCGCCGAGGCGGTCGTGCTGGATCTCCTGCAACCGCTGCCCGCGACGCCGATCGACGTGCCGCTGCCCGTCGATGAACGAGTGCGGGCGGTCGCAGACGCGCTCCTGGAGGATCCCGCCGATCCGCGTGGACTGGAGGCGCACGCCCGCGCGGTCGGCGTGAGCCGGCGGACGCTGACTCGCCTGTTCGTCCAAGACACCGGTATGAGCTTCGACCGCTGGCGCACTCACGCGCGGCTGCAGGCGGCGCTCGTGATGCTCGCCGAGGGGCAACCGGTATCCCGTGTGGCGCACAGCGTCGGGTACGCGACGGCCAGCGCGTTTCTGGCGGCTTTCCGGCGAACGGTCGGCACGACACCCCGGCGATATCTCGACGGCACTAGGAACTGACGCCGTGCACGGATGCCGGCCCCGCATGCCCCCGCGCGCAGTGCGACCGGCCGCGCGTCGCGGTGCTCGGGGGTTTCCGTCGCTTCCGGCGTCTCACTTCGATCGGTTCGATGCCAGACTGGCGTGATGACGACCGACAGGGTTGACGCTGCACGACAACTGGTGCAGCGGGGCTTCCCGCAGGCCCGGGAGGGATAGCTGGGTGGCAGCGTCGCGCTCGGAATGGCGACGCCTACCTCTCATCTGGACATAACCATACTGTTGTCGGGTTCGCCAGCGGTCCAGAGCCTTCTGCTGAAGCGGGCGCGCTGCTCAATGTACCCAGGCGATCAGCTGTGGATTGTGTTCGCTCATCGCCTTCAGGATGGACTCGTACGAGACGGAAAGATTGTTCAACCGGATGTCTAGCGAGGCAGTGGAAGCGAACTCGGGATCGGTGCCGTTGAGCTCCACAACGATCGGCGTTATTGGCTGGTCACCTTCACGGTCCGTGCGTATCCATACATGATCTACGGCAGTCCAAGGGACATATCCGAATCTCTGGTGCCTGATGCCATGGTCGGTGATTACGAGCATGGGCTTGTGGCGGATCAATTCCCATAAGGCCACTATTGCCCCGACTATGAAGAGGGGCACGAAGATACCGGCGACTATCCACCCGAGCACGCCCGCGAAAATTGTGGTGCTGAACACCGCCGCCATGACCAGACTGCCAAGCAGCCCGCTACCCAACCCGCTCTCGAAATACTTCGTGTCTTCACGCCCGACGTCCCCACCCGAACCCGGGCTCACCCGCTCCACCTGGGGATCATATCCAGCGGCATGGCCGGTTGGGGCGGCTGGATGATGCGAGACAACCCGAAGGACAGTGGTTTCCGTGCGAGTCGTGTCAGTTCGATGGGAGCCACACTTGACGGCGGGGACGACAACTTCACACTCATCGGCAGATGCGGACGCCCGCGTGGCTTTAGATCATCGACAGCACGAAACCGATGAAGCCGTGAGTGATTCGCTCCAAGCCGGCTCCGTCGTCACGGTCGGTTGCGCGGCGAGCGACTGGTACACCTCCGGCGGACAGTAGGCCCCCGAACAGTCCGAGAAGTCGAACAGGGCGGGATTCTCCGCCCACTTGGCGAACACCCACAGCCCGCAGGACAACACCAACAGCACCCCGAACACGATCACGTACTTTTTGAACCACACGCGCGCCATGCTAGCCCCCGATACGTCCCATATTCCCCGTACATTGAGGCGGGAGCTCGAAGTGGGGCGTTCACATCTGCCAGTCCACTCGGTGGCCATCACGAAGAAGGGTCTCCTCCACCGCGGCCCAGTCCTCCACCCACTCACAGCGGCAGGCGATCTCCATGGCGGGGTCATCGGCAATTCGGATCATGTCGCCTTTTGCCAGCGCTCGCTCCTCTGGTGTTTCGGCGAAGTCCTGCATCCTGTCGACTCGGATACAGCGCCCTGCGTCGGCGCCGGCCACGACTCGGCCCACAATGCCGTAATAGTGAGTCGCGCCTGCGTGTCTGGCGATCTCCTCTGAACGATCGAACTCCGCAATCACGCGTGATTCCGCACCGATCGTCAAAGTGACGCCCACAGTCTTTCCGAAGATCACGATGCCGCCCTTGGCGGTCGTCGAGTTCTCCTCGGCCTCCATGACAACCGCCTCGAGAGTCATGAACGGCCCCTCCATGACGGTGACCCGCTGACCAACCTGAAATCCGACCACGAGCTCTGACATTTCCACATCGAACCACCCGCAGGTACAGCGCACAGACCGCTGCCTTCCGCGAGAAATCTTCTACGAAATCGGCATCACGGGAACCATCTGATCCGCCCCACCGACTGTGGCATGGTCACTTCACGGAGGACGATTTCGAGTGCGCCATCGAGATTGACGCCGGACTCGACCCGTCTGGTCTGCGGCGGCCTTCTCGGATCTGGACGAGGGTGTCCGCCAGTCGATTCGGCGCATCGAACCGGGCCCGAGTGAAGTCGGGTTCACCGCGGTGTGAGGTCGAGGGCGGTGCGGCTCCGTGCGCGGCAGCGGAAGATGGTGAACACCATGGTCGTGCCGATGACCACGACGACGTTCCAGAGCACGATCTCTTTCGCCACGGTCGACAACTCTTCGGCTGGCTTTCCCTCTGCGACGGTCAAAGTGACACCCGCCTGGGAAACCCCGGTCAGCAGGTAGGTGTCGTGGTGATCCGCGTGGAAGGCGTATCCGGCGCGGCCGTCCAGACCGTCGACATGACGCATGAGGATGGGTCCGACAGCTCGCACCTCGACCGGTCTGCCCGCCTGATCGGTCAACGTGACGGCTATGTCCTTCTCTGGCGAAAACTCGTCGCCAACCCCTTCGAGATAGATCACGTAGTCGCTATCGGAGGCCAGGGTCAGCCAGCCTGACCCGGGGCTCTCTACGCGCTGGAAGTCACCTACTTCCGCGGTTACCTGCGACCAGGCGCCGAATGCGGAGATGATCACACCGATCCCCCCGACCAAGACGGCGACGATCCCGGGAAAGATCCACCACAGCGACGGCGTGGCCGTCCACCGTCCTGGTTGCTGCGGGTTCGGGGAGTATCCCGGGTAACCCATCGATCGAATCCTCTGCGGTAGTACTGAACTCGGTCAATGCACGCTCGGTTTCCGAGAAGTCGGCGTGGCGCGCGTACTCCGTGTCCCTCCACCCGGACCGTACTGACCACACCATTGGTACCCGCGAAGGCTACGGGTTCTATCGTCTATCAGCGCGAGGCGGGCAGTCGGCTCTGGGCCGCGTGGTGGTCGCGGATCAGTATCTCTCGGAGAAGCGGTACCAGGAACCGGCATGGGGCTGATAGCTGAAGCGGCTGTTGTCCTTCGGAGGGTTGTCAGGGAAGTAGGCGAATCCGGTGTATGCGAAGGTGAGGAAGGCTTCACCTTGGTAGATCAGGCAGCCTCCGCTGCCTTTCGCAACTTTGGAGACGCGGTAGACCCCGACGAGCCGTGTCTCGGTCGAAGTGGCACATGTGAGCGCCGTTCGCTCGAGCGCGCTTTTCGACACCACCCACCCGAGCTCGGCCGGCGCTCCTGTCCACGCCGTGATGAACGTCAATGCGACCAGCAACGGAGAGATCAGGCTCATCTGCCAACTGCGGTAGAGCAGCAGACCTGCGACAGCGGCAGCCAGCCAGACAATACCTACGAACGAAAGCATGAGCACCGCGAAGAATGCCGAGCTTGCCGAACCGCGCGAGGCCTGACTCCACAGCAGAAACAAGCAGATAAGCGCGGTCGCTCCTGCAATCAGAGTGGAGGTCACCTTCCAGGAGTGGGGGACCAGGAGGTTGTCCACTCGACGGGGCCGCGGTCGGTTGGTTCTCGCCACCATGGGAAACGCGAAGACGCCCCGCTTCGAACTCATAACGTCCTCCCCACGCAGTCCACCCCCGCAAAAATAGCTCAGCGCAAGTTGATCGGTCACGATGCTGGCTTGGACAACGACTGTTGATGTCCTGACTGTCAACACCCATGGGCGGGCCCATCAGACGGTTTGCGATCCGATGTGTTTGTGGTGCAACGGATGTCCTGAGCGGTCGTGACGCTCTAGAGTTGCCGCTGGGTCGGGCGGACCGGCCCGAGAACAGCGGGAGAGACCATGAGCGAGCACGACGACGACATCAAACAGGCGCTGCTCGAGGAGCAGAACAAGAACCGCGAGCTGGACGTCAAGGTGGTGGGTCTCGAACGGCAGATCGCCGAACTGCAGACGGAGCTCGAGGCGGCGAACAGCCGGTACGAGGACCTCGACGGGCTGTACAAGAAGGTTCTGCAGGAGGCTGCCGACCTGATTCCCGAGTCCTGAGCGGCACCGGGTCGTAGCGCTCATCAGATCCTGGCCGCCGGAGGTTTTTGCCCCGTCGGCGGCCAGGATCGGTCGCGTTCTACGGGTTGCCGAGGACCCGTAGCGGCTTGCAGCGCTTGGCATTCGCGGACGCGAGCGCGAACACATCGGCTCAACTTCGCCGGTTCCATCGGTGCGTCGGCTCGAGACGGCGCGGGTCCGTTCAGACCCCGGGAGTCAACCGTTTGCGGGCGCCGTCCACGCGTCGTTCCACGCCGTCCAGGTGTTTCTGCGCGCGCTGGAGAGCCTCGCGTGTGGTTCGCTCGGTGGCCGCGGTGAATCGGCGGCGCTGTTCGGCCTCGGTCAGTTCGGCTCGCAGGGTTTCGACGCGGCCGACGAGTTCTGCCAGGTCCGCTGCGGCCGCGTCGTGGTCGGATCGAGCGGAAGTCACGGCGGCGCGGGCGGATTCGACCTCGGTGAGCATTTGCTCGAGCTCGCGACGTATCTCGGCCTGCGGGTCGGGAGCGGGCTTGTCTGCGGCTTTGGATTCGGTGCGCGGTTTGGTCCGCGTGGCTGGTTCTTCCGCGTGATCCTCGGTGGAATCGGTTGTCGTCGAGCGCGTTCGGCTGCCGCGATGTCCCGCACCGGGAACCGCGGTCAGTGCGGCGGGCCCGAATCCCTCGTAGGTGGCTGCGGCGGTGAGCGTTCCGGCGCGCAGCCCGTCGGCGACCGATTGATCCGCCAGCGCCGCCTGCAGACTCGCGCCGACCTCGCGCAGGACGGATTCGGTCAGGCGCTGGCCGTGGCCCGCCGCCAGTTCGGCGGTTTTGCGGGTGACGGCGTTGACCACCTGCTGCCGCCGCGTGGTGAGCGCGCGCAACTTGTCCGCCGACAGCCGCCGCTGCGCGTCGCGCAGGGCTTCGCCCACTTCCGCGACCGCGCGGACATCCTCGCTCGCCTCACGAGAGAGCAGATTCAGCGCCCACGCGGCGACCGTCGGCCGCCGCAGCTTGCCGATGGCGGCGGCCAGTACCTTGTCCCCGGCGTCGCGGGCCTGCCGCGCCCGCTCGGTGCGGGCGGGTACGAACTCGGCGGGCGGGAGCCCATAGAGTTCGGTGACGACCTGGTCGAGCGTCATGCGCCAAGCCTACGGGCACACCCGGACTCTGACCGGTAAGGCGAGTTGGTCCAGCGAGTGGCCTACCTGGAGTGGGCCGGCTGGACCACGTCCACAGGTTGAGCGCAGCCTCGCTATTGACCGCGATCGATACTTACCCTGTGAAGAAGCGCTCGAACACCCACCGCACCGGATTGACACGCGACAACCCGCGCGCTGCTGTGGCAGCCGCGGCGCGACAGCTCGAAAAGGCGATCTCCGCCAGCGACCACAGCGTCAGCATTTTCCTCGACCCTGTCGTCGCCCTGGGCGAGCATCAACTGCCGCACCGCATTCCGGTAGCGGACCATGTGCGCCGTGTGGTGTCGGATCCGGTTGTCAATGTGCGTGCGATCGGTATGTGGTGCAGCTGGGCGGATGATTTCCGGGGAGTCCTCGGTGCGGTGTATCCACCGGGTGGACTGATCGAGGACGAAGGCGCCGTCGATTCGCATGTTCAGGCACTCGCAAATGCCATCGAGACCTTTATCGGGGCGGTACGAGTCGCCGCCCAGGTTGATACTCGGCCGGAGGGCTATTACGCCAACAAATGGACAGAGATCGTCCTGGTCTCCAGTACACATATCGCCCGTCTGGCGCTGACCGCCACAGACTGATTCCGTGCTGGGGTCCCGGTACGACGCATTGTCTATGCCGAGGGGGAGGTCGTCGATGAGTTCGGGCAACCGCTGCCGGAAGAGGCTTCGGCGCCGGAGCCTGTGGACGAGGAATTTGTCTTCGAGATGATCGCGCGGTTGACCGGGCTGAACTTCGGTGAGATCAGCGCCGCGCCGCAGAGCGTGTGGAGTTGCGGGCATTAGTCGCCGCGGGTCACCCTGCCCTCTATTCGATTCCCGCTCGCGGTGCCGTAGTCCGCGTATTTGTAGCTCGCCGAAACCACCCGGGTACCGCCGGCCTCGCACGTCGGATCGCGTAACTCGGTGAACGCGAACGTGTTGCCTGTACCGGATCGGTGCAGCAGCACCACGCTGTTCGGCGGATCCGGCCGTAGCGGCTCGTCGTCGCGGAACGAGATCGCGGTGGGCGGGGTTGTCTCTACCTTGCCTGCGCCGGTTCGTAGCGTGACCACGACCCCGAACGCGTTGTCGGGAACATCTTTCGGTGGATCCGTCTGCTTGACGTCCCCCGCGTAGACGGTCGTTCGCGTCGCGTCGATCCAGTCCGACCAATTCCTCCCGCAATTGCGGTCGGTGACGCGATCGGCCAGGACGCCGGACGGGGTTCCGCTGCCCCCGATCAGCGGCGGAATCGTGAGCATCGCGGCGGTGACGAGCACGACCGAGAGTGCCGCTCCGCCCCGCACCCAGGCGGCACGTGTCCGACCGGAGCGGCCGTCGTAGAAGTGGCGGCAGGCCGCCGCGAACGCGGTGGCAAGCGCGAAACACGACGCGGCGAGGCTCGTGTCGAGGTGTTCCGCTATTCCGGGCTCGAACCCGAACAGGTGTAGCTCGGCCCCCACGAACTGGGCGAACAAACTGGTGATCAGCCCGCCCGTGATGGCGCCGCCGGGTGCGAATCGGTAGGGCAGCAGGCCGAAAATGGCGGTGAGGAACACCAGCGGGCTGACGACCAACAGAAATGGCCAATAGACGGTGAAGTTGGCCGCGAACCGGCCACCTGCCTCGAGCTTGACCCCCGGATCGGCTCCCGACTCCGAGTAGAGTGCGCGGCCGATCGCCAGCCATGCCACAGCCAACGCGCCGACCGCAACGACCTGTAGCGCGTATGCGAAGGGGTTCAAGCGATTCCGCGATTTGTCACGAGCAAACACGCGGTAACGGTATCGACCGGATATGTTCGAATTGGTTGCCAGCTGTGGAGAAATCGTGTGGCTCTGAGCTTTTCGTGTCGGCTATCGCTCTTTCACCCAGAACATCCCACGCCCGGATTCGGCCGGAGCGCTCTGCACGCGGGGTTCGATGCGGTCGAGGCGATAGCCGAGTCGGCGCGCGACCGCGGCGCTGCGGACGTTGGCTTCGTCGCAGTGGATTTCGACGCTCTTGATGCCGGGCAGGGCCAATGCGATGCGGGTCAACTCGCCCGCGCTGCGGCTCACCACGCCGCGCCCGGTGTGCTTCACATGGCACCAGTAGCCGATCTCCAGCGCCGGTGGGCCGAGGCAGTCGTGGAGGCCGATCGCGCCGAGCAGGGTCCCGTCACCGTCGAAGATCCCGTAGTTGAAGGCGCGGTCGCGCGTTGGCCAGCCCTGGGCGACGGTCTCGTCGAACTCGCGCTGCTTCGCAATGGTCGGGGGTTCGGCCAGCCACTCCATCCACGGGTGGATGTGCTCGTAGGATTCGGTGAGCGCCTCGACCCGTGCGGTCAGGTCCTCCGGCTGCCAGCGGCGTAGCAGCAGGCCCTCCAACTCGATTCGCTGCGGAGGGCCGACGCCCGGTGCCAGAGCAGGCGAGAGTTCGAGGTCCATACAGGCGATAGTGGCGGTGGGGCCTGTACCGAGACAAATCGTTTTTCGCCCGCGCGCCGGCCGGTTCGGGAATGCACAGCCGCATTCCCGAGCCGAATCGACCGATTACGGATCCAGCCCGTGGATGATGAAGTCGATGTGGGGATCGCCGCGATAGGAGCCGATGGCCGCGCGGATGTCGAACGTCGTCCCGGCGGTGCTGAGGATGAAGACCCAGACCTTCGGGGTGGTGGCCACGCCGGTGTTGTCGGTGGGGTAGGAGGCGTACGCCTGTTCGGAATTACCGTCGAAGGAGATCCGCATCGCCTGGCCCTGGGGGTTGTAGGGGGCGAAGTAGATCTGGACGCCGGGGAAGGGCACGCCGTTCGCCCGGCCGTATTTCACCGACAGGGGCGCGGCGGAGGTCCAGTCGTTGCCTATGCCGCCGCCGTGCACGGTTTGGTTGTTGCCCGAGACGATCGTCAGTACGGCGTCGGTGGGGTTGGCGGGGGCCGCGTTGTTCCAGATCGAGGGTGCGGCGGTGGTCGGATCGGCGCCGGAATAGACCGCGAGGGTGCCGTCGTCGGTGATGGTGGTGACGTAGCTGCCCTGCGGGCGGGCCTTGGTCGAGATCGCCCAGTAGAGGCCCTGATTGTGGCCGGGGTCCGTGCCCTTGTAGACGCAGAGGTTGCCGTCGGTCTGCATGACCGCGAAGCACGGGAACGCGGGCTTGGTGACGCGGTTGCTCCAGTACGGTTGCCGCGCGGTCTGGATGCTGCTGCCGGGCGGGGTGCCGCACACCAGGGTGAGCGCACCCGTGTCGGTCAGCGTCAGACCGTATTTGCCGTTCCCCGAAGGGAGCAGCGTGTTGCGTGAAATCCATTGTCCGGCTTGCAGAGTGTTGCCGGTTGTCACCCGGTTCGCGGCGTAGCTCTGGCTCGAGTTCCAGGTGATGAACGCGGGGTCGAACCCGTTGTCCGGCACGACACCCTCGGGCGCGGAGCCGATCTGGAGGTTGCCGTCGGGCGCGAAGACCGCCCAGTACTTCGGACCGGGGCCGCGCTGCCAGGTGTTCGTGGCCCAGCACGGACCCTTGTTGTCCGACGGCCCGGTCCCTCGATAGATGACGAAGTTGCCGTCGTTCTGGATGGTCGCGAAGTACTGGCCGTTGGTCTGCGCGGGATTGAACTTCCACTTCGGGTCGATGTGCGCGGAACCGGCGTCGCCCACCGCGGAGTAGTATGGCTGATTCGGGTCGATGTCGGCGTAGGCCCCGCCGGTCGCCCCGGGGCGCGCGAAATAGAACCGCAGGTCGCCGTTGGCTTGCAGGACCGCGTAGAAACCCGAGAGCGGGCCCTGTTTGAAGAAGTAGTCACCGACGCGCAGAAAGTTGCCCGACGCGAGCGCGGACCCCTTGTTCGTCCCGGCGGGCGGGAGCAGATTGCCGCTGTTCAAGCTGGTCTTGTTCATCGGCTTCTCGCTTCGCTCTCGCCGGCCGTGCTGAGTTTCGATGGTCCGGCGACGCGCCCGGTCCGGTCAAGCGGTTCGGGTGAAATCGATGTCCCGGCAAGGCAAGTCGTGCGCGACGCGCCGGAGAACCGGGATCGTGATCAGTGGGGCGGGAGCACCGCCCGGCGTTCGACGGCCTCGATCCCGCCGAGTTCGGCGAGCAGTTCGGTGAGGAACGTGCGCTGTGCCGCGAGATGCGATTCACCGAACCGTGCCGCGAGGCGGGTTTCGAGAGCGGCGCGGGCGCGGCGGGCGGCGGCGACGGCGGCGTGGCCGCGGGGAGTCAGGCGGATGCGCCGGATGCGGGCGTCCGAGGGGTCGGGCGTGCGTTCACAGTAGCCGAGGCGCTCGAGCTCGGCGACGGCTTTGGACGCGCCCTGCTGGGTCATCGAAAGGTGGGCCGCCAGTTCGGTGATGGTGGGCTCGCCGGCGATCAGGTGCTGGAAGAGGTAGCCGTGTGACATGCGCAGATCGCCGAAGCCGTCCTCGCTCAAGGACGCCTGAACCTGTGCCGCGGCGGCTTGGCCCGCGAACAGCGCGAGGGTTCCGGTGTCGAGCGAGCGGGGATCGAGGTCGGCGGCCATGGGGACATTCTGCGTTGCACAACCTTAGTTGTGCAACTATGGTTGTGAATATGTCGAACATCGAGAATCCCAATGTCGAGATCGCGCTGCGCTACCACCGGGCGGTGTCGGACTTCGCGGGCGGAGCCGAGCTGGCCGCGTTCTTCCACCCGGACTTCACCCACCACGAGCTGCCGAACGCGCTGTTCCCGCAGGGGAACGTGCGCAGCCTCGACCAGGTGCAGGCAGCCTCGGCGGCGGGGCGGAAAGGCTTGAGCGCGCAGAACTTCGAGGTGCTCAACACGATCGCGATGGGCGAGCAGGTCGTGCTGGAGGTGCTCTGGACCGGGA
This sequence comes from Nocardia sp. NPDC057668, assembly GCF_042799795.1. Lineage (NCBI taxonomy): Bacteria > Bacillati > Actinomycetota > Actinomycetes > Mycobacteriales > Nocardiaceae > Nocardia > Nocardia sp. NPDC057668. The sequence continues at coordinate 607,288 of NZ_JBHVIC010000001.1, read as the reverse complement.
CGCTGGCCGTGCCGGTGCGGGACCTGCCGGTCGGTCATGTCATGCGGGCGCACATCGCCACGGTGCTGGAATTCCGGGAGGGGAAGATCATCGCCCAGCGCAACTACGACTGCTACGAGCCGCTCGTGCCCGCCTGATCGGGATAGCCTGTCCTGCGCAGGCGCACCGCCACCGCGATCGTGAGACAGGTGGTCACGAAGCTGCCGAGCATCCCGTAGAGCAGCGCCCACTGGCGCTCGTGGAAACCCGCCAGGCAGAAGACGGACTGCACGTAGACGAAGATCGCGAGCATGCCGAGCGAGACGCCCTCGGCGCTGCGCGAGGCCCACATGCGGCGCAATTGCAGGCAGACGGCGGCGATGTTCACGAAGCTCGCGCTCCACGCCAGCCAGCCGATGAGGGTCCAGAAGCTCACCGCGCCTCCGATTGCCGATGCCCGAGGACGCCGGGCCCCGGTGGATCCGGAGCCCGGCATCGTTCGCAATCAGTGTGCCGCAGACCTCGCGGCCTCGAACGGCAGGCGGTCGAAGATGAAGCGGCTCTGCGTGATTCGGCCGTCGACAACGGTGACGAGTTCGGCCCCCGGGCCGTCGGCGACCGGGAGGGTCGAGGTGTTGTACATGACCAGGGCCGTGGTGTCGTTCCCGAAGGCGGCGAACATCGTCGCGCCGACGAGGATCTGGCTGAACGGCTCGAGGAAGGCGCGATAGGCGGCCGCGCCCTCGATGCGGCCCGCGGGGGCGTCGCAGACGATGTCCTCGGCGACGTACTTCATCGCGGTGTCCATGTCCTTACCGGTCCAGGCGTGGAAGTACTCCAGGGCGACGCGGACGGCGGGACTGTCGTTGGTGATCATGTCGGTCTCGATTCGATCGGTGAGAAGCGGTCATCGGTATAGACACCGACCCGCTCGTGAACGGACCGGTGGCGTCCCGGCGAATGTCGGCCACAGATGTCACGATGGCGGCATGACCGAGGCATTGACTGCTGCGCGGGGCGGGGACGAATTGGCGTTCGCGCAGCTCACCGCGCCCTATCGGGGTGAATTGCGGGTGCACTGCTATCGACTGCTCGGGTCGCTGCACGATGCCGAGGACGTCGTGCAGGAGACCCTGCTGGCGGCGTGGCGGGCGCTGCCGGAGTTCGAGGAGCGCTCCTCGGTGCGGACGTGGCTGTATCGGATCGCCACGAATCGCTGCTCGAACGCCCGGCGGGACGCGAGCCGTCGGCCCCCGCCGCCGTTGCCCTTCGAGGTTCCCGAGCCCACGCGGGCGGGGGATGTGGGCTGGCTCGAGCCGTTTCCGGACAGCCTGCTCGATCCGGAGAAGAGCTATCAGGCAATGGAATCGGTTGGGGTGGCTTTTATTTCGGCGTTGCAGCGGTTGCCGCCGCGCCAGACCGCGGTGCTGGTGCTGCGGGATGCGCTGGAGTTCAGCGGGTCCGAGGTCGCCGACATGCTCGGCACCACGACCACCGCGGTGAAAGCCGCGTTGCAGCGCGCGCGGGCGACGCTGCACGGCGATGCCGAGCCGGTGGATCCGCCCGGGCGTGGTTCGGACACCGAGCGGGAGTTGACTCGGCGGTTCGCGGCCGCGTATTCGGCGCGCGATGTGGATGCGGTCGTGGCGCTGCTGACCGACGACGCGTGGCTCACCATGCCGCCGTGGCCGCACGAGTATCAGGGCCGCGCGGTGATCGCGGAGTTCCTGCGCGGGGTGCCGGCGTTCCGGGATCGAAATCCGTTGCGGCTCATGGGTACGCGTGCGAACGGTGGTCCGGCGTTCGGGGTCTACGCCAGGCTCGCGGGTGACTCGGATTTCCGTGCCACGGGGCTGCTCGTACTCGGTCTCGCGGGGGAGGGCGTGGGTATGCTCACCCACTTCCCGCCCGCCGAGGTGTTTCCGCACTTCGATCTGCCGATGACGCTGGATGCGTGAGACGTGCATCCTGGCTGCGACCGGCAACGCAACCGTGATTATCGGCGCTGCGGCCACCACCCGCGCGGTCGCCGCGGGCGCGAGTACGGCATCGACATCCCCGCATTCGGCGGCTGCGGACGCCGGCCGCGCTCCGACCGGCGGCATGTTCAACGGCGCGCTGGGTCGACCGTGAATCACGCTGTGGCGCATCGGGTATTCGATTGCCCGGGCGTGACTCAGGCCGCGTGACGGCCGGTCGGTAGCGCGGCGTGCGGGGTCCGGATGATGGAGCGTTCGCGTTCGATGCGCGAGCGAATGGCCTCCACGGTCCACTCGTCGCGCGCGGGTATGGCGCGTGCCAGGGTCGCGAGCCATACGCCGAGAGCGCCCACTCCCATACCGATCACGAAGAGCAGCCAACCGTGCAGCATCTCCGCCACCTTCTCTCCGGTCGTTCCATGATTGGTTTCGGTGAGCCCGGCCGATGCTCGATCAGCGATCTATGCCGGGGATGAACTCGACAGGCTTGCCGGACAGCGGATTTCGCGGCCAGTGCCCGATCGGCGTCAAGGACCACACATCCACGTCCTGCCGCATGGCGTCGAGCCAGCCCGAGACGTGCAGGACGTCCGGGACGATGACGGCCCGGATACCCGACGGGGCGAAGGTCGCGAGCAGCAGGCTGAAATCCTTGTCGCAGGGTTCGACGAGGATGGCGCGCAGGTCGAATCCGTGGTGCCGGGCGAAACGGCGCAGCGCGCCGATGTGGTCGCCGGTGTCCTCGCCCGATCTGTCGCTGCGCACGATTCCGTATGCGCTGGTCACGGATTCACCTCACAGACGGTGGCGGCCGCGCGGTCGGCGAGTACGCCGAGCAGACAGTCGTGCGGAACCGGGAGGCCGGTCAGGTGCCCGCACAGGGTGATGACGGTGCGCGCCTGGGCTCGCCGGCATTCGTGCAGCAGGTCCAGGAACGCGGACGGGACCGTTTCGTCTCGCGGATGCGGCTCGAGGAAGACGGTGCCCAGCTCGCAGCCGAGTTCGCGTGCGGCGGTGGATAGCCGGCGCCGATGGCTCTCGATCGCGCTCGCGTCGAGCAGGTCGAGTCGGAGGTAACCGTAGGCGAGGGGCGGGAGGGGGTTCATCGACCTTGCCCCAATGCCGTTGTGGGAGTTGCGGAATGATGGAACGGACCGCGCGATTCGGGGTTTTCACTAGCACTGCTGGACATGTGCGTCACCGCCCTGAGAGCGCCGTACGTGCGACTGAACCGTACGGAAGTGTCGTGTAGTGGCAGGCTCAATACTAGTCTGTATATATACAAGTCGAGATGTGTACTGCGAAACCGGGGCGATATGTCCGACGTAGTATTCGTTAGGTCAGCCGAGATGGCCGAGGTGGGAGGTTGAGGTGTCCGATCGTCGTTCCGACCCTGCGGCACTGCGGTTCTTGATCGGCCACGACCTGCGGATCACGCGCGAGCGGGCCGGATTCAAGCAATCCGAGGCGGCCAAGGTGCTGGGGTGCAACCAGCCCAAGATCAACTACCTGGAAACCGGCAAGACGCAGCAAAAGCCGGACGAGACAACGGCATTGCTGCGGGCGTACGGCGCAGATGTCGAGCACGTCGACCGCATCGCGTCACTGGCGGGACAGGCGGACCGCACGACATGGTGGGCGCCGTTCTCCGATGTGTTGCCGGACTGGTTCCGCACCTTCATCGGTCTGGAGGGACTGGCCTGCGGTCAGTTCGTGTACCGGTCGAAAGTCTTTCCCGGGCAGCTGCAGACCGAGCGCTACGCGACGGCGCTGCTGGAGGCGGGCCTGCAGATCGCGCTCATGGATGTGCCGCAGGTCGTTCGGAGCCGGATGGCGCGTCAGCGTTTGACCGACGGCGAGCATCCCCTGCGCATGGTCGCGGTGCTCGAGGAAGCTGTCCTGGATCGTCTGGTCGGCGGTCCGGAGGTGATGGTCGAGCAGTTGCGGCACCTCCTGGATCTCGTGCGGCTCGACAATGTCGAGGTGCGCATCATGCCTACTCGGGTGGCGGTACACGACGGGATCAACGACGAATTCATGCTGCTGGACTTCGATTCCGCGCAGAGCATCGGCTACCTGGAGTTCGCCGCAGGCGCTCTCTACGTGCAGGACCAGGAGCAGGTTCGGCTGTATAAGATGATGGCCGACCGTATCCGCGCTGCGGCGCTCCCGGCCTCCGAGTCCGCCGATCTCATCGCGGCACGGATTGCCAACCTGCAGTGATGAGTTCGGAGCGGCCTGACATGAATACCCCTGCCCTATCCTGGCGGACATCGAGCTACAGCGGGTCGAACGGGGGCGAGTGCGTCGAGGTTGCCTTCGACGGGGATCTGGTGCTCATTCGCGACAGCAAATACCTGCGTGATCCAGCCAACGACCCGGCGCGGCAGCCGATGCTCGCGGTGTCCGGCGCGGTGTGGGCCGCCTTCCTCGCGGGAGTGTGCGAGGGGGAGTTCGCCGTCGCGGCGTGAGGTGGCGGGCGGCGCGGTCGCGCGCGGCTACGGTGTAGCCATGGAGGAACGCCGACTGCTCGAGGAGTACGTCGCCGGGGGCGGGCTCATGCAGCTCGCCACGGTGGGCGACGACGGCACGCCCCGGGTGTGCAGCGTGTGGTACCTGCCGAGCTTCGGGCCGGATCGGCTGCACTTCATCTCGCGCCGGGATCGGTTGCACTCGAAGAACATCGATGGGAACCCGGCGGTGGCCGGGGCGATCATCGACAACCCGCCGGCCGAGCTCGGGCTGACCGGGCGGGGCGTGTCGTTCACCGGTGTCGCGCGGGAGCTGCCCGGGACGGGCAACGACGACGTGGCCGCCGCCTTCGCCGCGCGCTGGCCCAGGGCGAGCGGTGTGCTGAGCGCGATGCCCGACGCTGCCTCCCGGCTGTACGAGATCGCGGTCAGCGAATGGGTGCTGTTCGACGAGGAGAATTTTCCGGCGAGTCCGCGCCGGACCATCAGCGCGGGATAGCGTCGCTCCCGGCGGTGTTCGCGGCGCGCAGCAGTCGCAGCTGACCGATCTCGGCGGCGTTCTTCATCAATTCGGCGTTGACCCAGGCGACCGCGTGCACCACCGCTTTACCGGCGTCGCTCGGCCACGGGAACTCCGCCGGGGCGTCGAGCTCGGCGTCGGTGAGCGTGTCCAGGATGTCGAGCCACTGCGCACGCAGGTCGCGCAACCATGCGATGGTCGCGGAGCCGGGCCCCGGCCAGCGAATCTCGGTGCGCTCGTGCGGAGTCCGATGCCGCCCGTGGTCGATCGCAACGGTCCACCACCACCCGATATGCCAGGTGAGCCACGCGACGGTGGGAACCGGGATCGGATCCGGCTCGGAATCGGCCCAGTCCGGAACCCAGCCGCCGTTCCCGTCCGCCCGGACGTTCCACGTCAGTTGGGCCGGTTCCCAACCGAAGTCGTGGTCGTCCAGCCGCTCGAGGTGGTAGTCCAGCAACGCCCACACCAGCTCGAACTGGTCACGCAGCACGTCGGTACGCGAGGTAGTCACGGCCGCATCCTGCCGGGCCGACTCGGTGCGCGGCAACCACATTTGGCACGGCTGCCACCGTCGGCGGCCGCGGCCGCGATGCCCGGCGCGGCCGTCGGCCCCGGGTTAGGCTGCGATCCGAGGGATCGGGAGGGACCGTGCTGCTCGCACATTTGAGTGATCCGCATCTGCGCGCCGACGCGCTGTCCGCCGCGCCCGCCGCCGGTTTGCATCTCGCGCTCGGGCGGGTCCTGTCACTCGATCCACGCCCGGACTGCGTCGTGATCACCGGCGACCTCGTGGAATACGGTCATCGCGCCGCGTACGAGCAGCTGCGAGAGCTGCTCGAGCGATTCCCGCTACCGATACATCTCGTTGTCGGCAATCACGACGATCCCGATGCGGTCCGGCGCCGGATCAAGGCATGCGGGCAGACCCCTGGCTGACTGGTCGGCGTCACGAATCCGTGGTGCGGCCCAAGGTGCCGAGGAACGTTTCGAAGACCGGGGTCGGGGTCACCTCGCCCTGATTGTTCACGTGGTTCGTGGTGGCGGCCAGGTCTATTCGGCCTTCGTGCCAGTGGTAGAGCCAGGGGCTGATCGGCCAGGGGTCGGTCTCGTAGACCAGGGTGCCGAAGCGGGCCAGGACCAGGAGGGCGCGCAGGACCTCCAGGTCGGTTATGGGGTGGCAGTACACGCGCTGGCGGGCGGGGGCGGTGAAGAGGGCGCCGGCTGGGCCGACCACGGGGTAGTCGTCGAGCCAGCGGAGATTCGTCGTGAGGTACTCCGAGCCCGCCATGCGGAAGATCGGCAGGTTCGTGGCCAGCGCGTCGAAATCGCCCAGGGGCAGGGGTGCGAGGGATACGTCGCCGTCGGCCCGCACGTTGTTCTCGGCCAGGGTGAAAAGTTCGGTGTCGGGGGGCCATTCGTGGGTCCAGGCGCGTTCGACGGGCATCACCGTGTGCACCTTGTCGATGAGCAGGCGCTGGATCAGGCCGGGCGCCCATTCGCGCCACACCAGATTGCGGGCGGCGGCCGCGGCGGGGTAGACGCGGGTTCTGAGCAGTGCGCGCATGGCCGGGAAACTGTGCACGTCCAGGGGTGCGTCGCGGTCGACCGCGGTGGCCGCGACCACGGTGCCGAGGTGGTCGCTGACGATCGCCGGCCAGTGATCGGCCGGTTCGAAGAGCAGGCGGCGGCGAATGTGCTCCAGGGTCAGGGTCGTCATGCTGTCGTTGTCGGACACCATGATCTCGTCGGGGCCGACCGGGAGAATGGTGTAACCCAGGTCCGAGGCAGCGGCGAAGAGCAGACCGAAGAGCCGGCGCGGGTTCAGGTCGTCGTCGCGCATTCGAGCCGCCACCGATACAGGATATTCGACGCGGGCGTTCGCGGGGTTCTGTCGGGCGTGCGCGCGCGGATGCATGACACCGTGAGAGTGCCGGGGCGGCAGATTGATTCGGCGACGTGGCGTTCCCGGGAGGCGGGACGACCGATACGGCGGCGTGCCTAGCGGGAGCCCTCCCAGCGGTAGTACGAGGCGACCGCGGGCTGTCCGGTGTAGCCAGGGCCGGTCGTGTCGTCGGCCCCGAGGTAGGTGGCGGAAAACCGCGCCGGACGAGATGCCCCGGCGGTGAGGCGGTGGTGGCGGGCGTCGTACGTGAAGTCGGATTTGCGTAGTTCCGCCACGACTTTTCGCGTGGCCGGTGTGCCGTCGGGATGGCGGATCAGGGCCGGGTCGAATTGCGCGGCCAGGGTTCCGGTGGGTGTGAGCGAGCGGGTCATGGCGGCCAGCAGCGCCAGCTTGTCGCCGATGTAGTGCAGACCGTGCACGCAGGTGATGAGATCGGCGGCGCCAGATGGTTGCCAGTCGGTTGCGTTGGCGGTGATCAGGCGTAGGCGCGGGGTGGCGGGCGCGGCCCGGAAGTGGTCGACCAGGTCGACCCCGACCAGGGTGATGTCGGCGGTGGGGAATTCGGCGGCGAAGCGTTGCTCGGCCGCCAGCAGCGCCCGGCCGGAGCCGCAGCAGATGTCGATCCAGGTGACCGCGGCGTCTGGGTCCGCCCGCAGGCGCTCCGCCAACCGCTCGTAGGGGTCGAAGCCCAGATCACGGGCATAACTGTTCACTCCGGAGAGCCCGCGATCGCGGTTCATCGCGTTGTTGGCGACCACCGCGGAACGCTCCAGCGCGGCGGTGTCGAGCAGTGGCGGAACGGGATTGGACAGCATCGGACCATTCTCCCGGTTTCGCGGTCGTACCGCGTGTCGCGGCCTCGAACGCGGTCCTGCCGCCGCTCGGCACGCTCGCCGACGGGACACGACAGGAGGTTCAATACCCGTCTCGCGCGTGCTCGAAACAGTTGTCCGAAAGTTCGCTAGATAACCAAACCTTCGGCGGCGCGGCTCCGAAATCCCTTCTGTCCGGCTCATTCCGGGGCCGGATTCGCACAGTGTTGACGCTACTGGAAGGAATCGCTTTTTCATGAGGTTGATCAGTTCGCATGGCTTCGCTCGTTCGGCGGTACTCGCCGGTTTCGCTCTGTCGGCGATGCTGACCGGTGCGGGCGCGGCGAGTGCCGATCCGATGGGCGATCTCGAGCCGATCCTCAACTCGAGCTGTTCGTTCAGTCAGATCGATGCCGCGCTGCACGAGGTCTCGCCCGAGACCGCGGCCCAGCTCGACGCCGCGCCGGCGCAGAAGAACGCGATCAAGGCCGCCTACGACCAGCCGGTCGAACAGCGCCGCGCCGCGTTCCAGGCGCTCATCGCCCAGCAGCAGCAGATGGGTGCGGTGGCGCAGGACAGCTCCGCCTTCGGCAGCCAGATGGACGAGGTCGTCGCGACCTGTAGCCAGTACTGAGTTCCGGAAGCGGCTCGCGCGCGCCCGGATCCCCCGGGGGCTGAGCGACACCGCGTGGATCGGGTACGCGTGACTGCGGAGCACGCGTACCCGAGCTCGCCGGGACTTCCGTCAGGGCAGGGCGTTCGCCCGCGGATTGCGTTCCACGCTGTAGTAGGTCGGATCGTCGCGCAGACGCCAGTCGGGACCGGTGAAGAACCGGGCGGCGGTGTCGTCGCCGAGGGCGATGTAGCGCAGCCAGGCCACGGCGGCGCCGGACGATCGGTAGTTGCCGGGGCCGTCGACCGGTGAGAAGTGGCTCACCCCACGGGCATTGGCGATCCAGGCCGGGGCGGCGGACACGAGGTTGTATTCCCACCACCGCACCCAGGCGAAGTCGGGGACCACGACATCGTTGTAGCCGGTGAGGAACAGGGTGGGGACGGTGATCGACGAGCCCAGGGCCAGGGGGCCGGGTTCGATCGCCAGGGCGCCGATGATGCGCAGGGCCGGATCGATCGCGCCGGCGATCGGCGGGAACAGGGCTGCCGCCTGGAGCGTGGCCTGACCGCCGCCGGAATGGCCGGCCAGCACGGTGCGGCTCAGGTCGATCTTGCCGAACAGCGGTGAACTCGGATCCCGCTGCTGGGCAACGGCGGTGGCCAAGCCGATCGCGGGCACATACGCCAGCGAGTTGAAGAAGTCGTAGGACACCACGACCACGAAGCCGTGGCCGGTCCACTGCCGGACAAGGGCGTCGTATTGCCCGGGGTTGGAGGTGATTCCGCCTTCGAACAGGATCAACGGCGCGCTGTCCAGGTCGGCGATGTCCGCCGGAAAATAGGTGTTCACCCCGATCGGCGACTGCAATCCGTACGGAAACGCCTGCGTGCACCGCAGATCGTCGACATTGCCCGACAGGTGCACCACGATGTGGGCGATCATGCCGAACACCGATTCCTGACAGGGATTTGTCACCGTCGAGGTTGTCACCCCGTGCGGTCCGGCCGTGTCGAAGAGGGACTGCGCCGTCGTCCCCGGTGTGATGTCATCGGCCGTCGCGGTCGCGGGGCGCACTCCGCCCACCCCGGCAGCGATCCCGAACGCCGCGACGAGAGCGAGAACGCGCCGCCCGGCACTGGACTTCATCATTGATGTCCGCCTTCACCCGATCGGAACCGCCGAGCCCGATCGATCAACTCTGAGACTGTTCAGTCTCGGATTAGACCGTAACTCCGGTGTGGCGCACGACACAAGGGGGCGCCGGACCGCCCGTCCGTGCCGCGAACCGACCAGCCGTTCGGTGCTGCGGGCTGTTGGCTTGTGCGCCAATGGATTCACATGTCCGGGAGCGGAAACGTAGAGTTCACCTGCGGGTGAGCGCGCAGAATCCCATGCCCGGCCCGATGAATCGACCAGAGCGAGGACAGACATGACGGACGCGTCAGCACCGGCCCGCGCGTCGGCCAAGGCGGCCGGAGCGGACACCGATCAGGTCGAATTGCGCCAGCTCCTGGCCGGTTTGACGGCGGTGCGCGACGGTGACTTCGGCACCCGGCTGCCGACCGACACCGACGGGCTGCTCGGCGAGATCGCGACCGTCTTCAACGGCATGGTCGATCAGCTGTCGCTGTTCACCTCCGAGGTCACCCGCGTGGCTCGCGAGGTCGGCACCGAAGGCCAGCTCGGCGGGCAGGCCGAGGTTCCCGAGGTCTCGGGAACGTGGAAGGACCTCACCGATTCGGTGAATGCCATGGCGGGCAACCTCACCGCCCAGGTCCGCAACATCGCCCAGGTGACCACCGCCGTCGCGCGCGGCGACCTGAGCCAGAAGATCACCGTCAGCGCGCAGGGCGAGATCCTCGAACTCAAGAACACCATCAACACGATGGTCGGCCAATTGTCCTCCTTCGCAGACGAAGTCACCCGCGTCTCGCGCGAGGTCGGCACCGAAGGCATCCTGGGCGGGCAGGCCGATGTGAAGGGCGTGTCCGGCACCTGGCGCGACCTCACCGACTCGGTGAACTTCATGGCGGGCAACCTCACCGCGCAGGTGCGCTCGATCGCCCAGGTCGCCACCGCGGTCGCGGGCGGTGATCTGACGCAGAAGATCCGCGTCGACGCGCGCGGGGAGATCCTCGAACTCAAGAACACCATCAACACGATGGTCGACCAGCTCTCGGCCTTCGCCGACGAGGTCACGCGCGTGGCCCGCGAGGTCGGCACCGACGGCAGGCTCGGCGGCCAGGCCGATGTGAAGGGGGTGTCCGGCACCTGGAAGGACCTCACCGAATCGGTGAACGTCATGGCCGACAACCTCACGGCGCAGGTGCGCTCGATCGCCCAGGTGACCACGGCGGTGGCGGGCGGTGATCTGACGCAGAAGATCCGCGTCGACGCGCGCGGGGAGATCCTCGAACTCAAGGAGACCATCAACACGATGGTCGATCAGCTGTCCTCGTTCGCGGACGAGGTCACGCGCGTGGCCCGCGAGGTCGGCACCGAGGGCAACCTGGGCGGGCAGGCCACCGTGCGCGGTGCGTCCGGTACGTGGAAGGACCTGACCGACAACGTCAACGTGATGGCCTCCAACCTCACCAATCAGGTGCGTTCGATCGCCCAGGTCGCCACCGCGGTCGCGCGCGGTGATCTGAGCCAGAAGATCACCGTCGAGGCCAAGGGCGAGGTCGCCGCGCTCGCGGGGGTGATCAACACGATGGTCGACACGCTGTCCGCGTTCGCCGACGAGGTCACGCGCGTGGCGCGCGAGGTCGGCACCGAGGGCATGCTGGGCGGGCAGGCGCGGGTGCCCAACGTCGCCGGCACCTGGAAAGACCTGACGGACAACGTCAATTCCATGGCCAACAACCTGACCAATCAGGTGCGCAACATCGCCCAGGTGACCACAGCCGTCGCCCAGGGCGATCTGACCCGCAAGATCGACGTCGACGCGCGCGGGGAGATCCTGGAACTCAAGACCACGATCAACACCATGGTCGATCAGCTCTCGGCGTTCGCGGCCGAGGTCACCCGCGTGGCGCGCGAGGTCGGCTCGCAGGGCCGGCTGGGCGGGCAGGCCGAGGTCGAAGGCGTCTCGGGCACCTGGAAACGCCTGACCGAGAACGTGAACGAGCTCGCGGGCAACCTCACCCGGCAGGTGCGCGCGATCGCCGAGGTCACCAGCGCCGTCGCCGAGGGCGACCTGACGCGGTCGATCACGGTCGAGGCCTCGGGCGAAGTCGCCGAACTCAAGGACAACATCAACTCCATGGTGGAGTCGCTGCGCGAGACCACCGAGGCCAATCAGGATCAGGACTGGCTCAAGACCAATCTCGCGCGCATCTCCGGGCTCATGCAGGGCCAGCGCGATCTGCACGTGGTCGCCGAGCTCATCATGGACGAGCTGGCGCCGCTGGTCTCGGCGCAGTACGGCGCGTTCTACCTGGCCGACGACACCGCCGAACGGCCCGAACTGCGCCTGATCGGTTCCTACGGCAGCCCGCAGGAACCCGGTGGGACCCAACGGTTCACCTTCGGGCAGTCGCTGGTCGGGCAGGCCGCGCGCAGCCGTCGCACCATCGCGGTGGACGACGTGCCCGGCGACTACCTGACCATCGCCTCCGGGCTCGGGCAGACCGCGCCGAACACGCTGCTGGTGCTGCCGATCGGCGTCGAGGATCAGGTGCTCGGGGTGATCGAACTGGCGTCGCTGCACCGCTTCACGCGCATTCACCGCGACTTCCTGGACCAGCTCATGGAAACGGTCGGGGTCAACGTCAACACCATCATCGCCAACGCCCGCACCGACGAGTTGCTGGTGGAATCGCAGCGCCTGACCACCGAATTGCAGGTCCGCTCCGAGGAATTGCAGGTCCGTCAGGAAGAGCTGCAGCGCTCCAACGCCGAAATGGAGGACAAGGCGGCTCTGCTGGCCATGCAGAACCGCGACATCGAGGCCAAGAACCTCGAAATCGAGCAGGCCAGACAGGAATTGGAGACCCGGGCCCAGCAGCTGGCGCTGGCCTCGAAGTACAAGTCGGAGTTCCTGGCCAATATGAGCCACGAGCTGCGCACCCCGCTCAACAGCCTGCTGATCCTGGCACAGTTGCTGGCGCAGAACCCCTCTCGCAACCTCTCGCCCAAACAGGTCGAGTACGCGGGCATCATCCATTCGGCGGGATCGGATCTGCTCCAGCTGATCAACGACATCCTGGACCTGTCCAAGGTCGAGGCCGGCAAGATGGACATCACCCCCGCGCGTGTGCCGCTGCGCAAACTGCTGGACTACGTCGAGGCGACCTTCCGCCCCATGACCACGCAGAAGAGCCTGGGATTCCGCATCACCACCGCGCCCGGCCTGCCCCTGGACGTGCTCACCGACGATTCGCGGCTGCGGCAGGTGCTGGGCAATCTGGTGTCCAACGCGGTGAAGTTCACCGAAACCGGCACGGTGGAACTGCGGATCGAGCCGCCGCAGGCGCGCGAACTGCCGGCGGCCATGCGCAGGCACGGGTCCGCGATCGCCTTCCGGGTGGTCGACACCGGCATCGGCATCGCCGAGCATCAGCTGGAATCGATCTTCGGGGCGTTCCAGCAGGCAGACGGGACCACGAGCCGCAAATACGGCGGCACCGGACTGGGACTGTCGATCAGCCGGGAGATCGCCTACCTGCTCGGGGGCGCGATCACCGCGGAAAGCACACTGGGCGAGGGCAGTACGTTCACGCTGTACCTGCCGGTCGCGCGGCCGGACTTCCAGGAGAGCGCCTTGACCGAGCGGGAGGACGAGCAGCGCTCGGACGACCGCCCGGAGCTCGCGCTCGCGGGGCCCCAGCCCCAGCGCCGGTTGCTGGTGGTGGAGCAGCGGCCGCAGGGTCTGCTCTCGCTGGTCGCCCAGGGCGCGGTGGCCGACCTGGCCGACAGCAACGACCCGCGCGGGCCGGTGCAGGTGGTCAGCGCGACGGGGGTGCAGGAGGCGGCCGCGGCCATGGCGGCGGAGGCATTCCATTGCGTCGTACTGGAATTGGACCTGCCGGGCGACGCGGCGCTGGCGTTCCTGCAGACCATGGACGGGGACGCCGCGCTGAGCAGCGTGCCCGTGCTCGCCCACAATCACCGGCTCGATTCCGAACAGGAGCGACTGCTACAGCAGCGCATCGAGCGCCAGCCCCTGGAATTGCTGTCGAGCCTGGACGAACTGCGCGAGCGCATCGCCCTGCACGTCATGGCGCAGGCCCCGGGGGACGTGGTGCCGCTGGTGCGGCGCGAGGACGCGCCCGCCGTCGCCCCGCAGCAGCCGGTCGGCGAGCTCGTCGGGCGCACCGTGCTCATCGTCGACGACGACGCGCGAAACCTGTTCGCGCTCAGCAGCATTCTGGAACTGCACGGGATGAGCGTGCTGCACGCGGAGAACGGGCGCGAAGGCATCGACAAGCTCCTGGCACACCCGGAGACCGATCTCATCCTGATGGACGTCATGATGCCCGAGATGGACGGGTACACCGCGACCGCGACCATCCGGGAGATCCCGCGCTACGAAGACCTGCCGATCATCGCGGTGACCGCGAAAGCCATGCTGGGCGACCGCGACAAGAGCCTGGCCTCGGGCGCGAACGACTACGTCACCAAACCCGTGGACGCGGACGCGCTGCTCGGCCGAATCCAGCACTGGCTCGGCGCCTGATGGAGCAGGACGGTGACGCCGCGACCGCCAGGCTGAACGGGGTGGTGGTCAACCGGCTCGCGGCGACCGTGGACCGGCTGCGGACGCAGATTCAGCAAGCCCAGGCCACCGCCGACGGGCGCGCGCTGATCGAGATGGCCAAAGGGGTGCTGGTCGAGCGGTTGCGGTGCGGGCCCGCGCAGGCGGCGCAGCAGCTGGAGTCGCTGTCGCGGCAGGCGGGCGTCGGGGTGCTCGAGCTGGCCGCGGATCTGGTCAACCAGGCCGCGCAGGACAAGATCAGCGAAGCGGTCGGCCAACTCCTGCGGCGCACAACCGATTCCGACGGGGCGGCGGTGCGCCTGCGGACCGCGGAGAGCGCGCTGCTCGCCGCGAACGGGGACACCCAGCGCGTGGCCGAATCGGTGCTCGAGCACGCGCTGGCGCCGCTGGGCGCGACCGCGGTGGTGATCTGGGCCGCGGGCGCGGACGCCTCGCTCTCGCTGGTGGGGTTCGCGGGTATCGGCGTGCAGGAGGCCGAACGCTGGCGGTACGTGCCGCCGGGGCTGGCGACCCCGGCCCGGCAGGCGCTGCTCACGCGCGAGGCGGTGTGGATCGAGGATCTCGACGCCTCGCGACTACCCTCGATCGGCGACCGGCGGGGCGGGCGCGCGGCCGTTCCGGTCGGCGCGGGCGGCAGTCTGCGCGGTGTCCTCGAGGTGTGCTGGCCCCAGCCGATCGAACCGCAGCCGCCGCAGGTGCGCCGGCAGTTGGCGGCGCTGGGCGAGCTGTGCGCGCACACCTTCGAATCGGATCCGCTCGCGGTGCAGTCCTCGGACCGCTCCGACGCGGCCGGGCTGGTGCGCCTGGCCGACGGACTGTTCGATCCGGCGCTGGTGCTGGTGCCCCAGCGCGAGCACGGAGCACTCACCGATTTCCGTATCCACCATGTGAATTCGTCCTTCATCGACCCCGCCGGGCGGCCGCGCGGACTGATCAACGGCGCGCTGTTTTTGGAAACGTATCCGATGGTGGCCGAAGAGGGCCGGCTGTTCGAGCGCATCGAGCGCGTGCTGGCCACGGGGGAGAGCTATCGCGCGGACCGCGTGCTGCTGACCGAGCTCGTCGACCAGGTGCCGCTGACGGTCGCGGCCGCGCTCAGCATCGGCCGCTACGACGACGCGGTGCTGATCGTGTGGCGGCTCGAGGACGACGCGGCGCGGCTGGCGGCGCTGCTGCAGCACGCTCAACGTCTGGGCCGGGTCGGCGGGTTCGAGGAGAACGCCGCCTCCGGCGAGATCACTTGGAGTGCCGAGCTTTTCGCGCTCTACGGGGTGTCCGCGGGTTCGGATCCCATTCCGCTGGCGCAGTTGCCCGGGCACGTGCACGAGGCCGACTCCGAGGCGGTCCGGCGGTTCCTGCGCACGCTGCTGCAGTATCGCCGCCCGACCTCGGCCGCGTTCAGGCTGATCCGGCCGGACAGCGTGATCAGGCACGTGCGGATCATCGCCGAACCGGTGCACGACGAAGCCGGGCACCTGCTCGCGGTTCGCGGTGCGTACCAGGACATCTCGGCGCAGCACTGGACCGAGATCGCGCTGTCGGCCACCCGGGACAGGCTCACCCACACCGAGGAACACGCGGCCGAACAGAGCAGTCTGGCGCGGCAGCTGCAGCAGGCGATCATGCCCGACGCCCAGCCCTACACCGACGCGTTCGGGCTGCGCATCGCGGTGCGTTATCAGCCGACCGAGCAGGCCCACCTGGTGGGCGGGGACTGGTACGACACCATCGTGCTGCCGTCCAAGAACATCCTGGTCTCGGTCGGCGACATCACCGGGCACGGGATCACCGCTGCCACCGGAATGGTGGTGCTGCGCAACGCCTTACGCGGGCTCGCGGCCACCGGTGCGGGTCCGGGGCAAATGCTGACCTGGCTGAATCTGGTCGCGCACCACCTGACCGATCACATCCTCGCCACCGCGGTCTGCGGTCTCTACGATCCGCAGACCCGGGTGCTGCGCTGGGCGCGCGCGGGGCACCTGCCGCCGGTGCTGATCCGGTCCGGGCAGGCCGTGAACCTGCCCGAGCTGCGCGGCATCATCCTGGGCGCGCTGGCCGAAACCTCCTACGAGGAGGGTGAAGTCCAGCTCGAGCCCGGCGACACCCTGCTGCTCTACACCGACGGCCTGATCGAACGCCGCGCCGAGCACCTCGACGTGTGCGTGGACCGCCTGCTGCGCGTGTCGGCCGAGTTCACCGGCGGGCTCGACGATCTCGTGGATCACCTGCTCGACGGCAGCGACGCCGACACCGACGACGACACCTGCGTGGTCGGCATCCAGGTCGAACCGGGCCAGGGCCCGCCGCCGTAGCTCCGCGCGCGGCGGCGTGTCTTGTACAGTGACGAGTCGTCAGCGAGTCTTACCGGTGGGGGTTTGTCATGGCGCGCAATGGGTTACGGCGATTCGTGATTTTCGCGGCGGCGGTGACGCTCGTCGCGGGCGCCGCGGCGGTGACCACGGCCGCGCCCGAACCGGCTGTCGCCGCGGCCGTCGAACTCACCCCGCCCGCGCCGACCGGCAGTCATCCCGTGGGTGTCACCGAAGTGCATTTCGTGGACGCCGGGCGCGTCGACCCGTGGGCCGGCGGCGACCGGGAACTGATGGTGCAGATCTGGTATCCCGCTGAGGATTCCGGGTCGTCGGAGCCCGCGGTGTGGATGCCGGCCGGTGGCCGCGAAGCCCAGCGGGACTACCTCGACGGGTTGGGGGTGCCGGCGCGGAGCTGGCGGCTCGGGCCGAGCCACAGCTACCCGAACCGGCCCGCGCGCCAGGGGATCGGGCGTTTCCCGGTGCTGCTGAATTCTCCTGGTATGACCGACACCACCGGGTGGAGCACGGCGCAGGCCGAGGATCTGGCCAGTCACGGCTACGTGGTGGTCGCCATGAACCACACGCACGAGGCGTTCGCGGTGCACTTCCCGGACGGGCGCGTCGAACGCACCGTCGTACCGCTGGATTCGCCGCCGGAGGTGCTGAGCGATGTGCTGTTGCCGAACCGGGTGGCCGATACCCGCTTCGTGCTCGCCGAGTTGGCCGACGCGGCGGCGGGCGGTCCGACCGCGGCGGCCCTGCCCGCCGAACTGGCGGCCAATCTCGACCTGACGCGGGTGGGTATGTTCGGTCATTCGCTCGGTGGCTCGACCACCGTGCAGGCGCTGCACGACGAGCCCGGGATCCGGGCCGGGGTGAATCTCGACGGACCCGTGCTGGGTTCGGTCGCGGACGAAGGCACGGACAAGCCCCTGCTCATGCTGGCCGGTGGCCGCTCGCCGTGGTACGGCCAGCCGGGCTGGGAACCGTTCTGGTCCAACAACATCGGGGTAAAGCTGCCGATCGGCATCGCGGGCACCGAGCACATGTCCTTCTGCGATCAGCAGGTGATCCTGCCCGTGCTCGCCGCGGCGGGACTGCTCGGGGCGGAGGCCGCAGGTGACGCCGTCGGGGACATCGACGCCCGGCGGTCGGTCGATCTTCAGCGCACCTATCTGCGCACCTTCTTCGATACCGTCTTCGCGCGCGAGGGCGGGGATATTCTCCGGGCTATCACCCTGCTGGCGCAGCCGGAGGTCGTTCCGCACGGTTGAGTTGCGGCGGGCGGGGCCATCCGAGAGCGCGCGAGAAGGGCCCGGCGCGGCGGGGAGCTGCGGAATTGCCGGGCACGAGAGGCGCTGTCGGTTCTATCGTGAGGTAGTGGCTCGCCGATAACCCTGATCCGTATCGGGGGCGATGTACTGCCCGGTCTGCCGGGCTCGTTAGGTCCTGTGCCAGTATTTTTCGCCAGGACGGCCAATCCGCGGACGGGTTCGCGCCGACTTCTGTGAAGTAGCTCGTTCATTGCCATGCTCGGTCAACTTTCAGGAGGAGAACGCTCGATGGCCGCCACCGTGAACGAATGCCTGGATACGCCAGTGACCGCGCCGGAGCCGGGGGACGGGGAGGGCGGGGGCGCAGCGGCAACGCTGGGGGAGATGGTGGGGCGTCAGTTCCGGCTGCGGGACCACTACGAGGTGGGGCGGGAGAAGGTGCGTGAGTACGCGCGGGCCGTGCAGGCCGAGCATCGCCTGCATTTCGACGACGAAGCCTCCGCGGCGCACGGGCTGCCGCGGCTGATCGCGCCGCCGACCTTCGCGGCGCTGCTGGCCGCGCCGGCGCAGACGGCGCTGACCGATCAGCTCAGCGGCTGCGATCTCACCACCGCGGTGCAGACCCAGCAGCACCTGGAGCTGCACCGGCCCATCGTCGTCGGTGATCGGCTCTCGAGCACCATCGCGCTGCGGTCACATCGGGAAGCCTTCGGCGGCGATCTGATGCTGGTGGACAACTACATTCGCGATCAGTACGGCTGCCCGGTCGTCACCTCGCACACCAGCGTGATCGCGCGCTCGGGCGGGTCGGATATTGGACGGGCACTCAGTGCGCTGAACCCGACGATCCTGCGCCATGACGTCCGGAACGGCGCAGCCCCGGAGGTCGTGGACGTGACCGGCGGCGCGGCGTCCGCTCGCGCGGAAACCAGCACCCTGCGTGGTCTGGATCGCCGGACCGCCGCGGTCGGCGATGCCCTGCCCACGCGCCAATTCCGGCTCAGCTACGGCGATTTGGTGCACTACGCGGGACTGTCGGGAGATCCGAATCCGATTCACTGGTACGAGCCCGCCACCGCGCTGACCGGGCTCGGTCCCGGGGTGGTCGCGCACGGCATGCTCACCATGGGGCTGGGCGCGTCCTATCTCACCGGGTGGGCGCGCGATCCCCGGGCGCTGCGCGAGTACAGCGTGCGCTGGACGAGTCCCGCGCTCGTGGTGCCGGGCCGGTTGAGCGTGATCGAGTTCACCGGCAAAGTCGCTGCGCTGCACCGGGACAGCGGACTGGCGACGGTCGCGATCGGCGCGACCCAGAACGGCCGGCGGCTGTTCGGGCGCGCCACCGCGACGGTGAAGCTGGGCTGAGTCGCCGTGCGTGACGCCGAATCACGACGGAATCGGCGCATGTATCTGACACTCGAGATTGTACGAAGACGCCGGGGTCGGTAACGTTTCCGGCCGTCGGGGCGTTCCGGGCCGGAGGGATTCCCTTGGGCCGGTGCGCGATGGGGTGCGTTTCGGTCGCGGATATGGTCGAGCGGATACGCCGTTCGGGCTGTATCGCACGGAGGGGGCAGTGAATGCCGGGTTCGCGTCTGTCGGCACCGCAGGCTCTGCTGTTCGACGTGCAGGGCACCGCGACGGATTTCTTTTCCACCGTTACCGGTACCGCCCGGCGCGTGGCCGGTGCGAAGAACCCGGCCGTGGATTGGCCGGAATTCGTCAATGCCTGGCGTGCTGCCTATTTCCGGGAAACCTCGCGCGAGCGACGGGCAACCGATGCGTGGATCAGCGTGGATTCCATCTACCGGTCGACCCTCGACGAATTGATCACCGCCCGGAATCTCGAACTCGACGAGAACGAACGCCGGGAGGTGAACGCCTCCTGGAAGCTCCTGACGCCCTGGCCCGACGTCGTGCCGGGCCTGCGCCGGCTGCGCCGAGATCATGTGCTGGCCACCCTGTCCAACGCCGACGTCGACGCCGTCGTCAGCATCACCCGGCACGGTGACCTGCCCTGGCATGCTGTTTTCACCGCCGAGATGGCCGGGGTGTTCAAACCCGACCCGGTCATCTATCACCTGGCCGCGCGTTATCTGGGCCTGCCGCCGTCGGAGATCATGATGGTGGCGAGCCACAAGTACGACATCCGCGCGGCGGCGCGATTGGGCTTCCGGACCGCGTTCATTTCCCGGCCCGACGAGTTCGGCGACCCGGCGCTCGCCGACGCGGAATTCTCCGACGAATTCGATATCAACGCAAGGGATTTCCAGGATCTCGCCGATCAACTCGGCTGTTGATCTCGCTGGCGCCGGTGCCCGCGGCGACGCTGCTGTTCGGCCGCTGGAACCGGTGGTCATCGGCGCGGGGAATGCGGATCAGGCGCTCGCCTCGGCGAATCTGAGCTCGAATCGCCGTGTGGTCGGCTCGTCGAGGTCCGGGCGCAGCCCGGCGAGCCAGCGGCGGTACAGCGCCTCCTCCGCGTTGTCGTGCTCCGGATCGACGGGGCGATCGAGGTACGGGCCCAGGATCGTCACCAGGGGGCCGAGCGCGCCGCCCCGGCGGCGGTTGGCCTCGAGCAACTGGGTGACATAGCGCCCGTACAGCGGCTGAACGGTGGCGTTCAGGCGACGCGCGGCGGCCTGTTGTGCGGGGGATCCGGATTCGGTGAGTGCGCTGATCTCGCCTGCGGCGGCGATCAATTCGGTAATGGTCTCGGCGTCGATGTACACCCCGGGCGGTCCGGCGACGATGCCGGTGCGCTCCTTGAGCGGGGTGGGATTGCCGCCGGCGAAGTACACGTTCTCCGCCGAGCCCGGCGTCCAGTCCAGTCCGATGTCGAGGCGGCGCAGGG
This sequence comes from Nocardia sp. NPDC057668, assembly GCF_042799795.1. NCBI lineage: Bacteria > Bacillati > Actinomycetota > Actinomycetes > Mycobacteriales > Nocardiaceae > Nocardia > Nocardia sp. NPDC057668. The sequence goes on along the minus strand of NZ_JBHVIC010000001.1, from coordinate 586,846 downwards.
TTTTCGAGGTCAGGCCGTGCGCCGCGCCTCGCTCGATCTTGAGCATGGTGGGTTCGGTCGGCCCGCCGTGCAGGTGCACCTGCCGCCGCGATCGGTGCATCGCCGCCATGCGGGCGAGCACGATCCGGGCCAATCGTGTGGCCGACGCGTCATCGTGCGCGTCGCCGCCGGTCACCGTCACGGGCACGATAATAGTACGAAAATCCTTCACGGCGGAACCTTCGATTTGCGTGGATCACCTGGGTTCCAGGCGGAAGGCTGCTGATTTGTGCACTATGTCGGTGACGAAGCCCTTGTTAATGGGGAAAGATTTTCGTAGGATTTTCGCATCCTGACGTCGCGTTCAGCCGCACTCCCGCGCGGCGGCCGGGAACTGGCGTTGGGTGATCGACCGCGAAGGGGGCGGTCGATCACCCAGTGTCCCGGTACATTTGGCGCAGCCCCTGCTCACCGATGACCGAGGATCCGCAACTGTGCTTCTGCCCTGGGATGGTCGAACGCTCCGGGGCCACGTCCCGCGCATCCTGTTCGGCCTCTGCGCGATCGCCCTCGCCGTGATGGCCACCTTCGCCATTGCCGAGAGTCTCGCCGTAATCACCCGAGCCACCGGAATCTCCGGTGTCGCCGGCACCTTCGTCAGCGAGCGTTGTGATCCCGACAGCGGTCGCCGCGCCGCCGTCTGCACGGGAACCTTCGCCGCGGACCGGAATCCGGGCACGGTGGTGCCGAAGGTCCTGCGGGGTGGTCCCTATACGCCGGGCACGCGGGTGCCGGTGCGCTCGGGCGCTGATCTCTCGGTGACCGGAAGCGTCACCGCCGCCACCGGATTGGGCTCGGCCGCGATGTTCACGTCCTTCGTGCTGCTCATGCTCGTCGGCGCCGCGATGAGTTTCTTCAAGATCACGCTGATCCAGCGGTTCTCCCGGGTCACCCTGTACTCGGCGGCCATCCTGTTCATCGGTGGCGTGCTGATCGCCGTCGCCGCGGCGCTGGCCGGTCCCTGACCGCGCGCCGGGCGGGCGATATCCCCGGGGCCGTGATCAGGGGATGAGAGCCTGATCCGCGTTGCGGCCCAACTGGTTTCGGAGCCACGGTGCGGCCGCTAGCGCGTTCGCGGCCAGATGCGTCACCAGGGCGGCGTCCGCCGGGGCGATCAGCGTCGCGGGGTGCGGGATGGCGAGTACCCGCATGCCCGCCCCGGCCGCCGAGCGGATGCCCGCGGGGGAATCCTCCACGGCCACACAGTGTGCGGGGGAGAGATAGAGCAATTCGGCGGCGTGCAGGTAGGGCGCCGGGTGCGGTTTGGAGTGCGGATGGTCCTCGCGGGTCAGGACCAGGGGGAAGTATCGGTGCAGATCGAAATACCGCAGGGTGGCGTGTACGAAGCGGCGGGGCGAGGCCGAGACGATGCCGGTGATGGCGTGGTCCGCGGCGGCTTCGATCAGTTCGGCGATGCCCGGGAGCAGGGCCACCTGCCCCTGCTGGATCTGGCCGATCATGAGATCGGTGCAGGCTTCGACGACCCGGGCCGGGGAGTCCGAGCCGCAGACGTGTGCGAGATGGTCGGCCCAGTCGCCGTGACCGTGGGTGCGGGCCCGATCCGAGTCGGTCCAGCTGTGCCCGTGCTGGGCCGCGTAGTCGACCCAGCACCTGTCCCACGGGTCCATGCTTCCGACCAGGGTGCCGTCCAGATCGAACAGCACCGCGTCGACGCGTTCGCTCATGCGTCGACGCCGGTCGGGCCGGATTGCAGGGCGATCAGCTGATCGATCGAAATCAGTTTCAGCCCATGGGAATCGGCGAAGGCGCGCAGTGCGCCCAGGCGCATGACCGAACCGTCGTCGTGGCAGACCTCGCTGATCACGGCCACGGGGGACAGGCCCGCCAGACGCATCAGTTCCACGCCGGCCTCGGTGTGACCCTGGCGGGCGGCCAGGCCCCGCGGATGGGCGCGCAGCGGGAAGACGTGTCCGGGTCGTTGCAGGTCACCGGCGACGGTCGCGGGATTCGCGAGCGCGCGCATGGTGGTGGCGCGGTCCTGCGCGCTGATGCCCGAGACCACGTCCGCCACCGCGTCGACGGTGAGGGTGAACGCGGTTTCCTTGCAGTCCTCGTGGGTCGAGGTCATGAGCGGCAGGCCCAGCAGGTCCGCGCGTTCGGCGGGCATGGGTGCGCAGACGACGCCGCCGGTGTAGCGGATGAAGAAGCCGAGCGCCTCGGGCGTCGCGAATTCCGCGGCCATGATCAGATCGCCCTCGTTCTCGCGATTCTCGTTATCGACCACGATCACCGCGCGGCCCGCCCGGATCTCGCGCACTGCCTCGTCGACCTGGTCGAATACGTTCACGCGGTACTGCGTGGATACCGGAATCGTCATCGTAGTGGCCTTCCGTTCGAGTGGAATGGGAGCGCACAACTCAGCAGACGGTAGCCGAAACAAGATCGATAACGCGGGAGCGCGGGAGACCGCTCGCGCCCGTGTCCATGAACATACTCCGTGGTCAGCGCGCCGGGGAGGGTCGGTCGCCCGGGTGGGGACGGGCGATCACCGCCCGTGTTCGCGGGCGGGCGGGCAAGATTGAACCCGGCTCCCGGACAGCGGTATTCGGCGCGGGAGCCCGTTCGCGCCGGCCGGTGCGGGCGCGCAGCTGTCGGCGAGGCGAGGACACCAGCATGAGGCTCACGCTCACCCCCATCCCCGCGCACCGGTGCGACGGCGCACCGTGCCCGGTGCCCCTGTCGCCGCAGGCGTTCAGCCAGTTGTATCTCGCCTATCTCGATCTGACCGGCGCGAATCGGCTGCCCTCGACGCTCTCGTTCGAGGAGTACTACGAGATCTGGCGGGCGCAGCGGCGCGGGGAGGATCTGGTCGGGCTGGACGACGGCGCGACGCGGACCGCGCCGGGCGGGGACAAGGAACTCATCACCCGGCCCAATGTTCGGCTCAACGGGGTGATTCGGACGATCGTGCTGCTGGTCGATTTTCCGGACAAGCCGCACGAGGCCGCGCACGGGCCGGGGTACTACGAGGCGATGCTGTTCAGCGACAAGCTTTTTCCGACCGGCAGCATGCGGGACTTCTACCGTTCGGTGAGCGGGTTCGACGCCGAGGCGGGAACCGGCATCGATGTGCAGGGTGCCGTGCACGGGTGGTTCCGGCTGCCGCAACCGCTCACGTTCTATACCGACGGCAGCTCCGGGACCGGTAACGGGTTCCCGCGCAATGCCGCGGGGATGGCGCGGGACGCGGTCAAGGCCGCGCTGGCCGAGGGCGTGGATTTCACGCCGTACGACGTGCTCGGGGAGCGAATCGTGACCGCGCTGTTCATCGTGCACGCCGGGCGCGGAGCCGAGGAAACCGGTTCGGCCGACGACATCTGGAGCCTGAAATGGGCGATCCCGGGCGCGGGGGAGCAGGTGGCGCCGAACCTCGCCGTGACGACCTTCCTGACCGTGCCCGAGGACTGCAACATGGGTGTCTGCGCGCACGAATGGGGCCATCTCGCGGCGCGCTGGGCGGATTACTACGACACCACGCAGTCGCCGAACTTCCGCTCGGCAGGGCTCGGCGACTACTGCCTGATGGCGGCGGGCAGCTGGGGCAATCACGGCATCACGCCCGTGTACCCGAACGGCATGTTGCGCGCGTTCCACGGCTGGCTCGAGCCGCGCGTCGTCACGCAGACGACCGCGGGCATCGTCCTCGAGCCGGCGGCCGAGGGCGGCGGGATGGTGTTCATCCGCAATCCGCGGCGGATGCCCCGCGAAAGCCAGTACGTCGCAGTGGAATACCGCCGCAAACGCGGGCAGGACGCGTTTCTGCCCGACGAGGGGATCGCGATCTACGTGGTCGACGAGGCGATCGAGAACGTCAACGACGAGTCCGCCCTGGCGATCGAGCTGATGCAGGCCGACGGGAAACGCGACCTGGCCGCGATCTTCCGCGGCGGCAACCGCGGCGACGCGAACGACCTCTACCCCTCCGCCGGCAACGCCACGATCGGGCAGTCGACCCGACCCGCCCTGAACATGCCCGGCGGAACCTGGTCCGGGATCACGATCACCGTCCACGGCAGTCCGGGGGACGATCGGATGACCATCGACGTCGCCATCGACTGACCGGTCATACGCGCCCGCATCGTGCTGCGGAGGGGACCGTGGCGGGGGCGCCCGCCGGGGCGACCGGTGGACCGGTCACCCCGGCGTGTCGCGCGCGGCGGGTAGTCGCCGAAGCCGAGAGGTGGCGTCACACGCCGGCGCGGGGGACGTCGCCGGGCCAGGCGCCGGTTTCGTGGCCGCGCTCCTCGATGAACTGCTTGAAGCGCTTCAGATCGCCCTTGACGCGGCGGTCCAGGACGCCGAGCTTGTCGCCGACGTTCTCGACGAAGCCCTCCGGATCTATGTCCATCTGGGTGATCACGCGGGTCGTGGTGTCGTCGATGCGGTGGAAGGTCACCACGCCGGCGTGCTCGGGGCCGCTGTCCGAGCGCCACGCGATGCGTTCCTCGGGATGCTGCTCGACGATGGTCGCGTCGAATTCCCTTTCCACCGGCCCGAAGTGGACCTTCCAGTGGGTTCGGGTGCTGTCGAGCTGATCGACGCGCTCGACGCCCTCCATGAACTGCGGGAAGGACTCGAACTGGGTCCACTGGTTGTAGGCGGTCCGGATCGGTACGTTGACATCGGTCGATGCGGTAACGGTACCCATGGGGAGACCTCGCTTCCTGTGTCACGGATGCCGAGATTTCCGGCATCAACCGCGTGCTACCCGACGCGACGGGACGCAAACACCGCTCCCGTGACCAGCGGCGTCGCCCTCGGCCGGCCGGTTGTTCCCCGAATCTCCGTCCACGCCGGGCCGATCGGCACTCGATCGGCCCGGTGAGCCACCACGGGCCTCATGTACGCCGAGGTTGCCCCGCGGCGTCCGGCTCAGAGCTCAGCACATTGTGCTGCTGCGTTAACACGGTTGTCCCGCAGCGTTATTCACCGGGTGAGACCGTCGTATTGCGGGTTCCGGCGGTGCGCCCGCTGCGGGAGAGTGAGGGAAAATGCCTGCTGTGGAAGCCATTACCGTCGTCGCCGTGCTGACTCCGCTCGCGGCGATCATCGGTCGCATGGTCATGATCGCCGTGCCCTGCCGGGATGTGCCCCGGGCGTACCGGCCGGGCACGGACTGATCCGGGACCCCGGTTACTTCACGCCGATCGGTGCGCCGAAGAACGATCCGAGGGTATTGCCCAGCGTCTGGCCCAGCAGGGTCAGGCCGGCGGGGTCGGTCGCCATCAAGGGAGTGTCCGTCGTCGAGCAGCCGGGGGCGGCGGGGACGCCGTTCAGACGGTCGCCCAGCCACAGCAGAGCGGTTGTGGAGCCGGAGATCTCGGTGGTGATGTGCTCGCCGAGGTGTTCGCGGGTGTACTGGACCCGGGCGTTCGGATCCTGGCAGTAGGTGTCGACGAGGGTGTTCACCGGGCCCACCGGGATGAGCTCGTCGGGATTGGCCTGCCAGATGAACATCGGCATATCGGGTGTGGATTTACCCATGCGGGTGCGGGTGAGGGTATCGATCACCACCGGGTTCCGCATCGGATCACCCTCCGGAACCCGCAGCATGCCTTTCAGATTCGCGAAGGGGAACAGGGCGGTGTTGTACTGCACGCACAGCCCGCCCTTGACGACCTTCAGGGCCTGGCCGAGCGGGTCCAGATCGCGATCGAGCAGTGCCCCGAACTCGGGGTACTCGCGGCCGAGGCCGATGACGGCGGACATGATCATCCCCGACCACAGCTGACCGTTGCCGATGTCGAGCAGCGGGCCGAAATCCGCGGGCACGCCACCCTCGGCCGTGCCCACCACGTTGAGTTCGGGCGCGTAGGAGGCCTTCAGCTCGGCCGCATGGCCGGTCGCGATCGCGCCGCCCGAATAGCCGTACAGGCCGATCCGCGTGTCGGGGGCCAATCGCATCGGGCCGAAATCCTTCGCGGCGCGGATGCCGTCCAGGGTGATGCGCCCGGCCAGCGGCCCGGCGCCGAACGCGCTGTCGGGTCCCTGGTAGTCGGGAATGACGATCGCCCAGCCCTGTTGGACGGCGGCCTGCGCGATGACGAACTCCAGCGGCGCGACGATCTGCCCGACCGCGGCCGCGGCGGACCACTGCTGCACCGCGTACGAGGGCGCGCAGTAGGCGGCCAGGGAATCCTCGGCGACCTGCACCGAGACCAGCCTGTCGGGTGCGGACCCGCGCGGCTTGATGACCGTGGCGACCGCCGGAATCGCCTCTCCCCGAGTGTTGTTGGAGCGGAACGAGACCTGCCAGGCGTCGACGTTGAGCGGAATCACCCCGGCGTTGGCCACATTCACCTGCCGGGCGGCGATGACCTCGCCCGGGGCCTTGCTCGCCACCAGCGCGGCCGGCGGATCGTGGAACCCCGGATCGAGCTCGGGGGGCACCGCGAACGCCGGTGCGGGCTGCACCGCGACGGGTGCGGATCCCGCGGGCTCGCCGGACGCGATCGCGGTGGTGAAGGTACCCACCGCCGCCGTGAATGCCAGAGCCACCACGGCCGCCCGGCCAGGTAGCGACGCGCGCAGCGCCATTGGTCGTCTCCATCCGTTTCAATGTGAGACCACACTGACTCACATGGAGGGCAGAGTATCGTCTGCGTCACTATCGAGCAAGGGCTGTCCGAGACAGTTTGCCGAAATTTTTCGGGAGCGGTTGTGCACGGTGCGACGGACATCCGTGACGACCCCGCGGTCCGCGCCGTGCGGCCGGATTCCCCGCGCGCCGAAAAGCTTTGGCACACGGGGAATCCGACCGGCGTCACCGCCGGATCAGATCAGGTTCCAGCTCTCGAGCCCCTGGTACAGCGGAATGTCGCGAGCCAGCTTGCCGACCCGGGCGCGCAGGGCGTCGATGTCGGAGCCGCCCGCGAGCGCGGTGGCGATGATGTCCGCGACCTCCGTGAACTCCGCATCGCCGAACCCGCGCGTGGCCAGTGCGGCCGTGCCGATCCGCAGCCCGGAGGTGACCATCGGCGGACGAGGGTCGAACGGAACGGCGTTGCGGTTCACCGTGATTCCGATCTCGTGCAGCAGATCCTCGCCCTGCTGACCGTCGAGCTCGGAGTGCCGCAGATCCACCAGCACCAGGTGCACATCGGTCCCGCCGGTGAGCACGGTGATGCCACGCTCGGTCACATCCGCGCCGCTCAGCCGCTCGGCCAGGATCTTCGCCCCGGACAGGGTGCGCAGCTGGCGATCGGCGAACTCCGCGCCCGCGGCGATCTTGAAGGACACGGCCTTGGCGGCGATGGCGTGCATGAGCGGGCCGCCCTGCTGACCCGGGAAGACCGCGCTGTTCAGCTTCTTCGCGAATTCCTGCTTCGCGAGGATGAGCCCGGAACGCGGCCCGCCGAGGGTCTTGTGCACGGTGGAGGACACGATGTCGGCGTGCGGCACGGGGGAGGGGTGCACGCCCGCGGCGACCAAACCGGCGAAATGCGCCATGTCCACCCACAGGTACGCCCCGACCTCGTCCGCGATCTCGCGGAACGCGGCGAAGTCCTGATGCCGCGGGTAGGCCGACCAGCCCGCCACGATCACCTTGGGCCGCGCCTCGAGCGCGATACCGCGGACCTCGTCCATGTCGATCCGATGGTCCCGCTCGCTGACACCGTACGCGTGCACCTCGTACAGCTTGCCCGAGAAGTTCAGCTTCATGCCGTGCGTGAGATGACCGCCGTGCGCGAGGTTCAGCCCGAGCAGCTTCTCGCCCGGGTTCATCAGCGCCATGAGCACCGCGGCGTTGGCCTGTGCGCCCGAATGCGGCTGGACATTGGCGAATTCGGCCCCGAACAGTTCCTTGGCGCGCTCGCGGGCCAGGGTCTCCACCACGTCGACGTGCTCGCAGCCGCCGTAGTAGCGCCGGCCCGGATAGCCCTCGGCGTACTTGTTGGTGAGCACGCTGCCCTGCGCCTGCAGCACCGCGCGCGGCACGAAGTTCTCCGAGGCGATCATTTCCAGGGTGTCGCGCTCGCGGGCGAGTTCGCCCGCCATGGCGGCGGCGAGCTCGGGATCGAGTTCACCGAGCGATTGCGTATCGACCGATGCCGGACGGGTTTTCGAGGTGGTCACGGGAAGCTCCAGGGTGGCGGTGCGAAGGATCGCCGCCCTATCCGCGCGCACGACCGACGCCCGCGCCCGCCGGGCCGGTGCTGATCGGTGATACGCCCGGTCCACGAGGCGACGACCACCGGATACGGCGTATCCGGTACAGCGGGCAGGTCTTCGGACTCGCGGGCACCGGTCCCCGCGCGGGGTCCACCTACTGGCCGTCGCTTCCCGGACCCGGGTCCAGTGCGTGTGACGGCGGTCGTTCCTGCTCACCGCTGCGGGACAGTCCCGGATTCTCACCGGGTTCCCTCTCACCCGTCGGCGTGACCGCCGCTCGGGCTTCGACACTCGCGATGGGTCAGGGGCTCCGTCGGCCACATCGCAAGCGAACCAGCTGCGCCACCAGGATAGGCATCGGTGATCACGCCCGGGCGCCGGGGGCTTCCGGGTGTCCCGGCTCGCCCGCGCCACCGCGCGCGTAGGTTTCCTCGGGTTCGACCGTGATCACGTCGACCACCGCGACCAGACCGGTGGGGACGACCGCGGCGTCGAAGTGCTCGACGGTGGGGACGAACACCGCGCTCGCGCCCGTGCGGGTCACCGCGACCCGCAGGCGATGCACCCATTCCTGGGTATGGGCGTCGAACACCAGGATTTTGGACAGGTCGTACCCGAGCCGGGCGGCGGCGCTGCGGATCAGGCGCTCGTCCCACGGCTGCCGCACGCCGGAGACGTCCTTGTTCAAGAATCCGAGGGCCTTCGGACTGTCGAACATCACCGGCACCCCCCAACAGCGGCGAAGGGCCGTGGATCCTCGCCGGCGCGCATGCGTTCCATGTCCGATTCCTTCGGTGCGGGAATTCATCGAGTGCGCCTGTCGCGCCGCAGATTCGACAAATCGGACGAACCGCTCCGGCGCTGGTCGCTGTATCCAGCCTGCTCCCGCTACTCCCGGCGGACTCACACAATTTGTGGCAGTCTCGATACCGGGGAACCGCTTGAATCGAGGCCGTGATGAGTGAGGAATCGGCCGGGGTGGGCTCGCGCGTCGCGCAGGGCCGCAAGCTCCGGGGATGGACCCAGGCCCGATTGTCCATGGAGACAGGACTGTCGACCTCGTTGATCAGCGCCGTGGAACAGGGCCGCCGCGCGGCCACCCCGGCCTTCATCGCCGCGAGCGCGAAAGCGCTGCGCACCAGCACCGCCGAACTGCTCGGCCAGCCGTTCGTGCCGACCAGCGTGGAGGACCGGGAGCTGCACGGCGCGATCGCGCTGCTGCGCAACGAACTCGCCGCCTACGACCTGGCCGACTCCGAGATCGAGGTGCGCCCGGTCGCCGCCCTCGCCGCCGCCGCCATCGAGGCCCGCCGCTACCGCCGCGACGCCGCCGCGCCGAAACTGGCCGCGCTGCTGCCCGCCCTGCTCACCGAAACACGAGTTCTGGTGCACCGCAGTCATGGTCACGAGCGCGATCGCGCGTTCGTCGTGCTGGCCGAGCTGTACTACAACGTGCGCAGCCTGGCCCACAAACTCGGCTACATCGACCTGGCCGCCAGCGCCGTCGACCGAATGACGTGGGCCGCCACCGCCAGTGGCGATCCGCTGTGGATCGCGGCCAGTCAGTTCCATCGCGCCAGCCTGCTGACCAACGGCGGCGACTGGAAGACCGCGCTGATCTTCCTGGAGCAGTGCCGCGCCGAACTTGAGGCGGCGTTGCGGGCGGGCGCCGATCGCGACCTCATCGCCTGGGGCGGACTGCATCTGCAATCCGGGCTGGCGGCCGCGCGGGCCGGAAACCGGGATCTGGCCGATTCGCATCTGGCCGAGGCCGAGGCGACGGCCAAGCGCGTCGGGCACGATCGCGACGAGGTCCTGGTATTCGGCCCGACCAATGCCGGCATCTGGTCCGTAGCCCTGGCGGTGGAGTTGATGGATGGCGGAGAAGCGCTGAAAAGAGCTGACGGACTGTACATTCCGCCCGGCACCCCGCGCTCGCGGTCCGGGCACCACTACATCGATCTCGCCCGCGCCTACCTGCTGCACGGCGATCGCGCCATGGTCCTGGACGCGCTGCACACCGCCAAGAACATCTCGCCCTCGCTGACCCGCTACCACCCGATGGTGCACGAGACCATCCGGGTGCTGGCCCGCCAGGATGCCCGCCGCACCGACGGAATCCGCGGGTTCGCGGCCTGGTGCGGGGTCAGCGCCTGAATAGCCCCCGATACACCTGTGCCCGAGTCGCCCCGGAATGTGGGGCGCTCGGGCACAGGCCGTTTCAGTGGTGGAGGGTCAGCGCACCGATCGTCGCGTGACCAGATTGACCAGTAGCAACAGGATGACGGCGCCGCCGAGACAGGTGAAGAAGCTGAACCAGAGGCCGCCGCCCTCGACGTCGACATCGAAGAGCTTGAGCAGGAAGCCGCCGAGCAGGCCGCCGATGACACCGACGACGATGTTGAGCAGGATGCCCTGCTGAGCGTCGGTTTTCATGATCTTGCTGGCAATCCATCCAGCGAGACCGCCAATGATGATCCACCCGAGAATACCCAGACCGAGCATGATTTTCTCCTTCTATCAGCGTCGCCGTAATCGCCGGCGCTCACTTCTTCACATACCCGCCGCCGGGGAAACGATGCGGGGGTACCGCAGAATCCCGGGCGGCGCGCAGAGTTTCAAGCTCCGAGCAGGGGGAATGCCGGGAGCAACAAGATTGCGATCGAAGGAGATGCTCGGTGTCCATCGCGTTGGTAAACCCGGACGGATCAGCGCTGGAATGCGTCGCGGTGGCGTTGGGGTGGGACGCATCGGACCTCGATCTCGTGGTTCCCGTCGACGGCGCCCTCGAACCGGGGGTCAGGGTCGACTTGAACGTTGCGGCACTGCTTTTCAGTGCTGATCAGTTGGTGGACGCCGTGTACTACGGGCAGCTCTCCTCGCGGGACGGTTCGGTCCGGCACACCGGAGACAACCTGACCGGTGAGGGGGCCGGCGACAATGAGGTCATCGTCCTGGACCTGGCTCGCCTGGCCCCGGAGGTCACGTCGGTCATCGTCGTGATCACATCGTACTCCGGACAGAGTTTCGCGAACATCGCAAACGCGTACTGTCGCCTGCTCGATGCCGGAACCGATACCGAGATCCACCGGTACCTGCTCAGCGGCGGGCCGCACACCGCTCTGGTGATGGGCAGGTTCGAACGCTTCCCGGTGGTCTGGGCGTACGAGGGCATCGGCGTCGGCATCCCCGCGCTGCACGCGGCCGAGGCGGTCCCGTACGTGCTGCAGTATCTGCACAGTCAGGCCGCGCAATGATTTCCGATTTCCGGAAATCGACCACGTTAGGTTCCCGGATTCCCGGGTATCCGTCGAGTATGAAGACGATCCGTAATACTCGGTGACACCGGGTATTCGACGAAGGATTCAAAATGAGAACATATCCGGACGACGGGAGAACGCGCGTGGTACGCAGCTCGGGTGGTATCAGCATTCTTGGTGTGCTGGTCTTGGTTTGGCTGCTGATCGGCGCCATTGCCGCAGGCCAGCGCGACTACTTTGACAACGCGCCGACAAACTGCGCGAGCACCGGAACCATTGCGGTGACAATTCTCGCCGGGCCGTTGAATTACATGGGCGTGAATCCGAAGATCGAGGACTGCAACGTCGATGTCCCGCAGCCCAGCCCGTAATCACTGACGTCGGCGCAGCACGGGTCGTCGAACGCGAGAACGCCCACTCGGTGAGAGTCGGTCATGCCGTAAGGCACTGACAGGAGATAACTCACCGGGTGGGCGTTGTGCTGCGTGTACCCCGGTGCGGTCTGGTTGTCCCTTGCCGGTTCCGGTCCTTCCGTTGTAGTGTCCGGACATGTGTCCAGCCACTTGGCCCGGGCGCTTGTTTCCGGGAAGGACTGCTCATGACTCTGCTGAGGCCGAAGCGGGTATCGGGCGGCGCGCACGAGCACGGTCACCTCGAGGAATTCCGGGTGGATCCCATCGCGCTCATGCGGCGGGTGCGGGCGGAGTGCGGGGATATCGGCGCCTTCGATCTGGCGGACAAGCAGGTCATTCTGTTGTCGGGGGCCGAGGCCAACGAATTCTTCTTCCGGTCGGGTGACGACGATCTGGATCAGGGCGCCGCGTATCCGTTCATGAAGCCGATCTTCGGTGACGGCGTGGTGTTCGACGCGCCCCCGGAACGGCGCAAGGAGATGCTGCACAATTCGGCGCTGCGCGCGGATCAGATGCGTGAGCACGCCGCCACCATCGCGCGCGAAGTGGAACGAATGGTGGCCCGCTGGGACGACGAGGGTGAGATCGATCTGCTCGAGTTCTTCGCCGAACTCACCATTTACACCTCCTCGGCCTGCCTGATCGGGGTCAAGTTCCGCAATCAGCTCGACGGCCGCTTCGCCCGGCTCTACCACGACCTGGAGCAGGGCACCGACGCGCTGGCCTACGTGGACCCGTACGCGCCCATCGAGAGCTTCCGCCGGCGCGATGCCGCGCGGGTCGCGCTGGTCGAACTGGTGCAGGGCATCATGAACGATCGCGCCGCGAATCCGCCTGCGGGCAAAGGGGATCGGGACATGCTCGACATTCTCATCTCGGTCCCGGACGAGCAGGGCAATCCGCGCTTCAGTGCCAGCGAGATCACCGGCATCTTCATCTCCATGATGTTCGCCGGGCATCACACCACCTCCGGTACGGCCGCGTGGTCGGTCATCGAGCTGCTGCGTCATCCCGGGGAACTGCGCAAGGTGGTAGACGAGCTGGACGAGCTGTACGCGGATGGCTCGGAGATCAGTTACGGTGCGCTGCGCAGGATTCCGAATCTGGAAGCGGTGGTGAAGGAGACCCTGCGGCTGCACCCGCCGCTCATCATTCTCATGCGGGTGGCGCGCGGGGAGTTCGAGGTGTGCGGCAGCGCCATCGCGCCGGGGGATCTGGTGGCCGCCACGCCCGCCATCTCCAATCGCATCCCCGAGGACTTCCCGGATCCGGACAGCTTCGATCCGGGCCGGTACATCGACCCCAATCAGGAGGACATCCTCAACCGCTGGACGTGGATCCCGTTCGGTGCGGGCAGGCATCGCTGTGTCGGGGCGGCTTTCGCGCAGATGCAACTCAAGGCCATCTTCTCGATTCTGTTGCGGGACTGGGAATTCGAGATGGCGCAACCGTCCGAGAGCTACCGCAACGATCACTCCAAGATGGTGGTGCAGCTGCAACAGCCCTGCCAGGTGCGCTATCGGCGCCGGGTCCGATAGCCGGGCGCGAAACCCGATGCCCGGCCGGGTCCTTGCGCCTGTTCACTAGCGCGGACTATAGTCCGTACACCTGTCCAGACAGCATTGGAGTGGTTCATGGTTCTCCCGCCCGCAGACAGCTCGCGGCTCTTGATCGGCGGCAAGCTGACCACCGGCGGTGGCGGTGAATTCGTCACGCTCAACCCCGCGACCGAAGAGGCGTACGGGTTCGCGGCCGATGCCGACAAGGCCGATATGAGCGCGGCCATCGAGGCCGCGCGTTCGGCCTTCGACAGCACCGACTGGTCCCGCGATCACGCCTTCCGTGCCCACTGCCTGCGCCAGTTGCGCACCGCGTTGCAGGCCGAGGTCGAGGGTCTGCGCGCGCTGACCGTCGCCGAGGCCGGCGCCCCGGTCATGCTCACTCGCGGCCCGCACCTCGAGGGCCCGGTCGCGGATCTGGAGTTCTCGGAGAAACTGGCCGAAAGCTACGAGTGGGAAACCGATCTCGGGGTCGCCGCGCCGATGGGCATTCGCAGCCGGCGCGTACTGCAGCGCGAGGCGGTGGGCGTGGTCGGGGCGATCACGCCGTGGAACTTCCCGCATCAGATCAATTTCGCCAAGCTCGGCCCGGCCCTGGCGGCCGGGAACACCGTGGTGCTCAAGCCCGCTCCTGATACCCCGCTGTGCGCGGCCGCGGTCGGGGCGATCATCGCCGAGCACACCGACTTCCCGCCGGGCGTGATCAATATCGTCACCTCGGCCGATCACGAACTCGGCGCGCAGCTCAGCGGCGATCCGCGGGTGGACATGGTCACCTTCACCGGGTCCACCCAGACCGGGCGCACGGTCATGATCAATGCCGCGGCCACGCTGAAGAAGACCTTTCTCGAACTCGGCGGCAAGTCCGCGTTCATCGTCCTGGACGACGCCGACATCGGCGCGGCGGCGGGCATGGCCGGTTTCTCGGTCGCGGTGCACGCCGGGCAGGGCTGCGCGCTCACCACGCGCCTGCTGGTCCCGCGCGCCTCGTATGCCGCGGCGGTCGACGCGGCCGCGGCGGCGCTGGGACGGATCACCCCGGGCGATCCGTCGGCTCCCGGAACCATCTGCGGCCCCTTGATTTCCGCACGCCAGCGCGCCCGGGTCGAGCGGTACATCGATATCGCGCGGACCGAGGGCGGGCGCATCGTGGTGGGCGGGCGCAGGCCCGCGGCGCAGCAGCACGGCTTCTTCATCGAGCCCACCCTCATCGCCGACGTCGACAACGCCGCGACCGTCGCCCGCGAGGAGATCTTCGGTCCCGTCCTGGTGGTGATTCCCTACGACGGGGACGAGGACGCGATCCGCATCGCCAACGACTCGCCGTACGGGCTGTCCGGTGCGGTCTGGGGCACCGATCCCGAGCGGATCGCCAAGGTCACCGAGGGTGTGCGCACGGGCACGCTGAGCGTCAACGGCGGGGTCTGGTACGCCGCGGACGCGCCGTTCGGCGGCTACAAGCAGTCCGGCATCGGCCGGGAAATGGGCGTCGCCGGCTTCGAGGAATACCTGGAAACCAAACTCATCGCCTCCATGGCCTGACAACCGCACCACCACACCATGTTTCACGCACGCAGGAGCTGATCTTGTCTCGCTTTACCGGAAAGTCCGCCATCGTCACCGGCGCCGCCCAGGGCATCGGGGCCGCCTACGCCCGGGCGCTGGCCGCCGAGGGTGCGAAAGTCGTTGTCGCCGACCTGAACGCCGAACGCGGCAAGGAGGTCGTGGAGAGCATCGCCGCCGCGGGCGGGACCGCGATCTTCGGAGAGGTCGACGTGGCCGACGCCGAATCGGCCACCGCGCTGGCCGATCTCACGCTGCGTGAGTTCGGGTCCATCGACCATCTGGTGAACAACGCCGCGATCTACGGCGATATGAAGCTGAATCTGCTGCTCAGTGTCGACTGGGACTACTACAAGAAGTTCATGAGCGTGAACATGGACGGCGCGCTGATCATGACGCGGGCGGTGTGGAAGCACATGCGTAAGGCGGGTGGTGGTTCGATCGTGAATCAGTCTTCTACCGCGGCGTGGACGTATTCGAGTTTCTACGGGTTGGCCAAGGTCGGGGTGAACGGTTTGACCCAGCAGTTGGCTACTGAACTTGGTGGGGCGAATATTCGGGTGAATGCGATCGCGCCGGGTCCGATCGATACCGATGCGACGAAGAACGTGACGCCGGATGTGATCGTGGAGGACATGGTCAAGCGGTTGCCGCTCAAGCGGATGGGTACCCCGCAGGATCTGGTGGGGGCGTGCCTGTATCTGCTCTCGGACGAGGCGTCGTGGGTGACCGGTCAGATCTTCAACATCGATGGCGGGCAGGTGTTTCGCTGATGACGACGCCGGAGAACGCGGCGGCTCCAGACGGTTCTGCACCGCGCGTAGGTTTCCTCGGGCTCGGTAACATGGGCGCGCCCATGGCCGAACGCCTACTGGACTGGGCGGGCGGGCTGACCGTCTGCGACATGCGGGACGACGTCGTCGCGCCGTTCACCGAGCGCGGGGCGCTGTCCGCGGGCAGCGGCGCGGAACTGGCCAAGACCTGCGAGGTCATCTGCGTCGCGGTCGTCAGCGACGATCAGGTCCGCGAGGTCGTGGACGGGCCCGAGGGCGTATTGCGCACGGCGGCGCCGGGTCTGGTGATCGCGGTCCATTCCACCATCGGTGACCAGCTGGCCGAGGAACTCGCCGCGCGCTGCGCCGAGTACGGCGTGGAATTCGTGGACGCTCCGATCAGCGGTGGCGCGATGGGCGCCAAGAGCGGCCGGCTCGCGGTCATGGTCGGCGGGACCGACGCGGCCTACGCGCTGGTGCGCGCGCCCTTCGCCTGCTTCTCCGATCTGGTCGTGCACGCCGGCCCAGCGGGTGCGGGCACGCGAATGAAGCTGGCGCGCAACCTCATCCACTTCGTCGCGTTCACCGCCGCCACCGAGGCGCAGCGCCTGGCCGAGGTCGCGGGCCTGGACATCACCGCGCTGGGCAAGGTGGTGCGCCATTCGGACGCGGTGACCGGCGGGCCGGGAGCGATCATGCTGCGCGATAACACCGCGGAAATCGCGGAGGGCGATTTCTGGCTGCCGATCCTGACCCACGTGCGGAACCTGGGGGAGAAGGATCTGGCGCTCGCGCTCGAACTGGGTGCTCGCCTGCAGGTGGAGCTGCCGCTCGGTGCGCTCGCCATCGACCGACTGGGACCCGGACTCGGTGTGCCCGTAGATAATTCGACCAGCGACAAGGAACTGTGATGGGTGATCAGGAATCGGTGAACGGCCAGGAATCGGCGAACGGGCAGTCGCGGCGCGAACGCGGTCTGGCGAAGATGTCCGAGGTGTACGGCTGGGAGTTCCAGGACGGCCCGGGCGATCACTTCGCCTTCACCGCCGACCATCTCTTCGCCGACATCTGGTCCCGGCCCGAGCTGTCGGTGCGTGATCGCCGGCTGTTGCTGCTGGGCGCGCTCACCGCGCAGGGACTGTTCGACGTCGCCTCCATCCAGGTCGGCGCTGCCCTGCGCAACGAGGAGCTGACCCCGGCGCAGTTGCGCGAGGTCGCGCTGTTCCTGTGCCACTACGTGGGCTGGCCCAGCGGCACCAATCTCGACGGCGTGGTCGGCAAGGCGGTCGCCGAGCATCGCAAAGCCACCGCCGCCAAGTCCGCCGAATAGCGCCGGTCCCATGTCCGACAGCGAACCCCTCGAGCTCGAAGCGACCCGGCGTCGGCTGACCGGCAAACAGGCCGACACCGTCGACAAGCTCACCGGAACCGCGCTGCGGGTCCTGGCCCGCGAGGGTTTCGCCCGGATGACCATTCGGATGGTGGCCGCGGAAGCGGGTGTCGCCGCGGCCACCGCGTACACCTACTTCTCCTCCAAGGAACATCTGGTGGCGGAGATCTTCTGGCGGCGGCTGCGCACGGCGCCCGTGACCGACGGCGACGATCCGGACCCCGTCGCGGGGACGATCGCCGAGCTGCGCACGATCGCCCTGCTGGTCGCCGACGAACAGGAACTCTCCGGCGCGGTGACGCACGCCCTGCTGGGCCGCGACCCCGATGTGCGGCATCTGCGGGCGCGGATCGGGGTGGAGATCCGCACGCGCCTGACCCGGGCATTGGGTCCGGCGGCCGATCCCGAGCTGGTGGAGGCGCTCGAACTGGTCTACGCGGGCGCGTTGGTCCGCGCGGGAATGGGATACGAGTCCTACGCCGACATCGCCGACCGGATCGAACGCGCGGCACTGCGTATTCTGCGCGCGGCGTGAAGCCGAATACGCGTCAGCTCCCGGCCGCACCGCCGATCGCTCGACGTCGCTGTGCTCGATGACGTTGTGCCCCGTGCCACCGAACTCGGCGGCACGGGGCGCGGTGGTGCGTGCACCCGGAAGTTTCCGGCCGAGCGCGGCGGTCGCCTCGATCGCCGTCCTGTCGGTCGGGACGGGCGTCCTCAGCCCACGTGCGGCAGCAGTGTGGCGTCGATCAGCGTGGCGTAGTCCGGCAGGGTGATCGCGGCGTCGATCTTGCCCTGTCCCTTCGCCCACTGCGCGAGGGCGGTCAGTTCGTTCGCGATCTCGGGCCGCAGCTGGAGCCCGAAATCGAACTCCGGCAGGACCTTGCCGAGCAGGGCGGGCTCGAGCTGGGTCGCCGCGGCGACCGCGCTCACCGCGTCGGCCGAGCGCGCGGTGAGCTGTCCGCCCGCCTCCTGCAATGCCGCGAGCAGGTTCGTCAGCGCGGGGCCCTTGTCGCGCACCGCGGCGGCGGTGGCCAGGTAGAGGCTGTGCTGGTTGTAGCTGCCGCCCGGCAGCTCCACCGCGTCCGCGCCCAGTGCCGCGGCGACCTGGGCCTGATACGGCTGGAAGATCGAGACCGCGTCCACGTCGCGCCGGGTGGCGGCGGTGACGGTCGCCGAGGGTGCGACCTGGACCAGGTTCGCTTGGATTCCGTTGTCGGAGAGTGCTTTCGCGACGAAGTAGGCCGCACTGGTGCCCAGCGGGGTGCCGATCGAGCGGCCGGCGAGATCCTGGACGGAGGTGATACCGGCGCTGCGCCGCGCGACGATTCGGGAACCCTGCCACCGGGATCCGTCGGCGATCACGCGCAGGGAGGCGGACCGGGCCAGGGTGGCGGAGGTGGGTACATCGGCGGCCGTGGCCACGTCCAGCTGTCCGGCGGCCAGCGCCTGCAGCGCCTCCACCCCGGAGGGGAAGTTCACCACTTTCACGCGGACACCGTGCCGGTCGAAGTAGCCCAGCTGCTGTGCCACCGGGACCTGCGCCCAGGACGGGTCGACGACGAATCCGACCGTCAGCGTGCCGGCGTCGGAGGTGTCGCCGCCGCACGCGGTGGCCGTGGTGAGGGCGGCGACGGCGGCCACCGCGGTGAGCAGTCTGGTCACAAGTGTCTTCATCGGTCTTCTCTTCATGCGTAGTGATAGCGGTCGTCGTGGTCGACGCCCAGTTCGTGGTGCAGGGTGCGGCGCAGTTCGCTGTATCCGGGTTGGTCGGCCAGGGCGCCCGCGGGGCGGGGGCGGTCCAGGGGATTGGTGATGAGCCGATCGATCCGGCCGTCGCGCAGCACGCCGATGGTGTCGGAGAGCCGAATCGCCTCGTCGACGTCGTGGGTGACGAACACGACGGTGCGCTCGAGCCGCGCCCACAGCTCGATCAGCAGGTCCTGCATGCGCAGCCGGGTGAGCGCGTCGAGCGCGGCGAACGGCTCGTCCATGAGCATGACCTCGGGATCGCCCGCGAGCATGCGCGCGATGCCGACGCGCTGGCGCATGCCGCCGGACAGGCTGCTGGGTCGCTGCCCGGCGACCGCATTCGACAGCCCGACCTCCTCGAGCAGCTCCCGGACGCGTTCGCGCCGCCGCCGCGCGGGCACACCGGCCGCGCGCAGCGCGAACGCGATGTTGTCCGCGACGCTCATCCACGGGAACAGCACGTCGCGCTGAAATGCCATGCCGCGGCGCGGATCCGGGGCGGTGACGGCCCGGCCGGCATCGGTCACCGTGCCCGTGGTCGGGGTGATGAGGCCCGCGAGACAGTGCAGCAGTGTCGATTTGCCGCTGCCCGACGCACCGACCAGCACGGTGCAGGAGCCATCGGGCACATCCAGGTCGATCCCGTGCAGGGTGGGCGCCACCACGCCGGGGAAGTGGACGCCGAGTCCGCGGGCGATGAGCGCCATGTCAGTGTTCCTCTCGCGCCCAGCGCGTCAGCGGTGTGGTGAACGTGGCCAGGGCCAGATCGCAGGCCGCGCCGATGATTCCGAGCACGATGAGGCAGAAGATGACGCGATCGGCCTGGGAGAACAGCTGCGCCTGGTAGATGCGATAGCCGATGCCCTCGGTCGTGCCGGTCATCTCGGCCACGACGATCAGCACGAACGCCATGGCCGCCCCGACCCGCAGCCCCGCCACCACGTCGGGCGCGGCTTCGGGCAGCACCACGCGGGTCAGGGTCTGCACGCGGCCGCCACCCAGGCAGCGGGCCGCGCGCAGGAAATCGGCCGGGGTATCGGCGAATCCAGCGTGGCTGTTGATCCAGACCGGCACGAACACGCCCAGGGCGATCACCAGGGCCTTGCTGTCCTCGCCGATGCCGAACCACAGGATCGCCAGCGGGACGATGCCGATGGTGGGCACCGGCGCGAGCAGTCGCAGCACCGGCTGTAGCAACCGCCGGCCCAGCCAGGTGCTCGCGGTGACGATGGCGGCGGCGATACCCGCGAGCGCGCCGATCAGGAAGCCGATCAGTGCGCGTTGCAGGCTGGCGGCGATGTCGGGTCCGAGCAGTCCTTCGGTCCACATTGTGCGACCGGCCCGGAAGACCTGGGCCACACTGGGAAACAGCTCGCGGGGGAACACGTCGGCGGCGACCACCAGCGACCACAGCGTGGCGGCGATGGCCAGGCCGGCGAGAGTTCCCCCGGCCGCCCCGGCCCGCGTGGACCAGATCGCGCGCGGGCGGCCGCTGCCCGGCGTGCGCGCGGGCGCCCGGGCCGTGGTGGTTGTCGGACGCGAGCTGGTCATGGGCGGAACTCCTCGGGCGAGCGTGATGGTCAGAGAGCGCCGCGCCGGTCGACGGCGGCGGCACGGGATGCGGGCGCTCCCAGGGGCACCCAGTCGAACGGCACGGCTTGCGCGCGGTAGACCAGCGGGGTGCGGGTCAGGCGGTCCACGCCGGGCACCCGGGGTTCGCGCACCTCGGGTTCACCGCCGACGCCGAGGCCCTCGTACGGGGATCCGTACTCCCACACCACCTGACCGGACGAGGTGACCTGGAACAGCCGGCCGGTCATTCCCTCGGTGATGAGCGTGTTTCCGTTGGGCAGCCGCTGGGCGTTGCTCACGAAGGAACTGAAGAATGTCCAGGAGGGCAGTCCGGAATCCTCGGCGGTGTACTGCCAGACGATCTGCCGGGTCGACGGATCGATTTCCAGTACCCGCGAGCCCGCGTAGATTCCCAGCGGCGCGGGCGGATATCCCGCGCCGCCCTGATTGTCGAATACGAGAATGTTTCCCGCGCCGGGCAGGCCGTCGGCGATGAGATGTGGATTGTGCTGTCCGGATATCTGATCCACCGGCCGCGGCACCTTGTGCGCGTTGATGCGCTGGTGCTGCGCGCCCGGGGTTTCGGAGATATAGGGGCCCAGTTGCCAGACCACCGATTTCGTGGCCTTGTCGATCAGCGCGACGATATTGGCCTTGCGTGAGCTGATCAAAATGTTGTCCGGATGAAAGACGCCGCCGGGGTGCTCGCGATGCCAGCGGTTGGGTCCCAGGGACTTGGCGCTGTTGAGTTCGAGGTAGCCCCACGGATCATCGGGATCGCGGGTCACCGTCGCCCGCAGGGCCTCCCAGCCCGCGGCGGAGAAGCCCAGTTCATCGAGGTGATCCCCGGCCAGCCACTCCCAGACGATCGAGCCGTCCGGCGCCACCTCGAACAGTCCCTGGTCACCGACGACCGCGGGGCCGAGGGCGGGAACCACGCGCGGTACGGTCACCAGCAGCAGCCGGTTGCCGTTCGGCAGTGATTCCCAGTCGTGATTCTGCCGCGCCGCGCCGCCGGGAGCCTCGCTGCCCCATTCCCATACCGTGTCGCCGGACCAGTCCAGCTGTCCCACGGTGCCATTGGCGAAGATGCCGCCGCGCGAATCGCCGCTGCCCGACAGCTGGATTCCGATATCGCCGAGGCGGCCATTGTTGAGGGCCGGATCGATGATGCGCGGCGGCACCCCGGCGTACGGCCATTGTTTGTGCACGACGCCGCCCAGGTCGATGAGCCGGGTGATCGAATCCGCGCCCGTGAACAGAACGTAGCTGTCATATGCGAGTTCGGGTTCGAAGTAGGTGACGCCCGTGGGGCGAACGAATGCCATGCCGAATACTCCACCAGTCGGTTGTTAAGTCCGTGGATCGTGAACGTAACGAATCTAATCGATTAGCGCGACCGCGCAGAAGTCCCGTACGGTGTGAGAATCAAGGTGATTCCAACTGTGGCCGCAGCGGCCCCGGGTCTCGACGATAGGGCAGATGTGACCGCCAAACGAGTGACGCTGGCCGACGTGGCCGCGCATGCGGGGACCTCCACCGCCGTGGTGAGCTATGTCCTCAACGATGGACCCCGCCCGGTGTCGGAAGCCCTGCGCGCCAAGGTGCTCCGGGCTCTCGACGAGCTGCAGTACCGTCCCGATCGCATCGCCCGCGCACTGCGCCGCCCCGGTAGGTGGCGGCAGATCGGCCTGCTCGTACCCGATCTCACCCTGCCGCTGTTCGGCACGCTGGTCGGCCGGATCGAGCTCAAGGCGCGCCGCCGCGACCACCTCACCCTGATCGGCAACACCGGGTACGACCCCGATCGCGAACTCGAGTTCGTCGAGGCGTTCGCGGGCAGCGGCATCGACGGGCTGATCGTCGTGGGCGGCGCGAACGGGCCCGCGACGGCCAAAGTCTGTGCCCGCGAACGCATTCCGATCGTCTGGGCGCACAACAACCGGGATCACGTGGATTCCCCGCTCGTCGGAGCGGATCACGTGGCGGCCGGCGCGCTGGCGGCACGGCATCTGCTCGAGGCGCACGGTCGCCGCGAGATCGTCTTCGTCGGCGGCTTCACCGCCGAGGACGTCGTGCACGGTGATCGGGAAACCGTCGCGCAGCGCCACGCGGGATATGCGACGGTCGTCGGCACCGCCGATGCGCGGGTCGTTCGCACCGATCTCACCCCGCAGGGGGCATATGCCTCCGTAACCCGTTATCTCGCAACCGAACCCGCTCCCCGGGGCATGGTCGTGGGCACCTATGGCCAAGCCGCCGCGGTGTTGCGCGCCATCGCGGACTCCGGCCTGCGCACCCCGGAGGACATCGCGGTCGTCGGTTTCGACGCCGATGCCCGCAACAGCTTCGGGCAGCCCGTCCTCACCACCGTGCAGCAGCCGATCGACGTCATCGCCCGCGCCGCGCTCGATCGCATTCTGAGCCCGGCGACGGCCGCGACGCCCGTGGTCGATGTACGCCTCGAGGCCGGTGAGACCTGCGGTTGCGGGATCGATCCGATGTCATCGCGGAACCACCGGCTCGCAGCCGAGACCTTCTGACATCGGTTCCTTCGGTGCGAAGGGCCGGGTGAAACCACCGAAACCCCGCCTGGCGGGCGGGGTTTCGCCAGAGCTCGGCCCGGTCTACTTCGCCGGTGCGGGGGCCGGGGCGTTGATCGTGGTGAAGTACTGTGCCGCGGCCAGAATCGCCACGGGGGCGGTGATGAAGATCTGGCCGGCCACGGTGCCCAGGGCCCCGATCGCGGCGATCCCGCCGATGCAGCCGACCGCCGCGGCGGGGATGAAGGGGCCGAACAGGCCGACGATGGAGGCCGAGGCCACCGTCGCGCCGACCACGCCGCCCAGTACGCAGCCGACGGCCGCGCCGCCGAGTCCGCCGACCAGGGTGCCGATGGCCGCGCCGAGGGAGATGGTGCTGGTCATGCGGGACCAGGCGGCCACTTCCCGGTCGTATTCGGTCTTGAACGGCGCCTTGTCCTCGAAGGGCAGGGCCACGGGCTCGTAGACCGCGTGCGCCAGGTCCAGGCGCGGGGTCAGGGTGGCGGTGTTTCCGGAGATGTCGGCGGTGATCGGGAAGCGGAAATCGTCCACCCGGAAGGACAATTCGGTGCCGGCGAGGACCGTGCCGTCCGCGGCTCGGATCGTGAAGACGCCGTTGTCGGCGTTCAGCGATCCGGCGTCGGTGGTGATCACCGTGGATCGCTCGCCGACCTGTGCGTTGTAGCCGACCGCGTCGGGGGCCGGGGTGGCGTGTGCGGTGCCGGCGCCGATGGCCGCGACGGCGATCAGCATGGCGGCGCCCTGTGCGGGCGCCGCGAATTTCCTCATCAACATTTCTCGGTTCCTCGATCGGATTCATTCGGGCGGAACGGCTCCGGAGCCGTTCCGAACTGTAATGAAAACGATTGTCATTAGCAAACCGGTGGGCTGCCCGTCATCGGAGAAGAGGCGGCTCGGAACGCGACCGAGCCCCGTCCGGGTCGTGGACGGGGCTCGGTGGGCAGGCGGGGTTACGGCTGGTCGGTGAGGTAACCGCCACGCGCGAAGAACTCCGCGACCGGTGGCTCGGCGCCGTCCGCGGTCCGCACCGCGGTGATGTTCAGGGCGCGGTTGCCGCCTCGGAAAGCGTGGGGGCCGCTGACGACCGAGGCCTGGCCGTCCAGCACGACCACCCGGCCGGGGGTGCCGCCGACGGGGAAATCCGAGACGCGGGCCGCGAGGATTTCCACACGCTCGCCGCGGTAGAAGCTGTACGCGCGGGGGTACGGGGCCGAGAGTGCGCGCACGAAGCGTTCGAGATCGGTTGCGTCCCAAGACCAGTCGACGCGACTGTCGATGTCGGCGCGCTTGTGGAAGTAGGTGCGCTCGGCCATGTCCTGTGGCCGCCAGACCGCGGTGCCGTTCTCGAGGGCGTCCAGGGCCTCGTGCACGGCGGCCGGGATGAGATCCAGCCCCGCCAGGACGAGTTCGGTGCCGGTGTCCTCCGGGCCGATGGGCAGCGACTTCTGAATGAGAATGTCGCCGGTGTCGAGGTTCTCGTCCATGCGGTGCACGGTGAGACCGGTCTCGGCGGCGCCGCTGATCAGCGCCCAGAGCACGGGGGAGAAGCCGGTGAACTTCGGCAGCAGCGAATCGTGCAGGTTCAGGGTGCCGTGCGGGGGCATGGCGTAGAGCTCGGCGGGCATCCAGGTGTACCAGCTGTTCACCACGATGACATCGGGTTCGGCGCGTTTGACCAGGTCGATGGTCTCGGTGTCGGCGCGCTCGGTCAGGTGGACGGGAATACCGTGCGCACGCGCCAGATCCTCGACCGAGTCGTTCCAGATCGCCTTGTACGAGGACTCGCTCGCCGGATGGGTGACCGAGAGCACCACCTCGTGCCGCGAATCCAGCAGCGCCTGCAGGGTTCTGCGCCCCCAGGTCTGAAAACCGAACGTGACCACCCGCATTCGGGCACCTTTCTGTCGAGGAATGAAACTAAGGGTAGCCTCACTAACCGTTCGGTGTCTCGAGTACGTCCGTGGCCTGCGCGGGTCCGGCCACACCCGTTCAGAACATCGCGAGCCACATGGCCAGGGGTGCGTTGATGAAGCCGTGCACCGCGATGACGAGCCACGGATTGCGGTGCCGCGACCAGAGATAGCCCAGGAACAGGCTCTTCACCCCGATCACCGCGACGGCCGCGGCGAGGTCGACAACCGGCCCGTTGCCGCCCTGGATGGCCGCGTGCCAGGCCGCGAACACCACGCTGGTCACGAGAATCGCCGCCCACCGCCCGTACAGCGATTCGAGCCGGGTTTGCAGCCAGAAACGGTAGAAGACCTCCTCCAGCACCGCGTTCAGCACGAAGACCGCCGCTATGGTGACCGGATCCGGTATCGGGTCCGGGGCGGCGGGGTCGAGCGCGTAGGTGATCAACACGAAGGCCGCGACCGCGGGCAGCGGGCGGATCCAGCGCCCGGACAGGTCCGCGCGTGCCCATTCGCGCCACGTCACCACGCGCAGCGCCACGGGAAGCAGTAGCAGGAGAACGGCTTTCAGTCCGAGGAACCAGAGGTTGTCGCCGCCCGCCAGGTGCAGACCCGTCGCGAAGGCCACCGCCAGCGCCGCGAGCGTCCAGCTCTGCCGGACTCGGATACGGGTGTCGACCGCAGCGAACGGATCCGGCGCGGGCTCGCGCGGCGGGACCAGCCACGCCAGGGCGAGACCCGCCACCGCGGGCAGTCCGAGCAACCAGATCGACTGTGTCTTGGCGTCATCCGCCGAGAACCGCACCTCGGTATTGCCGGTGACGAGCAGCATCACCAGTGCGCCCAGGTAGATCGCCACCCCGGCGGCGAGCAGTGCCGTGCCGATACGCGAGCCGCTGTTCACCTCGCTCAGGCTACCCACGCCGATGTCGTGCCGGGTCGGGGTGCGGTCGGGCCGGCGAATACACGGATCGCCCGTCGGCACGGGGATTCGGGCGACCCTCGCGCCCGTGGGCGGCGCGGTCCCACGCCCGGTCGAAACGACGATGCGGCCGCGACACGCCGATGACTGCTAGCGTGCGGCTATGCAGAACAGTGTGACAGTGCGAATGGCCGCGCCCGCCGAACAGATCTGGGGGCTGGTCAGCGACATCACCAACACCGGTAAGTTCAGCCCGGAGACGATCGCGGCCGAATGGCTCGGTGGTGCAACGAGTCCCGCTGTCGGCGTGAAGTTCCGGGGGCGGGTGAACCGGAACGGGTGGGGGTTCAAATACTGGACCGTGTGCCGGATCATCGCGAGCGAGCCGGGTAAGGAGTTCGCGTTCACCGTGCTCGGGCCGGGCGGCATGGGCATCAACACCTGGCGCTACGAGTTCACGCCGGTCGAGGGCGGGACCGACGTGACCGAGTCCTTCCATCTGCACCAGGAGACGCTGCCGGTCAAGCTGTACTGGCTCGCGGCGGGCTGGACCCGCGGCAAGACGAACCTCGACGGCATGCGCGAGACCTTGAATCGGATCAAGGCCGTCGTGGAGAAGTGAGCGGTTCGGGCTCGGCTCCGTCGTGACCACCGGGCGGGTGACGCCGATCGTCGTGGTCACCATCCCCGGCTGGCTTCGGCACGGCACCACTGTTCGCCACCGTGGTCGGAGCGGATGGCCGGGCCGACCCCTAGCGCATCGCGGATGCCGCGCTGTCGGTGACGTCCGCACTCGCTCGCAACGGGGTGATGCGCACGCGATTGTCGTGGAAGACCGCACCGCCCTCGTAGTCCGAATCCCGTTCGGCGATGGTCGCATTCACCGTTGACCCGCCGCTGAGCTTGGCCCAGCGGCCCTTGGTGGTCGCGGCCACGCCCGGTCGGACCCGGTCGGACACCTCGGCCACGGCTTCGAACGAGCCGCGGTCGTTCGCGATGAGAATCGGTGTGCCGTCGGTGATCTCGCGCGCGGCGGCGTCCCGCGGATGCAGGGTGACGCGGGGTTCGCCGGAGCGGCGGCGCAATTCCGGGTTCGCGCCGAAGGTCGAGTTCAGGAAGTAGTGCGAGGCCGCCGAGATCAGCACCAGGCCGTCACCGGGATCGGCGGGCGGGGTATAGCCGGGCAGCGGATCGTGCCCGGCGGCCAGGGCCCGGGCGGACAGGAATTGCAGCTTGTCGGCGGGCACCGGCTGCGGGGTGATCTTGAGGAAGCCCTGGGCGCGCAGGCGCGCGGTGTCGTAGCCCGCCAGCAACTGTTCGGCCAGGGTCTCGTCGGAGTCGTAGAGCGCCGGTTCGGTCAGGCCCAGGTGCCGAGCCAGGCGGCGGAAGGTCTCGGTGGTGGACAGGCATTCGCCCGGCGGCGCGACGGCGGGATCGTTCCAGACCAGGTAGAGGTGCCCGTAGCCGGCCAGGACGTCCAGGTGTTCGGGCTGCATGGTGGCGGGCAGGATGATGTCGGCGTAGTCGGCGGTATCGGTCATGAAGTGCTCGAGGACCACGGTGAACAGATCCTCGCGGGCCAGCCCCGCGCGCACGCGGTTCTGATCCGGATTCGAGCCGACCGGATTGGCCGCGATGACGAACAGCGCCTTGACCGGTGGATCATCGATCTCGGTGAGTGCCTCGCCGAGCCGGGTCATCGACAGCGTGCGCACCGGATGCGGCAGCAGGTCCATGCGCAGCAGCGCCGGCTCGTCGAGCTTGAAGTGGCCGCTGGTCGAATAGTGCAGTCCGCCACCGGGAATGGCCCAGTCGCCGGTCACGCCGGGCAGGCACGCCAGCACCCGCAGCGCCATGCCGCCGCCCGCGTGCCGCTGGATGCCCTGCGAGGCGCGGATGGCGGTGGGCCGGGTGCGGGCGATGCGCTCGCCCAGCGCCACGATCGACGCGACGGGCAGCCCGGTGATCTCCGCGACCCGGTCGGGCGTGAATTCGGCTATGCGGTCCCGGAATTCGGGCCAGCCCACGGTGTGGGTGTCGATGTACTCCTGGTCCTGCGCGCCCAGGCCGACGATCACGTTGAGGAGGCCCAGCGCCAGCGCCGCGTCGGTGCCGGGCAGCGGGGCCAGGTGCTCGTCGCAGCGCTCGGCGGTTTTGGTGCGGATCGGATCGATGGCCACGGTGTACGCGCCGCTGTCCTGGATGAACTTCCACAGGTGGTGACCGGAGGTCAGCGGATTGGTGCCCCACAGCAGGATCAGCTCGGACTTGGCGAAGTCCTCCGGATCCATGCCGCCGGAGCCGCCGAGCGTGTACTTCAATCCGGTGGTGCCCGCGATCGAGCAGATGGTGGCCTTGTGCAGGCTCGCGCCCAGCACATTGAACAGGCGCCGCCCGGCGTAGCCCTCGAGGCCCTGGAGATAACCCAGACTCCCGGTGCCGTGGAACGGCCAGATCGCCTCGCCGCCGAACTCGTCCACGATGCCGGTGAGGCGCTCGGCGATCTCGCCCAGCGCCTCGTCCCAGCTGATCCGCTCGAACCGGCCCTCGCCCTTGGCGCCCACCCGGCGCAGCGGATAGCGCAGCCGTTCGGGCGAATCGACCTGTTCGAGATAGCGATTCACCTTCACGCACAGCGCGCCCCGGGTGATCGGGTGCTCCTTGTTGCCGCGCAGTTCCACCGCGGCCCCATCGCGCACGGTGACCACCCAGGAGCAGGCGTCCGGGCAGTCGAGCGGGCAGGCGCCGAGGACCTTCATGTCCTCGATCGTAGGACCCCGCCCGATCTCGGTCGCTACGTGCCGGGCCGTACTACAGCGGCGTCACGTACGCCCCGGAGATGCCGCCGTCCACCAGGAACTGCGAGGCCGTCATGAAGGACGAGTCGTCACTGGCCAGGAACGCGACCGCCGCGGCGATCTCCTCGGGCTCGGCGAATCGGCCCACCGGGATGTGCACCAGCCGCCGGGCCGCGCGCTCGGGATCCTTGGCGAACAGCTCCTGCAGCAGCGGGGTGTTGACCGGGCCGGGGCACAGCGCGTTGACGCGAATGCCCTGGCGCGCGAACTGCACTCCGAGTTCGCGGCTCATGGCCAGCACACCGCCCTTGGACGCGGTGTAGGAGATCTGCGAGGTCGCCGCGCCCATGACCGCCACGAAGGAGGCGGTGTTGATGATCGAACCCCTGCCGCGCACGAGCATGTGCTCGATCGCGTACTTGCTGCACAGGTACACCGAGGTCAGGTTGACCTCCTGCACCCGCCGCCACGCGTCGAGCCCGGTGGTGAGGATGGAGTCGTCGTCCGGCGGGGAGATGCCCGCGTTGTTGAAGGCGATGTCCACCCCGCCGTAGGCGTCCGCGGCCTGCTGGAACATGGCCTGGACCTGGGTCTCGTCGGTGACGTCGACCTTCACGTAGAGTCCGTCGACCTCGGCCGCGGCGGCCTGACCCGAGGTGGCGTCGATATCGGCGACGACGACCCGGGCGCCCTCGGCGGCGAAGCGCCGCACCGTGGCGAGACCGATTCCACTGCCGCCGCCGGTGACGACCGCTACTCGATCCTGTAAGCGCTGCAACATATCTCCTCTGGTGAATCGGTGGTGGATCCGGGCCGGGGACGCGGTGCTCAGTCGGTGGCGATGAAGACGTTCTTGGTCTCGGTGAACGCGCGGGCGGCGTCGGGGCCGAGTTCGCGGCCCAGGCCGGACTGTTTGAAGCCGCCGAACGGTGTCCAGTAGCGCACCGAGGAATGCGAGTTCACCGACAGGTTCCCAGCTTCCACGGCCCGGCTCACGCGCAGCGCCCGGCCCACGTTCGAGGTCCAGATCGAGCCGGACAGGCCGTACTCGGTGTCGTTGGCGATGCGAATGGCGTCGGCCTCGTCCTCGAAGGGCAGCACCGCGACGACCGGGCCGAACACCTCCTCGGTGAGGACACGATCGGCCGGGCCCTGGGGCAGGACCACGGTGGGGGCGAACCAGAAACCGGGCCCCTCGGGGCGGTCGCCGGTGAAGGCCACCTTGGTCGAGGGCTCGAGGAAGCTCGCCACCCGCTCGCGGTGCGCGGCGGAGATGAGCGGTCCCATCTCGGTGGTCTCGAGCGCGGGATCGCCGACCCGAACGCCGCGCACCGCGGGTTCCAGGAGTTCGAGAAAGCGATCGAAGACGCTGCGCTGCACCAGGATCCGGGAGCGGGCGCAGCAGTCCTGGCCGGCGTTGTCGAACACCGCGCCGGGCGCGGTGGCGGCGGCCTTCTCCAGATCGGCGTCGGCGAACACGATATTGGCGCTCTTGCCGCCCAGTTCGAGGGTCACCCGCTTCACCTGGTCGGCACAGCCGGTCATGATCTGCTTGCCGACCTCGGTGGAGCCGGTGAAGACCACCTTGCGGACGGCCGGGTGGGTGACGAACCGCTGCCCGACCACCGAGCCCTTGCCCGCGATCACCTGGAAGACGTTCTCCGGCAGGCCCGCTCGCACGGCCAGTTCGGCCAGGCGCAGCGCGGTGAGCGGGGTCAGTTCGGCGGGTTTGAGGACAACGGTGTTGCCCGCGGCCAGGGCGGGACCGAAGCCCCAGGCCGCGATGGGCATGGGGAAGTTCCAGGGCACGATGATGCCGACCACGCCCAGCGGCTCGTGGAAGGTGACGTCGATGCCGCCCGCGACGGGAATCTGACTGCCCAGCAGGCGTTCGGGGAGCCCGGCGCTGTAGTGCAGCACATCGCGGGCGTTGCCCGCCTCCCAGCGCGCGTTGCCGAGGGTGTGGCCGGAGTTCCGGACCTCGAGTGCGGCCAGGTGCTCCAGGTCGGCGTCGACGGCGTCGGCGAAGCGGCGCAGCAGCCGCGCGCGGTCGCCGGGGGCGGTGTCGCGCCAGCCCGGTGCGGCCCGGTGGGCGCGCTCGATGGCGGCGTCGACCGCGGCGAGATCGGCCGCCTCGACGGTCGCGATGACCTCCTCGGTCGCGGGGTTGATCACCTGGGATGTCGTCACCGATCGCGCTCCTGTCCGTATGTCGTTGCCGCCGCTACCAATGCCCGCATGAGCCGATGATCGGTGAGATCCGCCTCCGGATGCCATTGCACACCGATCAGGAAGGATTCGCCATGCGATTCGATCGCTTCGATGGTGCCGTCGGCGGCGTGTGCGGTGGCGCGCAGCGGTTCGGCGAGTCGTTCGATGGCCTGGTGGTGATGGCAGTTCGCCTTGACCTCGGGGCCGATGATCGCGGCCACCAGGCTGCCCGCGACGGTCGTGACGCGGGTGGCGCCGAAGATCCCGGGGGTGCGGGCGTGATCGGTGTGCCCCAGCACGTCCGGCAGGTGCTGCACGAGGGTGCCGCCCAGGGCCGCGTTCACCAGTTGCAGTCCGCGGCATACGGCCAGCACCGGAATGCCTTCGGCCCGGGCCAGTTCGAACAGCGAGAATTCGGATTCGTCGCGTTCGGGCCGGGTGCCGCGGGTCGCGGGATCGGGGGCCGCGCCGTAGCGGGAGGGCTCGAGATCGGCCCCGCCGGTCAGGACGATGCCGTCGAGGCGGCGCACCAGTTCGCGCCGTGCGGCGCCGACCGGTGGCAGCAGGACCGCGGTGCCCCCGGCGTGCTCGACCAGATCGACATAGTCCCGGGGCAGCAGCGCGCATTCCTGATCCCAGACCCCGTAGCGAGCGCGTTCGGAGTACGTGGTCAGGCCGATCACGGGCCGGAAGCCCGGTGCATCCGGCCCCGGATCGCGCACCGCCGCAGCGGCTTCCGGCGTGGCTCGGCGGGTGGGGTGAGCCTGGTCCGGTGCTCCGGACGCCGGTGGGCGGTGTCCGGGTCCGTCCGCGCCGGTGTCGTGATCAGAGGCGTTCGAAGCCACGGATGCGCTCCCAGTCGGTCACGGCCGCGTCGAAGGCGTCGAGTTCCACCTGCGCCGCGTTGCGGTAGTGGCGGACCACCTCGTCGCCGAAGGCGAGTTTGGCGGCCTTGCTGTCGCCGAACAGCAGGGCGGACTCACGCAGGGTTGCCGGGACGCGCGGGCGATCCGAACGGTAGGCGTTGCCCCGGAACTCAGGTTCCAGGGGTAGCGCGTTCTCGACGCCGTGCAGCCCCGCGGCAATGGTCGCGGCGACCGCGAGGTACGGGTTCACATCCCCGCCGGGTACGCGGTTCTCGAAGCGCAGGGCCGGGCCGTGGCCCACCACGCGCAGCGCGCAGGTGCGGTTGTCCCGGCCCCAGGCGATGGCGGTCGGCGCGAAGCTGCCCGCCTGGAAGCGCTTGTAGGAGTTGATGTTCGGGGCCAGCAGATAGGTGAACTCGCGCAGGCATTCGAGCTGCCCGGCCAGGAAGTGCCGCAGGATCGCCGATTCGCCGATCGCGCCGTCGCCGGGGAAGACCGGCTCGCCGGCCTCGGTGCGCAGGCTCAGGTGGATGTGACAGGAATTGCCCTCGCGCGCATTGTATTTGGCCATGAAGGTGAGGCTGCGGCCCTCCTGGGCGGCGATCTCCTTCGCGCCGGTCTTGTAGATGGTGTGGTTGTCGCAGGTGATCAGGGCCTCGTCGTAGCGGAAGGCGATCTCGTGCTGACCGGGATTGCATTCGCCCTTGGCCGATTCCACGTACATGCCCGCGCCGTCCATCTCGTTGCGTATGCGGCGCAGCAGCGGCTCGACACGGGTCGTGCCCAGCATCGAATAGTCCACGTTGTACTGGTTGGCCGGGGTCAGTTCGCGGTAGCCGCCGCGGAAGGCCGACTCGTAACTGTCGTCGAAGACCAGGAATTCGAGCTCGGTGCCGACGTAGGCGCGCAGGCCGTGCTCGGCCAGGCGATCGAGCTGGGCGCGCAGCACCTGACGCGGGGAGGCCGTGACCGGCGTGCCCGCGGGGTCGACCTGCTCCACATCGCACAGCACCAGCGCGGTGCCGGGCAGCCACGGCACCAGGCGCAGGGTGGCCAGGTCCGGGCGCAGGACGAAATCGCCGTAGCCGGTGTCCCAGGAGGACATGTCGTACCCGTCCACGGTGGCCATGTCGACGTCCACGGCCAGCAGGTAGTTGCACGCCTCGGTGGCGTGGTTCAGCACCTCGTCCACGAAATACCGTGCCGAGCAACGTTTTCCCTGGAGCCGGCCCTGCATGTCGGTCATGGCGACCAACACGGTGTCCAGCGTTCCCGCCTCCACCCGCTGCATCAGCTCGGCAACACTCAGCATCCCGGTTCGCATCATGACCCCTCTCGGCGGCAATGCCGATCACGCTAAGCGAAGTCGCGGCCTCGGGCTGCCCGAATCCACGATGCGATCGGCGGCACCCAGTCTGGCCGGTAGCTCGCGTCGCGGCGAGATGCCACACCGCAGGGGCGGGGGAGCAAGGTCGGTGATTTTCCTGAAAGTTCGCTGCCCCGGTCGTACCGTAGTGGAGGGCAGAAACACCCTGCCGCACAGAAGGTTCCGCTGGTCGTTGGTCCAGCGGTTTTGCTTTGCTCGAAAATGCACCGTCAGCGTTGTGATACAGGGCCAGGGGGTTGCTGTGCAGCCGTTCGAACTTCCCGATTTCTACATGCCGTATCCGGCCAGGCTCAATCCGCATCTCGAACAGGCCCGGGCGCATACCCGGGGGTGGGCCGCGCGCATGGGGTTCTTCGAACCGCAGCTCGGGCATCACATCTGGGACGAGACCGACCTGGAGCGGCACGACTACGGGTTGCTCTGCGCGTACACCCATCCCGACTGCGACAGTCCGGAACTGGATCTGATCACCGACTGGTACGTCTGGGTCTTCTACTTCGACGATCACTTCCTCGAACTGTTCAAGAAGACCGGCGACACCCGCGGGGCCCGGGACTATCTGGAACGCCTGCGCGCCTTCATGCCGCTGGACAGCGTCGAGATGCCCGAGCCGACCAATCCGGTGGAGCAGGGCCTGGCCGATCTGTGGCCGCGCACGGTGCCGAGCATGTCCCTGGACTGGCGGCGGCGCTTCGCCGGCACCACGCAGGCGCTGCTCGAGGAATCGCGATGGGAGCTGGCCAACATCACCGAGGGCCGCATCGCCAACCCCATCGAGTACATCGAGATGCGGCGCAAGGTCGGCGGGGCGCCGTGGTCGGCGAATCTGGTGGAACACGCGGTGGCGGCGGAGGTTCCGGCCGAGTTGGCGTACACCCGGCCGCTGCGCGTGCTGTGCGACACCTTCGCCGACGGGGTGCACCTGCGCAACGACATCTTCTCCTACGAGCGCGAGGTGCGTTCCGAGGGCGAGAACGCCAACGGAATTCTGGTGGTCGAACGCTTCCTGGGCTGTGCGACCCAGGCCGCGGCGGAGATCGTCAACGATCTGCTGACCTCGCGCGTGCAGCAGTTCGAATACACCGCGCTCACCGAATTGCCGCTGCTGTTCGCCGAATACGGGGCGACGCCGCGGGCCCAGCTCGCGGTGGCGGCGTACGCCAAGGGGTTGCAGGACTGGCAGGCCGGCGGGCACGAATGGCATCTGCGGTCCAGCCGCTACATGAACAAGTCGAGCACTCGCACGAGTTCGACCGCCGCCCTGCCGACGACGCTCATACCGAACGGAATCGGGATATCCGCGCTGCGGCTCACCCCGGGCAGCCTGGGCCTGGGGCCGCGCGTCAAGAGCTTCGCCCACGCGCCCGAACCGGTCGGCCCGACGCCGCTGCCGGAGATCTACATGCCCTTCACCCTGCGGCTCAATCCGCGGGTCGACGCCGCCCGCGAACACATCGTCGACTGGGCGCGCGGCATGGGCATGCTCGAACCCGCGCCCGGGGTCGAGGTGAACATCTGGTCCGAGCGCGATCTGCGCGACTTCGACTTCCCGCTCTGCGCGGCGGGATTGGATCCGGACGCCACCGGCGACGAACTCGACCTGTCGAGCGGGTGGCTGACCTGGGGCACCTACGTCGACGACTATTATCCGGCCGTCTTCTTCCCGGCCAAGAACGTGGTCGCGGCGAAGGCGCAGGGGTTGCGGCTGGCGGAGTTCATGCCGATCGAGGGGGCGGCGGCGGAACTGCCCGGCAATCCCCTCGAGGCCGGGCTGGCCGATCTGTGGGCGCGCACCACCGCGCCCATGGACGGCGCGCAGAAACAGGAATTCCGCAGGGCCATCCAGAGTTTCCTGACCGCGTGCGAGTGGGAGGTGCTCAATCACACCCTGCACCGCATCCCCGATCCCATCGACTACGTGGAGATGCGCCGCGACACCTTCGGCTCGGATCTGACCAAGTCGCTCTCGCGGCTCACACACGGCAATCTCGTTCCGCCGCAGATCTACCGGACCCAGACGCTGTCGAATCTGGAGAACACCGCGGCCGACTACGCGGTGCTGCTCAACGACCTGTTCTCGTATCAGAAGGAAACCGAGTTCGAGGGCGACTTCCACAACGGGGTGCGGGTCATCCGCAATTTCCTGGGCTGCGACCGGGATCGAGCCGTGACCGTGGTCAACGATCTGATGACCGCGCGCATGGAACAGTTCGAGCGGGTGGTGAGCGTGGAGCTGCCCACCCTCTACGAGGAGTACGAGCTCGAGCCCGACGTGCGCCGGGTGCTCGACCGGCGGGCCCGGGAGCTGCAGGACTGGCTGGCCGGAATCCTGCACTGGCACTTGGAATGCCGGCGCTACGGCGAAGAACATCTGATCGCGCGGTACCGGCCCGCCCCGCCGGCGCCCGCGGTCCCGGTGACCCCGGGCTTCACCCGGCCGTCCGGGCTGGGCACCACGGCCTACCGGTTCGGCGCGGCGCGGTCCGTACACAGCTGACGCACGACCGGTGGCGGGCGGCTCGAACCGGGCCGCCCGGCACCGAGTATTGCCCGGGGACCCGCTGGGCGGTCGCTACCCTGGAGGATCCAGGGGAGAAGGGTGGGGAAATCAGGTGAATACCGGAGCCGTATCGGTGGCCTTGCCGATCGCGCTGGCCGTGATCATGTTCGGGCTGGGGCTGTCACTGACCATCGAGGATTTCGCGCGGGTCGCGCGGCATCCGAAGGTGGTCGCCATCGCGCTGGTGTGCCAGGTGCTGGTGTTGCCGGCGCTGGCGTTCGGTCTGATCCTGGCCTTCGATCTGCCGCCGCTGCTGGCGGTGGGCATGATGTTGCTGGCGGCCTCGCCCGGTGGGGCGTCGGCGAATCTGTTCAGCCATCTGTTCCGCGGTGACGTGGCGCTCAATGTCTCGCTGACGGCGGTCAATTCGGTGATCTCGGTGATCACCATCCCGCTGCTGGTGAACTTCGCCATCGACTATTTCGAACCCGTCGACGACACCGGCGCGGTCGGGCTGCAATTCGGCAAGGTGGTGCAGGTCTTCGCGATCGTCCTGGTGCCGGTGGTGCTCGGCATGATCCTGCGGCGGGTGGCTTCGGGTTTCGCCGATCGGATGGACAGGCCGGTGCGAATCGCCTCGGTGGTCCTGCTCGCGCTGGTCGTGGTGGTCGGCGTGAGCGCCGAACGCTCGGACGCGGCGGGCTATCTGCGCCAGGTCGGCGCGATCACGGCGCTGTTCTGCCTGCTGAGTTTGACGATCGGATATTTCGTGCCGCGCCGCCTGGGCATCGGGCGGCGGCAGGCCATCGCGTGCTCGATGGAGATCGGCATCCACAACAGCGCCATCTCCATCACCATCGCGATCAGTGTCCTGGACAGCACCCAGATCGCCGTTCCGGCAGCGGTTTACGCCATTCTCATGACGCCCATGGCGGCGGCGGTCGGCTGGCTGCTGACCAGGCCGCGGCACCCGCGCCACGACGCGGCGGATCTGCAACCGGCCGAATCCTGACGCGGAGCGGATGTCGCGGGCGATGCCGCCCGGTGCTCACGGCCGCGGGCCGGCCAGCCGGGTCGGTTGCAGACGGCCGCGCAGGGTCACCGATTCACCGAGTTCCCAATGCTTCTG
Organism: Nocardia sp. NPDC057668; assembly: GCF_042799795.1. Classification (NCBI taxonomy): domain Bacteria; kingdom Bacillati; phylum Actinomycetota; class Actinomycetes; order Mycobacteriales; family Nocardiaceae; genus Nocardia; species Nocardia sp. NPDC057668. The sequence continues at coordinate 550,105 of NZ_JBHVIC010000001.1, read as the reverse complement.
CTCGTCGAGGTCGGCGGCGTTCACGGTGTTCTCCGAGGCCAGTACGCGCGCGTCATAGGATTTGGCGAGTTCGCACAGGCGCGCGGCCTCGTTGACCGCGTCACCGATGACGGTGAATTCGTAGCGGCGGTGCGCGCCGACATTGCCGGCCACCACGCGCCCGGCCGCGACCCCGATCGCGGCGTCGAATTCGCGTGCGGCGCCGGTCAATCGGGAGCGGATGGCGCGGGCCGCGGACAGGGCCGCGGCGGCCGGATCGGCCAGCGGCGCGGGGGTGCCGAACACCGCGAGCGCTGCGTCGCCCTCGAACTTGTTCACCAGACCGCCCGCGTGCTCGACCTCGTCGACCACGATGGCGAAGAACTCGTTGAGGATGGTGACGATCTCGGGGGCCGGGCGCGAGGCGGCCATGGTGGTGGAGCCGATGATGTCGATGAAGAGCGCGGCGGCGTAGCACTCCTCGCCGCCGAGTTCCTGATTGCGCTCGAGGGCCGCCGCGGCGACATCGTGGCCGACGTGCCGGCCGAACAGATCCCGGATCTGCTCGCGTTCGCGCAGGCCCTGCACCATGCGGTTGAAACCGCTTTGCAGCTCGCCCAATTCGGTGCCGTCGTAGACGGTGACGGCGGCGTCGAGATCGCCGTTCTCGACCCGGCGCAGCGCGTTGCGCACGCCGCGGATCGGGGCGACGGTGGCCGCGAGCGTCTGGGCCATGAGCATGCCGCCGAACACCAGGGTCGCCCCGCCCAGGGACAGCACGCAGACAGCGAGCCGCGCGGTGCTGATGTCCATGCCGCACAGCGCGAGGATCGCCACCACCATGAGCAGTGCGACCGGGATACCCGAACCCAGCACCCACACCAGCGCCGAACGCCCGAACACCCCGACGCCGCGAGCCTGCCGGGACGGAGTCGCGTCGAGCACCCGGGCGGTCACCGCGCGCAGCGCGAACTCCGCGACCAGATAGCTGTTGGCGCACACCACGATCGCGCTGAACCCGATGCCGAGCAGGAGCTTGGGCACGAAGGCCGGATCCATGACCCCGTACAGCGGCGTCAGCACCGCCATACCGCCGATCCACAGCGCGGCCTGCTGGAAGGCCAGCCGGCGCGGCACCCGGGCGGCGGCCCGGCGTTCCTTCTCGTCGGGCACGTGGTCGGGGTCGATCGCCCAGCGCAGGGTCCGCACGCCCCACACCGTGCCCCAGGTCGTGCCGATCACCAGCGCGAGCGCCGCGTACAGGGGGGTCGCCAGGAAGTTCAGCAGGATCAAATCGCGGCTGAAGACCGACGGGCCCGGCAGCACCGCCCCGATCAGGGCGATGGCCACCACGATCCCGACCAGGTTTCCCAGGATCAGCGGCACGGTCAGCAGCGTCTGCACGCGCACCCGCCGCGACAGCGCGCCCTCGTTCGCCGGCCCGAGCAACCGCGAACCCCACGGTGCCGATCCCAGCGCCTTGCGCTCCCCGCCGCCCTCGACCATGCGGCCAGCCTAGGGGAAACGCGGGCGCGGTGATCGACTCCCGACCGGTTCACCGCGTGGAGAGAACGCCACGGGAGTCGGACACTCCGGACCGGCGGCGAGCCGGTCGGCCCGCATCGGTCGGCCGGGTCGCATCCGAGCGCGCCGCCGCGGGTAGGTGACGAGTCGACCGGGACAGCGCCCACGCAGCGACACCATTCGCGCTGCGCACGCGATTGTTCCGGGCTTCACCAGCCGGACCCCGCTGTCAGGCGGAGACTCTCCGCGGTGCTGTGGGATGCAAAGACTCGGCCGAGTCGGTCGTCGAGCCCGGGTATACCTGCGAGCGGGCTCGACCGTCCGGTGGCACGCCGTGACGCCGGAATCAATCGCGGATCACGCCCGGCACTGGCTCGAGTGCGGCGTACAGATTGTGCCGCGGTGCCGGATCCGAGTGATCGTGCGTCCGGGTCAGCCCTCGCGTCGCGTCGTGCGGACGTCGCGCTGGAGCACGACCTGGACGACCGCGTCGGTGCGGGCCAGGAGTTTGTGGGGGTCACCGGGTTCGATGTGGATGACGCTGCCGGGCTCGAGGACGTGGGAGGTCGTGCCGGCGGCGGTCGTGACGTCGAGGTCGATCACGCCGGAGACGCAGGTGATGAAGATCGGGCCGACTGCCCGGTGTTCGTCCAGGAGCTGGCCGGCGCGAAAGCTGATGCGCACCAGGGTGAGTCCGGTGCCGTGCAGCAGGCGCTGCGGGTTGGGGGTCGCGCCGTCGCGCGGCACCCAGGACGTGGTGTCGTGGACTATCGGGGCGGTGCTGGTCGTCACGCGTTCGGCTTTCTGGCGATGATGGAAATGGCGATGAGGGCGTCGCGATGGGTTTCGAAGGTGGCGCGCATGGCCAGCACGCGTTCGCGGGCGGGGCGGTCGCGCAGGATGTTGCGCACGATGCGGGCGGTGCCGAGCAGACCCTCGTCGGCGATCACTCGGCGCGGGCGCAGCAGGGCCATGGGCGCGAAATCGATGGTGTCGACGACGAATCCGGCCGCGGTGAGGGTGGCCGCCCATTCCGAAGCGGTCAGCGGCCGGGCGTTGACCTTGATCGAGCGGGACATCGCCTTGCGGATCTCGGTCTTGATCTCCTCGGGCAGATCGTCGGGGCGCAGCGCCAATTCGTGGATGGCGTAGCGTCCGCCGGGCCGAAGCACGCGGAACGCCTCGGCGATGATCTCGGCCTTGTGCTTGTCGGTCTGCATGGTCAGCATGGCCTCGCCGATGACCGCGTCGGCGGAATCGCCGGCCAGCCCCGTGGCGGCGGCGTCACCCGCGGTGATCTCGCCCCGTCCCCCGATGGCCGCGGTGGTGAGCGCGGCGGCGGCCGGATCGGCTTCCACGCCGCGATAGCTCGCGGGACCGTGCCCGAGAATGAGCGCGGCCGTCTTGCCCAGACCGGGCGCCAACTCGACCACCTCGGCCCCGCGCAGGGCCGCCGCGTCGAGCATGCGCTCGGTCATGGCCTTGCCGCCGGGGCGCAGGATGCGCTTGCCGAGCCGGGCCAGCAGCCAGTGTCCGGGGATGTGCGCGGAGTCGCGTTCGTCGAAGGGCAGGGGTGTGGTCATATCGCGGTGTTCCTACAATCAGTCGGATCGGTCATCGGTCGTGGCGTGAGAGGAGCGAAATGGCCACCGTGCCCCGGCAGCGGGATCGGGTCTTCGCCCTGGTGCGCGATTCGCTGCAACCGCTGGACGCGCCGGTCATCGCGCAGGCGCTGGGGATTCACATCACCACGGCGCGCTTTCACCTGAACTCGCTCATCGAGGCGGGCCTGGTCGAGGGCACCTGGTTGCCGTCGGAGACCGTGGGCCGCCCGCGCAAGGGGTACGTGGCGGTCGGGGCCGATCCGATCGCGCCGGTACTGGCCGCGCTGCTCGCCCAGCTGGGAGACACCCCGGCGGATCGGCGTGCGAAAGCCGCTGCGGCGGGCCGGGTCTGGGCGGACACCCTCACCGGCATCAGCGCGGACGACTCCGGTCTGCCCGATCCGGTCGGCGTGCTGTCCACGACGCTGACGCGGCTGGGTTTCCAGGTCTCCTCCGCCATCTCGAGTTTCGGCACGCACGAGATCGCGCTGTGCAACTGCCCGCTGCGGCGCATCGCGGCCGGGTCGCCGGAGATCGTGGTCGGTATTCAGCAGGGCATGATCGAACGGATTCTCGAGCGGCATTCGGCGGCGCTGGCCGCGCAGTACGAGGTCGACGTGCGGCCCGACGCGAGTGGCGACTGCGGCGTGACGCTGCGGCTCACCGTGCGGCCACCGCAGGGCGCGACCACCGCGGGTTGAGTTCACCGTCGCACACCTCTTTTCGATAGTCCGGCCGGTCCGGGGCCCCGGCTGCTTCGCGGCCGAGCTATTTAAATGAGTCTTGACCGTCGCCGTTAGGCTAGGCTAACTTAGCGCCTTCAACAGTATGTTTACCACGTCGCCGCGCTGTTAGGTGAATCACGCGAAAGGATAAATAGATGAAAAACCGCCGAAGTCTGGCCGGGGTGCTCGCCGTGCTCGCGGCCGTGCTCGCGGTCTTCGCGCCGACCGCGACCGCCGCACCCGAGGGCTTCCGGATCACGCGGGAGGTGCCGACGCTCGCCGATCTCGAGGAGCAGGTCCGGTTCCTGGTGGAGACCGCCGCCTCCGACGAGGCCAAGGCCGCCAATCTCGAAGGCGGGATGAACGCGGTCGTGGTTCCGCGCACGGTCTACAACCTCGGGCTGTTCCGCGCGCCCAAGGGCTGGAACGAGGTGACCGGACCCGAAACCCACAGCGGCGACGAGCACACCGCGATGCTGCACACCAATTCCGCGGGGCGGCCCGGGATCGTGATGAAGGTGACCTGGAAGCGCATCGACGGGGTGTGGAAGCTGGCGAACAGCTCGCTGTGCGAGGGCGTCAAAACCGTCGGGCTGCCCATTCCGTGCACGTTCTGATCCCGCCGCGATGATCGAGATCGAGGGCCTCACACTGCGTTACGGCGCGGCGACCGTGCTGGACGTTCCGGAGTTGACCGTCGCGGACGGGGCGGTGACGTATCTGCTCGGGCTCAACGGGACCGGCAAGACCTCGCTGCTGCGCTGCGTCTCGGGCGTTCTCGCGCCCGGCGCCGGGAGTATCCGGGTCGACGGCGCGCCGGTGCGCGCCGGGCACAGCACGCCGCCGAATCTCGGTGTGCACCTGGACTATCGGGCCTTCGATCCGCGCCATACCGCGCGCAGGCACCTGCGGTGGATCGCTCGCGCGCGGGGGATCGCCGGCAGCCGGGTCGCGGCGGTGCTGCGGCTGGTCGATCTGGAATCGGTGGCCGATCGCAGGCTCGGCCGGTACTCGCTGGGTATGTTGCAGCGCGTGGGCATCGCGGCCGCGCTGCTCGGCGAGCCGCGCACGCTCATCCTCGACGAACCGGTCAACGGGCTCGATATAGCGGGCATCCTGTGGTTGCGGGAGTTGCTGCGGCGCTTGGCCTCCGACGGGGTGTGCGTGCTGGTCACCAGTCATCTGCTGGACGAAGTCGAGCGCAACGCGGACGCGATCGTGGTGCTGGGACCGGGCCGGGTACTCGCCGCCGAACCGCTGGCGGCGTTGGTCGCGCCGGGGGTGCGGCTCGAAGACGCCTATCTGCGCCTGACCGGTCCGGTGGGGGCGTCGTGAGCGGCGCCGAGGTGGTGCAGCCCGCGCTGCGGGTGCGCTGGGGCCGTGCGATCGCCGCGGAGTGGACGCGCACGTCTGGGCGCGGGTTCCTCTGGAGCATCGCGGTGCCGCTCACGGTCGGGTTGCCGTTGCTGGTCACCTTCGCGATCGCGGCTGTGGCGGAACGATTCGCGCGGATTCCGGGGCAGTCGGCCATCACGTCGGTGAGCACCACCAACGCGGTGTACTGGGTGATCACCTTCGCGACCGCGATCATGATGGTGACCGCCGCCTACGCGCACGGCGTGCAGCGCCGCGGCGATGTCCGGGATCTGGAAGCGTTTCTGTTCCCGCGCGCCTGGGTGGCGGCGGCAGCGCGGTGGGTGTTCTACGGGAGCATCGCGGCGGTGTCGACGGTGGTGTTGCTGGTGATCGTGCTGGTCGCGCTGCCCCGGCTGTTTCCGCTCGTGTACGGGGAGGTGGATCTCACCGATGCCGCCGGGCTCCGATTCCTGTGGACGGTACCGATGTACGCGTTCGCCGCGTGCGGGATGGGCATCGCCGCGGGGGCGGTGATCCGGACTCCGTCGGCGGCGGTCGCGGTGCTGCTGTTCTGGGTGTACGTGGCCGAGAACTCGATCAGTCTGCTGCCGCACGGGTATACGGTGCAGGCGTACGCGCCGTTCCTCAACGCGGTGGCCGCCACCGGTCAGGAACTCGCCTTCCTGCCGCGGTTCGGGCGCAACGGGTCGCTGGTGTACTTCGTGGTGTTCACGGTGGCGGTGTTCGCGGTGGCGGTCGGCCCGTGGGCGCGGCCGGGACGTGTTCGGCGGCTACGCGCCGCATGGGCGGCGGGAGCGTAGCGGCCCGTCACCAGCCGCCGGCGAACAATGCGGTGAGACCGGCTACCGGGTCGCCGGCATTGGTCGTGTTCGCCACCGCCACGACGATCGCGGCCATCGCCGTCAGGATCGACAGCGCGCCGAACGCGGTCAGAACGCGCTTCGCGCGCGAATGCGCGGGCTGGGCGGCGGATTTACGCCACATCAGCACGCTCATGGCGAGCAGGTCGGCGGCTACCAGTGCGGCGGCGACGGCCACCACGACGTGATAGCGCGTGAAGTCGTCCAGCATGACATCCAGTGCGGCCGGGGCGCGTTCGCCCGAAGCGGCGGCCTCGGTCAATCGCTGCCGAACCTGGTCGAGAGATTCGGCGAGCGCGGGATCCGGGGAGCCGTCGATCAGGAAAGGTAGCAGCGAGGCGAAAGGCGCTATCGCGCCTTGGATATTGGCGATCACCAGCATCGCGGCGAACAACACCGGCGCGGTGGTGACGACTCCCGCCGCACCGAGTGCGAGTCTGCCGTTCGTGCTCGAGTCGTGTGTGCGAACGAACGCGCGCCACAGCAGCACCGTGAGCGAGATCAGCACGAACAGCAGCACGACCGCTATGACGGCCTTGCTCAGGTGATAGCGGAACCAGTAGTCGACGATGCGCTGCAGATCCGCCGGGAAGGCGGATTCCCCCGTGCGCCAGTAGGTATCGAAGGCCGTGCGAAACTCGCCGCGCAGCGCGTCCGCGTCGCCGAACGACGCCCCCTCGCGGGCGGCGAGCGCGCGGGGCGCGATCACGAAGGCGATACCCAGGACCACCGCGCCCGTGGCAAGCAGGCCGATCACGCGCCCGGGGAAGTTCGTCCGGACCGGCGGCGCCGGGGGAGCGGCCACGAACCACCTCCGCGTGATCGGGGAATGTGCCCGGCAGCCTACCGAATCCGGGCGTCGCGGGGTCGGAACGCGCTCGGCGGGGACCCCGTCTCGCGCTGGAACATGACCGAGAACGCCGCGGGGGTGTCGTAGCCGAGGTGTGCCGCGACGGCGGTCACGGTTTCGCCGGTGGCCACGGCGCGCAGGGCGTGCGCGACGCAGGCCCGCTGTCGCCACCGCTGGAAGGTCATGCCGGTTTCGGTGCGGAAGACCCGGTTGAATGATCTTGTGCTGATGCGCATTCGGAGCGCCCAGTCCTCGGGGGTGGATCGGATCGTGGGGGCGAGCTGGAACTGCTCGCACAGCCCGCGCAGTTCGGGTCCGATGGGCAACGGTAGTTCGAAGGGCAGCGGGGTCAGATTCCGCAGCTCGTACAGCAGGAGATCGGCCAGGCAGGCGTCGCGGCCGCGCCGGGCGTATTCGGCGGGCATGTCCACCGCGACCAGCAGCAGCTCGCGCAGCAGCGCGGACACCTCCACCACCTGACAGCGCGCCGGAAACCACGGCACCGCGGCGGGTTCCAGATACAGGCTGCGGGTGCTGACGCCCGCCATCAGCACCGCGTGCTCGACCTCGGGTGGAATCAAAGCGGCGCGCTGTGTCGGAACCGTCCAGCTCCCGTGCGCGGTGTCCACCCGCATGACCCCGGTCGCCGCGTACAGCACCTGTGCGCGGCGATGCCGGTGGGCGGGCAGGGGATGCGACACCGGATAGTCGGTGCCGATCGCCAGTACCGCCCGGTCGATCGAATCGACGTCGGCCACCGCGATGTTGCGCATGCCGATCACCCTAGGTGCGTGGCGGGTTCTCACGGTAAACGGTCCGAACATCGAATGTGCGCCCCCTGTTCCGCGTCATACGGTTCCCGGGTGCTGACATCGTTCCTGCTCCTGCTGTGCTGCGGCTGTCTGACCGGCGTGACGACCGTCCTGTTCGGGTTCGGTGGCGGCTTCGTGACCGTGCCCGTGGTCTACGCCTTCTCGGCCGCCACCGCCGGCGCCGATGCCATGCACGTGGCCGTGGCGACGTCCGCCGCCGTCATGATCGTCAACGCCGCGCTCGCGACGGTCGCCGCCGCCCGCACCGGCGATCTCCGCCCCGAGTTCCTGCATCCCCTGGCGCTTTTCATCGCCGTCGGCGCGGTGGCGGGGGCCGCGATCTCGACCGCGGTCCCCGACCGGGTTCTGCAACTCTTGTTCGCCGCCTACCTGCTGATCACCATCGCCGATATCGTGCTGCGCGCCGGGTTCATCACTACGCCGGATCGGCCGGGCACCCGGCCGATGCCGCTCCCACCCGTCAGCGGTGTCGGAATAGGCGCGGTCGCAGCACTTCTCGGCGTGGGCGGCAGCGTGATGACGGTCCCGCTGCTGCGCCGCGCCGGTCTGCCCATGTCCGAGGCGGTGGCGATGGCCAACCCGCTCGGTCTGCCGGTGGCCGTCACCGCGACCGTGGTCTATGCGCTGGCGACACCGGTAGCGGCGCCCGCCGGTAGCTACGGTCACGTCGACCTCGTGGCCGCCGCCGGGCTCCTGGCCGGGGCGTTGCCGACGATCGGCCTGCTGAAGAGGTCGCCGCCCGCGATTCCCGACCGCTTCCACGCGATCATCTACCCGGTCTTCCTCACCGTCGTCCTGGTTGGGATGATCACCGCCGCCTGCGCCGTGAATTCGTAGGGCCCGTGTGGAATTCGGGTCGAGGCTCGCGGTGGTGACCGCTCGAATCCGGAATTCGGAGCCGAACCGATGGGTCTCCCGAGTCGGCTGAATCGACGGGGGCGACGGAACGCGGGTGCTCCGAATGCTTGTCGGTGCCGATTCAGTCGGGCTGCGGTCGGGACTTTTCGAGTACGCGGACCGGTTCGTCGCCGGTCATCGTCGCGTCGGGACTCTGCGGTTGTCGGGGCCGGACCGCCGGTGTGATCCGCGCCGGTGGGCCTGCGGCACAATCTGATTCGTGAGCATGTGGGATTATCATCCGGGCGCGTTGTCCTGGGCCGACGTCGACCCGGCGACGCACGAATTCGATGCCGATGAGGCCGCCGGGGTGATCGGTGCGCTGCCGCCGCCGGACAGCGCGGATCCCGAGCGCTGGGTCGTGTCGGTTTCCGAAGCGGTGGGGGAGCGGTACGGGGTGTGGGCCTACGGGTGGGCCTGGGGGTGCGATGAGTCCGATTTCGGTGGCGGGCCGATCTCGGAGTGGTGCTGTCTGCGCCATTCGGTCGGTGAACCGGACGAGACGGTCGCACGGACCGTGCGGGCCCTCGTGGAATGGCGGGGCTGGCTCGAACGGTTGGCTAGGCGTTTCGGGGAGCTGGGGGTGCCCCCGGGATCGTCGGAGTCGCGAATCACGGTGTGGGAAGACGCGATTCCGCTGCTGGTGACCGAGGTCGTGGCACAGACCAACGCGGGTGACGCGTGGTACCGGCATGCGGCGCAGGTGCTGGGATGGTTCCTGGCGCGGGAAGGGGTTTCGCCGGACTTCGCCGACGCGCTGGTTCACTCGGCGATCGGCGGGCGTTTCCAGAGCTGGGTCGGACCGGACCAGGCGGTCGTGGCGGATGTCGCCGAGCGGGTGGCCGACGGGTTCTTCGAATCCGATGCGTGATGACCTGCGGTCCTGGCTCGCGGTGCGGGCGGCGGTGCCGTGGGGTGAGATCGGCAGGCGGGATGTGGGGCCGGTGGCGGGGCGACGCGACGGGGTCGTGTCGTACGTGAAAGCCTCGGGCTGGGACTCGGCGCGCGTCGAGCGGGTGTGCGCGGCGCTGGCCGCGGAGCGGTCCGATTCGGAGCTGACCTTCGAGCGGCTCGCGGAGTGGCATCGAATCGCTATGGGAGCGGGCGAGATCGAGCGATTCCGCGTGCTTCCCGCATTCGCCAAGGGTGGTCGCGAGCGGTATGGCGTCGACGCGACTACTGCCGGGGAGTTCGCGAATTGCCTGCGCGAGGGCGCCGAACCGGGGATGGCGCCGGCGGCGCGGGCCGCTCGGGTCTACCTGGATGTGTGTTTCTTTCATCCGTTTTCCGACGGCAACGGGCGTGCGGCGATGCTGGCGTTCGATCATGTGCTGGGGCGGGCCGGGGTAGTGCTCGATCAGGCCGGTCCGGTCTTCGCGGTGAGTCGGCGGGCTGATGACCCGGAGGGGGCTCGGGAACTGGTGCGGCTGGTCGATATTTTGATCGCTGCCACAGAATCTCGTGCGCGGTGATCGCGGTATTTGAATTGCCAATGTGCCTTAATAGCGCTGTATCACAATGGAATTGAGCTATTGAACCGCACTCGAGGCTCCCGACCGGTCCCCGCCGTGCGTCAGGACTCGGCGAGCCGCAGCCGTGCCACCACGGCCCGGTGGTCCGTCCCCGGGATCGTGTGAGAGTTGATCTCCAACGCATGCCCCCCGGCTATCAGAATCCGGTCTATTCCGATGAACGGTCCGAACGGCCGATCGGTGGGCCAGGTCGGCAGGGCGGCCACGCCGAGGAGTTCGGCCGCGTCGGCGTAGCGGCCGGTCAGCAGCGAGCGGTAGGGCGCGTGGTCCCAGGTCGCGTTGAAATCGCCGCCCACCAGAACGGGTCCGGACTGGGCTTCGAGGATTTCCGCGATCCGGGTCAGTTCCCGGTGCCAGACGTCGGCGTTCGAGAGCGGGGGAATCGGGTGGAGGGCGAAGACCGTGACCGGGCCGCGGTCGGGGTGGATCATGGTGGCGCGCAGGTTGTTCAGCCAGAAGCCGTCGAACTTCACGCCGTCCCGCAGTGGATAGCGGCTGAAGATGCCGGTGCCCTGGCCGCCGCCGGACGGCGCGGTGAAGCGGTGGGGGAACAGGTCGGCCAGGCCGGCCGCGTCCAGGCGGATCAGTAGGTCGGGGGTGAGTTCCTCGATGGTCAGGACTTCGGCCGAGTTGTCGCGGGCCGCGGTGACCACCGCTTCGGGTGAGCCGTGGCCGAGCATCAGATTCGACTGCATCACAACCACATCGGTGCCGGGTGGCGCGGAGCCGTCCGGCCACAGCATCGGCGCCTGCGACCACAGTGCGGCGGTCGTGACCACGACGGCCAGCGCCGTGCTCACCCACTGGCGCGTGATCGCGAACAGCAGCAGGGCCGGAATCGCGAACACCATCAGGTACGAGGCGAACGACGCCGCGAGGACCGCGGGCTCCCACGCCGTGGTGCTGTAGTGCAGGCCCACCCCGGCGCCCGCGGCGACCAGTCCCGTCCAGCCGGCGATCACTCCGACCCAGCCGAGCCACCCCCGCTTGCTCGGTCGTGCGATGCGCTCGGTGACCCGCTGATCCTTTGTCAGCTCATCGATACTCACAGAAAATCTCCCCTCCCCGTTGGCGCCGCCCACCCTACGCGACGCCGCGCACACCCTTCGTACCCCGTGAACGACACAGGTCCGGGGCTCGTGGAGAGCCCCGGACCCGGTCCGGCCGAACACGCCCCCGCAGCGCGAGGGCGTCGGTCGACTACTTGTTCAGACCCGCCTCGATCGCGTCGATGATGCGCGGGCGCAGTTCGGCGGCGCGAATGATCGCGTCGACCGATCCGACCTGCACGGCGCGCTGGATGTTGTGCACGCCGTCGAATTCGGCGGCGACCTCACCCAGCTTCTCCGCGCGGACCGAGGAGCGCATCTCGTCGAGTTCGGCGGTAAGCACCGCGCGATCCGCGCCGATGGCGTTGGCCGCGCGGGTGCCCAGGTCGCGCACTCGCGAGTCCGCGCCGGTGCGGGCGTTGACCTCACCGGAGAAGACCACGGCCGCGGCCGGAGCGCCGCCCAGCACCGAGGCGAACGAACCCTCCAGGGCCAGCACCGTCATGTTCGGGTTGAGCGCCTTGGAGAACACGACGAACGCGCCGCCGTGGTACCGCGAGATCACGCAGAACACGATCGGGCCCTGGAAATTGACGATGGCCCGGCCGATTTCGGCGCCGTACTCGAGCTGGAGCTTGCGCATCGATTCCGGGGAACCGTCGAAGCCCGAGAGGTTGGCCAGCACCACCAGCGGGCGGTTGCCGCTCGCGGTGTTGATCGCACGCGCTGCCTTCTGCGAGGACCGCGGGAAAAGCGTTCCCGCGGTGTAGGTGTCGGGACCGTCGGTCGGGGTGAGGCCGCGCCGCACCACGCCCCGCGATTCGATACCCAGCAGGCACACCGGGATTCCGCCCAGGCGCGCGTCCTGCACCACCGCGGTCTCGGCGTCGGCCATGCCGGCCCAGCGCTCGAGCACCGGATGATCCTGATCGGCCAGTGCCCGCATGACGGTGCGAATGTCGAAGGGCTTCTTGCGATCCGGGTTCGCGGTCGCGGAGAAGATCTCGCCGACGGTGGTGAAATCGCTGTCCGCCAGCACATGCGGGAAATCGGAGATGTCGCGGTCGATCGGGTCTCCGGTCGGCGCGCGGCGCGGTCCCTGCTCACCCGGGGCCACATAGGTGTGGTCGTAGTGCGACATCAGAACTTCGCGCGCCGCGGTCAGGTTCGGGGCCCAGTACTGCGCCTGGCCGTTGGGGCCCATGACGCGGTCGTAGCCGCCGATGCCGAAGTTGTCCTCGGCCGAGACGCCGCCGGAGAAGTCCAGGGACTGCTTGCCGGTGAGCACCATGGCCGAATCCGGGGTCATCACCAGGATGCCCTTGGTGTGCATGAGCATCGTGGCTTCGGCGTTCCAGTACGGCTGCGCGCCGACGTTGATGCCCGCGACGACGATATTGATCTCGCCGCCGTCCTGGGTGAATTCGACGATGCGCTTGAGTGCGGCCGCCACCCAGTCCATGTTCTCGGTGCCGGACTCCATGGAGATGCGCGCGCCCGAGGACAATGCGTACCACTCCAGCGGAACTCGCAGCTGCTCGGCCAGATCCAGCGCGGCGATGACGCGGCGGCATTCCGGCTCGGACAGTGCGCCGAGGGACTTTGTCGGATCGCCGAGCAGCACCACGCGGGTGACGCCGTCGGGATGCCGCTCGGTGCGGGTGGTCACCACGCCGGCGACCAGTGCGGCGCTGTTGCGCCCCTTGGGCCGGTCGACCGGCACCAGCGCGTGATCCGAGTCCAGGTCGTGCTCGGTGAAATCGCCCAGCAGACCGGTCAATTCGTACGGGTACACGGTGTTGCGGCTGCTGGCGCGCAGCACCTTCTGCCGGTACTCGTCCAGCGGCTCGACCGGCTCGTCCGAGCGATCGACGATGCTGACCTCGGTGCCGCCGATGGCGTCGAACGAGATCCGGACCGCGATCTTGACCAGTTCGTCGGTGCGGGCGTCGCGCTGACGGGCGATGAGCAGGATCTCCTCGAGTCCCGTGCCCGCCGTGGTCGGCTGCACGTGTCCCGCAATGGTTTCCAGCTCGGCCCGGGTCACATCGACCGGCGGCCAGATGTACATGACGATCCGGTTGGTGTGCAGTCGCTTGGCCGAGGGCCGCTGGGACTGCGCGCGCCGGATGGAGTCCAGGCAGGTGGCGATCGTGGTCTCGGCGGTCGGCAGCGCGAGCAGCCGGCCGTCGTGCTCACGCAGGGCCGCCAGGTCGCGGACCTGGGCGAAGGCCACCAGTCGCTCGTCGGAGGGGTTCTCCTTGGCGACCGCGCGGAACAGGTACACCTCTTCGTCGTCCGAGGACGGCAGTCGGGTGAGGTCGAACTTGTGCAGGCGCTTCATCTGCATGCGCTGCGCGATGTACGGGTGCAGACCGCGGATGAGGCGTTCCTCGTCCAGCCCGGTGGTCGAGGGCCGGAAGGTGAAGTGGTGGTGCATGACCGCGCCGCCGCTGCCCGCGACCGTGCAGGTGATGCGATGCACCTGATTCGGCATGGGCTGGGCGTTGAGGACTTCCTGCAGGGCCACGGCCATGGCGTCGAAGTCCTCGGGCTGGCCCTCCCAGCCCAGGTAGATGTCGGCCTCGATCGAGGCGGCGCCACCGGCCAGCTCGATGAGCCCGCGCACCGCGGTGTCCAGGGCGTGGAAGCTGACCGCGGCCGAGACCAGGCTCATGCCCTTGCGCTCGGCGATCACGAAGGTGCAGTCGTCGGCCTCGGTGGTGCGGACGCCGGTGAGACCCTTGTTGCCGTAGTAGCGGCGGGTCAGGACCTCGAGCATCGCCGAGTTGTCCATCTTGCCGCGCTCGAGCCGCTGGCCCAGCAGCCGCACCAGGGGCTCGGTGCTGCGGACCATGTCGGAGATGCGCTCGGCGCGATCCGGGGTGTTCGGGTTCTCGTCGAAGTGCCGCAGCTGCCGGCGGACGTTGGTGTACACCCGAGCGCGGTTGCGGCGCAGCAGCGGCAGGCCGTACCAGGCGTAGACCACACCGCGCGAGAGATCGGCGATGACCGGGAAGCGCACCTGCGTGGCGGCCACCAGACGCTCGAGCGCCAGACCGACCGGCTCGCGCAGCGTGCCGTTCGGCACGGGCTCGCGGACCCACTTGCGCAACAGCGTGGTGATCACCGCGACGGTCTCGGCCGGGCGCTGCTGCGCCAGGAAGATGCGGAAGACCGCGGCCTCGAGCTCGGGCGTGCGATCGAGCTCGGTGATTCCGTAGTGCCCCAGCGCCTTACCGAGTTTGGCCTTGAACGATTCCGGCAGACCGGCCCGCTCCACGTCCAGGCTCTGCAGGTAGGTGTGGAAGTACTCGCGGGCGCTGTGGACGTGGCTCTGCGCGCCGTCCTCGTCCCACGAGCGGTTGTGGCTCAGCTCGGCGAGATCGGCGAAGACCTCGACCAGTTCGAGCTCGTCGGCCAGCGGGCGCTGATTGTCGGCGAGGGCTTCCGCGCGCGCGGCGAGGTAGTCCTCGAGGACACGCTGTTCCTGGTGCGGATCCTCGTCGAAGCCGAGCAGCAGGCTGCGCAGATCCTGCAGGCCGCGAGCCATGCGCTCGGCGGTGCCCGCGGGGGTGGGCCGGTCGGGCAGGTCCAGTTCGACCGCGCCGACGGCCGCGGCCTCGCCGGCTTCGTCGTCGTCCGCGATCGGCTCGAGGCGCATGAGCGGCGCACCGGTTTCCACCTGGGTGCCGACCGATACGGTGCATTCCTTCAACCGGGCCTTGAACGGCGCGCGCAGCACCGTTTCCATCTTCATGCTCTCGAGCACCAGGATCGGCGCTCCCGCTTCGACTTCCGCGCCGACCGCGAGCGGGGTCGCGACCACCAGCGCGGGCGCGGGGGAGCGGACCACGCCGCCCTCGTCCCGGCTGATGCGATGCGTGACGCCGTCGATGTCCACCACGGCGATGGGACCGTGGGTGCCGGTGGTCAGGCGGTAGCGGATGCCGTTGACCACGATCTGGCCGGTGTGCTCGTCGAAGCGCTCGAGATCGACGTCGGCGGTGCGGGTTTCGGCGCCCGCCTCGATGCCGATGCGGAAGCGGTGCGCGCCGATGCGGGCGACTCGCACCCGGTAGCCCACGCCGCGCAGCTTGAGATCGTGCGGGCGCCCGCTCTCGTGCTGCACCTGCGGCCGGCCGCCGGACGCGGTGGACAGCAGGCGATGCCGCTCGGCGCTCTCCTCGTCCTCGTAGGCGTCGATGGCGGCCGCGGCCAGCGCGACGGTCGAATGCCGTTGCGAGACCAGGCGGCCCTCGCCGCGGACGCGGTCGATCCAGCCGGTGTCGGCCGAGCCGTCGATGACCTCGGGCTGAATCAGCAGGTCCAGGACGAAACTCTTGTTGGTCGCGCCGCCCTCGATGACCACGCGGGTCTGCACCATGGCGCGGCGCAACCGGCCCAGCGCCTCGTTGCGATCACGGCCGTAGGCAATGATTTTCGCGATCATGGAGTCGAAATCGGCGGGGATGGTGTCGCCTTCGCTGACACCGGTGTCCACGCGGATGCCCGGGCCCGCGGGCAGATCCAGGCGCACGATGCGGCCCGGCGCCGGGGCGAAATCACGGTCCGGGTCCTCGGCGTTCAGGCGCGCCTCGATGGCGTGCCCGCGTTCGGCCGGGGGCTCACCGGTGAGCGGGATGCCCGAGGCCACCATCAGCTGCGCGCGCACCAGGTCGAAACCGGTGGTGTACTCGGTGATCGGGTGCTCGACCTGCAGGCGGGTGTTGACCTCGAGGAAGGCGAAGAGCTGGTCGCCGGGGTGGTAGAGGAACTCCACCGTCGCCGCGCCGCAGTAGCCGACCGCGATGGCCAGGCGCTCGGCCGAGCCCTTGAGGTCGGCGACCTGCTCGGGCGAGAGCACCGGGGAGGCGGACTCCTCGATGACCTTCTGGTTGCGCCGCTGCACCGAGCAGTCGCGCACGCCGAGTGCCCACGCGGTGCCCTGCCCGTCCGCGATGACCTGCACCTCGACGTGGCGGGCGCCGGTGACCAGGCGCTCGAGGAACACGACGCCGCTGCCGAAGGCGCGGGCGGCTTCCTGGCGGGTGCGCTCGTAGGCGTCGACCAGTTCGTCCTCGTTGGTGATGACGCGGATGCCGCGCCCGCCGCCGCCGGCGGTGGCCTTGAGCATCAGCGGGTAGCCCACTTCGGCGGCGGAGGCCAGGGCCTCCTCGACGGTGCCGACCGCGCCGCGGCTCCAGGGCGCGACGGGCACGCCCACCTCTTCGGCGATGAGCTTGGCACCGATCTTGTCACCGAGTTTGCGCATGGCATCCGGGTTCGGGCCGATGAACGTCACGCCGATGCGCGCGCACAACTCCGCGAACGCGGGATCCTCGGCGACGAAACCCCAGCCGACCCAGGCCGAATCGGCGCCGGTGGCGAGCAGCGCCTGCTCGAGCACCTTCAGGTCGAGGTAGGGGCGATTGGCAGCCGGTCCGAGGTCGTACGCGACGTCGGCTTCGCGCACGAACGTGGCGTTGCGATCGACGTCCGTGTACAGGGCGATCGTCTGTATCGGCAATCCGGTCTCGGCGGCCAGATCCCGGACAGCATGGATGAGGCGCATGGCGGCCTCGCCCCGGTTCACGATGGCGATGCGGCTGAACACTCGCCTGCTCCTTCCACTGCACTGGCCCGATCGGGCGCGGATTTCGAGTATCGGTCCCGCGTAGTCTGCACCTAATCGCGCCCAGGTACACGGCATGTGGTTGTTACTCGCACGTATCCTTGGGAATACCTCGTATAGGCCCGGTCACGGGTGGGAGAATTTCCGGTGGGCGGCCGACCGGTACCGGACAAGGACCGTGCGAATCGGACTCGAACAAGGGAGGGGCGTCCGGCCGCGAGCCCATCCCGTCCAGCTTTTCCTGACTCAGCTTTTCCGGGCTCCGCGACGGCGGGCCGTCCAACTGGCAGCGTCGCCGAGTGGCTCTCGAGCGTCCTGCCGCGGTGTAGGAGGTGATTCGCGTGACCGACATTCTCGATGTGCTGCACGCGCGCTGGGCCGAGATCGCGGGCGAAGCGCTGCTGTCGGGCCGGGAACAACCCGATCTCACGCTGACCACCCGCGAGGTGCTGGACCTGATCGATCACATCGCCGAATTGCACCGGCGCTGCGACGAGTTCGATCTCGAATACCGCGAGATCGAGCACCAGTACGCGGTGCTGCGCGGGGCGAGCGCCGATTCGGTCAAGTCCTTCGAGCGCATTCGGGCCACGCTCGAACAGCGCACCGCTCATCCCGAGGCCCGAGTCCGCCAGGCCTGCACCATCGCTCGCGCCGCCGCCGAGCGACTGACGGCCGCGAGCGCCGACGCGGACGACGCGCTCGGCTGATTCGGCACACTCCCGCTGCCCTCGTGCGCATTTCGTGATCCGGGGATCGGATTCGACTGGGCGCGAGGGCACTCGGTATCCCTTTATGGTGAAGGCCGACGGGCCTGCCCGCCGAGAGGAGTTGCCGATGGACGCCGAACACTTTCTGCCGTTTCGTAAGAGCACGGTCGTAGCGCTGTGCGCGGGGGAGTTGCCCGCCGACGAACGGGAGTCGTTCCTGGAGTTCGCGCGATTACTGGCGGCGATGGCGCAGCACCGGATTCATGTGCGCGGTGAGCGGGTGCTGGACGCGTACGAGATCGTCGATCCGGCCGAGGACGTGCGCACCGTGCGCACCGCCACCGCGCGGGATCGGGCCGATGCGCGGGCGGTGGTCGAACGCGAACTCGTCGCCCTGGCCGCCGAGGCCGACTTCATCCGGATCGAAGCGGACGAGATCGAACAGGCCTTCGCCGAACACGATCTGATGAAGGTGCGCCTCGAGGTCGAGGACGAGAGCATCGACACGGTCATGTTCTTCCGCCGCGGCACCCGCCCGTGCACGGAAGAGGTGAAGTCCTTCTACGGATTACGCCGGCGGACCGTCGAGTTCACCAGCTACGCCAAGGTTCTGGTGTACATCGCCTTCACCGAGCGCCCGGACGCGACCGAGCGCGAGCCCAGCGGCGGGGTGCTGCTCAAGATGTTCCAGGATGTGCCGCGCAACGACCTGGAGATGCTGTATCCGACCGTGCGCGTGCGGATGCGGACCAAGGACAAGGTGCTCATCGGGGTGCCCGCGGTGCTCTCGGGCCTGGTCGTGCTGGCCACGAAACTGCTGGCGTCACTGGGTTTGATGGTGCTGCTGCTGGCGTTCTGGGTCGGGATCCGCGAGGAGACGGTGCGCCTGGATCAGGCGGCGCTGGTCACCCTGTTCGCCGGGCTGGCGGCCCTGGGCAGCTACCTGTGGCGGCAGTTCTCCAAATTCAAGAATCGCAAGATCAAGATGCTGAAGACGCTGCAGGAGCACCTGTACTTCCGCAATCTCGGCAACGGCGCGGGGGTGTTCCATCATCTGCTCGACGCCGCGGCCGAATCCGAGGTCAAGGAAACCCTGCTGACCTATCACTTCCTGCGCACCGCCGAACAGCCGCTCACCGCGGCCGGGCTCGATCGCGTGGTGGAGCAGTGGTTCGGCAGGCACTGGGACACCACGTTCGACTTCGACGTGCGCGGGGGGCTGCGGACGCTGCGGCAGCTGGATCTGCTCACCGAGGACGAGCAGGGCGTGCTCGGCGCGATCGCGCTGCCCGAGGCCAAACACCGCCTGGATCGGCACTGGGACAATCTGTTCCACATGCCCGTTCCCGGCGCGGCGGGGGTGCCCACCGTCAGTCGATGAACGCCTCGCGGAAGTGCGCGGCCAGATCCAGGCCGGCCGCCTCCGCCGGGGAGACCCACCGGTGGTCGTCGTGCTCGTCCGGATTGAGAGTGACCGGGCCGCCGCCGTTCTCGGTCACGTCGTAGACGCGGGCGTTGATGCGCAAGGGCTTTCCGGCCACGTCCATCCAGGAGTGCGCCGCTCGCTCGGCGACTACCTCGATGCGCAGTCCGGTCTCCTCGGCGACCTCGCGGACCGCGGCGTCCTCGGGGCGCTCGCCCGCTTCGATACCGCCGCCGGGCAGTTCCCACCGACCGGCCAGGAACACCCCCGGCGCGCGCCGGACCAGCAGTACCGCGCCCGCGCGTTCGACCCGGCAGTACACCAAATTCTTCTCCCGCATCCGACGATCATGCTGCCCGGGTCGCGGGTGCGCCAATCACGATTCCGGTCAAACAGTTGTGTGGGACTCGCGGTCCCATATATTCTGATTGTGACGCGCCACACGGCCGCATGTGCCGGATGGCCCGAACGAGGAGACACCGATGACGCTGTCGCAATCGGGTAGCAAACTGTTCGACCAGGACTATCGAGACGCGCTGGCGACCCTGTCCGAGGGGTCCGTCAACCGCAACTTCGATCCGTACCTGGACATCGCATGGGATGCACCGGAATTCGCGATCGATCCGAACGACCCCCGCTGGGTGCTGTCGCCGGAATACGACCCCCTGGGCGCCACGCAGTGGTACCGGGACCTGCCGCTGGAACGGCAGATCGAGATCGGCAAATGGCGGATCGCCAATGTCATCAAGGTCGGCGCGGCGTTCGAGAGCGTGCTCATCCGCGGGATGATGCAGTACATCATGAAGCTGCCCAACGGGTCGCCGGAGTTCAGGTACTGCCTGCACGAGATGACCGAAGAGTGCAACCACATCCAGATGTTCCAGGAACTGGTCAACCGGATCGGCGTGGACGTGCCGGGCATGCGGCGGCTGTTCCGGGTGCTGTCCCCGTTCATCGGGGTGGCCGGCGGCTACGCCCACGTGATCCTGTTCATCGGCATCCTCGGCGGCGAGGAGCCGATCGACCACTACCAGAAGTCGCTGATCCGCGACGGCGACGCGGTACCGCCGGCGGTGCTGCGCACCATGGAGATTCACATCGCCGAGGAGGCGCGGCACATCTCGTTCGCCGGTGAATTCCTGGCCGCGCATCTGGCCCGCATGAATCCGGTGTCCAAAGCGGTTGCCGCGGTGTCGTTCCCGCTCGCCATGCGCTGGCTCGCCGGGGAGATCATGGCGCCGTCCAAGTCGTTCGCGCGTCAATTCGACATCCCCGACGAGGTTTTCGCCGAGGCGTTCTGGGGCGGAGAGCAGCAGCGCCGCATCCTGTCCGGATACTTCGGGGACATGCGCAAGCTGGCCGGTGATCTGGGGCTGATGAACATGGTCACCAAACCGCTGTGGTCGCTGCTGCACGTGGGCGGCGAGCCGTCCCGGTACCGGAGCGAGCCCGAGCGCGGAAACCGGCACGCGGCCTAGGGATTCACGTCGTTGCTCGGTCGGCGACCGCGAGTGCGGCCGTGGCCGGTGCTCGTTCGCCGCGGTTCATCGCCCGCGGCGGATCTCATCGGGACGCGTCGTCGGCGAGTTCGGCGAGCACCTCGAGCAGCGGGCGATCCGGGTCCAGGCCGATGCCGTGGTCGCGGGTGACCGCGTCCAGCACGCTCCAGATGTAACCGGTGACGGTGGTGACCAGCGTGGCGCGATCCAGGTCCGGATCGGGGTCGCGTGCCCAGCGGGTCACCGTCGCCTCGGTCATCGCCACGATGGCGAAACACATGGTGTCGATGGCCGGTTCGTCCACCACCCCGACAACCCCGGCCAGGCCGGACACCAGTCGCCGGGTGCGTGCGGAGATGGCGGTGGCCAGGCCGGTGGCGGCGTCGAGATCGTCCGGATCGCCGACGGCCGGGCCCTTGCGCAGGAAATCGTGCAGCCGGGGATGGGTCTCGAACCAGTCCACGACCGTCGAGACCGCGCGGGCGAGGATCTCCCGGATCGAGCCGAAGCCGACGTCCAGCGCGGCGTCGAGGGTGTCGGTGAAGCGTTCGCCGATGGCGGTGCGCACCCGGCGGTCCAGATCGTCGCGGCCGTCGAACTGGCGGTAGACCACCGACTTGGCCAGTCCGGCCCGGTCGGCGATCTGCTGCATGGAGGCGTCGGCGTGCTGCTGTTCGAGCAGCTCGATCGTGGCCGCGATGATGCGCTCGCGGCGCTCGTCGTTGTGCGGCTGCCAGCGCGCCTGCCGCCCACCGGGGGCGGCTGACGCGGGTGACTGCGTGGTCGGCACGGGTCCGAGTCTAGAACACCGGGGTCCGCTCGCCGGGGCACTCGCGCGGGTGGCGGGGCGTCGGCGGCGTGCGGGCCGGAAGGTGTTCGTGGGGAAGGGGTTCGGGTGTCACGCCTCGTGCGCGCTGCTCGCTCCGGCCAGGACGGCGTCCCGGTCGGCGGCGCGTGTGCGCGCGTACTCGGCGACGGCGCGGGCGTAGTCGGCGTCCCCGCGCGCGGTGCAGGCGTGCACCAGCTGCTCACCGGCCTCGTGCAGGTGCGCGCTCGGGCCCTGTTCGGCCAGCAGGACCACGATCGCCTCCCAGGTCTCGGCGTGCTGATCGGGCAGGTTGAGTAGTTCTTCGAGGTAGTGGCCGGGCTCGAGCAGCCGCAGCGCCCGGCGCGCGTAGGCGTGCACCCGGCGCGGTAGTTCGGTGCGAATGAGCTCGATGTCGCCCTGATCCACGTGCCCCGGATGGCCGGGAAGGATTCGCATGGACCACATTTCGGTGAGGGAGTCGGGCAGGGCGGAGTCGGTGAGCAGTCCGGGGCCGGTGGCGGCCGACAGCGGGGTGGGTTCGGCGCCGAGCCGGGCGGCGCGCCAGGTGCAGAACTCCCACCAGGGGGCCGGGGTCGCGCTCAGGGTCAGGCCGAAGCTCAGCACCTGCTGGCCGCCGGTGTAGGTGCGGAAGGTGCGGGTGCGGCCGATCGCGGCCACGCCCTCGGGCTCGACCCGGGTCCAGGTCGGCTCCTCGCCATCAAAAGCGTAGGGCTCCAGCAGTTTTCCCGTGGTTCGCATCAGGCGGCGCAGCGCCGAATCCGGTGTAGCCATTCGGGCAGATTACTGGCGCGGTGCGACAGATCCGGGGAACCGCACCGGTGTCATGTCGCGCTCGAATCGATCTTGGTGTCCGGATCGGGGTCGGTCGCGCCGAGAGGTTGACAATTCCGGGCGCATCGAAATACCGTCGGTATTCGAATACTGTCGGTATCAACACTGTGGTTGGACGAGGGGTGTAGGGCATGAGGTATCCAGGGACCGGTGCGGATCGGGTTCGCCGCGGCGGCGCCGAGTTCTCGGCGGGTGCGCGATGAGCGGGGTCCGGCAGCCGCGCGTGGTGATCATCGGCGCGGGCGTGTCCGGCATCGCGAGCGCTATCACGCTGCGGCGCAACGGCTTCGATGACTTTGTGATCCTGGAGAAGGGCTCCGACGTCGGCGGGGTGTGGCATTGGAACCGCTACCCGGGCCTGACCTGCGACGTGCCCTCGCAGGTGTACCAGTTCGGCTTCGCACCCAAGCCGGACTGGTCACGGGTGTTCGCGCCCGGGGCGGAGATCCAGCGGTATCTGGCCGACGTGGTCGATGAGTTCGGACTGCGCCCGCACGTGCGCGTCGATTCGGAGGTGGTGTCGGCGGAGTTCACCGGGACCGGCTGGCGGGTCGAGACCGCGGGCGGACAGGTGCACGAGGCCGACTTCGTCATCTCCGCCACCGGCGTGCTGCACCACCCCGCCCGGCCCGCGATCCCGGGCCTGGACGAATTCACCGGCGATGTCGTGCACACCGCGCGCTGGGACGATGCCGTGCGCACCGCGGGCAAGCGGATCGCGGTGCTGGGGACCGGGTCGACCGGGGTACAGGTCGTGTCCGCGCTGCAGCCTGCGGCCGAGCGCATCACCCATTTCGTGCGCAGCCCGCAGTGGGTGATCTGGGCCCCGATGTGGTTGCCGCAGCCCGCGGTCGTCGGCGCGGTGCTGGATCGGATGCCGGCGCTCAATCGCGCGCTGCACCGGGTCGGCATGGCGGGCGCGAAGGCGTTCACCGATGTCGTCACCCGGCCGAGCTGGCGGCGGCGGGCGGTGCAGGAGTACGCGCGCCTGAGCCTGCGCGCACAGGTCGCCGACCCGAAGCTGCGTGCGGAACTGACGCCCGACTACGAGCCGCTGTGCAAGCGACAGGTGTTGTCCGGCACCTACTATCGCGCCCTGCGCGCCCGCAACGCCGAGCTCGTCACCGCCGGTATCGAGGAGATCACCCCGACCGGCATCCGCACCGCCGACGGCAGGCACCACGAGGTGGACACCATCGTGCTCGCGACCGGATTCCGCGCGCACGACTACATGCGGCCCATGACACTCACCGGCCGCGCGGGCATCTCGATCGACGACGCCTGGGCGAAGGGACCGCGCGCCTACCGCATGACCGCGATCCCCGGATTCCCCAACTTCTTCACTGTCCTGGGTCCGAATTCACCCACCGGTTCGATCCCCCTGCACCACGCCGCCGAGGTCACCGCCCGCTACATCACCGCGTGGCTGCGGCGCTGGAGCACAGGCGAGTTCGATACGGTCGAGGTCACCGAGGCCGCCACGGACCACTTCGGCGACCAGGTGGGCGAGGCCCTGCAACCCACGGTCTGGAACACCGGCTGCAACTCCTGGTACTTCACCGAAGGCGGCCACATCGACCTTCTCCCGTTCGACCGCCGGACGATGGAGGAGATGCTCGCCGCCCCGGAAGATGGCGATTTCCACCTGACCAAGTCCTGACCGTCCCGCGGGATGTCGCCGCCCACGCTCGCCGCGCGGCGCGGGCGGCTGGTCCGCGCCGTTCCGATTCGGGCCGGAATGGATCGTGTGCGCGTCGGACGCGGCGGTGTGACGCCGGTGCATCCGAGGGAGTCCGAATCCGTGTCCGAGGGAGTCTGAATCGGCGGGATCAGCCCGGCCACTGGTGAACTCGTGTCTGGGGGACGATCGCCGGGGCCTGGGTGGCGGGGACTTGCGGACGCGGGGCCGAATAGGTGGGAACCACCTGTTGGGCCGGTGGGGCCGGGGCCACGTAGGGCTCGGTCTCGACCGGGGGCGGGACCTCGGCGGGCGGGGCGGTGGTCGCGGGCGGCGGGGGTGCGGTGGTGACCGGCGTGGTGATAGTGGAGACCGCGACGCTGGTGGTGGAAGGGGTTGTCGTCGTGGGGGATTCGGAGTTGCCGCGGATCGCGAGGGTGATGGCGACCGTGGCCGTGATCGCGGTGAGAAGGACGCCGGAGACGGCGGCGGCGCGTCGGCCCGGGCGGGCGGGCGGTGGGAAGTCCGCGACCATGACCGCGGCGGGGGAGCCGGGGAGAGCGGGCTTCTCGGTGTGTGGCTGTGGGCTGGATTCGGCGATCTCGGTGGTGGAAGCGGCTGGGAGGGAAGGCTTTCCGGCGGAAGGGGGTGCTGTGGCGCGGAGGTCGGGGCCGTCCGCCTGCGGCGGATCGCCCCGGAACGGCGCGGGCTTGCCGAGGTCCACCGGCGCGGGGATCGGGACAGGCCGCGGTGCGGCGGCTCCGACGACGGTGGGGATCGCCGCCTCGTCGCGGGATGCGCCGTCGCGCCGGGGCGCGCTGTCGGTGCGGGCGGCCGTGTTCGACACCACCACCGGGCGGGCTGGTGCCGCGCGTTCGGTGGGCGCGATGGGCGGGAGCGCGCGGGCCGCGGCCTCGGCCAGCGCGGTGCACGTGGGGTAGCGGGCATCGGGGGACTTGGCCAGGGCGGTGGCCAGGACGGCGTCGAGGTCGGCGCGCAGATCCGGGCGAACCTCGCGGGGAGAGGGTGGAGGTGCGGTGAGGTGGGCGCCGATCACCGCGGCTTGATCCTTGCGGGCGTAGGGCTGGCGGCCGGTCAGGAGCTGGAAGAGCGTGCAGCCCAGGGAGTAGATGTCGGCCCGGTGGTCGGCGGGGGTGTCGCTGAAGCGTTCGGGGGCGGCATAGGCGAAGGTGGCGGCGATGCCGGACAGGGTGACCGTGTCGTCCAGGGTGCGGGCGATGCCGAAGTCGGTGAGCACGGCGCGCTCGCCGTGCCCGCGGTCGTGCTCGATGAGCAGGTTCGCCGGTTTGACGTCGCGGTGCAGGACGCCGCGCGCGTGCGCGTGGTCCAGTGCGCAGGCGGCGTCGGTGATCAGTCGCACCGCGCGGGCGGGAGCCAGTCCCGCGGGGTGGTGCTCGAGCAGCGCGGCCACGTCACCGCCCTCGATGTGCCGCATGGCCAGCCACAGCGCCGGATCGTCGAGTTCACTGCGGTCGTACACCGGCACGATATTGGGATGGTCGAGCCCGGCGGCCAGGTCGGCCTCGCGCGTGAACGCCGAGCGCGCCTTGGCATCCGAGGTGAAGGTCGCGGCCAGGACCTTGAGCGCGACCCGCCGCCGCAGGCGCGGATGCTCGGCCAGATACACCGCGCCCATCCCGCCCGCGCCCAGCAGCCGCTCGATGGTGAACCCGGCGAAGACAGACCCCGGCGGCAAACTCACTGCACCCTCCCCGCGCACGCCCGCGGGCCGCGCCCGAATCGGCGTCGCGGCCCGCAGCGAATGTAGCGCAGTCGGCCGGATGGCCGGTACGGCACCGTGATCCGTACCGGATCACGGTCGCCGGCTCACAGCAGCCGGAATCCGGCACCCACCCCACCACGCTCGTCGATGTCGCCCAGTATGTAGTCGATGCCGGTCGCCACATCGGGTTCGTGGATGGGGTTGAACGGGTTGGAACACGAGGGCAGGCGAATGACGAGCCCGCCCAGGTGGATCGCCTGCCCGGAAATGATCATGCCCACCAGCCGGTCGTTCACCAGCACCGGCGAGCCGGAGTCCCCGTAGTCCGCGCACACGTGACTGCTGAACCCGCCGCCGAGGTCCTCCCACACGGGTCCGCAGGTGAATCCGGTGGTGCGCCCGTTCTTACACACCCAGGACAGCGGTCCGGGCGGCGCGCCGACGCCGTTGATCACGCTCTGGGTGACCTGGCGGACCGGAGCCACGCGCGCGGCGTCGAATTCGATGATCGCCCAGTCCCAGTAGTGATCCACCTCGGCGAAATGGCCGATGATCCCGGCGCCGGGTGCGGCTTCGGACCAGACCGGCAGGCCGGGATTCCCGCAGTGCCCGGCGGTGATGCCGACCAGGCGATCGGCGTTGTCGAAGCCGATCGCGGTCAGGGTGCACAGGCCGACCACATTGGGGTCGCCCGTCCCGATGGCAATGCCCGAACCGCCGCCCATCGGGACGGGCCCGTCCGCGGCGGCGCTGCCGGGCAGCAGCACGCCGATCGTGAAGAGCGTTGCGGCGGAGAGGGATCCGGCGCTGGTGCACATCCTTGCCAAAGACAACATGCCGAACCTCCCGGGTGTGGATACCGCTCGAGGTCATTCGTTGGTGTCGGGTGGGACGCGTACTCGCGAAGAAGGACCGCCGGGCGGACCCGTGAAGCCGTGACTGGACAAACATACCGGTCGGTTCAGTTTAATCAAGTGTGCTCTGCACCGAATTCCGCGGGTGCTCGGCGCACCGCGGCGGGCACGCCCATCCTGGGTGGGCTCGGCCGCCCGCACCGGCCACGACCTGGGAAACCCGGCGCGCGCCCTCAGTCCCGCAGGGCGTCCTCGCGCAGCCGGGTCAGGGTCCGGGTCAGCATGCGGGACACGTGCATCTGCGAGACGCCGAGATCCTCGGCGATCTGGGTCTGGGTCTTGCATTCGAAGAAGCGCATGGTCAGCAGCCTGCGCTCGCGATCGGGCAGCTCGGCCAGCAGCGGGCGCACCGCCAGGCGCTGCTCGATGAGCTCGTAATCGGTTTCGATGCCGCCGAGGGTCTCGGCCTTGGGCAGCGGGGTGTTGTCGCTGTCGTCGCCGGTCAGCGTGGTGTCCAGCGAGGACGCCTGATAGGCGTTGGAGGCGATGAGCGCCTGGGTCACCTCGAGCAGATCGATGTCGAGCTCCTCGGCGATCTCGCGGGCCCGGGGCATGCGCCCCAGCCGCTGCGCGAGCAGCTCGATCGTGGAACTCAGCTGAACCTGAATCTCCTTGGTGCGGCGGGGAACTCGCACCGCCCAGGTGTAGTCGCGGAAGTGCCGGCGCACCTCGCCCATGATGGTGGGCACCGCGAAGGACAGAAACGGCGAGCCTCGCGAGACCTCGAACCGATCGACCGCGCGCACCAGGCCCAGGCGGGCCACCTGGACCAGGTCGTCGAAGCTCTCCCCGCGCCCGGCGAAGCGTCGCGCGATGTGTTCGGCCAGGGGCAGGCAGCGCTCGATGATCTTCTCGCGCACCATGTTTCGATCGGGTTCGCCGGTCTCGTCGGCTCGTGCCAGTTCCTCGAACGCGGCCTCGATGTCGTCGTAGCTGTTGACCCGCGTCACCTCACACCTCCAGCGCGGCGGACAGGCTGTGATACGAGTTCAACAGGCTGCGCGCACCCGACAGGCGCAGTACGCGGTCGACCTCGCGGCGGCCCACGACCATGCGCAGATCCACACCGTTGGCCACGGCCTCGGTCGCCGCGCAGATGAGGACCGCGGCGTTGCCGATGCTCAGGAACCGGGTGTTGCGCAGATCGAGCACCACGATGGCGACGCCCGCGCGCAGCGCGGTGGTCAGTGTCTGCCGGAATTCGGGCAGCACGAGTGCGTCGAGTTCGCCTTCGATGCGAATGATGGCGTGCACGTGGCGGGAGGCGGTGTCCGTGGTGTGGGATGCGGGGCGCTGAGCAGGCATATCGACTTCGATACGCCCCGGCAGAGTTGCGATTGCGGACACGGCGAAACCTCCCGTGAGGGGATGTCCGTAGGGTCGGTCCACCACGTCGGCGAGTCACCGCGATCGGGCGGCGCGCTGTCCGACTGTCGAGAGGTGGACTGATCGCGCATGACGCGGCACGGACCAGGGTCGGCTGTATTCTCAACCTCCCCTGGGGTTACCCATCCGCGCGCGTGGTCAAACCGTTGTCTGCGAGGTGTGCGAATTTCGGCCGGGTTTCGGATCGGCCCCCGCTGGCAACAAAGGGGGTGGGGAGCACAATTCCGAAGGAGATCCCGCGATGAGCGCACGTTTTTCGGACACCGCCGGCGATACGAGAAAGCAGCCCGCCGAAGCCCTGCTCGACACCTGCAACGGCCCCGGCCTCGCGCTGCTACTCGTGGGCATCATCGCCCTGGGATCCACGCTCACCGCCGCCGCCTCCGGAACCCCCGGCTGGCTGGCCCTCGGGGCCGCCACCAGCCTGGTCTGCCTGGCCGCCGGGCTCGTCGTGGTCGTGACCGAAGTCCGCCACGCACGCGCCCCACGCACGGACGCCCGCGAACTCGAGCGGGCGCGGGGGTAGCCCAGCGAGGGTCACTGCGTCGCTACTCGACCGCCGCGGTTGTACCGGGATCCGGGGCGGTCGGCCAGCGCACGTCATAGGCCCAGCCCAGGCGCTCGAAAATCCGGATCAGGGCCGCGGTCGGGTCGTGCTGGCCGGGCAGCCCGCCGTGCCGGGCGCTGGTCGGATTGGCGTGGTGCAGGTTGTGCCAGCCCTCGCCGAAGGTCAGCAGGGCGATCCAGCGCACGTCCCGGGATTGGTCCGCGCCCCGGGTCGAATAGTGCCGGTCACCGAACGCGTGGCAGATCGAGTTGACCGACCAGGTGACGTGATGCACCAGCGCGTAGCGCACGAGCCCGGCCCACAGGAACGCGGTGACGGCCCCGTGCGCGCTCGCGGTCGCCAGGCCGCCGATGAGCGCGGGCAGGAGCAGGGAGGCCGCGGCGATCACCGGGTAGCACCGATCGATGCGCCGCAGGATCGGGTCGGCGAGCAGATCGGGAACGTAGCGTTCGCGGTCGGATCTGCTCGGCGCGGTGACGAACCAGCCGACCTGAGCGTGAATCAGGCCCCGTAGCAACGCGGTTCGGCTCGTGCCGAACCGCCAGGGTGAGTGCGGATCGCCGGGCGCGTCGGAATACCGGTGGTGCCGGCGATGCTCGGCCGCCCACAGCGTGACCGGTCCCTCGAGAGCGATGCCGCCCGCCAGCGCCAGCGCTGCCTTCAGCGGCCCGCGCGCGGCGAACGAGCGGTGCGTGAAGCAGCGGTGGTAGCCGGCGGTGATGCCGAAGATCGCCACGGCGTACAGGGCCGCGCCCAGCGCGACATCCAGCAGTGAAGGTCCCCACCCGTAGCGCAGGGCCAAGGGAACCGCCGCCGCCAGCACCAGCGGTGGCGCGATCACCAGGCCGATCAGGGCCGCGACGCGGTGGCCCGCTCCGATCGGCACGGTGTCCGCGGGCCGGTCCCCGGGCGCGGCGCCGCGCCCGACCGGCCGATGCGTGCTCATCGGGGAGCGCTCCGGCCGAAGGTGACCAGGTGAGTGTGCTTGTCCTCCGGTGTGTTCCGGTTGAGGATGTCCGAGAACGAATGGGTCGACTCGATGACGCGCATGCCCTCGGGCGAGAAGGTGTCCGCGGTGAACAGCCGGGGTGAGAGCAGCGGGTGGTTCAGCAGTTCGGAGAAGGCCGAGACCACGAACATCCGGCCCATGAGGCGGCCCCACAGCGCGCCCTTCGCGGGCTCCTCGGCGGCCTGGCCCACGTAGTAGTCGATGTCGTCGATGTCGCGGTAGCGCTCCCGCAGGCCCGAGACGACGCCGCGGTCGCTGGAGATCTGCCCCCAGTCCGTCACCCGTTGCAGACCGGCGAACTCGCGATAGTCGTTGTAGGACGCCATGTTCAGGGCGCGGCCCATCACGATGGTCGACTCCTCGGTCGGCAGCAGCGACTCGTGGGTGTTCAGCAGCCCGAGCCGGCCCGCCGGTTGCGTGGACAGGTCCTGGAACAGCGGGCCCAGGCCGCGCGCCTCGACGAGCTTGCTGTTGGCGAGCGTGTCGATCAGCGGCACGGTCTCGCCGTCGATGCGGTATTCGGACGGGATCATGCTGTGCCAGCGATAGGACATGCTGTATTCGACGGTGACCCAGTTCGGTTGGATCCAGGGTCCGCGATAGGTGCGTTTCGGGTCGAGCGCGAAGCGGAAGTGGAACGGCGTGAGGTGGTTGACGTAATCCTCGAGCGCCACCCGGGTCATCAGCACGATCATCACGTTGCGCGTGGTCTGGAAGATTCGCTCGTCGTCCCAGTTCTTGTGCGCCGCGCCGATGACCTCGGCGATGCGGTTGTGCTCGCGCACGAACAGGGTGGCGAACATCTGGGTGCCGATGGTGGAGTTGGATCCGTCGCCGCCGAGCGCGTACAGCGAATCGTGCTTCTCGAGCGGAATGCGCTCGAATCGAACGGGTCTCAGCACGGCGAACTCGGCTTTGATCTGCCCGCCCGAGCACAGCAGCGGCGGGAATTCCGCGGCGCCGACCCAGCGACTCTTCAGGCGGCCGCCCTCGAAGGCCCGCAGCGCGTTGCTGGTCTCCTCGGTATGGCCGTACAGCGGCCTGGCGTCCACGATGTGGGTCGAATCGGTGCGACTGGGATCGGGATCGTTTCCGCGATGCAGGAATCCGTCGGTGAACCACTGGGACCACGCGGGGAGCAGCGCGGTCGATCGTTCGGCCGTCACGGTCGGGCCCGATCGCCGGAAGAGTTCGAGAGTTTCCGCGGGCGTGGGCAATCCGGGGCGCAGCTCGTCGACCGGTGGCAGCTGGCGTCCGATATAGGTGCGGTCGGTCAGCGACGGCCAACTGGTGTAGGGACTGCGCGCGCTGAGCGGTTCGGGGCGGGTGGGCAGGTTCCGCATGGCGATCTGCGTCAGCTGACTGTTCAGTTGGCGCTGCACCGGGGCGACACGATTCACCGCGGCCCAGAACGGGCCGTAGTGCGAGAGCACGTGCGCGGCGAGGCGAGCGGGGCGGCCGTCGCGGGACAGATCGCGGCCGGACGTGGTGGCACTGCACATGGGACATCCCCCAAGAAATGAAAGGTAACCGGTGGAGTTACGCGCGGGCGCGGTCGAGGAATTCGACCTCGCGCCGAATATCCGTCAGGAGCATGTCGGCGACGGCCTGACTGAAACCGTTGCGAATGACGAACCGGGCCACCGAGATGTGTTCCAGATTCGGCGGCAACGTATAGGTGGGCGCCTGCCAGCCGCGCAGCCGCAGCCGATCGGACAAATCGGCGATGGTGAACGCGTGTTCGCGTTCGGGGTGCACCCGAATTGTCAGGACGGGCAGGTGTTCACCGCCGGAGACAACCTGGAGACTCTCGATATCGGCGAGTTGTCCGGCGAGATAGCGCGTGACGTCCACGCACGTCTGCTGAACCGCGCGGTATCCGCCGAAGCCCAGGCGCAGGAAGTTGTAGTACTGGGCGATGACCGGCGCGCCGGACCGGGAGAAACTCAGCGTGAAGGTTTCCACGTTGCCGCCGAGCAGCTCGCAATTCATCACGAGATCCTCGGGTAATGCGTCGGGTTCCTGCCATACGATCCAGCCGACGCCGGGGAAGACGAGGCCGAACTTGTGCCCCGAGGCATTGATGGACTGCACGCGCGGTAAACGGAAGTCCCACACCAGATCCGGATCAAGGAACGGCGTGATGAATCCGCCGATCGCGGCATCCACGTGCAATGGGATGTCGATGCCCGTGTCCGCCTGCAGCGCGTCCAATTCCGCCGACATGCGCGCGATCGGATCGAGCTTGCCGACCTGTGTCGACCCGAGTACCCCGATCACGCCGATGGTGTTCTCGTCGCAGTACTCGCGCACGCGGGAGGCGTCGAGTGTGTAGTCGCCCGCCTCGATCGGCATCCACCGCGGTTCGACGTCCCAGTACCTGCAGAACTTCGGCCAGCACGTGTGCACCGCCGTGGACAGCGCCAGGTTCGGCCGATCGACCGGAAGACCCTGCGCGCGGCGGCGTTCGCGCCATTTGAACTTCATGGCCAGCCCGCCCAGCATGGCGGCCTCGCTGGAGCCGCCGGTGGAACAGCCCACGCTGATGCCGTCCGGGTCGCGCCACAGATTGTCGAGGATGTTGACGCAGCGCGCCTCCATTTCGGCGGTCTGCGGATACTGGTCCTGATCGACGATATTGCGATCGAGGGATTCCGCGATGAGTTCGCGCGCTTGCGGTTCCATCCATGTCGTGCAGAAAGTCGCCATGTTGAGCCGGGCGTTGCCGTCCAGGATGAGTTCGTCGCGAATCAATGCCGCGGCGGCGTCCGGTGACATCGGGCGGTCGGGGAGTTTGTATTTCGGTACCCCGCCGGCCGGAACGAGTCCGCT
This sequence comes from Nocardia sp. NPDC057668, assembly GCF_042799795.1. Classification (NCBI taxonomy): domain Bacteria; kingdom Bacillati; phylum Actinomycetota; class Actinomycetes; order Mycobacteriales; family Nocardiaceae; genus Nocardia; species Nocardia sp. NPDC057668. The sequence goes on along the minus strand of NZ_JBHVIC010000001.1, from coordinate 517,817 downwards.
GTATAGGGGATTGACTTCGACCGATTCGCTCCACCGGTCCGGCTGCACATGAGTAAGCATCGTTCACGCACCTTCTCGGCGCGGCCGGCGCCGAGAAATGGCCGCGCTGATATTCAGGGACAAGAGCTTTCGAGATGGCCGAGCGTGGACACGTCGCTCGTACTCGTCATGAATCCGCAGAAGTATGCACTGTCGCCGACTGTCGTGCATTGTGGATGCGACGGCGTGGCAAGTCAGCGAGGAGTATTGGAAACAATTGTGGCACAACGCATTGGGTCTATGGCTATATCGGGGCAATCGCTCCTGTTGCAAGGTTAGCAGTCGGCGTCTCGGCGCTGCAATAGAACAGCCGAGAAGGTCGCCGACCGCTAATTGCCTTCCATCGCTTGACTTCCGCCGTACCTCAGCCCAGGGCGGAGGCGGTGGGAACCACGACGCCGTAGAGATCGCCGATCGTCGCCAGGGCGGCGGCGTGCAGCTGCTCGGCGGGGACCTCGGCGACGACCGAGGGCAGCGGCCGGGTCGCGCAGGCGTCGGCCACCACGGAGGGCAGGTTGCCGCGCAGGAACGCGCCCTCGGTGGTGAAGGTGACGCACATGTGGGTCATGAACCCGGCCAGCACCACGTGGTCGTGGCCGGCCGCGTCGACCCGATCGGCGAGGTCGGTGCCGACGAATCCGTTCGGCGCGGTCTTGACCACCACGGGCTCGCCCTCGATCGGCGCGACGCGGGGATGGATTCGCCCGATCTCGGCGGTGATGTCGTAGGGGGTGCCGACGCCGCCGTCGTTGATCACGTGGATGACGGCCGCGCCGGCGGCCCGGGCCCGGGCCAGGAGGTCGGCGGCGGCGTCCAGGGCGGCTTCCCAGCCGGTCAGCTCCATGACGCCGCGGGTGTAGGTGTTCTGGTAGTCGACCAGGATCAGCGTCGCGTCGGCCAGTGTCGCGGGGGTTCGATCGAGGCCGTTCAGGTCGCGCAGGGTGGTGCTCCGCGGGGTCATGTCTCGAATATCCTTCTGCCGGTGGGTGTTTGGGTCGAAGCCGCGTGTTCGCGGGGCGACGTGTTCCACGCTAGGGCAGATTCGGCGTGTCGGGAATGTCGGGTAACCTGCAGAATCGGACATTCGTCGGCTGGGAGGGTCATCGTGGAACGCTTGATCGTCGTCGTGCTCTTCGACCGCGTCGACCTGCTCGACGTCACCGGGCCGCCGGAGGTGTTCGCGCTGCTGCAGCGTGAGATGGACGAGCCCACCGGGTACCACGTCGTGCTCGCCGCGGAGACCATGGACCCGGTGACCACGTCGGCGGGGGTGCGGGTGCTGCCGGACGTGACCTTCGACGAGCTCGCCGGGCGTGCGATCGACACCCTGCTGGTGCCCGGCGCGGTCGAGGTCGACGAGCGGCGGCGGGTGCGCGCGGTGAGTGATCCGGCGGTGGTGGACCGGGTGCGGACGCTGTCCGCCACCACCCGCCGCGTGGCCTCGGTCTGCGTGGGCGCGCACATCCTGGCCGACGCCGGGCTGCTCGACGGCCGACGCGCCACCACGCACTGGTCGACCGCGCAGCAGCTCGCGGCCGAGCACCCGGCGATCGAGGTGGATGCCGACCCCATCTTCATCCGCGACGAGAACGTGTGGACCGGCGCCGGACTCACCGCCTGCCTGGATCTGGCCCTCGCGCTGGTGGCCGACGACTTCGGCGACGCCCCCGCCCTGCGGGTCGCCCGCCAGCTCGTCATGTATCTCAAGCGCCCCAGCGGCCAGAGCCAGTTCAGCGTTTCCCTGGAACCGATGTCGACGACCCGCCGTGTGGACGCGCTGCGGCACTACATCACCCGCAATATCGCGACCCCGCTCACCGTCACCGACCTGGCCGCCGAGGCCCATATGAGCGAACGTCAACTGAACCGGGTCTTCAAATCCGAACTCGGGATGTCACCCGCCGCCTACATCGAGTCCGCCCGCGTCGAAGTGGCCCGGAACCAGCTCGAAACCACCGACGCCACCCTCGACCGCGTGGCGACCCGCTCCGGCTTCAACACCACCGACACCCTGACCCGTGCCTTCCGCCGCACACTCGACGTCACCCCGACCGAGTACCGAAAACGCTTCCGAATCGGCTGAATTCGGCCGATCTCTCGTGACCGGCCCGCGCCGGAAGCGCTCGCTTCCGCCGCGGTCCGGCTGCGACACAGACGTTCAGGACATGATGGCCAGGGGCTGGGTTTCGGTTGCGGGGCATAGGGATTCGACGAAGGCGGTCAGGCGGATCCGGGAGTCGGCCAGTGCGCAGGTGAAGCTGCGGCGGCCGTCCGCGGACTCGCGGTCGGTGGTGGTCTCGGTCATGTTCAGGGCCTGGGCCCATTGCAGCAGGTGGGATTTGGCCTCGATGCTGGGCAGGTCGGGGTCGATGGTGCCGCAGAACTCGGCGGCGCCGGGCTCGCCGGTGTGGGACACGGTGAAACGGGCGCAGCACTCCCACATCCAGGTCACCGGTGGCAGGGGTTTCCCGGCGGCCGCGACCGCATAGGAATTGACCGTCCGGGAGACGGTTTCGATCGCGGCCATGGTCAGCGAATCGGTCACAGCGGACAGGGTGCCACCCCTGGTCAGCGGATTCCCGGAACTCGCGCGGTGCGCGTGTCGGGGTGGGGGAGGGTCGTGCGGGACCGGCGGGCGGGGCCGCTATCGTGCATCGACGATCCCGCGCGGGAAGCGCCGGGCGGGATCGGTACGGCGGTGGTGTATTCGCCGGGACGGGCGTGTCAGTGTTGTTGCGGCAGCGCCGCTTTGGCGTGCGACCGGAGTCGGTGCGCGCGGCCGCCGGTCTAATCTGAGGGTAACGATACGAAAGGGATGCACGGTGACTTCTTCGAATTCGCAGCGCCGGGTGGTGCGGGCGCCCGCGGACTGGGTGCCCGACGCCGGACTGGTGGCGGCGGCCCTGGAGAATCCGAACGGCGTGGTCGCGGCGATCGACGCCGACTACGTCGAGGACCCCGACGGGTACGTCCCGGCGGAGGCGATCAAGGGCTGCTGGCTGGTGGACGAGAACGGCACTCTGACAGGAGAGTTCGAGGAGAACCCGAAGCACGGGGTACCCGCGGACGACTTCGCCCGCCTGGCCGGGGACGACACCTTCATCGGCCGCCTCGGTTTCGATCCCGAGGAGATGATCCGGGAACAGATCACCGAGATGCTGGTGGAGCAGGTCCCCGGCACCATCGTGGAATGGATCAAGGTCACCGACGATCCCCGCCAGCTGACGGCCGGAATCCACGGCGCGGAGAACCGTTTCACCGTCACCCGCGTCGGCATCGCCATCCCCGTGGCGTTCTCCGCGGTGAGCCCGAGTTCGCGGCGCGAAATCCTCTGGGGTGTACTCACTTACGCCCAGACCGGGATGAACGATCCCGAGACGAACCGCCGCCGCATGTGGCTGGATCTGCGCGAAACCCTGGACTGGGCCGAGGAACAGTTGCAGCCGCGCCTGTTCACCGAGCCGGGCAGCCAGAACTGAGCCGACCGGCGGGGCCCACGGTCCCGCCGGGCACGGCCCGCTCACCCGGGACGGCATCGCGTACGCGCGGGCGTTCGGACACCGGTGCGGACGGCGCCGCGGGGCACCGGCGGCGATCCGGGGTGCGACGGCTGCCGGAACGCGGCCAACCACCGCGGGCGGCAGCGTGATTCGCGACGCCGGGCACGCGGAGCAGAGTCAGGGCGACGTGTAAATTCGCCGCATGGGGAGAGTTTCGCCGAGCGCGTTCGGGGTCGATCGCTTTCACGTCTCGGTACACGACGTCGCGCCGGAGTGGGCTGCCGAGACAGCCGAGATCTTCGATGCGCTGACGCCTTTGGTCGGATCGCGGGTCTCCGCGGGCGTCGTGCCGTGCTGGGGCGGGCGGCCGCTCCAGCCGGGCGACGAGCAGCTGGTCGCCGGCCGTGCACAGGAGGTGCTGCTGCACGGCTGGACGCATCGCCGCGAGCGCGGCCGCGGGCCGGTCAGCCTGCTCACCGGCGGTGCCGACGAGTTCGCCGGGCTCGGCGCCGACGCGGCGGCGGTGCGATTGCGCGCGGGCCGGGACGCACTGAGCGAGCGGCTCGGCACCCCCGTGGAGGGATTTCTGCCCCCGGCATACCGATTGGGCAGTGTCGGAACGGAAACCCTTGCCGCCGTGGGGCTCCGATACCGGGTCGGCTGGGCATCGGCGGCCGACGTGCACGGCCGCACCGTGCGGCTGGCCACTCGCATCTGGGACGTGTCGCCGCTCGCGGCCCTGTCCCGCGCGGCCGCGGCCGTCGGCCATCTGGCCGACCTGCGGCCAGGCGCGGTCCCGACGATCACCATCCACCCCCTCGACGTCCGCCGCGGCTTTCTGCCCCACGCCCTCGCCGCGGTCCGCGCTCAGTTAGCCCTGGGGCGCACCCCCGCCCTGATCCGCGAGCTGATCGACCGGGCGCAGACCCGATGAGCGCGGGCGAGCGTGGCGGGCCGACTCGGTACGGGATGTCGCCGATCGAGCCGGGCGCCCGGTACGCACGCGGGAGCGCATTTCCGCACGCGTGGCGTAGATCCGCGCCGGTGCGCTCGCCGCACCCCGGACACCGGTGCGCCGGGACCGGCATCGACGGTCCGGGGGAGTCCTGCGGTCGCGTGGCAGGGGAGCGAGCGGCGTGGCCCTACTATGCGGCGGTCCGAGCGTTCCCGGATGTCGCGCGAGAGTGGATCCACACCGGCGCCGCGCGTACCCCGGAGCTCGTCCGATGAGCGCGGACGGCAGGACCGTGTCCCGCCGGGCGGCGGGCGACGCGGGGGCATCGTCCCGGATCGGGGCGTTTCTGCGGGCACGCTTGGACAGGGCCGCGGCCCAGCGGGCGGGCCGGATCGCGGCGCGGGTCGCGCCACACCTGCCCGTGGGCGGGCGAGTGATCGACATCGGATCCGGGACCGGGCACAACACCGAGGCGCTGCGCGCGGTGACGGCCTCGAGTTTCGTCGAGACCGATGTGGTCGACATGCATGTGGCCGGGCCCGCGCCGGTGCTGTGCGCGGACGGGGCGCTGCCGTTCGCGGACAACGCTTTCGAGGCGGCGCTGGTGCTGCACGTCCTGCAGTTCCCGACCGATGCCACGGTGCTGCTGCGCGAGGCGGGGCGGGTCGCGCCGCGGATCATCGTGCTCCAGTCGACCGTCGGCGGCCCGGCCGGGCACGCCGCACTCGTGGTGCGGGGATTCCTGTTCGGGCGCTTGGCGTTTCGCATCGCCCGCGCCGTCGGATACGTCGCGCCGACCCCGCAGGCGCTGCGGGTGCTGCGGGTCTTCTCGCGGGCCGACGTGCGGGCCGCCGCCGCGGCCGCGGGACTGCGGGTGACCGCCTTCGAGGCGGACCGGTTCCCGGTGCCGTTCGGCGGGCGCGACCTGTTCGTCCTGGAGCGCGCGGAATGAAGGTCTCGGTGATCGTTCCGGCGCGCAACGAGGCGGCGGCGCTGGGCGACACCCTGCGGTCGCTGGTGATCGCCGCGCGCACGGCGCGCGCATCGATCGAGATCATCGTCGTGGACAGCGCCAGCACGGACGGGACAGCCGAACTGGCGCGCTCGTTCACCTGTGCCGAGGCAGCCGAAACAGCCTGGGGCGCCTCCCGGGTTCCGATCCGCGTCGCGGTGGCGGACCGGCCGGGCGCCGCGCGCGCCCGCAACCTGGGCGCCGAGCTGGCCGCGGGCGACGTGCTGATCTTCGTTGACGCCGACACCCGCGTTCCCGCCGACGCCTTCTCCCGCACGCTCACCCACGTGCACGCCGGCTACCAGGGCGGGCTGACCCGGCTCGGCGCGCTCGACGGCGGCCGCCGGGCCCGGCTGTGGTGGGCGTTCTGGAATGTAGTGCGCGCGCTGCCCATCGCCCGCGCGAAAGCCATGTCCGCCTTCATGTTCAGCACCCGCGATGCCTTCGACACGTTCGGGCCGTTCGACGAGAGCGTGCAGATCTCCGAGGAATGGCCGCTGCTGGCCGGTCTGTGGCGGGCCCGGCGCGACCGGTTCGTCTACGACCGCGAACTGACCGTGTTGTCCTCCGCGCGGCGCATGGAGATCCCGGCCTTCGGCTACACCCGCACGTTCGTGAAATACGCCTGGGCGGTGCTGCATTCGAGTGGCCGCGCCCGCTACCCGGACCGATTCCGCCACCCGCCCGCGGGCACGGAGACCCCGCGGCGGTGGCGGCTGCGGCTCGCCGCGCTGGTGGCGGGCACCGCGATGCACGAACTCGACCCGGTGCGGGTCGACGGGCGGCGCTGGTTCCACAAGCGCAGGCGTCGCGCCCGCGCGCCGCTGCTGCCGCTGTGGAATCTGTGGCTCGCGATCTGCGGCGAACCGGTGCGCGTGGTGTCCGGAACCGCCTGGCACGACCGCGAAAACGCGGTGCATCGAGCACTGTACGGGCAGGATGTCCGCCCGGCCGCGCACGGCGGCCTGCTCATTCCGTATCTGCCGGGCGTCCCGGCCGACGCGGTACCCGGCGGCCCGGCCGATCACGCGGACCGGGTGATCACCGCCGCCGCCCGTGCGCTGGCGGGACTGCACACCGCCGGGCAGAGCCACGGTGACGCCGTCCTGCGCAACGTCCTGCTGGATCCCGCCACCGGAACGGCCGCGTGGATCGACTTCGAAACCCGCCACCGTGACGCACTGCCCGTGCCGCGCCGCCGCGCCGACGATCTCTGGACCCTGGCCCGCTCGGCGGTCCTGACCCTGGGCCCCGGCCGGGCCGAGCCGGTCGCCGCCGCGATCGTGGCGGCGAGCCTCGACCCGGCCACCCGCGCCGCGCTCGCCGACTGCGCGACCGAGCCGGGACATTCGGTCAGTGTCCTGGCCCTGGCGCGATCGCCGCTGGTCGGTGTGGGTTTAGTGGAACTGCGCCGGGCCGTGCTGCGGCACTGTAATGCCACTCACCGGACCCTCGGGGCATAAGTTCGGGCCCGCGACGCTTGTCACAGGGGTGGGTGCGCACCGCATCCGCCCCGAACAGCACCGGTCTCCGAAAGGCGGCGTCGTATGGCCCCCGCACTGTCCCTGCTCGACCTGGCCTCGGTCGCGCCCGGCACCACCGCGCGCGACAGCTTCGACAACAGCGTCGAACTGGCGCGGGCCGCCGAACGCAGCGGATACACCCGGGTCTGGTACGCCGAACACCACAACATGCGCTCGATCGCCTCGAGCGCGACCAGCGTCCTGATCGGACACGTGGCCGCGCAGACCGAGACGATCCGCATCGGCTCCGGCGGCATCATGCTGCCCAACCATTCGCCCCTGGTCATCGCCGAGCAGTTCGGCACCCTGGAGACCCTGTTCCCCGGGCGCATCGATCTCGGGCTCGGCCGCGCGCCGGGCAGCGACCAGCAGACCATGCGGGCGCTGCGCCGCAATCCGTCCTCGGCGGATTCCTTCCCGCAGGACGTCCTCGAGCTCCAGGGCTACCTGTCCGGCAATTCCCGCATCCCCGGCGTGCAGGCCGTGCCGCGCGCGGAAGGCATTGTGCCGCTCTACATTCTGGGCTCGTCCCTGTTCGGTGCGCAGCTCGCGGCGCACCTGGGCCTGCCGTACGCCTTCGCCTCGCACTTCGCCCCCGACGCCCTGCACCAGGCGGTCGCGGCCTACCGCAGTGGTTTCCAGCCCTCCGAGCAGCTGGCCGAGCCCTACGTCATGGCCGGGGCCAATGTGTTCGCCGCCGACGACCAGGCCGACGCGGAAGCCCAGAAGACCATCGCCTACCGCGCCCGCGCCCGCGCGATGATCAAGCGCGGGGCCGCCGGCATCGACTACACCGACGACGAGATCGACGCGTTCCTGGCTTCCCCCAACGGTTCCCAGCTCTCGGCGATGACCACCTACACCGCGGTCGGCACCCCCGATCGGGTTCGCGCCTACCTCGACGACTTCGCCGCCTCGATCGAGGCCGACGAACTGATCCTGGCCCACCACGCGACCGACATCGCCGACCGCGTCCGCTCGGTCGAGCTCACGACCCCGGATCGCGTTGCCCAGGAAGCGGTTCGCTGATCGGACGAGGCCCGAATTCCAGGGGCGCCAGGGGTTCGGGCCTCGGATCACCCGCCGCCCGCCCGCACCCCGGCCCTTTCGCACGCCGGCCGTGCGAAACTCGATCGAGTCGAGCGATGATCAGCTCCTCGTGGCCTTGTACCGGCTGCGGTCGGCGTTGTTCTCCAGGGCCTTGACCAGCTGATCGGCGCGAGCCTGTCCGAAGATGGCGCGCGCCCAGATCGCGGAGGTGACGTCCGAACCCGGCGGGGGTTCGAATGCGCAGGACACCGTGGTGGATCCATTGGCCGGGATCGTCGCGGTGCCCACACAGTCGGGCCGGTCCTGATCGACGCCGGCAAAAGTGAGTCCGATGCTGTACGCGATGATGGTGTCGGTGTTCGCCGAGGCGACCCCCGGACCGGTGATCGCGATGAACGGCTGAGCCGTGGCGGTTATGGTCGACAGGGCCGAGCACGTCCGCGCGCACGGGGTGCTCCACCCCGCGTTGTGTTCGATCTTCTTCTCCGAATCGGAGGCGTCCGCCAGCGCCGTCACCACCGGCACCAGGTCGGAGTACAGGGTGTCCACCTCGGTCGTGCTCAGCGGAGTGACTCGAATATCGAAGGTGGCGTTCACGATTCGGGATACCCGGCCGTCACGTACGTAGGTTGTCACCCCGCCGCTGCTGATCGGGGTGGCAGCGTGGTCGTCGATGGCGACGGGCTCGCCGACCACGAGCGCGCTGCCGCTGCTCGCGCTGTTGTCGAGCTGCTTACCCAGAACCGAAGGATTCAGCGCCGAGGACAGGGTGATCCCGTGAAACACGTAGTGCCGGGACACCTGTTTGCCGTCCGAGCCGGTTGCGGCCTCCTCGCTCGCGCCGTCGGCGATCCACGCCGCGCGCGTGCCCTTCATGAAGGTCTTGTCATCGACATGCAGATAGTCGACCCACTGACCGGGTGCGATCTCGACGGTGCCGGAAACCTCGCCGACGTTGGTCACTCGCAGGTCCAAGGCGACCCACTTGCCGTCCCTGTCCGTCAGCTTCCCCGTGTAGTGCGCCCCGGCGGCTTTGGTCAGGCCCTGGCGCGCGGTCCGGAAGTCGTCGAGTGCGATCTCTTCCGCGGATCGGTGATCCCCGAGCATGAGCCAGCTCGCCCCGGCGGCCACCCCCGCCAGCACCACGGCGGTCAGTGCGATCGCCGGCCACCGCCGGCGTTTCCGCGCCGGGACCGTCGTATCCTCCGCCGCGGATTCGACCTCGTCCGTCATTCCCCACCCACCTGTTCAGTTCTTCGTCCAATAGCGTCCCGGACTATATGACCGGGTGATCAAAACGGGCAAACCGGGCGAAAGTGCTGATTGGGGTGTCGAATGCCGTAGGGGGAGTGCGGCGATCGTTAGCATGGGGGTGTGATCGAGCGTGGAGTGCGCGGGGTTCTCGGGGTGGGTCTGCTGCTGGCGGTGGTGACCGGGTGCGGATCCGGGGACCAGCATGACGGGCATACGGTGGCGCGGATGCCCACCGCCACACCGGCGGTGAGCGCGGCGGAGCCGACCACCGCCGCGCCGATCACCTCGGGCGCGGCCGTCGCCATCGGGGAGGTTCCCGGTAATCCCAACGCGGCCAAGGCTTTGCAGCCGTGGGTCCGGGATCTGACGGGGCAGGACCTCGACACCGTCGTGCGCAAGTGCTGGACCATCGAGCCGCAGAACGCGCGGACCATGTACGGCGACAAGGACGCCATCCTGGCCGCGGTCGCCCAGCCGGGCGTCGACGGGCAGTTCGCGGTGATCTGGAAGGGCCCGGTACAGACCGTCAGCGTCAAACGCAGCGAGATCGCCTCGGGCTACGCCTGCCCGCGGGTGTACGCGACCGGGTCCGACGCCGCGTTCGACGACGCGGACGCGCGCTACGCGGTGCGGCGCTACCTGTCCCGATGGGTCGGCAAACCCGTGAACGCGGACGACGTGGAGGGCAGGTATCCCCTCGTCTGCGCCGGTTCGGTCCTGGCCAACAATCCCGGAAGGCTCACCGGCACCACCGGATTCGGTGAGATGACCACCGCACCCTCGGGCATCTCCGATGTCCTGGTGACGGTTCCGGTGACGAACTCCTCCGGCGTGACCCAGCCGATGGTCTTCACGGTGGCGATCGGCTCGGAAGGCTACTGCATCAACGACATCTCCGGCTGACACTCGCCGCCTGGGCTCGGGCCGCCGTCGCCGGACACGCGGACGTACGCTCACGGCCGGTGTGCGTGCGGTGGCGTGGAGGATGATGTGGGTGGCGTGACCGCCATGGCGGCGAAGCTGGCGCCGGTGGTGTTCGTGTTCGCGGCGGGGGTGGTGTTCGCGCGGCGCGGGACCATCGACGCGGCGGCATCGAAACTGTTCTCCGAGTTCGCCTTCCGCTTCGCCATTCCGGCCTATCTGCTGGGCAGCCTCTATGCCGCCGACCTGGACCGGGTGTTCGACCCGCGCGCCATCGGCTCCTACGCCCTGACTCTGCTGCTGGCCGCCTGCCTGGTCGGCGGCATCTGCTACGCCCGGGGGCTCGGGATGCGTGGTATCGCCCTGCGCATCATGGCCGCCTGCCAGGTCAACACGGCCTACCTGGCGATCCCGGTGTTCGCACTGCTCTTCGGGGACGTCTCGCCGATCTTCCCGATCCTGCTGCTGCAGGTGTGTGTCCTGACCACGGTCATCATCGCCCTGCTGGAATCGGCTCCCGGGGACGGGATTCCGGTCGGCGCCACCGCCGCCGGCCGGGTGCGGCGCGGGCTGTGGTCGGCGCTGACCACCCCGCTGGTGCTGTCCTGCTGGCTCGGCATCGGCGCCAATCTCACCGCGGTGCCGGTGCCGCGGTGGATGCTGGACTGTCTGTCCACCGCGGGCGCGGCATCGGCCCCGATCGCGCTGTTCGCGCTCGGACTGCACCTGGGCGGCACGGGCCTGCGGCTGCGCCCGGCCGCCCCCGGCGAGTACTGGCTGATCGCTTGCAAGTGCCTGGCTTTTCCGGCGCTCACCTGGCTCATCGCGGACGCCGTATTCCACGTCGGGCACCCGTGGCTCGCGTACCTGACCCTCATCGCGGCCATGCCGACCGCCCAGAACCTCTTCCTGTTCGCCCAGAGCTACGACACCGACATCGATCTGGCCGCCGCCACGGTCGTGAAATCGACGCTGGTGTCGTTGCTGCTGTTACCGATCTGGGCGGCGCTGCTGATCTCGGGCTGACCGGCCCGTTCACCCGAGGCCGCGGGCCCCGCTCAGCGCGGTGGTGGCGGCAACGCGGGCAGGGCCGGGGTGTACAGCCACGTATCCCACAGCGACCGCAGCGGATTCGGGCTGTAATGCCCTGCCAGGTCCGTGAAATCGTCGGTGGTCACCGAGGAGTGCCGGTACCGGGCCGTCCACTCGCGCAGCAGATTGAAGAACTTCGGGTCACCGAGCAGCAGTCGCAGCGAGTGCAGCGCGAGCGCCCCGCGCTTGTACACCCGGTCGTCGAACATCCGGGCCGGGCCGGGGTCACCGATGAGGATGTCCTGCGGCAGATGCGCCAGATTGCGGTGCGCCGAACGGGCCAGCTGATCGGCGGCGGGCCCGCCCGCGGCCTCGGACCAGATCCATTCCGCGTAACAGGCGAAGCCCTCGTGCAGCCAGATGTCCCGCCACCGCGAGATCGTGAGACTGTTGCCGAACCACTGGTGCGCGAGCTCGTGCGCGACCAGCCGTTCCGAACCCCGTTCCCCGTCACAGTGATTCGCGCCGAAGGTGGAGATGCCCTGCGCCTCGATGGGTATCTCGAGGTCGTCGTCGGTGACCACCACCGTGTACCCGTCGAACGGATACGGCCCGAACGCCTCGGTGAAGACCTCCATCATGCGGGGCTGGCGCGCGAAATCATGGTCGAAGGCCGCGCGCAGCCGCAGCGGCAGCACCGCCTGCATGGGCACCGCACCGCGCCGGGTGTCGATGCGGTGCTTGCGGTACGGCCCGATCTGCACGGTCGCCAGATACGTGGCCATGGGCTCGGCCTGCTCGTACACCCAGGTGGTCTGACTCGCCTTGGTTTGCTTACGCATCAGCGTGCCGTTGGCGAGTGCGTAGTACGGGGTGTCGGTGGTGATCGATACCCGGTAGCTGGCCTTGGAACTCGGGTGATCGTCACACGGGAACCAGGAGGCCGCGCCGTTGGGCTGACTGGCCACCAGCGCGCCCTCGGTCAATTCCTCCCAGCCCACCTCACCCCACGGCCCGCGCACCGGGCGCGGCGCGCCCGCGTACTGGATGGTCAGCGACAGCGCACCGCCCGCCGGAATCCGCTGCGCCGGGGTGATCACCAACTTCCCGTGCTGGTGTGTGTATTTCGCCACGCGCGCGCCGTTGACGAGCACCTTGGACACGGCCAGGGACTGTGCCAGGTCGAGCGCGAAGCGATCCTGCTCCCGGGTGGTCACCGCGGTGATCTCCGCGCGCGCCGCGAGTCGGTTGCTGGCGACCTTGTAGGTCAGATCCAGGTCGTACCGGGACACCCGATACCCGCGATTGCCGTTCTGCGGCAGGTAGTCGTCGATCGGCTCCTCGGCGAACTTGCTCACCCTCACCGGGCGGCCCCGATCTTGCCGGGCCACGGCGCGATCGGGTTGCCCCACCAGCGGGTCGAGGGCGGCACCGCATCCCCGCGCATCACCAGCGACGCGGGTCCGACGGTGGCGCCGGCTCCGATACTGGCGGCGGGCAGGGCGACGCAATGCGGGCCCAGGGTTGCCCCGGCGCCCAGAGTCACGGTGTCCATGGCCATGATTCGATCATGGAACAGGTGCGTCTGCACCACGCAACCGCGCTCGACGGTCGCGCCGTCGCCGAGGGTCACCAGGTCGGCCTCGGGCAGCCAGTACGACTCGCACCACACCCCGCGCCCGATCTTCGCGCCCAATCCGCGCAACCACAGATTCAGGACCGGCGTACCGGTCGCGGCGCGCGCGAACCACGGCGCGGCCACGTGTTCGACGAACGTGTCGGCGACCTCGTTGCGCCACACGAACGAGCTCCACAGCGGATGCTCCTCGGTGCCGATCCGCCCGACCAGCAACCACTTCGCGACCACCGACACCGCGCCGGCGACCGCGCCCGCGGCCAGCAGCACCAGCCCGCTCAGCAGCGCGGTGGCCAGATGCCCGACCGTTTGCGCGAGCCAGGCCAGGGCGAACAGCACCCCGAGCCCGATGGCGAAGGTCACCAGCACCGGGATCAGCCGGCACGTCTCGACGATGCCGCGCGCCACCCGCAGGCGCGGGGACGGATCGAAAGTGCGTGCGGTGTCGCCGCTTCCGGCGGTCCGGCGCAGTCGCACCGGGGGGCTGCCCAGCCACGACGAGCCCGCCTTGGCCTTGGACGGCGCGGCCGACAGGACCGCGACCAGACCGTTCTTGGGCACCCGGCGACCCGGCGCTGTCATGCCCGAATTCCCCAGGAAGGCACGCTTTCCGACCTTGGCCTCACCGATGTGCAGCCAGCCGCCGCCGAGTTCGTAGCTGGCGATCATGGTGTCGTCGGCCAGGAACGCGCCGTCGGCGACCGTGGTGAACTTCGGCAGCAGCAACACCGTGGACGCCTCGACGTGCTTGCCGATCTTCGCGCCGAGCAGGCGCAGCCAGATCGGGGTCAGCAGGCTCGCGTACAGCGGGAACAGGAATGTGCGGGCGGCGTCCAGCAGGCGTTCGGTGGCCCAGGTCTGCCAGCCGACCCGGCTGCGCACCGGGTGATAGCCCGGGGTCAGCCCGATGCTGAACAGTCGCACGGCCACGATCGTCACCGCCGCGTACACGCCCAGACTGAGCAGGGTCGCCACCGGCAGGATCGCGAACGCGCGGCCGAGGCCCGCGGACAGCGTCGTGGTGTCGCGAATCCACCAGGCGATGAACGCGCCGCCGGTGCCCAGGCCCAGAATCGGGACCGCCGCCAGGAGCATGGAGGTGATGCCGAAGATGGCGACCCAGTGCCGCGCCCGCGCGGGCGTGTGGTCGGGCCAGTTGTGCTGCGCCTTACCGACCTTCACCGCCGGGGAGCCCGCCCACGCCTGCTCGCCCTTGACCTTGCCCGCGACCGCCGAGCCCGGCGCGATCTCCGCGTTCTTGCCGATCCTGGTGCCGGGCAGCAGGATCGAGCGCGCGCCCACCACCGTGCCGGGGCCGATGCTGATCGGCCCGATGTGCACCAGATCCCCGTCGATCCAGTAGCCGGACAGGTCGACCTCGGGTTCGATGCTGCAGCCGTCGCCCAGTTCGAGCATGCCCGTGACCGGAGGCAGGGTGTGCAGGTCGACGCCCTGGCCGATACGCGCGCCCAGCGCCCGCGCGAACGGCACCATCCACGGTGCGCCGGACAGGCTTTCGGCGCCGCTGGCCGCGGACAGCCGGACCGTGGCCCACAACCGCAGATGCGTCCAGCCGCCGCGCGGATAGCTGCCGGGCTCCACATTGCGCAGCAGCAGCCGGGATCCGGCCACGCACAACGCCATCCGGCCGGGCGGGGAGATGAACAGCACGAACGCCAGCAGCGCCCACCACCACGACAGGCGCGGCAGCCAGGGTAGCGACTCGGTCCAGGCCGCGATGTTGCCGACGATGGCCAGCCAGGTGAGCCACTGCAGGCCGGTCAGCGTGGTCAGGGGAATCGTGGACAGCACCTGGAACAGCTGGGCGCGCAGTGGAACCGGGCGCACCACGCGTTCGGTGGCGGCGGCGACCGGTGCGGTGGCGTCGAGCGCGGCGGCCAGCGCGCCCAGGCGGGGGGAGTCGTAGAGATCGGCGACGGTGATTCGCGGATGGCGTTCGCGCAGGGCGCCGACCAGTTGCGCGGCCGCGAGCGAGCCGCCGCCCAGATCGAAGAAGTCGGCGCTCGGATCGGTGACCTCCGCGCCCAGGATCGAATCCCACAGGCCGGCGACCCAGCGTTCGGTCTCGCTCAGCCCCGGATCGGCGTCGGTGGCCTTGGGCAGGGGCCAGGGCAGGGCGTCGCGATCGACCTTGCCCGAGGTGCGGGTGGGCATGTCGGCGACCACGGCCAGGCGGGGCACCAGCGGAGCCGGAAGCTGTTCGGCCAGTATCGCCCTGGCCGCTTTGACGTCGTAGTCGGGGCCGGGCCCGGTCAGGTAGCCGACCAGTATCTTGTTGCCCGCCTTGGTGGTTCGGATGGCGGCGGCCGCGCCGGTGACCCCGGGCAGGTGCTGGAGCGCGTTGTCGATCTCGCCCAGTTCGATGCGCCGGCCGCCGAGTTTGATCTGATCGTCCGCGCGGCCCAGGAACACCAGGCCCGCGCTGTCGTTGCGCACCAGATCGCCGCTGCGATAGGCGCGGTCCCAGCCCACCGAGGGCAGTGGCGCGTACTTCTCGGCGTCCTTGGCCGGATCCAGGTACCGGGCCAGGCCCACGCCGCCGATGACGAGTTCGCCGGATTCGCCCTCGCCCACCGGGTTTCCGGCCGCGTCCACGACGGTGAGATCCCAGCCGTCCAGGGGCAGGCCGATGCGCACCGGGAACGAACCGTCCAGCAGCGCCGCGCACGCCACCACCGTCGCCTCGGTGGGACCGTAGGTGTTCCACACCTCGCGGTCGGCGGTCCCGGCCAGCCGCTCGGCCAGTTCCGGCGGCACCGCCTCGCCGCCGAAGATGAGCAGGCGCACCGAGTCCAGTGCCTCGGCGGGCCAGGTCGCGGCCAGGGTCGGCACGGTTGAGACCACGCTGATCTCGCGGCGCACCAGCCAGGGGCCCAGATCCGCGCCGGTGCGGACCAGCGCGCGCGGGGCCGGAACCAGGCACGCGCCGTTGCGCCAGGCCAGCCACATCTCCTCGCAGGAGGCGTCGAAGGCGACCGAGAGACCGGCCAATACGCGATCCTCGGTGCCGATCGGCTCGGCGGGCAGGAACAGGCGGGCCTCGGCGTCGACGAAGGCCGCGGCGTTGCGGTGGGTGACCGCGACGCCCTTGGGCGTACCGGTGGACCCGGAGGTGAAGATGATCCAGGCGTCGTCGGCGGGGGTGGGGGCCGCGGTGGGGCCGCCCGCCGATTGCGCTGCGGCGGCCGTGGTTTCGATGCCGTCGGCGGTCAGGATCGCGGTCACCCGCGCCTCCCCGAAGACCAGGCGGGCCCGCTCGTCCGGATCGTCGGCGTCGACCGGGACGTACGCGGCCCCGGCGTGCAGTACGGCCAGAATGCTCACGTACAGCGCCCGCGTGCCCGAGGGCATGCGCACCCCGACCCGATCGCCCGCCCGCACCCCGGCCGCGCCGAGTTCGCGCACCCGGGCTTCGACGGCCCCGGTCAGCTCGGTGTAGCTCAGGATCGTGTCGCCGTCGTCGATGGCGGCGGCGTCCGGATGCGCGGCCGTGGTGGCGGCCAGGATGTCGACCAGCGTGCGGGCCGGTGGGGCGAGCGCCGCCCGCAGCATGGGACTCGCGCCCAGCGCGGTATCGACCTGGGGCTCCAGCATCGCGTCGTGCCAACCTCTCATAGAACTGTCGAACGCTTCGGCGTCTGTTGTTTCACACGAGGGTTACCAGCGGGCGAACTCCACGGTGACCGAATGTCTACGCTACCCGTGGTGCGGATTGTCGGGTGTGCACCGTTAGCCGTAAGTTCATGCGGCATGGCATTACCATCGGCGTTTCTCGACCTGGCCAAGCGTGTGAACAACTGGGGCCGTTGGGGTTCCGACGACGAAATCGGAACCCTGAACCTCGTCACCGACAACGTGGTGCGGGCGGCGGCCGCGACCGTGCGGACCGGGCACCGGGTGGCGCTGGCCGTGCCGCTGAGCCAGCAGGGCATTCAGACCGGGATGATCCCCGGCCGGGTCAACCCGCTGCACAGTATGGTCGCGGTGAACTGGGAGATGTTCGGGCCCGGCACCGTCGCCACCAGCGACGACGTGGTCACCATGGGGTTGCAGGCCGGGACGCACTGGGACGCGCTCACCCATGTCTCGCATTCGGGGCTGATCTACAACAACCGGCCCGCGGACACCATCACCGCGCATCGCGGGGCCAAGTTCAGCGGGATCGACAGGGCCGCGCACATCGTCTCGCGCGGCGTCCTGCTCGATGTGGCGGGCGCCCACGGGGTGGAGCGGCTGCCGAGCAACCACGCGGTCACCCCGGAGGACCTCGAGATCGCCGAGGAATTCGGCCGGGTGCGGGTGCGACCGGGCGATATCGTGCTGATTCGCACCGGTCAGATGGGCCTCTACCTGGCCGGTGACCGCGAGGGATACGGCGTGCCCTCGCCCGGGCTGTCCATCCGCTGCCCCGAGTGGTTCCATGCCCGGGACGTGGCGGCCGTGGCCAACGACACCCTGGTCTTCGAGATCTTCCCGCCCGAGATCGAGGGCCTGTGGCTCGGCGTGCACGCCCTGCACCTGGTGGAAATGGGCATGCTGCAGGGCCAGAACTGGAACCTGCAGGAACTCGCCGTCGCCTGCGCCGAGCACGGGCGCTACGAGTTCCTGCTCACGGCCAATCCCGAGCCGTTCGTCGGCGCGACAGGCACCCCGGTGGCCCCGGTCGCGATCTTCTGACCCGAATCCGGGGACCGGAGCGGATCCGGGACGCCGGGCACGCGCGTCCCGGCGGCCCACACCGCCGGGCGCGGGGATCCCGACCCTTCTGACGTCGACGGCCGGCACCCGGGATTTCGGGCGCACCGCGGTGCGGCCGAGCGCGGTGGGGGGGGGGGGGGGGGGGGGGGGGGGGCCGGCGGGGGGGGGGGGGGCGGGGCCCGGGGCGGGGGGGGGGGCGGGGGGAGGCGCGCGCGGCCCCCCCCCGCGGGGCGGGGGCACCCCCCCACTCCGGCCGGCCCGGCCGGCCACGGGGTTTTTGGGGCCCCCCGGGGGGGGGGGGGGGGGGGTGGGGCGGGGGGGGGGGCCCGCCCCACCACCGCATCGGGTCAGGGCGTGCCGAACCAGGCGGTCAGGGCGGCGCGCAGGGATTCGCCCGCGGTATCGGCGGATTCGTCGATGCGCGCGGCCCAGGCGACATGGGCGTCGGGGCGGATGAGCAGGGCGTCGGCGGGGCGATCCGCGGTCTTGCCGGTGCGGATCTCGACCCTTTCCCGCCAGTCGCTCGCGGCGGTGTGCAGGTCGGGGCGGTCGGTGAGGATGAGCAGGACCGGGCGGGCGGCGTGCATCAGGGTCGCGACGTCGGTGACGCCGTCCTCGGTGTGCAGGGTGAGGTCGGGGGCGAAGGCGCCGGCCAGGGGGTGGGGGTTCGCGCCGGGCATGGGGTAGCGAATGTCGTTGTGCCCGACCAGGTTGCCCAGGCGTTCGAGCGGCTGCTCGTCGGTCAGCAGTTCCTGAACCACGGTCCGCAGGGCGTCGGCGGCCGGATCGTGCCCGCGGCGCAGGGCCACCTGGGCGCGAGTTTGCAGGCGGGCCCGGGCGCCCGCGAGATGACGTTCGTCGTGGTAGGTGTCCACCAGACCGGCGGGAGCCCGGCCCTGTACGTCGGCGGCCAGTTTCCACGCGAGATTGACCGTGTCGAGCATGCCCACGTTCAGCGCGGTGCCGGTGGCCGGGAACAGGTGCGCGGCGTCGCCGGCCACCAGAATCCGCCCGGCGCTGTACCTTTCGGCCTGCCGGTCCTTGAAGGTGAAGCGCGAGAGCCGGGTCGAACCGGTCAGCGGCAGCTCCGCTCCCAGCACCCGCGTGATGCTCGCACCGAGTTCGGCCAGGGTCAGCGGTTCGTCATCGTCGTATTCGGCGGTCTCGTCCTCGGTGGTCATGAGCGAGAGCCCGCCGGGCGTGGCGGCGAACGCGAACGCGCCGCGCTCGGTGCGGGTGAATCCCGCGTGCACCACGCCCAGCCCGGGGACCTCGATGTCGCCGTTCTCGAGCACGGTGACCGCGTCGGAGACCGTGACCGCGGCGAATCGGTTGACCTGCGGGTAGGTCGTGCCCGGGAAGTCGATTCCGGCCAGCTCGCGAATCCGGCTGCGGCCGCCGTCGCAGCCCACCAGGTAGCGGGCGCTGACCCGGTATTCGCCGTCGGGCCCGCGCACCTCGGCGGTCACCGTGCCGGGGTCCTGGCTCACCCCGATCACCTGATTGGCCCGCCGGATCTCCGCACCGAGGTCGCTCGCGTGCGCGTCCAGGATGCGCTCGATCTCCCGCTGCGGCAGCGGCAGCGCCCGCATGGGCGGCTCCGCCATGTTCGTGAGGTCCAGGTACACGTCGCCGAAGGGGAAGCGCGCCGCGACGTGCGGGTCACCGCTCGCCGCCTCGAAACGCTCGAGCAGTCCGCGGTAGCGCAGCAGATCCAGGATCCGCCCGCCGATGCCGCTGGCCTTGGGCACGTCCCGGATCGCGGGCTGACGTTCGAGCACCAGCGTCCGCACACCCGCGAGCCGCAGTTCACCGGCCAGCATCAGGCCGCTCGGTCCCGCGCCCACAATGATCACGTCGGTGTCCAGCACAGGCATTCTCAGTACTCCATTTCCGCCGGGTTTCGGCTACGGCGGATGATTCTGCGGTATCACCGGGGTCTTGCCGCAAGCCCCCGGGTGCGCTATATGTTGAGAGTGGGAAGGGGCTGCGGCCCTTCATTTCCGGCTATCGTCCACTTCGGACGGAAAATCTCCTCGCTTGTCCCGGCAGCGTCCGCCGGCTCGGATCGCGGCGCGCGCGAATGCCATTCGCCGCCGGGATAGGTGATGTAGAGCGGCCCCAGATTGCAGGGGTTCAGGCAGCCGGTCGGGGTGACCAGCGCATCGGGGTTGTCGCGCCGCAACTCCCGGTAGAGCTCGCCCGCGCCGTAGACGGTGCAGCGCGGGCCGCGGCAGACCAGGATGTGCGCATCGTGCTCGGGCAGCTGCGACCAGGCCGGGCTGCGAAAGGCGCGCGGGCTCGCCGAGATCGGCGCGCCGTCCTCTTTCATGCGGATCCGGACCGCGTCGAGGAATTCCGCGGTGGTGTCGATGCCCGCGGTGAGCCGCACCTCCAGTTCGGCCCCGCGACTCTCCCGCCAATTCGCCACCGCGCGTGCGATCCAGGTCTCCAGATAGCGGTCCCGGGGGACCGCCAGCGGAACGAGCGTGACCGGCACGCCGTCGCGCAGCGCGTCGTCGAGCACGTCGTGGATCGTCGGCTCGTCCTGATCGAGGACCGCGTACCCGATTCCGCAGGCGTCGGCCAGGCGTTGCACGGCAACGAGATCCACCCCGGACGGCGTGGGGCGGGCGACGAGCACGTGCCTGCGGCTCATGCGGCGCGCCCCGGCCGCGGGGCCGGAATCACCAGCGGGGTTCCGGTCAGCGGATCCTCGATCACCGCGCACTCCAGATCGAAGACCTCGGACATGACCTCGGGCCGCACGATCCGCGCCGGAGCGCCCTGGGCGATCACCCGGCCGTCCTTCATGGCCACGATGTGGTCGGCGTAGCGGGCCGCCAGATTCACATCGTGCAGGACCGCGACGATGGTGCGGGGCAACAGGGTTCGCAACACGTCGAGGATGTCGAGCTGATGGGCCAGGTCCAGGAAGGTGGTCGGTTCGTCCAGCAGCATCACCTCCGGATCCTGGGCGATGGCCAGCGCCAGCCAGACCCGCTGCCGTTGCCCGCCCGACAGTTCGTCCAGCGTCCGGTCGAGCAGCTCCAGGGTTCCGGTGGCGGACAACGCTTTCCGGACCGCCGCGTCGTCGGCCGCCGACCACTGCCGGAACCAGCGCTGATGCGGATGCCGGCCCCGGCCGACGAGATCTCCCACCGTGATTCCGTCGGGTGCGACGGGCTGTTGCGGCAGCATGCCCAGGCGGCGCGCCAGTGTTCGAGCCGGCAAGCGGGCGATGTCGGCACCGTCGAGCAGCACCGAGCCGGTGGCCGGTGGCAGCAGGCGGGCCAGCCCGCGCAGCAGCGTCGACTTGCCGCAGCCGTTGCGGCCGACGACGACGGTGAATTGCCCGGCGGGGAAATCCAGTTCGGCGTCGGTGACGACGGCGGCGCCGCGGTAGGCGAGGCCGAGTCCGGCGGTGGTCAGATGTGCGGTCATCCAGCGTGTCCGATCCGGGTTGCGCGGGCGAGGAGATAGACGAGAACGGGGGCGCCGAGAATCGCGGTGACCACCCCGACCGGGAGCTCGGCGGGGAACAGGCGGCGGGCGGCCAGGTCGGCGGCGACCACCAGCAGCGCGCCCGCGGCCGCGGCCGGAGCGAGCCCGGCGCCGCGTTCGGCGAGCAGCCTGCGCGCGATCTGCGGGGCCACCAGGGCGACGAAGGCGATCGGTCCGGCCGCCGCGGTGGCCAGGGCGGCGGCCAGCGCGGCGAGCACGATCAGAATCGTGCGCCGCGGTCCGCGCCGGCCGGTGAGGGAATGGGCGAGTTCGTCGCCCAGTTCGAGCAGCGGCAGCGAGCGCGCGAACACGATCAGCGGCGGCACCACCGCGAGCAGCGCCGCGGCCGCGAATCCCACGTGCGGCCAAGCGCGTCCGGCCAGGCTGCCGGTGAGCCACATGGCCGCGGTGTGCGCCTGATAGATGTTCGCGCGGGTCAGGATGAACGCGATGGCCGCGGACAGCATGGCGGTCACGCCGATGCCGACCAGGACCAGGCGGTACCCGTCGAGGCCGTCCTTGGTCGCGACCGCCAGGATCAGCGCCATGGCCAGGAACGCGCCGGCGAGCGCGCCGCCGACCACGCCGAGCCCCGAACCGCCGAGTACGACGGTCACCGCCAGCGCGCCCAGCGACGCACCGGTATTGATGCCGATGATCTCCGGACTGACCAGGGGATTGGTCGCGATGCGCTGCAGAATCGCGCCGGAGATCGCGAACGCCGCGCCGGTGCCCAGGCCGGTCAGCACGCGCGGCAGTCGATCGGCCACGACCACGTCGTATTCGATGAGCGTGCCGCCCCCGCCCAGTACCCGCAGCACGTCGGCGACGGTCAGCGGGTAGTGTCCGACGGTGAGCGACCACGCCGCCACCAGCAGGGCCGCCGCGGTGAGCGCCAGGGTGATCAGGGCCGAGCGGCGTTGGACGCGCACGACCAGTTTCCCGCTCGGTGAGCGCAACAGCACCGTGCCCCCGGGCAATACGCTCGACTCGCGGGCGGTCACAGGGTCGCCACCTTCCGGTTGCGGACGAGGTAGAGGACGAACGGCGATCCGGCGAAGGCGGTGATGATGCCGACCTGGATCTCCTGCGGCTGAGCCAGCACCCGGCCCGCGATGTCGGCGACCAGCAGCAGCGTGGGTCCGAGCAGCGCGCACCAGAGCAGCACCCGGCGATAGTCGTGCCCGGCGAACGCGCGGGCGATGTGCGGAATCACCAGGCCGATGAACGCGATCGGCCCGGCGATGGCCACCGCCGAACCAGCCAGCAGTACCACACTCAGCGCGCCCAGGCCGCGGACCACGAGCAGGCGGGTGCCCAGGGTGCGCGCCAGGTCGTCCCCGATGGCCAGCGCGTTGAGCGAACTCGCTACCGCGAGTGCGAGTGTCACCCCGATGACCAGGAAAGGCACGACGGCCCACAGGGATTCGAGGCTCGCGCGGGTGAGAGAACCGACCACCCAGAAGCGGAAGTTGTCGAAGGTGGTGCGATCGAGCAGGGTTATCGCGGTCGTGATCGAGCCGCACAGGGCGGTGAACGCGGCCCCGGCGAGCACCAGTTTCACCGGGGTCGCGCCGCCGAATCCCAAGGAGCCCAGCGTATAGACGACAACGGCCGCCACCGCCGCGCCCAGGAACGCGAACCACACGAGACCCGCGGCCGAGCCGAGTCCGAATACCGCCATGGCCAGCACGATCGCCAGTGACGCGCCGGCGTTGATGCCCAGCAGGCTCGGACCGGCGAGCGGATTGCGGGTCAGGCCCTGCATGACGGCCCCGGCCAGGGCGAGCGCGAGCCCCGCCAGCAGTCCGGCCACGGTGCGCGGCAGGCGGATGTAGCGCACGATCCGATCGGTATCACCGCCCTGGAAATCGGTGAATGCCGAGATCACGTCGGCGAAAGCGACGGGGTGCGTGCCGATCCGCAGGGACGCCACGCAGATCACGGCGAGCGCGGCCGCGGCCAGCACCGGGCCCGCGCCGCGCACGGTGCCGGTCACTTCGGGAACAGCCCCGGATGCAGCAGTCCGGCAACGAGTTCGGTGGCGTGCGCGATACGGACCCCGGCGGCGCGATCGGCGAACAGGAACGGGTGCACCGTTTTCGCGCGCACGGCGGTCAGATTGGCGAAGGCCGGATTGCCGGTGATCCTGTCCACCTGCGGTTGCGCGTCGGCGCGGACGTAGGTCGCCTTACAGCACAGGCTGGTCAGGATGATGTCGGGATCGCGGGCGATGAGCTGTTCCGCGCCGATCTGCACGTTGCGGCGCTCGGTGAGATCGCCGAAGGCGTTGACCCCGCCGGCGGCCTCGATGATCCGGGAGATGAAATCGATGCCGCCCGCGACGGTGTAGGAGCCGTCGTCCTTGGGCGTGAGGACGGCGACCCTGGGCTTGGGCGCGCCTGCAACCTTGGCGCGGACCGCCTCGATGCGCGAACTCAGGTCGGCGACCACCGTGTCGGCGCGATCGGCCACACCCCACAGCGCGCCCAGATCCCGCAGATCGGCGTAGACGTTGTCGAAGCGCACCGTCGCCGGATCGATCGCCTCGTCGGCCAGACCGTCCGCGCTGGGGCACAGCGGGCTCAGTACCCAGGTGTCCACGCCCAGTTCGTGCAGACTCGCCCGCGTGCCCACGCTGCTCTGCGACGAGGTGGCGAACACGCCGTTGAAGCCGGACAGCACGAAATCCGGTCGCTGCGCGAGCAATTCGTCCCGGCTCGGTAGTTTCTCGACGTAGGGGGATCTCGCCTGCGCCGCCTGATACTCCGGCAGCACCGCCGAATCCAGGAACGCGGTCCCCGCCAGGCGATCGGTGACGCCGAGTGCGTGCGCGATCTCGATGGAGGGCTGGTACGCGGCGTAGATGCGCTGCGGGGGACCGGGCACCGCGACATCGATGCCGCAATTGGCGCGGGCGACGGCGTTCGCGCCGTCGGCGGCGGGCCCGGCCTGCACCCCGCAACCGGTGAGCAATAGTGCGCAGGCCAGCAGCGCGCCGGTACGCAGGCGCGCGAAAACAGATGGGGTCACCGAGACCGCCTTCCAGGTCCTCGTGGAATCGGGTGTTGCCTGCCGTGGCCGGTCTCCTGGCTGACGGGATACCACGCGAAAGATCAGCCTTCCCAGGGCGCGAGCACCCCAGTGGCCCCGAACGGATCACTCCGTCCGGATCGATCTTCACTCCCGATCACAGTGGCGAGGGCCGCACCGGCATCACACCGGTTTCCCGAACACCACGGCGGGGGGACTGTACCAAGATCACCCGTGCGCCCGGGAACCCCGCCCGCGCGGCCGGGCTCGCGCGGGGGCCGACATGGTTGAGTCCTGCTTCACGAGCCTTGGGGGATCGCGCCTTGTTCCCGTTGTCCGGCCGCTCTTACGGTGGGGCCGTTCGATTCCGTACATTTCCGAGGAGTTCCACCGCTCATGCTCACCCCGATCGCCTACGGCCTCGCCGTGTTCCTGGTCGTGTTCATCATCGTCATCGGCGCTCGGTTCCTGGTGTCACCGCGGGTCGCCGCGGCCGGGTTCGGCGTACCCGCGAAACCCGACGGCGACGCCGCCTACCTGGATGTGAAAGGCCTGCGGGACATCACCTCCGGTGTCATCGGCCTGGCGCTCATCCTGTTCGCGGACGCCGACGCGGTCGGCTGGTACATGCTGGCCGTCTCGCTGACCCCCTTCGGGGACACGCTGATCGTGCTGCGCCACGGCGGCACCCGGGCGGCGGCGTTCGGCATCCATTTCGCGACCGCCGTCATCGTCTGGATCAGCGCCGCACTGCTTTTCGCGGCGTGACGCGTCCGGTCCGGTCGGCCGCCCGGGCTCGATGTTGCTCGGGTCCGTACGGACCTCAGCGGGTGGGCTCGTCGGCGCCGAGGCGGCGGGCGGAGAGCTCGGCGTGGGCGACCCGGCGCAGGGCGGCGATCACCGGTTCGTAGAGGGCCGTGCCCAGAACCGCGTATTCGATTGCGCGGGAAGGGGGTTCCAGGGGCATCTCGTCGATGTCGTAGGCGGCGATGGCCAGGACAGCGGGACCGTAGGCGCGGAGCCGATCCTCCGTCATCGGCATCCCGGCGGCCTCGGCGGCGGCGAGGGCGTGCTCGAGCTGGGCCACGGCCGGGTAGTCGTCGGGGACGCCGATGTGCAGCGCGGTGAGCGCGGCGCGGGCGCGGGGGTAGTCGGCGGGGGCCGCGGCGTCGACGGCGGGTGGCAGCAGCGCGGTGGCCGTGGCCAGGGTGTCGAGCAGGGTGCGGCCGGGCTCGTCGATCAGCGTGACGATCGCCCGGATCTGCGCCATGGACAGGCCGAGCTGGGACAGCGCCCTGATCAGTGCGACCCGCCGGATGTGCGTCTCGTCGTAGGTCGCGCGCGTGGCGCTGGTGGCCCGGCCCGGCATCAGCACGCCTTCGCGCAGGTAGAACTTCACGGTCGGGATCGGCACGCCGGTCCGTGCCGCCAACTCCGACATCAGCACGCGGGTCTCCTTCGCTGCACGCCTTGACATTGGGTACCTCAACTATCCAATATTAGGTACTGGAAGTATCCAATCAAGTGTACGAACCGCGGGAGCCATCGTGTACACCACCCTGATCGACCCTCTGATCAGCATTGTTCTGGGCGCCACCATCATCTCGGTGGCCACCATCGCCTTCGGCGGAACGTTCCTGCTACGTGTCGTCACCGGCGGTCAGCCAGCGAACGAACTCCAGAAATCCTTCTTCCGCGCCGGGCACGCGCACGCCGGCGTACTGGTCATGCTCGGCCTGCTGCTGGCGGTACTGGGCAATGCCGCGGGCGCCAGCCCCGGCTGGGCGAACGGCGGCGCGATCGCGGTGCTCGCGGCGGCCATCCTGATGCCCGCCGGGTTCTTCCTGTCGGTGCTGGGCGTCGATCCTGCCCGGCCCAACCGGATGATCACCGCGGTCTGGGTCGGCGCGGCCGTACTGGTCACGGGCGTCGTCCTGGTGGGAGTGACCGTCCTGCTCGCGGGCATCGACAGGATGTGATCCGGCTGCGGCAGGCGCTCAGAGCGCGACGCCCGCATCGTGAGCGGGCCTGTGCCGCAGTCGAATCGACAGAGCGCGGCGCTTCGGCGGAAAGGCGAGGGCACGATCCCCAAGGCGCTGCGGCCTCGACCCGCGTAGCAAGCGGTCCCGGGCCCCGCCCGGTTGCCAATCCCTGCCCCGGCGAACCGGGGGTCGTGACCTCGGCGGGAGTCGAACCCGCGTAGTCCTGAATGAGAATCAGGGTGCCCGACCGGCGGAGCACGAGGCCGTGTGAAGTTGTGGTGACGCAGGTCGGGATCGAACCGACGTGGTCCTGAGTGAAAATCAGGGTGCCGAACCAGCACAGCACTGCGCCATGGAAATATCGCGATCGTCGGGACGGCGAGAGTCGAACTCGCACCCTCCTGCACCCAAGGCAGGCGCTCTATCCGTTGAGCTACGTCCCGCGGCGGGAGGGCATGAAAAAGGGCCGCTCCCCGGGCATATGCGCCCGGTGCGGCCCTCGGCGGGGAAGTTACCCGGCTACGGGTGACTCACCGCGAGGGTGGCGGCGGGCGCGGCGCTCGGTTCCGGCGGCACGGTGGCACCGGCGCCGAAAGTCGCTGCGGGACTGGGGATACTGCACTCGGTCATCGTCGCGTTCCTTTCTCGTCGGTGTGTGCGGTCAACGCTAACAGCGAATCGTCCAGTGCGGTACTTATTTTCGGGGAAGCTGTTCGCGCAGCTCAGAGCGTATCGGACTTGCTGAGCCAGCCGACGAACGCGCGCGTGAAAGCGGTGGGGGACAGGCGAACCGCGGCGGCGGTGGCCTTGGTCTGGATGCCCACGAGCACGTGCGGGCCGCGCAGGCGCGCGGATTTGGTGGCCGTGTTCCAGACCGAATCGGCGATATCGGCGGCGGTCAGATGGACGCCCAGGGTCGCCGAGGTCCTGGAGCCGCGCTCGACCTCGTCCATCATCGCGGTGGCCACGAACAGCGGCAGTAGATCGTGCACCTTGATCCCGTACCGCTGCCACTCCAGATCGAGCGCCTCGGTCAGGCTGCGCACCGCGGCCTTGGTCGCCGCGTAGGTCGCGAGCCCCGGCTGGCCGTACAGCGCCGAGGCCGACGCCAGGTTGATCACCTGGCTGCCCGGCGTGCGGCGCAGGTGCGCGAGCGCGGCGTAACAGCCGGTCAGCACGCCTTTCACGTTCACGTCGACCACGCGCAGCTGACGCTCGAGCGGGATGTCGCCGAACGCGCCGGAGCAGAGGATCCCGGCGTTGTTGACCAGCAGATCGAGCCGCCCGGTGGCCTCGGTGAACTCCTTCAGCGCCTGTTCCCAGCCCGCGGCGTCGGTGACGTCGAACGCCCCCGTGATCGTCTCGCCGCCGATCTCGGCCGCGGTCTGCCGCACGGCGTCGGCGTCGATGTCGTACAGCCCGACCGTCCAGCCCGCCCCGGCGAACCGCGCCGCGATAGCGCGGCCGATCCCGGCGGCAGCGCCGGTGATCAGAACGGCGGGCCGGGAGGAGGTGGCGGTCACGTTCGTGCCTTTCGGTTGGGGCGCGCCGATATCAGGCGGCGGTGCGACCGGTATCGGTCGCCGCGAGAATCGTACGGTGGAATTCGGCCGCGTCGGCGGCGGCGTCGCGGCCGTCGGCGAGCAGGCCCGCACCCAGGTGAATCAGCGTGTGCGGCGCGCTCTCCCGAATCTGCAGACGCAGCGGAACCTGCGCCTCGTCACAGCGTTTCGCGACCTCGAGCGCGTCGGAGAGCAGCATCTCCCGCGAACCCACCTGGACCAGCATCGGCGGCAGCCCGGTGAAATCGTGATTGACCACCGACCAGCTCGGATCCAGTACGCCGTCGATGGCGATGCCCCGGCGCACGACCATGTCGGGACCGGCCGCGGGCAGCACCGCGTCCAGCTTGGCGTTGGGGTGCGCCATGCGCGCGGTCGAATCGAAGTCGGCCCACGGCGAGGTGACCGAAATGCCCGCGGGCAGCGGCAATCCGCGATCGCGCACGGTCAGCGCCAGCCGCAGCGCCAGGCCGCCGCCGGCCGAATCGCCGGAGAACACGATCTTCTCCGGGGCGAAACCGTGATCCAGCAGGTACTGGTACGCCTCGAGCGCGTCGTCCAGGCTCTCGTTGGGGTGCGCGTCCGGCAGCTGCCGGTAGTCCACGCTGAACACCGGCAGCTCGCTCAGGGCGCCCAGCCGCGCGGTGTGCCTGCGGTAGCTGTGCAGCCCGCCCGCGATGAACGCGCCGCCGTGGAAGTACAGGATCGCCGAATCGCGGGCGATGCGCGGATCGGAAACCGGCTCGGACCACAGCCATTCGGCGTCGAAGCTGTCGAAGAACACCGGATGCCTGCGCACGCCGCGCGGCGCGCCCAGGACCCGGGCGGGCGCTTCGGACAGGCGGGTCACCCGGAAGATCAGGTCCGCCGGACCGGGTCCGCGATCGGCCACCCAGGCGCCCGCCCGCAGGAACTGCTGCAGCGTGGTGCGCAGCACCGGATGTGCGATGCGGGTGCCGATGCGGGCCGATCCGGACTGCTCGACGATCACGGACGAAACGGAATGCGGGGACTGCGGCGACATTGCCACGGCTTCTCCTGTCCGCGCCGCGATGGCCGAAGCGCTGAACTGTGTACAACGGTGTCTATTCTGCGGCCTGGGCCTCGATCATCTTGACGTCTGAAACCCGGATTGTCATGCCCCAGAGCGAAATTCCCGTCGAATCGACATCTGTCTCACGTCCTGCGAGGCCGCGCGGTGAACGGGGTTCACACAGCGAGGATTCGGAACGAAACCTCACCCGCGCGCGGCCGCCGGTTTCAGCCTGCGGGCGGTGCGCGCGGCCATGAGCGTGGAGATGCCGGTGGCCAGCAGCGGGTCGTAGCCGGTGAGATCGGCGATGCGGGCCAGCCGGTAGGTCACCGTGTTGCGGTGGATGAACAGCGCCCGCGCCACCGCGTTGTGATTGAACTCGTTGTCGATGAACGCTTCCAAGGTCTGGATCAGCATCGGCTGATCGTCCAGTGGAGCGAGCACCGCGGCCAGCGTCGTACGGGTGGAACCCGTTGTGGCGATGGCATATTCGAACATCATGTCCTGCTGGCGGCACAGCACCTCCGGCAGTTCCAGACTGCGCGCCACCTCCGCGACCACCTGGGCCTCGGCGTAGGCGGCGGGAACGGCGGCGTGCGAGGTCGCGGCCGCGACGCCGATCCAGTACTGCGGATGCGGGGCGTTCTCGGGCAGGGCGAGCGCGGCGCTCAGCACCCGCACCGGATCGCCGCCGTCCGCCGCCATCGGCACCAGGGCGGTCCAGCCGCCGCTGTCCCGATGCAGCAGCGTGCCGGGCAGATGCGCCAGGCGACTGCGCAATTGAGTCAGGGTGCCGGGCGTCGGATCGCCCAGGCGCACCGCCGCGATGAGGAAGGCCGGCGGCACGGTGGTTTCCGGATCCAGGGCCCAGCTGCCTGGATCACGGCCCGCGAGCAGGGCGTCGGCGAGTTCGTGCTGGCGCTCGAGCAGATCCCAGCGCGGCTGGCGGGCGTCCTCGACCAGGGCGCCGGCGATCCGGCCCATGATGAGCCCGATGTAGTCGGTCAGGCGCAGGCTCACCTGCGGAATCAGCCGGTAGTCCGCGTCCTCGACCAGCGGCACCAGCGCCGACCAGAAGAACGCCGTGCCCGCGCGGTAGTTGTGCCACACCTCCGCCACCGGCATGCCGTCGTGTACCAGGGTCATCGCACGGTCGATGAGCGGCTGGGTGTCGGCGACAGTGGGTTCCACGCCGTCGATCAGGTAGCGGAAGAAGAGTTCGAGGTTCACCCGCGCGCTGGGCACGAAGTCCGCGTCCCGCATCGAATGCGGTAGCGCCCCGTTGGCGGGCAGTTCCACGCTGAACGAGGCCGCCAGGGCGGTCGCGCGTTCTCGCAGGAGATCGAACACGGCCGCGGTGTCCGTTGTCGTACCGGTGTGCTCGGTCATAGCCACCTCCTGGTTCGGGCAACCCTGCACCGAACACACTATGCGATACGCGCTGTAACAGACAGGATCCGCGGCCGTGCCGCGCCGAACTCAGCGACCCGGGAAGCCCTCGGGCAGCAACTGGTAGTCGGCCTTGAACTTGGGCCCGGGTCCCAGACCGCGCAGCAACGCGCTGGTCCAGGCCACCGCGGGGGGCCAGCCGGTGACGGCGTTCGTGATGTGCTCGGGCACCGGCACGGTGTAGAACCGCAGGTCGGCGCCGCGATCCCAGTACGACTGCACGGTCGGCAGCACGGTGGAGGGCGGGATCAGCTCATCCCAGAAGCCGTGCCACCACAGCACCGGGGTGTCCGGGATGTGCTTGCCGAGGCTGTTGTCGCTGAGCACTTTCAAGACCTCGGGGGAGGTCTCCAGGGATTTGCCGGGCTGGAAGTACTCGCTGATCGGGCGGTACACGCCCTCGAGCGCGATGGTCGCGTAGCAGCGGTTCTGGAAGTCGGCCAGCAGGCCCTGGCCCTCGGGGGTGAGGAACTCCTCGGGCTTGAACACGTCCGGGTATTCGCGTGCGAGCGAGGCGAATCCGAGCCACATCGTGAAATTGCTGGTGCCCGCCAGGCCCGGCTGCGGCTCGGAGGCGTACTTGGCGATGCCCACCAGATCGCCGGGGGTGCCGCCGATCGCGGTGCCCAGCAGCCGGACGTCGGGCGCGTAGCTCTGGCGCAATTCCGCGGCGCGAATCGATCCGGAGCCGCCGCCGGAATAGCCGTAGAGCGCGATGCCGGAATCGGTGAGCCCGAGGCTGTTGTCGTTCTTCATCGCGCGCAGGCTGTCGAGGACCATTTTGCCCTCGTCGTAGGTGTTGAACGTATTGAACTTGCCGTCGAAGTCCGGGACGTTGATGGCGAAACCCTGCATCAGCCAGTAGATGACGAGGGCGGATTCCTTCATCGTGCCGGTCTGCAGCGTGTAGGAGGGATTGCAGCTCGAACTGGTCGAGTCGATGGCCTCCTGGAACGACACCACCGGGCGTGCGCTGCCCTGCCAGGGGATGCCCGGGGTGATGACCGAGGTCGCGGTGACGATCGGCTCGCCGTGCACGTTCTCCGAGCGGAACAGCAGCTGCCGTGTCGAGACCGGGAAGGGAATTCCGAGCACCCGGGTCTGCACTTCGCGCGAGCGCACGATATCGCCGGGCGCGTAATCGGCCAGATTCGGCGGATCGCTGTACCAGGGATCCTCACTCGGGGTGAGGATCGGCAATTGGTCGTAAAGCCAGGGCTCCGACGGCAATTGCGGGACCTGATTCTGATCCGGCGGGAAAGTGTGCGGATATTCCGGCTGCGCCGCAGCCGTAGCGGTTGCCCCCGCCGCCAAACATGCCGACATGGTCAAGACCATGAGACGGCGTCGACGAGACCTGTTCACCGAGCCTCCAAACTCCATTGTTCGGCCGATTTTCGCGGATCGGCCCATGCGACTCAGCTCACACCATGGCAATGGCGTGCGCAATCGACGGTGCGCCGAGGGCTGGATCACGTTTTTGTGCAATTGCACGAACGGCGGCGTCGCGACCTGCCCGGAATCAACGAGCGGCGCGAACGTTGCCATGCAACATGACCTCCGCGCTATCGGACACCCGTTTCTCGATCCTGGACCGTTCGCGGGTGCGCGCCGGGCAGCAGCCCGCCGCGGCACTGCGCGAGACGGTGGAGTTCGCGCGGCTCGCCGAGCAGTGGGGCTACCACCGGTTCTGGGTCGCCGAGCATCACAGCGTGCCCGGGGTGGCCGGTTCAGCGCCGACGGTGCTGGCGGCCGCGGTCGCCGCGGCCACCGATCGGATCCGGGTCGGCACCGGCGGGGTGATGCTGCCCAACCATCAGCCGCTGGTGGTCGCCGAGCAGTTCGGCACGCTCGCGGCGCTGTTCCCGGACCGCGTGGACATGGGCGTCGGCCGTTCGGTCGGCTTCACCGACGGTGTGCGCCGCGCGCTCGGGCACGGCCGGGACGACGCCGCGGATTTCGACGGGCAGCTGACCGAGCTCCTGGAGTACTTCGTGCGCGGTCGCGCCGGCGTGCACGCCTGGCCCGCCGAAGGGCTGCGCGTCCCCGCGTATCTGCTGGCTACCGGATCGGGCGCCGAACGCGCGGCCCGCTTCGGTCTGCCGCTGGTCATCGCCCCGATAGCGGGGGAGGACCGGATGATCGAGGCGATCACCAACTACCGCACCACTTTCCGGCCCACCGAATGGGGATCCGCGCCCTACGTGATCGTCTCGGCCTCGGTGGTCGTCGCCGACACGGTGGAGCAGGCCCACCGCCTGCTGCTCCCCGAGGCGTGGTCCGCCGCCTACTCCCGCACCCGAGGCGAGTTCCCGCCCCTGCTCTCCCCGGCGGCGGTCGCCCGCGAGCCCATGACCGACCGCCAGCGCCGCCTCTTCGAGGAGTCCCTGACCGGCCACATCCACGGCCCCGAGTCGACGGTCCTCCCCGAACTGACCCGCCTGATAAAGGCCACGACCGCCGACGAAATCCTGGTCCACACAAGCACATACGACCGCACGGCCCGCCTGGACTCCCACCGCCGCCTGGCCGCCGCTGTCGCGGCCCCCGCCCTGACCTGAACTAGGGGCCGCGCCTGGCTTGAACTGGGGGCGGCACCGCCCTGAACTATGGGCCGCACCCGCTCGCGCCGGGATGTGAACCCCGACTCCGGGAGTTGGCAGCGCAAACCTGTTCCCGCGCTGCCTTTTTCGCTGATCGACGGCAGACCACGACGGCCAACGCCCGGGCGATCACGCCGGACGATGGTGATCTACATTCCTATACCCGGATATGCGCATCTAAACATGAGTTCCGGGCATGGTTCGCTACGGCACACGCGGCGCCGGGCCGAGAACATTGAGCGCCGCGACGATGGAGCGCTCCTCGTACTCGAAGTGGGCTTCGAGTTGAGTTGCGAGACTGTCGAGTTCGGCGAGGAGCGCGGCCGGGTCGGTCACGCCGGGGACGTAGGACTCGACGAGGTGCTCGGGGCCGAGTTCGCCCACCCGACCGGAATCGGGTGGGCGGGGGGTCAGCGGGTGCGTTGGACCCGGGACTCGTCCCAGACCGGGGTGTCGGACTCGTAGACGACGCCGTCGGAGCCGAAGACCAGGAACCGGTCGAACTCCCGGGCGAACCAGCGGTCGTGGGTCACGGTGACCACCGTGCCCTGGAACTCGGCTATCGCCTCCTCCAGGGCGTCGGCGGAGTGGAGGTCGAGGTTGTCGGTGGGCTCGTCCAGTAGGAGCATCGTCGCGCCGGACAGCTCCAGCAGCAGGATCTGCAGGCGCGCCTGCTGGCCGCCGGACAGGTGGGCGAAGCGTTGCTCGGCGGCCTTCACCAGGCCGTAGCGGTCCAGGACGCGGCTGGCGGCCTCGCGGCCCATGCCGTCGCGGTGCTCGTCGCCGGTGTGCAGGATCTCCAGCAGGGTGCGATCGGCCAGATCGGGGCGGGAGTGGGTCTGGGCGAAGTAGCCCGGGCGCACGCGCGCGCCCAGGGCCGCGATCCCGGTGTGCGGCACCGGGGTCAGGTCCAGATCGCTGACGGGCCGGTGCTCGTGGTCGGGGTCGGTGCCGCCGGTCGCGAGCAGGCGCAGGAAGTGCGATTTGCCGGAACCGTTGGCGCCCAGCACCGCGACGCGGTCCCCGTACCAGATCTCGGCGTCGAAGGGCCGCATCAGACCGGTCAACTCCAGTTGCGTGCACACCAGCGCCCGTTTGCCGGTCCGCCCGCCGCGCAGCCGCACCGAGACGTTCTGGCGCAGCGGCACCGCCTCGGGCGGCCCGGCTTCCACGAACTTGGCCAGGCGGGTCTGCGCGGCGTGATAGCGGGCGGCGACACCGTCGTTGAACTTCGCCTTCTCACGCAGTCGCAGCACCAGGGCCTTGAGTTTGGCGTGGTCCTCGTCCCAGCGCCGCAGCAGTTCGGCCAGCCGGGCGCTGCGGTCCTCGCGGGCCTGCTGATAGGTCGCGAAGCCGCTGCCGTGAATCCAGTTCGTCGCGCCGCTGACCCCGGGCTCGAGGGTGATGATGCGGGTGGCGGCGTTGGCGATCAGTTCGCGATCGTGGCTGATGAACAGCACCGATTTGCTCGACTGCGCGATGGTGCGTTCGAGCCACTGCTTGCCGGGCACGTCCAGATAGTTGTCCGGCTCGTCCAGCAGCAGGACCTCGTCGGGTCCGGCGAACAGCGCCTCGAGCACGACGCGCTTCTGCTCGCCGCCGCTCAGTGTCGCGGTGGCACGCCATTTGGCCCGGTCGTAGTCGATGCCGAGCGCGGTGACGGTGACGTTGTCCCAGAACGTCTCCAGTTCGTAGCCGCCGACATCGCCCCAGGTGGCCAGGGCGTGCGCGTACGCCAATTGGGTTGGTTCGTCGTCGGTTTCGATGAGCGCGTTCTCGGCGTCGTCCAGCGCCCGGGCGGCCGCGCGCACGGGCGGTGCGGCCACCGACAGCAGCAGGTCGCGCACGGTGGACTCGTCGTCTATCTGGCCGATGAACTGGCGCATGATGCCGAGCGATCCGGATCTGGTGACCGCGCCGCCCTCGGGCGCGAGGTCACCGGCGATGATCTTGACCAGGGTGGTCTTGCCCGTCCCGTTCGGCCCGATCAGCGCGGCTTTGACGCCTTCGCCGATCCGGAAACTCACCCCGTCCAGGAGCTGTCGTCCGTCGGGGAGGAAGAACTCGACATCGGATACGTCTACGTGGGCCACGGGGGACCAGACAACCGCACCCGCGCGCGAACCGCAACCGAATTGGCGGTCCGCGACCTCCGATAGCCCGAAGTTGCCTGGCGGCTCACCACCATTGGGTGATGGCGCCGATCTGCCGGCCGAGTTCGGGCGCCAGCGAACGGGAGTAGCTGGCGGTGAGGTGGTGCTCGTCCCGGTAGATCAGGATGTTGCCTTCGCTGACCCGGCAGCGCTCGGGACGGCACACCGCGTTGGAGAGATCGAGCGGGAACACCGACGGATACGACGCCGCGGCCGCCCCGGCCGGATCGACCGGATCGAGCGCGATGCTGCGGTTCATGCCGCAACTGTCGTAATTGCCGTGGTAGGCAAGACAATCGACGGCCTTGTAGAACACCCCGTCCCGGCGCAGGCGCGGGGTGTCGCGCAGCGCGAGGATCTTGAGCCCGCGATCGGCCAGCGCCGACCAGACCTCGGGGAACTCCACCGGCACCTCGTCACCGTCGCTGTAGGGGCGGAAGCGGGTCGAGATGGTGAACACCCAGTCCGGCCGCTCGAGCGCGAGCTGATCGATGACCGCGACCGACCATTCCCGGCATTCGGGGAACGGGGTCTCGGAGTAGGACGGCTGATCGACCAGGGTCAGCGCGCATCCCTGCTTCAGATAGGTGACGATGCGGAAACCCTGCTGCTGGGCGAGCACCTCGAGCGCGGGAATCCAATGCTCGGAATGGGATCCGCCGACCACCGCGATGGTGCGCTCGCCGTTCGGATTGCCGTAGACGCAGCGTTTGACCTCGCTGTCCGGCACGATGCAGCCGTCCTGGGTGGGCGGCGGTGCGTCGGCGAACCCCTGGAACAGCGAGGGCCGCAAGGGTTCCGGCAGTGGAATAACCCCGCTGGTCAGCGCGCCCGCACCGGGATAGGCGGGGGACGCCGCGACCGCGGGTTCGGGCGAGGCGGCGGGACCGATGATGATCTGCCAGCCGACGGTCGCCACCAGCACCGCGACGCCCACGGCGCTGACGAACACCCCGACCACGCGCCGGTACACGGCGGTGGACAGCACCGGGGTCGTGCCGATGCCGGCGTGCCGGCGCAGCGGGGTCTCGACCAGCTGCGCGGTGATCACCGCGAGCAGCAGCGACACCCCGATCACCACCATGCCGTCGCCCAGTCCGGCGTGCACGCGGCCGCTCTCGGCCAGATAGAAGATCAGAATCGGCCAGTGCCACAGGTAGAACGGGTACGCCAGGGTGCCCAGCTCGGTGCACAGCCGACTCGCCAGCACCCGGTTGGCCCACGGCCGATGCGTGGCGGGCAGGCCCATGCCGGACAGGATGAGCAGCACGGTCGCCAGCACCGGGTACAGCGCGGCGGGCCCGGGGAATTCGCGGGCGCCGTCGAAGATCAACCCGCAGGACAGCACCATGGCCAGGCCCGCGGTGGCCGCGATCGCGCGCGCCCACTTGGGCACCCGGATCCACGGGGCGATGACCGCGATACTCGCGCCGACGAGCAGTTCCCAGGCCCGTGCGCCGGAGTCGTAGTAGGTCCACGACTGGTGCTGTCCCGCACCGATGGTCGCGTACGCGAACGAGGCGCCCGCCCCGGCGAGCAGCGGGATCAGCAGGACAACGCGACTGGCGCGCGGACTGCGGATCAGCCGGCGCACCAGCGACCACGCCGCGACCACCGCCAGGATCACCAGGTAGAACTGCCCCTGCACCGCCATCGACCACAGGTGCTGCAGCGGGCTCACCGAGGGATCGGGCGCGAGGTAATCCAGTTCGGCGGTGGCGAGATACCAGTTCTGGCTGTAGATCATCGAGGCGATGATCTGGCGGCCGATGTCCTCCCACTGGGTGTAGGGCCGCAGCAGGACCGTGGCGACGGTGATGGCGCCGAGCACCACCAGCAGCGCGGGCAGCAGCCGGCGGCCGGTGCGGCGCAGCGCGCGCACGGTGCCGGCCTTGCCCGTTGCCTCGGTGTGCCGCAACACCATCGCGGTGAAGAAGAAACCGGACAGCACCAGAAAGACGTCCACCCCGCCCGACACGCGACCCATCCACACGTGGAACGCCACGACCAGTGCGATCGCGACTCCGCGCAGCCCGTCCAGGTCCAGTCGGTAGTCCGGCCGGACGATGGGCAGGAAGTCGGTGTCGTGTTGAGAGATCTGCGAGGGCAGGCGGTTTCGCTCGACCGGCACAGTGAACGTCGCTGTGTCGGAGGTACGAATGCGCACGATCAACTCCCACTACCGGTTGGCCCCGGCCCGGAGTGCGGCGCGGGGATGCCGATGAGATTCTCGGCACAACGGCTCCCAAGATGCCCGATCACTTACGGCCCAGGCAAACTCGGACCGGAGCGGCGGCCGGGCGTGGCCGAGAAGTCGCTGGCCGCCAAGCCGATTCGCGGTGGATGGCACCCGGATCGGGTGGCTCTCGATTTGCCAATCCTGCACCTTTACGGAATCATTACCATGTAAGAGGGGCCGGGCGAAGCTGGTCGGCACGTGGCTCACGAGCCATGGTGATGTTGTATCGACCCGAGAGGAGCTGCCCGTGGCATTCACGCGACCTGCGTACTCAACAATGCTCTACCTCTTTCCCCAGCTCGATCGGCCGTAGCCGAAACTCCGCACACCCGCTCCGCCTCGCGCGCCGGTGAATTCCTGTCCTGGCGACTACCCCCGCGGTTCCGTTGTAAACGCGTCGAAGATCTCGATCGCGCATTGCATCACCGCAGGCGGCAAGGGTTTTCCCGATTGTTCCGACTTCCATATGAAGCACGCGGTCGTTTCCCGCTAGTGTGGATTTGTGAACGTCGAGGTTACACAGTTGCCCGGAATCGGGGTACGCAAGGACTTTTCGCTGACGGGCTCGCGCCGCCGGATCGGAATCATCGATCACAAGGACGGCACGATCGATCTGATCGTGAGCAAGCCGGGCAATCCCGATGCGATGGACCAGATTTCACTGTCCTCCCACGAGGCGGCGGTGCTGGCCAATCTGCTCGGCGCACCGCAGCTGGTGGCGCAATTGCAGGAGGAGCACCGCGAGTTCGGCGACATCGTGACCAGGCAGCTCACCATCGGCGCGCGGTCGCCCTACGACGGCAGGCTGCTGGGCGATACCCAGATGCGTTCGCGCACATCGGTGTCGATCGTCGCGGTCATGCGAGCCGGCCACGCGATTCCGTCCCCTAGCCCGGATTTCCTGTTCACCGCCGGTGATGTCCTCGTAGTTGTAGGTACCGCGGAAAGCCTAGGGGCTGCCGCCAGAATTTTGACGGATGGCTGAAAAGTAGATGGTGGCACACGAAACCGCGCTCGCGCTGATACAGCTGGGCGCGGTCTTTTTTGGTCTGGGATTGCTGGGAAGGGTCGCCGCGCGCATCGGAATGTCGCCGATTCCGCTGTACCTGCTCGGTGGTCTGATATTCGGTACCGGCGGTTTGATCGAGCTGAACCACGTGGACGAGTTCATTCACCTGGCCAGTGAGATCGGCGTCGTACTGCTGCTGTTGCTCCTGGGCCTGGAGTACACGGCCAATGAACTCGTCACCGGCCTGCGCAGTTCGTGGGCGGCCGGCGTGCTCGATCTGGTACTGAACGCGACGCCCGGGGTAATCGTCGCGCTCATGCTCGGCTGGGGCTTGACCGGAGCGGTCGCGATGGCGGGCGTCACCTACATCTCCTCCTCGGGCATCGTTGCCAAGGTGCTCGGCGATCTGGGCCGGCTCGGCAACCGCGAGACCCCGACGATCCTGTCCATCCTGGTCTTCGAGGATCTGGTCATGGCCGCGTATCTGCCGGTGCTGACCGCGGTGCTGGCCGGGGTGGGGTTCGCGGCCGGGCTCAAGACGCTCGGCATCGCGCTGGCGGCGGTGACGATCGTGCTCGTGGTCGCACTGCGCTACGGCAGGTACGTCTCGATGATCGTGGACAGCAAGGATCGCGAGATCTTCCTGCTCAAGCTGCTCGGCTCGGCGCTGCTGGTCGCGGGTGTGGCCTCGGCGCTGCAGGTGTCGGCGGCGGTGGGGGCGTTCCTGCTCGGCATCGCCATCTCCGGCTCGACCGCGCACACCGCCACCAAGATTCTGGAGCCGCTGCGGGATCTGTTCGCGGCCATGTTCTTCGTGCTGTTCGGGCTGAGCACCGATCCGCGCAGCATCCCGCCGGTGCTGGGCTGGGCGGTGGTGCTGGCGGTGGTGACGGTCGCGACCAAGATGGCCACCGGCTGGTGGGCGGCCAAACGGGCGGGCGCTTCGAAGTACGGCCGGGCGCGCGCGGGCACGGCCCTGGTCGCGCACGGCGAATTCTCCATCGTCATCGCGGGATTGGCGGTCACGGCCGGTGCGGTACCCGCGTCGTTCGCGGCCATGGCCACGACCTACGTGCTGATCATGGCGGTGCTGGGCCCGATCGCGGCGCGCGTGGTGGAACCGGTGCTGCATCGCTTCGACGGGCGGGCCCCGGCGGTCGCCTGAGCGGACCCATGACCGAGAAGGGGGCAGGCGCTTCAGTCGCGCAGGGCCTGCTCCCGGAGGGCGCCCAGGACGCGGGTGAGCATGCGCGAGATCTGCATCTGCGAGACGCCCAGGTGCGCGGCGATCTCGCTCTGGGTGCGATTCTCGAAGAACCGCATGACGAGCAGGTTCCGGTCGCCTTCGGCCAGGGCCTCGATGAGGGGCTTCACCGCGATGAAGTTCTCCACCAGGGTGTAGTCGGGTTCCTCGGCGCCGAGCGCGTCCAGCAGCGACAGCGCGGGATTCTCGTTCTCCGGATCCAGGGTGCTGTCGATCGAGGAGGTCCGATAGGCGTTGGCCGCGATGAGCGCCTGGGTGACCTCGATCGGATCGACCCCGAGCTCGGCGGCGAGCTCGCCGGCTTTGGGCATGCGGCCCAGTCGCTGTGCCAGCGCTTCGGTCGCCGGTCCGATGGTCTGCTGAATCTCCTTGAGCCGGCGGGGAACTCGCACCGACCAGGTGTAGTCGCGGAAGTGCCTGCGCACCTCGCCCATCACGGTGGGGACCGCGAAGGCCAGGAAGGACGAACCGTACTCGGGATCGAAGCGGTCGACCGCGTGCAGCAGTCCGACCCGGGCGATCTGCAGCAGGTCGTCGAAGTTCTCCCCACGCCCGGCGAAGCGGCGGGCGATGTGCTCGGCCAGCGGCAGGCAGCGCCGGATGAGTTCCTCGCGCAGGACCGGCCGGCGGGGGTCGGTGGCGGCGAGTGCGGCCAGTTCGACGAAGCGGGGTTCGATGTCGTCGTAGCTGTCGGGGCGGTCGCGGCGGTGGCGGGGCGGGGTCGTCGGTGTCGGTGGTGTCGCCCCGGCCGTCGCGGGGGTGGGTACGTCCTCTGCCGCTGTCTCGGCGATGAGGGTGCCGCTGCTGGACTTGCGCATTGCGTCTCCTGGAATCAGGTTGCTGCGCAGGCGTACAGGCGAGGCAGGTGGATTCGACCTCTTACTTGTGTGCGCCACCGGGTTGTCGATGGCGTCGCCCGCCGTGGTGTGGCTGGACCCGCTGCCGGAGACGGTCGGACCGCGTTCGAGGCGGCAGGTGGAAGTGGTTGCGGAACAGGCGAATCAGCCGATTCTCTGCAGCCGTTCGCCGTGCTGGTGGAACTGTGCTCTCGCCCCCGGGTCTAACAGTCGCGCGGGGGCGCGGTTCTCGCGATGCGGGGCACTGCCCGGCCGTGGAGAGCAAATGACCTGGTACGCATGTCGACCCTTCGTCGCCGTGCCGAGACGGAATCGACTGCCGGGGTCTGGGACAGCAAAGTCTGCCGTTGCACACAATTCTACGGTGGAACTGTGTTGATGACTCCAGGCTAGCAGGCACGACGACACGGCGACACCGATTGGGTCCCGCCCCCGGGTCGCC
The DNA here is from genome assembly GCF_042799795.1 of Nocardia sp. NPDC057668. Classification (NCBI taxonomy): domain Bacteria; kingdom Bacillati; phylum Actinomycetota; class Actinomycetes; order Mycobacteriales; family Nocardiaceae; genus Nocardia; species Nocardia sp. NPDC057668. Next base: position 477,046 of record NZ_JBHVIC010000001.1, on the reverse strand, counting down.
CGGGGACGGCCGGAACGCGCCACTGTCCCATACTGCTCACCGGCGTTGGCGGGAGTCGTTGTGATGCACCGGGCTTGGGCCGGCGCCGGTCCCGATCGAGGGATCCGGATCGTTCGGCGCACCGACCCGGGGTCGGCGAAACGATCTTGACTGTGACAGGGTTGGCGGCGGTCGGGCCGGGCGTGCCGTGCTGTGCGCGCGGTCGCCGGGCGAGGCAGTATTCTCTCGTCCCAGCATGCTCCGGCAGCGCGGCGCCGCGCCGTACCGGAAGGAAGGAGCGCGACCGATGTCCTTCTGGCAGCCGGTGAGCCCCGCGGGCCATCCCGCGGATCCACGCGCCGAGGCCGATCCCGCCACCCTGCCGCTCGGCCCCGAGCGCAACGGCAGGGACATGGTCATCCTGCTGGTGGAGGACGACCCGGGAGACGCGCTGCTGGTCCAGGAGCTGGTCGCCGACGCGGCACCGGGCGTCACCCTGGAATGGGTGCGGACCGTGACCCTGGCGAGCCAGTGGCTCGCCACCCAGGTCCCCGACTGCGTCCTGCTCGATCTGCATCTGCCCGATGCCCGCGGGCTCGAGGCGCTCGAGCGGATTCGCAGCGCCGCCGACGTGGCCGTGGTGGTGCTGACCGGGCTGGACGAGGAAGGGATCGGCCTGGCCGCGGTGACCGCGGGCGCGCAGGACTACCTGGTCAAGGGCCGCGTCGAACCCGAGCTGTTCGGACGAGCCGTGCGGTACGCGGTACAGCGCAAGCAGGCCGAGCGCGCGGCCGCGGCACTGCGCGTGGGCCGGATGCAGGCCCGGGAGAACGCGCGCCTGGAACGCGGGCTGCTGCCCACCCCGCTGCTGCGCGGGGAGCCGGTGGTGGACGTGGTGTCCCGCTATCGCCCCGGCAGCGCACACTCGCTGCTCGGCGGCGACTTCTACGACGTGGTGCAGGACGCCGACGGCGTGGTGCACGTGGTGATCGGCGATGTGTCCGGGCACGGCCCCGACGAGGCGGCCACCGGCGTTGCCCTGCGATTGGCCTGGCGCACACTGGTTCTCAGCGGCATCACCGGAACTCGGCAGTTGCAGCTGCTGGAACAGGTGCTGCTGGCCGAGCGCACCCGCAAACACACCTTCGTCACCGTGACCACCCTGGTGCTGCGCCCGCGCCGGCACGCGGTGCAGGTCATGCGGGCCGGGCATCCGGGCATGCTGGTGCGCACGGCAGCGGGTGTGGACTGGCTCGAGGTATCCGGTGGCCCCGCCCTGGGTTTCGCGCCGGGACAGGCCGATTGGCCCATCAGCGAACTCATCGTGCCGCCCGGCACCGGGCTCGTGCTGTTCACCGACGGGCTGTACGAGGGCCACAGCGGCGCCGGAGACGACCGCCTGGGCGAAGAGGGCCTGCTGGCGCTGGCGGGCGAGGTGGCCGCGCGCGAACCCGCGGTCTTCGTGGACGAACTCATCGGGCGCGCCGAAGCCCTGGCCGAACGGCACGGGGGACTGGACGACGACATCGCGGTCCTGTACCTGCGCTGGAACGACGATCTCCGAGAGCGGGACCACCGAGCATGAGCACACCCGAACCACCTCGTAACTGGACTCAGCGGCTGACCGTGCGGGCCTGGTTCCAACTGGTCCTCGCGGTAATGGTGCTGGTGGTGGTCGTCGGCGCGGGCCTGTCGGCGCTGGCCACCGCCAAGACCACCCGCGTCTCGGACAGATTCGGCAAGCAGATCCAGCCCGCGGTCACCCAGGCGTACCGGCTGCAGGGCGCGCTGGCCAATCAGGAGACCGGGGTGCGCGGGTACGCCCTCACCGCCGATCCGCAATTCCTGGTGCCCTTCGACGAGGGCAGGCGGGAGGAGAGCCTGGCGAGCACGCAACTGCGCACGCTGCTGCACGATCGCCCGGATCTGCTCGCGGACGTCGACGAGCTCGAGAACGCGGCCGGACTCTGGCGCAGCACCTACGCGGACCCGCTGATCGCCTCGGTCTCGAGCGGCGGCACCCGCATCCTGGATCCGGTGGCCACCGCGCGCGGCAAGGCCGCCTTCGACCGGCTGCGCGCCCATTTCACGACCCAGAACTCCAATCTCGATACCGCCGCGGCCCGCGATCGCGCCGACCTGGCGCGCACCCGCAGTGTGCGCGACGCGGCGCTCATCGGCATGGTCGCGGCGTTCCTGGTCACCGGCCTGGCGCTGACGGTCCTGGTCCGGCGATTGATCGCCCGGCCGCTGGAAGCCCTGGAAACGGCCTCGGCGCGCGTGGCGGGCGGCGATTTCGGTCATCACATCACCGTGCACGGCCCCGCCGATCTGATGACCGTGGCCGCCGCGGTCGAGGCCATGCGCCTGCGGATCGTCACCGAGCTCGAGTCCTCCCGGATCACCGAGACCAGACTCGCCGAACAGGCCACCGACCTGGATGCGCAATCGGCCGAATTGCGCCGCTCCAACGCCGAACTGGAACAGTTCGCCTACGTCGCCTCGCACGATCTGCAGGAACCGCTGCGCAAGGTGGCCTCGTTCTGTCAGCTGCTGGAGAAGCGCTACGGCGACCAGCTCGACGACCGGGCCAAGCAGTACATCGAATTCGCGGTCGACGGCGCCAAGCGCATGCAGGTGCTGATCAACGATCTGCTCACCTTCTCGCGGGTGGGCCGGGTCAACGATCACACCGCCAGCGTCGGACTGGACCACGCCCTGGACAAGGCGCTGTCCAACCTCGGTGCGGCGGTGGAGGATTCGGGCGCGCAGATCGAACGCCCGGAGCGGTTGCCCGAGGTGACCGGCGATTCGACCCTGCTGGTCATGCTGTGGCAGAACCTCATCGGCAACGCCATCAAGTTCCAGCGGCCCGGCGAGCCGCCGCGGGTGCGCATCGAGTGCGAGGCCGAACCGGGACCCGACGGCGGCCGGCGCTTCTCGGTCACCGACAACGGCATCGGCATCGCACCCGAGTTCGCCGACAAGGTCTTCGTCATCTTCCAGCGCCTGCACAGCCGTGACGAGTACACCGGCACGGGCATAGGATTGGCGCTGAGCAAGAAGATCGTGGAGTTCCACGGCGGGCGCATCTGGATCGACACCGACTACACCGGCGGCACCCGGTTCTGTTTCACCCTTGCCGAACCCGCACCGCGAGCGGTGGCCCCCGAACACCCCACCACAGAACCAGGAGTCCCCGCGTGACCGATTTCGTCCAGCCGATTGTCATCCTGCTCGTCGAGGACGATCCGGGGGACGAGCTCATGACGCGGGAGGCCTTCGAGCACAACCGGATCGGCAACACGCTGCTGGTGGTCCGGGACGGCGAAGAGGCCCTGGACTTCCTGTACCAGCGCGGCGCGCACACCGGCGCGCCCCGCCCCGATCTCATCCTGCTCGACCTCAATCTGCCCAAATACGATGGGCGGCAGGTGCTCGAGCAGATCAAGTCGGATTCGGACCTGGCGCACATCCCGGTGGTGGTGCTCACCACCTCGGCCGCCGAGGAAGACATCCTGCGCAGCTACCGGCTGCACGCCAACGCATACGTGACGAAGCCGGTCGACCTGGATCAGTTCATCTCCGCCATCAAGCAGATCGATGATTTCTTCGTCCAGGTCGTCCGGCTGCCACGATTGTCCTGAGCCGAAGAACTCACCGCCCCGCGGGACGGTGAGTTCGGGCTCGTGTTCGGCTAGGCGATGCGCAGCACGCGTTCGCTCTCCGCAGGGCCCAGCGCCTTCTCGCGCAGGGTGCTCAGCGTCTTGTTGAGGATCCGGGACACCTGCATCTGCGAGACGCCCAGGCGTTCACCGATCTGCGCCTGGGACTGGTTCTCGAAGAACCGCCAGATGAGCACCTGGCGCTCGCGCTGCGGCAGCGCGGCCAGCAGCGGGCGCACCGACATGGCGTCCTCGAGCAGCCGGTAGCTGGGCTCCTCCGCGCCGAGGGTCTCCACGACCGGAGCCGGGGCGAATTCGTCGTCGGTGCGGGAGCTGTCGAGCGAGCTGGCCTGGTAGGCGTTGCGCGCGATCATGGCCTGGGTGACCTCGACCAGATCCACGTCGAGTTCGGCGGCGATCTCGCGCGCGGTCGGCAGTCGGCCCAGCCGGTGCGAGAGGGTCTCGGTCACCTGACCGAGCTGCTGCTGCAATTCCTTGGTGCGCCGCGGCACGCGCACGGCCCAGGTGCGGTCGCGGAAGTGCCTGCGCACCTCGCCCATGATGGTGGGAACGGCGAAGGAGAGGAAGGTGGTGCCCCGCGCGGCGTCGAAGCGGTCCACGGACTGCACCAGACCCACGCGGGCGATCTGGAGCAGGTCGTCGAACGTCTCACCGCGACCGCTGAAGCGCTGGGCGATGTGCTCGGCCAGTGGCAGGCAGTCCCGGATGATCTCTTCCCGCAGCGCGGCGTGCCGGGCAACGTCGCCCGCACAGTCCGCCAGCTGCTCGAACCGCGGCTCGATGTCGTCGTAGCTGTTGCCGGCCGTGCGCGCCGGCCGACCCTTCTGGGTGCGAAGTTGCGCCTCGGACATGAGGTTTCCTAACTCCCGTTCCATTCCGACTGTGGTGGCGGTTTACCCGGGTCCGCGTTACTCAAACGTGATCGGTCGCAATATATCCGACGGGACCGTGGATAAGGACCGGCCGCCGTGAGAGTGAACCCGGGCAGGGTACTCTGCCCGGACCGGGCGATGGGGAAGCACGCGGGAACGGAGAATGCCATGGGGACGACGGTTGGACTGCGGGTACCCGCGACACCGGACCATTTGACGATGCTGCGGGCGCTCGCCGAAACCGTCACGCTGGTGGCCGATTTCGGCCTGGGTGAGGTGAACGACATCCGGCTGGCGCTGGACGAGGTGGCGACCCTGCTGATGCTGGCCGCGGTGCCCGGGTCGATGCTCGACTGCGAGCTGACCTATGACGAGCAGGAACTGGCCGTGCGGGTCGCCGGCGTCGCCGGGTCCGAGGACGCGCTGGACGAGCACGGGCTCAGCTGGCACATCGTGCGCTCGCTGACCGATTCGCTGGTCACCGACCAGGGTGTGTACGCGATTCCGGCCGGGGGCTACCCGACCGTGGTGGAGTTCCGGCGACTACGCGACGCGCGCCGCAACAGCACGCGCTGAACCCGCCGCCCGAAGGCGGCGGGTTCAGGGGATTGTTCGAGCGGGCGCCGTCAGGCGTCCGCGGCGAGCGCTTCTTCCAGCGTGCCGTAGACCGCGAGCAGGTCGCCGAGTCCGGTGAGTTCCACCGGCCGGCGCACGGGGGCCGAGGCCACCACGCGGAACTGCCGGCCCGCGGTGACCTCGAGGGCCTCCACCAGCACGCTCAAACCGGCCGAGCCGAAGAATCCGACCTCGGTCAGGTCCATGACGAGCACGGGGGATTCACCGGCCACGGCCTCGGCCACCGCGGCCGAGAGCTTGGGCGCGGAGACCATGTCCACCTCGCCCGAGGCGGACAGCACCATCGCGGACTCGACCGCGTGCATCCGGACGATCAGTTCCCTCATCGCACGGCCCGCCCGTCGGTTCCGGCGGCACACATGAAGAGCCCGGCACACCGGCCGGGATGTTGCCCAATACGTCCGATTCCGTCCATCGACACCGTTAGCTACCTCCGGATACATGGCGTCGGCAGGAGTCCACTGCGCGCGCTCACCGCCACCCTATTCGAGTGATGATGGCAGCGGCAAAAGTTGCGGTATTCGACTCGTTCCGGTTACTGGAACCGAACCCGGCGGTCACCGTCGAGGCCTGCGGGCGACGGGGGAACATTCCCCGCGCCCAATCCTTTTCGTGCATCGTGGCCGGCCGCTACCGGCCCAGCGGGAGCCGGATGTACAGCGTGGTGCCGCCCGGTCCGGTGTGTCGTCGTACCAGGTCCGCGACCTGATTGACGATCAGCAGGCCGCGTCCGCCGGGGCGGTGGGCCGGGGCGGGCAGCCGACCGGCCAAGGGGTCGGCGATATGGCCCGCGTCGCGCACCTGGCAGCACAGGTGGGGGCCCTGCGACCAGAGTGCGAGGGTGCCCTTGCCGCCGCCGTGCACCACCGAATTGGTGGTGGTCTCACCGATGACCAGTTCGGCGTCCAGCAGATTGTCGGCGCTCATGCCCGCCTGTGTGGCGTACTCCACCGCCGCGTGCCGGACCTCGGACAGGGTCGTGGCGTCGAACGCGTAGGTGGTCGCGGTCGCGGGCGGATCGGCCAGCGGCTGGTTGTAGATCGCCACGATGTGGTCGGGATCATATGCGGTACTGACACTCTCGCCCGCGCCGTCGATCAGCGTGGGGTGGGTCGCGTACGCGTCGGCGACCATGTGCGCGGGCAGCGTGCTCAGGTCGTACGGGCACAGAATGGTGGCCGCACGTCCGGCGAAGGCGGAGTTGACCAGGGCCTCGTGCAACGCACAGGCCGGGTATTCGGCCTCGGAGCGTTCGGCCCAGACCGGTTCGCCGATGATGCGCACGCGGTCGGCCGGGTGCGCGTCGGTGAAGGCCCGCAGCACCCCGGGGATGATGCGCCCGGGATTGCGGCCCTCGATCGTCATGTCGAGTAGTCGAACCCGATCGGCGTCCTCGCCCAGCGCCGTGCGCAGCAGCGCCAATTTGGCCGTGGGTACCGACACCGCGACAGGTTCGCCGAGGGTCAGGCCCTCTCTGATGAAACGCAATGTGCCCGCGAGGTATTCGTCGCTGTCACGGTAGAAGAGCGCCGGGTGCACGAAGGGATTCGTAGTCGCGGCTGTGGTCATCGGCAAGCGGCCCCGATCGTCGGTTGCCCGGAGAACGCTGTCGCCTGGCGCCACGCCGCGCGCGGTCTCCGGGAGGGGAAACTAAACGCATATGCTACGCGTCGTTCCGGAGGGTGGAAGTTCAGCTCCGGCCGGCTTCGCCCCGGGTGGTCCACGGCCCCGGCGCCTGGTCGGCGAATTGTCCGCGTGTGCGGGAGAAGCGGACCGCGATCGGGAACCCGGACAGCGCCCGGTCGAACGGTTCGGTGGTGACGTGCACGCCGTCGGTGAGCGAGCGCAGCATGTGCCAGCCCACCCCGTCGGTCTCGAATCCGGAGAGCGCGTCGATGACCCCGTGTATGTGGACGCCCATGCTGTAGTCGTCGCAGTGGAACCGGCAGTCGATCTCGGTGCCCGGCACCGCCGCCCGGACCAGCGCCGAAGCCACTTCGTCCACCGCTATGCGCAGGTCAACCGCGGTGTCTATGCCGAAGTCGGCTATCAGGCATACGGTCTCGGCGAGCGCGCGCAGCGTGCCGAGTTGCCCGGCCACCGCCGGGGTGCGCACCGCGACCTCGGTGTAGTTCGGCGTGGGCGGCGGCGCGGGCTGCGGCGGCTCGGGTGCGACCCTGAGGTGCGCACCGGCCGGTCCGCGCCGTGACCTGCTATTTCCCATGTCCCGTGTTCTGAATTGCCCCGTCATCTCACATCGCCCCTGGCATCCGATAGGCAGTGTTGTCGTCCGATCTGCACGTTGTTCTGCTACTGGCCTACCCGGGGATGTGCGAGCGAAAACGTAGCGATTCGGAGAGCCGTTTCACTCCGGTCGATCTTGCGCGGTCGGGGGTGCGATTGTGAGCGAGACCACCTCGGACATTAATGAAAACGGTTGCCATTATGGTTAAGCTACCGAAGTCATTGCGGCGCACGCCGTAATCCGCACCGCGACAACGTCGTTCGGTGGCCGAGTGTTTGCGTGCGCTGTGCCCCAAGGCAATCGGTAGTGAAAACGGAGTTTTCTTGACCACGGCAATGCACATTCTGACCCGCACCGATCTCGCGGATGTCGAGCTGACCCCGGCCGAGGCGATCGCACTCGTCGAAGAGGGATACCGGGCCTTCGCGCACGGCGTCTCGGCCTGTCCGGTCAAACTCATGATGCCGGTCCCGGCGGCGGAGCGGGACGCGGTCGCGTATTCGATGCTGGGCTACGACGGCTGGCTGGACCAGGTCGGGTTCAAGACGTCCTATCGGCAGGGCAGCGAGAGCGCCGAGAAGTACTACACCACCATCAGCCTGTACGACGACACCACCGGCAGGCCCTTCGCGTTGATGGACTGCCAGCGCATCGGCGCCACCCGCACCCCGGCGACCACCGCGATCATTGCGAAACTCTGCGCCCGCCCCGGCGCGACGAGCGCGCTCATGATCGGCACCGGGATCCAGGGCCGAAACACCCTGCCGTATCTGCTGACCGCGCTGCCCGGACTGGAACGCCTGCGACTGTTCGGAACCCATCCGGACGGCATCGCCGAGAGCGTGCGGGTCATGCGGCGCTGGTTCCCCGATCGCGAGATCGAACTGGTCGGTGACGTGCCCGCGGCGGTGGCCGAATCCGACATCGTCGTGGTCGCCTCGGGGCGCGCCGCGCATCCCCGGGTGCGCACCGATGGGCTGCCGCCCGGCGGGCTGCTGATCTCGGTGGCGTCCAAGGGAATCGAGAGCGGTGCGCTCGGGCAGGCCGACTATGTGATCGCCACCAGTTCGGGCCAATTGGGCGTCACCGGTGCGCGTTTGGCCGGACACGGTGGTTTCGCCGGCGTCGACGCCGAACTGCCGGAGGTGGTGGCCGGGCGGATCCCGGGGCGGCGCGCGGACACCGAGCGGGTGTTCGTGTTCTCCTCCGGAATGATCATCACCGATATCCCGGTCGCCCACGCCCTGGCCACCCGCGCGGTGGCGGCCGGACGCGGACAGCGGGTGGAACTGTGGACGTGAACACCTCCGAGGCCCTGGCCGGCTTGCCCGCCCTGCCCGCGCTCGAGCGCGACTGGCAGCTCGCGGCCCGCACCGATCCGTGGCTGCTGCACGACATCCGGCACGCGGTCGACGGGCCGTTCCACCTGCTGTACCCCGAACAATTCGCGGACAACCTGCGCGCGTTCCAGCGCGTGCTGGCCGATCACGAGGTTCGCGGGCAGGTGTACTTCGGCAAGAAGGCCAACAAGGCCGGCTGCTGGCTGCCCGAGGTCGCCGCGCTGGACGCGGGCGTGGACGTGGCCAGCGTTCCGGAGTTGGTGCACGCGCTGGCCGCGGGCGTTCGCGGGTGCGACATCGGCGTGACCGGCGCCGCCAAGAGCGATGAGCTGCTGCGCCTGGCCGTCCGGCACGGGAGCGTCATCGCGGTGGACGCGCTCGACGAGCTGGAACGGCTCGCCGCCGTCGCCACCGCCGCCGCGCCGGTTCGCGTCCTGCTGCGCCGCCTGCCCCCGGGCGCACCGCACAGTCGATTCGGGCTGTCGGACAGCGAATTACGGTCCGCGCTCGAACGCTGCCTCGGGCTGCCGCAGCTGCGGATGATCGGTTTCTCCTTCCACCTCGACGGTTACGAGGCGGCCCCGCGCGCCGAACTGGCCTACGAATCGATCCGGATGAGCGTGGCCGCCCGGCGCGCGGGCCTGCCGATCACCGCGCTGTCCATCGGCGGCGGCTTCGCGTGCCGCTACGTGTCCGACGCCGACTGGACCGAGTTCGAGGACCGGCGCACCGGCGAATGGTTCCACGCCGGAAAGCATTTCGAGAAGTTCTACCCCTACGCCCAGGGGCCGACCGGGCCGGACATGCTCGCGGCCATCCTGGCCGCGGAGTTCGACGGCCGCACCCTCGCCGCGCACCTGCGGCGCCACGAGCTCGAGGTGTTCCTCGAACCGGGCCGGGCCCTGCTCATCGACGCCGGATTCACGGTGTTCCCGGTCCTGGGCTTCAAACAGCACGACGCGCACGGCATCACCACCGTGCAGGGCCTGAGCATGAGCCTGTCCGAACAGTGGAAGGGCAGCGAGTTCCTGCCCGATCCGATCCTGGTGCCCGCCAGCGCCGACCGTGAACCCCGGCCCGTGTACTCGTGCGTGGGCGGATCGAGCTGCATGGAGTACGACGTGCTCACCTGGCGCAAGGTGCGGATGAGTCAGCGGCCCGCGCACGGTGACCTGCTGCTGTACCCCAATACCGCCGGCTATCAGATGGACAAGAACGAAAGCGAATTCCACCAATTACCGCTACCGCCGAAAATCGTGCTCAGCCACCGGGACGGCCGGCCGCGCTGGAGGCTGGATCGATGACCGCCACCCACCTGCCCTGGCATCGGGAGAACGTGGTCACCCACGCCTCGGAACTGATCGGCTCCACCCCGATGCTCGAACTCGTGCGCACCGGTGCGGGCAGCAGACTGCTGCTCAAACTCGAGCAGTTCAATCCGACCGGGTCGGCGAAGGTCCGCATGGCCCGGGAGATGGTGCTGCAGGCCGAACTCGACGGCCGGCTCGCGCCCGGCGGGCACATCGTGGAACCCACCTCCGGCAACACCGGCGCGGGCCTGGCCCTGATCGCGCTCGAACGCGGCTACACCTTCACCGCGGTCGTGGACTCGCATGCGGCGCGGGACAAGCTGCGGGCCATGCGGGCCATGGGCGCGCAGCTGGTGCACGTGGAGTGCGACGGCGACGGGCCCGGTACGGTCGAACGCCGCCGGGTCGCGGGCGAGATCGCCGAGCGAACCGGGGCGTACCGGCCCGATCAGCACAACAATCCGAGCAACAACGCGGGCTATCGGGCACTGGCGGGGGAACTGCTCGCCGATCTCGACACCGATGTCGACCAGCTGATCGGCGCGGTCGGCACCGGCGGATCCCTCTGCGGCACAGTCGAAGAGCTGCGCCGGCTCGGCTCGCGCGTGCACGCCATCGGGGTCGAACCGGCGGGGTCGACCATCTTCGGCGGACCGGCCGGGACCTACTGGCAGAGCGGTGCGGGCAGTCCGGGCGGCTTCCCGATCGGCGACAACGTGCGTCGCGAACTCATCGACGAGAGCTACCGGGTCGGTGACGCGGCGGCCTTCGCGACCGCGCGGGTGGTGGCCCGGCGCACCGGCATTCTGATCGGCGGCACCGGCGGCGCGGCGGTGCACGTCGCGCTGCGCCGGCTGGTGCATCTCGCACCCGGCAGCACCGCGGTCGTGCTGGTCTGTGACGCGGGGGAGAAGTACCTCGACACCGTGTACGACGATCAGTGGCTGGCCGCGCGCGGGCTGCTGGACGAGGCTCTGGGACAACGCATCACGCGCTGGTGCCGTGCCTACGACGAATCGGTTCGACTGGCCGGGGCGGCCGGGAGCGTCGTGGGCGCATGAACACACGCGAGTATCGCGCGATCGTCGCGATGGCCGCGCCCATCGCCGGACTGCAGGTGGCCCAGGTCGCCTTGACCACGGTCGATCTGGCGATGATGGGCCTGCTGGGTGTGACCGCGGTCGCGGCCGGCGGACTGGCGCTGCTGCTGTACAACCAGCTGCGCACCATGTGCGTGGGCATGGTGACCGGGGTCGGCAACATGATCGCCGCGGCCGCGGGGAGCGGGGAGAAGCGCACCGGCACAGCGGCATTGGACGAGCAGGCGCGGGCGGAGATCCGCGGCTACGTGCGGGCCGCGCTCGCGGTCGCCACCGGCACCGCCGGCGCGGGCGCGCTGGCGTTGATCGGGCTCGCGTCCGCGCTGGGCAGGCTCGGCCAGGATCCCGAGGTGCTGCGCCTGGCGCGGCCGATCCTGTGGACCCTGGCCCCGGGGCTGGTGCCCATGCTCTGGCTGAACGTGTTGCGCCAGTTCGCCGTCGGCCTGCGCCGGGCCGGATCGCTGCTGCGGATCACCCTGATCTCGATCGGGGTCAACGCACTGCTGAACGCGCTGTTCATCTTCGGCTGGTTCGGACTGCCGAAGCTCGGCCCGGCCGGAATCGGGCTGGCCACCACCCTGGTGCTGTGCTGGACGTGCGCGACCTACCTGGTGACGGTGCGCCGCGATCCGGTGCTCGGGGAGCTGCTGTCGGTGCGGGCGTGGCGGGCCGAACCCGCGACGGTGCGCCGCATCGTCCGCCTGGGCACGCCGATTGCCCTGACCTACGGCGCCGAAGCCGCGATCACCTCGATCGCCACCCTGCTCATCGGTGCGTTCGGGCCGGTCGCGCTGGCCGCGAGCACCATCGTCAATCAGCTGGCCTACATCGTCTACCAGGTGAACATCGGTCTGTCCCAGGGCTCTTCGATTCTGGTCAGCCGCACGGTGGGCCGGGGCGAGTGGTCGCTGGTGCGCGGCATCGCGCGGCGCACCTTCGTGCTGGGCTTCGCGTTCATGACGGTGATCGGCGGGGTGTACCTGCTGTTCCCGGACGCGGTGCTGGCTCCGTTCTTCGGCGCGGACCGCGACAATGCCGACGTGGTGGCCGCGGCTTCGGCCCTCCTGTGGTTCGCCATCGTGCAGCAGTACTGCAAGGGTTCGCAGAACCTGTGCATCGGACTGCTGCGCGGCATCGGCCGGACCGCGGCGGGACTGCGCGACACCCTCGTCGGCTACTTCGCGCTGGGCGTGCCCGCGATGGTGGTGTTCGGCCCGATTCTGGGGTGGGGCGCGCCGGGCGTCTGGGCGGGGCTGTGCCTGGGCTTCGCCGCCACCGCGGCGCTGGTGTGGCGCAGCTTCGCGCGGCACTCGGCCGATATCGCCGGGCGGGAGGTGACGACGGTGGCCTGAACGCCGATCCGCCCGTGCCGGTCGCAGATCCGGAGTACCGTTTCTCCATGGTCCGGGTGGCGGCGATTCAGCTCGAGCCGGTGCTCGCGGACATCGACGCCAATCTCCAGGCGTGCGAACGGCTCGCGACAGCGGCCGGGGTGGCAGGGGCCGAGATCATCGCCCTGCCCGAGTTCTTCTCCACCGGTATCGGATTCAGCGAACGACTGATCGATGCGGTCCTGCCGCCGGACGGGCCGGCCACCACGCTGCTGCAGTCGATCGCGAGCCGGTTCGGCGCGCTGGTGGGCGGGTCGTTCCTGTGCCGCGACGACGACGGCCAGGTCCGCAACGCCTACCTGCTGGCCGGCCCCGACGGGGTGCTGGGCAGGCACGACAAGGACCTGCCGACGCTGTGGGAGAACGCCTTCTACATCGGCGGAAGCGATCCGGGCATCATCGAGGCCGGGAACTACCGGGTCGGCGCCGCGGTGTGCTGGGAGCTCATGCGCACCGGCACCGTCCGGCGGTTGCGCGGCAACATCGACTTCCTGATGAGCGGATCGGGCTGGTGGTCCGTGCCCGACTGGCCGCCCGCCGTGCTGTTCGAGCGCATGGAACGGGCCAACGCCGCGACCGCGCATCGCGCCGCCACCACCTTCGCCCGCTTCATCGGCGCGCCGGTCATCCACGCGGCGCACACCGGACCCCTCGACTGCGGGTTGCCCTGGATGCCCGGCGACTACCACGGTCGTTTCGAGGGCCTGGCCGTGATCACCGATGCCACCGGCGCGGTCGTCGCCGCGCGGGAGCCGGGTGCGGGCGCGGGCATGGCGCTGGGCGACATCACCCCGGGTTCGACCGCGCCGCTCCAGGATTCGCCGGACCGGTTCTGGCTGCACCGCCGCGGCGCGCTCCCCGCGTTCGCCTGGCACTACCACCGCTGGCACGGCCGGCGCTGGTATCGGCGGCACATGCTCACCGGGTAGGTCCGCGCACCGGTCACCCGGCACAGCGCACCGAGCACTTCCGGCACGGGAGCGAATTGACAGGAGCCTTTCCCGGGCAGTCGCGTAAAACTGTGCCCGGGAACGCTTCTCAGCGCGCGGGGGCGAAGCAGCTCGTGGGGAGGTCTACCAGGGAGCAGAGGGCGGGGGCGCGGACCGGGGCATAGTTCGGGGGGACGCCGCCGGTCGTGGTGATGTCGCGGTAGGCCCAGACCGCCTCGGTGGGGCGGCGGGTCAGGGACGGGTCGGAGGTCACGTCGACCGTGTAGAGGCCGAAACGGGGGGAGTAGCTGCCCCATTCGTAGTTGTCGGTGATGCTCCAGTAGTTGTAGCCGATCACGTTCATGCCGTCGGCCTTCGCGCGCTGGACCCAATAGACGGTGTCGCGCAGGTGGTCGGCGCGGGTCATGCCGTCGGTCGTGGGGGAGCCGTTGTCGCTGGGGATCCCGTTCTCCACGATGTAGAGGGGGCGGCCGGGGAACTTCTGGGAGTAGCGGCGCAGGACGTAGTAGATGCCCTCGGGCTCGATGATCAGGCTGGTGGGCTGATTGGTCAGCAGGGCGGCCACATTCGGCGGATCGGACAGGGAGCCACCGTAGTAGTAGTCGATGCCGACATAGTCGAGTTTGTCGGCGACGCGGTCCACGAACAACGCGTCGTCCTGGGCTGCGGTCATGGCGGAATACCCGATGTTGCTGGTCACCAGCGCACCGGGCTGACGTGCGTGGATGTGGTCGTAGATCGCGCGGTGCGCGGCGACCATGCGATCGATCATCGCGGAGACGTCGATCGCGCCGATGCCGCCGATCCGCTGTTCCTGCGACACGTAGGCCAGCGGCTCGTTGAAGGTCACCCACAGCGGATCATCGCCCGCGTACCGGTCCACCACCGCGCGCGCGTTGCCCAGCCAGTCCTCGACCATGCCGGGATTGCGCCAGCCGCCGCGATCGACCGCCCAGCCCGGGAACACCCAGTGATCGAGGGTGATCATGGGTCGCAAACCCGCCGCGCGGACCCGCGAGATCAGGCCGTCGTAGAACGAGAAATCCCACTGTCCCGGATTCTGCTGCACCCGAGCCCATTCCACGCTGATCCGGAAGACCCCGACGCCCATGTCGGCGGCGTGCTGGATGTCCTCGCCGTAGCGGTTCAGGAAGTCCACGGAATTCCGATAGTCCTGGGCCTGCCCGGAGGCGGCGTAGCGCCGCCAGTTGCTGTCGGGCGCCGAGCCCTCGCTCTGGAAGCCGGAACTCGATACGCCCCACAGGAAATTGCCGCCGACCGGGGGCGGCCCCGGATCGGCGACGGCGCTCCCGGGCGTGGTGAGCGCGCCCGAAACCGCCAGAACGATGCATGCCAGGATGAACACTGCACGTTGTCCCATCGCATCGAGGGTACTTACCCCCGAGCGGGTTTCGCGGCGGTCCGATCAGATTGGGCGGCAGTTCATCCGGCCGCTGCCGCCGCCACCCGCGTCGAGTCCGATTCGTGCGGTTCGGCTTCGGGAATCTCGGTGCCGCGCAACGAACATCCCGCGGTCTCGCGCAGGAAAGCGCACGCGACCAGGCCGATCAGGGACGCGCCGACCATGTACACCGCCGGGAACAGATTCCAGCCGGTGTTCTCGATCACCGCCTCGTTGACCAGCGGCGCGGTACCGCCGAACGCCGCCGTGGACACGTTGTAGCCGAAAGCGAAACCGGCATAACGCACATGGGTGGGGAAGATGGCCGGGAAGGTCGAACTGATGGTCGCCAGCTGCGGCACGTACAGCAGCCCGATCACCACGAACCCCACCACCGCCCAGACCGGGCCCAGCGCCATCAGCGCGTACATCGGCACCGCCAGCACCGTGAGTCCGATCAGCGAGAACCGCCACATCGGCCGCCGCCCCACCCGATCGGACAACCGCCCGAAGAACGGCAGCGACACCATCATGACCAGCTGGCCGATGAGCATCATCGCGGTGGTCGTGGACTCGCCCAGCCCGATCGTCTTCTGCAGGTACGTCGGCTGATACGTGAGCAGCGTGTAGTTCACCACGTTGAGCGCAATCACCAGCCCGATCAGGGTCAGCGTCTCGCGCCGGTACGTGGTCAGCACCTCGCGCAGCCCGGCCGGCGGCGTGTCCTGCTCGGCGACCTCGACGAACACCGGCGACTCGTCGAGCTTCGCACGCAGGTACCAGCCGATCAGGCCCAGCGGCAAGGCGATCAGGAACGGAATCCGCCAGCCCCAGTCGTACATGGTCTCCGAGCCCAGCACGAGCTGGCAGGCCAGCACCACCGCCGAGCCGCCGACGAAGCCCGCCATGGTGCCGAACTCCAGGAAGCTGCCCAGGAATCCGCGTTTGCGGTCGGTCGCGCACTCCGCGAGATAGGTTGCCGCGCCGCCGTATTCACCACCGGTCGAGAACCCCTGCACCACGCGCAGCGCGATGAGCAGCAGCGGCGCCCACCAGCCCACCGTGTCGTGGGTCGGCAGCAGGCCGATCGCGCCCGTGGCCGCGGCCATCAGCAGGATGGTGGTGGCCAGCACGACCTTGCGGCCCACCCGGTCGCCGAGCGGGCCCCACACCATGCCGCCGAGCGGGCGCAGCAGGAACGATATGGCGAAGCCCAGCATCGTGCCGAGCGTCCCGAGTTCGCCGGGGAAGAAGGCGGCGGTCAAATAGGTTGCGGTGGCGGCGTATACGCCGTAGTCGAACCATTCGGTCGCGTTGCCCATCGCGGACGCGGCGACCGATCTTCGCAGCGGGTTCGCCGCGGTTGTGCTCCTCATCGTGCCTGCCTTCCCAGCCCGCACCACGGACCTTCCTCGGTACCGCCGCGGCGCAGAGAACGCCGAAGCTTTCGCACGGTAAGAACCGTTACCCGGGCTCACGGTTTCTCAAACCACGGCGGTCGCCGGGTGTTCGCCCGAGACATGCCCCGACCGGGGGCGGGTACCGGGTTTGTGACACCGGTCACGCCGGGCGGATTTCGCGGGCGGGGCGAGGCTGTGCGGCCGGGCGCCGTCCTGGATTTCGGCCGGGCGCTACCCCCGGAATTCATCCGGCACCCGGTCGGTCGATCGGGCCCGGCTCTTCGGTGGGGCTCGTGACCCGGCCGGTCGGCCGGATCCAGCTGTTCGGTCGAATCCGGCTGTTCGGTGAGGCTCGTGACCCCGCTGGTCGGTCGGGCCCGGCTGGTCGGTGAGGTGTTACTCGGTTCCGGCTGATCGAGCCCGAACCGGGCGGGACAGCGTGATATCCACGATCAGTTCCAGGGTGTACTCGAATTCGCGCTCGCGATCGAACCGCGCCAGCTGCCCGGCCGCGGCCGCGACCTCGGGCAGGCCCGAATTACGCAGTGTGCGTTCACGTTCGGCGATGTCGTCCGGATCGGCGGTGCCGAACGTGGGACCCGCCGACACCTCGCGCAGCAGCGTCCCGACGAGGGTGGCCATCACGGTGCGCAGCAGGTGCACCGCCGCCCCGGGCTCCCGTCCGGTGCGCCGCAGCACGGCCAGGATGCTCTCGATCGGCGCGAGCCCGGTCAGCGAGGACAGCTGCCTGGTGAGCACGAGCGTCGCGGCCTCGGGATGAGCGAGGGTGACGCGCCGGAACTCGTGCGCCATCGCGCGCAGGTCGTGCTCGATCGAATCGGTCGGCCGGGGGATCCGCAGCTGCGCCAGCAGGTGTTCGGCGACCGCGTCGAGCAGATCGTCCTTGCTTTCCACATGGTGGTAGAGGCTCTTGGCATCCACCCCCAGGACCCGGCTCACCGACCGCATGCCGACCGCGGCGATGCCGTCGGCGTCGATGACCGTGAGCGCCGCCGCCTGGATCGCCCCGCGCGAGAGCTGGGCCTGCGCCTTGGGCGGCCGCCCGCGGCGCGGTGCGCCTGCGGGTCGCGACGTCGGGGCAACCGGTTCGGTCATGGCACCCATCCTGCACCACCCTTGCTTAATTCCACGTCGTGGGTTTACTCTACCGAATATACCCACGACGTGGAATTAATGGATTCGCGGGTCGTCCCCGATCGAACGTTCAGGAGATCGCCATGGCCGATCGTTTCGCCATACCGTCCGCCGAGGTCCTGCGGGCACGCGAACGACTGGTGCTCGACCACTTCCACGACGAGGTCCGCCACGCCTGGGACGACGTGCTGGCCACCTTCCCGCACCCGCACTACGAGATCATCCCGACCCTCACCGTGCACGACGGTGACGCCCAGGTGCGCGGCTACTACCGTGACACCCGCGTGGCCTTCCCCGATCAGGACCACGAGATCATCGCGCTGCGGCACAGCGCCGACGCCGTGATCGTCGAATTCTGGCTGCTCGGAACGCATTCCGGACCCCTGGGCAGGATCCCCGCGACCGGTTCGCGCCATCGCACGCGGATGAGCGCCTACTTCGTGTTCGACGACGCCGAGAACCTGATCATCGAACGCATCTACTTCGACACGCTCACCATGCTCAAACAGTTGGTCGGTGGGCTGAACCTGCGTGATCCCCGCACCTGGCCGCTGGTGGTGCGCGCGGTGCGCGGTCTGCTGGCGATGTCGAGCGAACCGGATCAGCGCCTGGTCCGGACCCCGCCCGCGGATCTGGCGGTGTGACGCGCGTGCGAGTGCATCACCTCAATTGCGGCACCATGCACCCGATCGGCACGCCCGGCGGCCTGGTCTGCCACGTGCTGCTGCTCGAAACCGCGCGCGGGCTGGCGCTGGTGGATTCGGGTCTGGGCCTGCGGGACAGCCGCACGCCGGGCCCGCGCTTCGGACCGGGCCGGTTCTATGTGCGGCCCGTCTTCGATCCGGCCGAGGCCGCGATCACCCGGGTGCGCGAGCTCGGATTCGACCCGCGCGACGTGCGCGACATCGTGCTCACCCATTTCGATGCCGACCATATCGGCGGGCTGGCCGATTTTCCCTCGGCGCGGGTGCATCTCACCGCGACCGAAGCGGATGCCGCCCGCCGGCCGCGGACCTTCGTCGAACGCGGCCGGTACCTGCCCGCGGGGTCGGCGCACGGCCCGATACTGGTGGAACACGAACCGGGGGATGGGGATTCGTGGCGCGGGTTCACCCGTGCGCTGGAACTGTCCGACATCGCCCCCGGTCTCGTGCTGATCGGCCTGCCCGGGCACAGCCGCGGCCACGCCGCGGTCGCCGTGGACGCCGGGCAGCGCTGGATCCTGCACGCCGGTGACGCCTTCTACCACCGCGGGCAGATCGACGGCAGCGGCGCGGCACCCCTGGCGCTGACCGGCATGGAACGCTTCATGGCCTGGGACCGCACCCGGGTCCGCGCGAATCACGAACGGCTGGCCGAACTCTGGGCGGCCGCGGATCCGGATCTGCTGCTGGTCAACGCGCACGACCCGGTGCTGCTGGATCGAGCGCGCACCGCGGCGGCGGACTTGCGGGGACTGTGACCCTCGGCCGTCCACATGGTGTTCGGCCGAAGGCCTGTCCGTTCGACCGTCTACCGGCCGGTCCGTTCGTCTCGTAACGACCGCGCGGCCAGCCCCATCAACCGCAGCCCGTTCGGGGTGAAGGCGCCCGTGCCGAAGATCGTGATCCCGGCCAGGGCGCAATACGCCGCCGCGGTGTGCAACAGCAGCAGATCACCGGTGTCACCGGGACCGAACGGGCAGCCGTCGCCGACGCCGGTGGTGATCGCCTCCAGGGCACGGGCTATCGCGAACTCGTGGTGCAGCGGCACGGCCCGCGAAACCAGCTGCACCAGCTCGTCCTGGAGGTCGGCGATGTGGACCGTCTGACCCGCGCAGAAGGCGACAGTGTGCAGATGCGCTATCAGCGTGCCAGCCTCCTGCATGGTCCCGTCCAGCGCGGGTCTCCCCGCGTCGCGAATGTCCGTCGCCGTCGCGGCGACGCGGGCGTGGTCGTGTTCGAGGTAGCCGGCGACCAGGTCCAGCAGCAGCGGCAGGTACGGGGTCGGGCCCGTCGATGGGGGCACGTCATGATGTTCGGTCACGCCGGGCCTCCGGATGGGCGGGCACCCGGCGGAGTCCGGTTCGCGCGCTCGTGTGCAGGCCCTGTCCGGTTCGGTGGCATGGGCGCAGCTCCCTCGCACTCGGGGCGCGAGTGCGCACCACCTCGGGGGGCGATCGCGCCTGATCCGGATGTGAACCGTCCGCGGTGGGGCAGCGGAGGCCCGGGTGGGGGTGAATCTCCGGGCCTCCGAGCCCGTTCCGCTGGTGCAGCGAACCTGCGCGGAGGCCGGCTTGCCACAGGACGGAGCCGCGCAGACGAAACGGAGAACAAATTCGTTTCGCGAACAGCACCCTAGACGCCGCGTCGTGCCCCGCGCGGGGTTAGCGCGAGCTTTCGTTTTCGGTATATCGAGTCGCGAAAGAGCTCGTCCGGCAGCCGGATCCGACCCGGACCCGCGGCCCCGCGGCCGATGAGATCCGCGGCCGCCGCTGCCGCGGACGGTCGCAGCGGCCCGATTGCGGGTGAATCGCGGATTCCGAACCGCTCGAAAGGGCATGCTGTGGAACAGGTTCAGCGGGGGCGGGGATGACGCAAGGGGATGACATGGTCGATCCGGGGTTCGTGGAGATTCGACGCGCGCAGTTGCACACGCGGGAGGCCGAGGAGACCGTCGAGTACGTGTCGAAGCTGTACACCGGCAACATCATCCAATTCCAGCGGGCCGCGCCCGGGGCGAGCGTGCGCAACTCCGTCACCGCGGCCGGATCGGTCATGGCCACCGAAATCCGCAGCACGGTCGGCTATATCGGGCATCTCGCCCCGATCGCGGGCAGCGTCTACTTCCAGCGCACCCTGGCCGGCAACATCCGGCTACGCGGGGACGGCCACGACATCTGGCAGCAGCGCGAGGAGTACTCGGTCTACCCGATGAACGTGCCGATCCGCGCGGACTGCGAGAACCACGACGTCGACATGCTGCACATCCCCGACGCGGTCCTGGCCGACCTGGTCGCCGCGCAGGGCGTCGACCCCGCCGCCTTCCGCTTCGAGTCGCTGGTCCCGGTCGACCGCGCCCGGGAACGGTTCTGGGGCAAACTCTTCGAACTGGTCCACCACGAGATCGCCCTGGCCGACCCCACCGTCATGACCGACCTGGTCGTCGCGAACCTGGCCCGCACCCTGGCCGCGGCCGCCCTCACGGTCTTCCCCAACCCCACCATGGACCGGCATCGCAGCACCGACCCCGCCGCGATCAGCCATACGGCACTACAGCGCGCGGTCGATTACCTGCACGCCCATCCCACCCGCCAGGTCACCGTGGGCGATCTCGCCGCCCACACCGGTATCGGCCCCCGCGCCCTGCAATACGCCTTCCGCAAGCGGTACAACGCGACGCCCATGGAGTACCTGCGCCGGCTCCGGCTCGAACAGGCCCACCAGGACCTGCTCTCGGCCACCCCCGGCGACGGGCGGACGGTGGCCGCCGTGGCCGCTCGCTGGGGCTTCCCCCAACCCGGTCGCTTCGCCCAGCTCTACACCCGCACCTACGGGCATCCGCCCAGCCAGACGTTGCGGCACTAGCCGCCGAGGCGTGCCGGTCGCGGCTCACCACGTCCGGTACGCCGATCCGCTTGGGCCCGCCGGACCTCCTCGCTCTCACCCCGTCGCGCGTCACCCCCTCGCCTCGGCCCCGATCCTGTGGAACTCGAGGTCCTCGACGCGGATACCCAGCGCGGCCAGGTTCGTGTAGTGGACCGGATTGTGATTGCCCGGCCAGACGGCGGGCACGCTGACCAGCGCGTACTCGCTGAACTCGATCTTCCACCGGCCCGGGACCGCGTCGGGCGGCGTCGAGGGACCGACACCGGTGATCCGGGCGAGCAGGAAGGCGCTGCCGTGCGGTTCGCCGCCGTCGGCGTAGGGCTCGTCGTTGTGGGCGTTCTGGGTGCACACGAGCCATTCGCACCGCTCGACGTGGGCGGGACTGAGCTTCCAGGACTGGGATCCGCCCTCGGTGACGATCTTTCCGGGGCTCTTGGCGGTGAATACGACAACGGTGTCTTCGATTTCGCTCATGGACCGATGATGTGGACCCGCCGCGCGGGCTGTCTCGGTTTTCGCGACGTTCGGAACCCCTGTGCGCGAAGTTGATTCGAGCCGCGCGGCCGGCCGCCCACGGTGCTATGGACACGTACGGGCGGTCGCCAGCCCGAGGGCGATCGCGGCCGGGGACAGCGGCCAGAAGCGGGCCCGCGGCAACCTTCGGGACACCGGGACTGTGGCGGGTCCGCCGCTCGGCCCAACCCTTCGCCGTGCGGTGGGATCCGCACCCGATCGCGGCGCGTGCATCGCGACTCGCCGCCGCGACGATCGATGCACGTGGCGGTGCGCGAAATGCCCCCGCCGACCCGATCTCGGGCGGCCGACGTGCGCGAACGGCGGTATTTCGGCAGGTCGGCGCAGGCGAGGGTGCCCCTGACCTGGGGGTCTCCATCGACTGAGATAAAATCGGTGGTTCTTGTGTGTCGAGGCGACGCACAGTCGGGCAGCAATCCACCAGCACGCACACGTAACTAGGAGACGCTTGTGATCACCGCGACCGACCTGGAGGTCCGGGCCGGAGTCCGCACCCTGCTGACGGCGCCGGGCTCGGCGCTGCGGGTGCAGGCCGGCGACCGGATCGGCCTCGTCGGCCGCAACGGCGCCGGGAAGACGACGACGCTGCGCATTCTGGCCGGTGAGGGCGAGCCCTACGCCGGCAAGGTCATCCGTTCGGGCGATCTGGGATACCTGCCGCAGGACCCGCGGGAAGGCAATCTCGACGTGCTGGGCAAGGACCGGGTGCTCTCCGCGCGCGGCCTCGACAAGCTCATCCGCGACATGGAGAAGCAGCAGGCGCTGATGGCCGAGGTCGCCGACGAGAAGGAACGCGACAAAGCGGTCCGTAAGTACGGCCAGCTCGAAGACCGCTTCTCCTCGCTCGGCGGCTACGTCGCCGAGAGCGAGGCGGCCCGCATCTGCAGCAGCCTCGGTCTGCCCGATCGCGTGCTGGCCCAGCCGCTGCGCACCCTGTCCGGTGGTCAGCGCCGCCGAATCGAGTTGGCGCGCATCCTGTTCGCGGCCTCGGACGGCAGCGGCGGCAAGTCCGACACCACGCTGCTGCTGGACGAGCCCACGAACCACCTCGACGCCGACTCCATCACCTGGCTGCGCGGGTTCCTGCAGAACCACGACGGCGGGCTCATCGTGATCTCCCACGATGTGGAACTGCTCGGCGACGTGGTGAACAAGGTGTGGTTCCTGGACGCCGTGCGCGGCGAGGCCGACATCTACAACATGGGCTGGAAGAAGTACCTCGACGCCCGCGCGACCGACGAACAGCGCCGCGTCCGCGAGCGCGCCAACGCCGAGAAGAAGGCCTCCGCGCTCAAGCAGCAGGCCGCCAAGCTCGGCGCCAAGGCCACCAAAGCCGCTGCGGCACACCAGATGGTCAAGCGGGCCGAGCGCATGCTGTCCGAGGTCGACGACGTGCGCGTGGCGGATCGCGTGGCGCGCATCAAGTTCCCGAATCCCTCGGCCTGCGGCAAGACCCCGCTCATGGCCGAGAACCTCACCAAGCTCTACGGCTCGCTGGAGATCTTCACCGGCGTCGACCTCGCCATCGACCGGGGCAGCCGCGTGGTGGTGCTCGGGCTCAACGGTGCGGGCAAGACCACGCTGCTGCGCATGCTGGCCGGCGTCGAGACCCCGACCGCGGGGCAGCTGGTGCCCGGATTCGGTTTGAAGGTCGGGTATTTCGCGCAGGAGCACGACACCCTCGACGATCAGGCCACGGTGTGGGAGAACATCCGGCACGCGGCTCCCGATGCGGGAGAACAGGATCTGCGCGGTCTGCTGGGCGCGTTCATGTTCTCCGGCCCGCAGCTGGAGCAGCCCGCGGGCACGCTGTCCGGCGGTGAGAAGACCCGTCTGGCCCTGGCCGGGCTGGTGTCCTCGGCCGCGAACGTGCTGCTGCTGGACGAGCCGACCAACAACCTGGACCCGATCTCGCGCGAGCAGGTCCTGGACGCGCTGCGCAGCTACGCCGGCGCGGTCGTGCTGGTGACGCACGACCCGGGCGCGGCCGAGGCCCTGAACCCCGAGCGCGTCATCATGCTGCCCGACGGCACCGAAGATCATTGGTCACAGGAGTATCTGGAGCTCATCCAGCTCGCCTGAGTCCATTTCGTCCGATCCCGGACGAGAATTATTTTCGCCGCCCTGCCCGGTCGTCCCTCGGACGGCCGGGCAGTGTGCTTCGAAACCATTGCTGGCGTGCGGTTTTCGTGTGAACGGACCGACCCGTATCCGGCTGATCTTGCTGTCGGTGAGGCGGCCGCACACCTCGAAATCTGGGCTGTTCGCCCGATTTTCACGCGTTTCGACACGCGGGCGTTGCTCACTACGTGATACCGATCACAGCGTTTCATTGATCACGGCCTCTCGAGCCCCTAACCTGGAATGAGGCGCCCACGGCGACTCGGAGGAAGTCATGAGTGACAGGCCCGCACAGGGTAAAGCCGTATTGGGTAAAGGCACACGCGTGACGGGAAAGTCGCGAGACCGCCTGCAAACCCAGCTCAAGAAGCAGTACGAGGCGGGGGCAAGTATCCGCTCGCTAGCCCGGGAGACCGGGCGGTCGTACGGCTTCATTCACAATGTGCTCGTGGAGTCGCATGTGCAACTCCGCAGCCGCGGCGGGGCGAACCGCCGCAAAGCCGTCGGTAAGGCGAGTGCCAGAGCCGGTAGCAAGTAGCCGAGGGTATCGACGCGGCCGAACGGAGAAATCCGTTCGACCGCTTGCGATATCGCACGCCTACCTACCGGTGACGGTCCCGTCGCCGAACACCAGCAGGTTCGCCAGGCTCTCGAAGATCGGTAGCCCGGTCTTGATCTCGAGATAGGCGAACTGGCCCTGCGGGTTCACCTCGAGGAACCAGAATTCGCCATCGAGGCCGACCCGCAGATCCAGTACGCCGAACGCCAGTCCGAGCGCGCCCATCAGCGTGCTCAGCGATTTGCTGACCGAGGCGGGCAATCGGTCCGCGGTGAAGGCCACCGAGGTGTCCAGCCGCGAATCCACCCGCCCCACACCGGCTTGCGAGTCGATCCGCACCACCCACTCGATGCCGTCGACCCAGACGATGCGCAGATCGCATTCGGCCTGCACGTAGTCCTGGAAGATGGTGGGGGAGTTGCGGATCGTCGGCAGCCGGTGCAGGTCGCCCGCGGTGACGATGCGGGTCTCGGTGAACGCGCCGCGGCCGGTGCCGGTGCGCTTGTACACCACCGGCCCGGGCCGCGACTCGATGAAGGCGCGCGCTTCGTCGTCGTCATTGGTGATCAGGGTCTCCGGCACGGCGAACCCGGCGCGGTAGGCCGTCTCCAACTGCACGATCTTGCGATTGGCGGTGCGGTCGGCGCCGGGGTCGTTGACCCACAGCGCCGGGATCGACCAGAGCATGCCCTGCAGGAACCCGTCGCATTCGGCCTGCCGATAGGTGTCGTCTTCGGTGCGCAGGCTGGCCGGCACCGCGGTGGGCTGGGGTCTTCGCCACCAGACCGAGTTGACTCCGTCCAAACCCATGATGTGCGACAGGGATCGGGACGTACCGTCCCGGGCGAGGCGGAAAGTTCCGTTCTCGCGCGGGAAGTCGCGCATGTCGAGCCGAATCGGGCTGAGGGCGTGGTGCTTTCGCAGCGTGGCGGCGAGCGCGTCGCCGTGCAGATCATCGGCTTCGGTGACCACTAGCACCGAACCCGTTGTGCGGGTGGTCATGCGGGTGAGCCCTGTTCAGTCGAGGCTGTCGCAGGCCGCGCCGTCGTCACTGCCGTTGTGCGAGCGGGTCTGGCAACAGGTCATGGTGGCGCCGCCGATGCCGGGCCGGGTGCCGATCTCGAGGCCCCGGGCCCACGCCTCGGTGAGCGCCTGAAGTTCGTCGTCACCGCGCGCGGGGGTGTGATCCTGCGGCAGGGTCAGCGGGCGGTCGGTGAGTTCGATGCGGCGGCGTTGCGTGAAATCCGCTGTGGCGCCTGCGCGCACCCGCACCAGCACCGGGCGCCCCTCGCAGAATCCCTGCGCCGCCGCAACTTCCCAATCGGTGAGATCGAGAATGTCGGCGCGCCGCAGGGTCCAGGTGCCGTCGGTGACGCGCACCGTGAGGTGGCGATCCGTGGCGCCGATGAGGTAACCCGATAGCGGCGGCGCGGTGCTTGCGACGATGGTTGACGCGGGCGGGCGGAGGGCGCCGGTCATGCTGATCTCCGATCTGCTCGGGATTTGCTGCGGAGCCGAGCGTGACCTGAATCATAGCCCGTCAGGGCCCTCGTTCGGTTCGCAACGCAAGATTTCACGGGCCGCTGGCAAACTCTGCCGCAGACCCGGAAACCCCTCCAGCCGTATGTTTTTCGCCTCCGGCGCGAAGCTAACGAAGTCCGAGCACCTCGGGCGCGTCGGCGATCTCCAGCAGCCGTTCGCGCGGGTCCGCAATGAGCTTGCGGGCACGCAAATCGAGGATTCCGCTG
Source organism: Nocardia sp. NPDC057668 (assembly GCF_042799795.1). Taxonomy (NCBI): domain Bacteria; kingdom Bacillati; phylum Actinomycetota; class Actinomycetes; order Mycobacteriales; family Nocardiaceae; genus Nocardia; species Nocardia sp. NPDC057668. The sequence goes on along the minus strand of NZ_JBHVIC010000001.1, from coordinate 451,031 downwards.
ACTACGTCGACCTGGTCTGATACGGTGCCGTCCATCTTCGTGATGAACTGGCGCATGGTGAACACTTTGCCGCCACTCCACTCGAATTCGCAGCTCACGGTGACTTCGTCACCCAAATGCAACTCGCGCAGATACTTGATGGTGGTCTCCAGGACGACCGGGCCGATGCCCGCCGCGACCATCTTCTCGCCCGGAACGCCGCCCTCCCGCAGCAGTTCCCAGCGCGCGTGCTCGGCGTACTGCAGATACACCGCCTGATTCAGGTGCCCGTTGATATCGAGCTCGTAGCCGCGGACGGTAATGGGAACGGAGAAGGCCATGAAACCTTCAACCTGCTCCCGGAGTGCGCGCATTCCCCGTTCCGCGTGGTCCGGCGCACAGTTCGGGCGATTGCGGGGCTATCGCCGGGCGGTGTGGCCGGCGGCGATTTTCGGGCGCGGCGGGCAACTGCCGCGCGAATCGTTCAGCGGCGATGGGCATTGCGCTCGGCCCACCACGCGGGCGCGTCCACGAAGTGGTTGTCGAATTCCTCCTGCGCCGCGGCGAGCTCGGCGAAATCGGATTCACCCTTGGCGATGCGGTCCAGCACGCGGAAGTATTCGAACCGTTCGACGCCCGGCATCAGCGCGATGAGAATGCGCGCCGAGCTGTCCGGGGTGGCGCCGAAGGCGTGCGGCATCAATTTGGGAACGATGACGGATCCGCCGGCGCCCACCGTCACGATCCGGTCACCGGCAAGTAGCTGGAGCTCGCCCTCGGCCACGAAGAAGAGTTCGTCGGAGCGGGTGTGGAAATGCGGTGCGGCCCCGTCGGCACCCTGCGCCATGGTGACCTCCAGGCTGCTGACCGCTCCGCCCGCGGCCTCGGAGTCGATGAGCAGGCGCATGGTGACGGTGTCGGTGCCGAGGGTTTCGGCCTCGTGCGGCTGGCGGATGACGGCCTGGCGGTCGGTGGTGTTCATGCGGTTCTCCAAGTAATTCGATGCCATATAGTTCGCTATCGAACTATATGGCATCGAATAGAGTGTGTCCATGGGTGAGACGAATACGGACGCGGTCGATGTCATCACCGCGCAGTGGCGGCGCGAGCGGCCCGATCTGGAACTGGAGGCCATGGCGATCATCGGCCGCCTGGGCCGGCTCGCCGCGGTGGCCGGAAAGAGGATAGACGCTGTCTTCGGCGCACACGGCCTGCAGCGCGGGGAGTTCGATGTGCTTGCGGCGCTGCGTCGTTCGGGGAAGCCGTACCGCCTCAACCCCTCGGTCCTCGCGGACACGATGATGCTGTCGCGCGCCGGAATGACGAGCAGGCTGGACCGCCTGGAGAAGGCGGGCCTGGTGCGCCGCATCGCGGACGCGGAGGATCGGCGCGCGATCCGGGTCGGGCTGACCGAGCAGGGCCTGACGGTCGTGGACGCGGCCGTCACCGACCACGTGGCGAACGAAACGCGCCTGCTCGCGGCACTGACGGACCGCGATCGCGAAGAACTCGACCGTCTCGTCCGGCTGCTGCTCACCAGCCTGGAGCGCGAGGAAGCGTAGCGGCCGAGAAGGCGGGGATCGATCCCGCGATGAGCCGGACGGCCACGGGGGCGGGGATCGAACCCGCGCCCTCCGACGTGTCGTGACGGTGTTCTACCGCTGAACTACCCCGTGGCCGCGATCGAGCATAGTGAGCGTCCCCCCGGCTCCGCAGCTCAATTCTTGCGGCGCACAGAGGCTTCCACGAGATCGAGCACGGCGGAGAGATTGTCGTTGGCGTGCCCGGAGGCGATGCGGGCGATGAGGCCGTCCAGGATCAGATCCAGGTAGCCCAGCAGCACCGTGGTGGGCACGTCGTCGCGCAGCGCGCCTTCGGCCTTGCGGCGTTCGAGGCGGGCGACCGTAGCCGCGGTGAGCTCTTCCGAGCGCTCTTCCCAATTGGCGCGGAACTCGGGATCGTTGCGCAGCCGGCGCGCGATCTCCAAACGTGTTCCCAGCCAGTCGAAGTCCTCGGGCCGCGCGAGCATGTCGCGCATGACCTGGACCAGGCCCTGAGTGGCCGCGACCTCGGCCATGCGGGCGGCGTCCTCGTGGGCCAGGGCGAGGAAGAGGGCGTCCTTGTCTCGGAAGTGGTGGAAGATCGCGCCCCGGGACAGACCGGTCGCTTCCTCCAGGCGACGCACGGTGGCGCCCTCGTAGCCGTACTCGGCGAAGCAGCTGCGCGCTCCGTCGAGGATCTGACCGCGACGGGCGGCGAGGTGGTCGTCACTGACCTTGGGCATGGACTCCTCCGAAACGGGGTGTGCGGGATCCGCGCACCGGCGAACCGGAGCGCGGATCCCGCACTAGCGACGAGCGAAACGATCCCAGCGGGATCGTGTGGCGGGCGCTAAATCGTGCCCGCCACCGAACTCGGCTGCGAAACAGCCCTTCTCAGCCGAGTGTCGAGCCCGTCCCGCCGCGGCGGGACAGGTCTTTCAGCCGCGAATCATCGGCTCATCCCCGCACGATGTGCGGGGAGTGCATCAGCCGCGAATCATGTTGCGCAGCACGAACTGCAGGATGCCACCGTTGCGGTAGTAGTCCGCCTCACCGGGGGTATCGATGCGCACGACCGCGTCGAACTCGACCTTCGAACCATCCGCCTTGGTGGCGGTCACCTGCATGGTCTTCGGAGTCACACCCTCGTTCAGCTTGGTGATGCCCGAGATGTCGAAGACCTCGGTGCCGTCCAGGCCCAGCGACGCGGCGGACTCGCCGGCCGGGAACTGCAGCGGCACGACGCCCATGCCGATGAGGTTGGAGCGGTGGATGCGCTCGAACGACTCGGTGATGACGGCCTTCACGCCCAGCAGGCTGGTGCCCTTGGCGGCCCAGTCACGCGAGGAACCCGAGCCGTACTCCTTGCCGCCCAGCACGACCAGCGGGATGCCCGCGGCCTGGTAGTTCTGCGAGGCGTCGTAGATGAAGGCCTGGGGCGCGCCTTCCTGGGTGAAGTCGCGGGTGTAACCGCCCGAGACATCGTCCAGGAGCTGGTTGCGCAGGCGGATGTTCGCGAAGGTGCCGCGAATCATGACCTCGTGGTTACCGCGACGCGAGCCCAGGGAGTTGTAGTCCTTGCGCTCGACACCGTGCGAGTCCAGGTACTGCGCGGCCGGGGTGCCCGGCTTGATCGGACCGGCGGGGGAGATGTGGTCGGTGGTGACCGAATCGCCGAGCAGCGCGAGGACGCGGGCGCCCTTGATGTCGGTGACGGGGCTCGGGTCCATCGACATGCCGTCGAAGTACGGGGCCTTGCGCACGTAGGTCGAGTTCTCGTCCCACGCGAAGGTGTCGCCCTCGGGGGTGTTAAGGCCCTGCCAGCGCTCGTCACCGTCGAAGACGGTGGCGTAGGACTTGGTGAACATGTCCCGGCTGATCGCCGACTTGATGGTGTCGTCGATCTCCTGCGGGGACGGCCAGATGTCCTTCAGGAAGACGTCGTTGCCGTCGGTGTCCTGACCCAGGGCGTCGGTCTCGAAGTCGAAGTCCATGGTGCCGGCGAGGGCGTACGCGATGACCAGCGGCGGGGAGGCCAGGTAGTTCATCTTGACGTCCGGGGAGATACGGCCTTCGAAGTTACGGTTGCCCGAGAGCACCGCGGTCACCGAGAGGTCGTTGTCGTTGATCGCCTTGGAGATCTCCTCCGGCAGCGGACCGGTGTTGCCGATGCAGGTGGTGCAGCCGAAGCCACCCACGTAGAAGCCGAGCTTCTCGAGGTACGGCCACAGGCCGGCCTTCTCGTAGTAGTCGGCGACGACCTGCGAGCCCGGGGCCATGTTGGTCTTGACCCACGGCTTGGAGGACAGCCCCTTCTCGACCGCGTTGCGGGCCAGCAGGGCCGCGCCCAGCATGACCGACGGGTTCGAGGTGTTGGTGCAGGAGGTGATGCCCGCGACCACGACGGCGCCGTGATCGAGCACGAAGTCACCGCGCTCGGGGTCCGAGACCTTGACCGGCTTGGACGGGCGGCCCGCATTGCCGTTGGCGGCGTTGGGAACCGGGGTGTCGTCGAACGCGGTGCCGGAGGCGACCGGATCGCTGGCCGGGAAGGACTCCTCGATCGCCTCGTCCAGCGCGGTGTGCGGGACCGGATCGTTGGTGTAGGTGGTGATGTCCTTGCGGAACGCGTTCTTGCTGTCCGACAGCAGGATTCGGTCCTGCGGGCGCTTCGGGCCGGCGATGGACGGCACCACGGTGCCCAGGTCCAGCTCCAGGTACTCCGAGTAGGCCGGCTCGTTGTCGGCGTCGTGCCACAGGCCCTGTTCCTTGGCGTACGCCTCGACGAGCGCGAGCTGCTCGTCGCTGCGGCCGGTGAGGCGCAGGTAGTTGATGGTCTCGCCGTCGATCGGGAAGATCGCCGCGGTGGAACCGAACTCGGGGCTCATGTTGCCCAGGGTGGCGCGGTTGGCCAGGGGAACCTCGGCCACGCCCTTGCCGTAGAACTCCACGAACTTGCCGACGACGCCGTGCTTGCGCAGCATGTCGGTGACGGTGAGCACCACGTCGGTGGCGGTCACGCCGGGCTTGATCTCACCGGTCAGCTTGAAGCCGACGACGCGCGGGATCAGCATGGAGACCGGCTGGCCGAGCATGGCGGCCTCGGCCTCGATGCCGCCGACGCCCCAGCCCAGCACGCCCAGGCCGTTGACCATGGTGGTGTGCGAGTCGGTGCCGACACAGGTGTCGGGGTAGGCCTGGCCGTTGCGGACCATGACCGTGGGGGCCAGGTATTCGATGTTCACCTGGTGCACGATGCCGACGCCCGGGGGGACGACCTTGAAGTCGTCGAAGGCGCCCTGGCCCCAGCGCAGGAACTGGTAACGCTCGCCGTTGCGCTCGTACTCGAGGTCGACGTTGCGCTCGAGGGCGTCGGCGCGGCCGAAGACGTCGAGGATGACCGAGTGGTCGATGACCATGTCGGCGGGGGACAGCGGGTTGACCTTGCTCGGGTCGCCGCCGAGGGTGGTCACGGCCTCACGCATGGTGGCGAGGTCGACGATGCAGGGGACGCCGGTGAAGTCCTGCATGATCACGCGGGCGGGCGTGAACTGGATCTCGGTGTCGGGCTCGGCGCTCGGGTCCCAGTTCGCGAGGGCGCGAACGTGGTCGGCGGTGATGTTCGCGCCGTCTTCGGTGCGCAGCAGGTTCTCTGCCAGGACCTTGAGGGCGTAGGGCAGCTTCTCGGTGCCGGGTACGGCCGCGAGGCGGAAGATCTCGTAAGAGTTGCTTCCGACCTCGAGGGTGCCCTTGGCGCCGAAGGAATCGATACTCGTCACTGTCAGCTCCACTCGTCTGTGAATGGGAGGGCCACCGGCGGGGCTGTGCCGATGGCTCGTCGAGGCGCTGGGCCTCGTCCGTGCTTCACCCTAACAGTACGCTTGTCCTGTGAGCGCAACCGGCCCCCGAGCGGGCGGTGTCCGAGCCCGGCGAGGGTGCGGGAGTCTCTCATGACAAGCGCTTCGAGGTGCTCGCGTTGGCTGCGCGAGCCTCATCCAACGGGACAGCAGCAGCTTACGGCGTGCCGTGGTGAGGTGATCTGACACGCCTTGCCGTACTCTCCGTTCGTGACCGTCTCGCGCGCCTCGGTTTTCACGCCTATGAAGGCGGAACTACCGCCCAACACCAACCTGGATGCGATCGAGCTCGACCTGGCCGACAATCACGTCGCCGCCCCGAAGGGGCGTGAACAGGACGGGCTCGCCGCCATCGCCGCCGACGCGCGCGCGCATGGCATCGATCTCAATATCGTGGTGGTGCAGGGTAATCCGGGCATCGAGGCAACGCTGCGTGATCTCGCGACCGAGGTCGGCAAGCAGACCGGCGGCACCGTGGTGGTCTTCAGCGACGACTGGGTGGGCACCTCGAGCGACGCGTTCACGCGCGGCCGGCTGGAGTGGGCCGAGGACAAGGCCAAGTACCGCGGGCCCGAGCGCACCGAAGAGGCGGCGCGGACGTTCGTCGATCGGCTCGAGCAGCCGGAGACGGTGTCGTGGACGCTGGTCGCGCTGGTCGCGGTCATCGCGCTGGTGAGCGTGATCGCCGGGCTGGCGGTCGCCAAGGCGCGCCGGGCGCCCGAGCAGCAGCCGCCGGTCGAGCACGAGCGGCCGCGCACGCCGGTCGCCTGACCCGCGCGGGTCGTTCGGGACCGCTCCGCGGCCCGGCCGACCCGATTCTCGCTTTCTTCCCCTCGAGCTGACCCCGTAGCAGGTTTTCTGCGGGGTGGCCGTCCATCGATCTGGAATTCTGCGCGCAAACCCGCAAACCACCGGCAACGAGTGAATTACGGCTCGGCGCTGCCCGCGTGGCGGCCTCGTCGCGCCCCGGATGTGTCGTACGGTTCCCGATGACACTGGTGGGGAAGAAGTGTCGAAAGGGTCTTGTGAGTCCCGTGACATGGATGTTTCGGGTGGGACCCCGGTGTTCGGAGTCGACCGTTCCTTCCCCTGGCCAGAGCGAACCAGGGAGGTGCGATGCGGCAAGCGAACACGCGGCGAAAACGTCCGGTTCGTGTCGCTACCGAGTTGCTGGTAGCGCTGACCGTGGTCATGGTGGGGGCCTCGACCGGTCACGCCGTACCGCCGCCGCCACCCAATCCCAGTGACAGCGAGATCGCCGACGCGGGCGCGACCGTGGACGCCGGGGTGGGCGAGGTCGGTGCGCTCATCAATCAGGTCGCCTCGGCCGAACAGCAGCTGCAACAGCTCGACGACGCCGTGGCCGCGCGCCGCGAAGCGGTGAACAAGGCCCTGGTCGATCTGCAGATCGCCCGCGACGCCGCCGATGACGCCGCGCGCGCGGTGCTGCAGTGCCAGCGCGAGCTCACCGATGCCGGGGACCGGGTTGGGGTCGCGCACGACGAGTTCGATCGGTTCGTCACCCAGGTGTACATGCGGCCGGGTTCGGACTCGCTGGTGAACTATCTGTCCGCGCCCAGCCCCGAGATCGCGCTCGAGCGCGCCCAGGTGCTGACGATCGCGTCGACGAATCAGCGCGAGGTGGTCGGCGGGCTGCGCCGGGCCCAGGTCGATCAGGCCAATAAGACGTCGGGCGCCAAGCGCGCCCAGCAGGTCGCCGACGGGGCGGCCGCCGACGCGGACGTGAAGAAGACCGAGGCGCAGTCCGCGGTCGCCGCCGCGCAATCCGAGCTCGACCATTCCACCTCGATGCGCAACGACCTTGTGCACCAGCGCGATTCGGCCCAGCAGCGGCTGGAGGCGGCGCGCTCGCAGGTCGCGGGGTTACAGGGCCAGCGCGATGCCTTCGAGGCCTGGGATCAACAGCGCCGGGCCGAGGAGGTGGCCGCGCGCGCCGCGGCCGCCGACGCCGCCGCCCGCGTGGCCGCGGATCGCGCGTCGAGCGGTCTGGCGTCCGAGGCCGCCCAGACCCATCGCCCGCACACCCTGACCGACATCTCCCCGCCCGCCCCCAAATACGGCCAGAAACCGACCCGCCCCAGCGGCAACCGCTCGTCCCTGGTGGAGGTCGTGGTCGACCGGGCCATGTCCCAGCTCGGCGTCGAATACGCCTGGGGCGGTGGCGATGAGGACGGCGCGACCCTCGGCATCCGCGACGGCGGCACCGCCGACTCGTTCGGCGACTACGCCAAAACCGGCTTCGACTGCTCCGGCTTGATGATCTACGCCTTCGCCGGGATCGGGGTCTCCCTCCCGCACTACAGCGGCTATCAATACACCATGGGCACAAGGGTTCCCGTCGACGACCGCGAGCGCGGCGACATGCTGTTCTGGGGGCCGGGCGGTTCCCAGCACGTGGCCCTGTACCTGGGCGGCGGCCGGATGATCGAGGCTCCCCAGTCCGGCGAGGTCATCCGGGTCTCCCCGGTCCGCGAGGACGGGATCATGCCCTACGCGGTCCGCATCGCCTGACAAGGCGAAAAGACGGGATGATGTGGTCGAACCAGTTCGACGACCACACCCTTTTGACCGCCGGCTCGAACGGGCAGGGCGGTGGCCGTTGCCGGTCGGCGTGTCGGGCGAAACCATTGCTGCGTGGGCATTGGTCACGAATCGACGGGTCACCTCGGTTGTCGGTGCGGGTGGATATCGTGTCGGCGAGGTCGGCCAGTGGGGGCCTCGGGACATCCGCCTTCGGTCCACCGGTGGGGAAGTGGTGGACACCTCGATCTTGGGAGTGCTCCATGGACAAACAGCCTGAAAACGCCGAGCAGTCAACGGTTGTCGGCCGCTGGTGGTCTCGCCCGTCCAATGAGATTCCCGTGGTAGTGCCTCTCGAAGCGCTGCTCGCGCGCACGGACGACATTGTGGTCTCGCTCAACGGTGCCAGGGTGTACAGCGGGGGAGTCGAACTCTCGATCCAGGTTCATGCGCGGGCCTCGGCTCCGGTCACGGCGTTGGGCGCGCTGAGTAGCTACGGACCCTGCACCCGCGATCAGTGCCTGCTCGGGGTCGAATTCCCTGGCGGCGGCACCGCGACCAACATCAGCGATCGCGGGGCGGCGCAGACGAATTCAGGGCCGCTGCTCTCCTCGGGCGGTGGGGGAGGTGGATCCGCGCACAGCAGCTACACCTTTCAGTTGTCCCCGATCCCGCCTGCAGGAGTGATGGCGATCTGGGTGGCGTGGCCCGCGGCCTCGATTCCCGAGACCTGCGTGGAGATCGCCACCGAGCCACTGCGCGAGGCCGCCGATCGGGTCCAGGTGCTGTGGCCCGAGGAGCCGAGTTCAGCGTGGACATCGGCCCCGGCCGAGCGACCGGAGTTGCCGCCAGGCGGCTGGTTCGCGAAGGCGGTCGGCTGACTGCGCGACACCGGTCGGGGTCTGCGAGCGGATGTGCGTGGCTACTTTCCAATCATCTGACGCGCGGTATTCGGACACACTGACACGAGACGCTTTGCGCTGCGGGACAATCGACCTCCCCGACGTGCCCGCGACGGGGACCACCGACGCCGGAGTGACAGCGATGCGCGAACCGTTGAAACGCCTACCCGCGACTATGTGCCGGCTCGACGGTTGCCCGTACCCCAAACACTCCAGCACAGTGCTCGGCGTCCCGCTGTGCCAGCAGCACCAACGGATGTACCAAGCGCGTCAGACACTCGGCGACCCACTCAAACTCGGCTCGCCCGAACAGAAGTACTCGCGGGACGGGTACCCGCTCACGTAGCCGACGTCTCCAACACCACTGTGACGAGGATCCTGACTGTGGTGATCTTCGTGCTGGTCAGTACAGTGACCGCTTGCGTGTCAACGCTCATGTCCCGTGACGATGGTGACCGCTGGACGGTAGCAATACGCCAGGGCGCCAGAACTTTCACCAGCACGCTGACCGCGCGGTCGCCATCCTGGCTCGGCCGCCGCCGACTCTAGTCCACGATGTCGGATCAGGAACGATCCCTGGTCGCGAACACCTCGTTCAACTCCGTTCCCGACAGGACCCGATCCTGGCGGGCGTGTACGCGAAAGCCTTTCGCGCCCAACAGGTCGCAGATCTCGTTCAGTCGACCATCCAGATCGTGTACCTCGGCCACCACCGTGTGGATGCGGGGCCAGTGGGTGTCGGATATTCCTTCCAGGACATCCATTTCGGCTCGCTCCACGTCGACTTTCAGCACACCTATCTCGGCGTCGGGGCAATGGCCCTCGATGATGTCCGACACGGTCGTCACCTCGACCTCTATCTCCTCGCCCACATGCAGGCCGTTGGTCAGCACCCCTATCGCGTCGTCGTCGAGGCCGCTGTTCCGCAGGAATATCTCGGTGGCCTTGTCGTCGGTGCGCTGATCGGCGTACAGGCCGGAGTTCGCGGACGCGCGTGGGTACCAGGTGAATTGCGCACGGCCCCTGTCGCGGCCCGCGGCCACCCGCAGGGGGACCGAGCCGGGTACGTGCGTGCCGAGGTTTCGAGCGAGGCATTCGAACGTCACCGGTGCGGGTTCGGCGGCGATGACGCGGACGCCGGGGCAGGTATCGGCGAACATGATCGCGCTGAGCCCGATGTTCGCGCCGATGTCCAGCACGACGTCACCGTCTCGCAGGGTGGCCGCCGCACCGCGGTAGAAGCCTTCGTCCGACATCTCGACCCACAGCATGCGCGCTTCGGCGGCGCTCGTGCAGGAAATCGTCCTGCCGTCCATGAGCCGGAATTCCTTGAGGTTCGTCATTGTCCGGTCATGTGCCTTTCGAGTATCGGGCCGATGACGGCCAGGGACTGCGGATGGGTCAATTCGAGATGGCGGGCATCGATGACCATGCTGTGCAGGGCGCCCGAGACGAAGGGCCGCCAGGTTCGCGCCAGCGCGTCGTGGTCGGCGCGATCCTTGCCCGCGGCGAAGAAGATCATGTCGCCGTCGAAGACGCCGGGCCGATAGCTCTGCGCGATCGCGCCCGCGTTCTCGAAGCTCTCCATCACCCGCTCGATCTGGTCGTCGGTGAACAGACCGGTCGCCGTGATCCGCTCACGAATGACCGTCCACGCCTGTTCGTGCGTTTCGGCGCCGACCTCCGTGCCCAGATCGAACAGTTCGCGCCAGCCGCCCAGCAGGTCCGCCATCGACTCGCCCGGCCCCTGGTCGATGCCGCCGGTCGCGTCCATGGATTCGTCGGGAAGGCCGACGGCACAGTCCATCAGGGCCAGAACACCCACCTGTGCGCCCTCGCGTTGCAGACGCACCGCGATGGCGTGCGCCAGGCACCCGCCCAGCGACCATCCGAGCAGATGGTAGGGCCCGCACGGCTGGGCCCGCTGGATCTCGGCCACGTAGCGGTCGACCAGCTGGTCGATCGAATGCGCCTCCGGTTCAGCGGCGACGACGTGGGGATCCTGCAACCCGAGAATCGGGCGGTGGCCGTCCAGATGCTCTGCCAGCCCGCCGTAGAACCACGCCAGTCCGCCGGCCGGGTGGATGGTGAAGAGGGCGGGGTAGTCACCCGAGGCTCGCAACGGCAGCAGCACCTGGAGCCCGGACCCGCCCTGCGCGCCGTCGAGCCGTGCGGCGAGCGCACGCGGCGTCGCGTCGTCGAACATCCACGGCAGTTCGATGCCGATTCCCTGGGCCTGCAGCCGCGCCAGCACTTTGGTGGCGAGCAGCGAATTGCCGCCCAGGTCGAAGAACCCGTCGACCGCGCTGACCTGATCGATCCCCAGGACCCGCCCGAAGGCGTCGCAGATCAGCTTCTCGGTGTGCGTCCGGGGCAGCACCGTTTCGGTTGTCGCGCTGTGGAATTCGGGTGCGGGCAGCGCCCGCCGATCGAGCTTGCCGTTGACGGTCAACGGCAACTCGTCGACCGCCATGATGGTCGACGGCAGCATGTACCCGGTGAGGAACTCGGCCGCGTGGTCGAGCAGGTCGCGGGGGTCGGTGCGGGTACCGCGACCGCAGACGACGTAGCCGATCAGCTGGTCGATGTCGTCATCGCGCCGGTGCACCGCCGCGGCGGCCTGGGTGACGGCGGGATGGCGCAGCAGCGCGGCCTCGACCTCGGCCAGTTCGATGCGGAAGCCCCGCAACTGAATCTGCGCGTCCGCGCGCCCCGCGTGCACCAATTCCATGGTGTCCCCGCACTTCTGCCACCGGCCCAGGTCGCCGGACCGATACAGCAGGGAACCGGGCCGGCCGAAGGGATCGGCCACGAAGCGGCCCGAGGTCAGCCCCGGCGCGGCGAGATAGCCGCGGGAGAGTTGGGGTCCGGCGATGTAGATCTCCCCGACAGCCCCGATGGGTGCGAGGCGCAGATCGTCGTCGAGGATGTGGACCCGCAGCCCCGGGAGCGGGCGACCGATGCCGGCCGCGTCGGGAGCGGTGATCTCGCCGAGCGTCACATGCACCGTCGTCTCGGTGATCCCGTACATGTTCACCATGTGCGGGGTTCCCGGACCGTGGTCCTGGAACCAGCCGGCCAGGCGACCCGGATCGAGCGGTTCGCCGCCGAAAACCACGTAGCGCAACGACAGTCCGTTCCCGGCGCCCGAATCCCGTTGCCGGCGTTCGGCATCGGCGAACCCGTAGAAGGCCGACGGTGTCTGGCTGAGCACGGTGACTCTTTCCGCGGCGACCAGGTCGATGAACGCCTCCGGCGAACGTGACGTGGCGTAGTCGACGACGATCACCTTGCCGCCGGTCAGCAGCGCGCCCCACATCTCCCACACCGCGAAATCGAAAGCGTAGGAGTGGAACAACGTCCAGATGTCGTCCGGTCCGGCGTCGAAGCGTTCGGCGGTACCGGCGAACAGGGCCAGCACGTCTCGATGGGTGACGACGACACCCTTGGGCCGGCCGGTCGACCCCGAGGTGTAGATGACATAGGCGATGTTGTCCGGTCTCGGCGCCGCGGGGCGCGGACCGCGATCGGGTGCATCGCATTCCTCGATCAGCACCGTCGGGGCCGCGATCCCCGCCATCGGCACGGCGGCCACCGTGTCCGAGGAGGCCAGCAGCGCCACCGGCTCGGCGTCGGCGAGGATGAAGCGCAACCGTTCCGCCGGATAGGCCACGTCCAGGGGCAGATAGCCCGCCCCGGCTCGAATCACGCCCAACAGCCCGACGACGAGTTCGACCGAACGGGGGAGCGCCACCGCGACCAGGCGGTCCGGTCCCGCGCCGGCCGCCAGCAGCCGCGCTGCGACCGCGTCCGCTCGCCGATCGAGCTCCGCGTAGGTCAGCCGCGACCGTCCGTCGGACACCGCGACCGCGTCCGGGCGCGCCTGCACCTGAACGGAGAACAGATCGCCCAGGGTGAGCGCGGGGAGCTCGAGGCCGTCGCTGCCCGCCGCCAGCAGTAGTTCGCGACGCTGATCGGCATCGACGAAGTCGATGCCGCCGACCACCAGCGCCGGGTCGGCGGTGACCTGCTCGAGGACGCGAATGTAGGACCCTACGAAGCGGTCGATCGTGTCGGCGGTGAACAGGTCGGCGGCGTAGGTCAGCTGTCCCATCATTCCCTGGGGGACAGATCTCTGGGAGAAATGTTCGATGAGGGTGACGGCCACATCGGCCTGTGCCGGGAGGAAATCGCTGCCGGCCGGTTCGACGGTCAGCCCGGCCAGATCCAGCGCCGACGTCTGCATGGTCCGGACATCGAGGGTGACCTGGTACAGCGGCAGATGGGCGGTGGACCGTACCGGATTGAGCGTCTCCACGACCTGTTCGAAGGGCACATCGGCGTGTGCCAGGGCGGCCAGGTCCGTCGCTCGCGTCGCCTCGAGCAGGTCGGCGAACGCCTGCTGCGGTGAAATCCGGGTCCGCAGCACGAGGGTGTTGACGAACATGCCGACGAGGTCGTCCAGTTCTCGTGAACCACGTCCCGCGACCGGGATGCCCACGGCGACATCGTCGGTGTGCCCCAATCGCGCCAGCACAACGGTCAACGCCGCGTGCATCAGCATGAACACCGTGACGTGCGCCTCCCGCGCCATCGCGGAGATCCGGGCGTGCAGGGCGGGGGAGATCGCGAACTCGGCGGAGGCGCCGCGCAGACTGGCCACCGCCGGCCGGGGCCGATCGGTGGGCAGGTCGAGCAGGTCGGGCAGCCCGCTCAACGTCTGCTCCCAGAAGCGCAACTGCTGTGCCATGACCGATTCGGGATCGCCGGCGTCACCGAGCAGCTCACGCTGCCACAGCGTGTAGTCCGCGTACTGGACAGGCAGGGCAGGCCACGGCGGCGGTACGCCCTGCCTGCTCGCCTCGTAGGCGATCGCCAGATCCCGTGCCAGCGGGATCATCGATTGCCCGTCGGCGCAGATGTGGTGGACGGCCGCGACCAGGACATGTTCACGCTCACCCAGGCGCAGCAGGACCATGCGCACCGGCGGCTCCCGGGTCACGTCGAAGCTGGCCGACACGGTCGCGGTGACGCGTTCGAGCAGCTGCTCGGCGTCGATCGAAACCACCTGCAGCGGTACGTCGATGGCCTCGACCGGCATCGTGACCTGATGGGCCACGCCGTCGGTCGCCGGGAATGTCGTCCGCAGGATGTCGTGCCTGCCCACGACGAGCGTGCACGCGCGTTGCAGCGCAACCAGATCCAGCTCTCCGGTCAGCCGGAGGACCAGGGGAATGTTGTAGGCGCCGATGGAGGTGTCGAGTTGGTTGAGGAACCACATCCGCTGCTGAGCCAGTGACAACGGCACGAGCTCGGGACGGGTGTGCCGCCGCAGTGGCACGCCGGCGCGACTGCCGCGGGCTTCGAGGCGCGCGGCCAGTTCCGCGGCGGTGGAGGCCTCGAACAGATCACGGATGCCGACTTCCAGACCCAGGTTGTCCTGGAGCTGTGCGGTGACACGAGTAGCGGAGAGCGAGTCACCGCCCAGGTCGAAGAAGTCGTCGCACGCGCCGACCGTGGCCAGGTCCAGCACCCGGCCGAACACCTCGACCACGGCACGCTCCGTCGGGGTGCGCGGGGCCACCCAGGGGTTGTCCGCGACCAGCTGCGGTTGCGGCAGCGCCAGCCGATCGAGTTTGCCGGTGCGCGTCATCGGGAACGCCTCGACCACCAGGCACACGTCGGGGACCATGTGCGACGGAAGCTGACGGCGGGCCGCCGCTCGCACCTGATCGGGGTCGACGTGTTCGCCCGCGACGAGGTAGGCCACGAGACGGTCGATCCCGCGCTCGTCGGGCCGGAGCAGGACCACGGCCCGCTCGACCCCCGGGTGCCGGACCAGCGCGGTCTCGATCTCACCGGGTTCGATGCGCTGACCGCGGACCTTGATCTGGAAGTCGCTGCGCCCGAGGTACTGCAGGGTGTGCTGCGGGCTCCAGCGGACGAGGTCGCCCGTGCGGTACATCCGCGCCCCCGCCGGGCCGAACGGGTTGGGGACGAATGCCGTTGCCGTCGTCACCTGCCGGTTCAGGTATCCGCGTGCCAGCTGGACGCCGGCCAGATACAACTCCCCGGTCACGCCGACCGGCACGGGACGCAGCCGGCTGTCCAGGACGACGGCATCGACGCCACGCAGCGGCGTGCCGAGCTGCACCGGTTCGCGCGGGTCCAGCGCGGTGCTGGTCACCGCCAGCACGGTCGTCTCGGTCGGCCCGTATCCGTTGAAGAACCGCCTGCCCGGGGCCCACGTCGTGACCGTGTCCTGGGTGACCGCTTCGCCGCCGACGACCAGTACCTCCAGCGAATCCAGGCCCTGCGGGGCCATGGTGGCCAGGACACTGGGCGTCACGAATGCGTGCGTTGCCCGCTGCGCCGAAATGAACTGTGCGAGTTCGGGTCCACCGACCACCTGGGCCGGCGGCACCACCAGGGCGCCGCCCACCGTGTGTGCCAGCAGCAGTTCGAGGATGACCGCGTCGAAACCGGGTGCGGCTATCTGCAGTACACGCGCCCTGCTGTCGGCGCCGAAGCGGTCGCGTTGCGCGGCAGCGAAATTCGCCAGCCCCTCGTGGGTGACGATGACGCCCTTGGGTATTCCGGTCGATCCCGAGGTGTAGAGAACGTAGGCGGCGTCCCGGACGTTCGCCGGGCGCACCAGTTCGCTGTCCCGCAGCGGGTCGGGCGACTGCCGATCGATCGCTGCCCGGTCGGCCGGATCGTCGAGCACGAGCAGCCGCGCGGTCCCGGGCGCCAGCGGACGGAATGCCTCCACGGTCATCACCGTGCCGGTGCCGGAGTCGGACAGAATCCGCGCGACCCGGTCGGCGGGGTTGCGCGGGTCGATGGGCAGGAACGCCGCGCCGGTCTTGGCGACCGCCCACATGCCGAGCACCGACTCGACCGAGCGCGCCATCGTGAGCGCGACCGTCGCGCCCGGTCCCACGCCCCAGCCGATCAACGTCCGCGCGATGCGGGTGGAGCGCTCATCGAGCTCGGCGTAGGACAGCGTGCTTGTCTCGCAGATCAGCGCCGGCGCATCGAGATTCGCCGGCATACCGGCACCCAGCAGGACGGCGAGCGTCGACGGTGGCAGCGCGGGTCCGCCGCTCGCGGGCACCAGGGCCTTGCGGTCGGCGGGAGCCAGCAGATCGATCGCCGCCAGCGGCGTCGCCGGCGCGGCGGCGATCGTGCGCAGGACGGTTTCCAGGAGCGTGGCCACCGTGGTCGCGGTCACCGCGTCGACGTGCGCGGGCTGGAAGCGAACCCTGATGTGCAGCCGGTCGGTTTGATGGGCCTGGATGGTGATCGGATAGTGCGCGGCGTCGGTGCCCTGCGCGGCGGTCACCCGCATTCCGTCGATGTCGGTCTCGCCGAGTCCGCTGCTGTCCACCGGGTACGACTCGAACACGACCAGGGTGTCGAAGAGCCTGGGTATCGGTGCGGCGGCCAGGATTCGCGGCAGATCGAGGTAGTGGTGGTCGAGCATGCGGGTGTTGTCGGCTTGCAGTCTGTGCAACCCCTCGCCGATCGATTCGCCGCTCCGCAACTGGACGACGACGGGCACTGTGTTGATGAACAGGCCGATCATCGACTCCACACCCGGCACCTCGGCCGGGCGGCCCGAGACCGTGGTGCCGAAGACCACCCGGTCGACGCCGAGCACCTTGCCCAGCACCACCGCCCAGGCGTATTGCACGACCGTCGCCATCGTCACCGCGTGCGCGCGGGAGACGGTCACCAGTTCGATGGTGGACGTGAGATCGATGCTGACGGTCAGGTCGCTCGGGATCTCGACGGTCGCGCCGGCGGCGGAACTCGCGATCAGGGTGGGTTCGTGAATCGTCGCGAGCATGTCCTGCCAGCGCGCGACATCGGCGGCGGAGTCACGGTGGTGCAACCACCGCAGGTAATCGCCGAAGGACGGAGCATCCGGCAGCGCGGCCATGTGCGAGTCCGCCGCGTACAACCCGATCAACTCCCGCCACAGCAGTGGCATCGACCACCCGTCGAGCAGCAGGTGGTGCGCGGTCAGCACCAGGCGGACCTCCTGCGGGGAGACCACGACGTACAGCAGCCGCAGCAGCGGTGCTTCGGTGGCGGTGAACCCGCACCGGCGGTCCGCGGCGATCACGTGCTCGGGCGTCTCATCGGCCGCGAGATCGATTCGCCGCCACGCCGGTTCCACGGCATCGGCGAGGATCTGTACCGGAACCCCGGAACCCGTGCGCGCGAACGCCGCTCCCAAGTTCGGATGTCGCCGCAACAGCGCCGCGGCCGCCCGCCGCATCCTGTCCTCGTCCACCGAACCGGACAGGGTGAGAACCGATTGGGCGGTGTACACATCGAGATCGCCGGCGGCCAGCTCCGCGTGGAACAGCAGTCCGGCCTGCAGCGGCGCCAGCGGCCACACGTCGGTCAGCGGGCCGTATCGGAGGGTGAACCGGTCGAGGTCCGACTGGTCGAGGTCGACCGGGGACACGTCGGTCGGCGTGAGACCCCAGTCGTCGTTATCCGTTGCGGCGGCGGCGATCCCGGTCACCGCGGCAACCCAGCCGTCGACCAGTTCGGCGATATCGGCCTGGTCGAGCAGGCGTGACGCGTAGCCGATGTTCGCCGACAGGGACGGGCCCGCGGGCGTGTCGATCACGACCACATCGAAGGTCACGGTGGCGGCGGCGGGCATCGCCGGGTCGAGCACGGACCACCGATCATAGGATTCGCCGGTGGGCGCCCACGCCACGTCGCTCGCGGCGGTGAGATCGACGCCGAGCCGGCCGAGATAGTTGAAACTGATCTGCGGTTCGGCGTGGGCGGCCAGCGCCGCGCCGGTGGCGGGGTTCAGGTAACGCAGCAAACCGAATCCCATCCCTTTGTCGGGGATCGACCGCAACTGGCTCTTGACCGATTTCACCACGGCCGGCAGGTCCGAGAGCGGCACGGAGGTCAGATCCAGCGCGACCGGATAGGTGTTGGTGAACCACCCCACCGTGTGCGACACATCGGATCCGGCGACGATCTGCTCGGCGCGTCCATGCCCTTCGAGCAGCACTTTCACACCGGCGTGGGTGATCCCGCGCCGGGCGCGCCAGTGGGTCATCGCCACCGCCAGCGCTCCCAGCAGAGCGTCCTCGACGCTGCCGCGCACGGCGGCGGGTACCGAGTTCACGATCACCGCGCTCACCTCCGGCGAGACGGTGGCGGTGAGTCGGCGCATCGTGGCCTGGATGTCGACAACCGGATCGAAGGACGCACTGCCCAGCCGCGGATCCGGGGCCCCGCTCATCGCCTGCCACAGCTCGAGCTCGCCGCTGTGCCGCGGGGCGACATCCACCAGCGCGTGCGCCCATCGCCTCATCGATGTGCCCTGCTCGGGCGGCATCGCCGTCCGGCCGAGAGTGACGTTGTGCCAGGCCGCGGCGAACTCGGGAACGAGGATGCGCCACGACACCGCGTCCACGGCAAGGTGGTGGATGACGACCAGCGCACGCGCGTCCGCGCCGTCGGGGTCCGCCGGCACCAGGCACACGACCTGCACGATCCGCCCGGCGGCGGGATCGAGCCGGGAGACGGCCCCGGTCAGAGCGGCGTCGACGATATCGGTGAAACCCGCACTGCCGGGCGCGGATTCGCGAGGGAACTCCCGGGTCAGGACGGATTCGGCGGCGTCGACGCTGCCGACGGGGCGCACCGCCAACTCGTGACCGGTCAATGTCACCCGCAGCATGTCGTGCCGGTCGATGACCGTCTGCACCGTCGCGACGACGTCGTCGGCTCGTGCCCCGGTGGGCAGCCGGAGCAGCATCGACTGAGCGAAGCCCGCGGGCGCGCCCAACCGGTCGACATACCAGGCCACCACCGGGGTGAAGGGCAGAGCGCCGATCCCGCCGCCGGGAAGTTCCGCGAGGACGACGCGATCTCCACTGCGGGCGACGCGCGCCAATCCCCGTACGGTCTTGTGCTCGAAGATGTCCCGTGCCGTCACCCCGATACCGGCGGCTTTCAGCCTGGACGTGAGCTGAATCGACAGGATGGAATCGCCGCCGAGCGCGAAGAACGATGCGCTCGGCCCGACCGGCGACGTGCCGAGCACATCGGCGAACGCGGCGGCGATGGCACGCTCGTCCACGGTCATCGCCGGCAACTCGTCTTCGTCGTCCGACCGGACCACCGGCTCGGGCAGCGCCGCGCGATCCACCTTGCCGATCGACGTGATCGGCATCCGGTCGAGCACGTCGATCGTGGCGGGCACCATATGCGCGGGCAGCACAGCCGCCACGTGGGCCGCGACCGCGTCCGGATCGAGCACGGTGTCCGCGACCGCCACGACATACGCCGCCAGCACCGGCCTGCCTGCCGGTCCCGGGCGGCTGATCGTTGTCGCGGCTGCCACATCCGGATAGGTGTGCAAGGCGGCGTCGATCTCGGCGAGTTCGATACGTTGCCCGCGAATCTTGACCTGGAAGTCACGCCGTCCGATGAATTGCAGGGTGTCGTGTGCGGTCCAGCGGACGATGTCGCCGGTGCGATACAGCCGAGTGCCCGGCAGTCCGAATGGATTGGCGATGAACGTTGCCGCTGTAGCCCCGAGTCGGTTGAGATATCCGCGCGCCAGCCCCGGACCCGAGACATACAGTTCACCCGTGGCGCCCACCGGCGCGGGACGCAACTTGGCGTCGAGAACCACGACCTCCGCTGCACTGACCGGTGAGCCGATCGTGATCGGTCCGTGCGGTTCGATCGGACTGCTGGTGGTGACCACGACGGTCGCTTCGGTCGGGCCGTAGGCGTTGTAGAGACGGCGTCCCACCGACCACTTGTCGACCAGATCGGCGGATACCGACTCACCGGCGACGATCAGGGTGCTCATCGCATCGAGCCCGACCGGTGACATGGTCGAGAGAACGCTCGGAGTCAGCGCCGCGTGTGAAACATGATGGGCGGCAATGAACTCGGTCAAGTCGGATCCGCAGAAAACCTCCGGCGGCGCGACTACCAGGGCCGCACCCGCGGCGTGTGCCATCAACATTTCGAAGACTGCCGCGTCGAACACCGGTGCGGCTACCTGCAAGGTCCGCGACGAGGAATCGACACCGTAGCGACGCTGCTGGTCGGCCGCCATGTCCGCGATGCCGGTGTGGGACACGACCACACCCTTGGGGGTGCCCGTCGATCCGGAGGTGAAGAGCACATAGGCCGCGTCGAGCAGATGCAACGGTCGTCGCCGGTCGTCGTCGGTCACCGGCCGGTCGGGACACGCTGCGATCGCCGCGAGGGCCGCCGGGTCGTCGAGAATCACCCACTCGATCCCATCCGGCAGCAGGGCGCGCGAATCCGCGCGAGTGATCCCGAGCGCGAATCCGCAGTCGCGAGCCATCCGGTCGAGGCGTTCCCGGGGGTGGCGGGGATCCATCGGGACGAACGCCGCCCCGGTCTTGGTGATCGCCCACAACCCGATGTGGAACTCCATCGAACGCTCCGCCGCCAGCGCCACGGCTGTCCCCGGCCCAGCGCCGCGGCCGATCAGGTACCGGGCGAGCCGATTGGATCGGGCATCGAGTTCGGCGTAGGTCAGGCGGTCGTCGCCGAAGATCAACGCGATCTCCGACGGGTTGGCCGCGGCCGTCGCGGTCAGCAGGTCCGGGAGCCGGGCGGGGACCTCGACGGCGGCCCCGCCGCGTGCCGGAACCAGACGATCGGTCTCCTCGGCGTCGAGAATCGCGATCGCACCCACGGACCGGTCCGGATCGGAGGTGATCGATTCGAGGACCAGAAGCAGCCGCCGGGCCAGCGCGGTAGCCGTGGAGTCGGTGAAAACATCTGTTGCGTAGATGATTTCGCCGTCGAGTCCCGCGGGTTGCCCGTCCGTCATGCGCTCGGTGAAGAACATCGTGAGATCGGTCTTGGCTTGCGGGACACCGGTATCGATCAGATCGACCTGGACTCCGGGCAGCTCGAACCCCGTGGTGGAGTGGTTCGTCAACACGAGCATCACCTGGTACAGCGGCGTGTAGGCGGTGGTGATCGACCGGCCCAGGGCATCGACCACCCGATCGAACGGCACGTCCGCGTTGGACCACGCCGTCAGGTCGACCTGACGCACGTCGGCCAGAAATTCGCGGAACGACTGGTCGTCGCGCTGGCGGGTACGCAGGACGACCGTGTTCACGAACATCCCGACCAGCGGGTCCAGTTCGGGTCTGCCGCGCCCGGCGACCGGGGTGCCTATCGAGATGTCGTCGGAGTGTGTGGTGCGCGCCAGCATGACCGCGAGCGCCGCGTGCAGCACGAGGAATACCGTGACGCCCTCGCGGCGGGCCAGACCGGCGATGGCCTCGTGCAGGTCGGCGGACACCTCGAAACCCACCGAGGCCCCGGTCATCGACAGCATGGCCGGTCGCGGGTGGTCGATCGGCAAGTCGAGCAGCTCCGGTGCGTCTTCGAGAGTGCCGGTCCAGTGCGCCAACTGCCGGGCGATCAGCGAGGTCGAGTCGTCCGGTGACCCCAGCAGCTCCCGCTGCCACAGGGCGTAGTCGGCGTACTGCACCGGCATCGGATCCCACTGCGGCGCTTTGCCGTTCGCCCGCGCCTGGTAGGCGGCGAAGATGTCACCGGCGAGGGGCGCCATGGACGCTCCGTCGGCGGCGACATGGTGGACCACGCACACCAGGACATGGGTGTCGGGCGTGACTCGATAGACCCGTGCCCGCACGGGGACCTCGGCGGCGATATCGAAGCCGGTGCCGACCACCTGCGCGATGCGGTCGGCCAGGTCTTGCTCACCGGTGACCTGGATCGGTTCCAGCACCAGGTCCGCGTTCGCCGCGGCGGGATCCAGGACGACCTGACAGGGTCGGTCGGCAACGCTCGGATAGACCGTCCGCAGGGGTTCGTGGCGCGTGCTGACATCGTCGAACGCGAGCCGCAGCGCGTCGATGTCGAGAACACCGGTCAACCGGGCCGCGAAGCTGATGTTGTAGCCCGCCGACGTGACATCGACCTGGTTGATCACCCACATGCGCCGCTGCGCCGCCGAGAGCGGGATGAGCGGCGGCCGTGCGGACGTGGTCAGGGCCGGGCCGGCGGGGCCGCCGGTGCGGGAGTCGACCCGTTCGGCGAGTTCTGCGACCGTCGGAGCGTCGAAGACATCGCCGATGCGAATATCGACGCCCAGCGCCGCTGCGCCCCGGGCGGCGAGCTGGGCCGCCGACAGCGAGTTGATGCCGACCTCGAAGAAATTCGACGTGACACCGACCTGCTCGTGACCGGCGAGCCCGGCGACTATTTCCGCCAGGACAGCCTCGGCCGGTGTTCGCGGAGCCGTCGGCTCGGTGTCGGGGACGATCTGCGGCGCGGGCAACGCCGCGCGGTCGAGCTTGCCGTTCGCGGTCAAGGGCCAGCTGTCGAGCACCTGGATACCGTCGGGTACCAGGTACGCGGGCAGCAGCGCGCGCAACCGGGAGCGGAGGTCGCCGCCGGTGACCGCCGCGCCGGGCGTCACCGTCACGTATCCCGCGATCAGCCGGTCCGTCACCGTCACGACGGCGCCGGCGACCTCGGGGATGGACCGCAGCGCCGACTCGATCTCACCCAGCTCGACGCGCTGACCACGCACCTTCACCTGGAAGTCGCGGCGGCCCAGGTAATCCAGCTCGCCGTCCGAGCGCCAGCGGACCAGGTCTCCGGTGCGGTACATGCGCTCGCCGGGCGCCCCGAAGGGGTGAGCGACGAAAGCGGCGCAGGTGAGATCGGTGCGCGCGTGGTAGCCGCGGGACAATTGGACGCCCGAAACATACAGCTCGCCCGCAACGCCGACCGGTACCGGCCGCAGCCACCGGTCGAGCACGACCGTCGTCATCCCCGACACCGGGGCGCCGATCGGAACCGATCCCGGCGCCGAGGTCGCCGAGCAGCGGTGCGCCGTGACGACCTCCGCCTCGGCGGGCCCGTACCAGTTCACCAGTTCGGCGCCGGGGAAGACGGGGCCGGCCACTGCAACGGTCTTGTGCGCCAGCGCTTCTCCGGCGACGAACACTCGCCGCACCGACGGTAGCGCGCGGTGTCCGCCCGATTCCGCGAAGACATCGAGCATCGAGGGCACGAAGTGGACGGTGGTGACCCGGTGGTCGGCGATCGTGCCGGCCAGGTAGGCGGGGTCGCGGTGCCCGTCAGCGGCCGCGACGAGCACCCGGGCACCGGTCTGCAGGGGCCACAGCAGCTCCCACACGGAGATGTCGAAGGTGAGGGGAGTCTTGTGCAGCACGACATCGGAGGCGTCGTGGGGCCATTGGTGCTGCGCCCAGGCGAGCTGGCTCGCGGTTGCCGCGTGTGTCAGCGACACCCCCTTGGGCACACCGGTGGATCCGGAGGTGAACAGGACGTACGCGAGGTTGTCCGCTCGCAGCGGTGCGCGCCGGTCGGCATCGGAAACCGGTGCGTCGTCGAGGCCGCCGAGATCGATTCGGTCGACGGCGATCCGGTCCACGCCCTCGGGCAGCGCGTGCGCGTCGTCGGCGGTTGTCAGGACCAGCGCCGGATCGGTCGCGTCCAGGATCTGGGCGATGCGGGCTCGCGGGTGGCCGGGGTCGATCGGTACGAACGCCGCCCCCGACTTGAGCACCGCGTACACCGTGGTCACCGATGTCGTCGAGCGCCGCATGGCAACGGCGACAACCGTTTCCGGTCCTGCGCCGCGGGCGATGAGCCATCGGGCCAGCCGGTTGGTCTCGGCGTCGAAGTCGCGGTAGCTCGTCGCCGGACCGCCGGGTGTCTGCACCGCCGGCAGGTCCGGTGTCCGGGCGACCTGCTCGTCGAACATGTCGACGAGCGTGCGGCCCGGTGCCGCGGAGGCGCCGGTGTCGTTCCAGTCGCGCAACACCCGCTGCAGTTCGCTCTCGTCGAGCACCGTGATCTCGCCGACCATCCGCGTGTCGTCGGTTGTGACGGCGGTGAGAACGCGGGTCAGGCCGTCGATCAGGCGGTGGGCCGTGGTCTCGTCGAACAGGTCGGTGGCATAGGTCAGGCGGACCGTCATTCCGGCCGGTGTGCGGTGCGGGCCGTGGTCCTCACTGACCATGAACAGCAGGTCGTAGATGGCCGCGCCCGCACCGGGATCCAACTCCTCGACGGTCAGGTCCTCGAGTTCGGCTCGTGCGCGGGTCATGTTCTGGTAGGCCAGCATCACCTGGAACAGGGGCGAATGCGCTGTTGTCCGCGTGGGATTGAGCGCTTCCACGAGCGCCTCGAAGGGAACCGATGCGTGGTCGAACGCGTCGAGGGTGGCCTGTTTGACGTGTTCGAGCAGGGTCGCGAAGCTCTGCTCGGGCACCGGCCGGGTCCGTAGCACCAGCGTATTGACGAACATCCCGACGAGTCGGTCGAGTGCTTTGTCGCCGCGACCGGCATGCGGCACGCCGACTGTGATGTCCTCGCTCCCGGACATTTTCGACAGCAGCACGGCCAGCGCCGCGTGCACGACCATGAACGAGGTGGTGCCCGAGCGACGCGCCAGGGACTCGATCCGCCCGTGCAGCTCGCCGCCCAACCGCTGCCCGAGCACCGCTGCCCGGAAGGTTTGTGCCCGCGGGCGCGGGCGATCGGTGGGCAGCGCGATCAACTCCGGGACGCCGTCGAGGCGTTCGCGCCAGTAGGCCAGATCCCGGCCCGCGCGGGAGTCGGTGTCCCCGACGTCGCCGAGCAGCTCTCGCTGCCAGAGGGTGTAGTCGGCGTACTGGACCGGCAGCGGCGTCCAATCCGGGGGCGTGCCCGCCGCGCGGGACCGATAGGACGAGACCAGATCGGTGACGAGCGGCGCCACCGAGAATCCGTCGCAACCGATGTGGTGGACGGCCAGCGCGACCACCCAGCCGGTGTCCGGGAGTTGGTACAGCGCCACGCGTACCGGTACCGACTCGGCGACGTCGAATCCGTTGCGGTAGAACATCTCCAGTTCGGCGGGCAGGTGCTCCCGCCGGATCCGGCGGGGGGTGAGATCGTGTGCGGCGAACGCCGCACGCGCATCGATCACCAGCTGTTCGGGTTGTCCGTCGCTGGCCGGATACATCGTGCGCAGGCTCTCGTGGCGTTCGATCACATCGGCGAAGGCGGCGACCAGCGCGTCGAGATCGAGTTCGCCGCGCAGTGCGATCACCAGCGGAATGACGTACCCGGCCGCATCGGGATCCAGCTGATTGAGGAACCACATCCGCAGCTGCGCGGGCGACAGCGGAATGCGCTCGGGCCGTGGGAGTTTGGTCAGCGCCGGGAGGGCAGGCACCTCCCGCAGCAGTGCGATCCGTTCGGCCAGCTCGGCGATCGTCGGCGCCTCGAACAGCACCCGCAGCGGGATCGACACGCCGACGGCGCCGCCGATCCGACTCAGGGCCTGGGAGGCGACCAGTGAGTTTCCGCCCAGATCGAAGAAGTTGTCGTCGGCCCCCACTTCGGACCGCGCGAGCAGATCGGCGAACACCGCGGCGACGGATTCTTCGAAAAGCCCTCGTGGCTCACGATAGTCGTGCGTGTCGCCGCCATCGCCGAGCGCGAGCAGGGCCTTGTAGTCGACCTTGCCGTTCGGGGTGAGCGGAATGGCGTCCACCTGGATCACCGCCGTCGGCACCATATACGCGGGCAGCTGGTGCAACAGGTGTTTCCGGACGCGGCGGTCGTCGAGCACCGAGGTGGCGACGATGTATCCGACCAGACGCGGGTCGTCCTGCTCGGAACACACCTGCACGACGGCGGCCTGGATGTCCGCGTGCGAGGTCAGGGCCGCTTCGATATCGCCGAGCTCGATACGCAGGCCCCGGATCTTGACCTGGGTGTCGGCGCGGCCGACGAATTGCAGGACGCCATCGCTGTTCCAGCGGACCAGATCGCCGGTGCGGTAGAGACGAGATCCGGGGACCCCGGCGAAGGGGTCGGCGACGAACGCGGTCGCGGTCGTACCGGGACCGTTGTGATAGCCCCGCGCGAGCTGCACACCGCCCAGATACAGTTCGCCGGCCACGCCTTGCGGTACGGGGTGCAAACGCGAATCCAGCACGCGCACGGTCACATTCGTTTGCGGTGTGCCGATCGGCACCGGCGATACGTCGTCGGCGTCGTCGATGCGGTATGCCGTGACGCTGACCGCGGCCTCGGTGGGACCGTACAGATTGTCGATGCGCGCGTCGCTGAGGTCGCGGAACCGGCGCACGGCGGCGGCGGGCAAGGCTTCGCCGATGCACAGCACCTGCCGCAGCCGGGGAAGTGCGAGCGTATCGGCGCCGTCGAGGAACGCCGACAGCAGCGAAGGCACGAAATCCACCGTGGTGACCCCGAAGTCGGCCATCAGCTGCTCGAGCAGTCGCGGATCTGCCCGATGGGAGTCGTCCGCGATAACCACCGACGCGCCACAGGTCAAGGCGGAGAACAGTTCCCACACCGACAGATCGAAGGTGAACGGTGTTCGCCACAGCAGTACATCGTCGTCGGCGAGAGCGTAGTGCGTGCGTATCCAGTCGAGCTGGTTGACCACCGCGGCGTGCGGGAGGGCGACGCCCTTCGGTGTTCCGGTCGAGCCGGAGGTGTAGATGACGTAGGCCAGATCGGCCGGGTGCGGCGACCGGGTGCGCTCGGCATCGGTCACCTCGGACTCGTCCGGCGTCCCGCCCAGCTCCTCCAGCAGCCATACCGGGCCCCAGGTGCCCAGTGCGGCGCTGTCGCAGGGGCGGGTCACCACGGCGCGGGGCCGGGCGGTATCGAGCACGGTGCGGATCCGCTCGTGTGGACTGTCGGGATCCAAGGGCAGGTACGCGGCGCCCGCCGCATGGATCGCGTACAGGGTGACCAGCAGATCCAGCGAGCGGTGCATGGCCACGGCCACGATGTCACCCGGGCCCAGCCCGCGGCCGATGAGCACCCGGGCCAGGGTGTCGACTCGGGCGCCGAACTCCGCGTAACTGAGCTGTTGTCCGCTGTCCTGGTCGTGGACGGCGGTGTTCCCCGGAGTCGCGGCCACCTGCGCCGCGAAGAGCTGCGCGAGTGTCGTCGCCGTCGGCTGCCGCGCCGGGCTCGGATTGCCGGTGAGCGAACGGAACTCCGCGGAATCCAGCAGGTCCACGTCACCGACCACGGACCGCGGGTCCCCGACGACGGCACGCAGCAATCGCACGAATCGCGCGACGAGCGTGCGAGCGGTCGCTTCATCGAAAAGATCTACGGCATAGCCGAATTCGATGCCCAGCGGACCCGGCTCACCGTCGGGGACCGGTGCGTCCACCACATTCAGGTGCAGGTCGTACTTGGCGACGTGCGGGTCGACCAGCTCCGCGGCGACGGTGAGACCGTCGAACCGCAGCACGGGCACGTCGATGTTCTGGAAGGAGAACCCGACCTGGGTCAGTGGTGCGTGCGCGGTGCTGCGCGGGGGATTGAGTACCTCGACCAGACGCTCGAACGGGATGTCGGCGTTGTCGAAAGCCTCCAGATCAGCGGTGCGTACGTGATCCAGCACCTCGAGGAACGAGGAGTCGCCGTGCACACCGGTCCGCAGGACGAGTGTGTTGACGAACATGCCGACCAGGCCGTCCAGCCCCGGTTCGCCGCGACCGGCGATCGGGGTACCGATTGCGATGTCTCCGCTGCCGGACAGGCGCGCCAGCAGCGTCGCGAACGCGGCGTGCAGCACCATGAACACCGTCGCGTCGTGCCGGTGGGCGAGCGCCAGCACGTCTCGGTGGAGTTCGGCCGGCACACTCGCGGTGATCGTTGCCCCGCGGAAGGACTGATTCGGTGGACGGGGGCGGTCGGCCGGCAGGTCCAGCAGGTCGGGCAGTCCGGCGAGGGTCTGCTGCCAGTACGTGATCTGCGCGGCCGCCGGACTGTCGGGATCGTCGTCGGCGCCGAGCAGATTCCGTTGCCACAGCGTGTAGTCCGCGTACTGCACGGGCAGCGGAGACCATTCCGGCGCGCGACCGTGCGCGCGGGCGCGGTAGGCGGTCATGAGGTCGGCGGCCAGTGGCGCCAGCGACGACCCGTCGAAACAGATGTGATGGAACACCACGACGACCACGTGCTCGTTGGGTGCGCTCCGCAGGATCGCGAGCCGGACGGGAACCTCGCGGGTGACGTCGAAGCCGGCGGTCACCACCGACCGGATGCGGGTGTCCTGTTCGCTCGCCGGTACCCGGATCGGATCGTGGTGGGGCAGGGCGTCTTCGACCGTGACGATCACCTGGTGCGGTCCGTCGGGGCTGTCGGGGTAGATGGTCCGCAGCGTTTCGTGCCGCTCGAGGACATCGGCGAATGCCGAGCGCATGGCGTGCGCGTCGAGCTCACCGGTCAGGCGCACCACCACGGGGATGTTGTACAGCGCGGAGGCCGTGTCGAACTGGTTGAGGAACCACATCCGGGTCTGCGCGGGTGAGAGCGGAATCCGGTCCGGACGGTGTTGCGGAACGAGCGGCAGGCGTCGCGTCTGCTCGTAGCCGTCGATGTGCTCGGCCAACCTCGCGACGGAGGCGTGCTCGAACAGCGTTCGCATGGGCACGACGACGCCGAGGGCCGTGCCCAGGCGCGCGGTTGCCCGGGTAGCCGAGAGCGAGTTGCCGCCCAGCTCGAAGAAATTGTCCTCGGCTCCGACCCGGCCCAGTTCCAGTACCTGCGCGAAGACATCGGCGACGACCCGCTCGAGTGGGGTTCGCGGCGCCACGTAATCGGTGGAGCGGGTGAAGACCGGCTCCGGCAGCGCCGCCCGGTCGATCTTGCCGACCGGTGACAGCGGTATCGCCGCGAGCGGGATCACGACGTCCGGGATCATGTGTGCCGGCAGCTGCCGGGCCAAGTGCTCGAGCAGCGCGGTGGTGTCGATGCCCGCGGCAGCGGGCACGACATAGGCGGCCAGTCGTGTCCCGTCGGGGGAGTCGACACCGACCGTGATTGCCGCGGTGACCGTTTCGTGTGCGGCGAGCACGCTGTCTATCTCGCCCAGTTCGATGCGCTGACCGCGAATCTTGACCTGGAAGTCGCTCCGCCCGAGGTAGGCGAGGGTGGCGTCGCTGTTCCAGCGCACCAGATCGCCCGTCCGGTACATGCGGCTTCCCGGCGGACCGAACGGGTTGGCGACGAACGTGCCCGCTGTGGCCCCGGGGCGGCCGAGGTAGCCCTGCGCGAGATGTGCACCGGCGATGTGCAATTCGCCGCCGACCCCGGTCGGTACCGGTCGCAGCCGATCGTCGAGCACGACCGCGTCGACACCGCGGATCGGGCCACCCATCGTGGTCGGTTCACCGGCGCGCAGGGGATCGCTGATCGCGACCATGATCGTCGTCTCGGTGGGTCCGTATCCGTTGTGCAGCCGCCGGCCGGGGGCCCACAGCTCGGTCGTCTCGGCGGTCACGGCCTCACCGCCGGCGACCAGGACCCGCAGCGAGTCCAATCCGCCGGGTGACATCGTCGCCAGCACGCTCGGGGTCACGAACGCGTGCGACACCCGCTGGGCGCGGATCAGCTGTGCGAGTTCGTCTCCGGCGAATATCTCCGGCGGTGACACCACCAGGGCGGCGCCGCTGGTGTGGGCCATCAGCAACTCGAGCACCACGGCGTCGAATCCCGGGGCGGCCAACTGCAGAACCCGGGAATCGCGGTCGATCCGGTAGCGGTCTCGCTGCTCTGCGGCGAAGTTCGCGAGCCCCCGGTGCGACACCGCGACCCCTTTGGGGGTCCCCGTCGATCCGGAGGTGTAGAGGATGTAGGCGATATCGGCGACATGGCAGCGGCGTACGCGGTCGGTATCGGTCACCGCCAGTGCCGAGGCCGCCGCGACCCGGGCCACGGTGTAGGGGTCGTCGATGACCAGGCTCGGGTTCGGCTGCGCGAACGATGTCTCGTGTTCGGTCGTGGTAATCACGATCCGGGCACCGGAATCGGCCACGATGTGGGCGACACGCTCGGCGGGGTTGCGGGGATCGATGGCGACGAAGGCCGCGCCGGCCTTCGTCGCGGCCCACACCGAGACGACGAAGTCGATCGAGCGGCCGAGCAGGATCGCGAGTGGGCGGTCCGGCCCGACGCCGTGCGAGATCAGTACTCGCGCAAGCTGGTTCGACCACGCGTCGAGCTCCCCGTAGGACACCGTGCGGGCGCCGCCGACAATGGCGGGGGCCGTCGGGTCACCGACCGACCAGAGTTCGGCCAGGGGGTACGGCTGCTCGGCCGGACCGCCCGAGGCCGGAACCAGCTGTCCGCTCTCGCGGGCGTCCAACAGCTCGATATCGCCGACCCGGACCCGCGGATCCGCGACGATCGTCGAGAGAACGCGGACCAGGCGGCCCGCCAGGGCCTCGATGGTCTCGGCGTCGAAGAGATCGGTGGCGTAGTTCAGGCGCAACCGAACATCGCGCTCGGGAGTGCTGTTCTCGCACACCGTGACGATGAGGTCGACCTTGGCGGGCTCGTCGGCGGGCTCGATCATCTCGACCGTGAGTTCGGGCAGCTGCACGCTCGGACGCCCCGAATTCTCGAGCGCCAGGAACACCTGACACAGCGGCGCGTACGCCATCGAGCGAGCCGGATGCAGTTCTTGCACAATGCGATCGAAGGGCAGCGCGCTGTGTGCGAAACCGTCGACGTCGACGTCGACGACCCGCCCGAGCAGGCCGGTGAACGATTCCTCGGGCACAACGCGGGTCCGCAGTGGCACCGTGTTGACGAACATGCCGATCAGGGGCTCGAGCGCCGGTTCACCGCGTCCGGCGACCGGGGTGCCCACGGTGACGTCCGAGGTCCCCGCCAGGCGCGCGAGCAGTATCGCCACCGCGGCGTGGATGACCATGAAGGGCGTGGCTCCGGTTCGCTGCGCCAGCTGCTCGATTCCCGCGAAGAGATCGGCCGGGATGGCCGAGTCGACCACGCCGCCGGCGAAGGTCGGCTGTGGCGGGCGCGGACGATCGGCGGGCAATTCCAGCAGCGGCGCCATATCCGCGAGTTGTGTTACCCAGTACCGCAATTGGTTCGCGGCCAGTGATTCGGGATCGTCCGGATCGCCGAGCACACGGCGCTGCCACAGGCTGTAGTCGGCGTACTGGATCGCCAGCGGGTTCCAACCCGGCGCTCGCCCGCGCGACCGCGCCTCGTAGGCGATTGCGGTGTCGGCGGCCAGCGGCCCCAGCGAGACTCCGTCGCAGCAGATGTGATGCAGCACCAGCACGAGCACGTGCTCGCCCGGGTTGTCGGTCACGGCCAGCACGGTGGCGTGGACCGGGGCGTGCGCGCTCAGGTCGGCGCCGACAGCGGCGAGGGCGCGTACCCGATCGCCGACGTCGGCGGCGCGGACCGGTTGCGGGGTCACGTCGAACGTCGCGACGACCTCGTCGGCGTCCTGAACGACCTGGGTGCCGGCGCCCTCGATCGCCGGATAGCGGGTCCGCAGTGATTCGTGGCGCTCGATGACGTCCCGCAGCGCCGCGCGCAGGGCGGCAACGTCCAGGTTCCCGGACAGCCGCAGGACCAGGGGGATGTTGTAGAGCGCCGCCGCGTGATCGGCCTGATCCATCAGCCAGATCCGGACCTGCGCCGGGGCGAGTGGTATCGGATCGGGTCTGTCCGTGGCGACCAGCGCCGGCGCGGGGGAGGCGCTATCGGCGGTGAGGGCTTCGAGGCGCTGCGACAGTCCCGCCACCGTCGGCTGCTGGAAGAGGTCTCGTACCGACACCTCGCAACCGAGAACCTTGGCCATGCGCACCGCCGCGGTGTTCGCGGACAGGGAGTTGCCGCCGAGCGCGAAGAAGCTGTCCAGCGCGCCGACTTGGGCGGCGCCGAGAACTTCCGAGAACACCTCCGCCACAGCCTGTTCGACAGGCGTCGCGGGGGCGACGAACGGTATGTCCGATTCGACCACGGGTTCGGGCAGCGCTCGGAAATCGACCTTGCCGTTGGCCGTCAGGGGCACCGACTCGATCTCGAGGACGCACGTGGGAATCATGTAGTCGGGCAGCGTATTTGCCAGATGCGCGCGCAATTCGTCGATGGTCCACACCGCGGCGGGCGCGGCGACGATGTAGGCGACCAGCCGCGCGGACTCGGTATCGGGGCGATCGACGGTCACGACGGCCACCGACACTGCCGGATGGGACAGCAGTGCCGCCCGGATCTCGTCCAGCTCGATCCGGAATCCGCGCAACTGCACCTGCTGGTCGGCTCGGCCGCGGTATTCCAGTTCCTCGCGGGTGTTCCAGCGTGCGATATCGCCGCTGCGGTACATCCGTTCGCCGGGTTTCGCGAACGGATCGGCGACGAACCGGGCCGCGCTCAGGGCGGTCCGGCCGAGATAGCCGCGGGCCAACTGCTCGCCCGCGACATACATTTCGCCCCAGGCGCCGGGCGGGCACGGCCGCAGCATCGGATCCAGCACGTAGGTCCGCAGCCCCGGCAGCGCGGACCCGATCGGGCTTTGCGCCCCGGGAACAGCGGAGTCCGCCGTGAGCTCGGTGTAGGTGACGAAGACCGTGGTCTCGGTGATTCCATAGCTGTTGGCCAGCAGGGGAAGTCCGGGATTGTGCTCGTACCATTTCGCCAGGCCGGCCGGGTCGAGGGCCTCGCCGGAGAGTACGACCAGGCGCAGCGCCGGCGGTCCTTCGGTCTCACCGGCAGCGGAATACCGTTGGCGGGCCGCGGCGAACTGGAAGAACGCCGAGGGAGTCTGACTGAAAACCGTCACCTGCTCGCGGGCCAGCAGCCGCACCACGTCGTCCGGTGATCGGGCGGTGAGACCGTCGATGATGACGATTCGCCCGCCGGTGGTCAGGGGGCCGAATATCTCCCAGATGGAGTAGTCGAACGCGAACGAGTGGAAGAAGCTCCACACGTCGCCGGCGCGGATCCCGATCTCGGCGCACGCGTTCGTCACGTGGCTGACCGCCGCCCGGTGGGTGATCGTGACGCCCTTGGGCTTACCGGTCGAGCCGGACGTGTAGATGACATAGGCGAGGTGATCCGGGCGCAGCGGGGTCCGGCGCTCGGCGTCGGACACCGGCCGGCCGTCGAAGTCGTGCCGGTCGGGGTCATCGAAGTAGACGATTCGCCCGGGGTCCGTCGACACCGCGTCGAGCACGCCGTCATCGGTCACGACCATGAGCGGGTCGGCGTCCGACAGGATGTACGCGAGCCGATCGGCGGGGTGGGTCAGGTCCAGGGGGAGGTAGCCCGCGCCCGACTTCAGGACACCCAGGACCGCGACGATCAGGTCGATGGTGCGCGGCATCGCGATGGCGACGAGTGATTCCGGGCCGGCGCCCAGCTCGATCAGTCGCCGTGCGAACCGATTCGAGCGGATATCCAGCTCACCGTAGGTGATCGTGCCCGATTCCGTACTGACGGCGACCCGCGATGTCTCGGTCGGTGCGCCGTCGGACGTGTGCCCGACGAGATCGACCAACGTCGCCGGCGTGTGCAGGCCGGGACGGCCGGCCAGCTCGACGAGGATCCGCTGCTCTTCTGCCGCGCTGATGACCGGGATGGCGGAGACCGGGGTGTCCGGGGGGCTCTCCAGCAGGCACGACAGGAAGTCGAGGAATCGGCCCAGATACGAGGTCAGCTCGGAGTCGTCGTACAGACCGGTGTTGCCGTGGAGTTCGACCATCAGCGGGTCGGTTCCCTGGCGGTAGAGGTTCAGCTGCAGGTCGTCGAGTGCGCCGGAGGTCAGGGCGTGATAGCGCCCCACGGCTCGGCCGAGCCGGATTTCGGAATCGAAGAACACGATGTTCACGATCGGCCCGAAGGCGTTGGCCGCCGTGTCGAAGGCCGGGAACTCTCTGCGCATGTCTTCGAAGCGGTACAGCTGATGACGCAGAGCGAGGGCGAGTTCGGACATCGAGCTCTGCACCAGTGTCTCGACGGTGGTGCCGGCGCCGACGGTGAAGTGGATCGGCACCATGTTGGCCAGCATCGCCGCGGCGTTGCGCAGGCGTTTGGTCACGCGGGCGCTCACCGGCATCGAGAGCACGACCTCGTTCGCGCCGGTCATTCGAGACAGGAACGCGGCGAAGGCGGCGATCACCACCTGCGGAGATGACGCGCTGTGCCGGGTGGCGCATCGATCGAGGGCGTCGGCGATCTCCGGGGAAACCTCGCGGGCGGCGACCGCGTCGTCCAGACTCGGGCGGCCGCTGCGACCGGCCAATCCGATCGGGGCGGGCAGTTCAGCGGACTTGTTCAGCCAGTATCGATGATCGGTTTCGAACCGGGAACCGGACCGATAGGTGCGCTCGTGCTCGACTATCTCGGCCAGCGTCGCCGCCGACAGGGGTGACGGCGCACGGTTCTCGAACAGGGCGTTGTAGTGTTCCGCGACGCGAGTGAGCAGATTGAACGCGCCGTATCCGTCGATGACCAGATGATGCGCGCGCGCATACCAGAAGTATTTTTCGGCGGCGACCTTGATCAGCCGGGTCGCCGCCAGGCGATCGCGGCTCAAATCGTGCGTCGGCGCGCTGCAATCGCGTCGCATCCATTCCATTGCCGTGGCGACGGGATCGGCCTCGCCGCTGAAATCGAGTATCTCTTCCGCATAGGCGATACTGCGATCGACGAATTGGAAGGGCTCTCCATCGGAAAGTACGATTCGCACCAGCATCGACTCGGTCTCGTGCCCGGCGTCGTTGACCGCTCGCGTGAATATCGCGTTATCGATCGTCCCGTCGATCTCTATGTAGTGCGCAATGTTGACAGCCGACCCATTCGACGCCTGGCCGGCAAGCCACATACCGTACTGGGCTCTCGAAAGCGGAATCAACTCCGAGTCGGAAGTGGCCCAGTCCTGGTTCTCGTCCATTGCACAACCTCTTCGTTATCGCCGGTCGCACGACGCGAAGAACCGCACCGGCAAACCTCATACGAAATCTGAATGCAGATGGATGCCCGCTCGCCCCGGTGCCGTTGTCCCGTGGCCCCGGATCAACCGGCGAGGTATCTCGAATTCGCTCGATCAGCGATCCGATGAGCACCCGACTCGGCGGTCATAGCTCTGCCGATCCACCATTCGGATCGGCACAGGCCCATTCAGCCGGGTCCCGCGGCAAGGCAAGAGTATGCAAACCCTTCGATGGCGACGCCACACTCCCTTCCTCCATGCGCCGCGGTGGCGAGTCCGATCGGACTCCATCGCCTGCACGGCGGTCGGTCGCCCGGACAGGGGCGTCGACCTTGGACGAGGTTGTCTGATAATGCGCCCGGATGGGCGCGGTGAGAGATTCGGTGCAAATCGGACCGCAAGCGCTGAGCCTCGCCGGGGCCGGCGGGCGGGCAATCCGGGCTGTCAGGTCGCGGACACCGGAGATAACGCTCCCGTCGACAGGGCGTCGCGACCATCGTGAATACCTCTCCATCACTAGCAATTTAGCAGCTATGCATGCCTGATATAGCTGGTTGGATGGGACCGGTTATCTGGTTGCTGAGGTGTCACGGTTGTGTGCCAAAGCTTGACAACTGTGACTGATGCGAGTTACCGGACATTACGGACGCGCTCGAGTTGCTGATAGCTCTGATGTTGCTAAAGCCTGAGTGGGTACGCCTGCAGGGATCGGTCGACATGGCATCGACGGATTGCTTCGCCTCGTTACGCGACACGCGGCCCGGCTGAGAAAACCGACCGGCAAACCCGCTGTCGAGCAATGCGCCCTACTGCCGCGGCGGGGCCGAGATTCGAATGGCCCGCTGCCGCAGTGGGTTGCGTGTATTCGGCTCGCGCAAGGGAATTGGCAAGTGGCGCGCCGGGACGTGTGGCTGTGCGCATAGACTGCGCGCGGTTGCTCGAGTGTTGAGGGGTTTGTAGTGCGTGTGCCAGCGGATGATGCGGTGTCGGGCCGCGGTATCGGGCGTCGTGGGTTTCTGGTCGGGGCCGGTGTGCTGGCGGGGCTGGGCGGGGCCGCCGCTCTGGGCGGGGCGGCGGTGCTCGGGGGCGCACGACGGGCGCGGGCGGCGTTGCCGATCGGCCGGCTGGAAGACGGTGCGGCAGTGCCGATCTTGGTGATCGGCGCCGGGTACGGCGGTGCGGTCGCGGCGTTGCGGCTCGCGGAGGCCGGGCACGACGTCACGATCGTCGAACAGGGTATGGCCTGGGATACGCCGGGGCCCGACGGCAAGGTCTTTTCCGGGACCGTGCCCGCCGACGGCCGATCCTCCTGGCTGTCGACGACGACCGATCAGCCGACCGATCATCTGCTCGGTATCCCCATCAACATGCCGGTCGAGCGGTACACCGGCGTGCTCGCCGCCGAGCATTTCGGGGGTATCCGGGTGTATCAGGGCCGCGGTGTGGGCGGGGGTTCACTGGTCAACGGTGGAATGGCGGTGACACCGCGCCGCGAGTTCTTCCACGAGATCCTGCCGTCGGTCGATCCCGGCGAAATGTACGACACCTACTATCCGCGTGCCAACGCCGCGTTGCGGGTGAACCGGATCGACGAGGAGTGGTTCGAGAGCGCGCCGTGTTACGAGTACGCGCGGGTCGGCCGGGCATTGGCTGCGGGCGCGGGCTTTTCGACCACGTTCGTGCCGAACGTGTACGACTTCGACTATATGAAGCAGGAGCAGGCCGGGACGGTTCCGCTGTCGGCGCTGAACAAGGAATCGTTGTACGGCAACAACTTCGGTAAGCAGGGTCTGGACAAGACCTATCTGGCCGCGGCCGCCGCGACCGGCCGGGTGACCGTCGTTCCCCTGCACGTCGTCGCCGTCGTGGCCCCGGCTCCCGCTGGCGGCTACCAGGTGCGAATGGACGAGATCGGTACCGACGGTCACGTCATAGCCACCAAAACGGTTGTCGCGCAGCATGTTTTCTTCGCCGCGGGCAGCGTCGGCACGAGCAAGTTGCTGGTCACGCAGAAGGCGACCGGGGCGTTGCCGAACCTGCCGGACTCGGTGGGGTCCAATTGGGGCAACAACGGCAACGTGATGGCCGCCAGGCAGAATCGGCTCGACGATCCGACCGGGATCAACCAGTCCACCATCACCGCCCTCGGTATCGACAATTGGGACGACACGGCGGGTCAGGCGTTCGTCGAAATCACCTCGTTCCCCATCGGTGTCGAGACCTTCGTCAATATGCATTTGGCAATCACCAAGAATCCGAATCGTGGCGCCTTCAGGTTCGACGAGGCCACCGGCCGGGTTGACCTGGATTGGCAGACGGCGTGGAACCAGCCGAGCATCGACGCGGCCAAGCGCGTCCTCGACCCGATCAACGCCAGCGCGGGAACCACCTACCGGGACGATCTGTTCGGCGACGGAAAGATGTGGGGGGACGATTTCGCCTACCATCCACTCGGTGGCTGCGTGCTGAACGAGTCGACCGACAACTACGGGCGCTTGACTTCGTATCCGGGCCTGTATGTCATCGACAGTTCGCTCATTCCCGGATCGACCACCGTGAATCCGTTCGTTACGGTGACGGCGTTGGCGGAACGCAATATCGACGCGATTATCGCGGGCGATCTGGGGCGGCGCTGACCGACTCGCTCGCCGGCGTTGCGAGATGGCTTCGGGCGAATCGGCAACGTCGACCGATCGGACCTCGTTGCACGCGGTAGTTTGAAGGCAAGTGCGGATATCCGGTATCTCGGTGGGACGGAAATGTCGACATGATGCCGGGAATCTCCGCAAACGTGCGGGTGAGCGGAAGCCGGGGCGCGAGATGGAATGGGTATTCGACGCCGAATTCCGCTGCGCCCCGGATCCTGCCGGGGCGATGAGCTGATGTCGCCCGCTGCTCCGGTCGGCGTGCTCGCGGCCGGGTGGTTCGATCGGATGATCGTGCAACCCGGCAAGCTGCCCCTCGCGATCCTGCTGCTGGCCTTCGTGTGCACGTTCCTGTTCATCCGCTGCAGCGTGCGCATGATTCGGGCGG
Source organism: Nocardia sp. NPDC057668 (assembly GCF_042799795.1). Taxonomy (NCBI): domain Bacteria; kingdom Bacillati; phylum Actinomycetota; class Actinomycetes; order Mycobacteriales; family Nocardiaceae; genus Nocardia; species Nocardia sp. NPDC057668. The sequence goes on along the minus strand of NZ_JBHVIC010000001.1, from coordinate 413,332 downwards.
GGGTGTCGTGGTGGCCCGGCAATGTCACCCCCGGCGGTCTGCACATCCACCACATGGTGTTCGGCGTGATCTTCATGATCGTCGCCGGGTTCGGCGTGTTCGGCCCCGCCGGCGACCGCTCGCCGTGGCTCGAGCTCTGCGCGGCCCTGTTCGGGGTGGGCGCCGCCCTGGTGCTGGACGAGTTCGCCCTGATGCTGGATCTGAAGGATGTCTACTGGTCCAGTCAGGGCCGCGTCTCGGTGGACGCGGTGGTGATCGCGACCGCGGTGATAGCCCTGATGCTGTTGGGCGCGACCCCCCTCGGCGTCACCGACTCGTTCAGGGGCTGGCAGTTCCTGACCCTCCTGGTCCTGTTCCACGGTGCGATGGCCCTGATCACCCTCGCCAAGGGCAAGATCTGGACGGGCATGCTGGCCCTGTTCATCCCCCTGGTGGGCGTGGTGGGCGCGACCCGCCTGGCCCGCCCCCACTCACCCTGGTCCCGCTGGCGCTATACCCCCGGCTCCCCGAAAGCTGAACGCGCCCAACGCCGCGAGACCGACGAACGCTGGATGAACACCCTGAAGGACACCCTCTACAACGTGTTCGCCGGGCGGCCGAGCAGCTGATCCGTCGAGCCACGGTAGGTTCGACTGATCCGGTTGGACCGAAGGGGGTTCCGTGCGCATCGCGAGTGCGTTCCATGGCATCGACAGCCAGGGCGGGCCGAAGTCTTCGCCGGATCGAGTTCACGTCACCGACCCCGCCGAACGTGCAGCGGTTGCGAATTTCCTGGCCGGTGGCGCATTCGTGATGGGAACCAGCCGGCGCGGTGCGGACCTGCTCGATCCCGCACGGGGAGATGTGGTCCCGACCATCGACCGCACCGACGGCGTCTGGATCTGGCCGCACGCGATCCACTACTACCTGGTCGAGCACGCGGTCCCGCTCGAAGCCGACTTCCTGCACCACATTCGCGAATGTGGCTACGTAGCAACGAAACCCACCCCGCACCACGTCAGGGCCGCGATCCGCGCCGTGAACGAGGAGGCGTTCCAGCACTTGGGTCCCGATCCGGAGATCGTGATCGTCCGCCTGCAAGATTCCGACCTCGACGAGGTGGCGGTGTTCGCCGTCGACGAACGCCGATGCGCCGACCGCCGGGACTACCGGAAACAGGTCCTGGACGTGTCCGACTGGGTGGGCGCATCGGACTTCCATGCCACGTACGAGATGCGACAGGTCGCCCCGGACGAGGACGTTCGCCTTCCGAGCTGGGAGACCTACCGCGCGGGGCTGCGGTCGTCGCCGGACGGCGACCTCGACTCGCCGCCCTCGCGCTGACCCGCGTCGGTATCCGTCTCCCGGCGCGCCGCCCGCTCGCGGGAGCCCAGGATCCCGTACAGCAGTAGGTCTTCCAGGGACGTGGCGAACCCGTCGAGGTCGTCTATGTCGCGGATGCACATCGCGAACAGGGCCGCGCCGGCGACCGTGTCGAGGAAGGTGTTGGGGTCCAGGCCGGGGCGGGTGGGGGAGCCGGGGAGGTAGGTGGTCAGTTCCTCGCGGGTGGGGGTGTCCAGGCGGGCGGACAGTTTGCGGTAGAGGCTGGGGTCCTCGCGCATCTCTGCCATCAGGCCGGGCATCGCAGCGCGGGTTTCGGCGGAGCCGAAGAGCTGGATCGTGCCCCGGATTACCTTCCGGATCTCCGCGGGGAGATCGGGGGCGATTTTCTCCGAGCCCACGTCGGGGAATACCGCCTGGGCGATCAGGTGGGCCTTGGAGGGCCAGCGGCGGTAGATCGAGGGGCGGCTCACGCCTGCCCGGGCCGCGATCGCGTCGATCGACGTTGCGGCATAACCCTGTTCGACGAGGAGCTCGCGGGCGGCGTCGAGAACCGCGCGGTCCAGCGCGGGGTCGCGGTGCGGGCCCAGGCGGTGGCGTGCGGTCACGGAATTCGTCCTTGTCGGTGCGGGCTGAAGTCGTTACAGTCTGTCACATCAAAGTCGTTACATCGTGTAACTGCTGCGGACTCGAGGAGGAGTCGTGTCAGCTGCCCCGCAAGCCGTACCCGCGGACACATATGCGCCGGTACCGCTGCTGCAGGACAAGGTCATCGTGATCTCGGGCGTGGGACCCGGCCTGGGCTATTCGCTGGCCATCGAGGCCGCGCGCATGGGTGCGAATCTGGTGCTGGCCAGCCGCACCGAGAAGCGGATCGAATCGGTCGCCGAGGAGGTTCGCGCCCTGGGCCGCACCGTGCTGGTGGCGCCCACCGACATCACCGACGAGGCGCAGCGCGGCGCTCTCGTCGACCGCGCGCTCGGCGAATTCGAGCGGGTCGACTGCCTGATCAACAACGCGTTCGCCATCCCGCCGATGAACCCGATCACCACCATCGACCTGGACGCGCTGCGCACGGTGAACGAGACCAATGTGTTCGCCCCGCTGCGTCTTTCCGCTCTGTTCGCCGATGCGCTGGAGCGCTCGCGCGGCTCGGTGATCATGCTCAACTCGTGCGTGTCCTACAGCTCGCAGCCCGAATACTCCGGCTACAAGCTGTCCAAGGGCACACTGCAGCACCTGGCCTCGTCGCTGGCGACCGAACTCGGCCCGCGCGGCATCCGCGTCAACAGCGTCGCGCCGTCCTACATCTACGAGGACCTCAACAAGGCGTACTTCGACTGGCTCGCGAGCCAGGCCGGCGTCACCCACCAGGACATCTACCGGGAGAAGGCCGCCCCGACCGACCTCAAGCGCCTGGCCGGTCCCGAAGAGGTCGCCCGCGCCACCCTGTTCCTGGCCAGCGACCTCGCCACCGCGATCACCGGTCAGATGCTGACCGTCGACTGCGGCGAATTCCACCGATAACCCGGGAGTATTCATGAAGAAGCGAATTGTCCTGTGGGGCACCGGCGTCGTCGGCTCCATGGTGCTGACCGAGATCGCGAACCACCCGAACTTCGAACTGGTCGGCGTCGGCGTGAGCAACCCGGACAAGGTCGGCAAGGACGCCGGTGACCTGTGCGGCGGCGCGAAAACCGGTGTGCTGGCCACGAACTCGGTGGACGAACTGATCGCCCTGCGCCCCGACGCGGTCGTGCACTACGGCCCCACGGCCGCGCTGGCCGATGAGAACATCAGGGTCATCAGCAGTTTCCTGCGCGCGGGCATCGACGTGTGCTCGACCGCGATGACCCCGTGGGTGTGGCCGGCGATGAAGCAGCTGCCCGACGTGTGGCGCGATCCGATCACGCAGGCCTGCGAGGAGGGCGGCGCGTCCTGCTTCACCACCGGCATCGATCCCGGCTTCGCCAACGACCTGTTCCCGCTCACGCTCATGGGCCTGTGCGGCGAGGTCCAGTCGGTGCGCGCGTCGGAACTGCTCGACTACACCGACTACGAGGGCGATTACGAGCTGGAGATGGGCATCGGCCACCCGCCGGAGTTCAACGCGATGCTCGAGCACCCGGACATCCTGATCATGGCGTGGGGCGCGACCGTCCCGATGATCGCGGCCGCCGCGGGCATCGAGCTCGAGAACATCACGACCACCTGGGAGAAGTGGGTGACGCCCGAGGACCGGCAGTCGGTCAAGGGCGTCGTGAAGGCGGGCACCGTCGCCGCGATCCGTTTCACGATCAACGGCATCTACCGGGGCCGGGAAGTGATCACCCTGGAACACGTGAACCGCATCGGTCTCGACGCCGCACCCGAATGGCCTTCCGGCACAAAGGATGACGTCTACCGGGTGGATATCATCGGCTCCCCGTCGATCTCGCAGGAGACCTCGTTCCGCTTCACCGACGGGTCCGGTCGCACCCCCGCGGTCGCGGGCTGCCTGTCCACCGGCCTGCGCGCGCTCAATGCCGTGCCCGCGGTGAACGATCTGCCCCCGGGCTGGGTGACCGCGCTGGACCTGCCGCTGATCCCGGGTAAGGGCACGATTCGCTGAAATATCGCTCAGCGCACAGGAGTTGGGCTCTCGGCACGTCACTCGGACGTGCCGAGAGCTCGCTCCGCGTGTGGTCGCGTTACGACGCCGGTGATCCCGGGGCCGCCCAGCCCGCGTCGATCAGCTGCTTCGCCAGCTCGTCCGCCTGCCGAACGCCCGACCGGAATGCCACCGGCCAGGCGGTGATCAGGTCGGGTTTCGCCGTGAAGGCGTCGAAGATGGCGATCGTCTCGGCGTCGGGCCCGAACCGCACGACGGCCCCGGTCGCCGTGTTCGCGAGCTCGGCCCGAACCTGTTCCGGCGGATATCGATGCGCCAGTGGCTCGAGGACCAGCAGAACATCCGAGTCCGCCGCGAGGTCCGCGTTGGTGGGCGAGAAGAACCCGCCGTCGATGTAGCGCCGATCGCCGACCACGACGGGCGGAAACGATCCCGGAAAGGCCCGGCTCGCCGTGGCCGCCACGGCGAGCGGCACCCCGCTGCCGCTGTCCAGCACCTGCCGCTGACCGGTCGCGGTGTCCACGACGGCGATCCGCAGCCTGTCATCCGGCCAGTCCCGGCCGCCGAGCGACCATTGCATCGGCGCGATATGCGCAGGCAGCGCGGCCGGCTCCGCCATCGCCGCCCGCCCAACCCTGCGCCCCACCTCCTCGCGATCCGGCGTCCGGTCGAACAGCGCCGAGAAGGCGAGGCCGAGCAACGGGAAATTCAGCACGGGCGCGGGCGGAATCGGGCTCCCCGCCGGAAACGGCCCCTCGGCAACCGAGTTCGGGTCCTGCCCGGTGACCAGCGCGGCCCCGACAACGGCCCCCGCCGAGGTCCCGACCACCGAGTCCGCGGCCCCCAAATCGATACCCCCGCGCTGCAATTCGGCAGCAAGGCCCAACATCCAAGCGCCGCCGATGGCGCCGCCCCCACCCAAAACGATCGATCGCCGGACGCTGTCCCCGGAGGTTCGATCGACTATGCGACTGTCCATGCCGCGATCCTAATGATGAAGCCGCAGTTGCGCTTTGACCGCGGTTCCGGGTTCGCGTGGCCCGCGACGCTCTCGCCCGGTGGAATCGAGGGCCGGTCATCGACGACGCGGTCGGCCACGCCGCGCGGCTCCGATACCGCAGGGCGGCCGATGCGGCCGGCCGCCTCCTGCCGCGACGGCCGCCGTGGCGGATCCGGGAACGAGAACGGCTCTATCTGCCCACCGCCGCCCCGAGTCGGTTGCGCGGGTACGCGCTGAGCCACGGTCCCGCGCGAGTGCGGGAGGCGATGCCCCCGCGAATGGCCGATCAGGTCGGCCGGGGGTGGCTCTGGGTCCGGTAGGTTCCGGCACGGGAGCTGTTTCGGCGTGGTGCGCGGACGGCCGGGCGAAAACGGCCGGAAAAATCTTTCGCGCGCGATGTCGAGAACCGCCGCCCGGCTCCGTCCCCGCAGTGAAGACGGCCGAAACCGGTCGCATCGCACAGAGGAGATCATCATGGCCAAGTACCTGTTGCTCAAGCACTACCGCGGCGCCCCGGCCCCGGCCAACGACGTATCGATGGACAAGTGGACGCCGGAGGAGATGTCGGCGCACGTGCGCTACATGCAGGATTTCGCGGATCGGCTCGAGCAGACCGGCGAGTTCGTCGACGCCCAGGCGCTGGCGATGGAGGGCACGTTCGTCCGTTCGGACGGTCCCGGCCGTCCGCCGGTGACCGACGGCCCGTTCCCCGAGACCAAGGACCTCATCGCCGGCTGGATGGTGATCGACGTCGACAGCTACGAGCGCGCGCTGGAGCTGGCCGGCGAGCTGTCCGCGGCGCCGGGTGCGGGCGGCGAACCCATTCACGAATGGCTCGAGCTGCGCCCGTTCATGACCGAGCCGCCGACCATCACCGAGTGACGACGGTGGACCAGGTACTGCTGCGGACCCTGACTCCCACGGTGATCACCGTCCTCGTCCGCCGCGGCGCGGATTTCGCGGCGGCCGAGGACGCCGTGCAGGAAGCGCTGATCGAGGCTGTGCGGCGGTGGCCGGACGAGCCCCCGCGTGATCCGCGGGGCTGGTTGATCACCGTGGCGTGGCGCAAGTTCCTCGACGCCACCCGCGCCGACGCCTCCCGGCGGCAGCGCGAGGAACTGGCCGACGCCGAGCCCGATGCCGGACCGGTTGCGGCGGTGGACGATACGTTGCAGTTGTACTTCCTGTGCGCGCATCCCGCCCTGACGCCGGCGTCGGCGGTCGCGCTCACCCTGCGCGCGGTCGGCGGTCTGACCACACGGCAGATCGCCGAGGCGTACCTGGTCCCGGAGGCCACCATGGCGCAGCGCATCAGCCGCGCCAAGCGGACGGTCTCCGATGCCCGCTTCAACCGGCCCGGTGACCTGGCCACGGTCCTGCGCGTGCTCTACCTGGTCTTCAACGAGGGCTATTCCGGTGAGGTGGATCTCGCGGCGGAGGCGATCCGCCTCACCCGCCGGCTCGCGCTCATGACCCACGACGAGGAGACCGCGGGTCTGCTGGCCCTGATGCTGCTGCATCATGCCCGCCGGTCCGCCCGCACAGGTCCGGACGGCAGCCTGATCCCGCTCGCCGAGCAGGATCGCACGCGCTGGAACACCCGCCTGATCGCGGAGGGCGTCGACATCCTGCAGGCCGCCCTGGCCCGAGATCGCTTGGGCGAGTACCAATCCCAGGCCGCCATCGCGGCCCTGCACGCCGATGCCCGCTCCGCCGCGGAAACCGACTGGGTCCAGATCGTCGAGTGGTACGACGAACTGATCCGCCTCACCGACAGCCCGGTGGCCCGTCTCAATCGCGCGGTCGCGCTGGGCGAGGCCGACGGCGCCCGCGCGGGCCTGGCGGCGCTGTCGACCCTGGATCCGGCGCTGCCCCGCCACACCGCGGCGGCGGCCTACCTGCACGAACGCGACGGCAACCCCGGCACCGCCGCCCGCCTCTACGCCGAGGCCGCGCGGTCGGCCTCCAACACGGCCGAGCGGGACCACCTCACCCGCCAGGCCGCCCGGCTCAACGCGCTGATGCGCGGCTCGGTGGTAGGTGAATCCCCGGCCGACCGGACCGAACATGGTGGCGGACAGTCGAAGTGAGCCTCGACCATGGTGGCGACAGTCTAGGGTGCGAACAGCTGCGCCCGCCTGTCAGCGACCGAGCTCGGCCAGCTCCTCGTCCGTGAGCACGATCGAGGCCGCCCCCATGTTCTCCTCCAGATGCGCGACCGATCCGGTGCCCGGAATCGCGAGCGTCACCGGTGACAGCGCGAGCAGCCGGGCCAGCCCGATCTGCGTGGGCGTGGCGCCGTGCCGGTCGGCGATGTCGGCCAGGGCCGCGGTGTGATCGGTGCGGTGTCCACCGAGCGGGAAGAACGGCACGAAGGCGATATCGGCCTGCTCACACGCGGCCAGCACCGCGTCCTCGCTGCGCTCGATGACCTGAAAGTGGTTCTGTACGGCCGCAACCGGCGCGATGGCGCGCGCCTCGGTCAAATGGCCGACATCGATGTTGCTCAGTCCCAGATGCCGAATGAGCCCCGCTTCGCGCAGCTCTGCTAGCACCTCGAACTCGGCGGCCAGCGATTGCCCGTGCGGAACCGAGGTGGTCCCGGCGCGCAGATACACCAGATCCAGCCGATCGACCCCGAGCGATCGAAGATTGGCCCGCACCTGCGACCGCAGATCGCCGTCCGGCGTCTCCCACACCCCGCCCGGCCCGAACGCGGGGCTGACCTTCACCGCGATCGCCAGTTCGGGCGGATAGGGCGAAAGCGCCTGGCGTATCAGGTCGTTCGCCGCGACCGACTCGTCTCCGCTGCGGTAGTAGTCCGCCGTGTCGATGTGATCGACCCCGAGCTCGATCGCCCGCCGCAGCACCGTCCGTCCCGCGTGCGGATCTCGCGGCGGCCCCTGCCACCCGTGGCTGGACACCTGCAGTGCCCCGAATCCGATCCGCTTCACCGGCAGATCCCCGCCCAGGAGAAAACGGCTGGAAAAGGGTCGAGCGGACACCCGGTCTCCTTCCGGACAGATTCCGACGAAGCTCCACCGCGCGGTCTCGCCGAGCCACCGCACACTCTTCGAAACCTACCCAACCGCGCCGGGATTTGCGGGGAGCCGCAGCCGAACTCACGGGTGGGGTGCGGGCCCCGGCGGTCGATCGGCGTCGAGTCGCCGGGTCAGCGCGACGGCGGCGTTCGTGAGCCGCTCGGTCGGCCACCCGCCCGGGTTCTCCACCTGCGACACCATCGCCCCGCGTGAGGCCAGGAACAGCAGATCGGCGATGGGCGCGGGGTCCGGGATGCCGGCGGCCTCCAGCGCCCGGGTGATGCGCGCGTGCAGCCGATCGAGTTCGCGGTGCAGGGCCGCGAGCCGGTCGGCGTCGATCGTCTGCTCGCCGAGCAGCTGGACCAGGATCTTCGCCACCAGCGGGCTCGAGTCTCCGGCCCAGTCCAGGGCCCAGGCCGCGACCGCGCGCAGTTTGTCGGCGGGGGAGCCGGTGAGGTCCGCGATCTGGTTGTCCCATTGCGCGACAAGGGTTTCCAGGGTCAGGTCCAGCAGCTGGGTCCGGGTGCGGACGTAGTTGGTGACCAGGCTGGTCGAGCCGCCCAGTACGTCGGCGACCGCGCGCACGGTCAGTCCCGCCGTGCCGTGCTCGCGAACGATCCGCACCCCGGCCTCGCCGATCTGCCGTTTGCGGTCGGAGCTGTTCACTTCGATGGGCATCGCGGGATCCTCGCCTTGCGTCTGCGGTCGCTTCCGGCAACACTGTCATACAACAGCGTTGCATAACAGTGTTGTAGACAGCAGAGGAGTCCAGGCCATGAACCGGTTCATCACCGCCGTCTGTGCCGCGGCGATCGGGGTCGCGGCCGCGGTGACCGCGAGCGGTCCCGCGCAGGGCGATCCGGGGGCGGTCGACCAGGTCACCGATCTGGACCAGCGCATCCCCGGGAGCGCCACGGCCGAACGCGTCGTCTACACGACCCGGAACTCGCTGGGCGAACCGGTGCGGGCATCGGGCGCGCTGTTCGTACCGCGGGGCACGCCGCCGCCGGGCGGGTGGCCGGTGATCGCGTGGGAGCACGGGACGGTCGGCCGCGCCGACGCCTGCGCGCCGTCGGGCACCGATTTCACGTTCTATCGCCCCTATCTGGAAAACCTGCTGGCCCAGGGTTACGCCGTCGCGGCGACCGACTACATCGGCCTGGGTACCCCGGGCGAGCACGCGTATCTCGACGGCCGGGCCGCCGCCCAGGCGTCGATCGACATGGTTCGCGCGGCACGGGCCGCCGACCCGACCCTGTCGAGCCGCTGGGCGGCGGCGGGCCATTCACAGGGTGGCCACGCCGCGCTGTTCACCGCCTCGATCGCCGCGGTCTACGCGCCCGAACTCGACTACCGCGGCGCGGTGGCCTTCGCGCCCGGTGCCAGCATCACCGACACGATGCTGCTGCTGGGCCGCCCGGGCACGCCCGACATCCTGCCCGCGGGCATGAAGACCTACACCGCGTACGTGCTCGGTGGTGTGCGGGCCGCCCGCCCCGCCTTCGATCTCGATGCCTACCTCACCCCGCTGGGCCGCCGCATCGTCGCCGACGGCGCTCGGCTCTGCTACGACGACATGACCGCGACCCTCGAGGGCGTCTCGATGGCCGACATGTTCGCGAAACCGCTGTCCGAGGGCGATTTCGAGGCGGTGGCGCGTCCGGTGCTGGACGTGCCGCTCACCGGGTACACCCGGCCGCTGCTGATCGTTCAGGGCACCAACGACATCGACGTCCCGGCGCCGATGGTCTGGCGACAGGCCGCCGAATTGCGTGCTGCCGGAGTGGAGTTCACCATCACCGACTACCCGGGCTACGACCACATGCAGGCGCTGGACGCCACGCACGCCGAGGTGAATCCCTATCTGGCGAGCCTGTTCCGTTAGTGACGCGGCGTTCGGAATAGCGCGATCGCGGGATGTTCGGCGCGAGCGCCACCTCGCGGCCGTGTCGGTACATCGGGACCGCGATGCTGTGCACCTGACTTCGGGCACGAAAACCCCACGGCATCTGTCTCAGACAATATATGGTCGACCTGGTGGCCCGGGTCGGTGACCCGTACCGAGCGGAGGTGGCGTTGAGCGGCAGGATCCCGAAGTCCCGCGTGGTGCGCGGCGGCAAACTGGGCCGGTTGGCCGCGGAGCAGGCCGTGCGCGGGGCAGGCACCCGGTTGTCGATGATCGGCCGGTCGGACCGGGCGCGCTCGATACTCGCCGAACGGTCGACCATGCAGGCGGCCGAACAGCTGGTCGACGTCCTGGGGTCGATGAAGGGCGCGGCCATGAAGCTTGGGCAGATGCTCTCGGTGCTCGACCTCGACCTGATTCCGCATTCGCACCGCGAGCGCTTCCGGGAAAAGCTTGCGGCACTGCGGGATCAGGCCCCGGCGGTGTCGTTCGGGGATATGCGGGCGGTCATCGAGGCGGATCTGGGGCCGCTGGGGAGTGTGTTCGCCGACTTCGACGAGACGCCGGTGGCGGCGGCCTCGGTGGGGCAGGTGTATCGCGCGGTGCTGCGCGACGGGCGGGTCGTAGCGGTCAAGGTGCAGTATCCGGGTGTCGATGTCGCGGTCCGGGCGGACATGAAGAACCTCGCGCTTTTCGCGAAGCTGGGCACGCCGTTCTGGCCGACCCTGAAGAATCACGCCATCTTCGAGGAGATCACCCGCAACATCGAGGGCGAACTCGACTACGTGCTGGAGGCGCGGACCCAGCACGAGGTGGCGGGCCGGTACCGCGATCATCCGTTCATCACCGTGCCCGACAGCGTCGTCGAGCTGTCGACCCCGCACGTGCTGGTGACCGAGTTCTTCGAGGGCATGGGCTTCGAGGAGATGCGCGAACTGCCCGCGGCCGAACGGGATCGGATCGGCGAGCTCGCCTATCGCTTCTATGTCGGGTCGATGTACCGGCACCACGAGTTCTGCGGCGATCCGCACCCGGGCAATCTGCTGCGCGGCGCGGACGGGCGGATCGCCTTCCTCGATTTCGGGCTGTACAAGACGATGGACCCGGTCAATGTCGAACTCGAACGGCAGATCGTGCGGGCGGCCGGGGAGGAGCGAGCCGAGGATCTGTACGACCTGCTCGTCGCGCACGAGATCGTCGACCCGGAAGCGGGAATCGGGCCGCAGGATTGTCTGGAGTACATCTGGTCCGCCGCCGCATGGCATCTGCTGCCCGAGCCGCTGACCATCACACCCGAATTGGCCACCGGTGCGATGGTTCTCGCGATCGACCCGCGCGCGGCCCGCTTCGCCGGAATGCGGCAGCAGCAGTTCCCGCCCGAACACGTGTTCTCCCGCCGCGCCGATTTCTTCACCTTCGGCCTGCTCGGGCAGTTGGGTGCGACGAACAACTGGCACGCCATCGCGCGGGAGTGGATATACGGTGAGCCGCCCACGACCGAGATCGGCCGGGCGATCGCCGAGTGGCAGCGAGCGAGGGTGTAGCGGTTCAGGATTCGGTGTTCGCGAGCACCGATTCGCCGATCTCGCGGAACCACATGCGGATGCTGTCGCTCAGGATGGTGGCGGACTGCTCGGCGGTGACCACGTCGGCGGCCCGGCCGGCGGCGAGGCCGGTGCCCATCGCGATGAGCGCGACCACGGCGCGATCCATCTGCGGGCCACTCGCCTCGACGCCCTCGGGCGCGAAATCCTCGAACAGCGTGCGGCCCGACTCCACGATTTTCATGGCGGTTTCCCGGGTGCGGGCGTGCTGCTCGGGGTCGCGCAGCACGCTGAGGGCGTACTCGGCGAACAGCGTGGACAGCGCGACCTCGCTGGAAAGGCGGGCCCACCAGGTGGAGATGACGACCAAGCGAGCGTCCAGCCCGGCGGGCGCGGCCATGAGATCGCTCATCAGGCGGGCGAGTTCGGCCGAGGAGCGGCGGCGCAGCACCTCGAGGCACAGCGATTCCTTGTTGTCGAAATTGCTGTACACCGCGCCGATGGTGCGACCGGCCTCCGCGGCGATGGCCGCGATCGAGGTGGCGTAGTAGCCGTCGCGCAGGAAGAGCTCTTCGGCCGCGTCGATCAGGTTGTCCCGGGTTTGCGCCTGGCTTTCCGCGCGGGTCAATACCTTTCGGGCAGCCACTGTGTCAGACCCTCCATCGCTCGTTCGCCCACCGAAACGCCCTGTCGGATAACCATGCACTTTGAATAGTTCTGGTACTCGAATGCTAGCGGATTGCCCAGGTCGGCGGGCGCGACACCACGGGCCGTGCCGGTTCGCGGGCACGGCCGCCGCGCGTGCCGGGATTACGGCAGAATGCGTCCATGAGTTCGTTCGGTCTCGCGGTGATCGCCGATACCGCCACCGCGTCCGACGCTGCCGGGATGGTCGAGAACGTGCACCGCGCGGCCGCCGCCGCGGGGGTCTCCGCAGGCGAGGTGCTCGTGGAACCCGTACGGCGGGTGGGGGATTGGTGGCGTGTCTGCGCCTATCTGCCGTCCGCGTCCTCGGGTGCCACCGACCTCTTCACCGGCGTGCGCACCGCGCGCGTGGCGGCTGCCGACGACTTCGACGAGCACGGCTGCGCCTGGACCACCTGGCGCATCACCGATTCCGTACCCGAACTCGTCTACCGAAAGTTCCTGCCCCCACCCGGGACGCTCCCGCAGGAATGCGATGACGCCGCCGACGACCGGGCCGACCGCCCGGCGACCCTCGCCATGGCACAACTCTGGGATGCGAACCCGGGCAGGGTCATCGCGGTCGAGCGGCGCTTCGAGGAGATGTCCGACAACCGGGGCGAGGCCGGAACCCCGTTCCTGCCGTGGATAACGGCTCTCGGGCTGTGGTGGCCCGGCGATCGCTACGTTCCCGAGGAACTGCGCGACCCGGTCGATTCGTAGGGAATCTGCTGCGGTGACAATGGATTCGCGTCGCTGACCGGCCGGCTGGACTTCATCGAGGATCCCTACCCCCTTGACGTTCGGGTGCGGCCGGGGACGTTCGCTACCGTGATCGGCATGACGACGCTCTATGTCCCCGCTCGATTCAACGGCCCGCCCGACTCGGGGAACGGCGGGTACGTCGCCGGGCTGCTGGCCGAGACCCGGGACGAGGAGATCGTCACGGTGGTGTTGCGGAACCCGCCGCCGCTGGAGACGCCGCTGCGGGTCGAGGGCGGTGATCTGTTCGACGGGGAGAGTCTGATCGCGCGGGCGGCGGGGGGAGTGTTCGAGCGTGCCGTACCCGCGCCGGTTTCCCGGGCCACGGCCGCCGCCGTGAGCTGGGAGCCCAACGACAGCGAACTGTTCGGGCGCTGTTTCGTCTGTGGCAGCCTGCGCACCGACGGTCTGCGGATCGAGTCCGGGCCGGTCGGCGACGGTGTCGTGGCAGCCCCCTGGACCCCGGACGGCACCGTGCCGATCGGGCCGCCGCTGCTGTGGGCGGCCATGGACTGCCCCGGCGCCTGGACCATCCCCGAGCTCCTCGCGCGCCCCGCTGTCCTGGGCTCCATGACCGCGACCGTGCTGGATCACCCGGCCCCCGGCGAGCCCTGCGTCGTGGTCGGCGCGCTGCACGCCGAAGAAGGCAGGAAGGTGCGCACCGCCACCGCCCTCTACGGCGGTGACAACCGCCTGCTGTCCCGCTCGGAACAGGTCTGGATCCGATTGGCCGCCAACTGAATCCGGCGGGCCGCGCGCTCGGCGGCGCTAGTGTACCGGGTTACCCGCCGTGGTTCGCCCGGCCCGCACCCACGCGACCGCGAAGGCGGCGGTGAACGCCAGGTGCACCACCAGGAACACCGCGGCCAGGTCGCGGGCCTCCCCGCTGGCCACACCCCAGACGTCGTTGCCGGCCACGACCCCGAATCCCACGAGGTTGGCCAGCAACACGGTGTTCCGAATGGACCCCGGCGCCGCCGACCGCGACATCAGGTTCAGCACCGCCACCCCGAGGAACGGCCCGCTCAACAGCCGAAGCAGCGCAACCAGTTCCGGTGAGGCGTCCTCCGGCACGGCGTCCACCCCGAATTGGACCGGAACGATGAGCAACGCGAGCCCGATGATCGCCAAATAGACCCCGGCTGCGATGAGTAGCGCTTTGACCACGGTGGACAACCTCCCGGTATTCGCCTGATTTGTCAGTACCGCCCCAGCCCTCTCTCAAACCTGCGGCAGGTGGTCGATGGCGCGGTTCGGCCGACCTGCCCGGGGCACCAGGTGCTGGGCGAGTTCGTATTTCAGGGAGCAGGGCCGCGACCAGCGCCTCGGTCGGCGACGCGGCCACGCAACTCCGTCCTCGACCGGCTGGGACCGGCCAGTCATCGGGCGAGGTTCGGGTGGGTGCCGCGGCAGCCCCCTCGAGACACGCCATTCGCACGATTCGGACACCGTGCGCCTCGCCTCCGGCCCGTTGTCGCCCGTGGCGCGTACGCTCACCCTTCATGCCGACCGGCGGTAGCAAACAGGTTCGCGCCGCGCGCAAGCGCAAGAAGCGGATGGCGCGCGTCACCCACGATCTCACCGACGCGCAGTGGGCCGCGCTCAAGGCGTCCTGGGGTGGTTGCGCGTACTGCGGGGCTCCGGACGGGTCGCCGCAGAAGGACTGCGTGCAGGCCATTTCACGCGGTGGCCGCTACACACTCGGAAATGTCGTGCCCGCGTGTGGATCGTGCAACGCGAGCAAGTGCAACGCCGAGGTGACCGGCTGGTTGCGGCGCAAGAAGCTCGACGAACGCTCGTTTCTCGTGCGCCACTACGAGATATCGGCCGAGCTCACCGGCCGGTTCGTGCTCGATGGCCCGGTCGATGAATCTGCCGGTGAGGTGGAGCCCGTCTGACCGCTCGTCCGACGCCGGCTGCTCGAGTGCGTTGCGAGATAGGCTGTAAGCGAGCGATTTTCGTTGTCGGCGATCGTTTCTCTGGCAGAGGGGTCCGCACGGATGGATTGCCGGAACACCCGTCTCAGCCGCCGCCGTGTGCTGATCGCGGCCGGATCCGCGATCACCGCCGCCGCGGTGACCAGGCCGGCCCCGACCGGGCGGATCACGCGTGATGTGAGTCCGTACGCCGCCGGTGCCGAGGCGAGTTGGGAGCGGGCCGATCTGGCCGAACAGGCGATCGTGGAGCGCCACGTGCGTGCGCTCTGGGGACAGCAGGGCATGCGGCTCGGGAAGCTGGTGTGGCCGTCGTCGGTGGCGAACCTGTCGTTCGTGAAGTGGTGCTACTGGTGGCAGGCGCACCTGCTCGACTGCGCGATCGACGCGGCCCACCGCGCCCGCGGCGCCGACCGGCTCGACCGGGTGGCCGCGATCGCCTCCGGTATCCGGGCCCGCAATCTCGGCGTCTGGACGAACCGCTACTACGACGATATGGGCTGGCTGGCAATCACACTCGAACGCGCCGATCGCCTGCTCGGTCTCCGTTTCGGCGACGCCCTCGGCGACCTGCGCACGGCCCTGCTCGACGGCTGGAACCCGGCGGTCGGCGCGGTGCCCTGGCGGGTCGGCGACGACTACTACAACACGCCCGCGATCGGCCCGACCGGCATAGCCTTCGCACGGCTCGGCGAGGTACCGCGCGCCGGGCAGCTCGCGGATTTCCTGCACACCCGGCTACGGGATCCCGGCACGAATCTGATCCTCGACGGTGTCCACGAGCCCGGCGGCGAGGTGAATCGCGCGACCCTGACCTATTGCCAGGGTGTGGCGATCGGTCTGGAAACGGAATTGTTCACGCGCACGGGCGAATCGAAGCATGCGCGCCGGGCGATGGACCTTGTCGCCGCGACTGCCGCGGGCCTCACCGCCGACGGGGTGATCGTCGCGGAAGACGGCGACGACTCGGGCTTGTTCATGGGCGTCCTGGCCCGCTATCTGTCCGAAGCCGCACTGTCCCTGCGCGATCCCGCCGCCGCGAAAATAGTCCACGACTCCGCCCGCGCCGCCTGGACCAACCGCGCCGAGGTGGACGGCCTCCCCCTGTTCGGCACGAACTGGTCCCTCCCGGTGACGCCGTCCGGCCTCCCACGCGCCGCCCAGCTCCTGATGCCCCCCTGGCCGCCCTCCGACAACCTGAGCCCCGACCTGTCGGTCCAACTGAGCGCCTGGATGCTCTTGGAGGCGGACCACCGCCTGACCGCCGCCGGTCTCTGACCGGACCGGGCGCCACCCGCTGACCGGCGCGCAGACCGAGGGCTCCCCGAACGTGCGCGAGCCCCATTCTTCGAAGGGTTCGCAGGTGACCGATCCGAGGTCGGAAGAGCTTGCGGTCGGCCCGCGGCCGGTCCCGGCTCATCACCGAGAAGCTCGCTGTCCTCCCCGCCGCGTGCGCTGAATCCCGCCGGTTATTCCCCGGTCCATATCGTTCCGGCGCGATCCCGGCCGGACACCCATTCCTTTCCGAAGAACCACACGAGCCCCGTCCCGGCCGCGGCTAGCTCGAGCGCGATCACCTCACCGAGTACCGCCCCCATGGACAGGGAATCGGAGGCCGACATCTCGATGTGGATGACCTGCCGCACCCCGGCTAGATGGTCACGAATCGTGTCCGGCCCGGGCCCGACAGCGTCGTCCAGCACCTCGTCCAAGATCTCCGAAATCTCCTCGGTGACAGCGGAACCGGCGGATATCCGGAGTGGCCGGCCGGACTCTTGCCAGTGCACCTCGACAACCTCGCCGTCGTCGACGCGCAGAGTGACCTCCGCCGAATCCGCTGCGGCCGTAGCCGATTCGTCATCGTCGTAGAAACCCTCGGCCAGGGTCGGCAGGTCGGCCTCCTCGATCCAGCGGCGGATCGCGTCCCCGTCGAGCCGAATCGGTTGGCGGCAGTACACGCTGATCCACTCGGCCACCGCCACACCTTAGATCGTGGCGCGCCCGGATTCGCGCGGTGCGAACGTCGTTCCGGCTATCCGGTGGTGTCCCGCGGCGGTGATCAAGCCACCGCCAACGGGCCGGGCCGCCGCTTCTTCAGCGAGCTGATCAGGCGGCGTTGTTCCCGGACCCCGGCGGCTGCCAGTTTCGGTTTCACCGCGGAAGCGAAGGCGTAGAACAGAATGTGGTTCAGGCCCGCGTCGAGATAGGGGGTCAGCCAGCGTTCGACGTCGGCGGCGGTGCCGGAGGGCATCAGGGCCCGTACCAACTCCGGGGTTACGTGTTTGCTGTATTCGGCGAACTGCTCGCCTTCGAAGACGGCCGGGTCCACGCTCGCGTAGCCGGGGTTGTCCGCGCCGAGGGGATGGGTCGCGCCGGCCGCGGTCCAGCTCGGGCCGGGCATGGCCAGGGCCATGGCCTGGATGAAGGGGGCGTTGCAGAGCTCGTCCAGGGTTCGCTGGTCGGGGGCCAGGAGCGGGGCCAGCAGGACGCTGCGGTGCAGGGTTTCCGGATCGCGGCCGGAGTCCAGGGCGCCGCGGGCGAAGTGGTTCGCGGCGGTGTGCCAGGAGGTCGTGGTGTCGTTGAGGATGAACATCCAGCCGTCGCCGTGCTCGCCGGCGATTCGGCTGGCGCGCGGGCCCTGCGCGGCGACCCACACCGGGGGAGTCGTGCCGTTCAGCGGCGGCAGCCCGAATCTGGCCTCGTGCCAGTCGTGGAACGGCCCCTGGTGGGTGAGCAGCTCGTCCGGGGAGGACCAGGCGGCGCGGAGCGCGATCAGGGCGTCGGCGAGGCGGCCGGCGCGAGGTTCGAGCGTCAAGCCGTACGGGACGGTGTTCTCGAACTCGCCGGACCCGATGCCCAGCACCACCTTGCCGCGCGAGACGTGATGCAGCGACATCCACGCCCGCGCGAGGTCCGCCGGACTCCGCCGCACCACGTCGGTGACGGCGACGCCCATCATCGGACCGCGTGGCCGAGCCCAACGGGCAAGCGCCACGGTCGGATCCAGATAGGCGTCCAGCGAAGTGACGTAGCGCGCCATCGGCGAGAACCGAACATTCCACGCGGCTGCGGGAAAAGCCGATTTGGTGTGGTCCGAGAACCACACGTCGTCGACGCCCAGCACCCGAGCCGTCCGCATGTTCATCTTGATCGCCCACACGGGTGCGACCGGCTCGATCAAGGACCCGATCCGCACCCGGTCGCCTTGCGGCCGAACCTTATAGGGACTTTCACGCCGGACCATAGCCACCCCCGGGAGGAATTCCTGATCGATTTATAGCAAGGGGCCGGGCCTGCTGACCTGCGATCGCGGGAACGGTGCGTTGCGGGCCGACGTGTCGGCTACCTGCGCGCGTCGGGCAGGTGTGACGGCTGGAGCGGACGGCGCGCCCACGCGCGGACGGTGGGCGGGGCGTAGAACCGGCGTCGCTCGTCGCCGAGTTCGGCCCGCGCCGCCGCGACCGTCCCGGGCGAGACACCGAGACCGGTCAAACTCTCGTGCGTCTGCGCCCAGGTGAGATTCCACATGCGTGCCATCGGCGAGCCCCCGCGGAACATCGGAATCTGTGCTTCGGCGCCGACATCGGCGAGTCCGAGCGCCTCCAGTCGCACCGGCAGGTTCCGCGCCCACGACTGATTCGCGCCCGCGATTTCGGTCGAGCGTGCGAAGGCTCGCCAGACCTCCCCGAATGCTCCCGGCATCTGGTCGAGTACGCCCATGCCGTCGCCTTCTTCGAGCAGGAGAATGCCGCCCGGCGCCAGTGCACGCGTCAGCCGCTCCATGACGATGTCCCGGTCGGCGATGTGCAGCAGCACGAAACGCGTATGCACGAAGTCGAATTCGCGTTCGGGCAGCTCGCCGGTGACCAGGTCCAGTCGCGCCACCTCGCCGCCGAGGTCCGGGATATCGGCGAGATGGCACGGGTCGGCATCCACGGCGAGCACCCGCCCGCCCGGCAGCACGGTCCGGCACAGCCACCGCGCGAAGGATCCGCCGCCGGCCCCGGCCTCGAGGCAGCGCCATCCCGCGCGCACTCCCAGCCGTTGCGCGAGCGCGATGCTTTCCGGGTCGTACGCCGCACCGAGCAGGGCGAGGCGTTCCGCGGCGAAATCCCATCCGTTGGGCAGGGTGTAGTGCGGATCTTCCCGGGACGAACTTGGTGACGAGTTCATGTGCCGACGCTATGCCCGCCGTGCGGTAGCGAACAGCGGATCTGCCCGCGCATTCGGGTCCGGGTGAGCGAATCCACACCGTGTGAACGTGTTTCGATCGCGGTTCCGGCCACGTCGGTACGCTCGTGGCCATGGGTGGGGATCTGCTGTTGCTGTTCGCCATGGTCGGGCCGGTGGTCCTGCTCGGGTGGGCGGCCGTGCGGGCGAAGCGCCGGGGGCTGGGGGGATCGTTCGTCGGGCCGTTCCAGGAGATGTTCGATCCGGGTGCGGCGCGTGCGCAGATCGTCATCGAGGAGATGGCCGAAGCGCCGGATCCCGCGGACTCCGGTGATCCGGACGATGATGACGGGCTGCCGAACATCGTGGTGTACAAGGGAGTTCGGCTCTACATCAACCCGGACAAGGTTCGGCGGCGCGACCGGCGCGCCGAGTGAGCGTGTGCCTTCTCGACGTGCCGGGCGTGCCGATCTAATCCCCGGTCCGGCCGTCGATGCGCTCGCGGAGGAGATCGGCGTGGCCGTTGTGGCGGGCGTACTCCTGGATCATGTGGACGAGAATCCAGCGCAGGCTGTAGCGCTCGCCGGTCGGTTCGTGTGCACCGAAGGAGTCGAGGGATTCGCACGCGTCGGTGATCCGGCGCGAGTTGTCACATGCGCTGTGCCACAACCGGAGTGACTCGTCGACGTCGGCGGTCTCCACCTGGAAATCGCTGCCGTCGGGGGCGTCGTTCCGCCAATGTGCGAACGGGACGTCGTCACCGGCCAGAATGCGGCCGAACCAGCCCTGTTCGACGTCGGTGAGATGGCGGACGAGTCCGATCAGCGACAGTTGCGACGGTTCCACCGCGCGCAGCCGGAGTTGTTCCGCGGTGAGTCCGGAACACTTGCGGCCCAGCGTCTCTCGGTGAAAATCCAGCATGCCGACCAGTGTTTCGCGTTCACCGGTGAGCCCGTGCTCTTGGTTCTGCCGTGTTTGCTCCACCCGTTCATAGTGCCAACGGCCGGGGTGATCTCGGTTACAGCGCCGATTGAACCGAACTCGCCGAGGTACGTCGCAGTTGTCCATGCGAAGCGAGATTTTCGGAGGTACAGCGATGTCCGAGCACAAGAGCGGTCCCCTCGAAGGCGTCGAAGGGGTCGTCGAAGGCGTCAAGGGCAAGGCCAAGGAGGTGGCGGGTGCGATCGTCGGAAACGACGAGTTGCGCCGCGAAGGCAGTGCCCAGCAGGACAAGGCCGAGTCGCAGCGTGACGTGGCCAAGAAGGAAGCCGAGGCCGAGAAGGCTCGGGCGGAGGCCGCGGTCGACGAGCAGCGGCAGCAGGCGTATCAGCAGGGCCAGTAGCGCCTGCTGAGAGTTCTATCCGGGACCGGATGCCCTCGGGGCGTCCGGTCCCGTCGTCGTTTCAGGCCACCCGCATCGCGAGGCGGGGCACGAACTCGGCCCAGCCTTCGGCGGGGAAGGCCCGGTTCACCACCTCGAGCAGGTGCAGCGGTTGCCGTCGCAGGCCGGTGACGCGCAGTGTGCGGTGCGTGGAACAACAGAACCGGCGCTGCTGGTCGAGTAGCTGCAGGCCGCGAACGCTCATGAATCCGACCTCGCTGAGGTCCCAGGTCACGTCGGTGATTCGCGAGGGCAGCCCGGCGGTGGCGTCGAGCAGTTCGGGCAGGGTGTGCAGGTCGATCTCTCCGTGCGGGGTGACCGTGACGGTGTTGCCGTGGAAAGTGCGGATGATCTGCATGTCGGGCGCCCCCTTCTGGGGGGTTGTGAGCCCAAAGACGCTGGGGCGGCGTGCGCTCCAGCAACGATGGAAAGAGCCGGGTGCCCCTGAGGGAGGCGATTCCCGAATCTGTAGTGAGTCGGACCGCCCGTTGTCTCGAGCGTCCCGGTCACTCTCTCGTCCGCTCAGTATGTCACGACTGCCGATCGATCGTCGGAGGCGTGGGATAGCGGCGGCAGTCCGCATGTGGTTCGCGAGCCGCTTGGAGACGAATAGCGTTCTGACAGTGCGTGTTACAAGTGGAAGGCGGTCATCGGTGACCGAGTGGGCGGTCGCCGGAGTTCCGAGCTGGACGCACCTGGCGGCCTCCGCCGCCGGGGTACAGCGTCAGGTAGTAGCCGCCGCTGTCACGAGTGCCGCGGTTGTTGTGCTCCATGAGCCGGATCTGGGCATCCACGTAGCCGGTGAATGTCGGCGAGACCTGCGTGTCCTGGTCCGGCTTGCCGTCGCTCCAGCGCAGGACAGGGCCGTCGAACCCGCCGGTCGCACGCAGGTAGTCGAATGTGTAGCCCTGGTGGGTGAGGATGACGGCCGCATCCGGCGGCAAGCGCCACGCGCCGCCGGCGTCCTCGACTATCTCGCGGGCGTCCTCGCGCAGTCGGTCGAAGCCGCTGATACCCGCGCGGTCGCTGCCGCGGAACAGGTCACCGCAGTGCTCGCCCATCCGGAGCAGATACTGCCGGAAGATCTCGGGGAACCGCGCTCCGATCCGGAGCTCGACGGCCTCGAGTTCGGATTCGCCGCAGCCGCCGAAGGTGGTGAGGCGGGCGCGATGGCTGTCGATCAGCTCCTGCGGGGTGTCGAGGAACACGTAGCCGGGGTTGTCCGCGAGTGTGACGAGTCGCGACTTCCAGGCTGTGACAATCGATTCGGCGTCCCCCGGCGAGCTCATGGCCTCGATCGTGGCATGCCCGGCCGGGAGGACGCCATCCGTAATCCTGGGTCGCCGAATGTGTTCGGTCGCGATTCCAGCTGTGGACGCTAACGCGCCGCGAAGGCCGTTCGGAAGGCGGTGCGGGTGGTCTCGCCCGGCGTCCGGTCGAGGATCGCGAAGGTGATTTCCTCGAAGTGCCCACTGAATCGCGCGGTCAGCAGTTCGTGAAAGACCCCGGCCACTACGCCCGGGTCGTTGCCGTAGGCGCCGCAGCCCCACGCGCCCAGTACCAGGCGCCGGTACCCGGCGGCGGCTTCGAGAATGCGCTCGGCGCGGGTAGCCAGCACCGCAGGTACTCGATGGACCTCGTCGGCTCGGTCCCGCGCGATCACGTTGGTCCGGGGTGCGGGGGAGGTGAGGAATCCGACCTCGAACGGGGTGTCGAGCAAGGTCCCGGTGTCGTCGCGGAAGACGGGCACGGCGGGGGACAGGATCACGCGGTCGCTGTAGAACGGGTCCGGGTTGGCACGGTGGTACGCGTAGTACTCCGGGACGGCCAGGAGCGTGGTGTAGAGCGCCGAGGCCCGGCACAGGGCTTCCTCCTGTGTGCGGGCGCCGGCGAGGTAGTGGCCGCCGGGATTTCGCGCCGACGCGAAGTTCAGAACGGCGACGGGCTCGACGCCGGAGTCGACCATCCGCCGGGCCGCGGCGAGGCTGCTTTCACCGGTCACGGCGATGACGGTTGTGGCGTCGCCGCGGATGTCGATCGCGACCGGTTCGGGGCCGAACATCCTGGTGCCCTGCACGGCGGCGTCCACCCGCGCTGCCAACGCGACAGCATCCCCGCCGGCCGTCACGTACCCGCCCGCCGCGATGATCCGTTCGTTCTCGGCTGCAATGGCTTCCAGGTCTTCGGTCATGCGCGCAATGCTCTCATCATCGCCACGAAGGGCTGGGGGGCACACTGCCGGTATCGCCGATCGGCATCGCGCTCGCGACCCCCTCGAAGCCGTTTACCATCAGCATGTTCGGAGGGGAACTCGTCGTCGAGAGACGGAATAGTCATGCGGGGTGGGGCATTACATGAAGATCCGTGGATGGTATGTGCTGATTGCGGTCGTCCCACTCGTTCTCCTCGGGGTGTACATCCGACAGCACGAATTCCTGTGCAGCCATGTGTCGTACGGTCAGCTGCCTGCACCGGAACCACTGGCCACGGACGGTTCCACGATCCGTGTTGGTGAGCTGCGCAGCGTGAACCTCGGCCACGGCAGGGCGATCGACTCCGACTATCGACTGGCCGGCGTAGCGGACGTCCTGGAACAAACCGGGACCTCCTTCGTGTGGACCGACCGCTGCCTCCTGCGTCCCAGCGAGGGCCTGAGGTTCGTCATCGTCCGCGGTCAACGTCCGGGAACGGTGACGATCTCCCCACTGGGGTATCCCCTGACGCTGCACGTCGTCGCGGACTGACCTACCGGCCGCCGGCAAAACCGGTGCGGCGGCAGCCTCTAGCTACCTGATCAGGGAGCGGACGGTATCGACTCGATCGGCGAGGGGTCCGGTCAACTCGACCACCGGGATGTCCGCGAGCAGTTGCAGCGGGTCGGCGTAGACCAGCTCCAGCAGCGCGTCGTTGACCGCCCGCCGAAGCCCCGGCATCTCCGCAGCCGGGAGCAGTGTCTCGGTCTCGGGAGAGATTGGCACGATCACCAGCAAATCCAGTGTGCCCAAAGCGGTTTGGATCGCGGCGGTATCGGTGATCGCCTCGACGTCGAGCCCGGTCGCCGCGAGATATGCCAGAAAATCAACCGGCGTCCGGTCGAAAACGGACCCGTCCGCCCCGGTGGTCAGCAACTCGATGGACCGGTTGAGCTGAGCCCGGTAGTCGGCGCGCGACGGCGGCCACTCGAACTCGTACCCGTCCTCTTCGAGCAACACATAGGGCTCTTCAACCGGCGTGAGTTCACCGAAGCGCGAACACAGTTCGTGCACCAACGTAGTTTTCCCGGTCCCGTGCGGTCCGGAAACCCCGATACGCATTCGACTCCTTCAATTCGAGTGTGGTGATGTTTACCGATGTTCAGCGAACGCGCGACCCCTCGCGAGCTGTGGGCCCGAATGTCGCCGGAGGCCCGGTCCGAGTTCGACGACCTGCTCACCCGTGGTGCGGAGGTTCAGGCGGTTGCCGCGCTGCGGCGCCATGTCGGCGAACCCTGCCCGCAGCTACGCGACTGTATCGATTTGCTCGTCGAGCGCGCGGACGAGCTGGGCCACCGGCTCGGCGAGCGAACCTAACCCCCTGCTGGATCGTAACGGTGAATCCGGGGCGCGGCGGTTGTCGGGACCGGTGCGGTGCCTGCACCGAGACGCTGTGCCACGTCCATTCACCGGGGCGGCGCGTAGAGAATGATCTCATCGTATTCGATGCGGTCCAGCCCGAAACCTGTGAGCCAGATCTGCAGCAGCGGTGTGTACGGGTTGGGCAGTTCTTTGAATGGATATCCCGAAAACTGCTCGCCCGCAGGTATTTCGAGCCCGAGCTCGGCCGCCCGCTCCCAGCACGCATGGTTGCGCACCTCGTCGTACCTGTTTACGTACGGTTGTTTGCACCGATCCGGACGCAGGGACGCGGGCACGAGCTGCTCGGAACTGGAAAGCTCGTCGTCGAAATGTCGCAGGATCCGGTGGAACTGGGCCTCCACCGAATACGGAATTCCCGTCAGGTACGCGCCCTTTCGATGATGTGCGCGGTTTCCCACCCGCCAGACCAGACGATCGATCGACCCGAGTCCCCAGGGCCGCAGTCGGGCGACGACCTCCCACGCGTGAATTTCGGCCTCCCGCGCCGCATCGATCGAACTACCCAGCGTGAGTACGTGACGGCGACTCGGCCTGGGTATGTACGAGCCATCGGGGTTGTCGCCGGTTCCCCCGCAGTCGCCGCACGTCCAGGCGTCCTCCTCCCAATAGCCATCCGAGTCACGTCCGCCCTCCACGCCTCGGCCCGCACAGGCACGGCAGGGATCGGCGTGCAGGAAGCGACGGCGCGGGTCCTCGCTGCCGAACAGGCTGCGCATCGCCGAGGTCGCATTCCGGTGCCGCAACAGTGCAAGTCGTGCAGCCGCTCGCGACCGCCGAGGCGGCTGCAGCAATTCGTTCGCCAACCGCTCGTAGTCGATCTTCATGGCTTTACCGAAGCACACCGGTCGAATGCGCACCGGCAAAGTCTGCGCACCCGCTTTGCGCCACTGCTGAATCCGTGATGGGTCGGTGTGTCGGGGGAATCGAATCCTATGGTTTCTTTGCGATACCCGAGTGGATTGATCGCTGGTCAGGGGAGTTTCGGCGAACCGGCCGGGCGCGGCCGGTAGCCGAATAAGACGCCCCCGTTCCGGCCCGTTTCCCGCTCTGTCATCATCCTCGAATGAAATCGAGAATCTCGAAAGTCGCGGCGTTTGTCGGCGTCGCGACCCTGGCCCTGGGGCTCAGTGGGTGTAGCGCGGACCAGGAATCGTCGGCGGAGGCCGCCACCAGCACCTCGGCCGCCGCGGCCGCGCCGCTCGACTACGCCACCCTGCTCATCAAGGCGAGCGACATCGACGCCGGGTGGACCGTGCGGAACACCAGCCCGGAGCAGAACGGTGTCACCGGAATCTTCGGAAACAGCGAGGGCACCGAGAAGATCACCTCCGCCGTTATCGTGCGGGCGAACGCGGACGACGCCGCGGCGGCCGTCGCGGCGGCCAAGGACGAAATGGCGCGGCAGTCCGGGGGCGCGTCGTTCTCGCCCATCGATGTCGGGGCCGGCGGCGGTCTGCTGACCGCGCCCGGCGGGACCACGGTCGTGGCGTTCAGCGAGGGCAAGGCGTTCTCGATCCTGGAATTCAACAGCACGACCGGCGAGCGTGTCCCCGACGAGGTGGCCATCGCCATCGCTGGCAAGCAGGATGCCGCCATCAAAGCGGGATTGAAGTAGCCGCGAAAGAACTTCTCTCGTAGCCGTTCTCGCCGATGTCATCGAGGGGCGCGAACGGCTCATGGCCTGGCATGCTGCACACATGGCAACCCTCGGACAGCACGCGCCGGCCGACGATGCCGATGACCCGGAGCTCATCGAGTACGCCGACGGCCACGTCCCTCTCACGTCCCGGATGCGGACCCACGCCGCCGTAACCGCGGCGCTCGCGGAGTACAGCGACCGCGCGTTGCTGGAGCTCGTGGACGGTGCCGCGCCGCTCGGGGCCGGGATCGGCGGGACCTCCGTGCTGGTGGAGGTGGCGGGGCAGCCCGTCTTCGTGAAGCGGGTGGCGCTCGGCGACCTGGAACGGCAGCACGACAACGTCCGATCGACGGCGAACGTGTTCGGGCTGCCGCAGTTCTACCACTACGGGGTTGGCCTCGTAGGGGGTGCGGGGTTCGGGGCGTGGCGTGAACTCGCCGTGCACCGCCTGACGACCGACTGGGTGATTGCCGGTGAGTACCAAGGGTTTCCGCTCATGTATCACTGGCGGGTATTGCCGGCCGAGGGTGCGTTGCCGGACGAACTCGCCGACATCGACCGGGTGGTCGGGTACTGGGGCGGCACACAGGAGATACGCCGCCGGATCGAGGCGGTGCGCGACTCCTCGGCGAGTATCGCGCTGTTTCTGGAATACATTCCGCAGACCCTGCATCGATGGCTGAACGATCGGTTCGCGGCGGGCGCGCAAGCCGCCGACCGGGCCTGCGCCATGGTGGAACGGGAGTTGGCCGCGGGGGTCGCGTTCATGAACAGCCGCGGGGTGCTGCACCTCGACGCGCATTTCCACAACATCCTGACCGACGGCCACCGCCTCTACTTCGGTGACTACGGCCTCGCGCTCTCGAGCGGGTTCGACCTCGCGCCGGAGGAATCCGCGTTCTTCGACCGGAACCAGAGCTACGACCGCGCTTTCAGCGTCACCTACCTGGTGAACTGGCTGCTCACAACCCTGTACGGGCTCGAGCCCGGGGACCGCGAAGCACGCGCGACGATGGTGCGCGCCATCGCGGCCGGCACACCGCCGCGGAACGTCACCGCGCAGGCCGCCGCGCTGCTCACCCGGCACGCGCCGGTCGCCGCCGCGATGTCCGAGTTCATGCTGGCGTTCCAGCGGGAGAGCCGGACGGTGCCCTATCCGGATGATCCGATCCGCCGACTGCTGGACCACGACGCCTCGTGAGGCCGCGGTAGTCGCGGGCTGTCGGCGGTCGCCGCTACAGTCGCCGCGACCAACGCTTCACGATTCGGGGGATCATGTCCGACACCACAACGAGTTTCGATGCCGCACCGACCGCGGAACAGGGCTGGGGCCTGCCCGCTCGATGGGTGGGCCGCGGTGTGCCTACCCGCGGTGTGACGCCGCCACGAGAGGTGCGGGCTCCGCGGTCGGCAGGGACGTACAGCGATCTGGTTGCGGCACACCGGGATCAGCTCGTGGAGATCCTCGCTGAAACCGCGGCCCGAGGGGAGCCGGGTTTGGCCGCGGCCGCCCGCGCGGCGCTGGAGGATCAGGCGAGTTGTACTCCACTCGGTGCGGCGGCGCTGGCGCATGCGCTGGTGCGCGCTGCCAAAAAGCCCAACAACGCCGCGGAGACCTGGATGGCGGAGCGGGGTTTCGGTTTCGCCGCCGAGGCCGCCGTATGGCACCTGTCGTTGACGGTGACCTGGTCCTACGAGTGGACACAGCGGCGGCACATCACCTGGCTGCACCACCAGCATCCCGGCTCGCCCCCGTCCACCGGTCCGAGTGATCACCTGCAATCGGTGCGTGAACACCTGGCGGTGCTGCCGGAGCAGGAGTATCGCGCGGTCGTGACGCGGCTGGCCGCGCTGCGAGCCACGCCGGGCGGCTCGATATTCCAGCAGGCCACCTCCTACCTGGCGCCCACCGAGGCGGAATGGACGGCCGAGGACCTGGCCGCCGCCACCGGCGAGGAGGTGAACCCGCACCGGTTCGCCCATCTCGCTGCATCGGTCACGACCATCGCGGAGTTCGAGGCGCTGCTCGGCGCGCTGGGTGACAGCTTCTTCTGGCGCTTCGGATCGGACTACCTCGCGGTCGCGCTGCATCGGTTCGGCCCCGACGTCGCACCCGTTCTCGAGCGACTGCTGCGCCGCGGCATCTACAACCCGCGGACCGCCGCCCAGGTCGCGGAAATCTTGGCCGAGTTCCCCACCGACGCGTCGCTCGCCGCGGCCTTCACCCAGATCGGGAACGAACACGCCACCGGGACACTGATTTCGGCGATTCGACGGGTTCCGCACCGTGCGCTGCCGCTGCTCGTTCCGCTCGCCACCGGGTCGTCGCTGGCACGGCATCTGCTGCGCACCCTCGCGCACGCCGAGCCGGAATTGGCAGCGCAGGTGCCGCCGATCGCCGCCTACAGCGGCAGCGGGCATGTGCGGCAGGGGCTCCCGGCGGAGTTGCCCGCCGTGCTGCGAGACCCGCCGTGGCGGCAGCCGAACTCCGGCGCCGGCAAGCCCCCGAGGGAGCCGAAATGGCTGGTGCCGGAGACACTTCCGGCGGTCTACCTCCGCGACTCGGACGCCGTCCTGCCGGTCGAGGCACTCGGCGACCTCTGCCGCCTGCTCGTGAAATACGGGACCGACGGCGACCCCTCCGATATCGCACAGGTGAAAGCGGCGGCCCGTCCCGAAGCACTGGCCGAATTCGCCTGGGGCATATTCGAACTCTGGCAGCTCGCCGGCTTCCCGGCCAAGAACCCGTGGGTGTTGCGGGCCCTGGCCGTGCTCGGTGACGACGAGACGGTGCGGCGGCTGACCCCGATGATCAACGTGTGGCCGGGGCAGTCGGCGCACGCGCGGGCCGTGGCCGGGCTCGACGTGCTGACCGAGATCGGCACCGACACCGCGCTCATGCGGCTGAACGGCATCGCCGAGAAGGCGAAGTTCAAGGGACTCAAGGCAAACGCCCGCGGCAAGGTCGCCCTGGTGGCCGCCGCCCGCGGGCTGACGGCGGACGAGCTGGCCGACCTGCTGATACCGGATTTCGGCCTGAACGCCGACGGTGGCCTGGTGCTCGACTACGGGCCGCGCGGATTCGTGGTCGGTTTCGACGAACAGCTGAAGCCGGTCGTCCACGACGCGAAGCGGGACGACACCGGAGCCTGGCGGGCGCTCGCCGTGCGCAAGTCGCTGCCCAAGCCGGGCGCCAAGGACGATCCCGAGCTGGCTCCGGCCGCGCACAAGCGGTTCGCGGACCTGAAGAAGGCGGTCAAAACAGCGGCGGGCGACCAGATTCGGCGGTTCGAACGAGCCATGGTCACCGGCCGCCGCTGGACGGCCGCCGATCATCGCAAGCTCTTCGTCGACCATCCGCTGATCCGGCACATCGCCCGCCGCCTGGTGTGGGTGATCACCGATGCCAACGACACCGTCCTCGGCTCGTTCCGGATCGCCGAAGACCGCACCTTCGCCGATACCGAGGACAACCCGATCACCCTGCCGGACACCGTCACCGTCGGCATCGCACATCCCCTGCACGTGCCCGCCGGTCTCGGCGCGTGGGCCGAGCTGTTCGCCGATTACGAGCTGCTGCAACCGTTTCCGCAGTTGCAACGGGAAACCTACGCGCTCGCGGACGCCGATCGCGCGGTCGGCGTTCTCCCCGGCTTCGCGGGCATCACGGTTCCCACCGGCAGGCTGCTCGGCCTGATCCAAGCCGACTGGGAACGCGGTCCGGCGCTCGACAACGGCGTGTGGGACGAACTGTTCCGCGACCTCGGCGACGATCGCACGGTGGTGATCGATCTGAGCCCGGGCGTCCCGATCGGGAGCGTGGGCTTGTTCGCCGAGCAGACGATCACGGTCCGGCTGACCGCCCGGCGGCGGGCGAGCGGCGCGCCCGCGCGCCTGTCCGGGAACGCGGCGGCGGTCGCCGAATCGGAGCTGTTGCGCCAGCTGCATTCGCTCGGCTGAGTCGACCCCGGCGGCCTGCGCCCGGGCGCGCGGATGAGAATCTCCGCCGCCCGGGCACGGCGGGCCAGCCGTCAAGCCAGCGCTTTGGCCTTCAGCTGATCGAACTCCTGCTGGTTGATCGTGCCCTCGGCCAGCAGGCGCTGGGCGTCGGCTATCTGTGCGGCCGGATTCGTGCCCGCGCTCTGGCGGATGTACCTCTGCTGGGTGTTCTGCCACTGCTCGGCCTGTTGCGCGGATCGCTCCTGCATACCGCTGCCGCGGGTGATCAGGTAGACCAGCGCCGTCAGCATGGGAAGGAAGATCAGGAATATGACCCACACGGCTTTGACCCAGCCCGAGGTCTGCCGATCACGGAACAGATCCCCGATGATGTAGAACAGCAGCAGCAGATACGCGACGAACGCGAAGCTCACGATAATGAGCCACAACACTTCCCAGAACGACATTGCGCACCTCGTTGCCTCGGTCGGAAGACCGCCCCGAAACGGCGGCTGCCCAGCACACTAGGGATCCGCGCGAACTCGACCATCACCCTCTTCGGATGAGATGCGCCGCTCGCGACCGCCGAAAACCGCACCCGGCGGGCAGCGCGTGGTTCGTCGCCGCGCCGGCGACCGGTTACATCTGCGGGGTTGATGTGCACCGGCCGCGTCGATGCCACCATCGGCGTCGTCTCATCCGGAACGGGTGAGGTGCGGAAAAGTCGCCCGGTGGATTCGCTGCGGTCCCGGCGGCCGGCGGGCATGCTGTGGCGGTAGCCCGGCGGTCGGTGCGGGTGCGGAAGTGTAGGAGTTCGACTGTGGGTAGCGGTAACGACGAGCAGCACACCGAGGTCCGGGTCGTGGGCTTTCAGCTGAATACGAAGAACCTCACCCGCGCGGTGGTGACCTCGGAAGGCGAGGGGCATCGGACCGTGGTGCGAGTGCCGCTGCTCGGCCTGCTGCGCCGAATTCTGTCGGCCGGGCCGACCGAGTAGGAAGTCGGCGTCGCACGGTGCACGCGGCTCGCCGGCCACGCGAGTGCGCGAGCTTCCCGCGCCGGAAAGAAGATCGTGTCCCCGTGAGTCGAATTCGCGAGCGGGACTATCTCGTGTCCGGATGTTCGGTACTGGCCAGTCGGATTCTGCACAGCGGCAGAAAAGGATTCTGGCGAGTGAAGACTATTCGAGACGGGGATTCGTCGGGAACCATTGTCGCGATGAGGTAGCGCTGCCCGCACTGAAGGGTGATCTCGGTCGCGGTGACCGTCGCTATTTTAATGCGGGACAATACGATTCCGCGCGTTTGGGAGAGTTCGACCACCATGGAACCGGGTCGAACCCACGGCGGAAGCCGGGTGGTGACATCGGCCAGGACCGCCTTGGCCTGGGCTTTTCTGGGGCAGGTGGTGGTGGCGCAGGCGCTGTGCAGCGTCAGTTCGACACCGGCGCGGGCCGGCGTGATTTGCGAGTCGGGGAGCTTCTCGTGGTCGGATTGCGCGTGGTGAACGCTCATGCTTACTCCGAGTCGAATGGCAGCGGGAAGTAACACCGGAGGGTGAGTGCCGAGCGAAGTGAATGTGCTCCGCCGCTTGCGATTACATTCTCCGGACCGGTCTATTACACACCCGAATTCCGTATCCTGGAGCTGCCAGCGCGGTGTTTCTCCGGGATACGCTCGACGCCCGGGAGGGAGCACCCCGACACGGAGCATTCCCGGATAGCGAGGCTAACGACATGGCCGGCTCCACTCTCCCGCGACGGGCCCTCGGTCGCATACTGCACGACCTTCGGAAAGCTGCCGGAAAAGGGCAATTGCCGGCGGGATTGGCAATCGAGGTGTCGCCCCAGGTAATAGGCCGCATGGAGGACGGTATTGCCGTCAAGGTGAGCACCCTGCAATACAGGGAGCTACTTTCCTTCTACGGCGCGGACCAGGCCACGGCTGACACCGTGCTGGGCTTGATTCGGGAAGTCAAGGCCGCCAAGGGAGATCCCAAGGGCGGCTGGTGGCGCGCCTACAGCGACTTGGTTGCCAGCCATTTCGACCACTACATGAGCCTGGAGGAGGCGTGCGATCGTTCGACCACCTTTCAGGCGGTCCTGCTCCCCGGGCTTCTGCAAACAGCCGCCTATCGGCGGGCGATCACGTTGACAGCGGATCCGGACATGTCTGCGGTCGATGTCGAGCGACGGATCGAACTTGCCGCGCGACGGCGGGTGAAGGTCGAGGCCGGAGGAGATTTCGAGATGAACGTGTTGTTGTCCGAGTCGGTGCTGCGGCACCGGATCGGCGGTCCGGCGGTCATGGCGGAACAACTGCACCATCTCGCGGAGGTCGGACGCCTGCCCGGGGTGTCGATACGTGTTGTGCCGGAGTCTGCGGGCAGCTATCTGGGCCTGGTCGTCGGTCCCTTCACGCTGTTCGAATTTCCCCGGCTCCCACACAGCCGCATGCACGAACCGCCCGTGGTCTTCGTCGAGTGCTACGAAGGGGCGCTGTTCCACGAGGATGCCGACATGGTCGAGCGATATCGGCGCGCGGTACGGGAGTGTGAACGCGTAGCGTTGGATCAGGGGGACACCAGGCAACTGATCCTGGCCTACGCGAAGGAGTTTGCAGCGTGAGCGACGTCCGGGCCGGTGCCGCGTGGTTCAAGAGCAGCTACAGTCGGCCCAACAGCGATTGTGTTGAGGCTGTGCATCTTTCGAACGGCGCGGTCGGCGTCCGAGATTCCAAGAACCCCGCCGGGCCCGCCCTCCTGTTCGAGGGTGCTGCCTGGGATGAGTTTCTCGCCGACGTGCGCGGCGGGGCGTTCGACCGCTAACGGCCGGCGCGGGTGGGTGTTCGCGCCTCGTGCGTTCCCCTCTACCGCACGAGGCGGGCCCCGTCCGAGGTCAGGCAGACACACTCGGACGGGGCTTCCACCCTGTCGGTCCCGGGGCGTCTGGGGCCGACAACGGGAAACTCTATGCTCGCCGATAGCTGGAAGACCATGCTCTGTTGTGCCTCCGATGCTGACATCCCGTGCCTGCTCGGTCGCTCGGTTGTCGGCACGCTGCGCTAACG
Organism: Nocardia sp. NPDC057668; assembly: GCF_042799795.1. Classification (NCBI taxonomy): domain Bacteria; kingdom Bacillati; phylum Actinomycetota; class Actinomycetes; order Mycobacteriales; family Nocardiaceae; genus Nocardia; species Nocardia sp. NPDC057668. Next base: position 380,698 of record NZ_JBHVIC010000001.1, on the reverse strand, counting down.
TTGCCCGCGTCGGCATCTCGGGAGGGGTAGTGAGCAGGGCAGTGGAACAGACATTCGTGGTCGGAATCGATTCGGCGACAGCGCGAGCGGGGGACCGCGACACGATCGGCGGCTGGCCGGTGCTGGACGCCGGGCAGCCGGTGCCCGAATGTGACTGCGGCGCAACCATGGCGCTGTACTTCCAGCTCGAGGTGCCCGCCGAGGTGCCGCATTTCGGCGGGGATCAACTGCTGGTGTTCCAGTGCCCGGTGGACAGCGACGCCTCGCTCGATCCCGAACCGCAACTGCCCGAACGCTATTGGGACACCCCGACCGGCAATCAACCCCGGTTCTGGCGGATCCTGCTCCAGCGGGCGGGAACTGTCGCCGCCACCCGAGATCCGCACTTCGCGCCCCGCAGGTTATCGCTGCGCCCGGCCATCGATCGGGAACCCGATCCCCGCTACAGCGGCCCGCTCCAGGGTTTCAAGGTCGGCGGCACGCCCTACTGGGTGCAGGACGCACCGGAGGTCCGCTGCGCGTGCGGATCGGACATGACCTTCCTGTGTCAGGTCACCGAGGATTTCCCGTTTCGGAAGTATCTGGACCCGGACCGCGACGGCACCGTCGACTGCGATGGCGTCGAGGATGGGCTGCTACTGGGCAATCAGGTCTACATCCTGGCCTGTCCCGCCCATTGCGACCCGGCCGCGGTGGTCCCGATCTGCCAGAACTGAGCGGGCGGCCCGTCGGAGTCGAGCGGGGAGTACCGCTGTCGCACAGCGGTACTCACCCGCGCAGGAACCGCACCGAGGTGTTGCCCTCGCCGGTCACCTCCACCGTGCACCGCACGTGATACACCTCCGCGATGAGCTGTTCGGTGAGCACCTCGGCGGGCGAGCCGGTCGCCACCACCTGCCCCTGATTCAGCACGACCAGCACATCGCAGAACATGGCGGCGAGGTTCAGATCGTGCAGCGCCAGGATCGCCGTCACCGGCAGTTCCCTTACCAGGGTGAGAATTTCGAGCTGGTGGGCGATGTCCAGGTGATTCGTCGGCTCGTCGAGCAGTAGTTCGCGCGGCTCCTGGGCCAGCGCGCTCGCGATCAGAGCCCGCTGGCGTTCACCGCCGGAGAGGGTGTGCCAGCGTTGGGCCGCGCGCTGTGCCAGGCCCGCAGCCTCGAGAGCGTGGTCGATCGCCGCTTGATCGGCGGCCGGGTCGCCGCCGAACACCCCGCGATGCGGAATCCGCCCGAGCCGCACCACATCCAGCACGGTCAGGTCCAGGTCGGTGTCCGCGTGCTGACCGACCAGCGCGATGCGCCGGGCCACCTGCCGCCGCCGAATCCCGTGCAGTTCATCGTCATCGAGCAGAACTCGGCCCGCGTCGGGGCGATCCAGCCCGGCGAGCAACCGCAGCAGCGAGGACTTGCCCGAGCCGTTGGGGCCGAGCAGGCCCACCGTCGATCCGGGCTTCGGATCCAGGGTCACCCCGTCCAGCACCAGTCTGCCCGACCTGGTCCAGGACACCTCGAGCGCGCGCAAGGTCATGTGAGCTGCCTGCGCCGCCGAGCCAGCAGCACCGCGAACGCGGGGACGCCGAGCAGCGCGGTCACCACGCCGACCGGTACCTCCCGGGCCCCGAAGAGGCTGCGCGCCAGCGTATCCGCCCACACCATGAACACAGCGCCGGTCAGGATGGTCACCGGGAGCAGCCGGGCGTGACCCGGGCCCACCAGCAGGCGCGCGACGTGCGGCAGCACCAGGCCGACGAATCCGATGGCGCCGGCGGCGCTGACCAGGGTCGCGGTCACCACGGCGGTGATCAGCAGCAACACCACGCGGGTGCGCCCGACCGCGACGCCGAGCCCGGCGGCCGCGTCGGGCCCGAAGGCGAAGGCGTCCAGGGTGGGCGCGAACCACAGGCACAGCACGCACCCGGCGCCGACCACGATCGCGCAGATCGTCACATCGGCCCAGCTCGCCCCGGCGAGCGAGCCAAGCAGCCAGAACAGGATGCCGCGCGTCTGCTCGGCGTTGGCCGAGGACAGCACCACCAGCGACGTCAGCGCCGAGAACAACTGGGTGCAGGCCACACCGGCCAGGATCACCCGATCGGGGGTGCCGCCCGCGCCGTACGCCAGCGCCAGCATGAGTGCGAAGGACAGCACCGCGCCCAGGAACGCCCCGCCCGACAACGTCAGCGTGCCGGCCCCGACGCCCAGCACCGCGACGAGCACCGCGCCGGTCGACGCGCCCGAGGACACCCCGAGCACGAAGGGATCGGCGAGTGGATTGCGCAGCAGCGATTGCAGAATCGCCCCGCACAGCGCCAGCCCCGCCCCGCACAGCGCCGCCAGCAGTGCCCGGGGGAGTCGCAACTGCCAGACGATCCCGTCGGTCAGCCGGCTCGCGGTCGACTCGCCCAGGCCGAGGTGCTGCCCGATGACCCCGTACACATCGCGCAGCGAAACGTTCGCGGGGCCGATGGAGACCGTCACCGCGATCGAGATGATCAGCAGGACGGCCGACACCGCGCAGATGGGCGCGGCGGCGCGACGGGCGACGGTCAACGCGCCGCGGTCAGACCGGTGGCGAGCTTCTCGATGGCATCGATCTCGCGAATGCCGGGATCGAGTTCGGATCCGGTCATCACGACGTAGCGCTTGTTCCGCACCGCGCGCATCTGCGCGGTGGCCGGATTCGATTCCAGGAACTCGATTTTCGTGGTGAGCGCGTCCCCGTCGATGCGCTTGCGGCTCAGGTCCGCCAGCACCAGCACGTCGGGATCGGCGGCGATCACCGCCTCCCAGCTGATCTCGGGCCAGTCCTCGCGCTGATCGGCGAACACGTTGCGCGCGCCTGTCTCGCGGGCGTACATGCCTGGCGCGGAACAGCATCCGGCGATGTAGGGCGTCTTGATCCCGGAGAACCAGAACGCCACGGTCGGCTCGGGGGCGGTCCCGGTGGCCTTCTTCGCGGCCTCCAGCCGCCCGCGCAACTGCTCGACCAGCTGTGCCCCGCGCTCCTGGACGTCGAAGATCCGCGCGAGTTCGGTGATCTCCTGGAACAGGGTGTCGACCTCGAGCGGTGCTGTGCGCGTGACCGTTTCGCCGTCGACCGTCGCCCCGGTGCAGACCGCGGGGGACTGATAGGTCGGGACGCCGAGCTGGCTGAAGCGCGAGCGCTCGGCCACGACCGCGGGGGTGAAGGTATGCGCGCTGGCCGAGGTCACGAGGTCGGGCTCGGTGCCCAGTACGGCCTCGAGGGACGGGTCGTTGTCGGCCAGGCGGGGGACCCTGGCGTTGTCGGCGGCCAGGTTCGGCAGCACCGGATCGAACCAGGTCGAGGTGCCGACCATCCGATCGGCCAAGCCCAGCGACAGCAGGATCTCGGTCGAGGCTTGATAGAGCGAGACCGCGCGTGCCGGTGCCCGGTCGAAGGTGACATTGACGCCGCAGTTCTCGAGGGTGAACGGGTAAGCGGTGCGGCCCGGCTCGGCCATGCCGGTGCCGAGGGCTTCGGTGGCCTTCGAGGAGTTCCCGCAGGCGCTGAGCCCGGCGACCAGGCAGCCGACCGCCCCGAACACCGACAGCAGCCGCACCGCTCGCGTCGTCTTCATAGCGGGAACCGTACCAATCGGAATTGTCCGGAAATCGCCGCCCATCTGCCGTGTCACCGGGGAAATGAGCTATGGCGGGCGGTCGCGGGCGCGGGCGAGAATCGGTCGAATCGGCGGGTTGTGCTGTCGGAGAAGGGGTTCGACACGGGCGGCCGGGAGTGTGAGGTCGCGCACCTCGGCCCGTCAGGATTTACCTGTTACGCCAAGTCTCGATAAACTCCGGTGAGCTTCCGCCAGCCCGCGGAGCCCAGGCGTGAGGAGAACCGGTGGTCGCCAACGTGGCGGAGTTGCCGCGCGCGGTGCGCAATCTGTGGTCGGCGTCCTTCGGTGGCGGCATCGAGCCGCCCCGCCCGGCCCCGAGCGTGTCGATCGAGTCCCGCCCGCACGCGGACCTGCGCCGCTACGAGATGCCGGACGAGGCCGGCGGGGCGGACCATTCGACGCCGCGCGACATCACCGCACTGCCCCGAGCCACCGATCCGGTGCTGCTGGTGCCTCCGCTGGGCTCGACCCCCGCATGCTTCGATCTGCGCCCGGGGCAGAGCCTGGTCCGGCACCTGATCGAGCACGGCAAACAGCCCTACGTGATCGACTACGGCGAGTTCACCTCCGCGGATCGCAAGCTGGGACTGGAGGATTGGACGCACGACATCGTGCCCGCCGCGGTGCGCCGGGTGGCCGCCGAACACGACGGGCCGGTGCACATCGTCGGATGGTCGCTGGGCGGGGTGCTGGCCATGCTGGCCGCCGCCGCGCAGGCGGATCTGCCGATCGCGTCCATCACCGCGCTCGCGCCCCCGATCGACCAGCGGCACACGGTTTTTCTCGGCCCGATCCGCCAGGCCGGGCGACTCACCGGCGGCCGGGAGATCGCGTGGGCGACCAAGCTCATGGGCGGGATTCCGCAGGAATTCGTGCGCATCGGCTTCCGGATCCAGGCCCTGGATCGTGAGCTGACGCGCCCGCTGTTCCTGGCCCGCAACGCGCACGACGCCGAAGCGCTGGCACGGATGACCGCGGTGGACCGATTCACCGCGTCCATGCCCGGGTACCCGGGCCGCTCGTACTGGCAGATCTACCGCAGTCTGATCCTGCGCAACGAACTCGCCGACGGCGTCATCCGCCTGCGCTCGGACCTCACCGTCGAGCTCGCGAAGCTGACCTGCCCGGTCCTGCTGATCGGCAGCCGCACCGACGTCCTGGTCCCCGCCGCCGGTGTGCGCCGGGGCCTGGACATCCTCACCGGCTCACCCGACGTGCGCTTCGAAGAAGTTACCGGCGGGCACCTCGGCCTGGTGGTCGGCCCCGACGCCGCGACCACCACCTGGCCCGCGATTCTCGAATTCCTCGACCGCTGAACAGTTTTCAACCCATCGATTCCCAACCCCGACGAAGTGGATGAATCATGATCGAGCCCACCACCCTGCTGCTGCCCCTCGGAATCTGGGCCACCCTGCGCGCCGCCGCGGCGCTCGGCGGCGGCGCGGACCTGGACTACCGCCAGCACGAACAGCGCACCGCCTACGCCCAGCGCGAGGTCCGGCGCGATCTGGCCGGCGTCCGCGACTGACGGCCACCGTGCCTGCCCACGCTGACCGGCGGCGAATCCCGCGATTCGGGCAAACGGTGCGCATCCGGAGGGTGTGCCAGCGTGGTGACACCGGTTTGCCGGTGATCGGTGAGAGTGTGCGTGGCATGACGGCTTATCCGACTGAAACGCAATTGCTTTCATTGACGACGGAGGTTGCCGACGCGGTGTCGGATGCGGTGAACGCGCGGGCCGTCGCCGAGTCCGGGGTGGATCTACCTCCGCTGGTGTGGGTGTGGCGGCGCGGGGTGTACTCGCTGCCCTATGCCGAACAGCAGGTGGCCGAGGAGTTCCGCGGCCGGGTCGCGCCGGCCGAGCAGCCCGAATGGACGGACCGCTATCTCACGGCCTGGGCGCGGGCGCTGTGCCTGACCGACTGCACGACCGAGGTCGAGTCGCAGCACGGGCGGCGCACGTTCACGGGGTTCATCGCGGGCTCGCGCATCCGGATCACCGGGCGCACCGAACTCGCCTGCGCACCGGCCTGATTCGCCGCGCGACTGACGCTGTTGCGGCAGTCTTGCCGATGCGTGCGATCGGCACGCACGGTCGCGGTGAAGGAGAAACCGATGCGTGCGATCGGGCACGCACGCCCGCGGTGAAGGAGAAGCAGGTGTGCGCGCACCCGCCCCGGCGGCGACGACCTGGGCGGTGGCCTGCTCTCGCGCAGTCTCGAATTCGTTGTCGACCGGACAGGCCGTCGGCCCGTTCGCGGTCATGACGCCGGACCGCGCCGACGCGCCCGGCGGCCGGGCGCGATCTGTGCGCTCGGGGCGTTGCCGGATGCGCACGAGGGCGCGCGGCGCACATGAGAAACCGATTGGTCTTCTTTCTCGGTATCCACCGAGGGATCGAACCCATCGAGCGGGAACCGGCGGTCGGCCCCGGGTAGGGGCGCGGCGGCCGGTTCCCGCTCGCCGTTTCGGCCGCGAATCCGCGAGAAGTGGTTGCTAGCTGATTGCCAGTGGTAGAGGATGGGTGCGCGGCGCGCTTGCGCCGTGCTCTTCCGATTGTGTACGCCGATCCGGTTTCCTAGCTCAGGAGGACGTAGATCTATGGCTTCTACTATTCGGAATCACCGCCGGTCCGCGCTCGTGCTGGCCGCGCTCGGAGCGTTGGGGACGGCCGCCGTCATCGGCGCCGGACCCGCGCTCGCGGACAACGCCATCGACGTCAGCGCCGTCGGGCCCGTGAACGTCGGCATCGATTACAGCTGTGACGCCGACGCGGGGATCACGGCCATCAATGTCCTGGTCGGTGCGCCCGACGCCGAGCAGCCCTCGGCCACCGGCACCGAGGCCGCACCGGTCTGCGACGGCAAGAAGCAGACCACCGTGGTAACCCTCGCGGGCATCAACGGCGCCGACGGCACGTTGAAGGCCGGGGACAAGGTGCAGGTGCGGGCCGCGCTGGTGGACAAGGCCGAGTCCGTGATCGAGGGCCAGGCCAAGCTCGTAACCCTGGGATAGCCGTTCGGCGATCCTCGGACGGCCGCACGTCGAACCGACGTGGTTCCGGCCGCCATGCCGAGTTCCGGCGTGGCGGCCGGATTCGTATGCGGACGCGGGTCGCGCGAGGTCCGGTGCGCCGGGCCGCGTGGGCTTCGGTTCGGTCAGTGCAGGCGTAACCACCGGCCGATCGACGGGGTGCCGGCTTCGTCCACCACGAACACCAGATACCAACCGGGCGGGGCGAGCGCCGGATTGCCGGGCATGGTCAGGGTCAGCGCGTCCGGCGGGCCGCTGAACTCCAGGTCGATCAGCCGCTGTTCGTTGTCGCACGAGTGCGTGCACGCGCCCGGACGCACGAGACTGGCCTCGCGAATCGGGCCGCCGGTGGTCACGACGATCGAGCCGCCGTAGGCCGCCTCGTCGGCCGTGAGCGTCAGCACCGGCCTGGTCTCGGTGAAAAGATACGGCGGCCAATAGATTTCGATGCGCAGCTCTTCGGTCTTGCGGGCCGGGTTGGAGCCCGCGGTGACGACCTTCCCGTCGGGGGTGAGCAGCGCGATCGAGTGGTAGAGACGCGGGACCCGGCAGGGCGCGGTATGCATCCAGGCGTCGTCGGCGGGGGAGTAGATCTCGCCGTGCGGCGGGGCGGCGTGCGCCATCTCCTCCATGCCCGAGCCGCCGGTCGCCAGGACGGTTCGATCGGGCAGCAGGACCGCGCTCAGGTGCATGCGCGCATGGTCCATCGGCCGCACCGCCTCGTACCGCGGTTCCGCCGCCGCGGTGTCCACGATTCGCGCGTCGGCCAGTGCGGGTGCGGGACTGTGCATGTCGTAGCCACCGCCGCCCAGAATGAGCACGCGCTGATCCTGGGCGGGCGGCAGCAGCACGCTGGCGGCCTGATTGCGCGATCCGGGATCGGTGAGCCCGGGCACCTCGGTGACGGCCCCGGTGCTCGGATCCCACAGCGACGGGCGCATGCCGTTGTTCCCGCCGTACTGGCCGCCAGTGTAGAACAGCCGCCCGTCGGCGAGCAGGACGAGGTGGCCGTACATCGGGATCGGGCCGGGAACCGGTAGCGGCGACCAGGTTTCGGTGGCGGCGTCGAACAGTTCGGGCACCACCGAGAGGAAGTTGTCGGCGCCGAGCCCGGAGACGGCGACGATGTTGCCGTCGGGCAGGGTCGCCAGTGACGGGTACCAGCGGCCGAAGGCCATGTCCGGCACCGCGTTCCAGCTCAGGGTGGCGGGATCGAAGATCAGCGCGTCGGGCAGGCCGTAGAACGGGTCGTAGTGCTCGGTGCCGCCGGCCGCGAGCAGTCTGCCGTCGGGCAGGAAGGCCTGACCGACGCAGAACAGGTCGATGGGGGTGTCCGGTGCGCTGAGCCCCGGATTCGGGTAGTGCCAGACGCGAGTCCGGAACTCCTGTGCCGCATGGTGTTCCGGGTCGTTGCCGGAGCCCGCGAAGAACAGGATGTCACCGGTGTTCAGCAGGGCGGCGTGCACCGGATTGATCTCGGTGCCGAAATCGAGAATGCGCCACAGCCCGTGGTGCGCGGCATGGCCGAGATCGGTGTCGAGCTCGAGCACCCGCAGGTAGCCGGCATTGGGCCCGTCGGGGGCGTCGATCACGCAGACCACCAGCTCCGGGGCCGCGCCGCCGGTGTCGAGCAGAGCCGTTGCCGCGCCCTGGTTCTCGGCGAAACGCCACGGGGTCTTCGTCCATCCGCTCCAGCCGTCGAGCGCGTGCCCGCTGCCGTCCAGGCCCCAGCCGATGGTGTAGACCCCGGCGTTCGGCCCGTCGGGATTGTCGACGGCGAACACGAGCAGTTCGGGTCTGCCGTCGCCGTCGAGATCGGCGGCCGCGATGCCCGCGCCCTGGTTCTCCCAGCCGTACCAGTCGGGAACCGCCACCCACGGCGTCCACTCGGCGACCGCGCCGTCGGCGTTCAAGCCCTTGGCCAGTCGGAACTGCCCGGAGTTCGGGCCCCGTGGATTGTCGACCGCCAGCACCACGAGCGTGGGCTGCCCTTCTATCCGGGTCAGGCAGATGTCGGCGCCCTGGTTCTCCCAGCCGTACCAGTCCGGGACCGGCAGCCACGGCGTCCAGCCGCCGGTAACGGCGCCGTCGGCGGCCAGATCCCGGCCGATGCGGTAGTAACCCTGGTTCTGGTCCGCCGGGTTGTCCACCACGAAGACCACCAGGTCGAGCACGTCGTTGCCGCTCAGATCGGCGACCGCGATGCCCGCGCCCTGGTTTTCCCAGCCGAACCAGTCCGGAACCGCCAGCCACGGTCCCCAGTCGCGCACCGAGCCGTCGCGGCCCAGACCCGCGCCCACCCGGTAGAGCCCGGCGTTCTGTCCCTCGGGGTCGTCGACCATGAGCACCACGACATCCGGAGTGCCGTCGCCGCTGAGGTCGCCGATCGCGACGCCGCAGTCCTGGTTCTGCCACGCGAACCAATCCGGAACCGGTACGAATTCTCCCGCCACACTTCGATACTCGTCCACCGCGGGCGAATTCGCTCGTCGATCGGCGGGGTTTTCCGGGGCGCTCATCGAGAGTGCGGAGCACTGTGACATATACCCCTAGGGGGTAGGGGTTTACATTCGGGCGGATTCATCGTACGGTCTCCTCGGGAAAGCCCCGCGGCACAAGGAGGAGCGATATGAGCGCCGAGACGAGTACGAGCACCTACACCGTGTCCGGCATGTCCTGTGGCGGCTGCGTAGGCAAGGTCAAGAACGAGATCGGCAAGCTCTCCGGCATCGACGGCGTGGACATCGAACTCGCCACCGGCCGGATGACCGTCATCGGCGGTGCGCTCGATGACAACCTGATCCAGAACACCGTCCGAAACCTCGGCTACCAGCTCGTTCAGGATTGATTCCGCCCCCGGGCGCCGGTGTCTCCGGCGCCCGGGCCGGGACGGCGCTCTCCCGGACGTGATGGGCCGCCGCCATGTCACGAAGGACCGACTCGATGATCACCGCACTCCTGCGCAACCGCGACTACCTGAGGCTGTTCACCGCCCAGGTGTCCGCCCTGTTCGGCACCGGGCTCACCACCGTCGCCCTGGGCCTGCTCGCCTACGAACTCGCCGGGGCGGACGCGACCGCCGTCCTGGGCACCGCCCTGACGATCAAGATGCTGGTCTACGTCACCGTCGCGCCGATCGTCGCCGCCTATGCGGATCGCTTCCCGCGCCGGGGATTCCTGGTCGCGCTCAACGCGATTCGCGCGCTGGTGGTGCTGGCGCTGCCGTTCATCGACCAGGTCTGGCAGATCTACGCGCTGATCGCCGTGCTGCAGACCGCCTCGGCCGCGTTCACCCCCACCTACCAGGCGATAATCCCCGACATCCTGCCCGACGAGCGCGACTACACCCGGGCGCTGTCGGCCGCGCAGCTGGCCGCCACCATGGAAACGCTGCTGAGTCCGATGCTGGCCGCGGCCGCGCTGCTGCTGATGAGCTACCACTGGCTGTTCGTCGGCACCGCCGTCGGCTTCATGCTCTCGGGCGCGCTGGTGCTGGCCACCCGTATCCCGAACGCCGGCACGGTGAGCGCGGGCTCGTTCCGCGAGCGCGTCGTGCTGGGCATGCGCATCTTCGCCGCCACCCCGCGTCTGCGCGGACTGCTCGGGCTCAACCTGGTGGTCGCCGCCGCGGGCTCGGTGATCATGGTCAATACCGTCAACTACGTGCGCGACACCCTGGGCGGCACGCAGACCGGGGTCGCGATCCTGCTGGCGGCCAACGGTTTCGGCACCATGCTCAGCGCTCTGTTGTTGCCCCGGGTGCTCGATCGCGTCGAGCCGCGCCCGGTCATGCTCACCGGGGCCGCCGTGCTGCTCACCGGACTCGTCTCGATCGTGGCGCTGTCCACCGCGGGCGCCGGCGACTGGCGCTGGGGCGCGGCGCTGGCGGCCTGGGCCGTGGTGGGCGCGGGCACCGCCGCGGTGCTCACCCCGACCGGTCAGGTGCTGCGACGCTCGGCCCAGCCCGCCGACCGGCCCGCGTTGTTCGCCGCCCAGTTCTCGCTCTCCCACGTGGCCTGGCTGGTCGCCTACCCGATCGCCGGCTGGGTGACGGCGGGCGCCGGTTTCACCGCCGCCCTGGTGGTCCTGACCGTGCTCGCGGTGCTGGGAATCGCCGTGGCCGTGGGTATGTGGCCCCGGCACGACCCCGCCGAGATCACCCACCTGCACGCCGAGGGCACCATCGATCCCGCTCGGCTGGTCGACGCTATCCGCGTCGGCGAGGGGATCTACCAGCACACCCACGCCTTCATCATCGACGCCGAACACCGGCGCTGGCCCAGGACGGCGACGGCCACGGTCGGATAGCGCCGGACCGCGGGGTTGCCCGAGCAGGCGGATCGCCGCCGGAAATCATTCCGGCGGCGATCCTTTCGTCGTGGACGAGCTAGGCGGATTCCACCGCGGGCGCGTTCTCCGGCGGTTCGGCCACCGTGCGCTTGGGTCCGGTGAACCAGCGCCGCGCCGAGGCGAACCACCACACCGCGATCGCGCCCACCACCCCGACCAGGGTCAACGGGGCGTAATTGACCGCGGTCCAGGTGAATTCGTCGTTCCACGGGTAGCCGCGATCGTCCATGGGCAGGATGAACAGCAGGCTGATGAACACGATCCACAGCAGGGCGATCGCGCCGACCGGGCGATACCAGGACCCGAGTTGCCATGGCCCGGTGCGGAAACGGCCGCCGTGGCGCTGGCGCAGCAGAATCGGAATGCCGTAGGCGATGTAGAGCCCGATCGTCGCCACCGAGGTGGCCGCGGCGTAGGCGGTCGGCGCGTTGGCCGCGGGCACCAGCATCGAGGGGATCAGCAGCACGAAGGCGAAGAACGAGATGAACAGCACCGCGTTCACCGGCACCTTGCGCGCGGACAGCTTCGACCACAGCGCCGAACCCGGCACCGCGCCGTCGCGGGCGAAAGCGAACAGCATGCGCGAGGCCGAGGTGACCGAGGCGTAGCCGCAGAACAATTGGGCGATCGCGGCGATCACCAGCAGCAGCCCGGACCAGAACGGGCTCAGCGCGTTCTCCAGGATGTAGATCACCGGATAGCCGCTGTTGAGCGCGGGATCCAGGGTCTTGTCCAGATCGCGGATCGCGAAGGTCACCGCCAGGATCAGCAGATAGCCCGCCACCGCCGAGACGATGGTCGTGTTGATGATGCCCTTGGCCGCCATCCGCGAGGCGTCGTGCGTCTCCTCGGACATGTGCGCGGAGGCGTCGTATCCGGTGAAGGTGTACTGGGCGTGCAGCAGGCCGAGCAGGAAACTGAAAGCCACGCCGCCGAATCCGACCGCGCTGTTGTCCACCGTCTCGGTGAAGACCCAGCCGATGCTCTGATGGTGTTCGGCGCCGATCCCGAGCACCAGGACGAAGATGGCCACACCGCCCACGTGCCACCAGGCGGAGATGTTGTTGATCGCCGCGGACAGTTGCGGACCTATCGCGTTCAATATCGCGTGCAGCACCAGAATGGCTGCGAACACCAAAAAGATTGCGGTGCGGTCGGTTCCGATTTCGATGCCGATAACATTGAGCACCGCCGTGGTGAAAATGGCTGCGCCGTAATCGATGGCGGCGGTCACCGCGATCTGCCCGATCAGGTTGAACCAGCCGGTGAACCAGCCCCAGATCGGCCCGCCGAGTTCGGACGCCCACCAGTACAGGCCGCCGGAAGTGGGGTAGGCCGAGGCCAATTCGGCCATGGCCAGCCCGACGAACAGCACCATCACCGAGACCAGTGGCCAGCCCCACGCCATGGTGATCGGCCCGCCGTTGGCCAGGCCGATGCCGTAGCTCGCCAGCCCGCCAGTGAGGATGGACACAATCGTGAAGCTGATGGCGAAGTTGGAGAACCCGGACCAGGACCGGGAAAGCTCCTGTTTATAGCCGAGTTCGGCGAGGCGGCGTTCATCATCGGACGGAGGAGAAGTAGCAGTCATTCGTGCTCCCGCGTGAAAACGCCGCTCGCGCACGGCGTTTGCCAGGAGATCAGTGTGCGGTAAGCGCGCGCCGCGCGCACGGCAACGTGGAAACTGGTCGGTGTACGAATCGGCTCGCTACCGCGCGCCGCCGCCGGTGCGAGTCCGGGCACGGAGTTGACGCGGGGGTCGTTCGTGTGGAATATGCTTAGGCTAACCTATGCACAAGGAGAACTACCCATGATTCGCAAGTTCCTCGCGGCCTCGATGGCGACCGCCGGGCTGCTGCTGCCCGTGTCCGCCGCCGTGGTGCTCACCGCTCCCGTTGCGATCGCCGCTCCGGCCACGCCTTCGGCGGGCGAGCTGCAGGGCAAGCTCCAGTCCGCGCTGAACGGCAATGCCGCCGAGCTCGAGTCGGGCAACGCCGCCGGCATCCAGGGCGTCGGCCGCACCATCGCCGCCATCCCCGGCTACAGCTGGGACGTCAGCGGCCCGATCTCGGTCGACGGCGACGTGCTGTCCGCGAATCTGAACAGCCGCCTCGGCAGCTACAACTACCCGATCCCGGTCACCTGGGTGAACGTCGGCGGGACCTGGAAGTTCTCGGCCGAGTCCGAGCAGCTGCTGATCGGCTACGCCTCGATGGCGGGCTAGTCACCCACGCGCCAACGACAACGGTCGGCACACTGGAATCCAGTGTGGCCGACCGTTTGTCGTTGCGGGGGCGGGGTCGTGACCCCGCCGGGCGGACCCGGGCCGCGCGAGCGAAACCTCGCGCGGCGGCGGTCCGTCTAGTCCGCGCCCCAGTGCTGTTCCATGATCACGCCCTTGGCGGCGAGCCAGGCCACCGGATCCATCTTGCTGCCGTCCGCGTCCCAGATCTCCAGGTGCAGATGCGGTCCGGTGGATTGGCCGCGGTTGCCGACCGAGGCGATCACGTCGCCCGCGTTCACCCGCTGCCCCTCCTGGGCGTAGATGTCGTTCACGTGCCCGTAGACGGCGGTGGTCCCGTCGTCCTGCAGTACGCGGACCCACAGTCCGAAGCCCGAGGCGGGGCCGGCCTCGACCACGGTGCCGCCCATCGCCGAGTGAATCGGGGTGCCCAGGGCGTCGGCGATGTCGACGCCGTAATGCATGGCGCCCCAGCGGCTTCCGAAGCCGGAGCTGATCTCGCCGCCCACGGGCAGCACCGCGGGAGCCGAGACCGGCGGCGCCAGCTGCGGAATAGCGGGCAGCTGGGGGATGGCGGGCGCGGCCATCTGCTGAATGTTCTTGATGGCCTGTTCGGCCTGCGCCAGCGGCCCGCGGATCTCCTGGGGCAGATTCGCCAGGCCGAAGGGCGCGGCCACCTCGGCGGCGGGCGCGGGCGCGACATCGCTGATGTCCCCGGGGGATTCGGCGAACACGGGTGCGGCCGGAACGGCGGGCGGAGCCACCTGCGGCACGTAGGAGGCGACGACCTCGAGCGCCACCTGGAACGGATTCGGCGCCACCGCGACCTCGGAGGCATCGAGCGTGCCCTTGGCCTCGGTGGGCGCGGCGCTCGCGGTCGCGGGGGTGAGCTGGACCGTGGTGGCGAGCAGTGCGCCCGCGGCGACGGCGGCGCCGGACAGGCCGCGCATGCCCCACGGCGAACCGCTGTCGGCGCGGTGACTGACCGCTCCGGCGGTGTCGGCCTCGCCGAGCAGGTCCAGGACGGATAGGGAACCGGGTGTCTCTCGGTGCAGCGGCACGGCACGTCCTCGGTAGATCAGCGAAGTCATCGGGGGGGTCGGCGAACGCCGAATTCGATGTTGGTGTGGTGACGTTTCAGAAACTGTACCCAGGCGTGATCATTCCGTGTCCCTTTCGGTGAAATGCCCGGGGCCATTTTTCCGATGTGCACTCGGGCCCCGGCCCGGCCCGCGTTCCGGACGCGCCCGAGCGCGGCGGATACCAGCGGGTTGCCGAACCTCCCGGTGACCGGGTTGCCGGGGGTGAGCAGGGCCGAGGGCCGCGATCGAGTCGTGATTCGACCCGGCGTTATAGCTAATGTGAATGCCCGGCCATTGTTCGGAGTTCGGGAGACTTTCCGCGCGCGTCCGCCGATTTCGAGGCGGCTCGACACCCGCGATCGCAACCGGGTGCGGCGAACGCGCGGGATACCTGGAATAGTTGTGGCAGCACGCACAGGACCAAAGCGAAAGCGGGGATGTTGGTGACTTCGACTGATGGTGTGAGCGGGGTAAGCACGGTGAAGGACGCGCCGCCGCCGAACACCCTCGAGCGCGATGTCCAGACCCTGGAAAAGGCGATCTACGAAGTCAAACGAGTGATCGTCGGCCAGGATCGACTGGTCGAACGTTTGCTGGTGGGTGTGCTCGCGCGCGGCCACGTGCTGCTCGAGGGTGTGCCGGGTATCGCCAAGACCCTGGCCGTGGAGACGTTCGCAAAGGTGGTGGGCGGCAGCTTCTCCCGCGTGCAGTTCACCCCCGACCTGGTGCCGACCGACCTCGTCGGCACCCGTATCTACCGCCAGGGCCGCGAGGAGTTCGACACCGAGCTCGGCCCGGTCGTCGCGAACTTCGTGCTGGCGGACGAGATCAACCGCGCGCCGGCCAAGGTGCAGTCGGCGCTGCTCGAGGTCATGGCCGAGCGGCACGTGTCCATCGGCGGCAAGACCTACCCGATGCCGAACCCGTTCCTGGTCATGGCGACTCAGAACCCCATCGAGAGCGAAGGCGTGTACCCGCTGCCCGAGGCGCAGCGTGACCGCTTCCTGTTCAAGGTGGTCGTGGACTACCCCTCCGTCGAGGAGGAGCGCGAGATCATCTACCGGATGGGCGTCACCCCGCCCGAGGCAAAGGCGATCCTGTCGCCCGAAGAGGTGGTGCGGCTGCAGAAGCTGGCCGCCAACACCTTCGTGCACCACGCGCTGGTCGATTACGTCGTGCGCGTCATCGCCGCCACCCGCAAGCCCGCCGAGTTCGGCATGCACGATGTGGCCTGCTGGATCTCCTACGGCGCCTCCCCGCGCGCCAGCCTCGGCATCATCGCCGCGGCCCGCGCGGTGGCGCTGATCCGCGGCCGCGACTACGTCGTGCCGCAGGATGTGGTCGAGGTGATCCCGGACGTGCTGCGGCACCGCCTGGTGCTCTCCTACGACGCGCTGGCCGACGAGATCTCGCCCGACGACGTGATCCGCCGCGTGCTGCAGACCGTCGGCCTGCCGCAGGTTGCCCCGCAGGCCGTCGCGCCCGGTGCGAGCGCGCCCGCGCCGATCCCGTCCGCGCCCGCCGCTCCGGCCGGGCCGCACGGCGGTGCGCCGCAGGGCATCCCGCAGCCGCCGCAGCAGAGCATTCCGCAGCCGCCCAACGGTCAAGTGCCCCAGGTCCCCGGCCAGCCTCAGCCTAAGTGAGGCGGGCCTCGGATCCGGTTGCGCCCGTGACGAACTCATCTCCCAGCGGTTCCCCGCACGCCCCGCCGTCATTCCGGTCGGGCGAGCTGACCGACCCGCACCTGTCGGCCGCGCTCAAGACCCTCGAGCTCACCGTGCGCCGGCGTCTGGACGGCGTCCTGCACGGTGATCACCTGGGCCTGATCCCGGGGCCGGGCTCCGACGCCGGTGACGCGCGGATGTATCAGCCGGGCGACGATGTGCGCCAGATGGATTGGTCGGTCACCGCCCGCACCACGCACGCGCACGTGCGCCAGTCGATCGCCGATCGCGAACTCGAGACCTGGCTGGTGGTGGACCTGTCCGCCAGCCTGGACTTCGGCACCGCCGCCTGTCAGAAGCGCGATCTCGCGGTGGCCGCAGCCGCCGCGGTCACGCATCTGACCAGCGGCGGCGGCAATCGCATCGGCGCGGTCGTCGCCAACGGCGAACAGCTGATCCGCATTCCGGCCCGCAGCGGCCGGGTGCACGCGCAGACCATGCTGCGCAAGATCGCCACCACCCCGCACGCCCCCGACGGGGTGCGCGGTGATCTGGCCGGGGCCATCGAGTCGCTGCGCCGTCCGCAGCGCAAACGCGGTCTGGCCGTGGTCATCTCCGATTTCCTGGGCGAGGTGGACTGGCAGCGTTCGCTGCGCGCCATCTCCGGCCGTCACGATCTGCTCGCGGTCGAGGTGCTGGATCCGCGCGATCTCGAACTCCCCGACATCGGCGATGTGGTGCTGCACGACCCCGAGACCGGGCGCACCCGCGAGTTCAGCGTGACACCCACGCTGCGTGCGGATTTCGCACGCGCCGCCGAACGGCATCGGGTGCAGGTGGAGGCGTCTCTGCGCAGCTGTGGCGCGCCGGTGATGAGCCTGCGCACCGACCGCGACTGGATCGCGGACGTGGTTCGATTCGTGTCCACCCGGCGCCATACCTTCGGCGCCTCGACTTCCCGGCTGGTGCCGCGACAGTGAGTATTTCCGGATTCACTTCCTATATCTGGTTCCTGTTCCTGGCGGTGGTCGCGGCGCTCGCGCTTGGCTACGTGCTGGTGCAGCGTTCGCGGTACAAGCACGTGCTGCGCTTCAGCAATATGGAGCAGCTGGAGAAGGTCGCGCCCACGCGGCCCGGTCCCCAGCGCCATATCCCGATGGCGCTGCTGCTGGTCGGGCTGGTCGCCTTCACCATCGGCGCGGCCGGGCCCACCGAGATCAAGAAGGTGCCCCGCAACCGCGCCACCGTGGTGCTGGTACTGGACGTTTCGCTGTCCATGGAGGCGACCGACGTACCGCCCAGCCGCCTGCAGGTGGCCCAGGAGGCGGCGAAGGAGTTCGCCGACGGCCTGACACCGGGCATCAACCTGGGCCTGGTCACCTTCGCGGGCACCGCCTCGGTGCAGATGTCGCCGACGACGAACCGGCAGGCGGTCAAGGCCGCCATCGATTCGATCAAGCTGGCCGAGCGCACCGCGACCGGTGAGGGCATTCTGACCGCGCTGCAATCGATCGACACCCTGGCCTCGGTGCTCGGCGGCGCGGAGACCCCGCCGCCCGCGCGCGTGGTGCTGATGTCGGACGGCAAGCAGACCGTGCCGGCCGACGACGACGTGGACAATCCGCGGCACGGGTTCACCGCCGCGCGACTGGCCAAGGAGAAGGGGATTCCGGTCTCCACCATTTCCTTCGGCACCAGCTGGGGCACGGTGGAGATCCCGGATCAGGACGGCAAGGGCTCACAGCGGGTCAAGGTGCCGGTCGACGACGATTCCCTGCGCGAGATCGCCAGGCTCTCGGGCGGTGAGTTCTACACCGCGTCGAGTCTCGAGGAGCTGAACCAGGTGTACGACACCCTGGAGGAGCAGATCGGCTTCGAGACCACCCGGGGTGACGCGTCACGGCCGTGGATGTTGTTGGCGGGCTTGCTCGTCGCGGCGGGCGCGGCCGTCGGACTGGTGCTGCGGCAGCGAATTCCGTAGCGGGATCATCGAACAGCGGCCGGCGCGCGAGACTTCTCGCGCGCCGGCCGCTGTCGTATTCACGGTCGATCGCGCGGATTCTCATGATCATTCACAAGCGGGTATTCAAGACAATCGAGGCATCCTAGCGGTTTGAATAGCATCTGTTTCAGAAATGCGAGATCATGTCGCTGACCTGGGGTTCGCCTCGCTCGAGGTAGGGTGTCGCGGCCCGCGCCGGGGGAGAGGAATTCCTCGCCCCAATGTAGGCAAAGGGAACGGCACCCGATAAGTTCTACGGCATGTCGAACACATCCAGGTCGGTACTGGTTACGGGCGGCAATCGCGGAATCGGTCTCGCGGTTGCCCAGCGCCTTCTCGCCGACGGGCACAAGGTCGCCGTCACCCATCGCGGCTCGGGCGCGCCCGAAGGTCTGCTCGCGGTCAAATGCGATGTGACCGACGCGGCTTCGGTCGACGCGGCCTTCGCCGAGGTCGAGGCGAAGCAGGGTCCCGTCGAGGTCGTCGTGGCCAACGCGGGCATCGTGGAGAACACCCTGTTCATGCGGATGAGCGAAGAGGCGTTCACCAACGTCATCGACGCCAACCTGACCGGTGCGTGGCGAGTGGCCCAGCGCGCCAACCGCAATATGCTCAAGGGCCGCTGGGGTCGCGTGATCTTCCTCGGCTCGGTCGTCGGCCAGATCGGCGCGCCCGGCCAGGTCAACTACGCCGCTGCCAAGTCCGGCCTGGTCGGCATGGCCCGCGCCATCACCCGCGAGGTCGGCAAGCGCAACATCACCGCGAACGTGGTGGCCCCGGGCCTGATCGACACCGACATGACCCGCGAGGACATGACCCCGGAGATGCGCGAGAAGGCGCTCGAGTTCATTCCGGCCGGCCGCATCGGCCAGGCCGAGGACGTCGCCGGCGTGATCAGCTTCCTGGCCTCGGACGACGCCTCCTACATCTCCGGCGCGATCATTCCCGTCGACGGCGGAATGGGTATGGGCCACTGAGCATCTCGCTCGGCTAGCTCTGCGCTCCGAATTCCCGACCACGCACTTCAAACGAGGAGAACCGACCAACCCATGGGTGGATTGCTCGAAGGCAAGACAGTACTCATCACCGGGATCATCACCGATTCCTCCATCGCCTTCCACGCGGCCGCGGTCGCGCAGGAGCAGGGCGCCAAGGTGATCATCACCGGTATTCCGGAGCGGCTGCGGCTGATCGACCGGATCGCCAAGCGCCTGCCGCAGGAGGTGCCCCCGGCCATTCCCCTCGACATCACCAGCGAGGAGAACCTGGGCGAGCTGGCCGACAAGGTTCGCGAGCTCGCGCCCGAAGGCGTGGACGGCGTGCTGCACTCCATCGCCTTCGCCCCGCGCACCCTCATGGGCCCCGAGGCCAAGCCGTTCCTGGACGCGCCCGGCCCGGATGCCGCCAAGGCCTTCGAGATCTCGGCCTGGAGCTACGCCTCCCTGGCCCGCGCCGTGCTGCCCGCCATGAACGAGGGCGGCTCGATCGTGGGCATGGACTTCGATCCGCGCACCGCCATGCCGTTCTACAACTGGATGGGTGTGGCCAAGGCCGCGCTCGAGTCGGTCAACCGCTACGTGGCGCGGGAAGTGGGCGAGGCCAAGCGCATTCGCTCCAACCTCATCGCCGCGGGCCCGATCAAGACCTTGGCCGCCAAGGCCATCGCGGGCACCGCCACCGACGATGCCAAGCAGCTGAACATGCTCAACACCTACTGGGACGGCGCCTCGCCCATTGGCTGGGACGTCGACGACCCGACGGTCGTGGCCAAGTCCGTGGTCACCCTGCTCTCGGACTGGCTGCCCGGCACCACCGGCTCGATCATCTACGTCGACGGCGGCGCCAGCCACAACACCTGGTTCCCGGAAAACGGCTTCACCAACTAGAGCTGAAGGAGACCGACACCCGTGGCCGTCGAGGCACTGCTACTGCTGTCCTTCGGCGGCCCGGAGCGCCCCGAAGACGTGATGCCCTTCCTGGAGAACGTCACTCGGGGCCGGGGCGTACCACCCGAACGCCTCGCCGAGGTCGCGCAGCACTATCTGCACTTCGGCGGGGTGTCGCCCATCAACGCGCTGAACCTGGACATCATCAAGGCGATCGAAGCCGAATTCGCTTCGCGCGGAATCGATCTGCCGGTGTACTTCGGCAATCGCAACTGGCATCCCATGGTCGAGGAGACCGTGGAGCGGATGCGCGCCGACGGAATCGGCTCGGCGCTGGTGTTTCCCACCTCCGCGTGGGGCGGGTACTCGGGCTGCCGCCAGTATCACGAGGACATCGTGCGGGCGCGCGCCGCGGTCGCCGATGCCCCGGAACTGGTGAAATTGCGGCAGTACTACGATCATCCGCTGCTGATCGAGGCGTTCGCGGACGGTATCCGCGCGGCCGTGGAGTCGCTGCCGGCCGAGCGGCGGGCGGGGGCGCGGCTGGTGTTCACCGCGCATTCGATCCCGGTCTCGGCCGATGACGCCTCCGGCCCGCCCGGGGAGCGGGCGCTCTACAGCCGTCAGGTCGCCGAATCCGCGCGATTGTGCGCCGCGGCAACGGGGTTCGACGACTACGACGTGGTGTGGCAGTCGCGGTCGGGGCCGCCACAGGTGCCGTGGCTCGAGCCCGACATCGTCGATCACCTCGACGCGCTGGGGGAGCGGGGCGTGGACGCGGTCGTGATCTGCCCGGTCGGGTTCGTCTCGGATCACCTCGAAGTGATCTGGGATCTGGACAACGAGGCGAAAGAGCGTGCCGCCGAACTCGGTATGGCCTTCGCGCGCGCGGCCACGCCGGGACCGGATCCGCGGTTCGCCCGGATGGTCGCGGATCTGGTGCAGGAGTATCGCGAGGGCGCGGCGCCCGAACGGCTCAGCGCCATGCCGGGTTTGGGCTGCACCGTGAACGGCGTGCCGTGCGTGGTCGGCTGCTGCGAGCTACCCGCGCGCCCGGCACAGCGGCCGGTGGCGCGCTGACCGGCTCGGCCAGCTCGGTGGGCGGGCATCGCCCGCTGGTGAGCGGCCCGCACCGCGATACGCTGCGGGTTCGCCGGGCAATCCGGCCCCCGGCGCGCGCCCGCGGCGAACGAATTGTAATGTCGCGCAGGTGAGTACATCGGAGCGAGGGCCCGTACGTCGTCAGGGCGAGTACGCCGGAGCACAGCGCGCGGGCGGACCCGTACCGCGCGCGGGAGCGCCGCGATCTGGCGGTGCGGCGGCCAAGAAGCGGGCGCTGGGCGCCCCGGACGCCTTCGTATGGGCGCCGGTGCTGGCGCTGTTCATGGCGGCCGGCATCTGCATGACCATCGGGCAGTCCATGACCCTGACCGCGGTCCTGGTGGCCGTCGCGGTGGTGCTCGTGCTGCTGGACATGTGGATCAACCGCTGAGGTTCGGCGCACCGGCTAGTTGAAGACGTTCACCGCGCGGGCGATGACCAGACTCATGGTGACCAGGGCGATTCCGGATTGCATCGCCATGAGCGCCTTCGCGTAGCGGGACATCGGCATCACGTCGGTGGGGCTGAACGCGGTGGCGTTGGTGAACGACAGATACAGGTAGTCCGGGAACTCCGGAGTCCACTCCGGGTCGGCCAGGTCCGGGTTCTGCATCTGCACGAACAGGAAATCGGGATACGGCCGGCGGTGATGGGCGCGCGCCGCCGGGCCGCCGCGGTCGAGTTCCCAGTACCAGAGCGCGAAGACGAGCACGTTCGACATCCACACCGCGGCGCCGGCGGCCAGCAGGCCGGCGGCGTCCTTGCTGACCGAACCGTCGATGAGACCGAGCACCAGCTCGACCACGGCCCAGATCATGCTGAAACCGAGCAGGGCCATCTGCAGCAAACTGAAACGGCGAAACCAGATTTCCTCGCGATCGAGGCGGATGGGGCTGGCGATGATCAGTCCGGCCAGCAGCACGAATCCCACGGCGGGCACGATCCAGCGGGGGCCGGGGGTGAACCGGTCCGGCAGGAAGAACTGCAGCACCAGCAGCGCCACCACCGCCGCGGTCGCCCACAGCCGTGACTCTCCGGCCGTGCGCCGTGCCCACGCCGGAACCGGGTCGTCCCCGGCCTGTTTCTCCGCGCCCGTCATCGCAGCAGTATCACCCGTCCGCCACTCCGCACCCGTGAGCGACGCAGTTACCGATAGCATCTCGGCACAGCCGAGAAGAGGGGGAGCCCCGTGTCCCTGCCCGGGAACGCGTCACCGTCCCAGCCGTCGTATCCCCGCCCCGGGTCCCGGACCCCGGTGCTCGTCTCGATCGTCTCGGCCGCACTGGCGGTGCTGTGCGTGCTGGGGGCGGGCGGGTTCTTCCTGCTGTACACCACCGCCGACGACACCGCCGAGACCCGCGACGGCACGATTGCCGATCTGCGGCAGCAGCTCTCGGAAACGGCCGAGACCGACGCCCGCCGTGCCGCGGCCAAACGCGCGGCCTGCGATTTCGCGGTCCTGCTCGCGACCTACGACTACACCGACCTCGACAGGTACTTCGCCGGGATCCTGGCCGCGGCCACCGGCGACTGGCGCGAGGAGGTCAGCGAGATCGCGCCCTTCCGCCGCAGCGAGATAGCCGCCACCCGCGGCCGCAGCCACCCCGCCGAGGCTCCCCACTGCGGCCTGACCTCGTTCGGCGCCCGCACCGCCGAGGCCCTGGTCTCGGTGGAACATTCCCTGACGTCCGGCAACTCCCCCGACGCCCGCGTCCTGACGGTGACGTTCCTGGCCACCCTCGAGGAACAACCCGACAACCGCTGGCTGGTCAGCAAGATGAGCCGCCCGTTCTGAATCAGCCGGGCCGCCCACGGAATTCGAGCGGGTCGCCGACGATGCCGGTGCGCGCGGCGACCGTGTGATCGTCCGGGTGCGCGGCCCGGCTACTCGACCAGGTTTTCGCTTTTCAGCCAGTCGTAGGCGACGTCGGAGGGGTCCTCGCCGTCTATGTCCACGCGGCCGTTCAGGTCCTGCATCAGTTGGTCGGTGAGGCGTTCGGAGAGGGTCCCGAGCAGGGTTCGCAGGACCGGGTACTCGGTGATGACCGGCTCGCGGACCACCGCGGTACCGCTGTAGGGGAGGAAGAACTTCTTGTCGTCGTCCAGGACCGTCAGCGACAGGTTCTTCACCCGGCCGTCGGTGGTGTAGACCATGCCGAAGTTGCAGGGGGCGCTCTTGGCGGTGGCGGGATAGACCACGCCCGCGTCCATGCGGGTGACGTTCGCGGCGGGGACGCCGTTCGGCTCGTTGTAGGGGATGCCGTATTTGGCGAGCATCGGCAGGAATCCGTCGGAGCGGCTGAAGAACTCGTCGTCCACGCAGAACGTGCGGTCGCCCACCGGGAGGGCGGCGACGTCCGAGAGCGACTTCACCCCCAGGCGTTCGGCGGTGGGGCCCGAGGCCGCGAAGGCGTAGGTGTCGTTGAAGTTCGAGGGCGGCAGCCACTCCAGACTGTTCTCGCGCAGCTCGATGTCGTGCACCCGCTGCCACAGCTCCTGCGGGTCGGCGATGATCTCGGTCTCGTTGTGGTAGTTCACCCAGCCGGTGCCGGTGTACTCCCACAGGATGTCCGCGTCGCCGTTGAGCTGGGCCTGACGCGAGGACGCCGAACCGGGAGCCCCGGTCAGATCGGTGACCTTGGCCCCGGCCGCGGCCAGATAGGTCGCGGTGATCTTGCCGAGCAGCACGCCCTCGGTGAAGCTCTTCGAGGTGACGACGAGTTCGGCTCCGTCCAAGGGCTTTTCGCCACCCGGCAGCGTCGCATCGTGGAACGTGCCGGACGAACTCACCAGCCCGCAGCCCGCCAGCAGTGCCACCACCAGCAGCGCCAGCGATCCGGCCCGTACCGACCTCATGACACACCTCGCGGAGTCGCGGCCAGCTCGACCAGCCTGCCCAGCCAATCGATGATCAACGCCAGCAGGCCGACCAGAATCGCGCCGGAGATCAGCAGTTTGGGCAGGAACAGCGTGACGCCGGTGGTGATGAGCGTGCCGAGGCTGGTCGCGCCGATGAAGGTGCTCAGCGTCGCCGTGCCGACCAGAATGACCAGCGCGGTGCGCACGCCGTTGAGGATCACCGGCACCGCCAGCGGCAGCTCGACCTGAAACAGCGTGCGCGCGCCCGAGAATCCGATACCGCGCGCGGCCTCGATGGTGCGCTGATCCACCTGCCGCAGCCCCACGATCGTGTTCTGCAGAATCGGCAGGATCGCGTACACCACCAAACCGACCACGGCGGTGCGGAATCCGGTACCGAGCCAGAAGGTGAACAGCACCAGCAACCCCACCGCCGGCGCGGCCTGGCCGATATTGGCGATGTTCACCGCGATCGGCTCGAACCGCTTGAGCCCCGGCCGCGTCAGCGCGATGCCGAGTGGAATCGCCACCGCCACCACGATCAGCGTCGCCACCACGGTCAGCTTGATGTGCGCCAGAATCGTGGTCTGCAGATTCGACCAGGCCAGCGAAGCCTGCTCGGTGGAGGTGAAGGTCGTGGACCGATACCACAGCAGGTAGCCGATCCCGATGGTGAGAATGATGATCGGCTCGAACCAGACGTCGATCGGCAGGCGGCGCAATCGATTCATGAGCGCTCATCCGACTCGGGGACCGGATCCGGCTCGGCGGCCGCGCGGTTGGCGTCCGCGAGTGATCCGGGCTCGTCCGCGGCCGCCACCACCGGGGTCGGCGCGGGATCGGTGCCGTCGACATAGGTTTCGTACGACAGATCCTCGATCTCGGGATGGCCCTCGGCGAGCTTGGTACGGATCAGCTCGGTCACCGAGTCGATACTGAGCGAGCCCACCACCGCGCCGCGCCCGTCGGTGACCAGCGTCGCGCCCTGACTGGTCGCGAGCATCGCGTCCAGGGCGTCGTTGAGCGTCGAGGACCGCGCCACCACCGGCAGCCGGCGATCGAGGAAGTCCGACACCTCGGGTTTGGTGGCGACTTCGGTGAGCGAGGGCCACGAGCGCGGCCGTCCGTGCCGGTCGACCACCACGATCCAGCTGTGCCCCGACGCCTCGGCCCGGGCGATCACCTCCCGCGACGGTTCGCCGATCCGGGCGGTGATCACCCTGTCGTACTCCACATCTCGCACCCGGGACACCGTCAGATACGCGAGTTTGGCTCCGGAGCCGACGAATTCCTGCACGAACGGCGTCGCCGGGTCGGTGAGGATCTCCTCCGGGGTCGCGTACTGCTCGACGTGCCCGCCCTCGGACAGGATGAGCACCTTGTCCCCGAGTTTGGTGGCTTCCTCGAAATCGTGGGTGACGATGACGATGGTCTTGCCCAGCTCGTGCTGGATCGCGATCAGGCTGTCCTGCAGGCGAACCCGGGTGATGGGGTCGACTGCGCCGAACGGCTCGTCCATCAGCAGCACCGGCGGGTCGGCGGCCAGCGCGCGGGCCACGCCGACGCGTTGCTGCTGGCCGCCGGACATGTCCTTGGGCAGTCGGTCCGCGAACACCGCGGGATCCAATCCGACCAGATCCAGCAGGTATTCGGTGCGCTCGGCGATCCGCTTCTTGTCCCAGCCGAGCACGCGCGGAATCGCGCCGATGTTCTTGGCCACCGTCCAGTGCGGGAACAGGCCGCCGGACTGGATGACGTACCCGATCGACTGCCGCAGCCGGTCGGGATCCTCCTTGGTGACATCGCGCCCGTCGATGAGGATCCGGCCTTCGGTCGGCTCGATCAGGCGGTTGATCATCTTGAGCGTGGTCGTCTTGCCGCAGCCGGACGGGCCGACGAACGCGACGATGTGGCCGGCCTCGATCTCGAGGTCCAGCCGCTTCACGGCCGGTGTGTCCTGTCCCCGATAGCGTTTGACGACCCCGTCCAGTCGGATGGACGCGCCGGTCACATTGCGTTCCGCCGGAAGCGGCCGGTCGGTCAACTCGGTCATGCCAGACCCTTCGGGATGGTGAGACGTCCGAGGAGGACGAGGAGCGCGTCGAACACCAACGCGATCAGGACGATGAGAATGGTTCCGGTGAGCGCGGATTCGAGGGCGTTCGCGCCGCCGAGGCGGGACAGGCCGTTGAAGATGAGCGAGCCCAGGCCCGGGCCGAGCACGTACGCGACGATCGCGGCGACGCCGACCACCATCTGCGTCGACACCCGGATGCCCGTGAGAATGACCGGCCAGGCGATGGGCAACTCCACCGTCAGCAGGATGCGCCGGCGCGAGAGGCCGATGCCGCGCGCGGATTCCACCACCGACTCGGGCACCGACCGCAGGCCCACGATGGCGTTACCGATCACCGGCAGCATCGCGAAGAACGCCAGCATGATGAACGAGGGCACCACCCCCAGCCCGAACGGGACCAGCAGCAGGGCCAGCAGGGCGAGCGAGGGAATGGTCAGCGCCACCCGGCTCGAGGTCAGCGTCAGCGCCGAGGCCAGCGGCAGGCGATAGACCGCGACCGCGACCAGCACCGCGATGATCGTGCCGACCAGCACGGTTTGGAAGGCCAGGGACGCGTGCTGATAGGTCAGAAAGGTCAGGACTTCGCCACGGCCTCGGATGTAGCTCCACAAATGCACGGGATTCCCCTCATCGGCCGGGGCCGGATCGGTTCCTGTCTGCGTTGCATCGGACATGCGAGCCGTTAGACAGTAGTCGAAATTCGCCGGCGGTTTGCCGGTGACGTGCGATCCGGGTGGGACCGTTATGGGCTTGTGCCCGGCGGGCGGTGTTCCGCCGGGTCTGTTCGAGAGCGTTGGCTCAGGCCGCGCGCGGTGCTTCGGCGTCCGAGTAGTAGCCGGCATCGCCCGCGATCACCGTGCTGCGCGCGCCGTCGATTCCGGCCGGGATCTCACCGGACAGGGTGATGCGGGTCAGCTTGCGGTGCTCGCCGCCGTCGTAGTCGTCGATGGCGTAGTGCTGGGTGGCCCGGTTGTCCCAGATCGCGACGTCGCCGAGCTGCCAGTCCCAGCGGGTGGTGTTCTCGAGGCGGGTGATGCGGTTCTGGAACAGCTGGAACAGGGCGCGCGACTCGCTGCCGGACAGGCCCACGAGTTCCTTGACGAAGCAGCCCAGCAGCAGGGCGCGCTCGCCGGTGACCGGATGCACCTCGACCACCGGGTGCTCGGTCTCGAAGTAGGTGGATTCGAACTCGCGGCGGTAGGCGGCCGAGTTCTGTTCCGAGGCACGGCCTTCGGTCGCGTAGTCGTAGCGGTTCGTGTGCCGGGCCCGCAGGCTCTCGGCCAGCCGCTTGAGTGGTTCGGGCAGGGCCTCGTAGGCGGCGACGGTCGAGGCCCAGGTGGTGGAGCCGCCGTAGCTGGGCAGGGTCACCGCGCGCAGGATCGACGCCTGCGGCACGCGGTCCACGAAGGTGACATCGGTGTGCCAGACGTTCGAGCGGCCGTGCTGGGAGTCGATGGCCAGGCTCTTCGCACCCGTGGTCAGGGTCGGGTGCGGGGTGGTGGGGGTGCCGAGGAGTTCGGCGAACTCGTACTGCCCGTCCTCGGTGAGGTGATCCTGGCCGCGAAAGAAGATGACCCGGTGCTCGTTCAGGGCCGCGCGGATCGCGGCCACGGTCGGGGCATCGAGGCCGCCGCCGAGCCGGACCCCGTCGACGCGCGCGCCGATGTGGGCTCCGAGTTTGACCACCCGCACGTCAGCGGCCGGCTCTGCGAATCTCTCGACGGACATGTGCGGGCCTCTCACTCGAACCGAATGGAGTCCAGATCAAACATCGGAAAGGGGGTGCGTGACCACCTTTGCGATCACCCGGATCGAATCCCGCGCCTACAGTTCGGTGGCATGGTCGCTGTGCGTCGAATGTGGTGGGGAATGCTGGCCGTGCCGGTGCTGGCGGTGGCCGGGTGCGGGGACCCGGATCCCGCGCCGGGTGAGCCGGGTATCGAGAACGTGGCACTCGGTGCGGAGTTCACGCTCGCGCCCCGGGACGTCGCGGTCGCCGACGAGAATCGGCTGCGCGTGCGGTTCGACGAGGTGACCGGGGACAGCCGGTGCCCGGAGGACGTCGACTGCGTCTGGGCGGGAACGGCGACGATCGTCGTGACGGTGACCGCGGGTGCGGGCGAGTCGCGGCAGGAACTGCAACTCAACCCCAATACCGGGGTGACGGTCGAGGGCTATCGGATCGACGTGCGCAAGCTGGCTCCGGCGCGGCGCACCGACCGGGGGATCTCGGCCGACGACTACCGGGTGACGCTGGTCGCGAACCGCGCCTGAGCGCGCGGCGCGGGCCGCTCGCACGGACTGCAAGGTTTCCATAAGCGTTCGCAAGGTCGCCGTCCCTACCCTCGTCCCATCCAAGAAGACTTCCACTCCCGGAAATCCAGATGGGGAACGCCATGCGAACCGCACTCACCACCGCCCGCACCGCGAAGCTCGCCGCGTTCGCCGCGGCCCCCCTGGCCGTCGCCGCGTTCGCGACGGTAGCCGTCACGGCCGCCCCCGCGTCGGCCGAGCCCAGCTACCCCGGCTCCTGCCTGGTGGTCCAGAACCACACCGGCCGGACCCTGGAGATCACCCTGAACTACCCGACCCACTCCGGCCGCTGGACCTTCGCCCCCGACGAGGTCTCGGTGCTGACCTCCAAGGGCCGCGTGGTCACCTCGCCGTCCGGCACCTGGAACGTGCACAACGAGCCGAACGCCGACGGGGTCTGGGTCTACTCGGAGGACCGCAACACCAGCAAGGGCTGCAACGGTTCCTGGATCCTGACCCTGAACTGAGTCCCAACAACCGGACGTCCCGTCGGAGAGGGGGTCGATGGCAGCAGCACTTCCGAGGGGAAGCAGGGGTTCGCGGATGTCGTGACGGGCGCCCGCGAACCCTTCGCCATGCCAAGATCGAAACGCGACCACCCGGCCACCTTCCAAGAGGGAACCGGATGTGTCGTAGCCGATTTCGGCCGGTGTGCACCGAATGTGATCGTGCATCGAGTGCCGGTTCGGGACAATCGATCTCGGGGCGGGTGGGGGAGGCGGCCGTATCGGCAGGTGTGAGGGGTGTTGGGGGAGAACGGATGCGATACTTCGGTGGCCGAAAACGGCTGTTGGACGTGTGAAGGAGTGGGTCATGGGTGGATTTACTGTTGCGGAAGCCAAAGCCGTGTTCGCCAAGGTCGACACGAACGGCGACGGGTTCATCAGCCTCGAGGAGTACACGACGGCGGTGGAGGCGTACGGATTCTCGAACGAGGCCGCCAAGCAGGCCGCGCTGGCGATCATCGCCCGGGCCGACCTCAACCGCGACGGCAAGCTCAGCCTCGACGAGCTGTTGACCCTCGTCAGCTGAGCGGCGGCCTACCGGCCGGGGACCATCGGCACCGATGAATTCGGCCGCCGCGCGCGGTCTGCACTGTTGACAGTCGTTCCAACGACCGACGCAGGAGGCAGCATGAGCAAGGTGGTCACCGACGCGAGCATGTCGCTCGACGGATATATCGCGGGGCCGGGGGAGAGCGGCTTCGAGCAGCTCTTCGCCTGGTACACCGCCGGGGACGTCGACTACCCGAGCACGCACCCGGAGGTTCCCTTCCGGCTCACCCCCGCCGACCACGCCTACCTGGCCGAAAGCGTGTCCGGCGCGGGCGTTTACGTGGTCGGGCGCAGGTTGTTCGACCTCACCGACGGCTGGGGCGGCGTGCACCCGTTCGACAAGCCGATCGTCGTGGTCACCCACCATCGGCCGGAAAGCTGGATAGCCGATCACCCGGCCGCCCCGTTCACCTTCGTCACCGACGGCGTCGCCGCCGCGATCGAGCAGGCCAAAGCCATCGCGGGACCCAAGGACGTCGCGGTCAACGGCGGAACCATCGCCAAGCAGTGCCTCGAGCTCGGCCTGCTCGACGAGGTCCGCATCGACCTCGTCCCGGTGCTGCTGGGCGGCGGCGTCCCGTTCTTCGACCGGATCGGGGCGGGCCCGCACGAGTTCGGCAATCCACGGATCACCCCGGGTGAGCGCGTGACCCACCTGAGCTACCCGGTCGAGAAGCGCGGATAGCTCAGTCCGCGGCCAGACCGCGCGCGATCACCAGGCGCTGGATCTGGTTGGTGCCCTCGAAGATCTGAGTGATCTTGGCTTCGCGCATGTAGCGCTCGACGGGGAAGTCCTGGGTGTAGCCGTAGCCGCCCAGGACCTGGACCGCGTCGGTGGTGACCTTCATCGCGGCGTCGGTCGCCACCAGCTTCGCGACGCTGGCCTGGCGCGAGTAGGGCAGGCCGGCGTCACGGCGGCGAGCAGCGTCCAGGTAGGTGGCGCGGGCGGAGTCGACCGCCGCGGCCATGTCGGCCAGCACGAAACCCAGGCCCTGGTGGTCGATGATGGCGCGCCCGAACGCTTCTCGCTCCTTGGCGTAGGCGACCGCGTCGTCCAGGGCACGCTGGGCGATGCCGGTCGCGACGGCCGCGATGCCGAGCCGGCCCGAGTCCAGGGCGCTGAAGGCGATCGACAAACCCTGGCCGGGCTCGCCGATGCGGCGATCGGCCGCGACGAGGACATCGTCGTACGCGGCGTTGGTCGTGGGGACCGCGCGCAAGCCCATCTTCTCCTCGGGCCTGCCGAAGGTGAGACCGGGCGCGTCGGCCGGGACCAGGAAGCAGGAGATCCCGCGCGAACCCTCGCCGGTGCGGGCGAACAGCGTGTAGTAGTCGGCCTTGCCGCCGTTGGTGATCCACGCCTTGGTGCCGGTGACGCGGTACCCCTCGGCCGATTCCACGGCCCGGCAGCGCAGCGCCGCCGCGTCCGAGCCCGCGTGCGCCTCGGACAGGCTGTACGCGCCGATCAGGTTGCCGGACAACATCTCCGGCAGCCAGCGCTGCCGCTGCTCATCGGTGCCGTACGCGAACAATGGATGGCACGACAACCCGTGCACGCTCACCGCCACCGCGACCGCCGCCCAGCGCGCGCCCAGCTCCTCGAGCACCTGCAGATACACCTCGTACGGTTGCCCGCCCCCGCCGAACTCCTCCGGATACGGCAGGCTCAGCAGCCCCGCCGCCCCCAGCGCGGCGAACGCCTCCTCGGGATAGCGTTCCTGCTTCTCGTATTCCGCGGCGTGCGGTTCGAGCACCTTGTCCGCGATATCGCGGGTCAACTCGATCAGGTCGCGGGCTTCGGCGGTGGGCAGCAAACGGTCGACGGGCATGCGCAGCACATTACGTCCAGCATCCAATTACGTGCAAGACAGCACGCAATATTCCGGTTTGGTTAGACTGACCGCGTGGTTTCCGGTCTGCCCCCGAACAAACATCAGGAGAAGAGCCTGCGCACGCGGGCGCTGCTGCTCGACGCCGCCATCGACAGCCTGGCCGAGGTCGGCTACGCGAGCGCCTCGATCGCGGACATCACCGCGCGCGCCGGGGTCACCAGGGGCGCGCAGCTGCACCACTTCCACACCCGGCAGGAGCTGTTCGCCCAGACCATCGACCATCTCACCCAGCGCCAGCGCGAGGCGCTGCAGCGGCGGGTCCGCGGGCTCGCGCGGGTCTCGGCGGGGGAGACCCTGGTCGAACTGGTGATCGCGCCGTTCGCCGGCAAGCTCGGCAAGGCGTCGGTGGAGCTGTACGTCGGCATCGCCAACGAACGCGAGCTGCGCCGCGAGATGCTGCGCGTCCAGCACGATCTGACCGTCGAACTGCTCGACGCCTGCGCGGCGCGCATCGACGTCCCGCGCCCCCGGCTGGAATCGGCGTTCTGGCTCACCATCAATCTGGTGCGCGGCGCGACCCTGGACGAAATGGTCGGCCGGGACCGGGTGCGCCGCAAACAGGTCCTCGCGGACTGGGCGCGTCTGGCCGACGGGCTGCTGAGCTGATCGGGCGCGAGGCCCGAATCTGTCGGACCGCGCGAGTACGGTCGAACGAATGACGTCCTGGTCCGAGTTCGTTGAGTCCGCGCCCCGTATTTCGACCATCTTCACCCGCCGGCACGCCGCGACCGGCAACCTCTGCATGCTCGGCACCTCCCGTGCGGACGGTTCCCCGCGCATCAGCCCCCTCGAACCCCGCGTCTTCGAGGGGCAGCTGTGGCTCGTGGGCATGCCCGGCACCACCAAGTTCAAGGATCTCGAACGCGATCCGCGTTTCTGCCTGCACACGGCCACGGTCGATACGCAGGTCGGCGACGGCGATGCCAAGCTGTTCGGCACGGTGCACGACGTGCTGGACGAGGGCGTGCGCGGGCGCTGGCTGGAGACCCTGTTCCAGGAGACCGGCATGGACTTCCGCGAGGAGAAGTTCGACCATTTCTACGCCGCGGACATCACCGGCGGCTCGGCGGTCGAACTGATCGACGGCAAGCATATGGAGGTCACCATCTGGAAGCCCGGTCAGCCCGAGCGAGTGGTTCGCAAGGACTGATGACCACCACCCGGCTGCGGCGCGAGGTGCGGCAGCGCGTCGCGGGCGATGTCGCGTCAACCGCACGCGCGGCGCCGAAAGTACTGTCCGGCAGCGGTATTCAAACGCGCCCACCGGCGGCGGAGTCCGAGACCGACCTGCCGAACGGCTATCGGGAACGAGCGTCGGAGATCGCGGGCGCGGTGGTGTGGACCCGCGACATCGTGCCCGGATCGAGCACCCCGATCCTGCCCGACGGCTGCATGGATCTGCTCGTTATCGCCGACCGGCTCGTGGTGGCGGGACCCGATTCCCGGGCACAAGCGCCGAGCGCGGGCCCGGCGACCCGGGTGACGGGCATCCGTTTCTATCCCGGCACCGCGCCCGGGCTACTGGGAGTTCCGGCCCGTGAGGTGCGCGATATCCGGGTCGAACTCGCCGAGCTGTGGACGCGGGACAAATTCCGGCGCGCCCGTGATCTGTTCGGGGCAGCGCCGACCGCCGAGGCGGGTCTGGAATCCATCGCGCGCTGGTGCGCCGGTGAAGCCGACCCCGCGAACCCCATCCTGGGCCGCACCGTCACCGAATTGGCGGCGGGTGCGAGCGCGGCCGACACCGCGGCGCTGTTCGAGCTGACCCCGCGGCATCTGCATCGAATCTGCTTGGACGCCTTCGGGTACGGCCCGAAGACCCTGTCCCGCATCCTGCGCATGCAACGCGCGCTCGAACTCGCCCGTGCCGGTGTTCCCTTGGCGGAGGCGGCATTCCGAGCCGGCTACGCCGATCAACCGCATCTGTCCCGGGATGTCCGGGCCTTGACCGGAATGCCGCTGACGCGGTTGCTCGGCCGCTAGGTCGCGATTACCCCAGCGCCGCATACAGATCGACGCCGTTCCCATCGGGATCCAGCACCACCGCGTACCGCTGACCCCAGAACGCGTCGAAGGGCTTCAGCTCGCTCTCGTACCCCGCCGCGGTCAGTTCCTCGAACGTGGCATCGACTCCCGCGGGCGACTCGCAACGGAACGCCAGACCCACCCGGCCGCCGCCCTTCACGGCCTGCCATTCCGGCTGGAACGACCGAATCGTCGCCTCGGTGTCCAGCGCGAACCGCATTCCGCCGGGCAGTTGCGCCTCCGCGTGCGGCAGGTCCGCCGCACCCTCCTCGAATGTCATCCCGAGCCGCTCGTAGAACGCCACGGCCGCACCCATATCCGAAACAACCACGCTGACCACGTCAAATTGAATGCTCATGGGTGAACCGTAGCCCGGGGTGCGGGGGCGGTCTTGAACAAATCGGACCTCGGCGAGTTCAGGGCTTGCCCGGCAGCGCGCGGCCGAGCAGATCCAGCAGCGCGGTCCAGTGTCGTTCGGCCGCGGGCTCGTCGTAGGTTTCGGTGTCGGCCTGGGTGAAGCCGTGCTCGGCGCCGGAATACAGCTCGCTGGTGTACCGGATGCCGTGCTCGGTGAGCGTGGACTCGAGGGTCGCGATGTTCTCGGTGGTCATCGAGGGGTCCTGATCGGCGTGCGCGAAGTACAGCTCGGCGGTGACGCCCGCCGCGCGCAGGTGCGGGCTGGCCGGCGCGTCCGTCGCCAGCCTGCCCCCGTGAAAGCTCGCCGCCGCGGCGATCCGATCACCGTGCGCGGCGGCGGCCACGAAGGCCAGCCGGCCGCCCAGGCAATAGCCGGTGATGGCCACCGGTCCGTCCGCGACCTCGGGCGCGCTCGCGAGCCAGTCGAGGTGCGCGGCGGCATCGCGCGCGGCGACCTCGGGGGTCAAGGCGGCGATCATCGGGACGAGGTCGGCGAAAAGTGCCGGACGATCCGAGTTCGCGATGAAGTCGGGCAGTGCGACCACGGGGGCGCGGCCGTTGCGGTAGAAGAGGTTCGGCGCGAGGACGGCGTAGCCGTGGTCCGCGATCCGGTCGGCCATGGCGCACAGGTTCGGCCGAATCCCGAAGGCGTCCATGTAGAGCAGTACGCCCGGGTGTGCGTCCCCGCCGCCGGGCCGGGTGAAGTAGGCGTCCGCGACGCCGTCGGGGGTGCTGACATCAACTGCTTGTCCGATGGCCATGGCCAGACGATAGGCCGCGGGCGAACTCCATGCGCGCGGGCATCCCGGGCGGCGGCGCTGCCCGGCCTCGATCGAGCGCCAGTCCTGGGCGCTACGGGCGCAGGCCCGCGGGGTGCTGGCCCGCAGGGTGCTGGGCCGCACCGGGCCGGGCGCGCGGTCGATATTTGACCTGAGGTTACAAAATATCTACTGTCGGGTCATGCCCCGCGCCAAGAGTTTCGATCCCGATGTCGCCGTCGAGCAGGCGATGCAGGTGTTCTGGCGCAAGGGGTACGCGCGAACCACGCCGCAGGATCTCGTCGACGCGCTCGGGATCGGCCGGGGGAGTCTGTACAACGCTTTCGCGGGCAAGCGCGATCTGTTCGAGCGGGCGTTGCGGCGGTATCAGGCCGGGGAAACCGTGCGGGTGATCGAGGTGCTCGACGGACCCGGTTCGCCGCGTGAACGAGTGCGTGCGGCATTGCATCTCGTGCTGGAAGCGGGTGCCGCGGACACCGAGCGGCGCGGGTGCCTGGCCACCAATACCGCGGTCGAGATCTCCGACGACGAGATCGTGAATCTGCTCGTGCGCCGGATATTCGATCGGCAGCACGACGCGTTCCGGGGCGCGATCGACGAGGGCCGGCGGTCCGGCGAGTTCGCGGCCGAGGTGGATCCCGACGCCGCGGCGAACTTCCTGCTGGCCACCATCAACGGCATGCGAGTGCTCGCGAAGGCCGATCCGCGACCGGAGCGCAGGGTCGGATTGGTGGAGATGGCGATGCGCGCGCTCTGAGCCGGTTCGAATCCACCCCGGGTCGACTCGTACCCACATTTTGTAACTGTAGTTCCAGATAGGACTGTGATGGATCTTCGACTTCAGGGCAAGACCGCCGTCGTGACCGGCGCGAGCAAAGGTATCGGCCTCGAGATCGTGCGGGCGCTGGCGTCCGAGGGCGTCCGCGTGGTCGCTGCGGCGCGCACGGTGACACCGGAGCTGAGCGAACTGGGTGACGCGTGCACTCCGGTGCCGGTCGACCTGGCCCGGCCCGAAGGGGCCCGTGCGCTGATCGAGCGTGCGCTCGAGACCCTCGGTGACATCGACGTACTGGTCAACAACGTGGGCGGTGTCGTGTCGGGGAGCGCCGACTCGACCGGATTCCTGAGCCTCACCGACGACGCCTGGCAGCGCACGTTCGAACTGAATCTTTTCAGCGCCGTGCGGGTGACCCGTGCGGCGTTGCCCAGTCTGCTGAACCGGCGCGGCGTCATCATCAACATCTCGTCCATCGGAGCGCGTGCGGCCTACCATCCGGTCGATTACGGCACGGCCAAAGCAGCGCTCAACAACCTCACCAAGGCCCTCGCGGAGGAGTTCGGGGCGCGGGGTTTGCGCGCGCTCACGGTCTCGCCCGGTCCGACCCGAACCCGGAATTGGTCCGATCCGCAGGGGTATGCCGCCGATGTCGCTGCGCAACAGGGGTTGTCGCTGGAGGAGTTCCTCGATCGAGCGCCGCAGCACATGGGGATCACCACCGGCCGCCTGACCGAGCCCGAGGAGACTGCGGCGCTCGTCGCGTTCCTGGCCTCGCCGGTATCCGGAAACCTCACCGGCGCCGACTATTTGGCCGACGGCGGCGCGATCAAGACGATCTGACGCACGCGGGCTGCCGACGACCGGCCGGGGCGTCCGGCGCATCGATCGGCCGGTTCGGCATCACGCCCCGGCGCGGTGAACCGTGATGACGCGGGCCGGTTTGCCGTGTCGGGCCCGCGGGCGCGACACGCGCGCCGTGGTGACGTGGCGCTGTTCATACCCGTTCTCGACACGATAGGTTAGGTTAGGCTTACAAACCTTGAAGGGAGCTGTGCGTGCGCGTCGTCATTCTGTTCGGGTCCGAACTGGGGACTTCCGAACTCGTCGCGGGGGTCATCGCCGATGAGCTGTCGGCCCACGATGTCTCGGTGTTCGACATGATGGATTTCGACCCCGGCGATCTCGACGCGAGCGACTTCCACATCGTCGTGTGCTCGACGGCGGGCGACGGTGAACTACCCACCGGCGCGGAGCCTTTCTTCGACATCCTCGACGCCGACGCGTGCGACCTGACCGGGTTGCGGTTCGCGCTCTTCGGGCTGGGGGACACGATCTACGGCGACGCCTTCAACAAGGGCGGGGAGATCGCGGCCGAGAAGCTCGCCGAGCGCGGTGCGATCCAGGTCGGCGAGCATGCGCGGCACGACTTCTCGTCCGAAGTCAAGCCGCAGGATCTGGCTCGCGAGTGGGTGCAGACCCTGCCGATTCCGGCGCTGGCCACCAGCTAGCCGGACCGGCCTAGAGCGCCTCCAGGATCATGGCATTGGCCTGGCCGCCGGATTCGCACATGGTCTGCAGGCCGTAGCGCGCCCCGCGTGCGCGCAGCGCGTGCACCAGTGTGGCGGTGATGCGGACCCCGCTCGCGCCGAGGGGATGCCCGAGCGAGATCGCGCCGCCGTGCACGTTCACCCGGGCGAGATCGGCTCCCGTCTCGCGCGCCCACGCCAGCACGACGCCCGCGTACGCCTCGTTGACCTCCACCAGGTCGATGTCGTTCAGGCGCAATCCCGTTCGCTCGAGCACCTTCTCGGTGGCGGGCACCACGGCCGTCAGCATGAGGAACGGGTCGTCGCCGATGGCGATATGGCTGCGAATGCGAGCGAGCGGCGTGAGCCCGAGCCGGCGGGCGTGCTCGGTGGTGGTCACCATGACCGCGGCGCTGCCGTCGCCGAGCCGGCTCGCGTTGCCGGCGGTCACGTGCCAGCGGATCTCCGGGAATCGCCGGGCGACCGCCTCGTTGCGGAACGAGGGCGGCAGCGCGCTCAATTCCGCTGCGGTGCCGTCGAATCGGATGTTCTCGTCGACGGACAGGCCCAGGATGGGCGGGGTCGATTCGGCATCGAACAGGCCGTTCTTGCTCGCCTCGGCCGCGCGCCGGTGACTCTCGAGGGCGTAGTCGTCCAACTGGGCGCGGCCCAATCCCCATCGCGCGGTGATGAGTTCGGCGCTGATGCCCTGCCACGGCACGCCCTGCGGATAGCGTTCGAGGAACGCCGATCCGGTGAGATTGTCTGCATCCAGCAGACTGGTGCCCATGGGGATGCGGCTCACCGATTCCACCCCGGCGGCGATCACGACGTCGCAGTCGCCCGCGATCACCGCGTGCGCGGCGAAACGCAGCGCCTGCTGACTCGCGCTGCACTGGCGGTCGATCGTGCTGGCGGGCACCGACTCCGG
This sequence comes from Nocardia sp. NPDC057668, assembly GCF_042799795.1. Lineage (NCBI taxonomy): Bacteria > Bacillati > Actinomycetota > Actinomycetes > Mycobacteriales > Nocardiaceae > Nocardia > Nocardia sp. NPDC057668. Next base: position 343,043 of record NZ_JBHVIC010000001.1, on the reverse strand, counting down.
GAACCCCGCGGCCAGCGCCGCGCGGCGGGTCACGTTGGTGGCCTGCTCACCGACCTGGCTCACCACCCCGCCGATGACCTCGTCGATCACCGCCGGGTCGACTCCCGTCCGCCCGGCCAGCGCCCGCAGACTGTGCGCCATCAGGTCGACCGGATGCACGCCCTCGAGCGCCCCGCCCGGCTTCCCGCGCCCGATCGGCGTCCGCACCGCCCCGACGATTACGGCGTCACGCACGACGCCGCTCGAGCCCGGCCGGGCTGGAAGGCCGTGTATGGGTGAGCCCGGCGGCATGGCGGAATGTGTCGGCCGGTTGGGCTGGAGGGAGATGTGTGTCGGCCGGTTGGGCCGGAGGGAGATGTGTGCCGGTCGGCTCGGCGGGAGGATGGTGGGGACCGACCGGCCGGGCCGCACGGCGGTGAGTGCCGGGTGCGGCAACCGGGTGGCGATGTGCGCGGGTGACTGCGGCGGGGTGGCTTAGCGGGCCGGCCGTGCGGTTGCGGGTGCTGGACGTCGCGGCCGAGTTGTCGCGTGCGCAGCTGGCTGGAGTCCGGGCTGCCGCGCCTCGGCGAGCACGGGTGGGCTCACGCACGGCGTGGACCGGCCGCGGCGGTCAGGCGGTCGCGCACGGCGCGGCGGTCGATCTTGGAGTTCGGGAGCAGCGGTAGGTCGGGGTCGACAACCAGGTGTTTGGGGACCGCGGCCCGGCCGAGTCGTTCGCGGACGACGGCGCGCAGGGCGTCGGGGTCCGGGGCCGAAACGGTCTGGCGGGGAACGACATACGCGGCGACCACCTCGCCCCACTCGCTGTCCGGGAGAGCCAGGACCACGGCGGTCTCCACCCAGGGCACTTCGCTGAGCTCGCGTTCGATCGCCACGGCCGACACCTTGACCCCGCCGGTGTTGATGAGGTCGTCGACGCGGCCGGTCGGGACGAGCCGCTCACCGTCCCAGTGGCCACGGTCGGCCGTGCGATACCAGTGCCGGTCGCCCTCGCGGTAGAAGCCGCCGCCGTCGGGATGATCCAGGTAGCCGTCGGCCAGCACCGGGCCGCCGATGTGGATGAGCCCGTCCACGATTCGCACCAGCACGCCGTCGAGCGGGCGACCGTCGTACACGCAGCCGCCGCAGGTCTCGGTCATGCCGTAGGTGACCACGGCTGTGGTCACCGCGCGCAACCGGCGTTCGGTGCCCGGGTCGAGTCGCGCCCCGCCGATCAGGACGGTGTCGAAGGTCGCGAGCGCCGCGCGGCCCTGAACGTCGGCGAGCAGCCGGGTGACCTGGGTGGGCACCAGCGAGGTGTATCGGCGGTCCCCGGTCATGCGGGCGGCGGACGCGGCGAAGGCGGCGCTGTCGAAATGCCCGTCCGGCAGTGTCGCGACCGCGGTGCCGCCCAGCGCCGCCCGCGAGATCACCTGGAACCCCGCGACGTACCCCGCGGGCAGGCAGAGCAGCCAGTCGCCGGGGCCGCCCAGGCGCGCGGCCGTGGCCCGGCTCGAGGCCAGTAGGGCGTTGCGGGACAACAGGGTTCGCTTCGGTTCGCCACTGGAACCCGAGGTGGACAGGACCGCCGCGGTGGTGGCCGGCACTTCGGCCGGAAGTGCCCGCGCCTGTTCGGCGTTCGTGACCGGAGCGATGGCCTCCGCGCCGGTGTGCGCGCGCTCGACCGCGTGGCGCAGGACCGTCACGGCGGCGGCGGGGTCGGCCGGCAGCAGGATCGGGCGCAGCGGGATCGCGGGCGCGGTCACGCGGCCGCCGGGTGGTCGGCGCCGGCGGGGATCGACCGCGGGTGAGGCAGTTCACTATTGGCTACCGAGGAGATTCGATGCCGAATGGAACCAAAGGGTGGTGTATACGATTCGACCTGGGAAATCATTGACCCTGCCCGACCTGCCGCCTGGGTGATAACCCAGCCTTCACTTGCTGGTCACCCGACCGGCAACCATTCAGCGGCACGCTATCGCCGCGCACGAAGCCTGTCAATCCACCCCGGGCCCGCCCGAAGTGGATTCGCCGAGACCACATTTGCGGGTAACCGCGCGGGCGGGTAGGAGGCCGGACTATCGCACCGGCGCGCTCGAGCGGGGTCGTGCCGCGCCCTGTACAGGAAAGATCGATCGCTGCCCCGGCCACCGTCGGTGCGCACCCTCTCGGCGCGCACGTCCAGCGCCGGGTGACGCGGGGGCCATCGCGGCGCGTCGTGCACGACACGCTGACCGGTCCGCCGTCCGCCCTGTGAACGTAACCACATCGCCCGGGCCGCCGAACTCGCTGTCCGCATCGGCCGTAACCCACCCATTCGGATCATCCGGCCGCACACCCCATCTCGCGCACGCTGGTCTGTTCTTGCCGCGCGGTTCGGTCTCCCTCGTCCCTGCCTCACACCGTGTGGGATGGGCGGTGTGACGACCCGGCCCTGATCGGCCGGCGGCAAGCGGCACGGGCGAACGTCGCCATGGCCGAAGCCGCGGAGTCGGGCCGGGAAAGCCTCGGGTACACCATGTTCGGCAAGGTCGTGGACGGCATTGCCGCGGTGGACGCATTCGAGGGTGTGCGCGCACCGGTTCCAAGGGCGGGCACCAGGATGTGCCGGCCGAAGGTGTGACCATCCTCTGCTGCCCCGCGGGTATCGGATCCGGACGGTGTCGATACCGCTCGTTCGAACCGGCGATCGGTGACCTTCTGGACCGGAGTGCCGCGGCGGGGCGGGCGGCACACGAATTCGACCACGCCGCCGTCGATTCTCACCTGAACCGTGGCGGCCGCGTGGCTGTGCGCCGCATCGAATCGAGCACCCCCGCAACGCCTCGGGGTTCGCCGGACCGGCTCACCCGCGAGTCCGCCGCGACGCCGGTATCGATCCCGGATCAATCCCGGGCGTGGACCGCGGCCAGGCGGGCCGCGCGGATCGCGTTCCACAGCGGGCGCAGCAGGGACTCCTGGGCGGCTATCGCCGTGCCGGAGACCGGGGCCGAGGCCGGAGCGCGTTCGGCGACGGTCAGGATCGCCGCCACCTGATCGGCGGTGTCGAGGATGCGGCGGGCACGCAGGGGGAGTGAGTCCGGATAGCCGTGCTGGGAGTAGGCGGCGAGCTCGTCCTCGATGAGATCGCGGGGGCTGGGTCCGTTCGAGTCCACGCGCGTGGTGTGCAGCTGTTGCAGCGCGTCCGCGGCGTCGCGAACGGCCTGGCGCATGGTGTATTCGGCCTCCCCGAGCGGCATCTCGGATTCGGTGGCGAAGGGGATGGGGGTGGCGTAGACCCGCCACTGCAGGGCGTCGTCGTCGGTCCAGACCGGGACCAGTCCGGTGCCCCGGGTGCCGGGCGCGCCGACGTACAGCCCCTCCCCGGCTTCGGTTGCCGCGGCGGCGAATTCGGTGCCCACCGGCAGTCCGCGCACGTCGCCGGGAATGGGCAGCACCAGCCGGACCTGTGCCTCGGGGGACGTGGTCGCCTCGCGAATGAGCTTGAGCAGCACCATGATCCCCGCACCGGGCGCGGTCTCGGTACTCTCGTCGTCGGCCCACGGTAACCCGGTGTGACCGCCGGTGACCGGGTCGCCCGCGGCCACGCTCTGTCGCGTGGCCCACACGCGCAGCGCGTCCAGCACATCGTCGGGCGCGCTGCGGCCGGCGACCCAGGAACCGGCCCACACGGTCAATGTGGCACTCGGGCTACTCATGCCTACGAGGATAACTGGCGGGCTACTACGGTTCGGTGCGGAAACCGATGTCCGGGTGCGCACGGATTTCGGCGCGGTGCGCTACTGCGGTTCGGTGACGAAATCGATGAGCCGTTCCACGGCCCCGATGAGCGGTGTCTCCAGATCCCGGAACGACTCGACCGCGTTGTAGACGCGCCGCCATCCCTCCTGCGGCGTACCCCAGCCGAGGCGGCGGCAGATGCCGGTCTTCCAATCCTCGCCGCGCGGCACCTCCGGCCAGGCCGCGATGCCGACCGCGGCGGGCCGGACCGCCTGCCACACATCGATGTAGGGGTGCCCGGTGACCAGCACGTGCGGTCCGAGTCCGGTGGTGAGCCCGGTCTCCTTGGAGCCGGTCACCAGGTGATCGACCAGAACCCCCACGCGCGCGCCCGGCCCGGGCCCGAACTCGGTGAGCCGCGCGGCCAGGTGGTCGAGCCCCTCGAGCTGCTCGACCACGACGCCCTCCACGCGCAGGTCGTGACCCCACACCCGCTCGACCAGGGCGGCATCGTGCACGCCCTCGACCCAGATACGGCTGGCCCGGGCCACCCGCGCCTTGTGATCGACCACCCGGGTGGACCCCGACGCCGAACGGGTGGGCTGTTTCGGCGCGGCGGCGACCGGGCGCACCAGGGTCACCGGCCGGCCGTCGATGAGGAAGGCCGCCTCGCGCATGGCGAACAACCGCACCCGCCGGGCACGGTCCTCGAGCTTGACGAAATCGCCGTCGTAGGTGCGGTCGAAACCCACTACCGCACCGCAGAATCCGGAGGCCGCGTCCTCCACCACCAGATCGCGTTCGGCCGCGACCTTCGGAATCTCACGCTTGCGGTTCCGTGCGTGCCCGCTGAAGATGTCACCGCCGTAGCTGTCGCGCCCGCTCATTCGATCGACGGTACCGGTGCCGCGGCGGCTGGGCGGTGCTGCGACACGGCGCGTTGCGGGGGTGAATCGGTCAAATCCGTTGTGACATAGCGGACAAGCATCGCGAGTCATGCCGAATCGGCATCGAATCGCGCTGCGGCGCAGCGCAAGTGCGCGGGCGCGGCGACTCGCGAAGATCGGCGCCGGGCGGCGGGCGCGACGTGTCCCGGGATCGAGGGTGCCCGGGGGTGCGAGGTTGTCGATCTCAGGCCACAGCGCGCCGGAAGGTTTAGTGTGGGTGTGTGGCCGCAATAGTGTGGCTGGTCGCGGGGCTCCTCCTCGCGGCGGCCGAAATGCTCATCGGTGAACTGACGCTGCTCATGCTGGGCGGCGCGGCGCTCGTCACGGCGGGGGTGAGCGCGGTGGCCGGGACGAGCATCGTGGTCGACGCCGTGATCTTCGGCGTCACCGCCGTCGCCCTGCTCCTGCTCGTCCGCCCGATGCTCTTGCGGCGCTACGCGAGTCCCCCCACCACGCCGACCGGCATGGACGCACTACCGGGGAAGTCCGCGAAGGTGCTCGAGACGGTGGACGAGCACGGCGGGCGAGTGAAATTGGACGGTGATGTCTGGAGCGCGCGTCCCTTCGACGCGCAGGAAAGCTATCCGGAAGGAACAACCGTCTATGTCATGCGGGTCGATGGCGCGCACGTCGTCGTTTGGAAGGGGCCGTAGATGGCTGTACTCATAGTCGCCCTGGTCTTGATCCTGCTGGTCGTGGTGGTGATCTTCAAATCGGTGGCGCTGGTGCCGCAGGCCGAGGCCGCCGTCATCGAACGGCTGGGCCGCTACTCGCGCACGGTCTCGGGCCAGCTCACGTTCCTGGTCCCGTTCGCCGATCGGGTCCGGGCCAAAGTGGATCTGCGCGAACGCGTGGTGTCCTTCCCACCGCAGCCGGTGATCACCCAGGACAACCTGACCGTGCAGATCGACTCGGTGGTCTACTTCCAGGTCACCAGTCCCCAGGCAGCGGTGTACGAGATCAGCAATTACATTGCCGCCGTTGAGCAATTGACCATCACCACCCTGCGCAACGTGGTCGGCGGCATGACCCTGGAGGAGACGCTCACCTCTCGCGATCAGATCAACAGTCAGCTGCGCGGGGTGCTGGACGAGGCCACCGGCCGCTGGGGTCTGCGCGTCTCGCGCGTCGAGCTCAAGGCCATCGATCCGCCGCCCTCGATCCAGGAGTCGATGGAGAAGCAGATGAAGGCCGATCGCGAGAAGCGCGCGATCATCCTGACCGCCGAGGGCCAGCGCGAGGCGTCGATCAAGACGGCCGAGGGCCAGAAACAGGCCGCGATCCTGTCCGCCGAGGGCTCCAAGCAGGCGTCGATCCTCTCGGCCGAGGGCGAGCGGCAATCGCGCATCCTGCGTGCCCAGGGTGAGCGCGCCGCCGCCTACCTGCAGGCCCAGGGCCAGGCCAAGGCCATCGAGAAGGTGTTCGCCGCGATCAAGAGCGGCAAACCCACCCCCGAGCTGCTGGCCTACCAGTACATGCAGACCCTGCCGCTGGTCGCCAAGGGCGACGCCAACAAGGTGTGGCTCGTCCCCAGCGATTTCGGCAAGGCCCTCGAGGGCTTCGCCCGCAACTTCGGCACCCAGGGCGAGGACGGCACCTTCCGCTATCAGCCGACCCCGGACGACACCGCCGCCGAACGCCCCGAGGACGATGCCGACGAGGTAGCCGACTGGTTCGACACCGCGACCGACCCGGCGGCCGAACGCGCGGTGCGCGCGGCCGAAGCCGATGCGCGGGCCCCGGCCGATCCCTCGGGATTGCCGTCGGCGCCACGTCCCCGGGCCGAGCAGCCGGTGTTCCCGGATCCGGAGGCGCTCGGGCAGCGCCAGGACGCGCCGCCCCAGCAACAGCCGCTGCGCGGTCCCGATCCCCAGCAGCAACCGCCGCGCCGCCCGGAACCCCCGCAGGGTGACGAGCGGTGGCAGCAACCCCCGCCCCCGGGCCGCCCCCTGGGCCGCTAGGTCGCGTCCTCGAGCTCCTGAGCCGCCACGTGATGGCGCCCGGGTGGCGATAGCGCGCTGCGTCGTTCGGATCGAACAACGCCGTCGATATCGTCAGCGGGTCGAAGGTCCGGTCACCCGCATAGCGGTTCTTGTCCACGGCGACCATGGCGCACCCTGTCCCGAACAGCGCGAGCATGGTCAGTATCCAGATGATTCGCCGTAGGCGGAGTGACCTGACGGCGGGCTCGGGAATTGGATCCAAACGCACGTGGTCCCGGCGCCGGACGACTCCGGTACCGGGACCACGGTTTTTCTCGGCCGGCGCGTCAAGCCGCGTCGTGCTCCGGCGCCCCCGCGTTGCCCACGAACTTCGCCCCGCTGATCGAGCGCGACGGCTCGCCGTCCACGCCGACCGGTACCTCACCTTCCAGGGTGGTCCGGTAGAGCACCCGGGTGACGTCGAGGTGGTTCAGGTCGCTGGGGGCCAGGTGCGCGGTCGCGCGGTTGTCCCAGAACGCGAGGCTGCCGCGCTCCCAGCGGAATCGGACGGTGTACGCGGGATCGGCCAGCTCCGCGTACAGCAGGTCCAGCAGCGCGTCACTCTGACGCGGGCTCAAACCCACGATGCGCGTGGTGAACCCGGGATTGACGAACAGAATCTTCTCCCCGGTCACCGGGTGCACCCGGACCACCGGATGCTCGGTCACCAGCGGGGCCTTGGCGACCTTCTTGGCGTAGTCGCTCTCGGAGTCCCAGGCCGGGTTCTTGCCGCCGAACCGGTGCCCGGCGCGCAGCCCGTCGAGCAGCTCCTTGAGCGAATCGGGCAGTCCGGCGTAGACGGCGGCCAGGTTCGTCCAGTGTGTGTCACCACCGCGTTCGGGGGCGATCTCCGCGCGCAGCAGTGACGCCGCGGGCGGATTGACGAGCGGGGAGACGTCGGTGTGCCAGTAGTTGGTGTAGCTGAATTTGCGCACCCCGAAACGCTTTTCGTACAGCCGGCTGTCCACGGCCAGGATCTCCGGGTACTCGGTCGGCGCGTCGTCGTCGTACGGGTGCGAGGGGGTGACCGCGCCGAACAGCCGCGAGAACGCGATCTGCTCGGCGTGCCCGATCTGCTGGTCGCGGAAGAACAGCACCTTGTACTCGTGCAGGGCCGCGGTGAGTTCGGCGACCTGGTCCGCGGTGAACTCCCCGCGCAGATCGACATCGGTGATCTCCGCGCCGATATGCCCGGCGACGGGAACGACGCGGAAGGACCCGGCGGATACGGTGACGCCGGTTTCGGTGACGGTGGGTTCGGAGACAGTGGTCATAATCGTGCCCTTCGTTCTCGAAAAAAGATGGGGGACATGCGTTGTGCGCATGCCCCCCGGTTACTAGGCGGTGGCCTGAATGTCGGTGCGAACCGCGAACTGGCTTTCCACAGGCTCGAGCCCGTAGTGCCCGCGCAGCGTGGTGGCGGTGTACTCGGTGCGGAAGAGCCCGCGCTCCTGCAGGATCGGCACCACCCGGTCCACGAAGTCCTCGAGCCCGCCCGGCAGGTACGGCGGCATGATGTTGAAGCCGTCCGCCGCGCCCTGCTCGTACCAGGTCTGCAGATCGTCCGCGATCTGCTCGGGTGTACCGGCCAGGGTCCGGTGCCCGCGCCCGCCGCCGAGTTTGCCGATGAGCTGGCGCACGGTCAGCTCCTCCTTCTCGGCGAGCTCCTTGACCAGCGTGAACCGGCTCTTGCCGCCCTCGATCTCGCTCTCGTCCGGCAGCGGCGGCAGCGGTGCGTCCAGCGCGTGTTCGGTGAGGTCGATGCCCAGCAGGGTGGAGAGCTGGCGCAGGGCGTAGTCGGGGGAGATGAGGTCCGTGAACTCCTGCTCGAGCGCCCGTGCCTCTTCCTCGGTGTCGGCGATGAACGGCACCAGCCCGGGCAGCACCTTGAGCTCGTCGGCCGAACGGCCGAACTTGGTCAGGCGCGCCTTGAGGTCGCGGTAGAAGGCCTGGCCTTCCTCGAGCGTGCGCTGCGCGGTGAACACCGCCTCGGCGTAGCGGGCGGCGAATTCCTTTCCGCTCTCCGAGGATCCGGCCTGCACCAGCAGCGGTCGCCCCTGCGGGCTGCGCGGGGAGTTCAACGGCCCGCGGACCTGGAACCGGTCCCCGCGATAGTCGATGGTGTGCACCTTGTCCGGGTCGGCGAACACCCCGGCCTCGGGATCGAGCACGATGGCCCCGTCCTCCCAGCTGTCCCACAGCTGGATGGCCACGTCCACGAACTCCTGGGCGCGCTCGTAGCGGCGAGCGTGCTCGGGAATCGAGTCGTAGCCGAAGTTGAACGCCTCCTCCTCGTTGCCCGAGGTGACGATGTTCCAGCCCGCCCGGCCGCCGCTGATGTGGTCCAGCGAGGCGAACTTGCGGGCCAGGTTGAACGGCTCGTTGTAGGTCGTGGAGGCGGTGGCGATCAGCCCGACGTGCTCGGTGGCGCTCGCGATGGCGGCCAGCAGCGTGACCGGCTCGAACACCGCCAGGGTGTTGCGCTTGATGCGCGGCCCCACGGCCAGCCCGTCGGCGAAGAACACCGAATCGAGCCTGCCGCGTTCGGCGATGCGGCCCAGTTCCTGGAAGTGCTTGACGTCCAGCACCTGATGCTCGGCGGTGCGCGGATGCCGCCAGGCGGCCTCGTGGTGACCGACGCCCATGAGGAAGGCATTGATGTGGAACGGCTTGCGGGACATGAAGAGTGTTCCTCCGGAAGAGTTTTCGACGGAAAGGGTCAGTGATCGGCCTGCACGCGCCAGCGTGAGAGCCTGCGCTCGAGCAGCACGATCAACCCGTTGAAGGTGAGACCGACCAGCGAGATGGCGACGATGCCGGCGTACATGGCCGGGATCTGGAAGTTCTGCTGCGCCGAGGTGATCAGGTAGCCCAGACCCGCTCGCGCCCCGACCATCTCGGCCGCGATGAGCACCAGGATCGAGGCCGAGGCGGCCATCCGGATACCGGTGAAGATGGCGGGCACCGCCGCGGGCAGCACCACCTTGGCGAACAGCGGAACCGGGGAGAACCCGAGCGAGACAGCGGATTTGATGAGCAGCGGATCGACCGTGCGCACGCCGCTGATGGTGTTGAGCAGAATCGGGAAGAAGCTGGCGTACACCACGAGCGCGACCTTGGAGGTCTCGCCGATGCCCAGGATGAGCACGAACACCGGCAGCAGCGCCAGGGCGGCGGTGTTGCGGAACAGCTCCAGGAACGGGCTCAAGAACTCCGCGACCGGGCGATACCAGGCGATGGCCACACCCACCGGCACCGCCGCGCCCAGCGCGATGGCGAAGCCGGCCAGCGAGCGCGACAGACTCGCGCTCACGTGCTCGGCCATCTGACCCGAGCGGATGAGCTCCTGACCCGCGTCGACCACGGTGGTGAACGGCGGCAGGAACACCGGGTCCACAATGCCGACCCGCGGCGCCACCTCCCAGAACACCAGGAACAGCGCGATGACGACGCTGGGCTTGAGCACCCGCCACAGCAGGTGGCCCGCGGTGCGGGCCAGGCGGATTCCGGTCTCCCGGCCGCTCGCGCGCGCCGGGGTCGCGGGCGGGGCGGCGGTGCCGGGCTCGAAGCGGACCGGGCTCTCGGCGATCTGTATCGCGCTAGACATGGGTGTTCCTCCGATCGGCGCCCGCCAGGGCGGCCTGCTCGAGATCCTGGGCCCGCGCGACCTCGTCGTGCAGGAGCGACCAGATGTGGTGCCGGACTTCGCGGAAGCGCTCGCTCGAACGCACGTCCGGATCGCCGTCCCGATCGAGGTCGATGTCGACCACGGCCTTGACCCGGCCGGGCCGGGAGGTGAGCACCGCGACCCGCTGCCCGAGGTACACGGCCTCGTCGATGCCGTGGGTGATGAACAGGATCGTCTTGCCGGTGGCCTTCCAGATGCGCAGCAGTTCGTCCTGCAGGGATTCACGGGTCTGCGCGTCCAGGGCCGCGAACGGTTCGTCCATGAGCAGCACCTCCGGATCGAAGGCGAGGCTGCGCGCGATGGCCACGCGCTGCTTCATGCCGCCGGACAGCTCGTGCGGATACCGGTCGCCGAACGCGCCGAGCCCGACCAGCTCGAGGTAGTGCTCGGCGATGGCACGGCGCTCCTTGCGTCGAATTCCCTTGGCTTCCAATCCGAATTCGATATTCGTGCGCGCGGTGCGCCACGGCAGCAGCGCGTACTGCTGGAAGACGATGCCCCGGTCCAGGCCCGGCCCGGCGATCGGCTTCCCGTCCAGCAGAATCTGCCCGGAGGTCGGCGTGGTCAGTCCGCCGAGCAGATCGAGCAGCGTCGACTTGCCCGAGCCGCTGGGCCCGACCAGGACCAGGAACTCCCCGTCCCGGACCTCGACGCTGATGTCCTCGAGCGCCGTGAACGACTCCCGTGTCCCGCGAATCGGGAATTCCTTTCGCACCTCGCTGAGTGCGAGCTTCACCGCCGTGCTCATTTCGCCGCCACCGCTTCGCCGCTCGGCCCGCCGGTGGCGGGGTAGGTGCCATTGCTGTACGGGTTGAACTCGTTGGTGAACAGGTCCTTGGCCGCGTACTTGTCCGCGGGCAGTTCGCCGTTGCGCACCAGCCAGTCCAGCCAGACCTGGAATTCGCGCTCCTCGACCACCGCGCCGGGCACCGGGATGCCCGAACTGCGCCAGTACTTCAGCAGTGCGACGTTCTCGTTGCGGCCGCGCTGGGAGATGATCGACTCGAACTTCTTCAGCACCTCGTCGCGCGGGGTGACCTGCAGCCAGCGGGTGGCGCGCGCGGTGCCCTGCACGAAGTCCGCGACTGCGTCCGAATGCTGTTCGGCGTAGTCCTTGCGGAAAACGTAAGTGCCGTAGTCGAACTGGCCGAACAGATCCTTGTCCGTGTACAGCGGGTGGATGCCGCCGCGCTCGAGCGCGTTGTCGCGGAAGATCGAGCCCAGGGCCGCGGCGTCGATCTGCCCGTTGCGCAGCGCCTCCTCGGTGTTGGCCGGCGGCAGCACGACCAGCTGTACCTGCTTGATCTCCGCCGCGCTCAGACCCTGCCGGTGCAGCCATTCCCGGGTAACGAATTCATGGTGTGCGCCAAGGGTATTGACGCCGACTTTCTTGCCGATGAGATCCCGCGCGGAGGTGATGCCGGAATCGTCCTTCACGAAATAGCCCGTGAAGGATTTGTCGTCGGCCCCGTACGACGACAGCACCGAGGTGACCGGCGCGCCGCCGGCGACGAGTTTGATGACCGCGCCGTTGAACGCGCTGCCGAATTCGATCTGCTTGGTCGCCGCGGCCTGGATATTGGCCGGACCGCTGGTGGTGTCGCCCTCCCAGTGCAGGCTGATCTTGTTGAAGTAGCCGAGATCGGCGGCCAGTTCGAACGGGGTCACCTGGCCGGTCTGGCCCTGGTACCGCAGCACCGTCTTACCGTCGGCGGTGGTGGCGGGTTCGGAGCTGCCGCAGGCGGTCACCGTCGCGAGAACGGCTGCCGCGGTGAGCGCGGCGGCCACGGTGCGCAGCACGCGCGGTGGTCGGAGCGATGAGAACATGGATGAATCTTTCGGTGAAATCGGCTGTCGCATGGCGGAGTACGGGCATGGCGATCAGGGCCGACAGGCACCGGGCGCGAGGCGCATGAGATCCACGGCCCGGCGGCGCGTGAGCGGGGTGTGCGAAGTCATTCCAGGCCCTTTGGGAGAGTGCGGAATCGGCAGATCGGAATGGAACTCATGGTGGCGGCGGGCCCGCCGGGGGAGCAACCGCCATTTCACGATGTGGAAATCAGCGTGATTCTAATTGCCGGTCGGAATCCATTGTGTCGCCGCCATTTTGGAAAAGCGGTCCGATCCGCCCGGCCGCGATGCGCATGGCGGGGACGATGCTGCGCACCAGATCGGCGTCCAGGCGGGCCGAGCGCGCCTGCACCGCGAGCGCACCGTGCACCCGGCGGTCGGAGCCGACGATGGGCACCGCGATGGCGCGGATGGGGTCGGCGGTGTCCAGGATCTCCGAGGCGAACCCGGTGCGCCGGACCCGGTCCAGATCCGAGTGCAGCAGCGTCGGGCGCTGCCGATCCCGCCGTCGCGACTCCTGTTCGGCGGCGCGCTCCTGTTCGGCGACCGTGCCGGTGGGCGCGTAGGCCAGCAGCGCGTGTCCCACCGCGCTCGCGCGCAGCGGCTGGCGAGCCCGGGGTACCTGGTTGTTGCAGAAGAGCACGGGCGGGCGGGCCTGGAAGACGGTGACGGCGTCGCGGTCCTCGGCCACGCTCACACTCACGGTGATGCGGATGCCGGCGGCCAGGGCGTACAGGTGCGGCGCCGCCGACTCGAGGCCGAGGCGAGCCAGCGCGGGCCGGGCCAGCGCGGCCAGGCCCTGGCCGACCCGGTAGCGGTCGGTCGTGGGGTCCTGTTCGAGCAGGCGGCCGCGCACCAGCGCCTGGGCGAGCCGGTGCGAGGTGCTCACGGGCAGATCCGCCAGGGCGGCCAGCTCGCTGAGCGAGAGCTCTGGATCGTCGCCCTCGAAGCAGTTCAGGACCTGTACGGCACGGTCGACTGCGCGGGCGCCGGAGCGCGGTTCCTCGGGGCTCATGCTTCCTCCTGCGAGACCGAAACGGTGTCCCCAGCACTATTTACATGCTTCTGACCGGGGGCAATGGTTCCGTGCAGCCGGATTCCAGCAGGTCGGAAAGGGTATGGAACTCCCCGATAAAGCGACCGATCGTCCGAAAATATTTTTCATTACGCGATCGGCATCACGATTTTCGAGTGGTCTCCGTCACAAATTCTGCGGTGAATACAACGCGTGTAATTAATGCCGCGTCCGAATTGCGCTGCGAAAATGCCGTGAGTTCGTCCGAGATCTATTTGTCAACCCGTCGTGATCACCCCGTGATTAGTCGTGATTGTTCCGTTACGGTCGTTCTCGGCTCGGATCAACGCCAAGCCCGAACTCGAACCGCCGAACATCGGCAACCCCGTCCCGCGGTTCGCAGTGCCATCGACTTCCCTGGGGACGGGGACCCGCAGCACAAGCTCGGAGCGCGGGCCGGATGGGCGCAGGCCAGGAATCCCCCTATGACTCGTAAGTTCAGCACCCGCATGCTCGTCGCCACCGCCGCCACCGGCATCCTCGCCGCCGTTCCGTTCGCGGTCGGCACCTCGACCGCCTCCGCGGCCTCGGGCAACTGGGACGCCGTCGCACAGTGCGAGAGCAGCGGCAACTGGGCCGCCAACACGGGCAACGGCTTCTACGGCGGCCTGCAGTTCACCCAGAGCACCTGGAACGCCTACGGCGGCGCGGGCAATGCCGCCAACGCCAGCCGCGAAGAGCAGATCCGCGTCGCGGAGAACGTGCTCGCGGGCCAGGGCGTCGGCGCCTGGCCGCACTGCGGCGCCTACCTCTAACGAGGCGCCCGCCGGGCCTCCGACGAGGCTTTCGCCGGGCTCTGCCCGGCCCCCGAACATCGATGACCCCGTACCGCAACGTCGCGGTACGGGGTCATCGCCGTCTCGGGCCGGGGTTGTGCCCGCGCTCGAACTGCTGAACGGTGGAGGGGAGCTTCGACCACGAAGTTCGCTGTATCGCAGGCACGTTCGAGACAGTTGGAGGGGAAACACTTGAAGGCCATCATCGTGTGCACGTCGGTCTCACACGGAAACACCGGCAGGGTCGCCGCCGTCCTCGGGGAGGTGCTGGACGCCCGCGTGGTCGCGCCCGGCGACATCGACGCGGCAGAACTGGCGGATCACGACCTCGTGGGCTTCGGCTCGGGCATCTTCCTGGGGTCGTTCCACGCCGACCTGCGCGGCTTCATCGACACCCTGCCGCAGCGGCCGGGCCGCGCGTTCGTCTTCGCCACCAGCGGGTTCGCCGACGCCGGGCCGCAGCGCTTCTCCCGGCCGCTGGTCCGGCAGCTCGAGGGCAGGGGATTCGAGGTGCTCGACACGTTCTCGTGCCGGGCGTTCGACACGTATCTGCCGTTCAAGCTGGTGGGCGGGATTCGTAAGGGCCGTCCCGACGCCGCGGACCTCGCGGCGGCTCGCACGTTCGCCGAGGGACTGCGCGCGCGGGTGAACGCGCCGTCCTGACACGAGATCGGGCCCCGCGGCGTACCGCGGGGCCCGATGGTGCGCCGCGTACTACTTCGGGGCGTTCGGGTTGTACTTGTTGGTGTAGAGCTTCGCGACGTCGAGTGCGCCGGTGACCGCGCCGGTGTCGCGGAGCCACGGCTCCCAGCGCTGGAAGTCGATGTCGGAGATCACGCCGTTGGCCGACGGGACGCCCACGGACTGCCAGTACTTCACCGAGGACGCGTCCTCGCCGGAACGCTTGCGGTCGTTGATGATCCGGGTGAACGTGTCGATCACCTGCTCGCGGGGCGTGGTCTTCTGCCACTCGATCGCCTTGGCGATGCCGCCGACGAACGCCTCCACCACCTCAGGGTTCTTGGCCAGGAAGTCGTTGCGGAAGACGTACTGGCCGCCGTTGAACGGGCCGAACTGCTCGTAATCGGTGAAGACCGGGCGCAATCCGCCGTTCGAGAGCGCGCGCTGCTGGAACTGCCCGCTCAGGCCCGCGACGTCGATCTGTCCGCGCCGCACCGCGTCCTCGGTGTTCGGGGGCGGCAGCACCACCAGCTGCACCGACCGGATCTGCTCCTCGCTCAGGCCGTTCTTCTTCAGCGCCGTGTGCACGTCCGCCTCGGCCTGCCCGCCGAGGGTGTTCACGCCGATCTTCCTGCCCAGCAAGTCATTCGGGGTCCGGATGGGGCTGTTCTCGGGAACGTAGAAACCGGTGAAGGTCTTCTCGTCCGAGCCGTAGTAGTTGATCACCGCGGTGATCCCGGCGCCGGCCTGGGCGAGTTTGGCCACCGCGCCGCCGAACGCGCCGCCGAAATCGACCTGGCCGGTCGCGGCGGACTGCACGTCCTGCGGACCGCTGATCGTGTTGCCCTGCCACTCCAGCTTGACCTTGCCGTCGAAGAAGCCGAGATTCTCGGCCAATTCGGGAATGGTGACCTGTGAGGCCCAGCCCTGGTAACGCAGCACCGGCACGCCGCCGGATTCGCGGAGATCCTCTCCGCCGCAAGCGGTCAGCAGCATCGAGACCGTCGCCGCGACCAGCGCGCTCGCAAAGAATCTATTGCGGGCTCTCATGGTGAAACCTTCCCTCGGTAATTCCGCAGCGCGCATTCGCAGTGCGTTGAAAAGAGATTCGAGCACTCGCGATCGCCAGTCGATGGTTGGCATCGCGGAGATTTCAAGAACGTCATGCTGTTCCGCCGACGGCGCCGAACTGTTCGCCGGGAGTTCGCGCCGCCCGTCGCGGCCACGGAATATAGACGGGTATATAGCGCGCCATCGCCACCGCGCCCAGCATCGAAATCGCACTGATCGAGAGCACCGCCACCGCCAATGGCGCGACGGCGACCAATCCGCTGATCGCCAAGGGCCCCACGAAGAATCCGCAATCGTGTGTGAGCCGCCAGGCCGCGAGGAATTCGGCGCGGGTCGCGGCCGGGGCGACGTCCGCGCCGATGGTCATGATGACCCCGTTGCCGATGCCGTTGCCCACGCCCATGACGACCGCGGCCAGGGTCAGGGTGAGCGCGGTGCCGGTGAACGGCACCGCGAGATAGCCCAGGCCCAGGATCACCAGCGACGGCACCGCGATGAAGCGGCGGCCGTAGCGATCCATCAAATGCCCCGCGGGATAGGCGCACAGCACGTCCAGGCCCGCGCCGATGCCGTAGATGAGGCTCGCGGTTGCCGCGGTGGTGCCCAGGTGATCGGCCCACAGCGGCAGCACCGCCTCCCGCGAGGCCCGCGCCGCGCCCATCAGCAGTGAGCCGGTCCCCAGGGTGAGCAGCAGCGTGCGGTGCGCGCGCCCGATGCCGAGCAGCGACAGCGGCGGCTGCGCGGCATCGCGGCTCGTCCCCGAGTCCGGGTCCGGCAGGCGCGCCATCAGGTATCCCGCCAGCGCGATGGCCACGAGCTGCACCACGAACCCGCCCCGGGTGCCCACCCCGAAGATCACCGCCGCGCCCAGGAACGGCCCGATGAAGAACCCCAGCCGCATGGCCCCGCCGAACAGGGACATCGCCCGCGCCCGGCGGTCGAACGGAATCACCTCGGACAGATAGCTCATGCGCGCCAGGCCCCAGATGGCATTGGACAACCCGACCACGATGAGCCCCGCGCACAGCACCGGCACACTCGGCGCGAGCAGACACAGCAGCACCCCGAGCACCCCCGCGGTACTCGCCCCGACGATCGAAAGCCGTTCCCCGAGACGGGAAACGACCTGCCCCGCCGGGATGTCCCCGATGATCTGACCGAGCCCGACCAGCGCGACGGTCAACCCCGCCACCGCGGGCGAGGCGCCCAGATCCAGTGCGGTCAGGGTCATGACCGGCGCCGCGGCTCCCATTCCGACCCCGTATGCCGCGGCGGGCACGTACACGGTGAACAACAGCGGCCGTAGCGAACTCACCTCGACCGGCTTCTCTTCCTGCGGGCAGGAAGTCACGCGACAACTCGACTACTGGCCGACACGACCCTCACGACCTTCGCACCTCGGACGACAACAACATCGATCCACTCTGCGAACCGGTCCGGGCCGAATCAACACTCTTTCCACAGTGTGGAAATCACGCTGATCGCAATCCCGTGGGCGTTCTGTCCCGAAACGGGAACGGCGACCGGGCATCGCGGCGGCGTGCGCCCGCGTGCCCGATCGCCGTCCGATCGGCCTTCGGGGACCGGTCAGGAGACCTCGGCGGGCGTCGCGAGCGCGGCCTGCATGGCTACGCCGTCGACGTACGAGTGCTTCTCCAGGACCGCGCCGTCGCGAACCACCACGAAGTCCGCGAGGTCGACATCGACCGGCGAGCCGGTGACCGAGGTGCCGGTCAGTTTCCACTGGACCACCCAGAAGTCCGCGCCGACGCGCAGGTTGACCTGCGTGAAGGTGAGGTCGGGGACCAGTGCGAAGGTGCCCGCGGCCGAGGCTCGGATCTCCGCGCGGCCGCGGGCGGGTTCGCTGCCCGAGTGCAGGTGGAAAATCGAATCGGGAGTGTGCATTTCGGCGATACGGTCCGGGTCGTGATCGGCCCAGCACGCGTGGTAACGCTCGAACAGTTCCTTGGTGGCATCGGACATGATGTGACGTCCTTCTAAGATACAAACAGGATGACTGTATGTTCCCGGACGGCGCGGGGGCCGGTCAAGGGCCGCGAGCCTTGCGTCGAAACGGGATTCGGGCTTGCCCTAGACTTCGACGTCGCCATGAACCCTGACCGCCGCACCCAAGCCGAACGCTCGGCCGCCACCCGCGAGGCCGTGGTTCGCGCTGCCCGGGAGTTGTTCGGGCAGCACGGATACGGGGCGGTGAGCACCGTGGCGGTCGCCGAGGCGGCGGGGGTCAGCCGGGGTGCGCTCTATCACCAATTCAGCGAGAAGCGTGAGCTTTTCGAGGCGGTCTTCGAGGATCTCGAACGAGATCTGGTCCAGGTGATCGGCGCCGCGGTGGGCCGCGCGCGGGCGGCCGATCCGCTGGCCGGGCTCATCGTGGGGTGTCTGGCGTGGCTGGAGGCCTCCACCGCCCCCGAGGTGCGCCGCATCGCGCTGCTGGACGGGCCCGCGGTGCTGGGCTGGAAACTGTGGCGCGAGATCGAATTACGGCACACCATCGGACTGGTGGAGAACGCGCTGGCCGGAGCCATGGCGGCGGGGCGGGTGCGCCGCCAGCCCGTGCAGCCGCTGGCGCTGATCATCGTGGGCGCGCTGGACGAGGCGGCGCAGTGCCTGGCCAACTCCGATGACATCGAGGCCGATACCCCGGCGATTCGCTCGGTGATCGAACAGCTGATCTCGGGGCTCGCGCTCGAGGTGCACCGGGACATGTGAGTCCGCGCGGATCAGGAGTCGTCGCGGGATTCGGGGCCGGCTCCGCCGATCAGCCCCGCCAGCTCGTCCAGCAGTTCCACGATGCGTTTCTGTTGCGCCGGAGCCAGTTTCGGCAGTTCGGCGGCCAATGCGGCGTCGATCGGCTCGCGGCCGCGTGTCTTGAACACCTCGGTGAAGATCACCGGATCCACGCTGACCAGTACCCGGCGGCCGTCGGCCGGGTCGGGGGCGGTGCGCAGCAGGCCGTGCTCGCGATGGCGCGCCACGATCCGCGAGACCAGGCTCTGCACGATGGCGGTTCGCTCGGTGATGTCGCGGATCGAGGAATCGGGGTGCAGCGCAACGTCTTCGATCACCGCGTACTCGCTCGGGGGAAAGCGCCGCTTACCCGTCGAGCCGGTCGCGGTGAAAGCGATGGAACGCAGGCGTCGCGCGATGAGGTGCAGGTTGGCGGCGTCCATGCCCGCCAATTTACATCACTAGTTATATAACTTAGCATTCATCACTATGTATGGATTCGGTGAGCTCGCCACCCTGATCAAGCACGGTCTCGACACCCAGGTGAACGTGGATCGGCTGCGCCGCCGGCACACGCTCGAGGATCGGGTGGCGGGCCGGACCGTGCTCATCACCGGCGCGTCCTCGGGCATCGGGCGGGCCGCGGCCATTCGGATCGGGGCGGCGGGCGCGACAGTGGCGCTCGTCGCGCGCCGGGAGGCCGAACTGCTGGAGGTGGCCGCGCTGATCGAGAGTCAGGGCGGCAAGGCGGCCGTATATCCGTGTGACCTAGGTGATTTCGACGCCCTCGATGCGATGGCCGCGCAGGTGCTGGCCGATCACGGGGGAGTGGACATCCTGGTCAACAATGCCGGGCGGTCCATTCGGCGTCGGCTCGACGAGTCGTACGACCGGTTCCACGACTACGAGCGCACCATGCGGCTCAACTATTTCGCCCCGACCCGGCTCATGCTCGCGCTGCTGCCCGGCATGCGCGAACGCCGGTCGGGGCAGGTCGTGAGCGTGCTGTCGGTGGCGAACCTGTTCGGCGGAGCGGGGTACGGCGCGTACGTGGCCTCCAAGGCGGCCCTGGATTCGCTGACCTCGAACCTGCAGGTCGAAACCCTCACCGAGAACGTGCGTTTCACCTCGGTCTACATGCCGCTGGTCCGCACGCCGATGATCGCGCCCAACCCGCTCTATCAGAACGCGCTCGCCCTGACCCCGGAGCAGGGTGCACAGGTCATCTGTGATGCGATCATCGACCGCCCGCGCCGGCTCGGGCCGTTGCTGGGGCGGATCACCTCGTTCCTGGACAGCGTCACCCCGCATCGGACGGACGCGATGCGCAGCAGGCATTTCCAGCGCGGCATGTGAGGCCCTACCCGGCGCGGTGCGACCGCGCCGGGCGTGCGCAGGCGGTGCTGCGCGGTGTCCGTCCTGCTCAGCCGGGCCGGGCGTCCAGATGCGCCCGGCGGACCCGCTGCAGGAAGTCCTCCAGCGGGGCCTCGTCCGGGCGTTCGGGCAACGCCGAGACGGCGCTGTCGAACTTCTCCTCGTACTCGGCCAGCAGTGCCTTGGCGGCGGCGTCCCCGGACTCGTCCAGCATCTGCCTGCCGAATTCGAAATACGGTTCCGGATCCGGCAGCCGGACGGGCAGCACGCCTGTGGTGTACAGCTCGTAGCCCTGCCACAGCAGCCTGCGGCAGTGCCGGGCGTGCTTGGCCAGCCGCTTGTCACCCAGTCCCTGGGTCTCGCGCCGATGGAGCATGCGCCGGAACTGCGCCATGGCGTACCCGAAGTAGGCGTGCCGAACCCGTTGCGCGGAAAGGAAACTCGACCGCAATTCCACCAACTCGGTCCCGAACTCGGTGGCGACGATGTAGTCGTCCAGCCACAGCACCTCGGTCACCGTCGGGTTGCACGCCAGGATCAACCCCATCGCCTTGCCGACCTCGTGATAGGTGGCGTCCGCGCCGTCCCGCCCCTGCCGCGTGCCCCGGTCCCGCGTGGGCGGATGCAACCCCAGAAACGTCCGCGTCGGCTCGACGTAGACACCGAGGTAGTCGACGTCACTGTCCGGGGTGTTCAACCCGTACGCGAACGACCCGACCACACCCTCCAGCATCAGGTCACTCGGCTCACCCATCACACACACCCTCCCGGTCGATTGCCCCGAGTATCGCCGCTGACCTCGCGAACCGACACCGAATATCCGCGTGCGGCAGACTCGGACCCATGCCGGTTCCCCCGATCGTCCTGGACTCCGTCACCACTTTCCTCGCCCTGGCCGACAGTGAACTGCCCGTGTCGATCGAGGGCCTGTATCTGGAAGGCTCTGTGGCGCTGGACGATTTCCAGCCCGATGCCAGCGATATCGACTTCGTTGCGGTGACCTCCGAGCCGCTCGACGCCGAGGCGACCGCGGCGCTGGCGGCGATCCACGCTCGCCTCCGGCAGCTGCGGAAGCGGCCGTTCTTCGACGGGATCTACCTCACCTGGGGCGATCTCGCGGCCGGCGCGGACGCTGCCGTCTGCGGACCGGTGAGCCTCGAAGGCGTCCTGCGGGTGAATGCCGCTGCGGGCAAAGGCAATCCGGTCACATGGCAGACGCTCGCCGATCACGGTGTCGTGCTGCGCGGCCCCGCGATCGGCGACTTCGACCTCCGGACCGATCCCGCGGTCCTGGCCGCCCGGCAGAACGCGAATCTCGACGAGTACTGGACCGTGGGGCTCGACCGGGCGGATCGGTTGTTCAGCGCCCGGGGCGCGGGACTACTCGCCGACTACGGCACGGTGTGGACCGTGACCGGCATCGCGCGCCTGCACCACACCATCGCGACCGGTGGGATCACCTCGAAAAGCGGTGCCGCCGAATACATCGCGCGGGCGTTTCCCGATCGGTGGCATCGGGTCGCCGCGGAAGCCTTGCGGCTGCGGCGGGGGAACTCGGCGCGGTCGCTGTACCGGAATCGGCCGGCGCGCAGGCGGGATGTGCTCGAGTTCGGGCGGATGGCCGTCGCGGACGCGCATCGGATCTACGCGGAGCTGTCCGCGGATTCGGGATGAAGCTCGAGGGCGGGGGCGGGTTTGCGCCACCGGTACAGGAGGTGGATGCCGGCCGCGCAGCCGATCGCTATCGCCAGGGAGGCCCAGCCGGCGGCCGGCTCGGGGGTGATGGTCGAGAGGCGATACCACTGGGGGGAGTAACTGACCCGGCCGAAGGAACGGCCGCGCAGACCGGCCGAAGCGGCGGGGACGAACAGCACCGCGATCGCGACTATCGCGCTGGTGGCCCGGGTGGGGAGCGCGGAGGTCAGGTTGTAGCCGCCGATCAGGCCGATGGCCACCACGCCGAAAACCGCCCCGGGAACGCTCGCGCCTACGGTCAGGGCCAGCACCGCCGCCACCGCCGAGAGTGCGCCCGAAGCGGCGACGCCCAGGTAGGGGCGCGGGTGACGCCATCCGGCCAGCAGACCCACTGCGGTCGCCGCCACGATCAGCGGGTCGGCCCACCACGGGCGCGGCAGGGTGATCACCGCGCTGGCGGCGGTGGAGAAGGCGACCATGAGCAGGACCAGGACGCCGTCGCGTCCGGGCAGCAGCAACGCCGCGAGCATCGCTCCGATGATCACCAGCGCCACCGCCATGACGATCACCGTGGTGCGATGACCGGCATCGGCCAGCCAGCGCGAGGCGATCGCGATCGTCAGCACCACGACCACGCTCGAGATGATCGGCGCCAGCGGCGAGATGAGCACCGGGCCGGGTAGCGGCGTCAGATGACCGCGGATCAGCACCGTCGCCGCGATCAGCGCCAGCGACAGCACGATCAGCCACAGCGGCGGCGCGCCCCCGAGCATGCCCTCGAACTCGTCGGCGGGACCGGTGACCGCGGGCGACTGCACCAGATCGCCCATGATGTTCGACGCCAGACAACCGAACAGATACGCGCCCGCGGTGATCGCCTGCTGCCACACCACGGGCAACAGCGAGCCGAGAATCACTCCCGCCCACAGGGAGTCGATGAAATTGAAGGTGGTCAGCGAATCGATGTCGACCCACGGCAGGCCCGCGTGATTGACGAGAATGCCGAGCATGGCCACCGTGGTGGCGGCCCAGGCGGTGCGGCTGCTGCTCAGGCTGACGATCGCGGCCGTGGCCAGCACCGCCACGACCGCGCCGGCCTCCATCGCGCGCGGCACGCTGCGGATCATGAGGTCGACCTGCTGGGGTTGAGCGTCGAACCAGCCCGTGCTGATGGGCATCATGATCGCCAGTCCGGCGGTGCTGGCGGCGGTGCAGACCGCCGCCATGCGGATCAGGTCGCGCCAGCCGCCCGCGCTCACCCAGGCGGCGAAGTCGGCGAGGCGGGGGCTACCCGCGCGAATCCCGGCTGAACTCACCGGCTCGCGCGTGGTCGGGGCTGGAGGTCGGCAACCATGATGTGCCACGGTAGCCAGTCGGCGCGGGGGCCGTCTACCTGCGAGTTCGCCCGTGTCCCGGCCGAAACCTGGGGCTGATCGGGTGCGATCACGGTTGCGGTCACCACCCTTCGCCCGAAATGGCTATCGATTCGCAACCTTGTCGCGGGTAACCGTCGAACCGGCCCGGATTGCCGTGCGGGAGTCGCCGTCCACCGCGAGTGGGCGAGTCGAAGGCTGCGATTCGAAGCCTTGCGGGCGAACGGCGCGGCGGCCTGTGCTCGGTGACCGCGGTGGCGGCGCAGGGCGTGCAGGTCGGCAGTGGGTGAACAGGCTCGCGCGGATGCGGCGACCAGAGAAGCCGACCTCGTTCTCCATGTCCTTTCCGGCGTCGCGTATTCGGCAGGGTTCGGCCGACACCGGCTGGGCTGTACGGCCCTCGACCCGGTGGCCTGGTCAGCGCCCACACCTTCGCTCGCGGACGGCCTCGCCCCGACGCCCCGCACGTGCGCAAACCCGGCGTATCGAGACACGACGCGTGGGCTCGGCGGTGATGTCGGTGGCCGCTGAAAGACTCCTGATCATGAGGTGGGCCGTGGCGCGTACGAGTGAGGGTGGTGCGCGGCTGTGCCCACTCGGCCCGGACGGTCGTCCGGCCGGGCCCGTTCTGGAGGAGGCGTCACTGGCGGACGCGGTGTCCTCGCGCCCGGAGGTGGTGCGGTGGGTGTGGCGTTCGACCGCCGATATCTATCGGCAGCTGTTGGCGGCAGGTGTGCGGGTCGCGCGCTGCTACGACGTGGAGGCCGCGGAGTCGCTGCTGATCGGGCACGAGCAGGGGCAGTCGGGGCAGGCCCGCTCCCTGGCCGCGGCGTGGGCTCGCCTGCACAACCTGCCCGTCCCCGCTGACGCACCGGTGCGCGCCGCCGACACACAGCCCTCGCTGTTCGAATCCGGCCCCACCCCGCTGCCTTCGGGAACGGACGAGTTCAGCGCCCTGCTGGAGGTCTACGCCGGGCAGGTCGCGCGCACCGCCCGCGCCGAATTCCCGGATCGCATGCGGCTGCTGCTGGCCGCGGAATCGGCGGGCATGCTGGTCGCGGCCGAGATGTCGCGCGCGGGTATTCCGTGGCGGGCCGACGTGCATCGCGAACTGCTGGAAGACATGCTGGGGGAACGGCTCTCGGGGAACTCGGAGCCGCGGCGCATGGCGGAGCTGGCCGAGGAGGTCTCGCACGCGTTCGGCGCCGGTGTGCGGGTGCGGCCCGATCTGCCCGCCGACATCATCAAAGCCTTCAACCGTGCCGGAATCCTGTTGTCCTCCACCAGGAAATGGGAGCTACAGGAGATCGATCACCCGGCCGTCGCGCCGCTGCTGGCCTACAAATCGCTGTACCGGCTGTACACCGCGCACGGGTGGTCCTGGCTCGAGCAGTGGGTGCGCGACGGGCGGTTCCGCCCGGAATACCTTCCCGGCGGCACGGTGACCGGGCGGTGGACCACCAACGGCGGTGGCGCACTGCAGATTCCGAAGGTCGTCCGGCGGGCCATCCGCGCGGATCCGGGGTGGACCCTCGTCGTGGCGGACGCCGATCAGATGGAACCGCGCGTGCTGGCGGCGATCTCACGTGACGCCGGGCTCATGGAGGTGGCCGGACGCGGGGAGGATCTGTACGCGGACCTGGCCGCGCGCGCCTTCGGCGGCGATCGCGCCCAGGCCAAGATCGCCATGCTGGGCGCGATCTACGGGCAGACCTCGGGTGACGCGCTCACCCACATGGCCGAGTTGCGCAGGCGCTATCCGGCCGCGGTGGCCTACGTGGACGACGCGGCCGCCGCCGGTGAACAGGGCCGTCTGGTGCGAACCTGGTTCGGGCGCACCAGCACTCCGACCGCGACGGCCGGGGACGACGCGGAACCGGCCGGTGACGGCGGCCGGTACGGCAGCCAGGTCCGCGCCCGCGGCCGCTTCACCCGCAATTTCGTGGTGCAGGGCAGCGCCGCGGACTGGATGCTGCTCGTGCTCGCCGGCGTACGGCACGCCATGAACGCGGCAGGGCTGCGCGCCGAGCTGGTGTTCTTCCAGCACGACGAAGTGATCGTGCACTGCCCGGTCGAGGAAGCGGACGCGGTGGCGGAGATGATCGCCACCGCGGCCGCCGAGGCCGGGCGGATAGCCTTCGGGCCGACCCCGGTGCGGTTCCCGTTCACCACCGCGATCGTGGAGTGCTACGGCGACGCCAAATGAGGTGACGGGCGGGTGCGGTTCGCCCTCGGATCCGCGGGGCGGCGTGCGGTCCGGCCGCACCCGTCGCCGGGCCCGATGGTTCGGGCGGGGCTCGATTCGCACGCGCCATCGGCATGCGGCAGGGTGGCACCCATCATGACCGACATCGACGATCCCGTTTCGGCCCGCCGCTGGCGGCCCGCCCTGCGCCTCGGGCTGTGCGTGGCGTTTCTGCTCGGCATGTTCTATCTGGTCGCCATCGCGCGGGTCATCGACGTCGGGTCCATCCGCGAGGCGGTGGACGCGACCGGCCCGGCGGCGCCATTCGTCTACGCCGTGGTGGCCGCGCTGCTCGGGGCGCTGCTGGTGCCCGGTCCGATCCTGGCCGGCGGCAGCGGAATCCTGTTCGGGCCCTTGGTCGGAACCTTCGTCACGCTGAGCGCGACCGTGGGCACCGCGGTCGTGTCGGCGTTCCTGGGCCGGCGCGCGGGCCGCTCGAGCGCCCGCGAACTGCTCGGGGCCGAACGCGCCGATCGCCTGGACGGGCATATCGAACGCCGGGGCCTGTGGGCGGTGGTCGGCCAGCGCTTCATCCCCGGGGCCCCGGACGCCCTGTCCTCCTACGCCTTCGGTGCGCTCGGAATCCCGCTCTGGCAGATGGCCGCCGGGGCGTTCATCGGGTCCGCACCCCGCGCGTTCGTCTACACCGCGCTGGGCGCGTCCATCGGCGACCTCTCCGCGCCCCTGGCCTACACCGCGATCACGGTCTGGTGCGTGGTCGCGATCGTCGGCGCGTTCGCCGCCCACCGCGGCTATCGCGGCTGGCGGGGCGCTCGTGCCGACTCCGCGGCGAAGACGCCTGACGACGCGTCGGACGTGCCTGAGTCCTGAGAAACCGCTGCTCCGATTGGACCGATCCGGCCGGACGACAGGTCGATCGGTTCGCGCCGGATCCGCGGCGAAGACCCCTGCTGACGCGCCGGACGCGCGCGAACCCTGAAAACCGCTGGTCCGGACAGGCGGGTCCGGCCGGACGATCGTCCGCTCGGCGCGCGCCGGATCGCGAATGCCGTCGGTGCTGCCCGCGCCGGTGACAGGGATCTCCGCCCCCCGGCCGAATGACACTCACCCGCAATACTTCTGGACGGTAGAAACCGTGTAGGAGGATGTGCGCATGGCGGATTCCACGACGTTCGAACTAACCCTGCCCGAGCTCCGCGAAGTCACCGCGTTCGCGGCCGCGTGCGCGAGCCCGGCGCTGCCGCTGTTCGAGCAGTTCTTCCCCGACGACGACCGCCCGCGCGCCGCCCTGGCCGCCGCCGCCGAATTCGCCGACGGCGGCAAACGCGGCAGAGCGCTGCGCGACACCTCCTGGGCCGCACACAAAGCCGCGCAGGAGGCGCGCGACGCGGGCCACCAGTCCGCCGGCGACGCCGCCCGCGCGGCCGCCCACGCCGCGGGTTCCGCCTACCTGCACCCCCTCCCGAATCCCACCCAGGTCAAACACATCCTGGGCGCCGCCGCCCACACCGCCAGGGCACTCGAACTCGCGGCCGGCCCCGCCGATTCGCCCGCCCTGGACTACCTCGACAGCGCCGCCCGGCTCGCAAGCCCGACCGTCATCTCCGTGCTGCGCCGCTACCCGCCGTCCCCGCCGAGCGGCGGCCGCATCGGCGAGCTCCTGCGCCACCTGGACACCGCACTGCGCTGACCGAAACGCCTAGGCTCCAAGCATGTTCGAGGCCGTGCTGTCCTTCGCCCTCGTCGCCGGGTTGCTGACCATCGTCCCCGGCCTCGACACCGCGCTCGTCCTGCGCGCGGCGGTGAGCCGCGGCCGTCGCCACGCTTTCGCCACCGCGCTCGGCATCGGATCCGGCACGCTCGTCTGGGGCGCGGCCGCCGCGGCCGGCGTCTCGGTGCTGCTGACCGCCTCCGAAGTGGCGTACACGGCGCTGCGGGTCGCGGGCGCGCTGTACCTGATGTGGATGGGCGTCACCATGATTCGCGCGGGTCTGCGCCGCTCGCCCGCGCTCACGAACGACATCGGTGACACCCCGCACGGCCTGCTCGCCGCGTGGGCGCGCGGCGTGGGCACCAACCTGCTCAACCCGAAGGTCGGCGTCTTCTATGTGGCGATGCTGCCCCAGTTCCTGCCCGAAGGCGTACCCCCGCTCCTGATGGGCTGCCTGCTCGCCCTGATCCACAACGTCGAGGGCATGCTCTGGTTCACCGCCGTCATCACCGCCGCGACCGTCGCCCGAACCTGGCTCACCCGAGACACGGTGCGCCGCACCCTCGATACCCTCACCGGCACCGTCGTGATCGGCTTCGGGGTGCGACTGGCCGCGACCGACCGGTGAGACGGCCGGATCCGCGACGGTCCCTCGAGGGGCCACCGGTCCGGTGATTCGCGGGCTCCGGCCGGGAGCCGGCTCCACCGTGAGCGTGTCGGACCGCGACGGCAGAATGCGCGCCATGCGGATGACCACCTACGACACCCTCGACCCCGTGACCCGTGCACGGTGGGACACCAACACGGTGGCCCGGTTCGACGAGGTCGATTCGCTCACGGACCTGGTGGCCGCGGTGGACGCGCTGCGTGCGGCACACGCCCCGGCGCGGCTGCTGTGCACCCTCGATGACGTGAATCAGTGCATGTACACGAGCATGCACGCCGGTCTGGACGAGCGGCTGACGGTCGACGCCGGTGAGGTCGACGAAAACGATGTCGCCGCAGCGCATCACGCGGACAACCGGCGCGCCGCCCGGATCGCGGAAGTCCTGGACGACGTGCGATCGCGCGTGGAATGGGATGCGCTCACGGCCGCACCGCACGGCGCCGAACTCGACGTCGAGGCCCTGGTGGAGGTCAACACCAGGCCCGACGACATGATCGATGACGTCGTGCTCGTCCAGCGCGTCCCGGTCGGCCGCGACGATCTGGCGCTCGCCGGAATCCCGAACGGCTACTTCCAGGGCGACCGCGACACGTTCGAGAACCACGCCGTCGTGCGCCGCCTGGCCCGGCACGGCTACCGCCACTTCGGCACGGGCGCAGCCCTTCTGGGCTTCGACCGCCCGGTTCCGCCCACGCCGGCCGAGATCCCCCCGTTGATCACCGACCTCATCCACCTGTTCGGCGCCCCGGACTCGCCCCACTGGCAGGTCCTCGCCGAGCTGCTGTCGAACCGCCGCACGCTCCTGATCGGCTACACCGAGGATTTCTCGGAGCTGCTCGACGGTTGAGGCCCCGTCGTTCGGCAGTCACGGGCAGGCGGCGCGGCGTTCCTGTCGCAGCGGAGTGGCTCGCCGGGTCTCGGTGACCCGGCCGGGCCTCACTCGACGATCGCACAACGCGTGTGTGCGAGTGAGCCGGTCTCGTCACCGCAACCGGTACCGCTGCCGACCGTCGGGTGACACCCGGCAGCGCGCCGATCTCGGCGAGGGCGACTATCGCCGCCCGGGCAGAGGTCAGACCACCGGCGCGGGTTCGGTTGCGGGGGTGGCGGGTTCGGGGGCGCCCAGGCGCGCGTCGACGACCAGGCCGACCAGGCCCAGGGCGAGGCAGGCGGCGGTCAGGATCAGCTGCCCGGGGGAGGTCTCGGAAGTGAGGGCGTCGCCGAGCAGGACCGTGCCGATGGTGCCGGGCAGGATGCCGACGAAGGTGGCGACGAGGTAAGGGGTCATGCGGATAGAGGACAGGGCCGCGCAGTAGTTGACCACCGAGAACGGGGCCATCGCGATCAGGCGCAGCGAGCCGATGGCGAGCCAGCCGCGATGGGCGAGACGGGTGTCCACCGACCGGACCATCGGATGGGTCAGGCGCGCTCGCACCCGATCCCGGTCGAGGGCGCGCACCAGCAGCAGCGCCAGCACCGCGCTCACCGTGGTCGCGGTGACGGCCAAGGTGAGACCCAACGCGGGGCCGAACAGCATGCCCGCGCTGAGGGTGAAGATGGTGCGCGGGATGGGAGCCACGCACACCAGCGCGTGGACGGCGAAGAACACCAGCGGTAGCAGCGGACCGACCGAATCGGCCCAGGTCCGGATCTGTTGCGGCGCGGGGTGCGGCATCATGGCCGCGGCGGCGAACAGCACGGCGAGACCGGCGAGCAAGGCCAGGGTCTTGGGTTCGCGGAGGCGTCCGAGCAGGGTCCGCGGAGTTGTTGGCACCGCGCCAGGTTACCGGCTGGTAGCGAGACTCTGTGGGCGGTATCGGCCGGGCTGCCGCTAGCATCAGGGTAAAGACGAGGAATGCTCGTTAACCGAAACAACCTCTGAGCTGTACGAACGCGGCCCAAATCGGTCATTCGGTCAGTGAGTGGGAGAAGGAACAGCAGCTATGCCGATTGCTTCAGACCCGGACACCGATCCGGTGCCCGGGTACGCCGCCTGGCGCAAAGGCGTCGCCGGAGTGCTCGCCAAGGCCCGCCGGGTGGAGGCCTCTGAGCTTCCGGACGAGCCGGAGACGCTGCTCGCGGTCAAGACCTACGACGGCCTCACCGTCAACCCCCTCTACACCCGTCGTGACGAGCTGCCCGAGCAGCCGCTGCCGGGTGCCTTCCCGTACGTGCGCGGCGGCGACGCCACCCGCGACGTGCATCGCGGCTGGTTCGTCAGCCAGCGCTTCGAAGGCTCCGACGCCGCCATTGTGAACCAGCAGATCCTGCACGCGCTGGAAAACGGCGTAAGTGCGATCTGGCTGGGTGTGGCCGAGCGCGGCGTCCCGGTCGCCGACCTGCCGACGGCGTTGTCCGGCTTGCTGTTCGAGCTCGCCCCGCTGAGCATCGACGCCGGTCCGGCCGCGCTCGAAGCCGCCGCGCAGGTCTTCTCGGTCCTGGACGGCTATAACGTCCAGGACCGCAAGGGAATTCAGGTCGCTCTCGGCGCCACCCCGCTCACCAGCCTGTTCGCGGGCACCTCGGCCATCGACCTGGACGGCGCGATCGCGCTGGCCCAGCAGGCCGTCGCCCGCCCCGAGACCGTGCGCGCGATCACCGTCTCCGGCGAGGCCTTCCACAACGCGGGCGCCTCGGACGCGCAGGAACTCGGCGCGGCCGTGGCCGCCGGTCTGGAGTACCTGCGCTCGCTCACCGAGGCCGGCGCCGACATCGCCGATGCGCTGGGCCAGTTGGAGTTCCGCTTCGCGGCCACCGACGACCAGTTCGAGGCGATTGCCAAGTTCCGGGCCGGTCGGCGGGTGTGGGCCCGCGTGGCCCAGGTCTGCGGCGCACCGGAATTCGGCAACGCCCCGCAGCACGCGGTCACCTCCGACGCCATGATGACCCAGCGGGACCCCTGGGTGAACATGCTGCGCACCACCCTGGCCGCCTTCGGCGCGGGCGTCGGCGGGGCGGACATCGTCACCGTCCGCCCGTTCGACTCCGCCCTGCCCGCGGGCGAACTCGGCGTCTCCCCGGCGTTCTCCGAGCGCATGGCCCGCAACACCCAGCTGCTGCTGCTCGAGGAGTCGCACCTGGGCCACGTGCAGGACCCGGGCGCCGGTTCCTGGTTCGTGGAGTCGCTCACCGCCGAACTCGCCGCCAAGGCGTGGGAGTTCATGCAGGAGCTCGAGGCGGCGGGCGGCTACCTGGCCGCGCTGCAGTCCGGCCTGCTCGCCGAGCGCATCGAGGCCACCCGCGCGAAGCGCGATTCCGATGTGGCACACCGCAAGACCGCCGTCACCGGCGTGAACGAGTTCCCGAACCTGGGGGAGGAGCCGCTCTCGGAGGCGGCCCGCATCCAGAGCCCGATCGCCCGCTACGGTGCGGCCTTCGAAGCCCTGCGCAACCGTTCGGACGCGTACCTGCTCGCCAACGGCGCCCGGCCCAAGGCCCTGCTGGTGCCGCTGGGCCCGGTGGCCGAGCACAATGTGCGTGTCACCTTCTCCGCCAACGTGCTGGCCTCCGGCGGCATCGAGCCGATCAACGTCGGCGCGCTGGCGCAGGACGGAATCGGCGCGGCGGCAACCGAATCCGGAGCCACCGTCGCGGTGCTGTGTGGTTCGGACACCCGCTACGGGACCGATGCGGGCGCGGCCGCCGAGGCGCTGCGCGCGGCGGGCATCACCACGGTGCTGCTGGCCGGCCCGGAGAAGGCGGTCGCCGACTTGACCGGCCCGCAACGGCCGGACGGATTCCTGACGGCGCGGATGGACGCGGTGAGCACCCTGTCCGGCCTGCTGGAAAAGCTGGGAGCGTAATCATGAGCGATATCAAGCACCTCATCGGCAATTTCGCCGAGGTCCCGCTCGCGGACGCCGCGGCCGAGACCACCCCCGTGGCCGCGGAGCAGGTCGAGGCGTTCGTCGCCGAGGCCGCCGCCGCGAATCACTATGCGCCCGAACAGCTCACCTGGGCCACGCCCGAGGGCATCGACGTCCCGCCGGTCTTCACCAAGGCCGACCGCGACGCGATCGTCGCCGAGGGCTACCCCCTGGACAGCGTTCCGGGTCTGGACCCGTTCCTGCGCGGTCCGTACCCGACCATGTACGTGAACCAGCCGTGGACGATTCGCCAGTACGCGGGCTTCTCCACCGCCGCGGACTCGAACGCCTTCTACCGCCGCAACCTGCAGTCCGGTCAGAAGGGCCTCTCGGTCGCCTTCGACCTGGCCACGCACCGCGGCTACGACTCCGATCACCCGCGCGTCACCGGTGACGTCGGCATGGCCGGTGTCGCCATCGACTCGATCCTGGACATGCGCGAGCTGTTCGATCAGATTCCGCTGGACCAGGTCTCGGTGTCGATGACCATGAACGGCGCGGTGCTGCCGATCCTGGCGCTCTACGTCGTGGCCGCCGAGGAACAGGGCGTCAAGCCCGAACAGCTGGCCGGAACCATTCAGAACGACATTCTGAAAGAGTTCATGGTCCGCAACACCTACATCTACCCGCCCAAGCCCTCGATGCGGATCATCTCCGACATCTTCGCCTTCACCTCCGCGAAGATGCCGAAGTTCAACTCGATCTCCATCTCCGGCTACCACATTCAGGAAGCGGGAGCCACCGCCGACCTGGAACTGGCGTACACCCTCGCCGACGGCGTGGAGTACATCCGCGCCGGTGTGGCCGCGGGCATGGAGGTCGACAAGTTCGCCCCGCGCCTGTCGTTCTTCTGGGCCATCGGCATGAACTTCTTCATGGAGGTCGCCAAACTCCGTGCGGGCCGCCTGCTCTGGAGCGAGCTGGTCGCCAAGTTCGAGCCCAAGAGCGCGAAATCGCTGTCCCTGCGCACGCATTCGCAGACCTCGGGCTGGTCCCTGACCGCGCAGGACGTGTTCAACAACGTCCCGCGCACCTGCGTGGAGGCCATGGCCGCCACCCAGGGCCACACCCAGTCGCTGCACACCAACGCCCTGGACGAGGCGCTCGCGCTGCCGACCGACTTCTCCGCGCGCATCGCCCGCAACACCCAGCTGCTCATCCAGCAGGAGTCCAACACCACGCGCCCGATCGACCCGTGGGCGGGCTCCTACTACGTGGAATGGCTGACCCACCAGCTCGCCGAGCGGGCCCGCGCCCACATCGCCGAGGTCGAGGCGCACGGCGGTATGGCGCAGGCGATTTCGGAGGGCATCCCGAAGCTGCGCATCGAAGAGGCCGCCGCCCGCACCCAGGCGCGCATCGACACCGGCCAGCAGGCCGTCATCGGCGTCAACAAGTACCAGGCCGAGGAAGACCAGGCCATCGAGGTGCTCAAGGTCGAGAACTCGCGCGTGCGCGTGGAGCAGAACGAGAAGCTGGTGCGCCTGCGCGCCGAGCGCGATTCCGCCGAATGCGAACGGGCGCTGGCCGAATTGACCCGTGCGGCAGCCTCGTCCGAGGGTGGCATGGAGAACAACCTGATGGCCCTGGCCATCAACGCCGCGCGCGCCAAGGCCACCGTCGGCGAGATCTCCGACGCCCTCGAGAAGGTGTACGGTCGCCATCAGGCCGAAATCCGTACGCTCTCCGGCGTTTACCGTGAGGAAGCGGGCAAGGTGACCAACATCAGCAACGCGATCTCCCTGGTCGAGGAATTCGCCGAGGCCGAAGGCCGCCGTCCCCGCATCCTGGTCTGCAAGATGGGC
Source organism: Nocardia sp. NPDC057668 (assembly GCF_042799795.1). Classification (NCBI taxonomy): domain Bacteria; kingdom Bacillati; phylum Actinomycetota; class Actinomycetes; order Mycobacteriales; family Nocardiaceae; genus Nocardia; species Nocardia sp. NPDC057668. The sequence goes on along the minus strand of NZ_JBHVIC010000001.1, from coordinate 309,828 downwards.
CAGGACGGGCACGATCGCGGCCAGAAGGTCATCGCGACCGCCTTCGCCGACCTCGGCATGGACGTCGACGTGGGCCCGCTGTTCCAGACCCCCGAAGAGGTGGCCCAGCAGGCGGCGGACAACGACGTGCACATCGTCGGCGTCTCCTCGCTCGCGGCCGGTCACCTCACCCTGGTGCCCGCCCTCAAGCAGGCACTGGCCGATGTCGGGCGTCCCGACATCATGGTCGTGGTCGGCGGCGTCATCCCGCCCGGCGACTTCGACGAGCTGTACCGGGCGGGCGCGGCCTCGATCTTCGCGCCGGGCACCGTCATCGCCGACGCGGCCATCGATCTGATCAAGAAGCTGGCCGATTCCCTGGGCCACGAGATCGGCAGCGGCGCGGCCGAATGAGTGACGCCGCACGCGGAACCGAGGGTGGCGCGCTGCCCCCTCGGCTCGGCACCACCGCGGGTGTGGGTATGACCGGCAACGGTCCCGCACCCGCGGCCCGGGGGTCCAAACGGGTCATCGACGTCGATCAACTGGCCGCCTCGGTGCGGGCGGGGGAGCGCGCCGGGCTCGCCCGCGCCATCACGCTGGTCGAATCCAGCCGCGGCGACCATCGGGAATTGGCCCAGCAGCTGCTGCTGCGGGTCACCCCCGACTCCGACGCGGCCATCTCCAACCGGGTCGGCATCACCGGCGTTCCGGGCGTCGGAAAGTCGACGTTCATCGACGCGCTGGGCATGAAACTGCTCGGCCAGGGGCACAAGGTCGCGGTGCTGGCGGTGGATCCGTCCTCCACCCGCACCGGCGGTTCCATCCTCGGCGACAAGACCCGCATGGCGCGGCTGTCCCTGGAGCGGGACGCGTTCATTCGCCCGTCCCCGACCGCGGGCACGCTCGGCGGCGTGGCCAAGGCGACGCGCGAGACGATCGTGTTGCTCGAGGCGGCGGGCTACGACGTGATCCTGGTGGAGACCGTCGGCGTCGGGCAATCCGAGGTCACGGTCGCCAACATGGTCGACGTGTTCTGCTTCCTGACCCTCGCGCGCACCGGCGATCAGCTCCAGGGCATCAAGAAGGGCGTGCTGGAGCTGGCCGATCTGGTCGCGGTCAACAAGGCCGACGGCAAGCACGAGCTCGAAGCCAAGGCCGCGGCCCGTGAACTGGCCGGCGCGATGCGCCTGATCCACCCGCGCCAATCCCTGTGGCACCCACCGGTTATCACCATGAGCGGGCTCGAGGGCGTGGGCCTGGAGAAGTTCTGGGACACCGTCCTGGAGCACCGCCGGGTGCTCACCGACGCCGGCGAGTTCGACGAGAAGCGCCGCCGCCAGCAGATCGACTGGACCTGGAACATGGTTCACGACAGCCTGTTGCGCCGCCTGTCCGACAACCCGGCGGTCAAATCCATTCGCGGACAGATCGAATCCCAGGTCCGCGACGGTTCGCTCACCCCGGCCCTGGCTGCCGAGGAACTGTTGCGCACCTTCGACGGGGGCTGACGATGATCCGCCCCGGCGTTCTCGACGACGCGGAAGCGGTCGCCACGCTGCACACCCGCAGCTGGCGCACCGCCTACGCGGGTATGCTGCCCGCCGACTATCTCGACGGGGCGCTGTACGAGGAGCGCCTGGGTATCTGGCGGTCGCGCTTGAGCGCTCCCGCACCAGGCGCGGCGCTGTTCCTGATCGAGGACGAGTCCGGGCTGGAGGGCTTCGTCTACCTGACCCCCGAGCCCGCGGACCGCGTCCTGCTCGACAACCTGCACGTCCGGGCCACCGGCAAACGCCGGGGTACCGGCACCCGCCTGCTGCACCACGCGATGAGCTGGACCGCCGAGAACTATCCCGGCCGCGCGATGTACCTCGAGGTGCTGGAGGCGAATACGCCCGCCATCGCCTTCTACGAACGCCACGGCGGCGTCCGCACCGCCCACCGCGTCACCGACTGGCCCCAGGGCTTCTCGACCCCGGAGTACGAATACACCTGGCCCGCAACCGCCCTGGTGCCGAACGGCTCCGCCCGGTAGGGCGGGAACTGCGGTCCGGCAGCTGACTCGCAACCGCTCTCCGGCTGGACAACCCGCCGCCGTAGGACGGGATCTGCCGTCCGTCGGTCCCTGCCCACGACCCGGCAGCGGCTCGCGCCTACTGACGGAGTGGGCTCGGGTGAGTGCGAAGTGGATGTGCTCATCGAGCGGGGCACACGTGCGCGAAGGGAATCGACCGCGAACGCTCGCCGCGCCGTTCAGCGGTGGCTGCGCAGTCCGCGCAGGATGCCGAGCAGGCGCGGCGCGACTACGGCGGCGGCCAGCACGGCGGCCGGGGCGAGCAGCTGATCCCAGGTCCGAATCGGGAGATAGCGGGCCCGGCCGTCACGAATCTCGATGTAGCCCAACGGCTTCACCTGGACTCCGCCGCCCACGCTGCCTGCCACGCCGCCGAGGCCGATGTTGACGTGGGCCACGGGAACCACGGTCACACCTTCGGCTGTGACGGCCTCCCCGAAAACCGCTGTCGCGCGAGCTCGTTCGCTCAGTAGATCCAGGAGTGGATCCACCTCGGATGGCGGTGCTGCCCGCTCGGGGTCCGCGATCGCGGACGGCTCCGTGGCGACCGAGTGCGGGACTGCCGGACCGGCGGTCGCCGCGACAGAGCTCAAGGCGTCGGTGGGCTCGATCACCCGATCCGGTGCGGAGTCGAGTGTCGCCGTTGGGTCCGCCGGGTGTAGCGGTGGTACGTGCGGTCGGTCCATGTCGATCGTCCTTCCGGTCGGGAATCGCTCCTGCGCAGGCTATCCGGCGGCATCGCGGGAGATCGCCCCGAGTCACGAGTCCAGAATGACCAACCGCGTGCCGCTGGCGAACAACGCGCTCGGGGTCAGACCGCACATCGTGTGGAAGGCGTCGCTGAAATGCGACGGGCTCGCGAACCCGGCATCCATTGCCGCTGTGGTGAAGTCGCTGGCCTTGGACACCGCCCGGCCCACGTGCAGCATCCGCGCCCACAGGCGGTAGCGGCGGAAGCTCGTGCCCGCCTGGGCCGAGAACAGGTGCAGGAAGCGGGAAGTCGACAGGTGCGCGTTCGCGGCGAGTTCGGCGGCGGTGATCTCGGCGGCCGGATTCGCGTGCAGGGCGGCGATGGCGTCGGCGATCCGGTCGTCGATCGGCCGGTTCGAGGTACCGCCGGCGGCGTCCAGGACCCGCAGGGGATCCACTTCGCCGGCACCGCTCACCAGTGCGATCATCGCGGCCTCGGCCTCGTGGTCCAGCCCGATTTCCGTGTCCTGCGCGGTCATTCGAGCGGCGCAGCCCTTCGCGCGCGGTGAGCCGGGATCGAAGTAGCAGAACAGCATTCGCTCACCCCGTGCGACGACCTGGTGTGTTCGCCGCGGCGGGATCAGGGCGCTGCGCACGGTCCGCTCGCCGAACTCGGGCACCCGCAGGGTGAACGGCGCGTCGACCCCGATCGCCAGGCACTGCACCGACCCGAAGTGCGCGTCCAGCCGCAGCGACGCCCCCAGATACGCGGCATACCCGGTGCCGAGCCACAGCGTCGATCCCGCCGCGGGACAGCAGGAATCTGGAAGCACGTCGATGTCCATCCCCGCCATGCTTACACGACTACTCGAACTGCGGAAAGGCAAGTCCCATGCTGCTGGAATCGATCGCCGCGGTGCTCCTGATCCTGGTCGGCCTCCTGCACCTGCTCCCCGGCACGGTGGCCCTGTCGGCGAACCGGGCCCGCGCCGCCTACGGCGTCACCGTCGACGGCCCCGATCTCGAGGTCCTGCTCCGCCACCGCGCGATCCTGCTGGCCCTGGTCGGCGCGGGCCTGATCGTCGCCGCGTTCGCCGAGTCGGTCCGCGCCCCCGCCCTGACCGCCGCGGTGATCAGCCTGGTGAGCTTCATCCTGATAGCCACCACGACGGGCCCCCTGAACCCCAAAACCCGCCGGGTCCTGAACCTCGACCTCGCCGCCCTGGCGGCCCTGGCGATCGCGATAGTGCTCTACGTGATCGAACGCTGACCGGGAAATTCGGTGGCCGATCCCGCCCGCGGTACGCGAGACTGATCCGGCCCCGATGCCGGATCGTCTAATTGGCAGGACTTCTGATTTTGGATCAGGAAGGTGCAGGTTCGAGTCCTGCTCCGGCAGCTTCGGGGGCTAGAACTTGTTCCGTTGGGTAACGAATGCGTGTCGGAAACAGACGTAAGAGGGCGTTGGGGGCGGCGAAGATCGCGGTCCGTCGGGGACACCACTTGCGACGACGAGCCGACCAGGCCCGTGGACGGGACGAACTGTTCGATGAAACTGACCGCGCTAGGCACCATCGCTCGGCGAAGCACCGTGGCCGCACTCAGCGTCGCGCTGTCCGGGGCGTTGCTCAGCGGCACCGGATCGGCCGCGCCGGAGAAAGCCCCGGAGATCACCTCGCTGGTCAAGGACGGGCGCACCTGGCATCTGAAGGTCTACTCGGCGGCGATGGACAAGGACATCACCGTCGACGTGCAGCGACCCGCCGACGAATCCGTGCCCGCGCCGAACCTGTACATGCTCAACGGCCTCGACGGCGGTGAGGGCACCGCGAACTGGAAGGCCCAGACCGACGCCATCGACTGGCTGGCCGACAAACCGGTCAACGTCATTCAGCCCATCGGCGGCTTCGCCAGCTACTACACCGACTGGCAGCAGCCCGATCCCCGGCTCGGCACCAACAAATGGAAGACCTTCTTCACCGAGGAACTGCCCCCGCTGCTGGACAAGGCGCTCGGCTCGACCGGACTCAACGCGCTCACCGGCCTCTCGACCTCGGGCACCTCGGTCCTGCAACTCGCCGAGGCCAAGCCCGGCCTGTGGAAGTCGGTCGCGGCGTACAGCGGCTGCGCCCAGATCGCGGACCCGGTCGGTCAGCAGTACGTGAAGCTCTCGGTCGGTCGCGGCGGCGGCGACACGGTCAACATGTACGGGCCGGACAACGACCCGCGCTGGGCCGAGAACGATCCCGTCATCCACGCCGAGAAGCTGCGCGGCACCCTGCTGTACGTGTCCTCCGGCAGCGGCATCCCGCTCATCGAGGACGTGCAGTGGTACCTCAACAGCGCGGAGGGTTCGGACGGCGCGGGCAGTCTCGCCCTCGGGGTGATCATCGAGGCCGCGGTCAACAACTGCACGGTCAACCTGAAGAACAAGCTCGACTCGCTCGGCATCCCGGCGACCTACCAGTTCAATCCGGTCGGCACGCACTACTGGCCGTACTGGGAACAGGCACTGCACGAGTCGTGGCCGCTGCTGGCCCAGGGCATGGGCCTGCAGGGCTGACGCATCGCGGAACCGCCCGGCGCCGATCGAGTCCCCGGTGTCGCCGGGCCGGGGCACCGCAAGGCTGACGCCTACCGCGTCGCGGTACCGGCCGGCACCGATCGAGTCGCGGCCGCCGGGCCGGGGCAGCTCAAGCAAGGGTGACGCGTACTGCGTTCGCAGTACTACCCGGGACCGATGTCCGCGCCCGGTGCACCCGTTAGGGTCGGCGACTGTGATCGTTTCCGAAGGCAAGGCCCCGTCGGACGCCGCGGCGCTATCGTCCGGCACCGGGCACGAACGGGTGTGGGGCCCGCCCATTTTCGTGCTGGGTGGGCTGCAACTGCTCGTGGTCCTGGACGGCACGGTGGTCGCGCTGGCCCTGCCGCAGGTGCGGTCGGCGCTGAAACTGTCCGAGGCGGACGGGAATTGGATCATCACCGCCTACGTCCTGGCCTTCGGTGGCCTGATGCTGCTGGGCGGCCGGCTCGGTGACACCTTCGGTCGCAAACGGGTCTTCACCGCGGGCGTGGCCTTCTTCACTTTGGCCTCGCTGCTGTGCGGAATCGCCTGGGACCCCGCGGTGCTCATCGCCGGGCGGGCTTTGCAGGGCGTGGCGGCGGCCATCGCCGCGCCGACCGCCATGGCCCTGGTCGCCACCACGTACGCACCGGGCAGGGCGCGCAGTCAGGCCTTCGCCTTCTACGCCGCGGTGACCGGCATCGGCTCGGTCATCGGGCTCGTCGCCGGCGGCGTGCTCACCGAGCTGTCCTGGCGGCTGATCTTCCTGATCAACGTGCCGGTCGGCGTGCTGGTGACCCTGGGCGCTATCCGCTGGCTGCGCGAATCCCGCGGCGCGCGAACGGCTCTCGACGTGAGCGGAGCGGTGCTGGGCACGGTCGGGGTGACCCTGGCCGTGTACGCCGTCAACGCCGGACCCGGCGGCTGGACCCGCCCGGCCGTGCTGGCGCCGGCCGCGGTGGCGGTGCTGGCCCTGATCGCGTTCGTCGTCGTGGAACGCCGGGCAGCCAACCCGCTGCTGCCCTTCGCCCTGTTCCGCAATTCCAGTCGCGTCGCGGCGCTGACCGCCATGGCCTTCGCGGGCGCGATCATGATGTGCCTGGCGGTGTTCATCTCCCTGTATCTGCAGGGCGTGCTGAGGTATTCGCCCTTGCAGGCCGGAATGGCGGTGATTCCCTTCGCTTTCGGCCTCGCCATCGCCGCGACGGTCTCCGCGCGACTGGCGCTGCGGGTGCAGCCGCGCTGGCTGGTCGTGGGCGGCGGCGTGATCATTCTGGCGGGCTGCCTCTATGCCGCCCGGATAGTCGGGCAGCAGCCCGCCTATTTCCCGGCCATCGCGATTCCGGTGCTCGTCATCGGTTTCGGGTTCGGCTTCGCCACCATTCCGCTGACCCTGTCGATCATCGCGGGCGTCGGCGAATCGGAGATCGGCCCGCTCACCGCGCTGGCACAGGTGGTGCCGAACCTCGGCGGAGCGCTCGGACTCGTCGCGGTCGGCGCGCTGGTCACCTCTCGAATCCAGGCGGAGGGCGGCGTCACCGACCCCGCCGCCCCGCTGACCGCACTGCAATCCGCGGCGCTCGCGAGCGGGTACGGCGTCGCGTTCGTGAGCTGCGCCGTCATCGCCCTGCTGGCGGGCATCGCGGTGCTGTTCATGCGCTTCACACCGGCCGACGTGGCCGAGGGGCAGGCCGCCCAGGAAGCCGCGCACGCCGGAATCTGAGCGCGGCAGACCAAGTCTCGACCAGCGTCAACTCGTCACGGTCGCCGCGATCACCCACCGTCGCGGCCGGTGCCGCGCACGTCCGTCCACGAGGCGAGTGTGCCGCGGCGGCGGTAATGTCGATTTCCCATGAGCGATGGTCTGGTCCGCCTGCTACCCGGGCTCGCGCAGTTCCGCGGCTACCGGCCGGTTTGGCTGCGCTCGGACATCCTTGCCGGTGTCACCGTCGCGGCCTATCTGGTGCCGCAGGTCATGGCCTACGCGACCCTCGCCGGGCTGCCCGCGGTCGCCGGGCTCTGGGCCGTTCTCGGCCCGCTCACCGTCTACGTGCTGCTGGGCACGTCCCGCCGCCTGTCCGTGGGACCCGAATCCACCACCGCCCTGATGACCGCTGTGGCCCTGGCCCCGCTGGCCGCCGGGGATCCCGGCCGCTACGCGGCGCTGGCCGCCGTGCTGGCTCTGCTGGTCGGCGTCATCTGCGTGCTCGGGGCGTTCGCCCGCCTCGGCGTGCTGGCCGAACTGCTGTCCAAGCCGGTGCTGGTGGGCTATCTCGCGGGCACCGCCGGAATCATGATCGCGGGTCAGCTCGGCCGGGTCACCGAAGTGCCGGTCGATGGGGAAACCATTCCCGCCCAAGTGGTCTCGTTCGTGTCCAATCTCGGCGACCTGCACTGGCCCACCGCGATTTTCGCGGCCTGCGTGCTCGCGGCGCTGCTGGCGCTGTCGCACTGGCTGCCGAAAGTGCCGGGGCCGCTGCTGGTCGTGCTGCTCGCGACCGCGGTGGTGGCCGTGTTCTCGTTACGCGACAACGGGATCGACGTCATCGGGTCGGTTCCGGCGGGGCTGCCCATCCCGGGTATTCCATCGGTGCCGCTCGCCGATGTGGCGGTATTGCTGCTGCCCGCGCTCGGTATCGCACTGGTCGGCTTCTCCGACAACGCGCTCACCGCACGCGCTTTCGCGGCCCGGCACGGCGAACGAATCGACGCCAACCGCGAACTCGGTGCGCTCGGCGCGACCAATCTGGCGGCCGGTCTGTCGCAGGGCTTTCCGGTCAGCTGCAGCGGCAGCCGCACCACGATCGCCGACGCCGCCGGCGCGCGCACCCAGCTCTACTCGCTGGTCACCCTGCTCGCCGTGGTGGTCGTGCTGTTCGGCGCGCGCGACATCCTGGCGGCCTTCCCGACCGCGGCCCTGGGCGCGCTGGTCGTCTACGCCGCGCTGCGCCTGATAGATGTCCCCGAATTCCGGCGTATCGCCCGATTCCGGCGCAGCGAACTGTTGCTCGCGGTGAGCACCACCGCCGCGGTGCTGGTGCTGGGCGTGCTCAACGGCGTGCTGATCGCGATCGCCCTGTCGATCCTGGATCTGCTGCGCCGCGTCGCGCGCGGCCACGACGCGATCCTCGGCTTCGTACCGGGCCTGGCGGGCATGCACGACATCGACGACTACGACGACGCCGAACCCGTTCCGGGCCTTGTCGTCTACCGCTACGACGCGCCGCTGTGCTTCGCCAACGCCGAGGACTTCCGCCGGCGCGCCCTGGCGGCGGTCGAGCATTCGGCGACGCCGTCCGCTCCGGTCCGCTGGTTCGTGCTCAACGCCGAGGCCAATGTGGAGGTCGACCTGACCGCCCTGGACGCGGTCGATCAGCTGCGCGCCGAATTGGCGGACCGCGGCGTGGTTTTCGCCATGGCACGGGTGAAGCGCGACCTGCGGGAAGCCCTGGACGCCTCGGGTCTGACCGACCGCATCGGACCCGAGCGGCTGTACCCGACCCTGCCCACCGCGCTTGCGGCCTTCCGTGCCGAAAGTGCTTCCGGCGGAGGACTTCCGGAGTAGACCGGTCAGTTGTTCAGATTCATTGTGCCGGACGCCGCCGGGCATGCGATGATGTCGCTCCGGGCGCGAAAGGCGCTGCGGGTGAGTGATATTCAAGGGGGTGGGCAGCTGTGCCAGGGTGTGACATGACCCGAGTGATGAACATTATGTTCATGTACATGAGTAGGTGGGGCATACTGCCGCCGATGTCGCTGCGCAAGTAGGCGCGAGACTCACTCGGTCCGCGCGGTGCGCAGCTTCGAGGCGAGCACGGCGGCCTGGGTGCGGCGTTCCATGCCGAGCTTGGCCAGCAGTCGCGAGACGTAGTTCTTGACGGTCTTCTCGGCCAGAAACATCCGCTCAGCGATCTGCCGATTGGTCAGCCCGTCGCCGAGCAGATCCAGCAGACGGCGTTCCTGGTCGGTCAATCCGGCCAGGGGCCCGTCCGGCTCGGTGCTGCGGCGCAGCCGTTCCATCAGCGCCGCGGCCGCGCGATTGTCCAGCAGCGATCGCCCGGCCCCGACCTCCTTGATCGCCCGGGCCAACTCCATCCCCTTGATGTCCTTGACCACGTATCCGCTGGCCCCGGCCAGAATCGCGTCCATCATGGCCTGCTCGTCGGTGAACGAGGTCAGGATCAGACAGCGCAGATCGTCGAGCTTGTCGAGCAGTTCGCGGCACAGCTCGATGCCGTTGCCGTCGGGCAGGCGCACGTCGAGCACCGCCACATCCGGGCGCAGCGCCGGAATCCGAGCCAGGGCCTGCGCCACGTCGCCGGCTTCGCCGACCACCTTCAGCTCGGGATCACCCTCGAGGAGATCGATCAGCCCGCGACGCACGATCTCGTGGTCGTCGACGAGGAAGACATTGATCATGGCCGTCCCATCACTAGGAGGTGCTCTGCTCAACCTAGCGCGCGCGAGCGTCGCTGGGGATGGCCCAAAGTCCTTTATTCGATACCGAATACCCGCGCGGCGTTGTCGTGACAGACCTGGCGCAGCCAGTCCGCGCCCAGATCGAGGCGTTCCAGAGCGTACAGCGCGTGCCCGTACGAGTACGGAATGTTGGGAAAGTCGCTGCCGAACAGGATGCGGTCGCCGAAGAACCGCAGCCTGCCGCGCTCGGCGACCGGGAACGGATCCTGCGACTCGAAGAAATCGGTGAAATTCATGGTGGTGTCCAGCAGGACCCCGTCGTGCGCCTTGGCGATGTCGAGGAACTCCGTGTACTCGGGCGCGCCCATGTGCGCGATGATCAGCCGCAGGCGCGGAAAGCGCGCCAGCAGCTCGGCGATCGGCTCCGGGCCGGTGAATCGCCCCGCGGCGGGCCCGGATCCGCAGTGGATCAGCACCGGTACGCCGGCCTCCTGGATCAACCCCCAGACCTCGGTGAGCAGCGGATCGCCGGGATGGAAGTGCCCGACCTGGATGTGCACCTTGAAGATTCGCGCCCCGGCGGCCAGGGCCTCGGCCACGTACCCGGCCGCCCCGGGCTCGGGATAGAAGGTCGCGGTGTGCAGGCAGTCCGGCGTGCGCGCCGCGAAATCGGCCGCCCACGCGTTGAGCCAGGCCGCCATCTCGGGCTTGTGCGGATACACCAGTGAGGTGAAGGCCCGAACCCCGAACCCGCGCAGCGTGCGCAGTCGCTCCTGCTCATCGGTGCGATAGGTGATCGGCCACTGCCGCCCAACCAGCGGTCCGGCCGAATCGAAGTAGCCCCACACCTTGTCCAGCACCCGCTCGGGCATGAAGTGGGTGTGGATGTCGATCAGCGCGTCCAGGCCGAGCCCCGTGCGGAAGCCGGTGACGTAGTCGAGATCGCCGCTCATGCCGCGCCTTCCGGGTACACCGTGCGCGCGAAATCGCCCACCCGGCCGATGAGCCGTTCGAAGAATTCCTTCGGATCCGTGCCGATCACGATGTCCGCGTTGGGTTCTCGACCCCACATGCCCGCCCAGTCCGCGACGGTGGTCGCCCGGGTGATGGTCCCGGTGAGTTCGACGTCCACCGTGGCCGGCCGGGTGCGGGCCAGGCTCGGGTCCAGTGCGACCGCGGCGGCGAAGGGATCGTGCATGTGCGCGAGATACCCCTGGTCGTACAGCCGGTGGAAGTCGAAGTAGAACCGCACCGCGTCGACGCAGTACCGCACGATGGGATTGCTCGCCGCCGAACGCACCCCCGGCCCGTCCGCCTCGGACACCAGCTCCACCGGCACGCTGTGCGCCCGTTCGGCAAGCAGCGCAAGATGTTCGGGCTTCATCTCGATCGTCTCGGTGATGTCCAGCGCGCAGACCAGGGGCCGCCGATCCGCGGGCGCGGCGGAGAAGGCGTCGAAGACCTCCTTGGCCGCCTCCGGATCCACGTGCACGTTCCACTCGTTGGTCGGGGTGGTGTTGCCCGGGTGGTTGAACGCCCCGCCCATGATCACCAGCCGGTGCAGCAGCCGCGGCAGTTCGGGTTCGATCCGCAGGGCCAGTGCGAGATTGGTGAGCGGGCCGGTGCAGAGTCCCACGATCTCGCCCGGATGGGCCCGGACCAGATCGACCCAGAGTCGCGCGGCGTCGCGCTCGGACACCGACCGGGTCGACGCGGGGAGCTCGGCGTACCCGATGCCCTGCGGCCCGTGCGTGTCCTCGGTGGTGCGCAACGGGATCGCCAGCGGTTCGGCCGCCCCGAGCGCGACCTCGATCTCCGGGGCGCGGCACACCTCGAGCCACGCCAGGTTGTTGGCCGCCACCTGTTTCGCCGGCACGTTGCCCGCGGTGGCGGCGATGCCGATGATCTCGGCCTCGGGGGAGGCCAGCAGGTAGAGCAGGGCCAGTGAGTCGTCGATGCCGGTGTCGACGTCCATGATGATCTTCTGCCGCACCAGGCGAGCCTAGCCGTCGCCGGTCAGTAGCTCGGCAGGGTGTAGTCGTCGGTGGTCTCGAGCATCTTCATCATGACCGGCTTCATGACCTTGGTGGTGAGCAGTTTGCCGACCTGCTGCGCGGCGGCCAGTCCCAGCTTGGTCTTGGGCACCATCATCTGGATGCCGCCGCCCGGAATCTCCTTGGCCTTGTCCAGGAACGGCGTGATCGCGGCCTCGTAGCGGGCGAGCGCGCCGGCGACATCACCCGGGGTGGCGGCGAGTTCGCCGGCCAGGATGTATGCGCCCACCACGGCCATGGCCGTGCCCATGCCGGTCATGGGCGAGCCGCAGAAGCCCGAATCGCCCAGCAGCGTCACCCGTCCCGCCGACAGGGTGGGCATATCCACGCGCACCAGCTCGTCGAAGTAGAAGTCGGTCGCGGTGGACAGCTGCGCCAGGATCTCCGGTGCGAGCCAGCCCGCCTCGGCGAGCATCTCCCGCACCAGTCGCTGCTGGGCCGGAATGTCGCGCCGCAGGGCCGGATCGGCGTCGGTGCGCAGGGTGATGATGGCCTTGGACGTGGCCGGGTCGGAGTCCGGGCGCACTCCGATCGAGGCGCGCGGCACCACACGGGTGGTCATCCAATCCGGTTCGGCCTGCGGGGGAGTGGCGATGGTGTAGAAGGACATGTAGCCACCGAGGTAGGTGGTGAACTGCTCCTCCGGGCCGAAGGCCAGCGCACGTGTCTTCGAGTGCACGCCGTCCGCTCCGATGACCAGCTCGTAGCGTTCGACAGCTCCGGAGGCGAAGGTGACATCCACCCCGTCGGCGTCCTGGTCCAGCGCCTCGATCCAGTCGCCGTAGCGGTAGTCGAGTTCACCTGCGACCCCGGCCAGTTCGGTGAGCAGCACCCCGTTCAGATCGCCGCGGCTGATCTCGATGTCGGCGACCGGGCCCTTGCCGTCGAACATGTCCATCGGCATGCGGTACTTCTGGTTGCCGTCGCGGTCGACCACGACCATGCCCTTCTCGTGCAGCAGATGCTTGCGAATCCCCTCGGTCAGCCCCATGCGCTCGGCCACCTCCCGGCTGGGCCCGCGCAGGTCGACGGCCTGGCCGCCGGGCCGGGGAGCGGTGGCGCGTTCCACGACGGTGACCGCGATTCCGGCGCGAAGCAGTTGCAGCGCAACGGCATTGCCGGCGATGCCGCCGCCGGCGACGAGGATGCGGGGGGTGGTGCTGGCGGTCATGGTAACTCCCTGTGTGCTGTGGAACGCTTGTCTAAGACATATGTCTAACAGACGAGTGGCACGGCTGTCTAGAACAAATGTATAAGACGCTGGTAACCTGCGGCTATGGGAAACCGGGAAGACCTCTTATCGGGCGCGCGACAGGCCATCCTCGACCACGGACTGGCCAAGGTGACCGCTCGTGACATCGCCAAGGCGGCCGGGGTGAGCCTGGCCGCCATCGGCTATCACTTCGGGTCCAAGGATCAGCTCGTGACCGAGGCGCTGACCGAGGGCGTCGGCGCGGCCATCGGCGACGAGATGGACGCGGTGATCAAGCGCGCGGGGCAGGGGCGATCGGCGGGGGAGTCCGTGGCCGGCACCTGGGACGGCTTCCTGGACATCCTGCGCGGCAATCAGCAGGCGCTGCTGCTGAGCCTCGAGAACGGGCTGCGCATCGCCCGCAATCCGGAGTCGCAGGCCTTCATGAACGAGGCGACCGGGCGCGCGCTCGGTGAGATGGCCGAGCTGCTGCGCGACACCCATCCGGACCTGTCACCGGATCAGGCGGCCGCCGTCGCGAAAATGCTGTTCCTGCTCTTTCAGGGGATGTCCCTGCAATCACTCATCGCGCCCGGCGGGGACCTTTTCGACGGCGACGACCTCGTGCGAGCCATCGAGGCACTGGGGAGCAGGTGAGGCCGGCGCGTGCGGGTCGGTGGCCAGCTCGCTCGCCTCGATGTGACGCAGGCGAACGAGCGCGATGACCGCCAGCACCAGGGCCGCGGCCGCCGCGATGGCGGAAGTCAGGTGCATCCCGGTCAGAAACGCCTGTTTCGCGGCATCGGCTACCGCGGTCCCCAGTTTGCCGGGCAGCGCGTTCGCGACTTCCATGGCGGCTCCGAGGGTGTCGCGCGCGGCGCGGGCGTCATCGTCGCGCAGGCCGTACGGCAGGGTGTCGCTCAACTGCCCGCGATAGATGGCGATGCTCAGGCTGCCGAGCATCGAGATACCCAGGGCCCCGCCGAATTCGGCGCCGGTCTCGGCCAGCCCCGAGGCCGCCCCGGACTGTTCGGGCGGCGCGGTGCCCACGGTCAGCTCGGTCGTGATGCCGAAGACCGGTGCGAGCCCGAACGAGACCAGTAGCGAGGCGATCACGGTGATCGTCACCCCGCCCTCGAGGGTGATCCTGGTCAGCAGCAGCAACCCGGTCGCCGCCATGGCCATGCCGCCGCCGATCATGTAGGCGGGCCGGATGAACCGGCTCAGGCGCGGGCCCAGCTGCGAGCCGATCATGAAGCCCAAACCCGCCGGGATGGTGGCGATTCCGGCCTGCAACGGCGACATGCCCAGCACCAGCTGGAAGTACTGGCCGACGAACAGGAAGTATCCGAACGCCGCGAAGATCGCGACCATGTTGATCGTCAACGCGGTGCGGAAGCTGCTGTGCCGGAACAGGCGCAGATCGAGCATGGGTTCGGCCGAGGTGAGCTGGCGGCGCACGAAGATCCCGCCGACCAGCAGCCCGGCCGCCATCGCGCCGACCGCGGAGGGCACCGGGCCGTCCTGGGCGAGCTTCTTCATGCCGAACACCACCAGCAGGATCGCGCTCGTGCACAGCACGGCGCTGAGCAGATCCAGTCGCCCGGCATGGGGATCGCGGTACTCCGGCAGCACCCGCGGCGCGAGGATCAGCAGCATCACCATGACCGGCACCGCGAGCAGGAAGACCGCTCCCCACCAGAAGTGCTCGAGCATGATCCCGCCCGCCAGCGGGCCGATGGAACCGCCCACCGAGAACGAGCCCACCCAGACCCCGACCGCTATCGACCGCTGCGCCGGATCGCGAAACATGGTGAATATCAACGAGAGTGTGGACGGCGCGAGGGTTGCCCCGGCGACGCCGAGCAGGGCGCGACAGGCGATCAGGACCGGGGCCGAGGGGGCGAACGCGGCGATGATCGACACCGCCGCGAAGGCCGCCGCCCCGGCCATGAGTAGTCGCCTGCGGCCTATCCGGTCGCCGATGGTGCCCATGGTCAACAGCAGGCCCGCGACCAGAAAGCCGTAAACGTCGATTATCCAGAGTAATTGGGAGCTCGTGGGTCTGAGCTCGGCGCTGATCTGGGGCACGGCCAGGTGCAGGACCGTGAGATCCATCGAATACACCAGACACGCGAGGGCGAGCACCGCCAATCCCGTCCACTCGCGGCGCCCCACCTTTCCGGTGGGGTTTGCCGCCGCAGCAGTCAACAGGGGGGCCGGTGTGTCCACGATGACGTCCTCCATTCGCTTGCCGGCAGGGGGCCGACAATCACGATGTCGGTTTCAGCATCTCATTTATTAACGGGAGAAATAGCCGGTGCACGAAGGGAATTCGCACGATTCGCCGATGTGTTTGCGGGTGTGCGTGCAGCTGTGCCGAACACTCTTTCAGGGATGGAAACCGGCCGGTCGGAGTGTCCAGGTCGGGGCGTGTGTGCCATATTGCGAAGCAGGCCACGGATGGTCCGGATACTCGGCCAGCGCCGGGGTCGCCGTGGTTATGCCGTGGTGAGTGGAGGTGCAGGCCGCCGAGGGCGGTTCGGCGGGCGGGTGATCGGGTGTGCGTCCCGGGGCCGACAGCAGCCAGGAACCGGTCCGGGCCAGCGCAACTCGCACGTCACGACCGTGCCCGTCGACCTCGCGCGCGGTGAGCGCGTCCAACACCCCGGCGGCCAGCAGATACCCGCTGGCGTGATCGAGGGCCTGCGCGGGGAGGGCCCCCGGTGCGTGCGCGCCGGCGGAATTGCGCTGTGCGCCTTCGATAAGTGATATTCCGGACGCGGCTTGCACAATACTGTCGAAACCGCGCCGATCACCCCACGGGCCGTCCTCGCCCCACGCCGAAACCCGGCCGTGCACAATTCCCGGGCGAATTTCGCTCGCGTCCAACCCGGCTCGTTTCAAAGCGCCCGGTCGGTAACCTGTAATCAATACATCCGCATTGCTCAGCAATTCTTGTAATTCGGGCCGCCGGGTGCGCAAATCGACCAGCGTGGAACGCTTTCCCTGGCAGGTGTCCAGAAACTGCCACTCGATCTCGGGGAGGTGCGGCGGATCCACCCGCAGTACGTCCGCGCCCAGCAGCGCCAGCGCGCGCGTGGCGACCGGACCTGCGATGACACGGGTCAGGTCGAGCACGCGGACACCGAGCAACGGAAGCATTTGCGTTGCGGCAGCGACGGATTCGATATTGCCAAGATCATCACGCCGGGTCGTCGCGACCAGTGGGCCCGCGGCGGCCGCGCGACCCGGTGCGGTGGCGGCCCATTCGTCCTCGGTGCGCACCCGCACCGCGATGGCGCCCAATTCGGCGGCGCGGTCCTCGATAACGGCCGCGGACAGCGACCCGATACGTGCGACGAGGGCCGCCCGGTCCGCTGTATCGGGCAGGTCCAGTGCCCGCAGGAGTGCGGCCCGGTGGTGCGGATAATTGGCGTGCGTTCGCAACCAGCCATTCGCACTCTCGAAGAAGCCCGAGAATTCTGCGAAGGCGTTCACCGGCGCGCCGCCGGCGCGGAACAGCTTGTCGCTCTGAAACGCGGCGGCCACCCGCGCCGGGTCGAGGCGGCTGTGCAGCGGTGTCAGCCCGAGCGCGATCCGGCGGCGGTCGGCCGCGGCGGCCCAGCTCGCCACCGCACCCCCCGACAGCGCCCAGACCGGTAGTGTCGCAGCCAGATTCGCGCCGGGGTCAACGGCGGGCATACTCGACTCCGGCACCCCCGCCGCGGACTCGTACTCTCGGACCAGGGCTGCGTAGGTAGTCACGAAAACCGACACTAATACTCGAAGGAGAACCCGCCGTGGTGGCACATCTCACCGGCACGCCCTGGCTGCGGGAGCTGCGGCCCGGCGCGGCCGCCAACACCGTCCTGGTGTGCTTCCCGCCCGGCGGCGGATCGGTCACCGCGTACCGCGCACTGGCCTCGCTGATCGGCCCCGGCACAACGGTATTCGCTGTCCAGTACCCCGGACGCCAGGAGCGCTACGCCGACCAACCGGTATCGGTCCTGACCGACCTGGCCGCCGCGATAGCCCAGGATCTGCTGCGCTGGCCCGCCACCACTCGCCTTGCCCTGTTCGGCCACAGCATGGGCGCGACCCTCGCCTACGAAACGGCCCGCCGCCTCGCCGCCGCGGGCCGCACCCCCGCGCACCTGTTCGTATCCGGCCGCCCCGCACCGGCTTACGAGGAGTCCGGGCGGGTGCACCGCGGCACCGATTCGGACCTGATCGGTGTGCTCGAACGCCTGGCCAACGACCCCGCCTCGGTCCGGATCCTGCGCGATGAACCCGGACTGGCCGAACTCGTCCTGCCCGCGGTCCGTGCCGACTACACGGCGATCGAAACCTATCGCCACGAGCCCGGAGACCGACTGAACTGCCCGATCACCACCCTGGTCAGCACCGCGGACCCCACCGTCACGGTCGAGCAGGCGGGGGAGTGGGCGAACTACACCACCGCGTCCTTCGACCTGGTGACGTTCCCCGGCGCCCACTTCTACCTGGACCTGCCCGAGCAGACCCCGGCGGTAGCGAAAACCCTCACCGACCGTCTGAATTCCGCCGCCGGCTGAGACGAGAGTCCGGGAGCGTGTGTGGCAGAGGGTGACTCGGGCCGGGTGCGCACACGGTCGGCGGTGAGTTCGGCGGTCGCGACGCAGCGGGCCTAGCGTGGTTGGGCCGGGTTCGTGCCGTGGTGGTGGCGCGGCGGCATGAGTTCGTCGACCACGACCAGATTCCCGCCGGCCTGCTTGGCCCGGTACATCGCGGCATCGGCCGACTGCAGCAGCCGGTCGGCCGTCGGGCGCGGACACCCGGGGCAGGTCGTGGAGTCGAAGAGCGCCGCGCCGACACTGGCGGTGACCGGGACCGTGGTGTCGCCCGGTTCGGCGACGACCTGACGCAGCCGGTCGGCTTCGGCGCGCGCGGCGGCCGCGGCGATCGGAATGGCGACCACGAATTCCTCGCCGCCCGTGCGCGCCACGACCGCCTCGTCGCCGGCGGCCTCTCGAAGCCGCCGCGCGGTGCGCACCAGGACCCGGTCGCCGATGCCGTGCCCCCAGGTGTCATTGACGTTCTTGAATCGATCGAGATCGAAATACAGGACACAGACCGCGGGATTGCGCTCGACCAGCGGCGGCAGCCGCGTCTCCAGGCCCCGCCTGTTCAGCAGTTCGGTCAGCGGGTCCGCCAGCGACTCGATGCGCAGCAGCCAGTACAGGATCTTGAACGCCGGCAGCGCGGTGATCGCCGCGAGCAGCAGCAGCGCGATCGCGACGGCCAGGCGGACGTCCTCGCCGCCGGTGGCTATCCGCACCGAGAAGACCGTCACCGACAGCACCGACCACGCCGAATGCGCGAGCAGGGCCGGGGCGCCGTGAAAGACGCACAGGTAGCTTCCGGTGACCACGAGCAGCACCGTTCCCGTCGCCCCGAACAGTCGGTTGGGCACCTGCAGGAACTCGATCGTGAAAAGCACATCGGCGCAACCGATCAGCACGAGCGACTCGATCCTGCTCGGCCACGGCAGCAGCCACCAGCGCAACGCCCACGCGGTCCCCGCCACCACTCCGACCGACGAGGCGATGCCGGGATGCCCGGGCGGCCCCACCGGCGTGCCCGCGATCACCGCGCCCATGACCGCGATCGCGGCCCCGGTGGTGCCGATCAAGATTTTGAGAGGGGTGAGGGCGGATCGGGCCCCCAGGGTGCGTACCAGCCAGTCGTAGTCGACCGCGTCGTGCCACCACGCCCGCAGTGTCCTGCTGTCACTCATCGACTCACCCTCGGTCCTGACCGCGTTGCCCGTTGTCGCTCGTACCGAGCGGCGACAACCCTCGACGTCGTAGGGCACATCGGTGGCAACTCGGGTCGACCTCAGTCATACCCGACGCGGACGGATGTGTCGTGAGGCACACCGGCGCGTCGGTATCCACCGCGGTCGGCGACGCGCCGCGGGTGTGGGCTCGCGGCAAGGTACCGACGCTGTCCGGGTTCGGCGGCCCAGCCCCCGCCGATCGCGGGCAAGAGTCTGGAACTGCGGCCGAACGCGGGCGATGATCGGATCCCGCACGGCCCGGACCTCGTATCCCATCGGGGCGAGGTCCGGGCCGGCCGTCCCGACTCCACACCCTGGTCCGAGAAACATGCTGGACCCGGGGCGGACGGGACAGGAGGCCACATCCGCTGCAGGATGGCATCGGGGGATGCGGATGTCGCCTCTCGACCGGAACGGCACGCACTGCAGCGTCGAGATGTGCCGCTCCGGCGACCGTCCGGCCTGCCGGGTGATGCACTGGCTCATTGCGCACCAACCGGCAGGCCTTCCCTTACCCGGAACCCTGTGGCGTTTCCACGCGCCCGCCGGGCTCCAACCCTCACTTCGTCTTGCCACCCCCGATCGATTGGTCCACGACCGCACCGGTACAACGGACCAGGGATCGCCAGGGCATCAACGGGGACATCGATGGGACAAACCGATCATCACCGAACACCGTCCCCGCGGGCCGCTGTCGACGGGGGAGTGGGGACGGCTATCGGCCGGTCCGCAGGTGAGGTCGCCGCGACTCGGCCATAGTGCGCCGCAAGTGGTGACCGGGTCGGCCGCACACTGCCCCGGGAAGTCCTGTGCCGTACCCACTGTCGTGCCCGCCCGCTACGGTCGCGGTGTGCCCATCACCCCGCAGCATCTCGACGGCATCACCGATGATCTGCCCGAACTCGCCGCGTACCGGCGGACCGCCACCCGCCTGCACCCTCGCCGCGGGGCGCCCGGGATCGGGGACAGCTCGGTGGGTGGTCCGCTGCTGTGGCCCGCCACCGAGGAGTGGCCGGTGTGTACCGACGACCATCGGTCCTGGATCGAGTTCGAGGGCCCCGGCGCCGGGAAGATCGATACCGATCCGGTGCCACTGATCCCGGTGGCGCAGCTGTACCGGCGCGACACAGCGGACTATCTCGGCCCCGAAGGCACCGACCTGCTGCAGGTCCTGTGGTGCCCGGTCGACCACGACCCGTTGTGGACACCGGCGGTGACGGTGCGCTGGCGGCGCTCCGGCGAGGTCACGAACGTGCTGCGGACACCACCGTCCCCGTCGTGGGTCGGCAACGACCTGTACGTGCCCGCCGCGTGCACGGTGTCGCCGGAACAGATCACCGAGTATGAATACCACGCCCTGCTGCCCGGGGACCTCGCCGCCCGCGTCGCGGTCTGGGAAGAACGCACCGGTCGGCGGTACGGGTGGGGCCGGTCGATCACGACCGGGTGGAAGGTCGGCGGCTACGCGTCGTGGACTCTGACCGATCCCCAGCCGATGCGGTGCGAGGACTGCGGCTCGTCGATGACCTTGCTGCTCAAGGCCCATGGAGCCGAATGGGACGGCGATGAGCTGTGGCATCCGGTGGGCGCGCACACCCCGGCGGAGCGCGACCCGACGGGCATCGTCATCGGTCGCGGATACGCGTTGTGGGTGTGGATGTGCGATGCGGACTGGGAGCACCCGGTGGGATTGTCGATGCAGTGACCGCAAAGCACCGGGAGTCCCTGGTCGGTCGGGATGGTCATCGCGCAGCGGTCCGGTATGTCGTCGCCAGGAGTCGGATTGGCGACGTAGGACTTTCGAGCAGGGTCAGGCCCGGTCGCATCCGGGCGTGAGTGGCGTTCCGTCGAAGCGGTCGGTCAGGAAGGCCAGAGCGCCTGCCGCCTCGGACATCGCGGTGCCGTTGTGGCCGTCCGCTGATGAATGACGCTCGACCACAGTGGATTTGGAACTGCAGTATCGGCGCAGAAGAGCCTCGAACCCGGCGACGGGTACGACCTCGTCGGTGGTGCTGTGGTAGAGGTAGAGCGGGATGTCAGGGGTCTGGTTACCGAGTTCCTGCCGCTGCGCGGCCGCTAGGAACGCCTGATGGGTGAGCAGTCCCGGGGTTTTCGCGTAGTCGTCGATCTTGGCGTCGAGGTATCGAGCCAGGAGATCGGTGCCACACGAGGCGGACTCCGCGACCATCACCGCTCGTCCGCGCTCGTTCATCAGGGCGGCCAACTCGGGGCCGGTGGCATTGCGCATCAGTGCCAAAACGATCAACATCGTCAGCCCGGCTCGCGCGCCGCCGTCTGCATCGCGGGCGATGGTCGCTATGTCGACGGGAACACCGCCGGCGGTGACACCGACTATCGGCAGTTCCGGTGCGTATCGACCCCGTTGCTCCGCGGCCCACAGGGTGGCGAACGCGCCACCGGAGTAGCCCCACGCGCCGATCTTGCTGTCGGTGCTCAGCCCGGCGGGTGCGAAGCTGCGGGCCGCGCGCATCCCGTCGAGCACCGCGCGCGCGGCGTGCTCGCCATCCAAGAACCGCGAGCCCGGGCCCTGATAGTCCGGGATGATCACAGCCCACCCTTGGCGCAGGGCATCGACGATGAATGGCATCTCGATCACGGTGCTCGAGACCGCTGAATCGGGTCCGCGGTGCAGCGCGACCGACGGTGCGCAGCGAGCCCCCAAACTGTCCTCGGCCACCTGATAGGACAGCAGCGGGCGCGGGCCGGGCCCGGACCAGGGTGTGGCCGAGACCAATACGGTGGCTATGGAGGCCACGGGACGATCATCCGAACCGGTGGTTCGGTAGTTCAATTGCCATGCCGATACTCGCAGCGGCAGCCCGAACATGCGGATTTCCCTATTGCGCAGGACAGTACCGTTCGAGCGGTCCGCGATGTCCCGGGGCGTGGAGTAGAACGGATCATCCTCGGGCGCGGTCGGCGCCGCCCATGCGGCGGTGTGGGAAGCACCCGATCCCAGCAGCACCATCGCGCTGCCGAGCACGAGAACGCGACGGGCCGTGCGCCCGGATAGATGTCGTAGAGCCCGCAATCGGTTTGTGCGCATGGCTTCTCCTCGATTCGCGATGAAACACGAGTGTGACGACTTCACTGGATCGAACAGCGTGGCCGAGGCGGTTGGTAGCCACGATTGCCGAAGACAATCGCCCCTGATCGGTTATGGCGGCCCCGTTCTCGATCCGCGGGTGGCGAAAAGGTATCGGAGCCGACCCGGACATGGATTGGTCACTCGTAGACGGCGGTTCTCGTCAGGTGGTGCCTCAGCCGCTCGAGCCCGTCACGGATACGGGATTTCACCGTCGCGAGCGGCTTGCCGAGGTGCTCGGCCACCTCGAGGTAGGTGAGTCCGTCGAAGAAGGCGAGCACGACGGCTTGGCGTTGCAGATCGGTGAGCATGTCCAGTGCGCGCAGCACGGCGCGTCGATCAGCGCGTCGGAACACCGACTCGACGACCAGGTCATGGGCGCGTTCGCGGCTGAGCCGGTCGTAGTGCACGTCGCGCCCGAGGCGTGCGCTGTCGGCTCGTACGCGGTCCACCGCGCGACGATGAGTCAGCATCAACAGCCATCCGAGGGGGCTGGCCATACGGGGGTCGTAGCGCGCGGACTGAGCCCAGACTTGCACGTAGACGTCCTGGCTCACTTCCTCCGCGGTGGTGTGGTTGTTCGAGATCCGCAGCGCGAGACCGAGAACGCGACGACTGGTAAGGCGATAGAACTCGGTGAAGTCACCGCGACTTCCCGCCGCGATCCCGGTGATCAGGCGCGTCGCCACGACTGCCTCCTCCGTCGTCCGGGCCGACTGCTGTACGGCGGGGACCCCGGTCACCGGCTCGGCGACTGCGGTGCTGGAACTCGGGGCGAGGGATGTGTGATCATGCAGCACTCTCACGGGTATTCCTCCACGAACGTCAGAGCCGTGTGCGCGGACGCCGGGACAGCTTTCGGTATCCACGCAGGTGAGCAGAAGCGAGCGCAGGAGCGCGCCGCCTGAATTGCCCACCGCGGCAGCAGCGGTGAATCGGTGTGGCACTCGAGTTGTCTGCCCTGGGGTTCGTGTTGCCGGGCACACCGGTTTGGTCCTGTGGACGAAGACTGTGCGCGACTACGAGATCGTCTGTGCCGGTGTTGTTTCGCGAACCGCTGATCATCTGTCTCTAGTGCGATCCATTCCGAAATCCGGGGCCGGACAGGCGGATCCATCATGCGGGCGCGATACGGGCCACCTCTGCCTACGCACCGGCGTGAATGGGTCTGCGCCGCAACGGGAGCGATCTCCGGCCGCTACCGTCGGTTCGCTCGGTGTCCGCGATGGCGGTGGTTCTGGGTCAAGCGTCGGCTCGCATGTGCTGCCGTGCCCACTCGGCGAAGGTGGTCAGCGGGATCCCGAGGTCTGTGGCGTACTGCGGGCGGGCGGGCGGGCTGGCCGACGACGTTGAGCCACTCGTGTGCGGTGGCGAAGGCCATTCCCGCCGCCGCGGCCTGCTGCTCGGTCATGTCCGGTGCGGTCAGGTGTATTCCCAGTGTGCGCGTCAGGATTTCGGCGATGTCGGTCATCGACAGGTAGTCACCGGCCAATTCCAACTCGATGTTCTGGAATCGCTGTGGTGCGGTGATCGCTGCGGTGGCCGCGCGTCCGATGTCGTCCACCGCGACCAGCGACAGCGGGGTCCGGGGATCGATGACGCTGACCAACCCACCGGCGATCCCGCGTGGGAACATGTACGCCGCCGACGGCAGGAAGTTCTCCATGAACGTACCCGGCTTCAGAATCGTCCACTGCGGGAATTCGGCCGCGCGGACGTGGTTCTGAATTGCCGCCTTGGCGCCCAGAACCGGTTCCATGGCCGCCCACCGGCCCTCGGCCCAGCCGGGCGCCCCCGTGTGCTGGCCGGCCCCGGATACCGAGGTGTGTACGAACTGGGGTACCCCGGCGGTTTTCGCACCTTGGATGAGATTCACGGCCTGGCTTATCTCGCCGTCGACATCGACGCCGCCATCGGTGATCTCGGGCATCTGAATGGAAAACACGGCACGTGCGCCCTCGGCGGCGCGGATGACCGAGTCGCGGTCGTGTAGATCGCCCGTGATCAGTTCGGCGCCCAGCGCTTCGACGGCCTTGGCTCGGTAGGTGGACGGGTCGCGCACCAGTGCGCGTACGCGAACGCCCGCGGCGATCAGGGCGCGGGCGGTCGCGCCGCCCTGCTTGCCGGTGGCGCCGGTGACCAGTACGGGTGCGGATTCTGTCGTCATGGGGGCTCCTCGATGACTCGATTGCTAAACGGCGGACCCCGCCGTTTATGTTCGGGTACGATATGGCGGGCCCCGCCGTTTAGCAAGCAGGAGAGGTGAAGCCGTGCCCGAGCAGAAGCGTGCGGACGCGCGTCGCAACTACGAGCGCGTCCTCGCCGTTGCCGAGGAGCAGGTCGCCGCCCACGGCTCCGGCGCCTCCCTCGAGCAGATCGCCCGGATAGCGGAGGTCGGCTCGGCGACCGTACGCCGGCACTTCCCCACCCGCCAGGCCCTACTGGAAGCCGTGTCCCACAAGCGCATCGAGGCGCTGTGCGCCCGAGCCCACGACCTGACCGGCGCCGGCGACGGCCGTTCCGCGCTGCTGGAATGGCTGACCGAGGTCGTCGCCTACTGCGTGCGTGCCCGGGGCTTGGCGGTCGCCCTGTCCTACGACGACACCGAGTCCGGCCCGTACCACAACGCCTGTTCCGTCGCGCTGGAAGAGGCGGGAAATCCGCTGCTGCGCAGAGCGATCGGTGAAGGAACCGTAGCGGAGGATGTCACCGTCTCGGAGCTGATCTCGCTGATAGTCGGCATCGCCCTGGCCACCGAGCACCACCCCGACGCTGCCGCCAAGGCGCAGCGGCTGTTCCGGCTGTCCGTCGCCGGACTGAATCCGCAAGACATGCCGCAGAATTGACAGAATAGTGCGTTGACCTTGGCGGTCTTGCCGATCCAACCACACCCGTATGTTGGCATCGGAGGAAACTCCGATCAAAGCCCCGATGCGAGATCGGACGTTGTGGTTGCCCGCTACGTACTGGCCGCACCGTGTCGACGACGCGAGGTTCGGAGCCAGAGGCCGATCCAGGAGATGACGACCACCACGGCCACCAGCGCCCGAACCAGCTCGAGAGCACTCTCGGGGTAGATCACGCCGGTGATGTAGTGGTCGATGAAGCCGCTCGGTGGCAGGCCCGCTTCGCCGGCCTGCCTGCGGGACCAGTTCTCCAAATCGGTGAGAGGGCAGTCGATTCCGATCAGGACTGTGCTGAAACCCCAGCCGAAGGCGGCCAGGTGCAGCCAGATCGTCCGCGGCCACCGCCACGCGATGAATCCGCCGACCACGACGTAGGCGACGAAGAGGAAGTGCACGCCCGCGGTCACGTCCGCCAGCAGCCGGAAGAACATGTTCCCAGGATAGAAGCACCGTCACCGTGCGGTACTCATACATATCAACACTGGGATATGCGCATCTATAGATGTATTACCGGCGTGTCATCTACCCCCGTAAGAGGAGGGGGTGTGCCCGAGCCGAGCATCCAAATCTGCTGGCGCGGAACGAAACCAGCTCCTTCGGATGCTCCTGCGACACCCCGCGCCGGTGACCGCGGGGTAGGGGAGTGGTCGTGCAGGCGTGAGCGCTCGTGGCACGGAAGGGTAGACGCCGCTCAACAGGGCTCTCGGAAAAGTGCATCTGCGCAGGTCGAAGCGTTGTGAACGTCGCCTGAGGCTCTGCGACAGGTATTAGATACCTATACGTCAATATGCGCATCTAACTATGTATCTCACTTTCAGACGCCGAAAGCGCCCCAAACCCCACAAGGTCTAAAGACTGCCTTGAAAAGAGGGGCGGGGCGCGAGCGGCGTGATCACCGAAAGTTGGTTACCAGGCGGAGGATTCGTAGTCCTTGAGGAACACGCCGTAGACGTCGTCGCCGTCCTCGCCGCGCACGATCGGGTCGTACACCCGGGCCGCGCCGTCGACCAGGTCCAGGGGGGCGTGGAAGCCTTCCTCGGCCAGGCGGATCTTGGTGTAGTGCGGGCGTTCGTCGGTGATCCAGCCGGTGTCGACGGCGGTCATCAGGATGTTGTCGGCCTCGAACATCTCGCGGGCGCTGGTGCGGGTCAGCATGTTCAGCGCGGCCTTGGCCATGTTGGTGTGCGGGTGGCCGGCGCCCTTGTACGCGCGGCCGAACACCCCTTCCATGGCGGAGACGTTCACGACGTACTTGCGGCGGCCGGCGGCCGCGGCCATGGCGGGGCGCAGGCGGGAGATGAGGATGAACGGCGCGACCGAGTTGCACAGCTGCACTTCGAGGAGTTCGGTGGCGTCGACTTCGGCGACGGTCTGGACCCAGCTGTTGGTGTGGGCGAGGTCGGGGACCAGGCCGCCGGCGTCGATGGCCACGCCCTGCGAAATGCGTTCGGGGGTGGCCGATCCCGCGATGAGGGCGAGGTCGGTGATGTCGGCGCCGGTGAGGGTCGGGGTGAGCGAGGCGGTGATGGAGGCCGGGTGGGCCTGCATGGTCTTGCCGAAGCTGATCACGTCGGGCAGCTCGCCCGCGGGCAGCGGGCCGTTCTCGGCTTCGACGAGGGCGCTGTAGGAGCCGGTGGAGCGGCGCACGGTCTGCGCGGCGTTGTTGATGAGGATGTCCAGCGGGCCCTGGGCGGCGACGTCGTCGGCGAGCGCGACGACCTGGGCGGGGTCGCGCAGGTCGATGCCGACGATGCGCAGGCGGTGCAGCCAGTCGGCGCTGTCGGGCTGGGCGGTGAAGCGGCGGATGGCGTCGTTGGGGAAGCGGGTGGTGACGGTGGTGTGGGCGCCGTCGCGCAGCAGGCGCAGGGCGATGTACATGCCGATCTTGGCGCGGCCGCCGGTGAGCAGGGCGCGTTTGCCGGACAGGTCGGTGCGGGCGTCGCGTTTGGCGTGGCTGCGGGCGGCGCATTCGGGGCAGAGCTGGTGGTAGAAGGCGTCGACGCGGGTGTACTTCTGCTTGCAGATGTAGCAGGGGCGGGCGCGCAGCAGGGTGCCGGCGGTGCCGCTGTCGATGACCGAGCCGCTGATGGGGATGCCGGCGGTTTCGTCGTCGATGCGGTTGGGGGAGCCGGTGGCGGTGGCGGCGATGACGGCCTTGTCGGCGGTGGAGATGATGTCGCGGGCGGCGGTGCGGCGGCGCTGCTTGAGTTTTTTGAACATGTGGCCGACGGCGCGCTGGACGGTGACCGAGTCGGGGTGGTCTTTGTCGAGTTCGGCGGCGTGTTCGAGGACCCGGAGGCAGATGGCCAGGTCATCGGGGTCGATGGCCGTGTTCTCGAGTGTCTGGTCCAGTGCGGTGTGCTCGGCCATCGGTACGGGTGGGGTCCTTCGTGGGGGCTGCGGGTGAGGTTCCATTGTCGCATCGCGGGGATGGTGGTCGTGACCGGTGGTGGGTGGTGGCG
The DNA here is from genome assembly GCF_042799795.1 of Nocardia sp. NPDC057668. NCBI lineage: Bacteria > Bacillati > Actinomycetota > Actinomycetes > Mycobacteriales > Nocardiaceae > Nocardia > Nocardia sp. NPDC057668. Next base: position 282,559 of record NZ_JBHVIC010000001.1, on the reverse strand, counting down.
ACGCCGGTCACATTCGGTGTGTGGGCGCCGAACGTGCGCGTACCCCGCCGGTTTCGCGGCGGGGTGCGGTGCAGGTGGGTGCTATTGGGCTGTGGCGGTTGCGGGTTGGAGTGCGGTGGCGTGGTGTGGGTGGTCGAGTTCGCGTGCGCGTTCGGCGAGTTGGGTGCGGAGCCGTGGGGGGATTTCGTCACGTACGCGGGCGAAGGCGTTCCAGACCGCGTCGGGGGTGTGGGCGGTGAGGGCGGTGAGGAAGTCCTCGATGTCGTCCATGGTGTCGATGAGTTCCAGGACTCGGGCGCGCCCGTGCGGTTCCTGGGCGAGGGCGATGTCGACGAGGGTGTCGATGGTGTCGCTCTGGGCGGCGGTGCGTACGGCTGCCAGGAGTTGTTCGGGGGTGAGGTCGCCGATGCAGTGGGCGAGGGTGGGGGTGGTGGTGTCGGGTAGGGCGTGCACCAAAGGCAGTGCCTGGGACCATAGTTGGTGTTCGGCGGTGCTGGTGATGATGGCGCGCAGGACGTCGGGGTCCCCCATGACGGGCAGGGCGGCGAGGCGGCGGCGTTCGGAGTCGGTCATGGCGAGGGCGACGGGGATCATGGCGTCCCAGCGGCCGGCGGTGTCGGCTTGGCGGATGAGGTGGTCGAGGCGGTCGTCGGTTTCGGCGGCGACGCGGGCGGCGACGAAGGCGAGTTGGGCCGGGGGCAGGTGGGCGGCGAGGGGTAGGAGTTCGAGCCAGTGTCCGGCGTTGAGGGCGGTGTCGGTGATGGCGGCGAGGACGGGTTCGGCGTGGACGGCGGGGCGTTCGGCGAACAGGCGCAGGCTGTCGTGGCTCATGGCGCTGGTGATGGGCAGCAGGGTGGCCCAGGCGTCGAGGTCGGCGACGGCGGCGATGAGGGAGTCAAGGACGGGTCCGCCGAGTCCGGCGGCGGTGTCGCCGATCCAGGCGCGGTTGTGGGGTGCGATGGAGTCGAGCAGGTCGATGCCTTCTGCCCACATGTGTTGTTCGGCGGCGGCGCGGATGATGCCGGGGACGCGGTCGGCGACGATGTGCAGGACGTTGTCGATGGCGGTTTTGTCTTCGAGTAGGAAGCCGATGCGCAGGAGGTCGATGTCGCTCATGACGGGTGCGGCGGCGCGCAGGGCGGGTTCGGGGATGACGTGGACGAAGCGGCCCATGGTGATGTGGTCGCCGTGGGCCAGGAGTTCGCGGGCGACTTTTTCGACGAGTGCGGGTGGGACGGCGGCGATGATGGCGGCGGTGCGGCGGGGGTCGATCTGGACGGCGACGGCGGCGAGGAAGGCCGGGGGGAGGGTTTTGGCGATGTCGATGGCGCGGGTGGGTTCGACGGCGCCGGCGATGGCGGCGCACAGGACGGGTCCGAAGGCGCGTTCGGCGACTTTGGCGCTGATGCTGACGGGGACGAGTTTGGCTGCTTGGGCGACGGTGTGGAGGCGTTTGGCGTCGCGGTCGAAGAGGCGGTCGGTGGCGCGTTCGCGGAATTGGCGGATGGCCGCGGGTGGGAGGTCGACGAGGAAGTCGAGGTCGGTGGGGTCCGAGATGCCGAGCAGGCGTGCGAGTTTGGTGGTTTCGGCGACGGCGGCGAGGTGTTCGCTCATAGGCCCAGTGCTTTCTTGACGGCGGGGCGCATGAGGCGCGGGACGAAGTCGAGGGAGTTGGCGATGGCGGTGTCGAGGGTGGTGGCGCGCCGGGTGAGTGCGGTGGTGAGGAGGCGGTCGAGTTCGGTGAGGTCGGTGTCGGTGAGTTGGCCGAAGGCCTCGGGCAGGGGTGCCTGCAGGGTGGTGGCGAGGGTGTGTGCGGGTTCGGGCATGGCGGGCTTTCGGGGTCGGCTGCTCGGGTGGGCGGTCGGTGTTCGGTGGGGTGCCCACTCGTCGCCGTGCGTACCGCCGGTACGAGTTTCGATACTGGCAGTACGTTTTGGGTGAGCGCAATGCCGGGTGGTTGATCGGGGTTGTGGCCTCGGTCACGCGATGTTCGGGTTGTCGCACGGTTCGGCGGGCGAGGGTGCGCTGGGAGCCCGTCGTACCGTCGGTACATGTACACTGCGCTGGTGGTTCGGACATCTGCCGGTACGGCCGCGGTGACCCGCGATGACATCGTGAACGCGGCGATTCGGGTGATCGATCGTGATGGTCCCCGGCCGAGCATGGATGACATCGCTCGTGAGGCGGGTATCACCAAGCCGCGCCTGTATCGCCAGTTCGCGGACAAGGGTGATCTGTTCACCGAGATCGCCACGCGGATGTCGCAGCGCGCGTTCTCGGCGGCGGGTTCGGATATGACGCTGATGCTGGCGCCGCCGCGGGTGGCGTTGCGGCGGGTGTTCACCGATTACGCGAACGGAATCCTGGAGCACCCCAATGTGTTCCGGTATCTGGGGCAGGCGCCTGTGTTGCAGCAGTCGGGGGTGTTGCAGCTGGATCTGGGGCGGGAGGCGTCGGGGCGGTTGTCGGCGATGGCGCGGTCGGTGGCCGAGGCGGTGCCGCTCGAGACCTCGGGGATCGATTATCTGTCGCGGGCGCTGGTGGGTGCGGTGGTGGCGATCACCGATCTGTGGTTGCGCGATTCGGATCGGCCGTCCCCGGGTGAGACCGATGAGTTCATCGATCAGGCAACGGAATTGGTGTGGGGGTTGATCGATGGGTTCTTGCGCAGGCAGGGGATCGAGGCCGATCCCGATGTTCCGATCTTCACCACGTTCGCCGAGGTGAATCAGTCACGGGCGGGGGATGCGGGGTAGTGCCGGGGGCCGGCTGTTGACACTTTGTTGACACGATGCCAATAGCAGTGCACCCTTGTCCACGAGGCGCGGTGGTGCGCGCCCGGGACACGAAGGAACGACAATGGCACGCCCGGCATGGAGCGACGACGAGGTCGAGGCCGTACGCGGACTCGCGAAAACCTTCTTCGAGAAGGAGGTGGTCCCGCACGAGGACAAATTCATCGAGCAGGGCCATCCCGACCGCGAGCTCTACCGGCGCGCGGGTGAACTCGGCCTGCTGTGCGCTGCGATCCCGGCCGAATACGGCGGCGGCGGTGGCACTTTCGCGCACGAGGCGGCCATCATCGAAGCCCAGTGCCAGCAGGGCGACGGGGCCATGGGCATGCCGGTGCACTCCTCGATCATCGCGCCCTACATCCACGAGTTCGGCTCCGAGGAGCTCAAGCGCTCGGTGCTGCCGCGCGCGGCCAGCGGTGAGATGGTGCTCTCGATCGGTATGACCGAGCCGGGCACCGGTTCGGATCTGCAGGCGATCAAGACCCGCGCGGTGCGCGAGGGCGACGAATACGTCGTCACCGGATCGAAGATCTTCATCTCCAACGGGTGGCTGTGCGACGGCATCATCCTGGCGGTCAAGACCGATCCGGCGCTGGGCGCGGCCGGGGTCTCGCTGATCTTCGCCGAGGTCGGGGACGACACCCCCGGATTCACGCGCGGGCGCATCCTGTCCAAGATGGGCGGCAAGGGCCAGGACACCGCCGAGCTGTTCTTCGACGGGCTGCGGGTGCCGGCCACGAATCTGCTGGGCTCGGCCGAGGGCCAGGGCTTCTATCAGATGATGCAGATGCTGGCCCAGGAACGCCTGGTCACGGCCATTATGGCGGTGGCGATGACCGAGCGCGCGGTGGAATTGACCATCGAGTACACCAAGGGCCGCGAGGCGTTCGGCAAGCCGCTGTTCGCGATGCAGAATACCCGCTTCGAGCTCGCGGAGTGCGCGACCATCGCCAAGGTGGGCCGGGTTTTCCTGGACGACTGCATCAGCAAGCACCTGCGCGGTGAGCTGGACATTCCCACCGCTGCCATGTCGAAGTACTGGTTGACCGATCAACTCGGTAATGTGGTGGATCGCTGCCTGCAGTTCTTCGGCGGCTACGGGTACATGACCGAATACCCGATTGCCCAGCTGTACACCGGCGCCCGGATCCTGCGGATCCTCGCGGGCGCCAACGAGGTGATGAAGGACCTCATTGCCCGCTCACTCTGACAGTCACGCACCGTCGAAGCCCGGCGGTACCGGCCCGGTGACCGCCGACGACGCCCCGTCGCGGCGGCGCCGGCTCGAGCCCGACGAACGCCGCGCGCAGATACTGTCCTGCGCGATCGACATGTTCGGCGAACGTCCGTACGCCGCGGTGTCCACCGCCGAGCTCGCCCAGCGGGCCGGGGTGGCCCGCGGGCTGATCAACCATTACTTCGGCAACAAGCGCGACCTGTACCTGGCGGTCGTGCGCCGCATGGTGACCCTGCCGCGCGCGCTCGAGATGGGGGTGCCCACCGGCACCACCCGCGAGCGCGTGAACGCCAGCGTGGCATGGCTGCTGGACACCATCGGCGAACACGGCACCACCTGGGTCAAGGTCACCGGCCTCGAGGGGATCGGCGACGACCCCGAGGTGCAGCGCATCCTGGACGAGGCCGACAACGCCGCCGCGATTCGCGTCGTGCAGATGGTCGGGCTCGAGGATTCGCTGCACAGCGCCGAACTCCAGGCCCTGGTCCGCTGTTACGGCGGGCTGGTCAAAGCCGCGGGCCGCGAATGGATCGTGCGCGGCAGCCTGACCCGCCCCCAGGTCCACGACCTGCTCGCCGACACCCTCACCACCCTGATCGGCGAGTCCTTCCCGAAGGTCCACGGCGCGCGCTGATCTCGGGCACGCACCGCAGGCGTGCACTCGATGCGACAACACCCGATGGTCCCGGCTCGAACCGGGACCATCGCGGTATCGCCCGGTTACGGGGTGTGCGGAACGAAGACCGGCGCCGGGTCGGTCCGGACAGGTGCGCGCGTGGGTCGAATCGGCCGACCGCGGCTCGGTCGGCGGCGATCTCCTGCGCCAGACAGTCCTGATCAATGTCGTCCAGATTCGCACGCGCGCAGCCGAACCCGAACCGAAGCGACAGGCCATCGTCATCCGCGCGACCGTGGAGAACGTCTGGGGGGCGCTGGCTCGTCAGCGACATCGACTCCCCATTGATGTAAGCCGAGCATCAGGTGCGCCCCGCCCGATCGGCAGTGAATGTCCGGGTGGGGGTGGCCGGGCTCGCTAGAGGCGGGGGTCGAAGACCAGGCGGAAGCCGGTCAGGGTCAGGGTGTTGTCGGGGGCGTGGGCGGCCTCCACCCAGAACTCGCGGCCGGGCAGCTCGTTGCGGGGCAGGTCGGCTTGGGCGGCTATCTGGGCGGCGGGCCATTGGATGGCCATCCAGGATGGGTGCCAGGGGGTTTCGAGGTAGGCGATCGCTTTGTCGCCCTCGCCGATTACCAGGACGCAGCGCACCTTCACGCGCTCGGTGCTCACCCCACCATGGTGCATCGGGGACCGGTGCGGCGGGGGCGGCGTGCGCGGTTGTGCCGACAATGCGGCCGCGCAGTTACCCGGCGGGCCGGTGCGGCGGCGCACGCCGAGTGCCGGTCACAACGGCGAACAGTCACCGTCCACCAGCCGCGTTCGGTCGTACCCGGGTCCGGGCGCGGCCGATGAAGTGGGCGGCCGGTGCGGAATGTGCCTGCCGTGCACGCTTATCGATGTTCTTGCGGCACGCGGAGTCCGGCATGCGCGAGCGCCGCGCGGACCACTCTGCTGCTAGTCGGCGTCCTTGCGGGCCCGTGAGGGTTGTACCCGCGAGGGCTCGTTCGGCATTTTCGGGTACTGCGGGGGCCAGGGAGCATCCTGGAGGCCCGCGGCCAAATCCTTGTCGGACAGCTCGAGCAGGGGAGTCAGGTCCTGGGGCGTGCGGTCGGACCAGGGGTCGCCGAACTCGGCGACGCGGGCGGGGACCGTGGCGATGGTCAGCTCGTCGTTGGTGACCTCGGGCAGCGCGTCCCAGGAGATCGGGGTCGAGACCTGGGCGCCGACCTTCGGGCGCACGCACCAGGCGCCGAACACCGTTTTGTGCGGGGCGTTCTGGTTGTAGTCCACGAACACCCGGGAGCCGCGTTCCTCTTTCCACCACTGGGCGGTGATGGTGTCGGGGTGCCGGCGTTCGAGTTCGCGGGCCAGGGCGACCGCGGCCGCGCGCACCTGGTAGCCGTCCCAGCGCGGTTCGAGCAACGCGTACAGGTGCAGCCCGCGCGACCCGGATGTCTTGATACGCACGTCGATTCCGAGTTCGCCGCACAGCTCGCGGGTGCGCTGGGCCGCGGCGCGCAGATCGTCGAAGGAGATGCCGGGCGAGGGATCGAGGTCGATGCGCAACTCGTCGGTGACCCCGGTCGGGGGCAGCAGTTCCCCGGCCGCGTCGTACACCGGCGGTGCGGTGCCGGCCGCGGGGGCGTCGGCGTGGGTGGGCCAGACGTGAAATCCCAAGCAGCCCAGGTTGACCGCCCACAGCAGGTGCGCCATGTCCGCGGCGACCAGGGCGTCGCTGACCGTGCCGTTGGGGGTGGAGACCTCGGTGGTCTGCAGCCAGGACGGCACCGATTTCGGGACGCGTTTCTGGAACCAGGACTTGCCGCCCGCGCCGTCGGGATAGCGTTCGAGCAGCACCGGGCGGTCCCGGATGGTGTTCATGATGGGTTCGGCGACCGCGAGGTAGTAGTTGACCAGATCGAGCTTGGTCTCCCCGCGCTTGCTGAAGTAGATCTTGCCGGGGTTGGAGATGGCGACGGTGCGCCCGTCGACCTCGATCTCGACCGAATCGCTCACCGCACAGTGCCTTTCGCCGCTCGGGCTTGATCGAAGATGTCGGCCAGCTCGGCGGGGGCGACCTCGTCGAGCTGGGCGTAGGTGCACGATCGCGGGGTGCGATCGGTGCGGAAGCGGGCCAGGCGCCCGCCGTGGCGGAACCGCCCGGCCATGACGTGTTCGTAGCGGACCTCGGCGACCAGTTCCGGGCGCAGCGGCTCCCACGACAGGTCCTTGCCCCCGGTCCAGCGGCTCACGCCGCCGGGCATCTTGCCGTCCGCGCGGGCCTGGGCGGCCGCGTCGGCCCATTCGCGCCACGGATGGTTCTCGAGCGCGTTCTCGCGCAGCGGGGCGAGTTCGGTGACGAGTTCTTTGCGGCGTTTGGCGGTGAAGGAGCTGGCCACGCCCACGTGATGCAGGTTGCCGTCCTCGTCGAACAACCCCAGCAGCAGCGAGCCGACCCCTTCGCCGTCCTTGTGCCAGCGAAATCCCGCGACCACGCAGTCCGCGGTGCGTTCGTGTTTGACCTTGAACATCACCCGTTTGTCCTGCAGGTAGCCCAGATCCGCGGCCTTGACCATGACCCCGTCGAACCCCGCGCCCTCGAACCGGGTGAACCAGTCCTGGGCGACCTCGGGATCATCGGTCATCGGCGTGAGGTGGATGCGGGTCGCGCCCGCGTCTGGTCCGCGCGTATCGAGCAGGGTTTCCAGCAGGGCGCGGCGTTCGGCGAACGGTTCACCGGTCAGATCCCGGTCCCCGAGCGCGAGCAGATCGAAGGCCACGAAACTGGCCGGGGTCTCGACCGCGAGCTTGTTCACCCGCGAGGCCGCGGGGTGCAGGCGCTGTTGCAGGGTGTCGAAGTCGAGGCCGTGCTCGGTGACGATCACGATCTCCCCGTCGATCACGCACTTGTCCGGCAGCACCGTGCCCAGCAGTTCCACCAGTTCGGGGAAGTACCGGGTCAAGGGGCGATCGTTGCGTGAGCCCAGTTCGATCTCGTCCCCGTCGCGGAACACGATGCACCGGAAGCCATCCCATTTGGGTTCGTAGCGCAGTCCGGATTCTCGCGGCAGGGCCGAGACCGATTTGGCGAGCATCGGTTTGACCGGCGGCATGACGGGCAGCTCCACACGACCTCCTCGGGTTGTCCTACCCAGGTAGACGGTGCGACCGGTGACAAATCACCGGTCGCGGTCCCTCGAGATCGTACGGGGTGAGCGGTCTGTTGTGCCCGAACCTCTAGCTTTCCAGCCACCCGTGCTGATCGGCGAACGCGGTCAGCCGGTCGCGGATGGTCAGTATTTCCCCGGCGGTGAGCGCGGGTGAGGCGTCCAGCAGCAGTTCGGTGATGAGCCGGCGATGTTCGGCCGCACTCAACTGACCGTGCACCCGTTCCTTGCTCTTGTGGGTGCGCACCGGCGGCGGCGGTGCGCTCGCACCCGCGGCCAGCGCCAGATTGACCGCCTTGGGTCCCCGATCACCTTCGGTCACGTCGAATTCGAAGACCCGCCCCTGCCGCAACTCGTCTTCATCCAGTCCGATGTCGTTGACATGGACGAACACGTCCGGCCCACCGTCTTCCGGACGGATGAAACCGAACCCCCGAGAGCTGTCGAACGACACCAATTTCCCGATGGACACCTGAACACCTGCTCCTCGTCGCCGCGTCCCTCGCGGTAACTCTAGTCCGCGGCTCGATCATTGTCGGAGGAAAGTGCCTTTTGCAACGAATTGAAGACAGTCAGGCCCTGACCAACCATGCCATTGATGATTTCGCCGACCCCCTCTGGGCCATTGAGGACCGTAACATTAGCGTGCGCCAAACCGGCCGCCGCGCTCTTGACGATCTCCGGAAGTTGTTCGATCAGAAGCTGATCCAGCGCGATCCGATTGTTCGAGGCCGCCGCCTCGGCCTGGATCCGGGTGCGGTTCGCCTCGGCCTCGGCCAGAATCCGCACCCGCTCGGCCTCGGCCAGCGCGGGCTTGACCACCTCGGCCTGCAACTGCTGTTCGCGCAGCTCGGCCTGTTTGCGCGCCTGCTCGGCCTGGGCCTCGAGCACCTCCTGCAACGCCACCGCCTGCGCGAGCGGACCGGCCTGGGCGGCTTCGGCATTGGCCTTGTCGATGTCGTGCTGATACTGCGCGCGCAGAATCGAGGTCTCGCGCGAATACTCGGCCTGGCGGCGCAGCGATTCCTGTTCGGCCTGGGCGGCGGCCTGCGCGGCCGCGGCCTGGGCGATCTGGGCATCACGCTGGACCGCGGCGTTGTGCGGGGCGGCCAATGCTGTGATGTAGCCGAGGTTGCCGTCATCGATCGACTGGATCTGGAACGAATCGACCGAGAGCCCGATGTTGCCCATCTCGACCTTGGAGGCCACCAGCACCTCATCGGCCAGGCGCTGGCGCTCGCGGATGATCTCCTCCACCGTCATCGAGCCCACGATCGAGCGCAGATGACCGGAGAAGATGCGCCCGGTCAGCACCGACATCTCCTGTTCCTGTTCGGACAGGAAGCGTTGGGCGGCATTGACGATGGACTGGGTGTCGTTGGCGACCTTGAACGCGATGACCGCGCGCACATCGAGCTGAATGGCCTGTTTGGTGACGCATCGTTCGGCGATCTCGGCCTCGAACATCGCCAGCGACAGGAACCGCACCTTGCGGAAGAACGGCAGCACCCAGGTGCCGTGACCGATCACCACCCGGAACGGCGCGTTGTCCTTGCTGCCCCCGCCGCTGACCAGCATGGCCTCATCGGGGTCGGGTACGTGATAACCCAGCACTGTTGTCTCCCTTGATAATTCACATGTCCCCACGATGGCCGCCGGGTAAGGGGATCCACGGCACCACATCGACGATCCGCCCCGGATGCACGCCCACCACCAGCACGGTGGCGCCGGAGTCCAGCGGCTCCGCGGCGCGCGCGATGTACAGCTCGGTCCCCCCTCGAATGGCGACCAGAACCTCACCGAGCATGTGCGGGCCCCGGATCGGCGTGGTCAGCGTACCGGTCAGTCCCAGCACGGGGTCGGACATCGCTGGGAACTCCTTGCCATTCACGGTGAATGCTCAGCGTACGTGGACAAGTGGAGCGTTCCGCGGCCTCGGGGAGGTGAATTCTCGGCCGAATTGTTAGCTAAAGATTCGCTATTTCTCAGTATCGTGGCTGAGGTCCGACGCTGGATGGCGCTGTGTGCGATGGCGAAAGGATCTCGAATGGTTCAGCGAGGTGGAGCCGGCGAAATATTCGGGCGTGTCGGGGCGAACGGCTATTGGTTCTGCGGCGATCGAGCTGGCAGGCTTAAGCGGTGACCACTCCTCCGGATTTAAGCAAAGCGGGTGCGCCCGGCGATGACAAACTCGACGCCGGCGTACTGAAGATCGCCGGCGTCGTCGTTCTCGGCGCCATCATGTCGATTCTCGACATCACCGTGGTGACCGTCGCGATCCCCAAGTTCCAGGAAACCTTCGACACCACGTATGCCATCGCGGCGTGGTCCATGACCGGCTACACCCTGGCCCTGGCCACGGTCATCCCGCTGACCGGCTGGGCGGCGGACCGATTCGGCACCAAACGCCTCTACATGGCGGCGCTGGTGTTCTTCGTGCTCGGCTCGGTGCTGTGCTCCACGGCCTGGAGCATCGAATCGCTCATCGCCTTCCGCGTCATCCAGGGCCTGGGCGGCGGCATGCTCATGCCGCTGGGCATGACGATCATGACCCACGCCGCGGGCCCGCACCGGATCGGGCGCGTCATGGCGGTCCTGGGTGTGCCGATGCTGCTGGGCCCCATCCTGGGCCCGATCCTGGGCGGCTGGCTCATCGACAGCTTCTCCTGGCACTGGATCTTCCTGATCAACCTGCCCATCGGCATCGTCGCTCTCGCGCTGGCGGCGATCATCTTCCCCGCCGACCGGCCCGAACCCTCCGAATCGTTCGACTTCGTGGGCATGCTGCTGGCCTCACCGGGCCTGGCGCTGTTCCTGTTCGGTGTGTCCTCGATCCCCGAGGCCGGCACCGTGGCGTCCAAGCGCGTGCTGATCCCGGCGATCATCGGCCTGGCGCTGATGGTGGCGTTCGTGTTCCACGCCATGCGCGCCAAGCACCCGCTGATCGATCTGCGCCTGTTCCAGAACAAGTCGCTGCGCTACGCGGTCATGACCATGACCCTGTTCGCGATGGCGTTCTTCGGCTCGGGGCTGCTGCTGCCCAGCTACCTGCAGCAGGTACGCGGGGAATCCACGCTCATGGCCGGCCTGCTCATCGCCCCCCAGGGCTTGGGCGCGATGCTCACCATGCCGATCGCGGGCCGCCTGGTCGACAAGATCGGACCCGGCAAGATCGTGCTCACCGGTATCACGGTGATGTCGCTCGGAGTGGCGTTCCTGACCCAGGTCAGCGCTGACACCCCGTACCCGATGCTGTGCGCGGCGCTGTTCGTCACCGGTCTGGGCATGGGCTGCACCATGATGCCGACCATGACCGCGGCCATCCAGACCCTGACCCACGCGCAGGTCGCGCGCGGCTCGACCCTGATGAACATCGTCAACCAGACCGCGGGATCGATCGGCACCGCGGTCATCTCGGTGGTGCTGACCAACCTGCTCAACAACCAGACCCTGGCCCAGCCCGCGATCGCCTCGAACTACGACCCCACGATCGCCGACAAACTGCCACCGGGTGCGCTCGAGACCGGATTCGACCAGGCCGCAACCGCTTTCGGGCACACCTTCGTGGTGGCCCTGGTGCTGCTGGTGGTCACCCTGATCCCGGCGTTCTTCCTGCCCCGGGTCAAGCCCAAGGATCCCGAAGTGGCCGGACAGGTCGTGGCCGCGCACTGATCCGCGCGCACCGATCCACCCGCCGAAACAGCGAAACCCCGTACCGGACCGCGATTCTCATCGCGGAAAGGTACGGGGTTTTCGTGTTCACGGGCTCGCGACCCGCCAGTGGTGCTCAGCTCACGCGCAGGCGGGGGAGACCACGTTGCCCAGGGTCAGCATGTTGCAGATCCACTCCTTCTGGACCTTCCACTTGCCGTCCTCGACCACCATCGGCACGGTCGCCTGCTGCGGGGCGCCACCGGCGATCGCGGCCTGCGCGTCCGCGGTCAGCGTGCCGTTACCCAGATCGGTCACCCCGGTGACGGTGATGGTGGCCTTGTTCTGCTGGTAGAAGTCGGTCAGCAGCTGGGGCAGGTTCGGGTCGGCCGAAACACCCTGCAGGAACGTGGTCTTCTGATCCAGGGGCACCGCGGGATCGGTCACGCGCTGCAGTTCGGCGTTCAGATCCGCCACGGTCGGGGCGGGCGGGTAGTTGCCCGCCGGGGCGGCCGTGGTCGCCTTCGAGGTGGTGCTCTTGGCGGTCGTGCCGGGCTTGTCGCCCTCACCGCACGCGGACAATCCCAGGGCGGTCACGACGGTCAGCGCGGCGATCGCGATGCGTCCGGTCATGTGAAGCGTCAACTGCTCGTCCTTTTCATTTCGTATACCTCCGGGCCGCAACAGCTCCGGGGCCCAATCCGCACGGCCGCCCCGCGAGCGAGGTGACCGTCCGCTGACAGACCTTACTGAGAAGTACGCGAGAAAACCCGCCCCCGGTCGGTCAGCGGGGTCCTTTGCCGCCGAATCCTCATCGCGCGCTCACCAACTCCTCAGAGTTCTCTAACTCGTCGCGGTCAGGTGATCGCCGTAGAACAGCATCAGCCCGGTCGCCGCGGCCACCGCTCCCAGCAGCCAGAACCGGATCGAGACAGTGGTTTCGGGCCAGCTGCTGAGCTCGAAGTGATGATGCAGCGGCGCCATCCGGAACAGCCGGCGCTTGGAACTTTTGAACACCGCGATCTGCAACAGCACCGACAGGATCTCCGCGCAGAACAGCGCGCCCACGACCACCATCAGCAGTTCGGTGCGCGAGGTGATCGACAACCCCGCCAGCAGCCCGCCCAGCGCCAGCGATCCGGTGTCGCCCATGAAGATCTTGGCCGGGGCCGCGTTCCACCACAGGAACCCCACGCACGCCGCAGCCGTCGCCGCGCACACCATCGCCAGATCCAGAGGATCGCGCACGCTGTAGCAGCCCTGGCCCGGACGGGTGGTGCACGCGTTGGTGTACTGCCAGAACGTGATCAGCACATAGGCGCCCAGCGTCAGGCCCATCGCCCCGGCCGCGAGACCGTCCAGCCCGTCGGTGATGTTGACCGCGTTGGACCAGGCCACCACCAGGAACACCACCAGCAGCAGGAACACCGGGGTGATCAGCGAGAGCCACGGCAGGTCCCGCAGGATCGAGACGTGCCGGCTGCCTGGGGTCAGCCCGGTGCTGTCGGGGAACCGCAGCACCAGCACCCCGAACACCACCGCCGCGCCCACCTGCCCCACATACTTTCCGGTGGCGGTCAATCCGAGGTTGCGGCGCTTGTACAGCTTGATGAAATCGTCCAGGAATCCCACCACCCCCAGGGCGGTGGCCAAACCCAGCACCAGCAGCCCCGACGCGGTGACCCCCGGTTCGTCGTTGCCGATCCCGATCAGATGCGACCCCAGGTACCCCGCCCACATCCCCAGCACGATCGCGATCCCGCCCATGGTCGGGGTCCCGCGTTTGGCCAGGTGCGTGCGCGGCCCGTCCGCCCGGATCTCCTGCCCCAACTGCTGCCGCGCGAAGATCCGCACCAGCACCGGCGTCACCGTGATCGACACCGCCAACGCGATCATCGCCGCGAACAGAATCTGCTTCATAAGGCCCCCACGGGCCGCCGCGAGCCGCGCGGCCCAATAGATCTGACACTGTCCAAAACGTTTCAGATGCTAGTCACAACCGGGCCCGCACACCCATCCGCACACAATCGCACCCCCGCGGGATCGGTCCTCACCCGTAGTGCACGTGCCAGCTCTTGATCGCGTTGAGCCAGCTCGAGCGCAGGCGGACCGGGTCCGAGACCTGGCGCAGGTTCGGCATCACCTCGGCGATCGTGTTGAACATCAGGTCGATCTGCAGGCGGGCCAGGTTCGCACCCGCGCAGTAGTGGGTGCCGTTGCCGCCGAAGCCCACGTGCGGATTGTGGGTGCGCAGGACATCGAAGGTGTACGGGTTCTCGAAGTGATCCTCGTCGAAATTGGCCGAGGCGTAGAACAATCCGACGCGGTCACCGCGCGCTATGCGCTGACCGCCGATCACGGTGTCCTCGAGCGCGGTGCGCTGCAGGGCCACCACGGGGCTGGCCCAGCGCACGATCTCATCGGGGGCCGTGCGCGGGCGCTGATCCTTGTACAGCTCCCACTGCTCGGGGTTGTCCACGAACGCCTTCATCCCGTGGGTGATGGCGTTGCGGATCGTCTCGTTGCCGCCCACGATCAGCAGCACCACGAACCACGCGAACTCGTCCGAGGCCAGCGCCTCGCCCTCGATGTCCGAGCGCAGCAGCGAGGTCGCGATGTCGTCCATCGGGCAGGCGCGCTTCTCCTCGGCCAGACCCCACGCGTACCCCATGACCTCGGCGGTGGCCATGCGGTGATCGCCCTCGAAATCGGGATCCTCGTAGCCCATCATCTGATTGGTCCAGCCGAAGATCTTGTGCCGGTCGGCCTGGGGCACCCCGATCAGATCCGCGATCGCCTGCAACGGCAGCTCCGCGGCGACCTGCTCCACGAAATCACCGCCGCCGCTGCGCTTGGCCTCGTGCACGATCCGCTGCGCCCGCTCGCGCAGCGCATCACGCAGCGAGTCCACCGCGCGCGGGGTGAAACCCTTGGCGATGATGCGCCGGTACTTGGTGTGCCGGGGCGGATCCATGTTCAGCAGCAGCGCGCGCTGGATCTCGATCTCCGGGCGCGTGGTGTCCTCGGTGAACCGGATCACCACCGTGTTCTCCTCCGAGGAGAACACCTCGGGTTTGCGCGAGATCTCTTTGACGTCATCGAGTTTGGTCACCGCCCAGTAGCCGTCGGAGTCGAAGCCGCTGGTTCCGCGCGGCTGCGGATTCCAGTACACCGGTGCGGTGCGGCGCAATTCGGCGAACTCGGCGATGGGCAAACGCTGGGCGAGCAGATCCGGATCAGTGAAGTCGAAACCGGGGGGAATGGACGGCGCGGGCACGGAACCTCCTGTGGCACATGATCATCAGAAGTCAACCACGCCCGCGCCGGGTCGGCGCGCCGTGCGATCGCCCCCGCCCGCTCTCAGCGCCGGCGGATATGTTCGGGCAGGTCGCTCAGGCCCGCGGGATCGGCGGTGATCCGGCCCGAATCGGTGTCGTAGTCGAACAATTCGCCGTAGCGGCCCCAATCGATCGCGATGTCGAGCTGCCGGCGCGCGTCCTCGGCGGAGAATCCGCGCCGCAGCAGATCCAGGAAGAAGTCCGCGCGCACCGTGCCGTCCGCGCTGCCGATCAGCGCGCTGCAAACAGTGCGCACCAGCGGGGCCCGCCGCCGCGCCTGGGTGGCGAAAATGTGTTTGCTGGTGTGAATGTTCGCGGTCGTGATGTTGGCCCCCACATTGGTCAGCAGCACATCACCGGACTCCACCAGCAGGAACCCCAGCAGCGCCGCCGCGTCCACCAGCGGCAGCAGATCATCGAGTTCGAAACTCAGATCATCGGCGATATCGGGCAGATCCGCGCGCCCGTCCGCGGCGTACACCAGCTCGAGCAGGCCCGCGATCCCGCCGACCGAGGCCTGCGGCAGCGGGGTCGCGAACGGGGTGCCCGCATCGGGGGCCGCGCTCTGGATCTCGGTGTCGCGCCCGGTCAGCAGACCGTAGATCTGATCGACCGTGGCGGTGAACCCCGGCGCGCGCCGATTGCGCGGGCGCGGATGCTCGATCGCGACCTCGGCGATGATGTGCCCGGGATTGGCGCCCAGGATCACCACCCGATCGGCCAGCTGCACCGCCTCCTCGATGTTGTGGGTCACGATCAGCACCGCCTTGGTCGGGAAATCGTCCGTGGCCCACAGCTTCACGAGTTCACCGCGCAGATTCTCCGCGGTCAGCACATCCAGCGCCGAGAACGGTTCGTCCATCAGCAGCAGATCCGGTTCCAGGACCAGCGCGCGGGCGAAGCCCACCCGCTGGCGCATCCCGCCCGAAAGTTCCTTGGGATAGGCCGATTCGAACCCGTCCAGGCCGATCCGGTCGATCGCCGCGAGGGCGAGTTCGCGCCGGGTGCGCGGATTCACCCCGCGCGCGGCCAGCCCGAGTTCGACATTGTCCTGCACGCTCAGCCACGGCATCAGCGCGAAGGACTGGAACACCATGGCCGCACCGGGATTGGACCCGGTCAGCGGCTCACCCCGGTAGCGGACCTGCCCGCTGGTGGGGGCCAGCAGGCCCGCCACCGCCCGCAGCAGGGTGGACTTGCCCGAGCCCGAACGGCCCAGCAATGCCACGATCTCCCCGTCGTGCAGGCGCAGATTCACGTGCTCGAGCACGGTGAGAGGTTCCCCGGCCGAGCCGGTGAACGACATGCCGACATCGTCGATGTCGATGAGGACCTCGCCGGATGCGATGGTCATGAGCGTCTCCTTCTACAGCGAGTAGCGGCGTTGCGCCAGTGCGTACAGGCGCCGCCAGAAAATTCGATTGATGCCCACCACATACGCGCTCATCACCAGCACCCCGACCAGGATGCGCGGGGCGTCCCCGGCGGTGGTGGCCTCGGCGATATAGGCGCCCAGGCCCGTGGCGACCAGGGTGGTGGGGCCGAACTCCACGATCTCGGCCACGATCGAGGCGTTCCACGCCCCGCCCGCGGCGGTGATCGCGCCGGTCACATAGCTGGGGAAGATCGCGGGCAGAATGAGCCTGCGCCACCACAATCGGCGCGGCAGGCGCAGATCGGCCGCGGCTTCGCGCAGATCGTTGGGCACCGCCGCGGCCCCGGCGATCACGTTGAACAGGATGTACCACTGCGCGCCCAGCGCCATCAGCACGATGCCCGCCCACTGCAGGCTCGCCCCGGTGGCCACCAGCACCGCGGTCACCAGCGGGAACAGGAAGTTCGCCGGGAAACTCGCCAGCACCTGCACGATCGGCTGCGCGATCCGGGACACCTTGGGATGCAAGCCGATCCACACCCCGATCGGCACCCAGACCGCGGTGGCCACGATCAGCAGCACGATCACGCGCAGCAGGGTGATCGCGCCCAGCTGCGCCGCGTGCGCGAGTTCACCGAACCCGACCGTGTCGCGGATGTAGCGCAGCATCAGCAACGATCCGATGCCCAGGGCCACGCTCACCACCGTCGTGAACGCGATGTCGTTGGCCCGCCGGCGTTTCGCGGGCACGCACAGCCGGTGCTCGGCCAGGCCGAACACGCGCATCACCCGATCCAGCGGATACACCAGCGGCCCGAACGCGCGGCCCAGCAGAGCCGGAATGTGCGAGCGGCGCAACAGATCCCGCACCAGGCTGCGCGGGGCGTGCGCGGCCTCGGTGTCCTCGACCCGGAATCGCTCGGCCCACACCGTGATCGGGCGCCAGAACATGATGTTGAGCCCGACCACCATCACGATCATCGCCACGATCGCCCACAGCACCTTGCCGGTGTCGCTCTCGGCGGTCGCACCGGCCACGTAGGAGCCGATGCCCGGCAACACGTACTCGCGGTTGTTGACGCTGATCGCCTCGGCCGCGGTGAGGAAGAACCAGCCGCCGCCGAAACTCATCATTGCGTTCCACACCAGCGGGAACATGCCCGAGGGCACATCGACCCGCCAGAACCGTTGCCAGCGTGAGAGTCCGAGGTTGCGGGCCGCCTCGTCGAGCTCGCGGGGCTGGGAGATCAGACTGTGGTGGAACGCGAACGCCATGTTCCACGCCTGGGAGGTGAAGATCGCGAAGATCGAGGCCGCCTCCAACCCCAGCGACGAGCCCGGGAACAGGGCGATGAACCCGGTGACGGTGACCGCCAGGAAACCCAGGATCGGCACCGACTGCAGAATGTCCAGCAGCGGCAGCATGATCTTGTCCGCGCGCGGCAGGCGCGCCGCGGCGGTGGCGAACACGAACGTGAACACCAGCGACAGCCCCAGCGCGATGATCATGCGCAGCAGCGAACGCGCCGCGTAGTACGGCAGCGACGCCGGATCGGTGTCGATGCTCGCGGGCGCGGACGCGGCGTCGAAGGGCACATCCATGCCCGCCGACACCCGCACCGCGACCCAGATCAGCACCGCCGCACCGGCGAACACCGCGATATCGGCCCAGCGTGAACGCGGGCGGTCGAGCACCCCGCGCGAGGGGAAAGTGGTGCTCACGCCTGCTCCTCCCGCTCGGGCACGATCCGCCACCCGACGCTGGTCACCGCCGGCTCGAGACTCAACCGGCTCACCGCCGACTCCATCTGACGGTCGTCGCGGCGATCACCGGTCAACTCCGCACGCACCTCGACCCGGCCGGCGACCGTGTCATGACTCGAGATCGAGACCAGCCGGAAATCGGTGCGCGTGAGCGACTGCACCAGCAGCGCCCGCACATGCGCCTCGTGCGCGTCATCGGTCGCGGCGGTGAACGCGTACAGCGAATCGGTGCCCACCCCGTCGGTGAGCGGGCGATCCACCGCCCGTGCCGCACTGCGCAGCGCGGTGTTGACCACCACGACCACGAACGCGCCCGCCACCGCGGTCGAATACATGCCCGCACCCGCGAGCGAACCCACCGCCGCCGCACACCACAGCGTGGCCGCGGTGTTCAATCCGCGGATATTGAACCCGTCGCGCAGGATCACCCCCGCGCCCAGAAATCCGATACCCGAAACAATTTGTGCCGCAACACGAGTCGGATCAGCGGTACCACCGTTGAACCCGTGCGCGGACAACAGCACGAACAGCGTCGCGCCCGCGGCGACCAGCGCGTTGGTGCGCAGCCCCGCCATCCTGGCCCGATACTGCCGTTCGAACCCGATCACCGCACCCAACCCGACACCCGTGCCGAGCCGGAGCAGCATTTCCCACGTGGTCATGACGCCCTCCACCTAGAGGCCGGCGCACTCCACACCGCACGTCAGGGCCGGCACACGAGCAGACCACGAGACACGGAGGAGACGCCTGGTAAACGATTGGCTAACGGAACAGAGTCCAATCCACCGGGCATGACAACCACCTCCTCGACTGCGCGCACGCGCCAGAGGGTGGGAACGGCGATAGTCGCCGGAAAAGGACACCACCCCTCGTAAGACCTTTGGCACTCCACGGCGTAAACCCATCGCACCAGGCGTGGGAGCCGGTCGGGATCACCCCTTAGCTCGGGGAGACCTGTCCTGACCCGGGGCGTCTCTCGACATTTGGGGTCGCCGGCCTGTATCCGCGGAGGAGCCTCAGCTAACGACGGCACCTTGCGTCAGCGAGTAAACACCCCCGCCACCGCCGCGCGCAACCCGATGTGGCGTGGGTCGCAACCGGCCACCGGGCCGGGGACGCCGCCGAGAGTCGCGGTCACCAGCGTCTCACCGCCCGAACCCGGCCAGGCAAGCAGCGACTATGTGGCAACCGAAACGCCGATGCGGCGTCGCGATGCCTCACCGCACGTGCGCGGCCGATCACGCCGTGGCCCCGTCGGCCCGGTTGCGCAATCGACGGCGACCCGGCTGTCTCGACGTCGGTGTACCCCGGTGCCGATCGTTCGCGCCGGACAATGCCTGGTCGCGACCACCCGGCTCGGTGGCGGTCCGGCACTGCGAACCGGCGGATGCTCCGGCCGCCGAGGCGACGAGTCGCGCCCGCTCGGCGACAGTTCCGACCACGCAGGATGCGGTCCACCGCGCCTGCCGGCGGTACGCGATCGTCGTTGCGGTGACCCGGTGACCTCGGCGGACAATCCTGCCATAGTGGAGGTGTTACCCGCCGGGCGAGGGAGAATGAATCACGCTGGCGCGGAACGAGATCGGGCGAGAACGCCGTCTCGGCATCGCGCCGGGGCAGGTGGGCGAGCATCGAGCCGAGGGGAGCTGGAACATGCCGCGATATTGGCCGCTCGAGCGGGGGCGGGTGCTCACCAGCGGGTTCGGCCCGCGCGACGGGGGATTCCACTGGGGCGCGGACTTCGGGTTTCCGGGCGGATCCGCGTGGCGCCCGGTCTACGCCACCGGCGGGGGAACCGTCGTATTCGCCGGGCCCGCAGCGGGATTCGGCGGCCCGGACCCCGCCGGATGGGTCGTGATCGACCACCCCTCCCAGCAGGGCAACGGCACCACCGTCTACGGCCACATCGTGCGCGAGGTCGCGCTCGGCCAGCAGGTGCGCCCCGGCCAGCGGATCGGCTACATCAACCCCGACCCCGCCACCAACGGCGGCGTGGCCCCCCACCTGCACTTCGAATGGCACCGCACCCTCTGGTCCCCACCCGGCCCCGACCGCCTGGACCCCCTACCCAAACTCCGCCTGTCCCTGGACCCTCCGCCGCCGCCGACGGTCTCCGGCCCCCGCCCCGCCGCCGCCGACAGCACCCCCACCCCGAAAAGCCCCTGAGCACCTCGTCCCCACACCGGCCACCGGCCTGGCACGCAATTCCCGGTACTGGACCGGCCGTGCCCTCGCACCGACAGACCCCGGCCACCGCCGTCCGATCACACCGGCACAGATCGTGCCGGCCCAGGCTGATCCGGCGCACCCACCGGCACGGGAGCGTGGGGCTGGCGCATCTGCTCTCGCGATGTCGGCATCGGCACGACCTCGCGAAACCCGTTGCGCCAGAAGCTCGGTGCAGTGGGCGGCACCGCCGTCGACGGCAGTACCACGCTCACGGTCAAGAGCGAGAGCAAGAGCCGCACGATCATCGCCATCACGAAGGGATCCATGTAGACGGAGTCTGCTGCGAGGTAGGCGGTCGATGCAGGGGTGCGCATCGTGTTCGGTCACGGACCGGAAATTCGTTCGCCGGACGGGTGGGGTGCTGCGTACGGTGCGCGTATGGAGCAGGAGGACGGGACCATACCGGCGGGTGAATACGTGATCACCGCACGGTCTTTGGACGAGTACCGAGCCATGTTCGGACTCGAGGACGGGCAGGTGCGGGGGCGGATCCTGGACTGCCCGGGCGGGGGATCGAGTTTCGCGGCCGAGGCGGGGGTGCTGGGGGCCGAGGTGATCGCGGTCGACCCGGTGTACGCGATGGGCGGTGAACGGCTGCGGCGCGAGGTGCTGGGGGCGATCGAGAACACCGGGTGGGCCACCGCCCATCCGGAGCGGTTCGTCTGGGACTTCTACGGCGATATCGCAGGGCACCAGGCGATTCGAGAGCGCGCCGCGGCCCGCTTCCTGGCCGACCTGGACTCGAATCCGCGGCGGTACCGGGCGGGCCTGCTGCCCGAACTCGACTTCCCCGACGCGCATTTCGATCTCGTGCTCAGCTCACATCTGCTGTTCACCTACGCCGACCGCCTGGACTACGACTTCCACCTGGCGGCCCTGCGCGAATTGCTGCGGGTCAGCGCCGGACAGGTGCGCGTGTTCCCGCTCGTGGACTACCTCGGCGGCTCGTGCGAGGACCTCATCGACGCACTGAGCCTGGACCTGGCCGCGGACGGCGTGCGCGCCGAGCGCGTCCCGGTCGAGTTCGAATTTCAGCACGGCGCGACCTCGATGCTGCGCCTGCGCCGCGGCTGAGAAACCTCGCGGACGGCCACGAGTACCGCTCCGGCGGCATCAATGAGCTCGCGAATGCCCAGGGTCGTCGGGACCGGCGCGGCGACCCTGGGCACTCGCGCGTGGAGCGGCGACGCTCAGCCGCGAGGTGGGTCGATCCGACCGCCGCCGCGCCTCGGCGAGGCACCGCGAACACCGCTCAGCGGTAGATCCCGCGATAGGCAGCGATCGTCTGCACCAGGTGATCCACGATCTGCTCGCGGCTCGCGCGCAGCGTCCCGTTCAGCCAGGCCGAGAACATGCCCGCGTTCCCGCTGGCCATCGTCACCGCGGCCAGCCGCCGCCGGGTCGGATCCTGGATATGGGCGAACAGATGATCCTGGATCAGCCGGGTGAACGCGGGCATCACCGCGATCGTGGTCTGCCCCAGCCCGGTCGAGGAATACGGCTCCACCAGAAATAGTCGCGACTTGCGCGGATCCTGCAGCACCTTGTCCACCAGCACCTGCGACAGCGCGCGATCGCGAGTGGGATCGTCCGCGACCGCGAACGCGGTCATCGGCTCGAGGAACTCCTCCGCGATCTGCCGATACAGCACATCCAGGAGTTCGTCGCGGCTGGCGAACGATTCGTAGAAGTACCGGTCGGTGAGATTGGCCCGCCGGCACACCGCCCGCATGGTCACCGCGCCCGCCCCCGATTCCCCGATCAGATCCAGTGCCGCCTCGAGCAGCGCGACCCGGCGCGCCTCACGGCGTTCGGTGAGCGTGGTTCCACCCCAGATGCGGGGTTCGGCGTCGGGGGAGGGCTGGCCTGTCTGCACCGTGCCCAGGGTAGTGCCCGGAACCGGGTGTGTGCGCACACCCGGCACCGAACACCGGGACGCACCCCTCACACCACCACGCAGGCGCTACCCAGATTGATCCCGGTCCCCACCGTGATCGAGCCCGTGGCCGCGCTGCCGTAGTAGGAATCGGCGTAGATCCGATGCCACCCGGCGGCCTGCGGCGTCCACGAGGTCGAGGCCCGCCCGTCCGTGCCGATCACCACCGTCTGCGGACTGAACGTGCCGTAACCCTCGATGTCGTAGAACCAGGCCGCATCACCCGGGCGGCCCTGCACGGTGACCGTGTACGAGCAGCCCGCCCCGTACTGCGAGGTGCCCAGTCCGATGGACGTCCCGGCCGAGACGTCCACCCGCCACACTTGAGCGCTCGCGCCCGGCGCGGTCAGGACCAGGGCCCCGGCCAGGGTGGCGAGACCGGCGGCGAATACGGAGGTGCGGTACCGGATCATTGCGATCATCCCCTTTGGGAAATGCCGGTGGAAACGCGCGAAGACACTGGCGCGTATACGCCAGTGTCGGCGCATTTCGGCACCGGCACACCCGGAATGGGACTACTCGTTCGGTAATCGATTGCCGCGCAACACACTTGGTGATCTCTTGCTATCGAGCCGCAATCGCCGCCTCAGCCGAGCTGCTCGTCCAGATAGCACCAGCGCCACGATTCCCCGGGCTCCACACTGCGCATGACCGGATGCCCGGTGTGATGGAAGTGCTTGGTGGCGTGATTGCCGACCGAGGAATCACAGCAGGCCACGTGCCCGCACTCGAGGCACATGCGCAGGTGCACCCACACCAGCCCCTCGGCCAGGCATTCCGCGCACGCGTCGGGCAGATCGGGCACCGCGGTCCGCGGCGCCGCGCGCAGATGCTCACAGCCCGCGGTGACCGGGGCGGTCAGCAGCTCCCCGTCGTCGCCGTCGGTGTCCAGGACCCGGTCGATGGTCGATTCCTCGAGATCCAGGGTCGCCATCACCTCCTGCAGCACCTCGTGATCGACCACGCCCGAATCGCGCACGCGCAGAATGGTTTCGCGTTCGGCCCCCAGCATCGCCAAACGCAGGCGCCGATACTCCCCGCTGGGGGTGACCCGCTGGGATTCCGAGCGCCCCAGCAACTCCCACGCCGAGCGCGCCCGATACTCGACCCGATGGCGCAGCGCGTCCACCACCTCGGGCGGGGTCTCGGGGGTGATGTTGGCCTCGAGCGCGGCCAGGCCCGCGGTGGTGGCCTGCTGCAGCAGATTCGCCTCCTGCAACAGGTCCTCGGCCCGGCTGGGCCCGCGCATGTCGAGCGTGCGCACCAGCAGCGGCAGCGAAAGCCCCTGCAGCAGCAATGTTCCGGCCACCACCACGACCGCCAGCAACACCAGCGTGGCCAACTCGGGGGTGTCCGCGGGCAGCAGCAGCGCCGCGGCCAGGGTCACCACCCCGCGCATGCCCGCCCACGAGAGCACCGCGGGCCCGCTCCAGTGCGGGCGCTGTGCTCCGTGCCTGCGGCCCTCGATCCGCCAGGCCAGATGGGTGGCCGGGAACATCCAGATCGGGCGCGAGAGAATCACCGTGGCCAGCACCGCCACGCACGTGATCGCCAGCGTGGAATGCGGCAGGTCACTGTTCCAGGCGTCCTCGAAGATGTGCCGCACCTGCAGCCCGATGAGCAGGAACACCGTGCTCTCGAGAATGAATTGGATGGTGCGCCAATTGGTCTGCTCGGCGATGCGCGAGGCCGCGGACTGCCAGCGCGGTGCGCCGTGCCCCAGGATCAGCCCGCAGGTCACCACCGCGATCACCCCCGAGGCGTGGAAGCGCTCGGCGGGCAGATACGCGATCCACGGCGCCAGCAGGGACACGCTCGTATCCAGGACCGGGTCGGTGATGCGCCGGCGCAGGAACATCAGGAACGCCGCGGCCGCGCCGCCGATCAGGGCGCCGCCGCCGGCCGCGCCCAGGAAATCCCCGCCCGCCTCCCAGATGGTGACCGTGCCCGCCATGGCCGCGATCGCGGTCCGCAGGGTCACCAGCGCGGTCGCGTCGTTGAACAGCGACTCGCCCTCGAGCAGGGTGATCAGCCGCCGCGGCATGCCCACGCGCCGGGCCACCGCGGTCGCGGCGACCGCGTCCGGCGGGGCCACCACCGCGCCGATGGCCACCGCCGCCGCGAACGGCACCGGCAGCAGCCACACCACGACCCCGGCCACCGCGAAGGTGGTGAACAGCACCAGCCCCACCGACAGCAGCGTGATGGAGACCTTCTTGGGCCGGAAGTCGATCAGCGAGGTGCGAATCGCGGTGGTGTACAGCAGCGGGGGCAGCAACCCCAGCAGCACCAGCTCGGGTTCGATGTCGAACTCCGGCACGAACCACAGATAGGAGCCGATGACCCCCGCCACGGTGAGCACGAACGGCTCACCGACCCCGATCCGGCGGGCCAGCGCCGCCAGCGCGACCGCGGCCCCCACGAGCACGACCAGTCCCAATGCCCATTCCACGAGATCACATCGTGCCAGCACGCCCGCCCACCCCGCGAACCGACCGGCCGGTGCGCCCACCCCGATTCGACCGCCCCGAACCCCGGACCGCCCCCGATGCACACCGGGCCATACCCGCTGCGGGCTCCTCGAGCCCGACGCGGCCGCCCTGGTGCGCGCCCGCCGCCGTCGATCGCGCACCGGCACTCGACGTCGGCGCCGCGCACCCGGTGATGCGACGCGGGTGCCCGAGTGCCCGAGTGCGCGATCAGCCGTTGCGCGGGGCGGACTCCATCGCCTTGCCCGCATCGCGCCAGGCCGCGATCCCGCCCGCCAGGCTGAACGCCTCGTACCCCGCGCGCCGGGCCAGGGCCGCGAAGCGCACCGACAACTCACCCACCGGGCACACGAAAACCACTGGGCGCGAGCGCGAGAACGGGATGCCGTGGGCGAACATGTCCTCGAGCTGATCGTCGCGGATGTTGATCGCCCCCGGCACGTGCGCGATCCGGTAGGCCATGGCCCCGCGCGTGTCGACGATCGTCGGGCGCTGCTCGCGGTCCAGGGTCTCGAGCGCGTCCGGGGTCAGGGCGGGAACCGCGGCCAGCTCCGGGGCGGCCGGGGGCGCGGGACGTCCGGTGCGCCCGAACAACTCGGGGCGGCGTTTGCGAATGTAGGACAGGTACGGCTCGATCCGGTCGCACACGATGAACACCGCGATCAGCGGCCGCTCGCCCGAATGCTCCAGCGCCCCCAGGTGTTCCAGCGCCGCCGCGTAGGTCGCCCCGCTGGTCGGGCCGGCCAGCACCCCGTGCCCGGTCGCCAGATCCAGGGTCGCGTCGACCGCGCGCCCGGCCTCCACCGCCATGATCCGGTCGTAGAAGTCGGGCTGGAACAACCCCACGTCCCACAGTTCGGTCTCCGAGCGGATCCCGGGAATGAAGTCACCGCGCTCGGACACCACCGCCACGGTCCGCAACTCGGGATTGTGCTTGCGCAGGAACGTCGCGGTCCCGCGCGTGGACCCGGTGGTGCCCAGCCCGCCGATCAGATAGTCCACCCGGGTGATGCCGTCGCGCGCCAGATCCTCGTGGATCTCGCGCCCGGTGCCCTCGTGATGGGCCTCGATGTTCTTCTCACTGGTGTACTGCGAGGGGTGATGCCAGGCCCCCGGCGCCCGCGCCATGGTCGCGTCGATCACCGAGTACACATCGTTCGGCGCGGTCGGGTCCGGGCATTCCGAGAGCCCGGGCAGCTCTTCGATATCGGTGCCGAACACCTGCAGCAGCTCGCGCACCTCGGTGACCCTGATGCGGTTGGTGACCGCGCGCAGGCCCACCCCGTGCATCGCGCCCAGAATGCGCAGCGCCTTGGCGGTATTGCCGCTCGAGGCCTCGATCAGGGTCTGCCCGCGCGCGACGATGTCGTCGAGTTCGTCGCGGATCATGCCCCATGCCACCCGGTCCTTGACCGAGCCGAAGGGATTGCAGGACTCCAGCTTCGCGTACAGCTCCACGTGCGCCAGCCCGTGCACTGCCGGATCCAGGCGCAGCAGCGGGGTGTTGCCGATGAGTTCGGTGATGTGGTCGTAGCGCATCAGTGCACCCCGTGCCCCGGGACCGAGGCCCCCTCGGCGGACAGCTCCGCGCGCGGCTCGTACAGCTCATCGGGGCAGACCCGGAATCCCGCGCCGTCCTCGTGCCAGACCGCGAGTTTGGGTGGCAGCGCGTGCATCGCCGCACGCGCGGCCGACAAATCCATGTGGTAGGCCCCGGTGTTGGGGAACACCACCAGATCCCCGGGCCGCGGCCGATGGGGCAGCCACACCTTGTGATTGGTGATCAGATCGCGTTCCAGGCACAACCGCCCGGCCAGGTACACCCCCAGCGGGGCGGGGTCCGCGGGCTCGGCGGCGGGCACCAGCAGCGGATCCACCATCACCTCCTGATCGGCCGGTGTCACGGTGTCCCGGCTCAGATCCAGATTGACCAGGACGCTGCCGTCCGCGGTCTCCTTCACGAATTCCACCCGCGCCACGGTGATTCCGGCGTGATCGACCAGCGCCTTACCGGGCTCGAGCCACACCTCGAGCAGGTTCTCCGCCGCCACCTGCGCGAAGCTGCGCCCGCCGTGCGCCTCGAGCCCGGCATCGAGCAGATCGGCGAGCATGCGGTCCGCGGGCACGGTGTTGGCGTACTTGTGAAAGACCGGGGTGCCGTGCACCGCGCCGCCGTCGAGATGGAACCCGAAGGTGTTGCCGCCCCACGCCATCGGCTCACCCCGCCCCAGCAGCGATTCGCGCAGCGCGATCACGTAGGCGTCGAAGGCGGCGGCGTCGGCGGTGAACACCTGCCGGAATCCGCCGCCGATGTTCAGCACGGCGGGTGCGAGCCCGTGCGCGTAGGCGCGTTCGGTCAATTCCAGGCACGCCTCCACCGCGCGCAGACGCTCACCGGGCTCCCCGGAATCGATGTGAAAGGCGAACCCGCGAAAGGCGATCCGGTCCCGCCGCGCGGTGAGCACCTCGAACACCTCGTCCACCCGATCCAGCGGCACCCCGAACCGGCTCACCGGGGTGCCGGGGATCCCGCACACGCGCACCAGCACCGGGATCGGCGCCCGCCCGCCGGCCAGCTCGGCCACCCGCCCCAGCTCCCACACGTTGTCGACGTTGATCGCGGACCCGGTCGCGGTCAGCGCGCGCAGGAAATCCTCACCCTTGGGCCCGGTGACCTCGATGCGCGCGCACGCGAACCCCGCCCCGCGCGCGCTGGCCAGCTCCTGCGGGGAGGCCACGTCGATGCCGATCCCGGCGTGCTCGGCGGTGCGCACGAACGCGCGCGAATGATTCACCTTGTGCGCGTAGCAGATCCGATACCGCGCGCGCCGGGCCTCGAGCACCGCGCGCAACCGGTCCAGGTTGTCCGCGAACACCTGAGGGAACACCAGATGCGCGGGGGAGCCGAAGCGCGCCACCACCTCGCGCGCCCCGCCCGGCCCGCTCAGGAACGCGCGCACCAGCGGATGGATCTGCGCCGGCAGCCCCGGCGGCATCGGTGCGGTCATACGGCCGATTCGGTGGCCGCGGGCGCGGGCGAGCCCTGGGCCGGGTTGTATCCGCTGTCGCGCAACGCCTCGAACGCGCGATGGCGGTTGCGCGGACTGCGGAACTCCGCGACCACCCGCTTGCTCAGCAGGTCGATCTCGTGCACCGCGATCCCCATCGACTCGAGCACCCCGGTGATGGTGCGCACGCAGTGCTTGCAGTTCATGTCCGGCACCGAGAACACCTGATCCTCGGCCGTCAGCTCCCCGCTCTCGGCCCCGGGCAGCGCCGGGGTCTCGGCCAGGGTGAGCCGTTCGGTGATCACGGTGAACAGCTCGGTGAACGCATCGGCCACCAGCGGCAGCAGACTGTAGTGCTGGCCGTCGATCTGATGCGGCATCGCGGCCAGACAGGCAGGGCGCGTGCCCGGGGGCAGCAGCGCGTACTGGCGTGAGATCACATCCAATTCGTCGTGGTACTTGGCGATCGCCTCGGCCACCGTGAGCTTTTCCACCAGCGTCGCGCGCCGCATCACCCGGTGCGCGTCCTCGATGGTGGCGTCCTTCATCGCGCGCAGGGTCGCCACCGTCTCGAGTGAATAGCGCACCGTGCCGTCGGGCTGGGTGGTCAGCCCGGCCGCGATCATGCCGCGCCGGTAACTCGAGGCCTGCAGCTCCCAGTACCAGCGGGTGGCGACCGCGCTGTAGATGCTCGAATCGCGCATGCCGACCGCGAATTCGTTCGCCGTGCGGTAGGGCGTCCAGCGTGCCAGCAGCGCGTGCTGGGCCAGCGCCCGCCCGGTCGCCTCGATGCCGACCCGGAAGATGTCCAGGGGTTCGTGGTCGGTGGTGGTGCCCTCGAGCACGGCCCGATCGCGCGCGCTCAGGCCCGAGATGCGCTGCGCCAGTCCGGTATCGGCCTCGAGGGCGTGCCACAGCGCCAGGACCGTCTCGCGCATGGCGATGGGCACGATCGGCCCCAGCCCGCCGGTGCGGATGTGCCCGGTGTTGGGAATGCCGTCGCTGTCGGTCCACACGATGCGATGGGTGGCGCTCACGACCTGTTCGGCGCGGCACGGGCGCATGTACCGCTCGAGGTACAACCGCTGGGACAGGGTCAGGTGCGAGCCCGGCTCGGTGACCATGTCGGTGCGGGTGTACTCGATGCGCCGGGCCGGGGGCGCGATGGCCTCCGCGCACAGTCCGGGGCGAGCCAGGGCGGCCAGCACGCGCGAGGCGGCGCGGCGTTCGTAGCGGGGCGGTTGACCGTTCATGGTCGAGAGACCTCCTCGGCGATCGTGGTGACGCAGTCGGTGAACCGGTCGATCTCGTCGTCGGTGGTGTAGAGGTGGGTGCTCACGCGCACCGAGTCGGTGTCGCCGATCTCACGGGCCTCGGGCACGCAGTGCGCCCCGGCCCGCACCAGGAAACCGAGTTCGCCGAGCACGAAACCCAGATCCCCGGCGCTGATCCCCTCCAGGGTGAACGACGCTATGCCGTAGCCGGTCTCGCACGGGGCGTAGGCCGGGCCGGGCAGGAACTCGAGTCCGGGCACGGGGCGCAGTGCGGTGAACAGGCGCTGGGTCAGGGCGAGATTGTGCGCGTGGATCACCTCCGGTGAGACCTCTTCGAGCAGGTCCAGGGCGGCCCCGAGTGCGAGAATGCCCGCGATGTTCGGCGTTCCGCCTTCCAGCAGCTGCGGCATCGGTCCGGGCATGAGGTTCGAATCTACAAGGGAGACACCGGAATTGCCTCCCGGTAGAAAAGGAATGAGTTCGCTGTGCCGTCGCCGGGCGCAGTACAGCACCCCGGTTCCGGTGGTCCCGAACATCTTGTGCGCGGCGAACACCGCGAAGTCCGCGCCGAGTTCGTCCACCCGCACCGGCAGATGCCCGCCGCTCTGACTGCAGTCGAAACACAGCGCGATACCGGGATCGATGCGCCCGCGCAGTTCCTCGAGGGTGCTCAGAGCCCCGAACACGTGATGCAGGTGCGCGACGGTGATCAACCGGGTGCGCGGGGAGATCTTGGCCTCGATATCGGCGATGTCGGCCTCGCCCATGGCATTGACCCGGTACGGCACCGCTCGCACCGTGCGCCCGAATCCGCGCAGCACCCCGCACAACTGCACCCACGGGTACACGTTCGAGGCGTGATCGAGTGGGCTGTACAGGATCTCGTCGCCGTCACGCAGATTCGCCAGCCCCCACGCCAGCGCCACCGCGTTCAGCGCCGCGGTGGAACCGCCGGTGAACACCACCTCATCCGGTGCGGCGCCCACGAATCCGGCCATGCGCTCGCGCACGCCCTCGACCTCGCGGGTGACCGCGCTCGCCCACGGGTAGGTGCCGCGCCCGGCATTGGCGGTGCGCTCGCGGTGATAGCGCTCGACCACCTCGATGACCTGTCGCGGTTTCTGGGTGGTGGCAGCGGAATCGAGGTACACCTCGGCGCATTCGGTCAGGGCCGGGAACAGGTGCCGGGGCAGCCCCGCGCTCCGGGCGAGAGACCCGGCAGTGGAGTCAGGCACACGGGAGCGCAACGTGCCTCTCCCTCCGAGGAGTTCGCGCTGGACGTCACCAACGATACCCACAATTGCCGAACGGCTCGAAGGTTCTCGCGGGCAAGAGTTTTCGCCGACGCTCTCTCGTTACCGCGGGCAACGAACGCTCAGCGTTCGGGCCCGCCCGGATTGCACAGCGTGTTCACCGTCTCCTGATAGCCCACCGCGGGCCGCCACGGCTCCAGATTCCAGCTGGTCTTGTTGGGCGCCACCACCCGCGCCCACTCCCAGTGGCAGATGAACTGATCGCGCATGCCGGGGGTATCGGCGTCGGGGGACAGACCGAGCACCTCCTGCCACGCGCGCTCGCCAGCCGTGGGGAAGGTGTCCTTGCGCCCGGCCTGGGTCGGGAACACCAGCAGCCGGGTGCCGTCGATCGCCTCGGTCCACTCGGTGCGTTCGATGAGTGCCTGATCGGCGAAGGGATCCACCGCCGGGGTCGCCGGGGTCGGGGGAGCGGCGATGGGCGCGCTGCGCGCCACGGTGGTGGGCGCCTGCGCGGGGGCGGGCGCCGCGGACGAGGAGTCCAGTGAGCCGATGACGATGGGCGCGGATTCCTCCGCCGCCCCGCAACCGGCCAGCACCAGCGCGAACGCGGCCAAGCCACCCGATAGTTTCCAGCGCGGCCCCATGGGCTCGGCCCCCTTCCACTGCTGCGAACCGTGCCGAGGCGGAAGCTACCAGCGATAACCGGATGATCGGGAATCGATCTCGGCCATTGAAACGTAATTGTCTCGCATTTGCTAGCGCTGGTGCATTGACCCAGACGGCACCTACGATGTCACGCGCGGGGCGGTTCTCGAAAATGGGGGCCGTCGCGCAACCGTGGTTACCGAATGGTTGTCGTGCCCGCGGTCGTGTTCGCACGGCATGGGGTGGCTGGATCGATGTAGGGGCAGGATGAACTCACCGACAGTGAAATGTCTTGTCTGGGAGGTGGACAACTCCCTGTGGGACGGAGTGGTGTGCGACTCCACCGATGGGGCGCTGCGTGCGGAGGCGGTGCGATCGTTGCGCCTGCTGCGCGAACGCGGCGTCATGCACGCGGTGGCCAGTCGCGGTGAAGGAGAGTGGACGGTCGCGCAATTGCGCAAGCACGGCTTGCACGATCGTTTCGCGATGATCGAAGTCGGGTGGGGGCGGAAGTCAGCCGCCATCACCCGCATCGCCCAGACCCTGGGCGTGGGCCTGGACCAGGTCGGGTACATCGACTCCGAACCGCTCGAGCGCAGCGAGGTGGCGCACGCGCTGCCGCAGGTGCGCTGCTACGCGGCCCGGCACGTGGATGTGCTTCCCGCGCTGCAGGAATTCCGGGCGCCGGTCGGGGCGGTTCCGCCCCCGACCTCACCCATGGGGTTCTCGCACATACACGCGGGCTGACTCCCGTTCGCACGGGACGGCGACCCCGTGCGACAGGTGCATACACGACCCGGCGGCACGAACAATGGCGATGCCCCACCGCACACCGCCCGGGTGTGACAGCGGGGCATGCTCGGATCGGGCCGGGCCCTACGCGGATTCGGTGGTGGGGGTGCGGATCTCGATGATCGGCAGCACCAGTGCCGCGGGCGCGCTCGCGGGCACCACCGGCTGATTCGGCTGCACCGGCGCGATGCGCTGATAGGCGCTGCCCTGGGCCGGGCGGGTGTCGAGCTCACCCTTGTTGGGCCACATGGCCGCCGCGCGTTCGGCCTGCGCGGTGATGGTCAGTGACGGATTCACACCCAGATTCGCCGACACCGCCGCACCGTCCACCACGCTGAGCGTGGGGTAGCCGTACACCCGGTGGTAGGGGTCGATGACACCGGTGTGCGCGTCCGCCCCGATCGCCGCTCCGCCCAGGAAGTGCGCGGTCAGCGGAATGTTGAACACCTCGCCCCACGAGCCGCCCGCCACGCCGCCGATCTTGTCCGCGACCGCGCGGGTGACCTGGTTGCCGGCCGGGATCCAGGTCGGATTCGGTTCGCCGTGACCCTGTTTGGAGGTCAGCGTGCGCCCGAACAGCCCGCGCTTGGTGTACGTGGTGATCGAATTGTCGAGGTTCTGCATGACCAGCGCGATGATGGTCCGCTCGCTCCAGTTCTTCACCGACAGGAACTGCAGCAGCGTCAGCGGGTGCAGCAGCACCGTCCACAGGAACCGCAGCCAGCGCGGCACCCGCCCGCCGCCGTCGACCATCAGGGTCTGCAGCAGGCCCATGGCGTTGGAGCCCTTGCCGTAGCGCACCGGCTCGATATGGGTGTCGGGGGTGGGATGGATCGAGGAGGTGATCGCGACCCCGCGGGTGAAGTCCCGGTTCGGATCCACCTTGCGGGTGGCCGCGCCCACGATGGACTCGGAATTGGTGCGGGTCAGCACGCCCAGGCGCGAGGACAGATCCGGCAGCACCGCCTGATCGCGCATCGCGAACAGCAGCTGCTGGGTGCCGCGCGTTCCGGCGGCCAGCACCACGTGCCCGGCGGTGTAGACCTTGGGCTGCTTGCGGAACCAGGCGCCGGTGCGCACGGTCTCCACGTCCCAGGTGCCATCTTGCAGCGGGCGCACCGCGGACACGGTGGTCAGCGGAACGATCTGCGCGCCCGCCTTTTCCGCGAGGTACAGATAGTTCTTGACCAGGGTGTTCTTGGAGCCGTGCCGGCAGCCGGTCATGCACTCGCCGCATTCGATGCAGCCGGTGCGCTCGGGGCCCACGCCGCCGAAGAACGGATCGGCGACCTTCTTGCCTGGTTCGCCGAAGAACACCCCGACCGGGGTCTGCACGAAGGTGTCACCGACGCCCATGTCCTCGGCGACCTGCTTGAACACCTCGTCCGCGGGGGTCATGTGCGGGTTCTGCACCACGCCCAGCATCTTCTTGGCCTGGTCGTAGTACGGCATGAGTTCGGCACGCCAGTCGGTGATGTCGCGCCATTGCGCGTCCTGGAAGAACGGGGCCGGGGGCACATAGAGGGTGTTGGCGTAATTGAGCGAACCGCCGCCCACGCCCGCGCCCGCCAGAATCAGCACATCGCGCAAGGGGTGAATACGCTGAATGCCATAGCAACCCAATTTGGGTGCCCACAGGAATTTGCGCAGATCCCAACTCGTCTCGGGCAGTTCGTCATCGGCATAGCGCTGACCGGCTTCCAGGACACCGACCCGGTAACCCTTCTCGATCAAACGCAGCGCGGTGACACTGCCGCCGAATCCGGAGCCGACGATCAATACGTCGAAATCGGTCTCGCGTTGGGGCATAGCAAACTCCCTTGTCGTCGTCGACAGTGTGGCGGCGGTTACGCTAACGCGGACAGTAGGAGCTGTCAACGTTGGCCGGTTGCGGTCTCTATGCTGATCGGGTGGATCGATACAGCCGCTCCCAGCTCGCCGAATACAGCGGGGTGCCCGCGCGCACCATTCGCTACTACCACTCGCTCGGTGTGCTGCCCAAGCCCGGACGGGCGGGCAAGGAAGCTGTCTACGGGAGCGAACACCTCGAACGCCTGGAAGCGATCGTGGCCATGCAGGGCCGGGGGCTGCGGCTCGAGGCGATCCGCGAGGTCTTCGACGCCGAGGCGGCCCCCGACGGCGAATGGCGCAAGGTTTTCGATCCACGCTACGCCCGCGCCGACGCCGATGCCGGAGCCGAGACCAGCGGCATCATCGTCGAGGACGAGCAGCTCTCGGAATTGCTCGGCGATCGCCGCCCCGAAATTCTGGACGAACTCGTCGCCGCCGGATACCTGCACCCGCGCGGCCCGCGCTGGCACATCCCCGAACCGCCCATGCTCAGCGGCGCGCTGGTGCTGTACGACGTGGGCGCGGACATCTCCCTGTCCGGGGATCTGCGCACCCTGATCCGCACCCGCCTGGCCGACCTGGCCGATGAGATGGTCAAGACCTTCCGCGCCGCGGTGGGCACCACCTACGGCGGGGAAGGGGTCCGTTCGGACCTCATGCGATTCCAGGAGCGCTACCGGGCCGCCGCGCGCGAAGTCGGCGGGGCGACCCTGGCCGCGGAAATCGAACGCGCCGTGCGCGAACTCGACCTCGAGGACTGAGCGGCGCGCACACCGATGCCGCGGGGTCCTAGCCCGCCGGAATCCGGAACTCCGAGACCTTGTCATCGCGCACGGTCACGAAGGCCTCGGACTCGCCGTTGAACACCCGGCTGCGCCAGCCGAACCGCAGATGCGTCACCGGGCCCCGCACCTCGGCGCCGGTCACCGTCATCTGCGCGCCCGCGCCGATGGCGTCGGTGTTCGCCCA
This sequence comes from Nocardia sp. NPDC057668, assembly GCF_042799795.1. Classification (NCBI taxonomy): domain Bacteria; kingdom Bacillati; phylum Actinomycetota; class Actinomycetes; order Mycobacteriales; family Nocardiaceae; genus Nocardia; species Nocardia sp. NPDC057668. The sequence continues at coordinate 248,167 of NZ_JBHVIC010000001.1, read as the reverse complement.
GTCCCGGACCCCGGCCGCGCCCGAGAGCCGCCGGCCCCAGTCGTCCACCACGCCGTCCTCGGTGAACGCGTTGACGAACGCGTCGGTGTCGGCGGCGTTGATCGCGTCGACCACCGCCTGCACCGGCGCGGACACTCGCACATCCTCTGTCATGTCGACTCCCTGATCGGTTGTGGACTCACAGCACGCGCTGACCCATGCTAACGAAACACCCGAGGCGTGGGTAGCCGTGGGATAGCTCGTAGATGCCCATCGAACCGGGGCGACGCGGCGGTGTGCGCCGCGCGCCGAATCAGGGGACGGTGACCGGGGATTCGCAGCTGGCGGGCGGATCGACCAGATTGCAGTCCGACACCGGATGGCGCACCGGGGTGTACCAGGAGGGGACCCCGCCGGAGGTGACGATGCCGCGGTAGGAGTCCACCGCGTCGGTGGGGGTGCGGGTCAGATTCGGATCGGTGGTCACATCGACGGTGTAGAGACCGAAACGCGGTGTGTAGGAACTCCACTCGTAGTTGTCGGTCAGGCTCCAGTAGTTGTAGCCGATGATGTTCATGCCGTCGATCTTGGCGCGCTGGAGCCAGTAGACGGTGTCGCGCAGGTGATCGGAGCGGGTGTAGCCGTCGGCGCGGGGTTTTCCGCCCTCGGTCGGCATGCCGTTCTCCACGATCCACAGCGGCTTGTCCGGGAACTTGCGCGAATAGTGTTGCAGCGCAAAGTAGATTCCCTCGGGACGTACCGGCAGATCCCACATGCCCGCGGGGGCCGGAACCGAGCCGTCGGGGCGATGGGAGACCGCGTTGGAATTGGGCGGCTCGTACCCGAAGTAGTAGTCCACGCCGATGAAGTCCAGACGTTCGCCGATTCTGTCCATCAGCGGGCCGTTCACCTCGGCCTCGGCGCCGGCGACGTAGCCGACGTTGCTGGTGACCTGCGCTCCGGGCTGCACCCGGTGGATGTAGTCGTAGATCTCGTTGTGCGCCATGGCGACCAGATCGAGCATGGCGGGTGCGTCGGTGCCGTTCTGTCTGACCTCGTGCATGATGTACGCGACCGGCTCGTTGATGGTGACCCACACCGGATTCAGCGCCGCGTACCGGTCGACCACGGTGCGCATGTTGGCCAGCCAGTCCTGGACCATGCCCGGGTTGTTCCAGCCGCCGCGATCGGCGGCCCAGCCCGGATACACCCAGTGATCGAGGGTCAGCATCGGCTTCATGCCCGCGTCCAGGATGGCCTGGATGACCGAGTCGTAGAAGCGGAAGCCCTCTTCGTTCCAGGCCGCGGCGGTGGGCTGCACCCGCGCCCATTCGATGCCGATGCGGAACACCTTGACCCCGAGCCCGGCGGCGAGGGCGATGTCGTTCGGATACCGCGAGCGGAAGTCCACCGAATCCTCGTACCGGTCCCAGTCGGGGTTCGCCTGGATGTAGCGCAGCCAGTTGCTGTCGGCGGGGTAGCCCTCGGACTGGAAGCCCGAAGCCGCTACGCCCCACAGGAAGTCCTTGCCGAGCGCCCCGTGCGCGCCGGCCGCCGGGGCCGGCGGGGTCGCCGATCCCACCGCGACGACGGGCAGCAGGGTGGAAGCGGTGGCAATGCCGGCCAGGACCAGGCGTTGCAGCCGTGTGCGCATCGGTTCTCCTCCTGGGGACATGGTCGGATATGTCCCATTCGGAGAGTAACTGGAAGGTAGCTGCATTCCGCCGCAGCCGGAGGCGTGTCGCTACCGGCCCGTGACCGTGCGCGCGGGCGGCGAGCTACGCCCGATCCGACGCGCGACGGGGGCGTATCCGGGCGCGAACCACGCGGGGCTCGAGCGCGGCCGCGATCGGGCGACGGAGGTAGCGGGCGGCCAGCGTACGGGGATCCAGATCCGCCAGCACCTCCCAGCGGTCATCGAGCAGCAGATCTCGGGGCGCGCCGACGGCCGCGCTCGCGTGCTGCTCGGGGTGCTGCTCGCCCGGCGCCTCCCAGCGCACCTCGCGCGGCACGCTCCGGTTCTCGGCGCGCGGCGGTTCCCGATGCCCGGTGACCGTCGGCTGCCACCCCGCGGGGCACGACGGCGGACCGGCCGCGGCGGGCAGGTAGTCGAAGACGATCTCGCTGCCCGGTGCGAGCGCGCCCGGCCGGGGTAGCGGGTGCGCCGGTGCGTCCGCGCGATACCCGAGCCGGATCACGAACACCGGCGCGGACGCGTCGAAATCGGTTGCGGTCAGCACGCTCTCGAAATCGGCGTCGCCCGCGAACTCGAACACCCGCAGCTGCGCGTACGGATTGTGGGAGGCGAAAGTGTCCAGGGCGCCGCCGAACAGGACCGCCTGGCGCAGTCCCGCCGACACGGCGTCGGCGAGGCTGTCCTCGGCGAAACGGCAGCGCGCGGCGCGCAGCAGGCGACGCCGGGCCCGGCACAACTCGGGCGGGTCGGCGGTGGCGGGCATGGTGCGGCTCGCCGATCAGGCGCCGGGAAAGCGCGGCGGGCTGGGCGGCCAGCCCGGAATCGGCGGCATGGGCGGCATTTTCGGCATCTTGGGCAGTTCCGGGAAGGGCGGCGGTGGCGGAACCGGGGGAACCGGCGGCGTCTGCGCGCCCGCGCCGCCGAAGCGCTGGAACGCGGCCTGACGCGAGGTGCCGAAGATCTCGCCGATCTCGGCCCAGGTCCGGCCCTCGTCGCGGGCCTGTGCCACCAGCGAGCGCAGCACGTCGTCGACCACGCTGTCGAGATTGCGCGCCGCGCGCAACGCGGCCATGACCGACGGGGCCGGAGAGCCCTCGGCCGGGTACAGCACCTCGGCCACGAATTCGGCGTTGGAGGACAACATCTTCGCCAGGACCGCGCGTTCGTCGGCGGGGTCGCGATGGTGGGGATCGTTCATGTGTAAATGCTGCCTTTACGCGAATGCTGTTGTCAAGGAATCATTTACATCACGGATCGGCCCGATGTTTGCCGAGTCCCCTCGACGGCGCACCCGAGCACGCGGTCGTTCATCCGGCGGCAAGACGATCGGTCCCGGGTGTGCGAATCGGATTCATCGGCGGTTATCCGGCGCGGCTAGCGTGAGCCCCGGCAGGAAGGAGCCGATGCCATGGAGCTTCGACATCTGGTGTCGTTCCTCGCGATCGCCGAGGAGCTGCACTTCGGGCGCGCGGCCGCGAGCCTGCACATCACCCAGCCCAGCCTCAGCGCCCAGCTGCGCAAACTCGAGAAGGCCGTGGGCGCGCAACTGGTCGCCCGCACCTCGCACGAGGTCCGATTGACCGCTGCCGGACGCGAATTCGAGATCCAGGCCCGCCAGATCGTGGCCCAGGTCGAGCGCGCGGCCCGCGCCGCGCGCGCCACCGCCGCCGGGCGCGCGGGCACGGTGAACGTCGGCTACAACGTGCCCGCCAGCCGGCACGTGCTGCCCGACGCGCTGGTGCGCATGACCGCGCGGCACCCCGACATCACGGTGTCGCTGTGGGAGAAGCGAACCGGGCCGCAACTGGCCGCCCTGACCGCGGGATCCCTCGACGTGGCCCTGGTCTACGGCCACCCCAGCACCGCGGCCTTCCGGTATCGCCGCATGCTGCACCGTGTTCCGCTGGTCGCGGTGGTCGGGCGCGGGCACCGCTGGGCCGAACGCGCGGGCGTGCCGTTCGCCGAACTCGCCGACCAGGAATGCGTGCTGTTCGACCGCGAGCAGTGCCCGGCCATGTACGACGCCATCTTCCGGGCCGCGGCCCAGACCCGGATCGCGCTGACCGTGGGACATTCCGCCGACGATCCCGGGGCCACCGCCCATATGGTCTCGGTGCGGCCCATGGTCGGATTCGCCTCGCTGCCGCGCGCGATCTCCATGGGCATGGGCGCGCCCGGCAGCAGCTCGGTCGCGGTCAAACTCGTCGACCCGGTGCCCACCCTGGACCTGTACGCGGTGTGGCGGGCCGAGGAGGACAACCCGGCGGTCGCGCAATTCGTGGACTGCCTGTCCGCCGCCGCCTCGGTACCGATCCCGGCCTGAGCTCACTTGAGCCCGGACCGCACGAACCCGTCCACGATCTGACGCTGCAGCACCACGTACAGCAGCAGCACCGGCAGGCACGCCGCCCCGGCCACCGCCATCAACGGCCCCCACTGATCGCCCTCGGTCCCCATGAAACCCCGCAACCCCAGCTGGACAACAGCATTGGACCGGCGCAGCACGATCGCCGGCCAGAAGTACTCGTTCCAGGCGTTGATGAACAGCAGAATCCCCAGCGCCGCCAGCGCCGGTCGCAGATTAGGCACCACTACCGTCCACAGAATCGACCACGACGAGCGCCCGTCCACCCGCGCCGCGGCCACCAGCTCACGCGGGAACGCGGCCATGTGCTGGCGCAGCAGCAGGATGCCCAGCGCCGAGCACAGGGTCGGCAGCACCACCCCCGCCAGGGTGTCCAGCAGCCCCAACCGGTTGAGCAACAGGTAGTTCGGCAGCATGGTCACGTGGAACGGCACCAGCCACGTGCCCACGAACGCCAGGTACAGCAGCCGCTGCAGCGGAAAGGTGTACATCGCGAACGCGTAGGAGGCCAGCAGCGCGATCAGCAGCTGCCCGGCCGCCGAACCGGCCGCGATCAGAAAGGTGTTGCCCAGCAGACGGATCAGGTCCACCTTGTGGGCGGCGTCGGCGTAGTTCGCGCCCGAGAGCGGCCACGGCAGCACCGACATCGAGTACACGTCCTCGGGCCTGCGCACGCTCGTGGCGAACATCCAGTAGATAGGGAACGCGCACACCAGCGCCGTGCCCGCGGACAGCAGATGCCCGCCGAGCAGGCGCACACGGTCAATCATCATGGAAGCTCACCTTCTCCGAGAGCCACACCAGCACACCGGCCACGGCGGCGAAACCCAGGAACAGCAGCACGCCCGCGGCCGCGCTGAGTCCGGCGTCGAAACTGTGGAACGCGTACTCCCACAGCAGGTAATAGATGTTCGTGGTCGACTGCGCGGGCCCGCCCTGGGTCATCGAATCGATGATCGGGAAGGTCAGCACCGGACTCAGCAGCACCGTGGTCAGCACCAGGAAAACCAGCGTCGGCGACAGCAGCGGCAGCGTGATCCAGCGCCGGATCTGGCCCGCGCTCGCCCCGTCCGTGCGCGCCGCCTCCGCGTAGTCCCCGCTGATCGCGGCCACCCCCGCCGAGACCACCAGCTGCGCGAACCCCACCAGCTGCCACCCGGTGATCACGATGATCACCCCCAGCGCCGTGCGCGAGTCGTACACCCAGTTGCGATCCGACCCCAGCACCCGATCCACCAGCCCCGATCCCGGATGCAGCAGCCACCGCCACACCGCGGCCGCCGCGACCGGCGCGACCAGGAACGGCGCGAACACCAGCGCCTGATACACCCCGCGCGCCCGCCCCGAAATCCGCTGTCCCGCAAAGGTCAGCGCGACCGGCAACACGACCGTGAAGGGCAACAACCCCACGATCAACACCACGGTGCGCACCAGTGCGTCCCCGAACGCGGGCAGCTCGAGCAGCCGCCGGTAGTTCGCGCCCCCGACCGGCCGCATCGGCACGGCCGGCAGCAGATTCCACGAATAGGTCGACAGCTCGACGGCCTGCGCCAGCGGCCGATAAGTCCACACCACCAGCAACACCAGCGCGGGCGCGAGATACAGATACGGCACCGCCCCCCGCCCGGCCCGCCGCAGGAACCGCCACCGCGCGCCCGGGTACGCCCGTCGACCGAGCCCGTTCACCCCGCCTGCCCGGTCGGTGTGGTCCGGTCCGCAGGACACCTGTGGTTCCGGTGAATCGTCAGTTGGGAGCATCGATTTCGGCGATGCGGCCGGACCTTCGACCACGAGCATCTCGCAGGATGTGGCGCCACCGTGCCGGGCGATCGCCCGGTCGGTGCTGGGCCGGGCAGGTCTCGCACGACCGGGGAGCGGTCGGGGCCGGACATCGGGCGGCCTGCCGAGGCTCTCGTCGGCCACCTCCGGTCCGCGGTAGGCAGTTTCCACACAGTCGGGAGCGGACGGCCAACCATCCCCCTGCCCCGGCTCATCTCCCGCAGTGCCGGCGCTCGCCGGGTGATCTGCCGGTGTGTGTGAACCGGCGGTTCGCGCCCGTGCGCCGAAGGCATCGCCCGGTTCGTCGGGGTGTGACCGGTGTCCGAGGGCACCGGCGGAGGGATGCGGTATGACCGGATTGCGCTGTGGGCCGGATAATTTCGGTGCTTGCGATGGATCGTCGATGACGAACATCGGGCTAGCCGTGTTCGGGGGTCAGGGCGGCCAGGCGGCGCAGCTCGGCCGCCTCGTCGCGGTCGTACAGCGGTGCAGCGGTGGGCACCTCGATCGCGGTCAGGACGAAGGTGTCCTCGATCAGGTCGATCCGGGTGTAGCCCGCGCCCGCGGCGGCCTGCTGGCGGCCGACCGGGGCCATGCCCTCGATCCGGTAGGCCACCGCGGGGCCGATCCAGGCCGGAATGCCCGCCAGGGTGCTCGCGGCCGTCAGGTGATGGTGGCCGGAGATGATTTGGCGCACATCGGTTCCGGCGAGCACCGCGGCCAGCTCGGCGGTGTTGCGCAGGCCAAGCACCTTGGCCGCGGCCAGGGACGAAGGCAGGGGCGGGTGGTGGATGGCCAGTAGCGTGCCGCGCGCGGCCGGGGTCCGCAGCTGGTCGGCGAGCCAGTCGAGCTGACCCGGTTCCAGGTCGCCGTCGTGGCGGCCCGGGATCGTGCTGTCCAGGGCGATGACCCGCAGCCCGTTCACCTCCAGCACGTGATCGTGTGGGCGCGCGGGAACGGATCCCGGTGCGCGCCCGAGCAATTCGTAGCCGAAGGCGCGGCGCTCGTCGTGATTGCCCATCACGTAGAGGACCTGGGCGCCCAGCTCCGCGGCCACCGGTTCGATCGCCGATCGCAGGCGGCGATAGGCGGCCGGGTCACCGGCGTCGGCGAGGTCACCGGTCAGCAGCAGCGCGTCGATCGGCCCGCCGAAGGCGCGCAGCCGGTCCAGCACCCGGGTCAGGTTCGCGTAGGTGTCCACGCCGTGCTGCACCTGCGCGCCGTCGGCGCGAATATGGGTGTCGCTCAGCTGGATCAGGGTCAGCGCGTTCATGCGGCGGGCAGCAGTGCGGCGCCCTGGGCGCGGGCGGCGGCGAGCGTGCTCTGCGGGTCCCTGCCCTGGAAGACAACCGCTTCCACCGCGTCCATCATGCCGTCGCGGATCTGCAGGTAGTTGGTGCCCGGCAGCGCGACCCACGGTTCCATGACCGCCAGCTGCGCCACGTTCGGGGCCAGCAGCGGATTGCGCCGGGACCACTCGTACAGGGCATTGGGCTGCTCCAGCAACCCGGTGCGCAGGGGTAGATAGCCGATCTTCTCCGAGATGGTGGTGTACGCCGATTCACTGGTGAGGAACTTGATCAGCTCCCAGGCCGCGCGCTGCTTGGCCGGGTCCTCGGCCAGGATGTGCAGTCCCGCACCGGAATTGGTCGGCACCGCGGGCCGGTCGCCGAAGCGCGGCATGGCCGCCGAACGCAGCTCCCACTTGTCCTTGGCGCCGGTGACGAAGGTGCCCTGGATCGCGCTGGTCTCGAGGATCATGCCTACCTCGCCGCGCGCGAACGCCTCGTAGCCCTGCTTCTGATTGAGCCGGGGCATCGCGCCGGTGTTCACCAGATCCTGTGCCATGCGGGTCACCTCGACCGCGGGGGCCTCGGCGAATCCCAGGGTGCGCCGATCCTCGGAGAGCACCCGGCCGCCGTTGGAGCGCACCAGCGACTGGAAGCACCAGTCCTTGGCGCTCTTGGTCAGGCAGTCGATGTACACCCCGCCCCGGCCGGTGCGGGTCGCGATCGCGCGGGCGGCCTCGGCGACCGCGGCCCACGTCGCGGGCGGGGAGTCGGGATTCAGCCCGGCGGCGCGGAACAGATCGGCGTTGAGATACAGCACCGGGGTCGAGAACACGAACGGCACCCCGTAGGTGTGCCCGTCACGATCGTCCAGGGTGCGGGCACGGTCGGCGTAGGGCAGGGCGCCGCCGAAATTGCGCTGCACCTCGTCCTTGCCCAGCAGCACATCCAGCGGTTTGGCCCGCAACTGCTCGATCGTGAAATCCAGGTCGCTGAAACCCAATTGCGCCACATCCGGCGGGGACCCGGCCACCAGCTGGTTCTGAATGCTGGATATGGTGTCGCTCGCCGGGTTGGGGCTGTTGCCCTGCGGCTTCTGCGCGGTCACCTTGATATTGGGGAACTTGCGCCCGAAATCAGTGATCAGGGTGTTGAACGTGTCGGTCCACGCCCCGGCCAGACCGTAGTTGTAGGACTCGAACACGATCGACACCTGCTGATCGGCAGCGAGTTCGGGAATGCGTTCGGCGGTGGACTCGGTGGCGACGGTGCCGCCGAGACCACACGCGCCGAGCGTGAGAGCCGCGGCCAGCGCGAGGCTCGACAGGGACAGGGTGCGTTTCACGAGGGTTCTCCTGAGCGGGATGGGGGTTCAGTGCACGGCCGCGACGGCGGGTTGCCAGCGCAGGCGCAGTCCGGAATCGGCATGGAAGAGATGCAGGTCTGTGGGATCGGCGCGCAGGGCCAGGTGCGCGCCGCGCACCACCCCGCACGGGCGCGGCAGGCGCGCGCACAACGGCCCGGCGGCAGTGTCCAGGTGCACGAGTTCCTCGCTGCCCAGGTTCTCCACCAGGCGCACCCGGCCGCGGAAATCGCCGTCCGGATCGATGCGCAGGCGTTCGGGCCGGACACCCGCGGTCACGGCGGTGTCGGTGCTCTGCTCGGCGGCCCAGCCGAGATCGATGTCCGCGTCCCCGGCGCGCAGGCGCAGCACGCCCTCGTGGGACACGGCGCGGGCGGCGAACAGATTCATCGGCGGCGAGCCCAGGAACCCGGCCACGAACACCGACCGCGGCCGGTCGTAGAGTTCCTCGGGTGTGCCGGTCTGTTCGATCCGGCCCGCGTTCAGCAGCGCGATCCGCGACGCCATGGTCATGGCCTCGACCTGATCGTGGGTCACGTACACGAACGTCGAACCCAGCCGCTGATGCAGCGCGATCAACTCCGCGCGGGTCGCGCTGCGCAGGGCCGCATCGAGATTGGACAGCGGCTCGTCCATGAGGAACGCCCCGGGATCGCGAACCATGGCCCGCGCCAGCGCGACCCGCTGCCGTTGCCCGCCCGAGAGCGCGGCCGGACGCCGATCCAGCAGCGCACCCAGCTCCAGCAGCTCGGCGACCTCGGCCACCCGCTGCGCGATCCGCGCCCGTCGCTGCCGGCGCGCCCGCAACGGAAACCCGATGTTGCCCGCGGCCGTCAAATGCGGGTACAGCGCGTAACTCTGGAACACCATCGCCAGATCCCGCTGCTGCGGGGACTGCTCGGTGATATCGCGCCCGTCGAGCAGAATCCGCCCGGACGACGGCGATTCCAGCCCCGCCAGCAACCGCAGCAGCGTGGATTTACCGCAGCCGCTGGGCCCGAGCAGGACCAGGAACTCCCCGTCGGCGATGTCCAGGCTCACCTCGCGCACCGCCTGATGCGCACCGAATTGTTTCGACACCTCGTCGATCTGCAACCGAGCCATGCGCTCAGTCTCGATCCGCGCCACGGGTCTCGGCCTCGGCGATAGGCAGTGACGATCGCCCGAATCGCATTGCCGCATCGACGCTCGGCCGGCGGCGGGCTCGGCCACGGTTGTGCCGACGCGCGGACCGGCCGCGCCGTCACCGCTGGATCAGAAGGACTCGGAAATGAAGAACAGAACGCGCATCCTGGCCACCGGCCTGACCGCGCTCGCGGCGATCACCGTGCTCGAGCAGTCGGCCACGGCCGCACCGGCCACCGACCCGGTCGTCAACTACACCGTCACCAACACCGCGACCAGCACCGTCATTCGCACCGACGCCGGGACCATGGTCGTGGACGACGGCGTGTTCACCGTGCGCTCGGCCGCCGGGGATGCGCTGGCGGGGACCGAATTGTCCTTCCGCGTCGATGATTTCGTCTTCCCCATCGCCGCCGAGGTCACCGACCGGCGCGCCATCCTCACCCCGCGCTTCGATCTCGAGCACGCGCGCTACGCGCCGGTGGCGCTGCCCTTCGAGAACCAGGCTCCCTGGAAGAGCGAGTACGAACGCGAACAGGCCGCCTGGAACCGCATGGCCACCACCATCAGCATGGGCGCCACCATCGGTACCGTGGTCGGCGGCATTTCCGGTGCGGCCCTTGGCTGTTTGCTCGGCGGTGCCGGAGGCGCGGTACTGACCGGTGCGCTCTCGGCCATGTTCGGCGCGCTGCCCGGTGCGCTGGGCGGCTGTCTGGCCGGTGTCGCGGTGATCGGTTTCCTCGGCACCCTGGCCGGGCAGCTGCTGGTCACCGCGCCGGTCGCGATTCTCGCGGCGGCACAGTACTTCACCACGATCAATTCGCCCTTCCCGGGCAAATGATCCGTTCGGCAACTCTCGATTTGCTGGAAGAGGGTTCGGGGCCCGCGACGCGCCTATAACCTCAGAACGCGAGCAAAGGTGCGGGGTGAGGATGCCGATGTTATGACCGATACGGAGAACGAGCACGCGTTGTTCGAGCTGGTCCGCAAGGCCGGGTTCGAGGGGCCGCCGTGGACGCTGCTGGCGGAGAGACTGGTTCGGCACGGATTGGCGGTGGTGGGGCCGTGGATCCGCTCGGGCCGGATCTTCTCGGTCGCGGCGCAGAAGGGCTGGCCCCTGCAGCCCACCATGCAGGAGCGCAGAACGGTCGCGGGCCGGCTCCACGAGGATTTTCTGCAGGAGACGGTGACCCTGGCGCTGGAGAAGTTCCGGCGCAAGGCGATCGACGGCGACGGCTGGCGCTCGGACGGGGGCACCAGTCTCGCAACGTATTTCATCAACGCGTGCGTGCAGGCGTTCGTGGACTACTTCCGCCGCAGCCGCCGTTCGGGCGAGCTGTACGACGTCCATATCGACTACGCCCTGCCCGGGCTGGTCGAGGACGGTCCGGCCGCGGTGGAACTGGTGCCGTGCCGCACCGATGTGGCCGCGCTGGTGGTCAATCGGATGGCCTGGCACAGCCGCCTGGCCCGGCTCGGGGATCGCGATCGCGGGCTGGTGTGGGGCAAGACCGTCGGCCTGCGCGGCGCCGAGATCGCCGAGCTGTTCGGCTGGCCATCGACCAAAGCTGTCGAGCAGCGCTGGTCCAGATTGAAACGCGATACCGATTGGATTAGCGGTCTCACCGGGACGGAGGAGTGATGGGCCACGAGAACGAGGATCTCGCACGGCGGGTCGCCGCGCTGCTCGAAGAGTCCTCGCTGAATGATCCAGTGCTGCAACGCCTGCGCGAGCGGGTGCCGCAGGAACTGGTCGACGCGATCGTGCGGCGGGTGCCCGGCGGCGCCGTCCGGCAGCCCTCGGACTTCGCGACCCGCCTGAACAAACTCTTCGAGACGGTCCACCCGCCCGGCCGCGCGCCCCACACCAATTCCGAGGTGGCCGCCGCCCTGACCGCGGCCGGGCACCCGATCGCCAAACCGTATCTGAGCCAGTTGCGCTCGGGCCGGCGCACGAACCCCTCCGATCAGTTGGTCGTGGCCCTGGCCAACTTCTTCCGGGTCCGCCCGGCCTACTTCTTCGACGATCGCTACGCCGCCACGATCGACCATGACCTGGAGCTCCTGTCCTCCCTGCACGCCTACAACCTGCGCCGCCTCTCCTCCCGCGCCTACGACCTGAGCGCGGAGTCCGCCGACCTCCTGACCGCGATGGCCGAAAAACTACGCGCCAGCGAGGGTTTGCCGGAGATCCCCCCGGACGTCACCGACTGACGCCGGTCACCCGGAAAAGCGGCTCGCGAGCCACTCCCGCGTGAGCCCGGCCCTGCTGACCTGAAAGGCCCGCAGTTCCGGTGAGCCGGAGCCGGCAACCGGCTGTTGCGCTCCCAGAATCCGCACAGCGCACAGCACAGGGCGTCGATGGCGCGCGGGTCGACCGCGGCCACCAGCGGCCGGGTCAGCACCCGATCCGGGTCGGCCCCGGCGTCCAGGAGTTCGGGCAGCAGGCAGGCCAGATCCACCCACGCCGCCCCGCGGCAGGTCCACGCCCAGTCGACCAGCGCGACGGTGCCGTCCGCGCGCAGCAGCATGTTGTCGGGCCGAAGATCGTTGTGCAGCAGCGTGTCACCGGCGACCCCGAGCGACCACTGCGATTCCAGTGCCGCGAGCTCGTCCAGGTGCGCCCGCGCCCACGGATCCAGATCGGCCGGCGGCCCGCCCGCCGAGAAGTCCCGCCACGCGGTGAAGCTCGGTCCGAGCGCGTCCTCGATTCCCACGAGGCCCGCCACCGGCGCGGGCGTCGACACACGCAGCGCGCACTCGACGGCCTCGATGGCCGCGATCAATTCCGCGGGCCGATCGAACCGCGGGTGCCGTCCGGCCACGAACTCGAACACCATGACCAGCCAGTCCGCGACGGACACACTGAACAACATGCGCGGTGCCGGCACCCCCGGCGGCAGCACGAGACCGGTTGCGGCCTCGGTGCGATAGGACTCGATGAGCCGGTCGTCGGTCCGGATCGCCTTGCCGAAAACCGCACGCCCGTCACCGAGTTCGAGCCGCGCCGCCATCCCGTGGCTGAACCCGCCGGTGACCGCACCGACCCCGACCACCCGCGCGCCCAGCCGTTCCTCGACCGCACCCCGTACCGGACCGGGCAGCTGCTCCCACCGCGCTCGATCCACGCCCCGCGCTGTATCCGTCACCGTGCCATGGTCCCCGGGGGACGCCGCGGACGGCGACCGATTTTCGACGGGAAGTCGCAGGCGTGCAGGCAGACCCGGCTCGGGACATCGCGCCGAGTCGCCGGGACTCACGACCACGATCCGCGCCGTATTCTTTCCGGCCACCGGTGCGCAGTTCGGGGTCATGGTCGTTGTTCCGGCCTGCGCCGATCTGATCGCGATCGACATCGCCGCGCGGCTGCAGACCGGCGGGTCCGCACCGCTGGGCGCATCCGGCGGTGTTCGCCGCGCCGCACACCCCGTGCCCGACCATTCCGGGCACGGCATCGCCTACCCGGTGGGCGTGGTGCGGCACCCATGTCGGGCCGGGTCGACCTGCGGACCGAGGGCGCTGTCCGGCTCGGTACGGCGGCGCGAGACCGGCCAGGAAAGACGCGGTCGGGCATGGAGACTCGACCCGGCGCGGCACGGTGGTGACGCGCGGCGTGACAGCGGTCGCTCAGCTCTCGGCCGCTTGGGCACAGAAGTGGGTGCGGGCGGCGGCCACCGTCTTGAAGCTGGTCTTGCTCAGTCCGGGTGCGCTGGTGATGGTGCATACCGGCGGCGCGTCGGTGCCGTTGGTGAACTTCGACTCGGCGATGACGACGGGAACCATGACGTCGTTCTCGTAGGTCCAGAAAGTATGGGTGACGGACTGATAGCCGTTCTTGTGCGCGGTATGAGCCAGACCGTCCGGGGTGGGATCGATTCCCGTGCCGGGGAACTCACCGGCCCGTGTGTACTCGGTGGCATCGCCGGTGGCGTGATAGACGACGAACCGGTACCAGTAGGGGCCCACCTCGACGGGAATGACGAGCTCGTCGCGGCCGTCGGAATCGGTGTCGATGGCCCTGGGGTTCGCGGAGCGGTCACCCGCCTGTTCGGTGATCGTCTGGGTTACGGTGCCGTCGGGGGCGATCACCTCGATCGTGACGGTGCCCTCCGGGGTGCGCCGGGAATCGAAGACCACACCGGTCTTGTCCTGTGTGCGGGCACGGCAGTCGAGCTCGTCGACCACCCCTTCGGGGCAGTCCGGGAGCGCCACCGGTCCGGCCGGAGCGGAACTCGTTGGCGCCGAGGTCGTTTGCGACGTGCTCGAAGCGGTCGCGGCCGACTCGGCGGGTTTGGGATCGGTGTCGAGACCGCTGACGCTGTCGCAACCCGAGACCAGGACGACGGTGGCGAACGCGAAGCAGACCGCGGAGTTCCTCCCCATGCCGGAGAGCATAGTGATCAACTTCGGTTTCGCGAATTCGCCCCCGGGGCGGGGGCGAACAGCGCGGTCGGTACGGGCACGGGTGTGGGGCACAGAAGATTTCATCGCCCGCGAGTGTGCACGCGGCAGGGGAGTTCACGGCGTGTCGCCGCACCGCCCGCACCCTCGCGGGGCCCGAGAACCCGGATCGCCGGCCCGGTTACGGCCGGGTCAGCGCGGCCGCGACAGGTAGGCCAGCCAGCCGCCGTACTCGGTGATGTCGGTGGCCGTGGCGGTCGCGTCGTGGGTCGCGGTGAAGCCCACCACCGAACGACCGTCGGCCAGCTCGATACTGGTCAGCGCCATCGGCGCGGGCAGCGCCGCCAGGAACCGGCCCAGACCGGCCTCGGACACCAGGAACAGCTCCCCGACAATCGGCGCGCCCTGCCCCGGCCCGGTGCGCACCAGGCCGGGCTTGAGCGGGGTGGTGTCCATCGCGGTCAGCCGGTAGGCATCGCTGGTGTGGATGTCCCCGGCGAACCGCGCGCCGAGCTCCTCGAGCTGCCAGTGCAGCGGCTGCCCGCGCAGATGCGCGCCGAACACCGCCAGGTGCACCCCGTGGTCGGCGAAAAGCGGTGCGGGCCCGCCGGTCTGCAGCCGCGCGGCGATGTCGACCGCGATCTGATCGGCGAAGGCCGGAACCACGACCATGACCCCGAACGGCGCACCGGTGGCCGTCGGCACACCCGGCACCGCCACCGCCGCCATATCCAGCAGATTGCAGAAATTGGTGAAGGTGCCCAGCCGGCGGTTGATCCCCACCGGATCCGCGGCCACCGCGGCCAGACTCGGATGCTCGGTGGTGGTGGGCAGCAGCACCGCGTCGAACGATTCCAGCAGCACCGCGGCCTCGGTGCGCGCGCGGGCGAGCGCGTCCAGATCCCGCGCGAACGCCGCACCCGTGGGTGTGGCGGCCGCGCCGATGATCGCCGCCACGGTCGGATCCGCCCCGGCCGGCCCGGTCGCCAGGAATTCCCCGACCGCCGCATACCGCTCGGCCACGATCGCCCCGTCGTACAGCAGCCGGGCGGCATCCAACAGCCCGGTGAGATCCACGGTTTCGACCTTGCAGCCCGCCTCGACCGCCGCGGCCACGGTCTGCTCGAACGCGGTGGCGTACTCCGGGCTCAGCGCCTCCAGATTCGCGGCGACCGGAATGGCCAGGCGCGGGGTGTGCGGCGCGGCGAGCCGGATATCCGACGGCCAGCGCCGGCTGCGCGGATCGCGCGGTTCGGGCCCGGCCATGACGCGAGCCGCGATCGCCGCCGTGTCGAGCGATCCGGCGAACACGGTGAGCGCGTCGTAATCCACGCACGCGGGCACCACCCCGTGCGTGGGAATGATTCCGAGCGTGGCCTTGATCCCGACGATGTCGTGGAACGCCGCGGGCACCCGCCCCGAACCCGCTGTGTCGGTGCCGATTCCGATATCGGCGATGCCCAGCGCGACCGCGACCGCCGAACCCGAACTCGACCCACCGGAGATCAGCTCGGGATCCAGCGCGTTGCGCACCGCCCCGTACGGGCTGCGCGTGCCGACCAGTCCGGTGGCGAACTGATCGAGATTGGTCTTGCCCAGCACGATCGCACCGGCCGCGGTGAGGCGCTCGACCGCGGCGGCGGTATCGGCGGGGGTGTACGCGAATTCGGGGCACCCCGCGGTGGTCGGCAGACCGGCCACGTCCACGTTGTCCTTGACCGCGACCAGCAGCCCGGCCAGCGGCAGGTCAGCGCCGTCGGCGATCCGCTGTTCCACCGCGAGCGCGTCGGCGGCCACATCGGCCCGCTCCCGCAGGGTGATCCACACTTCGGGCCGATCGGCCGCGGCGATGCGGGCGAACGCGGCAGCGACCCGCGCGGACGGGGAGATCTCCAGGTTGGTCATTCAGCGACTCCGATCACGGCTAGTGGGGTTCCGGGTTCGACCTTGGCGCCGGGCGCGGCGAGTACCCGCAGCACGGTGCCGGTGACCGGACTGGGCACGGGCAGTTCGAGTTTCATGGCTTCGAGCACCGCCACCGGATCACCCTCGCGCAGGGTGTCTCCCTCGGCGATGTCGACCCGCCACACGTTGCCGACCATCGGCGCGGTCACCACCGACGCGTCCGGCGGCAGATCCGCGAGCAGGTCGTCGTGCGGTTCGGGCGGCGGTGCTGTCACCACCGAGCGGTCGAATTCACCGGCGGCATGCCAGGCCTGTTTCTCCGCGGCGAACGCGGCGGCCTGGCGGGCTTCGAACGCGGCGATATCCTCGGCGTTGTCCGCCAGCAGCCGTAGGTGATCGGCGAGCGCGAACGTGCCCTCGCTGACCTCGGCGTCGAACCGCCCGGCCTGGGCGGCGGCACGCTGGTCGAGGAGCTGTTCGGCGCTCACCGGCTCCCAGATGATGCGGTCGAAGAACCGGAACAGCCACGGCGTGCCGTCCTCGAACGGCGCGGACTGGCGATAGCTCGACCAGATCGGAATCGTCCGCCCGATGAGCTGATAGCCGCCGGGGGAGGCCATCCCGTAGACGCACAGGTACTTGCCGCCGATGCCGACCGCGTCCGAGGGCGTCCAGGTTCGCGCGGGGTTGTACTTGGTGGTGACCAGGCGATGCCGCGGATCGAGCGGAACGGCAAGGGGCGCACCGAGATACACATCGCCCAGCCCCAGCACCAGGTATTCGGCGTCGAACACCGTGCGCCGCACGTCCTCGACGCTGTCCAGGCCGTTGATGCGGCGGATGAACTCGGTATTGGACGGCAGCCACGGCGCGGTGTCGCGAATTCCACTGCGGTAGCGATCGATCGCCTCGGCGATGGAGGGATCGTCGAAGGACAACGGCAGACGAATCGTGCGACTGGGCACCACCAGATCCCCGGTGGCGGGCAGCTCCTGCTCCAGCTCGGCGAGCAGTCCCAGCAGCCGGCGCTGCGGCAGCACATCGGGATCGAAATGAATGTGCAGGGACCGCACGCCCGGGGTGATGTCGATGATGCCCGCGGGCGCGGCGGCCGTCAGGGCCTGCGCCAGCGCGTGCACCCGCATGCGAAGCCCGAGATCGAGCACCATCTCGCCGTACTCGACCAGGATGTTGTCGTCGCCGCCGCGCAGATAGCGCACCGCGGGCCGATCCGAGCCGGTCTCGGCCGCACCCAGGATGCCGCGATCACGCAGGGCCGCACCTTCGTCGGTGAGCGCGCCGGCGGCCCGGGTCGCGGTGTCGGACCGCAGCGCGGTCGCGGTGTCATCGCCGATCGGCACGAAGCGCAGCGCATCGCCCGGGCGCACCTGGCCGAGCTTCCAGCGATGGGCCGAGACCACGGTCAGCGGGCACGCGAACCCGCCGAGGCTGGGACCGTCCGGACCGAGCAGGATCGGGGTGTCGCCCGAGACGTTCAGCGCTCCGACGCTGTACGGATTGTCGTGCAGGTTGGACGGGTGCAGGCCCGCGTCACCGCCGTCGGCGCGGGACCATTCGGGTTTGGGCCCCTCCAACCGGATTCCGGTGCGGTTGGCGTGACTGCCCACGCGCCACGGCTGCCCGTAGAACTGTGCCATATCGGCGTCGGTGAAGTAGGCGGGCGCGGTCTGCGGACCCTCGCCCACGGCCAGCTCCCACTCGTGGGTGAACACCGGGCGGTGCTCGAGCGGCACCGGCCCCGCCCCGGGATGCGGATCATCGCCGATGGCGGCGATGCCCAGCACGTCACCGTCGGCGACCGCGCGGCCGTTGATGCCGCCGAACCCGCCGAGCGTGAAAGTCGAAGCGCTGCCGTGATACAGCGGGGCGTCGATGCCACCGCGAATGGCGAGGTAGGTGCGCAACCCGGCATCGGCGGGCGCACCGATATCGAGCACCGACCCTGCGCTCACGGTCACCGGCTCCCACTGGGGGACCGGCGCGCCGTCCACGGTGACCGGAGCGGGCGCGCCGCTGACGCAGATGACCGCGGCGCCGGCGAACCGCAGGCGCGGGCCCTGCAGCGTGCATTCGAGCCCCGGGACCCCGGGCTGATTGCCGACCGCGATGTTGGCCAGGGTGAACGAGAGGTCGTCCATCGGACCGGACGGCGGAATACCGACCTCCCACAACCCGATTCGGCCCGGATGATCCTGCACGGTGGTCATCGTGCCCGCCCGCACGACGTCCACGCGGCGGCTCGAGAAGTCGATCTCGGCCAGCGATCCGGTGATGTGCGACCCCGCGCGCACCACCGGAGCGGTGGCGGCGGCGCGCAACTGGGCCAGGTTCGTCTGCACGCCGTAGACGCGCGTCTCGCCGAGCGCGGCGGTCAGCCGGTCGAAGGCCGCCGCGCGAGTGTCACCGTGCGTGATGACCTTGGCCAGCAACGGATCGTAGTAGGCGCTGACCTCGGTGCCGGTGCCGATCCAGGAATCGACCCGAGCGTCCTCGGGAAACCGTGTCTCGGTGATCAATCCGGCGCTGGGGCGGTGATCGTTGCCGGGATCCTCGGCGTACACGCGGGCCTCCACGGCCCACCCGGTGATCGCCGGACCGGCCTCGGACAGCTCGTCCAGCATGGTGGCGTCCCCGCCGGCCAGGCGCAGCATCCACTCCACCAGATCCACGCCGGTGATCGCCTCGGTGACGGGGTGTTCCACCTGCAGGCGGGTGTTCATCTCCAGGAAGGAGGCCGCGCCGCGTTCGGTGTCGTACACGAACTCCACCGTGCCCGCCGAGCGGTACCCGACCGAACGCGCCAGCGCGCGTGAGGTTTCCAGCAGCTCCGCGACGACCTCATCGGAAAGCCCCGGAGCGGGCGCTTCCTCGATGACCTTCTGATTGCGGCGCTGCAGCGAGCAATCGCGCGTGCCGAGGCTGACCACCCGGCCCGCGCCATCGCCGAAGACCTGGACCTCGACGTGTCGGGCGCGAGAGACGAAGCGCTCCAAAAAGACTCCGGCGGAGGAGAAGTTGGCCAGCGCCAGGCGCTGCACGCGGTCGTACGCGGTGACCAGCTCGTCGGCGCTGAAACACGCCTGCATGCCGATGCCGCCGCCACCGCCGATGGCCTTGAGCATGACCGGGTAGCCGATCCGCTCGGCCTCGGCCACCGCGTGCTCGACCGAATCCAGGACGCCGCTGCCGGGCACCAGCGGCACGCCCACGGCCCGAGCGGCTTCACGAGCGGTGTGCTTGTCGCCGAACACGCGCAGTTGATCGGGTGTGGGACCGACGAACGCGAGTCCGGCGGCCTCGACCGTGGTTGCGAACTCGGCGTTCTCGGACAGGAATCCGTAGCCGGGGTGAATAGCGCCCGCACCGGCGGCGAGCGCGGCCTCGATCACGCGATCGGCGCGCAGATACGACTCGGCGGCCGGTCCGGGGCCGAGTCGCAGCGCGGTGTCGGCCATGCGCACGTGGGCCGCGCCGAGATCGGCGTCGGAGTACACCGCCACCGTTTTCAGCCCGAGCGCGCGAGCGCTGCGCATGATGCGGCAGGCGATCTCCCCGCGATTGGCCACCAGCAGGGTGTCGAAATTCAGGCTCATATTCCTACTCCTCGGTCGCCAGGGACATGGCGACCATGGCCCGGCTGACTCGGTCGAGAACGACATCCAACGATTCGCCGATATGCAGGCGCAGCAGGTCGTAGGCCAGCGGAAGGTCTTCCGCCAGCACGGCATCCAGGATCGCCAGGTGTTCGGCGATGGTGACCTCGATGCGGTTGTTGACCATGAAGTCGTACATCCGCACGTGGCGGATGCGAGCGTTGACCGCGAGCAGCGCGCGCACCATCTCGGTGTTGCCCGACGCGGTCAGCAGCGCGACGTGGAATTTCTCGTCCACCACCACGAACGAGGGCTCCTGCACCGGGGGATTGGCCCGCAGGGACAGCCAGCGTTCACGCTCGGCCCACAGCAGCGCGTGATCGTGGCGCACACCGGGGTTGGTGATGGCGCGCTGAATTCCGCCCAGCTCGAGGGTGATTCGCAATTCGTACAGATCCCGCACCAGCGGAATGCTGGGCCGCACCGGGCTGAAGCCGACCTCGTCGCGGCGCAGCAGTCCGTCCGAGCAGAGCATGGCCAGCGCCTCGCGGGCCGGGGTGCGGGAAATGCCGAAGCGAGTGGAGATCTTGGGTTCGGTCAGGCGCTGACTGAACTTGATGCGCCCGTTCATGAGTTCGTCGCGCAGGGTGGAATACACCATGTCGCGCAGGTGTCCGCTCGCTGCGGCGGAGCGGGAATCCACTGTGGTCGACATGCTTGAATACGCTATTGGCCTGGGGTTTCCCGAAAATCACTTCCGGTAACGGGAAAGTAAGCAAGCCCTCACAGGGCATCGGCCGGGCGTGAGATGCGCCGTGCGGGGCCGGACGCGAGATGCGCTGTCGGGTCGGCGCGAATCGTGGATCGGCCGAAGGGGTATGCCGCGCGGTTCGGCGGCTGTCCGGACGGCGGGGCCGCTTGCCCGCGTCGAACCCGCGCGATACCCTGAGATTGTCTCAGACAGCGAGGTTCGTATGGCTGACCAGTGTGACTCGACGTTCGGGCGCTACCTGCGCCCGCCGGAGGGCGTGATCCGCACCCGCACGCAGCACGCCCGGACCGATGCGATGTCGCTGCTCATCGCCGCACCGCGCGAACGAATCTGGGAGCTGGTCACCGATGTCACCGGCATGGGCCGCTGGAGCACCGAGAACCGCCGCGGCTACCGGTTGCACCGGGGGACCGCCCCGCGCACCGGATCCTGGTTCGTCGGCCTCAATCGCATCGGGCCCGTCGTGTGGGCGACCCCGTGCGAGGTCACGGTGGTCGCGCCGTTGCGGCACTTCGAGTTTCGCGTGCACATCGTCGGCCCGCACTGGGGTTACTGCCTCGATCCGCATCCCGAGGGCACCCTGGTCACCGAATACCGGGAGTGGCCGAACGCCTCGGCTTTCCATCGCCTGCTGCGGTTCTCGGGACCGCTGGGCGAGCCGCGGGACAATCACGCGCTGCACGGCATCCCGGCCACCCTGCACGCGCTCAAGGCGCACGCCGAAGCGGTCACCGTGTCCTGACCGGGTCGCGATGTGCCCTAGGGAGATTCCCGCAACGGCCACACCTCGACCACCCCCTGCGCCACCGCGCAGGGCGTTTGCGACACCAGCCGAACGGCGTCCGCCAGGCTCTCCGCCTCGATCACTGCGAACCCGGCAACGGGCAGCTCGGACTTCATGAACGACCCCTCCGAGGTCCGCACCCCGGCCCCGTCATGGTTCCGCACCTGCACCGGCGTCCCCGCGATTCCCATCTCGACCCCCTCCTCCCGCAGCCGCGCATCGTGCGCGTGCGCCGCGTCCCGGATCCCCGCGTCGGTGCCCTCGTAACCGGCCTGGTCGCCGTACCCGATGGTGATGAACTTCGGCATGACAAATCCTCCTGGTTCGAAACCGTTCACCAGTACTGACGCCCCGGGCTCGCACAACTCATCGGTGTCCCTCGAACACCCGGTGTCCGGCAGCCGTGCTCAACGCCCGAGTTCGTGCACCGCCGCGGCGAAGATCTCGAGCGCCCGATCGTCGAACAAGACGAACCGCACCAGCTCGAGATCGGCCTCCGACGCGTTCACCGTCTCCACCGCGATCCGGGCCCCGTCGTCCATGGGCCATCCGAAAATCCCGGTGGAGACGGCCGGAAACGCCACCGTCCGCGCCCCCAATTCCGCTGCCACCAGCAAGGATTCCCGATAACACGACGCCAGCAATCCCGAACGGTCCTCGTCCGGCGACCACACCGGACCCACCGTGTGAATCACCCACCGCGCCGGCAACCGCCCCGCGGTGGTGGCCACCGCCTGCCCGGTACCCAGGCCCTTCCCGTACTTCGAGGCGCGCAGCTCCCGGCAGGCCGCCAGGATCTCACCGCCCCCTTTCCGATGAATGGCACCGTCGACCCCGCCCCCGCCCAGCAGCGAGGAATTGGCCGCGTTGACCACCGCGTCCACCCGCTGCTCGGTGATGTCCCCTCGCACCGCCTCGATCCGCATCATCACCCCATTCTGCCGACCCGGCGGCGATCCGCGCCCGATCAGCGACGACTTTCGAGCAGTCGGCGCAGCGCGTCCTGTCCGGGCGGACCCCACGTCGGCTTGCCGCCGGGCCGCCCGCGCAGTCCGGCGTCGCCGATGAGAATCCCGGCGAAGGCCCGCAAGACCGCCCAGCCGCGAGCCCTGCGCAGCGTCGCGTCCAGGTGTTCCCCGTCCACGCACGGGGTCGTCCCATACGCCGCGTGGAACAGGTCGGTCGCGCCGTCGGGCAACAGAATCCACGCGGCCGCGAGATCGAACGCCGGATCGCCCGCGAAGAGATCGCCGAAGTCGATGACGCCGCGGAGGGCGCCGTGCGCGGTGAGGACATTGGCGGGATGCAGGTCACCGTGCAGCCACAGCGCGGGGCCGCGCCATTCGGGTGCGGCGACGGCGTCCTCCCAGACCGCGCGGACCCCGGCCGGATCGGGAATCAGGCCCAATTCCGTCAGCGCGCCCAGCTGCTCGGCGAACCTGGCCGCGGAGCGCGACAGCGGCCCGCCGCGATCCCGGCCGGCGGGCGCCGTCGCCGGAGCGGGTTGATGCAGGGCGGTCAGGAAAGCCGCCAACCTGGTGGCCGAGGTGGCGCGGGTGATCGGGACGCGATCGGCGGGCTCACCGTGAATCCAGGTGGTCACGATCCACGGCCGGGGAAATCGTTCGGACGGCTCGCCCAGGCGCTGGGGCACGGGAACCGGCAGCGGGAGGTGCGGCGCGATCGCGGGCACCCACGCGAACTCTTTGCGCAACAGCGCATCCGCGGATTCCGTCGCCCACGGCAGCCGCACCGCCAGATCGTCGCCGAGCCGCCACAGCTGATTGTCCCAGCCCCGCGCGCCGAGCCGAACCGGAAGATGCGCCAGGTCGGGGTGTTGCTCACGGAGCAGATCCCGTACCAGCTCGGCGGTCAGGTCCATTCGAGAGTGCATGTCGTCCAACCGTATCCGGCGAGGGCCGCGGCCGTTCGAAGAACGTTCGCGAGTCCGACGAAGTTCGCGAGTCACCGCCCGTTCGGGATCAGCGCCTCGTGCCAGCGAGCGGTGTCGGTGTACTGGTGGAGCCAGCGGATGCGGCCGGAATCCACCCGCCAGAAGTGGGCGAACTCGGCCTCGTAGGCGCGGCCGGTGGCGCGTGCGGTGCCGCGGTAGTGGCCGGTGACGACGATCGTTCCGTCGGCGGTCTCGGACCAGGACTCGGGGTGGGGAGCGGTGTCGAAGTCACGGTTCACCGCACCCCAGACCTTGGCGAGGGCCTCGTGCGGGCCGTGAAAGGTGCCGCCCGCGCCGCTGGGAAGGCCGGGGGCGGTGTGTATCTCGAAATCGGGGTGCAGGACCGCGAGGATCGCGCCGGCGTCGCCGGACAGCACCGCGGTGTAGAAGGTTTCGACGGGTTCGGTAGCGGTGGACATGGCCACTCCTGTATTAGAATCTGGATTCTAGAATGATGAAACTATATGGGAAGCAGGGGAGCGATGGGAAGGCCCGCGAAGTTCACCAGGGACCGGATTCTCGACGCCGCGGCGGCGCTGGCGGGCGAGGGTGGGGTCGCGTCGATCACGATGGCGTCCATCGCCGGGCAACTGGGCGGGCCGGTCGGGTCGATGTATCACCGGTTCCCCTCGCGGGATCTGCTGCTGGCCGCGCTGTGGCTGCGCACGGTCGGCCGTTTCCAGGAGGGGCTGCTCACCGCCCTGGCCGCGGGTGATCTCGAAGCCGCCGCGCTGCACACCCCGCGCTGGTGCCGGGCACACCCGGTCGAGGCGGCGCTGCTGGTACGGCACACCCGTGAAGCCCTCGTGCCGCGCTGGCCCATGGAATTGGCCGCCGACCGCGAACAGGTGAACTCGGCGCTCCTGGACGCGCTGCGGTCCTTCGCCGATCGTCGTGCCGACATCGATTACGAGCGAACGGTTTTCGCGGTCGTAGACGTGCCCTACGGGGCTGTGCGGCGGCATCTGCTGGCCGATCAGGCGGTACCCGGACACCTCGACGAGCTGATCATCGCGACCTGCCGCGCGGTCCTCGCCCTGCCGCCGCTCGACCCCGGTGCCGGTGGGGATTCCGCCGTGCCGTCCGCGTCCAACCCCTGAGGTCCGGCGCCTGCCGGACAAAACCGTTGTGGCACAGCATGTGCTGCCGCTCGAATTCCCGTGGGTCGCATCAGCGGCACGCCGACGCATCAGGCATGATGCACGCCGGTCCCGGGAACTCTCGTGTCATACGCGCGAACCCCGGGATCGGCTCGGCCCGCCCGAGCCCGAAACCGCATGCGCGACAAGAATCGAAGATCGATCCCGCGGCGCCCGCGCCGCGACACGAGGTGAACAGTTCCATGACAACGCTGGGCGATGCCGAGCCCACAACGGCACACGAAGCGGACAGGGCCATCGCCCTGGTGCGAGCCAACGCGCCCGACGCACGCTTCGGCAGATTCACCGCCGCCCCGGTCCCGAATCGCCGCGACACCTGGCAGGTCACCCGTGTCGACGCCGACGGCCTCATCCTGCGGGACGGCTGGACGTTCCTGGTCAACCTGCGCACCGCCGCGGTGACCCGCAAGTCCTGGAAGTCGCTGAATCCGGAGTAGCCGTCGCAGGCGGTCGGACCGCCTGCCGGGGGTGGATCACGCTTTGAAGTAGACCAGCTGATGGCCGGTGGCGAGCAGGGTTCCGTCGCCCGTCCACAGCTCGGCGGTCTGGTCGGCGAAGCCGGTGCCGAAGTGCTGGGAGCGGGCCGTGGCCAGGATGGGCTCGTCGCCGACCTTGTCGATCGTGGCGGCGTCGGCGTGGAAGTAGATGCTCAGCGACACGGTTCCGGCCGGCACGAGCCGCCCGAGACGGACCATGATCCGGGGGATGAACACATCGCTCAGCGCGGTCAGGGACAGCTGATCCAGCAGTCGCGGCGGGTTGTCCCGGACCCACAGCGTCGTGGTCGAATCGCTCGCCGTCGACGAGCCGAGGGCTCCGAGACCGCCCGCGGTGAAGCGCATTTCGTAATTGTCCATCCAGGCGATGCCCTCGGGCGTCGGCTCGGGGTCGATCGTCCGCGCCTCCGCGGAAGGCGGCGGCGTGATCTCGGTGGCGCCGAAGGAGTCGCGACGCACGCCGAAAACCGCTGTGGCAGTGGTGTTCACCACCTCACCCTGGGTCATCGTCACGTTCCAGTGCTGGGTGGAGCGATTGGTCCGCGTGGGTGTCGCGATGATGGTGAACGGCCCGTCGGCGATCGGCGCGGCGTAGTTGACGGTGAGCGAGAGCGGCTCGCCGAGGCGCTGCGGGTGCTGTGTGATGGCCTGCAGCAGGGTCGCGGCGGTGATCCCGCCGAACGGGCCGACCATATTGGCGTAGCGCGGACTGGTTTGCCCGGTGAAGGTTCCGGTGCCGGTTGCCGCGAGATGCACGGCGTCGTCGAACGGATGGTGAATGGCGGTGCTCACGAGTTCTCCTGTCGGAAGGGTGCGCTAGGGGCGCGGCATCAGGCCGCGCGTCAACCGGGTCACGGTGTCGTCGAGCAGATCGTCGATGGCGTCCGGGGCGATCAATCCGGCGCCGGCGAAGCTCGCCAGACCCTGCAGGGCGACCGCGACCGTCCAGCCGATCCGCAGTGGGTCGCCCGCGATCACCTCGCCGCGCGCCTGGCCCTCGGCGGTGATCGCCACCGGCACCGCGAAGGCGCGGGTGACGGCCTCGGCCATCGCCGCGCCGCCGGACGCGCTGTGTTTGCGCGCGAACATCAAGGTCAGCAGCGTCGGATTGTGCAGTGCGAAGTCGAGATACGCGCGTGCCAAGGTTTTGAACCGGTCCTCGACGGGCAGGTCGTCGCCGGTGGCGGCCGCGGCCACGAACGCGTCGCCGAGTCGCCGGAAACCCCTGAGCGCCAACGCGTCCAGCAGCGCCTGCTTGTCCGGGAAATGCCGGCTCGGCGCGTTGTGGGTGACGCCGACTTCACGGGCGACCTGGCGCAGCGACAGCTTTTCGACCCCGTGTTCGCGCAGCGCTTTCTCCGCGCCGTCGAGAAGCTGATCTCGCAGGTCACCGTGGTGGTATCGACGATCGGGGGCCATAGTGCCCCGAGCCTAGCATTCATGTGGACATTGACCACTTTGTGGACAGTGTCTACATTGGGGGCATGACGAACTCACAGTGGAACGCAGCCGATCTCCCCGAGATGAAGGGCCGCACCGTCGTCGTGACCGGCGCGAACAGCGGGCTCGGCCTGGTGACAGCCCGGGAACTGGCCCGGGCCGGCGCGCGGGTGATCCTCGCCGTGCGCGATACCGCTCGCGGCGAACAGGCCGCCCGGCGGATCGAGGGCGACACCGAGGTCCGGGAACTCGACCTGGCCGACCTGGCATCGATCCGCCGGTTCGCCGACGGCTGGTCCGGTGACATCGACGTCCTGGTGAACAACGCCGGAATCATGATGGTGCCCTTCGGAACCACCGCCGACGGCTTCGAACGCCAGCTCGGCACCAACCACTTCGGCCATTTCGCCCTGACCAACCTGCTGCTGCCGCACATCACCGACCGGGTGGTCACGGTCTCCTCCCAGGCCCACCGCCGCGGCACGATCGACCTGACCGACCTGGACTGGCAGCGCCGCCGCTACAACCCCGCCGCGGCGTATTCCCAGTCGAAACTGGCCAACCTGCTGTTCACCCTGGAACTGCAACGCCGCCTCGACGCCGTGCGCGATTCGCGCCGTTCCCTCGCCGCGCACCCGGGCTGGGCGGCGACGAACCTCCAAAGTCATTCGGCCCAGCCCGTTCTCGACTTCGCGATGCGGTTGGGTAACAAGGCCATCGCCCAGGAGCCGGAGATGGGCGCGCTGCCGACGCTCTTCGCCGTGAGCCAGGATCTACCCGGCGCGTCCTATGTCGGCCCGGACGGGTTCTACGAGTACCGCGGTCACCCGACTCTCGTCGGCCGTTCGGCGGCGGCTTCGGATCTCGAGGTTGCCGCTGAACTCTGGAAGGTTTCCGAGTCCCGCACGGGCGTCTCTCTCCGCGTGTAGCGCGGGGGATCGGTCGAAAGACTCAGCCGCCGTAGGGGGTTCCCGCGAAGCCGTGGGTCCGCATGTCCTCGGCCGTTCGCAGATAGGGGTTGCGCGCGGGGTCGAGCCCCGAGAGGAATGCGTCCACTCGCGCGTGCGCGTCTTCGGTGGTCGTCCAGGCGAAGCCGGGCCAGAAGGACTCCGGCGGCACCGGCTTCCACACCAGTTGGGCGTCTTCATCGTCGGGGTCGTCGTCGGCCACCGCATACGACAGCGTCGCCTGCGCGATGGCGTCATTCAACCACCGTGCGAACTCTCGGTGCGGTCCCATCAGCCGCCGGGCCAGCAGGATGAGCGACATGCACTCGCCCTGCAACTCGTCGCCCTGAACGGCTGATCCGTACAACCAGAACAGCAGGGTGCCGCAGACCCACAGCGGCTCTACACTGCGCGGTTCGGCGTGGTCGGCGTACACCGGGGGATCGGTCAGCCGCGCGTAGCGCGGTTCGGCGCACAGCGCCCACATCGCCTCGATCCGCAACCGGACGTCCGCGAGGTCTGATTCGCCGGCGTGCCCGTCCATCCGCGCGACAACCCACTCGGCCGCCGCGATCCCGAGCCCGAAAACCGCTTCGTCTCGCAACAGTCCCAACTGGTCGGCCAACAGCAGATCCCGCTCGTCATCATCGTCGAGCAGGGTGTTACGAATCGGCTCGTCCCAATCGAATTCGAGCGGCAGTTCCGACACCCCGAGCCCCGCCAGGTATCGCGCCCCGGCTCCGCCCCGCCCCGACGCCGGTGTCTCCGCGCCGGAGGCAGGTCCGTGCACTCGGTTCGCAGACGGGTTCTCGGGCATAGCTGGTTTCTCCGTGACTAACGTGCGGCCGCCGATCCGCCGAATCGTATCCGCCTGCGCCCGACCGCTTCTCCCGCCCGGCCCGGCGGTGCGGGAAAAGCGGCGGCGGCAGCTGGGTTAGCGGGGTCATTGACCGGGCAGCAGGTCTGGATCCAGTTTCGACCTCGCACCGAGCACCTCGATACCGACTATGACTCCATTGGCGTCGAGATCGAGGTTGACCATGCCTCCGATCGCGATCGGGTCAACCGGAACCGTCTTGGTCACGCCCCCAGCCGGAATCTCGCGTGTGAGGTATATGTACGCGGCGTCGGCAACCGGGTCGTAGGTGACTCTGGGTTCGATCATGCTCACATCCTGCCCCCGCGCACTCGTCTGCCGCTGACCGCGCCGACCACATTGGCCGGCGCGGGCGTGCATGACACCACCTTTCGATGCCTACAAGTACGAAACCCGCCACACCGGCGTTGACAACTCGAGCTGGCGATACGCGGACGTGACGATCGAGACATGCGCCCACTGCGGCACCAAATGGCTCCGGTACTTCTATGAGCACGAGGCATACCGGAGCTACAGGAAGTGGTATCGCGCGGTCATCACATCCGAAGAGGTGGAGTCGTTGACTCCGACAACCGCGGCTGAATTTCTCGAGTCTCAACCCTGGTACTTCTACGGCGGTAGCTACTGGCGCCCGGCAGGGCGCAAAGGGCGGGGCGCAATAGAGGACTGAACTTTCGATGGACTCCTGCGGACATGCTTCGCAGACCGCCACCGGATCACCGTGGTCAGAGCATTCGCTCCTGCCAATGACCGGGATGGTGCCCGAGCGCGCCATCCTGCCGACCGGCTACCGCGTGCTCAGCTGCAGGTCAGTAGCAACGCGAATGCGTCGAGCAGCTCAGTCTTACGAAAGAGGCGGCCGCCGGTGGCGGCGTCGCCGCTGCGAGGCAAGACGAGGTAGCGCTCAGCCTGAAACAGGAACTCACCCCACGGTTGTCGCGTGTGGACCCGTGCAACCACGCGACTGCAGCCGAGGCATTCGAACCACGGGATAACGACCATCCTCGCGGTGGCGGGGTCGGTTATCCCGACCTCGGAAGGCTCGAACGGTTCTACCTGTTTATCAGGCAAAAGTCGTATCGAGGCATCCTGCTCGGATGCCCTGACGCACATCGCGATCTCGTCGTGTCGGGCGAATCGTTCACCCCAGTGCTCCGCGAGCACTTCGATCTCGACCCGGGTGCGGTCGGTAATGGGAACCTGGTGCTCGAGGAGACTGTGAGTCAACAGCTGCAGGCCTGCTTCCTGCTCTCCGATTTCGCGGCAATCGCGGAACTGTCCGGCGTCTCGGTCCGAGGGTAGGAGAGCAGCCAAGCGTTCCCAGGTATCGAATTCAAAAGTGTCATAACCGCTGTCGCGTCGCACCGTCGGGACGGTACCCGCGGATCCTGGAGATGTGGACAGCGGGCACGAAGGTGCATCGGTGATCGGTGGGCATACAAACCCATCTGCGGCTGATCGCGTTGTTCGGATCGGCCGGTGGCGACCGAGGTACGGAAGCGCCGTGTGCGTGGCAGGGTTTTGGCCCGCAGGGGCGGGATGGTTTCAGGCTCGTCGGGTGAGCGCGTCGAAGCGGTGTGAGGCCCATATGCGGTGAGACCCTGTGCGGATACAGCCGACGCACTTCGACTGTGTCCCAGTGACCCATCGAGCGTGGCCGATCCTGTGGTTCAACGGATTTCGGTCCGATATCGTGGCGGTTGATGATCTATGAAGAGCGTTTCGGGTTCACTGCGAAGTCGGTGCTATTGCTGGTGGGGACGGCGGTGTTGACTCTGAGCGCGGTCTTCGTGTCGGACCGGGGTGCCGTCTTCACGATTGCCTGTGTCGCATTGTTCGGTGGTGGCTTCGTTCTGATTCTGATCAATTCGCTGTCCCGAAAGGTGGCGATTCGAGTCGACGAACGTGGCATTACACTCGGTGGGCCACCGCTGAAGTACGAGGCACAGACGCACCGGGTCGAGTGGAATGACGTCGCGGTCGTGTCACTCTGGCGAGAACGAACGGGGATAGCGGGCAACGTGAACATCGGAATTCTGCGGATCAGCGCCACGCCGCCGCAGACCCGACCTCAGGCAGCGATGTTGTCGGTGGCCTCCGCGCTCAGCGGTCCGCCTGACGACCGTCTCTTGCAGTGTTACCAGTCGGTGGAGGGCTGGGATCTCGACGTCGGGGCGTTGAAGTCGGCGTTGCGAGCTTTTGCCCCGCATGTTCGGTTGTACGACCACCGCTGAGTTGCTCGTCAGACGCACTGCGCCGGAAGCGGATTCGATCTCCCGGCGCACCGGGTAGTTCCTGCGGTCAGGGCGGGGTCCCGGCGCGGACCTCAGGCTTCGGCGCGGAGTTTGGCGGCTCGCTCGCTCGGGTCGTAGCCGGGGCCGACGCCCTCGATCAGCAGCAGGTCGCCGTCGATGTGGTCGGTGCGCAGGTGGGCGATCTCGCGGTAGGCGGGGGAGTGATACCAGGCCCGGGCACGGTCGAGATCCGCGAACTCCAGCAGCACCATGCTGCCGGGCCAGTGGCCCTCCACCACCTCCGCGGGCGGGCCGTGAATGACGAAGCGACCCTCGAACGGGTCCAGGGTGGCCTGGATCCGCTCCAGATACTCGAGGATCTCCGGGTGCGGGCGACGAGCGCGTAGATGCGCGAAACCATAGGCGGACAAGGGAACTCCTTCGAGGAAAGGGCTACGCACCGGGCGGACGGGATCGTGTCACCGAACGACTCTTCGACGGTAGGACGCGATGCCGGGGCATCCAATTACCTCTCGGGTAATGCCCGGGTCCAGAGGCCGGTAGGTTCGCGCCGGCTGATCATCGAACACGGCTTCGCCCTCTTGGACCCGCACACAGCCGGTCGGACGACTAGCGGTGCAGGACGGTCTCCCGGGCCATGCGCGACAGCTTCTCCGGGTTACGTACGGAGTAGAGCCCGGTAATGAGCCCCTCGTCGACGTGGACGGCGATCACCGTGTCGATCTCACCGTCGAGCCGGAGGACGAGTGCCGGGAAGCCGTTGATGGAGACGGGCTCGGCAGACAGTTCGCGTCCTATTCGGGGGAGGGCAGCCGCCAGCAGCTCGGCGACCGCGTCCGATCCCATAATCGGTTGCAGCGCAGCCTGTTTGATGCCACCACCGTCTCCGAGGAAGACGACGTCCGGGGCGAGCCTGTCGAGCAGGCCCTGGATGTCACCGGTGTCGATGGCGCGCCGGAATGCCGCCACCGCGTCCCGTGTGTCCGTCGGGGATACGCTGCCGCGCGGGCGGCGGGCGGCGACGTGCCCCCGTGCGCGGTGGGCGATTTGGCGGACCGCGGCGGAGGTTTTACCGACCGCCTCGGCGATTTCGTCGTAGTCGAGGTCGAAGACCTCGCGCAGGACGAAGACGGCTCGTTCGGTGGGGCCGAGAGTTTCCAGAACCAGAAGCATGGCCATCGACACGCTGTCGGCCAGCTCCACGTCCTCGGCCACATCCGGTGCGGTGAGCAGCGGTTCGGGTAGCCAGGGACCGACGTAGGACTCCTTCCGTCGGCCGAGGGCGCGCAGCCGCATGAGGGACTGGCGAGTGGTGATGCGGACCAGATACGCGCGCCGATCCTGCACGGTCGCCAGGTCGACGCCGATCCACTTGATCCAGGTCTCCTGC
The DNA here is from genome assembly GCF_042799795.1 of Nocardia sp. NPDC057668. NCBI lineage: Bacteria > Bacillati > Actinomycetota > Actinomycetes > Mycobacteriales > Nocardiaceae > Nocardia > Nocardia sp. NPDC057668. The sequence goes on along the minus strand of NZ_JBHVIC010000001.1, from coordinate 216,575 downwards.
AGCACATCCTCGGCGTCGGCGGCCGAGGCGAGCATCTCGTAGGCGATGGTGAACAGCAGGTTCCGGTGGGTCACAAACGTTTCCGTGGCGGTGCTGCCGGGTCGGCTCATCGATACTTCCCGTCCGTTCGATCGTGTCTCTCGCGGACATGGGATGCCGGAGCCGCCCGCTTTGTGACAGCCCGGCGCAGTGGGGTGAGTCACAGCGACACCCTGTCACGGGGCTCGCGCCGTCGGCATCTCATGGTCGTCAAGCACAACAACACCACTCGAAAGACGATGTCATGGAACCCCGTTTCAACCTGTTCACCAACGACCTCGGCGCCAAGTTCGCGAAGCGGTTCGGAAATGCCAGCATGGTGCTCGTCCAGTCGGAGCTACCCCGGGCCACACAGGATCTGGTGATGCTGCGCGTGAGTCAGATCAACGGCTGCGCCTACTGCACCGACGTGCACAGCAAGGATCTCGCGCACGCCGGCGAACCCGCGGTTCGCGTCAATCTGCTCGCGACCTGGCGCGAAGCGACGGTCTACACCGACGCCGAGCGGGCCGCGCTCGCCCTGGCCGAGGAAGGTACCCGCATCGCCGACGCCCACCCCGGTGTCTCCGACGAGACCTGGACCCAGGTGCGCAAACACTACGACGACGACCAAACCGCGGCGCTGGTCGCCCTGGTCGCCCAGATCAATGCCGCGAACCGACTCGGCGTGATCGTCCGCCAGCAGGGCGGTTCGTACGAGCCCGCTTCCTGAGCAGGGATCTCCCAGCGCGGCGATCGAGACCGGAGAGATGACCCGGGCGCTCTCCGGAACCTCAGCGAAGTCGGCAGTTTTTCGATCAGCCGCATGCGAGCGGCTGCCGTGACGTCGTCGCGCATCGGCGCAGCCTTCTCGCGTGCATATCCTGTCGGCGATCTACCCGTCGAGCACGGCCGCATCCGGACTCGGCTCGGTGCGAGCAAGGCCGTTACGATGTCAGCGCTCCATGATCGACTGCCTGTTCCCAGCGGAGTGGTAGTGGGCGACTTTCGTAGAAGGGGGATGGGATATGAGGGGTTTGGCGGGGATACTCGGTCTCCTGATCGCCGTCGCCGGGGCCGTCCTGATGTGCTTCGGATACATGGCTCAGCACGACCTACGTGACGAATCCGCGCGTACACCATTCGATCTGGGCATGATGTGCCAGGCGAATCGGGACCGGCCAGATTTGCAGGAGTGCACTTGGGGTCGGTGGAGTGGGAACAAGAGCACACCGGGCGAGGACGTACTTCCGACGAAGGAGCGCGCCGGTGAGCTCAACGGCGACGTCATCCTGATAGGCGCCGCGCTGTTCGTAGGCGGTTTGGTGTTGACCGCGGGGGCGCTCGCCGCCGGGAGCAGGCCGCATGGCCCTACTGCGCCTGCGCAACAGCTCCAGCCGAACCATGCACCGGCGCAGTGGCCGCCCGCCGGTCATTGACGGCTCTGATCGGAGGGTGCCGGATCTACACCGTTGTGCCACGCCAATATTGCGCTCGGCGGGTCGAGGTTCGGTCGCGGGTTATCCGCACGTCAGTCCGGTAGCCAATGCAGCTCGCGCGCCGAGGTTCTGGCGATTGCCGGGAAGCTATTTGGCCGTGGACCGTGGGGTTGGCGATGCGGTCCGGCAGGTGTATCGGGTAGGCGGAGGTGGTGCGGTGGTCACCGACTACCCGGTGCAGGACGGGCGCGGCTGAGGTTGCCAGAGCGCACGCCCCGCCGATACTGTGCGCTCCGCGCGCAATCGCGCCGCACAGGGGCAATCGCATGGGGGATTACGTTGCACGACTCATTCACCGGTACGCACGCGGGTTCGCACGCACCGCAGCACTTCCCGGCGCCGACACCGGTCACCGCCGCCAACGGCGTGTACTGCCGATACTGCGGTGCGACCCCGGCGGTCCACGTCGACCTGCGCGGTCACCGCGCCTTCATCATCTTCATGCAGTTCCTGCGCTCACCCGGCCCGTTCTGCCGCGACTGCGGCCTGGCGACCTCGCGCCGGCTGACCGAGCAAAGCCTGATCCTGGGCTGGTGGGGGATCATGTCGCTGTTCATCAACCCGATCACGATGCTGATCAACGTCGCCGCACACAAACGGGTCGCCGAGCTGCCGCCCCCGATCCCGGGCAGCCCCCGCCGCCCGATGGATCCGGGCAAACCCCTGATGCGCCGCCCCCTCCCGATCCTGGCTACCGCGGTCGTCGGCATCCCGATCGTGTTGTTCGCGCTGCTGTTCGTGGTCTCGCTGTTCAGCGTCCTGCTCGGGCGGTAGTCCACCCGTGGTCGGCCTCGGCGGGTAGCCGACCACCCCGATCGGTGGCGAGATATGTTCCGGACCAGCGGTATTCACTGATCGGCTGCCCATGACCGCACTCTCATACCGACGGATGATTGTCATGGTTGTCCGGGGCTCAACCCGCCAGCGTGTAAACGGCCCGCCCCAATGACAAGCCGGGTTCAACCATCGAACGCACCATAAATACAGCTCTTGGCGCTGACCGAATCGGACCCGCTCTGGCACAGGCCGCGATCGAGATTGTGCGCGGCACGGACGCGGACCTGCTCTACGGCGAGTACGAGGCGACCGACGGCGTGCTCGAGCGGTTCAACACACCGTGGACACCTGACTAGACTTCGCGGGTCGACGGTGAAATGACATTGGGGGGTTCGTGAAATCTGTTCGGGTGATCGTGGCTGTGGTGGTGTTGGTGTGGGGAATCGCATTGATCATCGGCGGCAGCGTAGGTGTGTCTCGCAGTCAGCAGGTCGCTGTGGACAGCGTGTCCAAGCAGCTGGTCGCGGCCGGAATCGTTCTGCACGAAGACATTCCGGTTTTGCTCGAGGCGTCTCCCACGCGCTCGGTGGTGGAGGACGTCAATCCGGTGTATCGGGCGCTGAGCGCGATGCCGGAGGTCGAGTCGGTCTCGCCGCCGATTCCATCGATGATGTCCCCGGACAAGAGCGCCGCGGTCATCGCCGCGGCCTTGAAAGCCGGAACCGACACCGAGTCCGCCAGGACCGCGATCGCCGACCGGCTCGCGCACCTCGACGGCCTACCCGCAACGCTCGAGGTCACCGTCCTGGGCGCCACCGCGCCCTCGTCGCCGTCGAACACGCCATGGATCGCGCTCGGAATCGGCGCGCTCATGGTGTTCGCTTCCGGGGCAATCGGATTCGCACATCCCTGGCACCGGGGCACAGCATCGCCGCAACCGCAGCCCGCCGCCGGGTGGACCGGTACAACTCCGGCGCCCGTCCCCGCTACGGGATCGCCCCAGCATCCTGCAGGCAGACGCGCGTTGACCGCGGACGAGAGTCGCGACCGCGCACTGATGCTGATATCCGCTGTCCTGACCCTGCTGAGCCTGGCCGGACTCATCTGTCTCTTCTCGATCTTCGACGTGCCGCCCTCGAACCTCACCCGCGTCCCTTCACTCGGGCTGCTGACAATGACCATGGCATTCATCGGCGGCGCGATCAGGATCACCCGGGACTCCCGTCGATCCTGACAAGCACAGGTACTCAGCATCTATCATGCTGATTCCGTGCGGTCGGTGGTTTCAGCTCGGACGCGAGGGCACTACTTCCTCGCGATCCTCTCGAAAACGACCTCTCGACCGCATCAGTTCGAGCGCCGCAGCCGCGACCGGCGCGATGCGCCCAGGCCAGCCCGAAGCGACGAACTCCTCATCGGAGGAAATCCGAGGTGTCGCGGCACAAGCATCAAGGACTGCTCGCCGCACCCTGTCGAGCGCGGCCACCTCTGCCGATGTGAACGTTGACCATTCGCGCCATCGCCACGGCCCGTCATCGTCAATCGTGTCGAAGAACTCGTTGATGTATTCCCCGTACCCCCAGGTACGAACACCCGCGTCCCCCTCTGCGAGTGTCACCAGTGCCTCTATCGCACGGTTTCGCAGTCGCTGCTCGACAACCCGCTCACTTGGCCTGTCCTGGTGTCCCACGCTCGTGATGCTAGTTTCCCCGACGGGCTCTCTTACCGCGTGCGTGCTGACCCTCTGCCATGCGGCCGATCGCGGACCAAGGGCATTCGCTTGCAGAGTTACAGATGCGCCTCCTACGAAGTAGACAGCGGCACCACGACCCTGGGCGCGCCTGCGAGCACGCCCGTTTGCCAAAGATATTCGGCGATCGCTCCGGCGAACTGCGGGGGCAGGAATTCGAGATGCTCGCGGGTCACTATCCCCGTCCAGGCAGCGTCACCGAGCGCGATGACATCGGCGGGATCCACCACATTGGGTACAAGTTCACCGGTGTCGAGGTCTTCGCCGATCCATTCAGAGCACAGCGCTCCCGTCTCCAGCTCGCTGGCGAACTTCTCGGCGTCCACGGCACTCTGCAGGGCCATGAACAGGCCATCGTCCGCATCGGAATCGTCAGCGCGATCGCCGACTATCGTGCGATCGAGGGGAGTCCGGTCCCACTGCTGACCATCCCACCAGCGCACGAACGTGATCACAGGGTCCGACAATCGCGGATGGCTCACTGTCCGATCGATGCCTCGAACCCATCCGGGTGCGGCTGACCACGGATCGTAATCGGTGTCATACAGATCGGTGGACTCGTCGCCCCCGAACAGCAGAGCGCGCTCATCGGTCAGGCGAACCAGGACGTACCAATTTCCTGAACCGTCTTCTTCGGCCAGGCGGCCATCGTTCACGCGGACATACTCGTCCAGCTCCCGCAGCGCCCCTTGTACGTCACTGACATCAGCGATATTCAATGACGTCAGACTGACGGCAATCGTTCTCGCCCAAATCAGTTCGGGGTTAGGCAGCTCACATTCCATGATCTGCAACGTACTTGCCGTCGCCGACACCAACGCCCGGGGAATCTTCCGCCCTCCGGTTACCAAGCCCATGGGTCGGTCGTCGGCATGACGGCCTTCGTGCAGCGGTCTTTCAGGCCGGCCGATCTGGACGCCATCGCCGACGAACTCAACGGACGCCCTCGACAAACCCTCGGATTCCGCACACCATCAGAAGCACTCGAAGACGTGTTGCGATGACTGCCTGAGCCCGCACCGATTATCGAGTGGTGGCCGTCGAACGGACATTGATACAGTGCGAGCCTTCCCACGAAGGGACGAATATGCCCGTGGTGCGGCGGTTCTGGATCGAATTCGATCGGGACCGCGAACCGGCTTGGCCCGGACCTTACGTCGGTGTGACCGGCTACGGTGAGCAGGACTGTCTGGCTATGGTGGCCGATCTGCTCCCCGACGGCGAGGAATTACGCCCGGTGCGCCGCATCACGCCGGATATCGTTGTGGACGAGAACCTTCCGGTGAACATACGCGCTCTCGGAGTCCCGGTGTGGCGCGGCGTCTGGTATCCGCCCAGCAACCTCCGGACCGGGCCGACGTGGCGTCCCCGCGGCGTCGGCCGAAATCCTGCCGCACCCGCCTCCGGCCCGAAACGCCGCACGGATTCACCCACACAGCCGGGGGCTGCCATGCGCCCCGACCCACTGCCGGAGTGGTGGGACGAAATCCCGCATGTCGACAGTCTGCTGTGGCCGGTCGGCATGTTGCCCTACACCTATCTGGGTGATCAGATGTGGCGGTACGCACCAGAACTGCGCCGCGCCATCGTCGAGGAGCCGAGCTATGGGGACATGGTGCGCGAAGCCCTCGACTACGTGATCGCCCGACGTCTGACACCGAATGATTGGTTCGACCCGAACACGACCACGCTCCTCGATCAACAGCATCAGAACGAATATCTGCAAACCTTCCGCGACTACTTGTTCGGACACCACCCGGATCCGATCTACCCTCCCCGCAAACGACTTGCACCCGACGCAGACACCACACCGTTCGACGAATGAGCGCGGGCCATGAGCAACCCGTAATGCCGCGTGGCGCGGTGAGCGAAGCGGTCATGAGGCGGTGGCGGGGTGTCAGACCGCTGCTGTGACGCCGGTGACCCCTCCGCGATGATGGGCGAATGGAGCTTCTGGGATATGTCATGGACGCCGGCGTGCGAGCGGAGTTGTACGACGCGACCGAACTCACTGCGAACCCGGCATTCTGGTCCTATCACCTGTGTGGCACGGTCAACGACGCCGACCAATTCTTCGGGGTATCCGACCACGAGTTCCTGCACATGCGGGATCGCCTGACCGATACCGCGCGCTGGCCGGTGCTGCCGATACCGCTGGCGGACGGGCACGAGATGTTCATCGTGTACGAGAACTACGAGCTGACGCCGGGTACCGACTACGAGTACGAAACCAGCTACCTCCTGCGGCTCGCTGATTCACCGGACCTGTTGGCGCTCAGTACAACTGACATGCACGGCTCCTACGCGGGCATACGCTGGCCGGAACTCGCCGCAGCGGCGGCGCCGGCCGACACCGGTGGGATCCAGCGCACCGCCGCCCGACTCCTGAGCCTCCTCCCGATCCTCGGCGATGCGGCGCTCCCGCTGCCGGAGGCTACCGAGGTGCTCGCGAAGGCGCTGCGCGCGGTAGGTGCGACCGACCCGGCACGCCAGGCGACAGCCCTGCTCACCGACCGCGAATTCTGCGGCGACGAGTCCTGGTCCGTCGACGCCGCCGGGGTCTGGACCTGCGACGAGCCATCCAGCCGACGGCACGCTGCCAATCGCGCCCCAGGGGAGCTGGCCGCGATCAGCCACGCACTCCTGTCGGCGGTGTAGCCGTCGGCGGGCCGACTGGCTCCTCGCGACGGCTGCCCCGTGCCCCGGGGTCAACATCCGCACCTGCCGCTGGTCGTGCGGATCACCAAGCTGCGCCATAGTTCTGCCGGATGCTATGAGCTCTGTGGCGGGCTGTTGCGCGGTAATGGTCCGGCACAGTCCAACGATCATGCGGACGAACGCATCCATCAAGGGAGATCAATGGCTATCGGAGCTGCCACGCTGAGGGAGCATCTCGTTGCACTGCGCTGGCAGGTTGCCCGCATGATTGCCGCGGTCACGTTGATCCTCGCCGCGCTCATGGTCTTCGTGCTGAGGTCGGACCCGCCCGTAGGTGAAGTGCCAGCGGCACCTCTGCCTCCGATCACCGCTCCGTTGGTGCCGGCACCTCACGAGCCGACCTCCCCACCGCTTCGCGATTGACCGAGCACCTCGCATTCGTTGGTCGCACTGACCGAACCCGCTGGCGCCGCCGGTTCGATGAGGCACGAGCCGAGGCGGTGCGGCAGAACACACCAAATTGCCGAGTTGCGGGCGACCCCTACCTATCGTGCACTGTCGGCCCTTAAATGGCGGTTTCCGCCAGATCTCCGGTGATAGTGCACGATAATTCGCCGCTGAGAGCGGCGCCGCCCTTCAATTCCGCACACCATCAGAAGAACTCGATGAGGTGTTGCGATCACCACCTGAGCCCGCACCGCTGATCGCGCTGTCTGAAACGGCCAGCGTGGAGTGGTCGAAGGCTGAGTCGGGTCAACCTTCGAATGGGTCAGTCCCGTGGCCGGTGCAGGGTCGGACCGATCGGAGTGGTTGGTACCAACGGGGAGGTAGCGACAGGTAGCGAGATGGCCGGTACATCCTGCCTCGCAGCGGGATTCGACTGGAGCGGGAGGACTATCGTCGCTGGCAGAACCAGCACCACTTCCCACATCGAATCGGCGAGCGTCGCGGACTCCTCCGCACCTACCGAATGGATGGTTTCGTGTCGGAGGCTCGCGATACTGTGCGAGCGGCTGGCGCTGTGCCAGTCGACTGAACGCAAGACCGGAACCGGGGGAACGGCAATGGGATACGGGATTATGGCCTATGCGGTAGAGATCGAGGTTCTACGTGCGCCGTCCACGTTCGCGGCCGAACCGCAGGAGTTCTTCGACTGGATGGTTCAGGTCCATCGATCCAGCCTCGAGTCCGAGGACCGTCGTACCGCCCTGGAGGAGCTGTTCTTCTCGCGACCGGCTACTGGCAGCGAAGGATTCGAGTACGGCTATGCGCTGAAAATCCTGTGCGAGCGGTTCGGCGGCAGTTTGAACAACGGGCACTGGTACCCGGTCGGATCGAGAGGACTCGATATGATCGGAGAGGCCCTCGCCGGGCTGGGTGTGCAGTTCGATCCCAACGACCTGGCGTACTCCGGATCCCCGGTCCAACTGCCACAGATCGACGACTTCCCGGCAATCGGGCATCTCACCCGCGCGGAGATGGTGCCGCTCGCAAAGGCACTCGAAGACGTCGATCTGTCGACTGTCGAGGACCGCGGCGTCGCCCGAGCCATTGCGGAACTGCGTGAGTGGTGCCTGTTCTGCACGGAGAACGGTTTGGATCTGGTCAGCTTCTATCACTGACCTGCGCGGGCAAATTCGCAGGTGTTGCGCGTACCGGTCCCAGTTACACCGGTACGCGCAACGATGATCGTCGTAGCCCGCCACTGGCGTTCGCAGTCACGTAATGACTGTTCAAGGGGTGGTCGGTATTCGACTACCAGTACTCGACCCCTCACAACCCCAGTTTCGTAACCGCGTTGTCCTCCAACGGATTCGCCGTCCGGATGTACCCGTGCACCGTGCGCGGGTTGGACCAGCGCCCCTGGCGCATGATCTCGCGGTCGCTCGCGCCGCCCAGCGCGGCCTGGGTCGCGAAGCCCGCGCGCAGGGAGTGGCCGGAGAACAGGGCGGGGTCCAGGCCCGCGCGGGCCGCGTAGCGTTTCACCAGTTCCGCCACCGCGCGGCCGGACATCGCGGTGGGGGCGAGGCCGCCGTGGCGGGTGATCGTGGGGAACAGGGGGAGGGACGGATCGGTCAGGGTGGTGCCGGTGAAGCCGTGGCAGCGGTGGATGTGGGCGGGGGCGGGCTCGGTGGACGCGAGCCAGGCCGCGAGGGTTTCGGGGTTGGCCGAATGTGCCTCGCGCAGGCGAATCCAGTCGGCGAAGGCACAGACGGGGCAGGTGTGCGGATGTTTGCCGCGGGGCAGCACCACACGCTGTTCGTGAATGCCGGTGGGATCTGTTTTGGTGGTGGGCAACTGGATGAGGAGCAGCGGTTCGCCGCTCGTGTGGTCGGTGACCACCCGGACATCCGCGATGCGCAGGCCCGCCAGCTCGCTGCGGCGCAGCGCGCCCGCGAAACCGGCGAGCAGCAGCAGGGTGTCACGGCGGCGGGCCGGTTCGGTCGGCCACCCGGGCGCGGGGAGCTCGCCCAGCAGCTGATCGAGCGTGTGCAGCAGGACCGGCCGTTTGCGCTTGGGCTGGGTGCGGCGGGTTCGGCGAATACCGCGCAGGGTCAGGCGCACCACGTCCGCGCGAGTGGGCGAGGGCAGCCCGTTCGCCGCGTGCACCGCCGCCAAAGCGGCGGCCTTGCGTTCGAGAGTGGCCGCGCTGAAAGCCCATTCACCGTTCTCGCGACGGGCGTCGGCGGCAGCGGCCAGATAAACCGCCACGTCCAGGGGATCCGCGGGCAGCGCCTGCCGGCCCTCGGTCACGCACCAGCCCGCCCACGCGATCCAATCCGTGCGATAGGCCCGCACGGTGTTGGCCGACTGCGAAGCCTCCAGGTAGCGCCGCAGCGCCCCGGCCTGCTCGGCGTCGAACCGCTCGCGCACCAACCGCAGTGCGGCGGAATCGACCAGGACACTGCGCACCCCGCGCCGCAGCTCGGTACGCACCGCGTCCGGCACCGCGATCACCGGATCGGCCTCGAACGGCACGACGGCCTGCGACTCCCTCTCACCGGTCATGGCCCCGACCCTACGGCACCGGCGCGGGCGAACTCGCGCACTGCCGCATCGGATTCCGGGTGATCTCACCCGTTCCGATGAGAGGATGGGAGGCTCGATTCTCGAGAAGGACACCCGTCATGACCGGTCCCACACTCTCGTCCGAATACGGTTCGCCCGACGCCCTGCGCGTGCGCATGGCCACGCACGACAACTACAGCGAACGGCGCGAGGATCCCACCGCCGCGGTGCTGAAAGCGCTGCGCCTCAACGGAGAAGAGACGCTCGCCGACATCGGCTGCGGCGACGGCCGCTTCCTGGCCCACCTGCTCGAGCGCGGACATCGCGGTCGCATCGTCGGACTCGACACCTCACCCGGCATGGTCGCGACGGTGAGCCGGATTCCCGGGGCCGCGGCGATCGTCGGCGACGCCGAGCAATTGCCCTTCGCCACAGCGGAATTCGACCGCACCACCGCTCGCCACATGCTCTACCACGTCCCCGACCCGCTGCGCGCGCTGCACGAATTCCGGCGCATCACCAAACCCGGCGGGGCGGTGGTCGTGGCGATCAACCTCACCGAGAGCTACGCCCGCACCCAGGCGGTCATCCTCGAACGCGCCCGCGCCTACGGCCTCGCCCCCATCGGCGAACTGGCCTTCACCGTGGGCCCCCGCACCCTGCCCGGACTGCTGCGACAGGTCTTCCCCTACACCCGCATCGAGCGCTTCGACGACGCGCTCGTCTTCGACACCCCGGCCCCGCTCATCGATTTCGCCGAGGCGATGTTCTCCTTCTGCGGCATCGCCGCGGACAGCCCGCATCGCGCCGCCATCCTCGAGCAGATCACCGAGGACTTCGAGGCCTGGTTCGCCGCCAATCCCGGGCAGCGGTGGCGCGATCCCAAGGGATTCCTGATCGCCACCGCCCCCGTCCCCGGCTGATCCGGATCAGTCCTGCACCCGCAGCGCCTGCCGAATGGTCAACCGCCCCTGCGTCTGCATGAGCGACCGGCGATACACCTTCTCCGCGGTCACCACGATCCCGTAGGTCGCGATCACCATGATCGCCAGCGCGACAATGGGTTCCCACCAGGTCGCGGACCCCTCGGCCAGGCGCGCGGGCATGGCCACGATCGAGATGATCGGCACGTACGACGCGATCACGCGCCCGGTCCCGGTGATCAGCAACCCGCCCAGCAGCACGATGATGATCAACATCGACAGCGGCGTGGAGGTGGCTTGCAGATCCTCGCTGCGCGTGGCCAGCGCCCCCGCGACCGCCCACATGCTCGCCAGCGCCAGGAACCCGACCACGAAGAACACCAGGAACCAGCCCGCCGCCCCGCCGATCTGACCGACCTGCCCACCCTTGCCGGTGGCCGCCAGCCCGATCAACCCGGCCGCGGCGAACATGACCAGCTGCCCGAGCGCCATCACGGTGTTGCCGACCACCTTGCCGATCAGCAACTGCCGCAGCGGAATCGCACTGGCCAGAATCTCCACGATCCGGTTCTGTTTCTCCTCGACCACGCTCTGCGCGATCGCCAGGCCGAACATGATCGAGGCCAGGTAGAACACGAACGCGAACACCAGCGTGACGATCTTCGCGAGACCGGGATCGATCGCGCCCGGTTCGAGCACGTCGTAGTCCACCGCCCCGCCGCGCGAGAGCTGCTCGACCGAGGTCCCCGCGGCGGCCGCGTTGCGCTGCACCGCGAGCTGCCCGGCGGCCGCGGTGAGATAGGTGGCGGCGTTCTCGTTCTCGGCCGCCTTGCCGTACAGCTTCCAGCCGTTCGTGTCCGGGCCCAGCCCGACATCGGCGGACTCGTCGCGCACCTGCGCGGTCACCGCGTCGAGGTCGGGCACGGTGTGCGCGACGAACGACACCTTCTCGTCCGCAGCGGTGGCGAGCTGATTCGCCAGCGTGACGATCTGCGTCGCGTCCGCACCGGTCACGGCCACGTCGAGCGTTTCGGTGCGATTGCTCGCGAACCCGCTGACCACCAGCGACCCGACGATGAGCAGCGTGGTGACAATGGTGGAGATCAGGAAATTGCGGTCGTGCAGCTTCACCGAGATCTCGCGCGCGGCGACTATGCGCCAGATACCCGACGGCGCGGCGCTGTCCCGTTTCGAGTCTTCGATACTCATGCGGTCACCTCGCGATAGATTTCCGACACCGACGGCCGCACCTCGGCCAACTCCCGCACCGAGCCGCGACCCAGCGCCGCGGTGAGCAGCGCATCGGTACTCGCCCCGGTCAGCTCGAACAGCACGCTCGAACCGGTCTGCTCGATCACCCGGATCCCCTCGAACGCGCGGACCCAGTCCGCATCCGCGTCCAGGACGAGTCGATAGCGCAGCGGACCCGCGCCCCGCAGCTGCGCCGCCGAGCCCTGCGCCACCACCCGCCCGCCCGCGAGGATCACCAGCTGATCGCACAGTCGCTCGACGAGATCGAGCTGATGCGAGGAGAACAGCACCGGAACGCCCTGCCCGGCATACTCACCCAGCAGCGCGGCCATGGAATCGATGGCGACCGGATCCAGTCCCGAGAACGGCTCGTCCAGAATCAGCGCGACGGGCCGGGTGATCACCGCCGCCGCGATCTGCACACGCTGCTGATTGCCCAGCGACAGCGATTCCAGCTTGTCCTTGGCCCGATCCCCGAGTTCGAAGCGGTCGAGCAGCTCCTGCGCGCGCCGGGTCGCGTCCGCGGCGCTCACTCCGCGCAGCCGCGCGAGATACACCAGCTGGTCTCGCACCGGCTGTTTGGGATAGAGCCCGCGCTCCTCGGGCATGTACCCGAACGACCGCCGGTCCGCGACCGTCACCGGCCGCCCCGCCCAGCGCACCTCCCCGCCGTGGGTCGCCAAGACGCCCATGATCATTCGCATGGTGGTGGTCTTGCCGGCTCCGTTGCCACCGACGAACCCGGTCAGCGCGCCCGGCGGCACCGTGAACGACACGTCGTCCACCGCCACCGCGTCCCCGAAACGCCGCACCAGATGCGCGACTTCCAACATTGGCTCTCCCCACGTCATTGTCAGCGGTACCTGCGGCCACTCTTCCAGGCCGATCTCGGTCGCGCCCCGCATCGGGATGCGCCGCGCGCGTTCCGGACTCGCTGCGCGACCGCGAATCATCCAGCGCACGGCCCGAATTCGCCGAGAAGCCGCCCGGCACGCGATGCGACTGTGCATACACTGCAACCCGTGGGGGCTTATCCGCGCGGAACGGCGGGGGAGTCCGGAGGGTCGTGCCGGTCGAGGCTTGGATGCGACTGACCGATTTGTTCTGGGAAGTGCCGCGACGGAAGGGGTTCCATCCGCGAGATCGGGCGGGACCGAATTCTCATCGACGAGCAAGGAGGGTTGCCGCATGGTGACGGTTATCGGCGGCGGAATCGCCGGAGCGGCGCTGGCCGGGGCATTGGCACTGCGTGGGGAACGGGTGCGGCTGTTCGAGCAGCAGGCTCGCAACAGCGGGGGCGGAGCGTTCCTGTTCATCGATGACCGTGGGCACCGGGCACTCTCGGAACTGGGCGTGCCGGGCGATCTGGTGCGCGCGGGGTCCTATCCGGTGGCAGGCGGGCTCGTCTACGCCAACAGCCTGGGCCGGCGCGGAGCGATCAACGGCCGGGGACACCGCTTCTGGATGCGGGATTCGCTGGTGCAGATCCTGCGCGAGTTCATCGCCGAGGCCGGGGTGGACACCGTCTACGGCGCCCCGATCACCGATGTCACTGTGACAGAGCGCGGTTGCGTGCTCCGCCGCGGCGACGACACGACCGTGCTCGAGGACGAACTCATCGTCGGGGCGGATGGCATCGACTCGGTCGTGCGGGCCGGCCTCGAACCCGAGCGCGGCACCGAATACGCCGGTGATGTCGTGCTGTACGGCATGACCAGCCGCCCGGTCACCTTGAAGACCGACCCCGCGACCCTGCACTTCTTCGCCGAGATCGAGAACGGCAGGCCCGCGAGCACCCTCGGGCACATTTGGCGCCCGGGCGATCCGGCGGCGCTGTGGTTCCTGCGTGTTCCGCGCGAGGCGCTGCCCGGCAGTGACGACCTGGGCCGGCGGCCGATCGAGGAATGGGCCGAGACCATCACCACCGCAACACCTTCCAATCAGGCCCTGATCAGCGCGTTCCTGGAAACCACGGAGTCGGTGCACGTCAGCAACGCGCGCAATGTGCCGCTGACCGGCGCGGCCACCCCCGTCGACCCGGTGGTCCTGATCGGCGACGCCGACCACGCGATCACGCCCGCCGCCGGTGTCGGCGCTCGCGACGCCCTCGAAGACGCGCATGCGGTGTACGAAGCCCACCTGTCCGGCGCGTCACCGGCGGCCGCCATGCTCGAACGCCGCCGCCGCATCCTCGAAGACCGCGAACTGGCCCTGCGCACCCGCGCCCGCTAGCCCGACCCCGAGCACCTCGCCGGCCCGCCCGCCGAGCCGAGGTTGCCGCCGAAGGGGCGAGCTGTGCGGACCGGTGGCCCGGACGAGGACGCCGCGCCGTCTCCGGTCTCCGCGCACGATCGCGTGCTTCGACCCGCCGCCGAGCGCTTCGGGCTCAGTCGGGCAGGATCGGGACCGAAACGCCCTCACCGCGGCCGAGCAGCGCCGCGCGGGTGACGGTGCCCGCGCCGAACCGATCGCGCAGCGCGTCCAGGGTCGAGTCGAGGGTTGATTCGGCGCGGGGCTCCAGCGGCAGGGTGAGCTGCACGGTCGCGGCGTGTTCGAGGTTGGTCAGGGACAGTCCGACCAGGGTCAGGCCGCGCTCTCGGATCGTGGGCAGCGCCGCGGCGAGCAGGGTGCGGGCGGCGCCGGCGATGGCCTCGCCGCTGTCGGTGGCCTCGGCGAGGGTGTGCGAGCGGGTCGCGCGGGCGAAATCGTCGAAGCGCAAGCGCAGCACGACCGTTCGGCACACCCGGTCGCCGGCGCGCAGCCGGTGCCCGAGTCGATCGGCCAGGCCGTACAGGTAGGCCTCGATCTCGGCATCGGTGCGGGCCCGGCGGCCCAGGGCGCGCTGTGCGCCGATCGATCGGCGGCGTTTGCCGGTCTCGACCCGGCGTGGGTCGCGGGCCCAGGCCAGGGCGTGCAGATGCCGTCCGGCACCGGGGCCCAGGGCCGCGCTGAGCGGTCCTGGGCCCAGCTCCGCGAGCTGACCGACCCGGGTGATGCCCCGCTCCCGCAGCTCGCGGGCGGTCACCGCCCCGACGCCCCACAGGCGTTCCACCGGCAGCGGATGCAGGAACTCCAGCTCCCGATCCGGCGGAACCTCCAGCAGCCCATACGGTTTGGACACCGCGCTGGCGACCTTGGCCAGAAACTTGGTGCGCGCCACCCCGATCGAGATCGGCAGTCCGACCTCGTCCCGCACCCGCACGCGCAGCCGCCGCGCGATCTCCACGGGCGTGCCCGCGATGCGCCACAGCCCGCTCACATCCAGAAACGCCTCGTCGATGGAGATGCCCTCCACCTCGGGCGTGGTGTCCCGGAAGATCGCGAACACCGCCTTGCTCGCCGCCGAATACGCCGACATGCGCGGCGGCACGACGATGGCGTGCGGACACAGCCGCAGGGCCTGGCGGGCGTTCATGGGCGTGCGCACCCCGAACGCCTTGGCTTCGTAGCTGGCCGCCAGCACCACCCCCGAGCCCACGATCACCGGCCTGCCACGCAGGCGCGGATCGTCGCGCTGCTCCACCGAGGCGTAGAAGGAGTCCAGGTCGGCGTGCAGAATCGCCGCCCGCGCGGGGCGGTCGTTCGCACTGCTCACGGGACCGGACACGAACATATGTTCGCATACACGGGTTGCGGGGTGGTCGCTGAGCGTGTCGCCGACCGTCTCAGTACCCCGCTGCACGGCTCGGACCTGCGCAAACGCCGGCCCGCCCGCGATGATCTCTATCCTTGGGCGAATGAGCCCAGGCGCGATGGTGATGGTCGATCCGAATCTGGACACGGTGACGACGGTCGGACCCGAGGATGATCCGGCCGCCGCCGGTCTCACCCCGGCCGCGATCGAGACGATCTGGGCGGCGGTGCGCGACTGGTACAGCCTCGGCACCACGCCCGCCATCCAGCTGTGCCTGCGCCGCGACGGTCACGTGCTGCTGAACCGCGCCATCGGCCACGGCTGGGGCAACGCGCCCAAGGATGGACCCGACGCCGAGAAGCGGCTCATCACCCCCGACATGCCGTTCTGCGGATTCTCCACGGCGAAGGGCGTTTCGGCGGCGGTGATGTTCATGCTCATCGAGCAGGGGGCGTTCGCCCTGCACGATCCGGTATGCGAGTACATCCCGGAGTTCGCCGCGAAAGGCAAGCAGCGCATCACCATCGCCGATGTGCTCTCGCATTCGGCGGGTGTTCCGTTCATCACTCCGCCGTACCGCGGCACCGAGCTGATCCTGGACGAGGAACTGGCCGTGCGCGGGCTGGCGGATATGAAGCCGAGCTGGAAGCCGGGCCGTTTCCGGGTCTACCATGCGCTCACCAGCGGCCTGATCCAGCGCCTGCTGGTGCGGCGCGCGACCGGCATCGCGATGCGCGATCACCTGCGCACTCAGGTCCTGGAACCGCTCGGGTTCCGCTGGAACAACTTCGGCGTCGATCCGGCTGATGTCGACCAGGTCGTGCCGAGCGTGAAGGTGGGCCCCGGCCCGTCGCGTATCTGGCAGCATCTGGCGGGCCGGGCGCTGGGCGGCGGGCTGTCCGGGCCGGCCAGCGAGGCCGACACCCGCGCTTTCCTCACCGCCGAACTGCCCTCGGGCAATCTGATCACCACGGCCTTCGAGCTCTCGCGGTTCTACGAGATCCTCACGCGCGGAGGAGAACTGGACGGTGTCCGCATCATGAAGCCCGAGACGCTGCGCACCGCGGTGCAGCCCGCGCCGTGGATCCCCGGGGTCGCGGGCCGGGTCTCGGTGGCGGGCTACGAACTCGGGGCGCGCCGCTCCAAGTTCGGCCGCGACACCGGATCCCATTTCGGCCGAAGCGGACTCACCACCCAGTACGGCTGGTCCGATCCGGCTCGCGGAGTATCCGGGGCGATCCTGACCAACGGCAAGGCCCTCGCCGACACCGCCCGGCCGCACCGGGTGGTGTCGTTGATCTCCGGGCTGATCGAACCTCACGCCTGAGTCGGTTCCGGCACGGGGTGGCCGCCCCCTGCCGGGGTGAACGGATAGGTGAGCTGGTCCAGGTAGTCGACCGGGAAGTCCGGTTTGGCGGCCATGCCGAGCTGGTCGGAGGTGAAGACCCGCGCCGGATCGTAGGAGTACGTGCGGAACAGGTGATCCCAGATCAGGGTGAACAGGCCGAAGTTCACGTCCCCGATACCCGCCCATTTGAGGTGATGGAAGCGGTGACCCGCGTTGAGCGCGAGCAGGTATCGGGCCGGTCCCACCCGGTAGTCGGCATTGGAATGCTGCAGCAGCAGTTGCACCGCGGTCGCCAGCGCCAGGGCCGCGGCCACCTGGATCGGCAGGCCGATGAGAACGAGCGGCAGCACCCCGGCGGCCATCTCGACGGTCTGGTGCAGCGGATGCTTCATCAGACCGTTGAGCCCGTAGAACCGGGTGATGCTGTGGTGCACGGCGTGGAAGCGCCAGAGCACGCCGATCTTGTGGCTGGCCAGATGGACGACGGTGATGCCGAAATCCGCGACCAGAATCGCGAACAGCACCTGCACGACGAAAGGCCAACTCGCGGGCCAGAGATCGGGCGCGGGGACGATCGCGCTGAGCAGTGGAATGGCGGCCACGCTCACCAGCAGCAGGGTCTCGTTCACGGCGGCGTGGATGCGGTCGCGGCGACTGTCCGGCTGTTCCCCGTTCCACGATGTCTCGTACGGGATGAGGCGTTCGACGGTGAACGACAGAGCGATCGCCGCCGCCAGCAGAAGCAGCAACCAGTATTTCGGGGCTCCGGCCCCGGCGAGCGCGATGCCCAGGCCGTTGACCCCGAGCAGCATCAGGGGTACGTAGCCGTAGCGCGCGAGGCGTCGGACGAAGGTGCGAGTGTGCATGCGCTCGATACTGGGCCGCGGCCCGCCCGCTCGGCTTGAACGATTCGGCTACAGCGAATGCGTGATGTGCCAGTGCACGTTCCGGCTCAGCGCCGACGGCGCCAGGCCGAAGTTCTCGCGGCAGGTGCGGGTCAGATGCGCGCTGTCGGAGAACCCGGCGGCATGGGCCGCTCTGGTGAGATCGCGGCCGGCGGCGACCTCGGCGATGGCCAGGGTCAGGCGCAGCCACAGCGCGTAGCGGCGCAGCGGGAGCCCGACCTGGGCGCTGAACAGGTGGGTGAGCCGGCTGGTCGAAAGTCCCGCTCGGGCGGCGATGTCCGCGGTGCCGACGGTTCCGCCGGCCACCAGCTCGGGTAGCAGGTCCAGGGCGTGCTGGACGGCGGGGTGACGCGGGGTCGCGGCGGTGTGTTCGCCGTCGGGAGCGAGCGTCTCGAGCACGGCGGAGACGAGCCGGTCGAGCCCGAGTTCGTCGGCGGCGTGCGGGATCAGCGGCGCTCCGCTCGTCCAGCCGAGCGAACGCGCGCGCAGTTGGGCGGCGTGCCCGGCAGCGGATTCGGGGTCGAGGAAGACGACGACACCGTTGTCCGCGCCGCGCTCGATCCGGTGGGAAGCGTCGGCGGGAATCACGAATTGTGTTCCCGTACCGCGACTGTCATCGGCGGCGACGACGGTCATGGCGTCCCGGGCCGCCATGAGCTGTACCGCGTGATGGGCGTGCGTGTCCGTGGGGCCGATCGTTCCGGTGAAGGCGAAGACGCCGGGACGGATCAGGACCGCGCCCTGCCAGCTGGTCGCGGACATGCGAAAACACTAGGGCATGAAGCCGAACGGGCACGCCGCGGGCCGAGTGGTGGATGACCGGTGGATGTGGCACGCCGCGATCGCGTCCGCCTCCGGGGTGGTCGCGCCGATCCGTGCGATCCTCCTCGGTATCGCGGTTTCCGGGCGACGCGCGGGGGCTCGGGGGTCATTAGTACAGAATATTCTGTACTGTCAGGGTATGGCCACCATGGTGCACAGCGACGCGCTGTCCCGATTCGGGTACGCGCTCTCCGATTCCACCCGCGCGCAGATCCTGCTGGCGCTGCGCACTGAACCCGGCTATCCGTCGGAATTGGCCGAGCGCATCGGGGTCACCCGCCAGATCCTGTCCAATCATCTGGCCTGCCTGCGTGGTTGCGGACTGGTGGTGGCCGTGCCGGAAGGCCGGCGCAGCCGCTATGAACTGGCCGATCCGCGCATAGCGCGCGCCCTGGACGACCTGCTGGGCCTGGTGCTGGCCGTGGATCCGGCGTGCTGCCCGGACGCCGAGCGCGAAGGATGCTGCTGATGGGCGAGGCATGCTGCGGGGAGCGCGAGCACCGCCCGGCCGACGATCGCGATCAGCGCCTGTGGCAGGTCCGGGACATGCAACTGGCACTGGTCGCGGGTGCGCTCCTGGTGGCGGGCTTCCTCACGCGCAAGCTGGGCGCCGAGACCCCGGGTGGCATCGTCTATCTCGCGGCAGCCGCCATCGGAGGCCGGACCTTCGTTCCCGGCGCCCTGCGCGGGCTGCGGCACGGGCGGATCGGCGTCGGAACGCTCATGACGATCGCGCTGATCGGCGCGCTCGCCCTGGGCGAATACGCCGAGGCCGCCGCGCTGGCCTTCCTGTTCTCGATCACCGAGGCGCTCGAGGAGCATTCGCTCGCGCGCACCCGGCGTGGTCTGCGGGCGCTGCTCGCGCTGGTGCCCAAGCGGATCACGGTGTTGCGAGCGGGAGTTCAACGGGGGATCGAACCCGCGGAGCTCGTCGTCGGCGACGTCATGGTGGTGCGCGCGGGCGAGCGCGTGGCCAGTGACGGGATCGTGCGCGAGGGGCGCTCGGCCGTGGACACCTCCGCCATCACCGGCGAGTCCATGCCCGTCGAGGCCGGCCCCGGCGATCCGGTGTTCGCCGGTTCGGTCAATGCGAACGGGGTGCTGCTCGTCGCGGCGACCGCGACCGTCGAGGACAACTCGCTCGCCAAGGTCGTGCGCATCGTCGAGGACGCGCAGCGGCGCAAGGGCGTGCGCCAGCGCATCGCCGACCGCGTCGCGCGCCCGCTGGTGCCGGTGATCATGGTGCTGGCCGCCCTGATCGCGGGATGCGGTGCGCTGCTGGGTGATCCGGCGCTCTGGTTCGAACGGGCGCTGGTCGTGCTGGTCGCGGCCGCACCGTGCGCGCTGGCCATCTCCGTGCCGGTGACCGTGGTCGCCGCCGTCGGCGCCGCCACCCGGCTCGGCGTGCTGGTCAAGGGCGGCGCGGCCCTCGAGACACTGGGCGCGGTGCGGGCGGTGGCGATCGACAAGACCGGAACCCTCACCCGCAATCAGCCCGCGGTCACCGATATCGTGCCCGCGATCGATGTGCCCGCCGATCGGATCCTTCGGGTAGCGGCGGCGCTGGAAGCGCGCAGCGAGCACCCGCTCGCGGCCGCCATTCTCGCCGCCGCACCGAATCCCGAACCCGCCGTGGATGTCTCGGCCGTCCCGGGCGCGGGGCTCGCGGGTCGCGTCGACGACAGGCCCGCTCGATTGGGCAGCCCGGGCTGGGTCGATCCGGGGCCACTGCATCCCGAGGTGATCCGCCTGCAGGACGCCGGGGCGACCGTCGCGGTCGTCGAGCACGACGGTGACGTGCTGGGTCTCATCGCAATTCGCGATGAACTCCGTCCCGAGGCCGCCGCGGCCATCGCCGGCCTGCACGCCGCCGGGGTCTCGGTCACCATGCTCACCGGCGACAACCGCCGCACCGCGCGGGCGCTCGCGGACCTCGCCGGCATCACCGAGGTGCACGCCGAACTGCGGCCCGCCGACAAGGCCGAGCTCGTCACCCGGCTCCGGGCCGAGCGGCGCGGCGCGGTCGCCATGGTCGGCGACGGCATCAACGACGCACCCGCACTCGCCACGGCCGACGTCGGTATCGCCATGGGCGCCATGGGAACCGACGTCGCCATGGAAACCGCGGACGTGGCCCTGCTCGGAACCGACCTGCGCCACCTCCCGCAGGCCCTGGCCCACGCGCGCCACGCCCGCACGATCATGCTCCAGAACATCGGGCTGTCCGCCGCCATCGTGCTGTCGCTCGTTCCGCTCGCCGCGCTGGGCATCCTCGGGCTGGCCACGGTCGTGCTCATCCACGAGATCGCCGAGGTCTTCGTCATCGCCAACGCGTTCCGAGCGGGGCGACTGCGGCCGCTCGCGGACGGGCGGCCCGGCTCGGCTCCGCAGACCGTTGCGTCCCAGCCGATTCCGTCCGTCCCCGCCGCGGAGGGGTGCGCCTGCTGCCCGACGGACGCCCCGAACCCGGCCGATGCGCCCACCGTATCGGCACCGGCCGCGCTGACCCTCACCATCCGCGAACGCTGACACCGTTCAGAACCCGCCATAGGGGCTGAGCTGCGGAATCCGACAGCGAAACGCCGTCGGAACTAGATCGGTTCGTATCGTCCGGATGTCATCCTGGATCGATGAAGCTCCAGGTGGAGCAGGACAGCGGGCCGTTCTACGACGGGGGCAGGGCCCCGGCCGAGGCGGCGGCCGACGCGGTCGCTCCCGATGCGGTAGTGGTGAACATGCCCCCGGCGAACGAACCCCCGGCGCCGCCGCCCGGACCACCCGGGCCGGTGACGCCAGAGGGCGGCGGACCGGACGATCCCGGCAAAGAGCCCGAACCCGATCTCACGATCGTGCTGGATCGGCGGTTCAACAACGAGACCCGGCGCGAGGAGTTCCGGCTACTGCGGCGGATCGGATACAACGACGACGCGCCGGGAATCGGTGTCGGCACCATTCTGGTGCCCGCCGACCTGGCGAACTGGACCACCGACCTCACGTCGGTGCCTGCCTTCCTGACGTGGCTGGTTCCCAAGACCGGCGCGCATCTACCCGCGGCGATCCTGCACGACGGTCTGGTGCTGAACGGGGACGAACCGGCGAGCTACATCGCCGAACGAGAGATCTTCCGCGACGAGGCGGACCGGATCTTCCGTGATGCCATGGCCAAGACCGGAACCGGGCTCATCCGGCGCTGGATGGTGTGGTCGGCGGTCACCGCCGCGACGATGCACCATGCGCGCCAGGTGGATTGGAGCCCACTGCAGAAACTGCACTACCGCGCCGCGCTCTACGGCACGCTGCTCGTCATCGTGCTGCTCGGACTGTGGTCGACCCTCGACCTGTTCGACACCCCGGGCATCCCCGGCGTCCCGTGGATCGGCGAGGAACCGCTGCGGGCGGTCGTCGGCGGGCTCGCGGGCGCGATCGTCATCCCGTTGATCCTGGGTACCACGTGGGGCAAATTCCGCATCGCGGGCTGGATCATCGGGCCGCTGGTAGCGCTGATCATTCCGGCGGTGCTGCCGATCCTGCTGATCGGTGGCCTGTACGTCGCCGTGGAGCGCCTGCAACGCTGGCGGCCGTGGCTCGCGCAGGCGCTGGCGGTACTGCTGGTGACGACCGCGTTCTGCCTGTTCGTACTGTCCTGGTGGCAGGCCTGAACCGTGCCGGGTGTCCCGCCGGCCAGGGCGGGGCTGTTCGGAGAAGGTCCAGGCTCGGTGCCCCGGAATCTAGGGCGGACACTAGATTTGCGCGACTATTGCGAGAATTCGCAAACGCGTGAATCGCAGAACTCGGCGCGAGTCGTTTCGAATCGAAATCCGCCGCCGTGCAGACTCTGTCGTGCCATGGCGGCCGCACCCGGACAACCCCTGCCCGGGTGCGGACGCCATTGGCGGCCAACGGGGGTCGGTCGACCGGCTCAGCGCCCGCGGGCCTCGGTGCAGGCGAGCCGGGCCAGGCCATTGTGATACCCGGTGTCGTAGCCCTCGCTGAACCCGTACGGATAATCACCGACCCCGGCCGGCGCCACCGGGACGGGCGGATCGCTCTCCGGGTTGTGGAGCATCGCTTGCTTGAAACCTTGCCGGTAGCCGCTTCGATACCCTCTGGTGTAGGCGGGCGTTTGCATCTGAGGACTCCTCGATTCCGCACTGTGGATCGTTGAGGATGCGCGAAGAATGCGTGGTACCAAGTGGTTTCGTGTTCGATGTGCGACGGGCTCGCTGGTCGCTCCGTCGTCGATTTCTCCGCACACCATCGTGGTGGTGAAAACTCACCATCGGCGCCACCCCGCGGTACCAGCCCGGCTCGGCAGCAACCCACTGAATCACGGCCAACCTCTGCCGCGTGGAGAGCGAATGCGGCGATCCCGATTCTTCCACTCGGGTACAGCGACCATCCGGCATTCGGCGCAACGCGCGAAGTAGTTCCGGAATATCCGGTTCGAGATGAACTGCGGCCCAGCGGGAACGGCCGCGGTAGTGGCCCCCGGTCCGGCATCGCCGGAGTCGGAGGCCACCGCGACAGCAAGCAGGCGGCCTATTCCATTGCCCGCTGGATATTTCCACGCTGACGATTTCAAACGGTAGCAGTGGATTTGCGCTCGCGTGGGGCGGGCGCTCGGTTTCTGTCAGAGCTCAAAATCGCCCCGGGGGCGGTTGTCACCGGTGACAAACCGGACAGCGGGAATGATCGAATATTCGGTGGACCGGCGCGGGTCGAATCCGGATGATCGTCGGAATGACTTCCACACCCCAGGAACGGCTTCGGCTGGTCGGTCGCGAAGAGGCGACGCCCGCGGCGATGTCGTGGGTGATGAGCCTGGACGACTCGGACTCGCCGCGCGACATCATCGACGCGCTCGGGCTCGCGCCCTTCGTGAGCGGTGAACACCCCCATGCCCTGTCCGCCGAACTCGAGCGGGTCAAGCCCGATGCCGCGCTCTGCCCGGAGGACGCGCGGATCCTGCGCACCAGTGACGACGAAAGCACCAAAACCGTCCTCGCCGCCGGTGAGGGCTGGATGCTGCGGGTGCTGCGGCGGACCAACGGCACCGCCATGCTGCACGTCAGCGCCGTGACCGAGGAACTCGCCCGCACCGTGATCGAGGTGTGCTCCAAGGACGCCACCGTGGCCGAGGAAGCCGATGACACGCAGGTGTCCATGGGGTTCTGGCACAGTGGCGCACACGGTTTCAGCCGCCGCGAACGCACCATCGGCGCGGCCACGTGGCCCGAGATCGAGCAGAACTACAGCGGTGACATCAGCGCGGCCCTGGGCCGGTTGATGGCCCTGCGCGCCGAGGACGTCAGCGGCCGGTTGCTGCTGCTGCACGGGCCGCCCGGCACCGGCAAGACCTCGGCCCTGCGGGCGCTGGCCCGGGAGTGGGCGCAGTGGTGTCAGGTCGACTGCGTGCTCGATCCCGAGGTGCTGTTCTCGAATCCGGGTTACCTCATGGAGGTCGCGATCGGAGTCGACACCTACGACGACAGCAAGCGGAAATGGCGGCTGCTGGTGCTGGAGGACTGCGACGAGCTGATTCGCGGCTCGGCGAAAGAGTCCACCGGACAGGGGCTTTCGCGCCTGCTCAACCTCACCGACGGCATGCTGGGACAGGGCCGGGACGTGCTGGTGGCCATCACCACCAACGAGAACCTGTCCCGCCTGCATCCGGCCGTGGTGCGACCGGGTCGCTGCCTGGCGCAGCTCGAGGTCGGGCGGCTCTCGCCCGCGGAGGCGACCGCCTGGCTGGATCGCGAACTCGGTGACCGCCCGAAGCCGGCGGTGGAGGCGGGCGGAATGACTTTGGCCGAGTTGATCGAAGCGCGTGATCACCCCACCCGGATTCAGGCCGCGCCGGCGGATACCACCGCGGTGGGCAGCTACCTGTGACCGGTCCGGGGCGTCGCCCGCACGGAGGCGCCCTGGGTCGATCGGTCGATTCCGGTTGCGCCGGAGTCGCTTTCGGCGACATGCCGGTCTACCGGATCGCTCGTTCGACCAGCAGCAGGGTGCCCATGACACCCGCCGCGGCGACTATCGGGTAGAAGCCCTGTGACCTGCAGTAATCGTAGGTCGACGCGGCGATGATCATCGCCAGGGCCAGGAACAGGAAACGCATCTTCACGCTGCTCGCCCCCTAGATGGAATCTCAGGGTACGTAGCACGGAACATCAACTGCCACAGCGGGACTGGCCAGTGGCAGTGTTCGGCTGGTGAAGTGTCAGGGCAGGGGCGGTACGCGTACGGAATCGGTCAAACAGGGCAGTGTGCGGGTCATGGCGCGACGCCGGGCAGAGCCCGCCGCAGCGGCTCCGCCTGCCCGCGCAACCCGCACCGACTTACCAGCCCGAAACAGTGCGCGCAGAAGCCGTTTCGACGCCCAGGGACAGTTCGCGGGGACCGGTACGACGTGCTCGAGACGCTGTCGCGGATAGCCGCGCGCAACCGAGTACCTGGGCCACCGCTCGACGGCGGATGACCTGCTTTCCGCACATGCGCCGGGGCCTGCACGGTGGCCGGTGCGCAATGGACGGCGCGCACCGGCGCGGGTTCAGTCCTTCGGGCCGAGTTCCACCACCGTGCCGGGGTGGGCCAGGGACGCGACGGTGATGCGGCCGCCCTTGGATCGGTCGATGATCTGGCCCTGCCAGGCCACGAAGCAGGAGGCGATCTCGCTGTTGTAGGCCCGATCCAGAATCGGGGCCAGGGTCTTGGCCAGTTCGCCTTCGGCGGCGATGAGCTGGGCGCGGTAGGGGCCGTAGTACGGCAGGATCGCTTCCAGCACAATCGCTTCCACGCCCTGCACCTGGGCGATGATGGGGTCGATGAGCGGTTGGTGCTGGGTGATCACCGGGGAGATCTCGGCCAGCACCGGGCCGACCAGGCGCAGGATCGGCTGGTAGACCGAGCCGAGCGCGAACGCCTCGGAGGAGAAGGGTCCGGCCAGGGGCGCCAGTCCGATGAGCGAGGCCAGTCCGCCCTGCTGTTTCGGTGCGGGCCAGCCCAGCGGGCAGGCGGGCTGGGTGTCGACCGGGGCGGTGGCGAAGGGATTGGCCGCGGCGAGCGGGGTACCCGCGCCCGGGTCGGTGGCCGGCGGCACCGATGCGCCGGGGGCCGAGTTCAACGGAACGGATGCCGCGGGGCCGGCGCCGGGGTTGAGCGGGACGGACGCGGCGGGGCCGCCGCCCGGGTTCAGTGCCACGGTCGCGCCGGGTCCCCCGAGAGCCACACTGGCCGCCGGCCCTTCACCCGGTGGCACAACGGCATTGGGATCTGTGGCCGCGGCGGGCGGGACCGCCGCGGGGGCATCGACACCGGGCGCTGCCGGCGCGGCTGCCACCGGTGCGGCGGGCGCGTTAGCCGCAGTACCCGCATGCTGTCCGGTGGACGTCGAGGCGACCGGCCGCTGGTCGTCATCCAGTACGGTCAGCGCCGTGACGGCGGCCGCGCTGCCGATGACGGTCAGGGCGGCGATGGCGCGGATGGCCGCGGCCACCCCGGGCCGCCTCGTGGTTTCGGCGGTAGTCATCGCCCTGTGCTCCTTGATGTCGTGGTGGGCGAACCCGCCGTCGTGCCGGGTTCGAAGATGCCCTCCAGGTGCCAGACGCCGGTGAAGCCGTTGAACGGCCCGCCGACGATGAGGCTGGTCCACTCGAGGGTGAAGGCTCGGGTTGTCTGGTCGTAGGCGCCGGTGGCAGACGGGCCCTGGGCGGCGTCGGCGCTCGGGCGGTCGAACCAGCGCTGGGCCACCCAGTCCCAGACGCGTTGCACCTGTTCGGCTCCCGCGACCTGGGCACCCTGCTTCTCCGGGGGTTTGGGCGCGCCCTGATTGAATTCCTGATCGTTCCAGGACGCGGCCCAGGCCGAGAGGTCGGCGGTGAGCCTGCCGTTGTCGTTGACCACCGTGGGCGGCGGCACCGGTCGGCGGGTCTGGGGATCCACCGGATTGGTGGAGGTGCCGAACTCCACGGCGAAGAACTTCGTCGGCTTGGTGATCGAGGCCGCGAGCGAATTGCCCTGTGCGAAAGCGGGAACGGGTTCGCTCTGGTAGCCGCCGATCCGCAGCCCGCCCTCGGAGCCCGGTTCCAGCAGGGTGGTGGCACCGCCCTGCGCGGGGGAATCGCCGTTGGGCATGTACGGGCCGTCGGCGGGGGTGCCGCCGGGCTGGACCATGCGGAACCAGGTGCCGGACACCGAGTCGCCGCTGACCGCGCCCGCGGTGAAACGAAGCAGGCCCGTCAGTTGTTCGGGACCAGCGGCGGGTGTGCCCGCATCGTCGCCGCCACAGCCGCTCACCGCGATCGCGGTGACCGCCGCCAGCGCGGCGAGCACGCGTCCGGATCTGCGTCCGAGAACTCTCATGCCGAGGCACCTCCTGTGGAACCGCCTGGGCGGGAATCGATTCGGGACAGTCGCCAGCCCGCGGCCGTGAACGCCAGGGCGAGCGCGCCGGGGATCACGAAGCCCCAGCCGAGAACGCGGAACGCGGTGACGCCCAGCGGGCGGGTCGAATCATCGAGCGCCGCGACGGCGTCGAAGTTCTCGACGTTGTCGTTGAGTACGCCGACCAGGCTCGCGAACCGCGCGGTCATGGGCTGCCAGCGGGTTTCCAGCGCGGTGATGCCCGCGCGTTCCGCCCCGGGGTGCGCGGCGGTGAGCGCGCCGGAGTAGCGGCTGTTCAGTTCGCCGTCCGCGCCGACGATGGTCACGAAGTAGCCCTGCACCGTGCGGACCTGATCGGTGGTCAGGATGGGCCGGAAGTCGTCGATGAGCGGCTGCGCGGCGGGGGCGGCCTGGAACAGTCCGCCGGTGGCGGGCACCAGCAGCAGGCCGAGTCCGGCGAGGGCGGCCACGCCGTACCAGCCGGGTCCGCGCCGGCCGTTCGCCGCGGCGCGCAGGCCGAAGCCGCCCGCCGCGACCAAGGCGAGTCCGGGCAGCGCGAGCAGCCAGGGGAGCGCGCCGAATGATGTTGTGCCCGAGAGCTTGCGGTAGTTCTCCTGATTGGCGTCGATGCGGTCGACCATGCCGGTCAGGTCCGTCTGAATGGCCGGGTAGTCGCGCACGAACTTGTCGATGAGCGGGAACTGGCCGGGCTGTTGCCCGTTCGCCCGGAGCGTGAGCAGGTTCGTGCGGGCGTCGTCGAGCACCCGCAGATCCTCGCGGTAGTCCCGCAGGCTCACCGGATCCATGTGCGGCCGGAACGCCTCGATCATGGCCTCGCCCTTGATCGCTCGCGGAAACATGCCGGTGAGCAAGGGGGCGAGCACGAGCAGGGCGCCGAGGACGATCAGTGCGATGAACGGCCAGCGACTGCCGGCCCGGCGGGGCGCGCTTTCGATATGTGAGACGTAGTCGGCGTAGGCGGGCAGCCCGGTCGACGGTGGTGCTGCGGTCATCGGCGAATCCGGATCCGGGCCAGGCGGCCGGCGCCGAACACGCCGCCGGTGGCGACGACGGCCAGGGCGACCAGACCGGCGATGAGCCACGAATTGCTCTGCTTCGCAGGGAGTTCGGTGACCTGCGCGACGGGGGACGGCGCGGCCTGTGCGGTCTGGGGTGCGGGAATGGCAGGGGCCGTCGCGGCGGGAATGGCGGGTGCGGCCGCCGGAGCCGGGGCTACCGGATCGGTGCCGGGCGCGGCGGCGGCCGGGGGAGCGGCCTGCGGTGCCGCGGGCGCGAGCGGGGCGGCGGCGGGTGCGGCCTGGGGCAGGGCGCCGCGGTACTGCCCGGCCAGATGCCACAGGCCGGTGAAGTTGTTGAACGGCCCGCCGACGATCTGACTGGTCCACTCGATGACGAAATTGCCTGCCGCGTCGATGCTTCCGTTGATCGGGCTGGTCTTGCCGGGCAGGCCGCCGCCGGGCTTGGGCGAACCCTGGTTGAAGACCTGGTTGTTCCAGGTGACGCCGAGGCTGCTCAGGGCACCGGTGAGCCGGCCGCCGTCGCTGAACAGCTGGGGCAGGGCCGCGCCCGTGCCGGTCTGCGGATCGGTGGGGTTGGTGGCGGTGGCGAAGTCGACGCCGTAGAACCGCACGGGCGTGGTGACCCGTCCGGAGACCGCGTTGCCCGCGGGGTCGAACGCCGCGGCGGGCTGGGGCTGGTAGCCGCCGCTGACGAGCCCGCCGTCGCTGCCCGCGGACAGCGGGGTGACCGTCTGGTCGCTGCACCGTGAGTCGCTGTTCTGCAGGTAGGGGCCGTTCGCGTCGCCGGTGGGCAGGATCATGCGGAAGAAGCTGCCGGTCACCGCACCGTTCGCGCACACCCCGGGTGCGAGGGCGAACAAACCGTTGAGCGGTGCGGGATCGGCCTGCGCGGGCGGCGCGGCCAGTACCGTCAGGCCCAGCGCGGCGATGCCCGCAGCAAACCGGTACGAATTGTGACCCATGACGTTTTCCCTCGATCGATGCGGTGCTGGTGTGCTCCAACTTCTCGGACAGCACACACATGGCAACTCGAGTCGAGGAAAAAGTAAGCGTTTGCGGTCAGTCTGATCGCAATCCGCTATATTCCGGCTAAATCCCGGAAACCGCCGCTGACCTCAGCGGTCACCCAGTTCCGCCCGGGTGTCGGCGAACCACTTCTGTGTTCCGACCAACCCCGCGGCGATGTCCTTACGCGCCCCGTTGAATCCGTAAAGGTTGCCCGCGTACCGAGTCAACACGGACCCCTCGTGCTCTTCCACTTCTTCGAGCACCGCACCATCCCCCAACAGATAGGCGACGTCCGCGATTTCCCCCGGTGTCCACTCACCCCGGAACGCCTCCCACCCCCGCTCCCGCACGGCAAGCGCCCGCTCCACCAACTTGGCCCGCAAGGCCGCCCGCTCACCCTCCCCGGGCTCCCGGGACTTCAAATGCTCCCAACTAACCGGCTCCGCACCCATCCCAACCACACCCTTCCGTCAACCCCCACCCCAACCTATCCCACCCCCACCAGGCCCAACGCCCCGCCGGTCCCTCACCGCACCGCGTCGGCGAGCAGCTCCTGCCACCGCAGTAACACCAGGTCGGTGTATGCTGCCGCGTCAATCTTGTAGGCCCCCAGCGCGTATCCGTCATTGGCCTCGACCAACGCGGTCCGTCCGTCCGCCAGTACTCCGAAATCGATCGCGTATGCGGCCGGGGCCGTCCGGGACGCGCGATATTTCGCGAGGGCTTCGCGTACCACGCCCATGTCCACCGGCACGGACGCGTCACCGTCGTAGTGATCCACACCGACGACGTCGGCATCGATGACGTACACGCGATACTCCGACACCCAGGTCACCACCTCGGCGCACCAGATGCGTTGGCGCCGTGTGACATTACCGAGCGCGGCGATGTCGCGTCCGGACCAGCAGACCGCACCGGTGAAGCTCTTCCTGCGATCCGCCGGCTTGACGAACGTGGGTGGTACCGAACCAGTTTCCATCGCACGCTCGAGCTCGCCCAGGGTGCAGGTCCACACCTTCCGGTGCAGGAATTCGCGCAGGCAGTCCGGATAGTCGTCGGGCTCGGGGATGGGCACGCCCAGCTGACGCAGCGCGCCGTGCACGGCGTCCATGTCACCGGCGAGGAAGGTATCCGGTCCCAGCGGCAGCTGACGGCGGTGCACACGTTTGATCGTGTAGTGCCGCACCGGAATTCCACGCTCGAGCAAGCCCGCCGTCAGCAGCGCTTCCTCGTGCCGCAGCGGTCCGCTGCCAGCGTGCTGCAGATAGGCGATCGTGAACATGATGCGCCCATCATGCCGTGGTCAGAGGGTGGGGAGGCGGGCGGTGCGGACGAAGAAGTCGTCTATTTGTTTTATGGCTTCCAGGAAGTGGGGGAGGTCCACGGGTTTCGTCACGTAGGCGTTCGCGTGGAGGCGGTAGCTGCTCAGGACGTCTTCCTCCGAGGCGGAGGTGGTCAGGACCACCACGGGGATGGTGCAGAGGTCGGGGTCGGATTTGACGCGTTCCAGGATTTGGCGGCCGTTGTATTTCGGGAGGTTCAGGTCCAGCAGGATCAGGTCGGGGCGGGGAGCGCCGGCGTGGGGTGGCTCCCGGAAGAGGAAGTTCAGGGCCTCCAGGCCGTCTCGGGCCACGAAGACGGTGTTGTGCGCCTCGTTCTCGCCGAGGGCCTCGAGCGTCATCATCTCGTCCCCGGGATCGTCTTCCACGAGCAGGACGGTGATGGGGTGGCCGAGAAGGTGCACAGAGCGCTCCTGGACTGTGAGGGGTCCCCGGCGGACGGCGGGGGTCGTGGGGGTGCGAGGACATGCTGTACGCGGCCACGACGGCGACCCCGGCCCGGCGGAAATCCGGGCGGGGCGAGCGCGCAGCGGCCCGGCGACCCACGGATGCGGGCCGTCGCGGCGAATGCTGGAACGGCAGAGCTAGAGACGGAACCCCGGCGTCGGCGAGTCGCCGCGCGGGTGTCTCCTGGAAACGGTGATGTTCATTACGCGCGTCTGCCGATGCCTTCCCAGGGGTCGGATACGAACCGTTGCCACCGGGGTCTGGGGTGGAAAAGGGATGAACCGAACATACTGGCCGGCAGCCACTTTCGGTTCGGAACAGATGATAGCCCGGCGCAATCGGAAAGGCCGTGTTCAGCGGCCGGCGGGACGTCCGTCACGTCCGGAGCGGGCCGCGGCACCGTGTCGTAGCGAGCGTGCGGGGTAGTGCGAAAGGACAGGACAACGACGCACGGGAGGTTGGTATGTCCTATGACAGTGAAGCGCTGCTGAAGGTGCTGGCTCGTTTCGCGCGCCTGTTACCCACCGAGTACGACGTGCCCACGGCGCTCGACGAACTGGTCGACGGCGTGGCGACGGTGCTCGATCTCGCCGGCGCGGGCGTCTCGCTCTACACCGACGGGCAACTGCGCTTCGTGACCGCGCCCAACGAGGCCATCGCCGCGATCGAGCGCTGCCAGGAAGCCACCCAGCAGGGCCCGTGCATGGGGGCCTTCGACTCGGGCCTGCCGTTCCCCGTCACCGACCTCGCCGAGCACGCCGAGAGATGGCCGGACTACACGGCCGTCGCCGCCGAGCACAAGATCGTGTCCGCGGCCGGAATCCCCATGCATCTGGGCGAACCGGTCGGTGTGGTCAATCTGTACGACGTCACCCAGCGGGAATGGAAGCCGGCCGAACTCGAAGCGGCTCGCGTGCTGGCCGACATCGCCACGGGCTATGTCGTCAACGCGGACAAACGCCGGCAACAGCAACAACTGATGGAGCAGCTGCAGCACGCGCTCAAATCCCGCGTGGTGATCGAACAGGCCAAGGGCGTCATCGCCACCACCCACCGCATCACCACCGACGAGGCGTTCGAAACCATCCGCCGCTACGCGCGCCAGAACCAGTTGCGCCTGCACGCGGTAGCGGCGGCCATCGTGGACGCGGGCCTGCGGTTATGAGCCGGATCCGCTGACCGGCTCGGTCGCGCCGCTCAGCCGGTCGAAGGCGCCGGCGATGTGCGTGATGCGCGACTCTTCGAGCTCCGGCCGCGGATAGGTGGACCGGAAGATGGCCTCCCCGTCGAACATGTGAATCAGCGAGGTGGCCAGCAACCGGGCCATATCCGCGGGCAGCGCGGGCGAGAGCGCGGCTACCGCCAGCTCCTCGACCTCGGCGAGCAGCGCCCGTGCCACCGGCTCGAGGCGTTCGCGCAGATCGGCTTCGGTACGCGCGGCGACCAGCAGTTCGAACCACACCGCGTTGGTCCGATGCCGGATCTGCCCGCGCACCCGCACCATGAGCTCCACCAGATCGATGGGCCCGGTGCGGTTCTCGGGCCGGATCACCTCGGCCGCACTGCGAATGTGCCGGTGCCGCACCTCGTTCGCCGCGGCCACGACGAGATCGGTGCGAGAGTCGAAGTGCCGGAAGATCGCACCCTTGGAAATCCCGGCACGCTTGCTGATCTCACCCAGCGAAGCCCCGTGATACCCGACCTCGCCGATGGCCTCGATGGTCGCCTCGACCAGCGCGGCGACGGTGGCCGCGCTGCGCTCGGCCTGGGTGCGGCGTCCGATCGTCGCCGTCATCGGCCTCCCGCCCGCAGGAACCGGCCGGTGCGGCGTTTGCCCAGCACCGGCGCCGCGACGCCGTCGCCGAACACGAATTCGCCGCCGATGAAGACCGCCGAGACGGTGGCGTCGTTGCGATTGACCATGCGGGACAGATTGTCATACGCGGGAATGACGTCCTCGGCGTAGGCGTCCAGGCTCGCGTCGAGGTGCTCGGGATCGATGACGATCAGATCCGCGCGATCGCCCTCGCGCAGGCGGCCCGCGTCGATGCCGTACCAGTCCGCGAGCTCGCCGGTCATGCGGTGTACCGCGCGCTCGAGCGAGATGATCGGGCGCCCCGCCTGTTCCGCGCGATGGATCCGGTGCAGGAACCGCAGCCCGAAGTTGTAGAAGGCCATGTTGCGCAGGTGCGCGCCCGCGTCCGAGAAGCCGAGCTGCACACCGGGATCCGCGCTGTAGCGGTCCAGGATCTCGGGCCGGTGATTGGAGATCGTGGTGCGCCAGCGCAGTTTGGTGCCGTACTCCACGACCAGGTCCAGGAAGGCGTCGACCGGGTGCAGGCCACCGCGGTCCAGGCCCACCTGCCCGAAAGTCTTGCCGATGACCGCGTCGTCCGGGCACTCCACGATCTCGGCGTCGAAGAAGTCCCGATGCCACACGCGCATACCGAATTTGGCGTCGTACTCTTTGCGGAAGCGCCGCCGGTACGTCTCGTCACGCAACAGCGCGTTGCGCTCGACCTGATCGGCCAGGTGCAGCGCGGCCGCGCCCGCCCCGAACTCCTCGAAGATCACCAGGTCGATGCCGTCGGCGTACACCTCGAACGGCACCGGCAGATGCTGCCAGCGGAAGTCCCCGCCCAGCGCGTTCAGCAGCCGCGCCAGCGGCCCCATGATGTACACCAGGTAGGGATTGGCCTTGAGGTCGGCCGCGGACAGCAGGGTGGTCTTGAGCCGGGGCCGGAACAAACCCAGCGTGCTCAGCGTCATCGCGGCGATGCTGCGCGGCGAGGCGATGTCCGGCCCCGCCTGCAGAACCCGATCACGCTGTCGCAGAATGCGATTGAGCCGCCGCCGTTCCTTGGCCCGCGCGTAGGTCGAGGGCAGCGTGCGCGACCGGGCCACATCGCCGTCGAGCCTGTCGAACAACAGCTGCTGGGCCGACATCCCCACGAAGCCGGCGTCCAGCGCCTCGCACAGCGCGCCCTCCATGGCGGCCTGTTCGGCGGCAGTGGGCCGCACGCGCTTGCGGGTGGCGCGGTCCAGGCCCATCAGCGCGGTGCGCACATCCGAATGTCCCAGCATGGCAGCCACATTCGGCCCCAAGGGCAACTCTTCTAGAGCCTCGACGTACTCGTGCGCGGTGCGCCAGGTCTTCTGCTCGACCGCCTCGATCACGTGCTGACGCGGAATCGCCTCCACCCGCCCGAACAGATCACCGGCGTCGGTGGCCTCCACGTGCACCGTCGAGAGCGAACACGACCCGAGCATGATCGTGGTGATCCCGTGCCGCACCGACTCCGCCAGCGCGGGGGCCTGCAGCACCTCCACGTCGTAATGCGTATGTATGTCGATCATTCCGGGCACCACCCACTTGCCGGCGGCGTCGATGACGTGCGGGCAGCCGGTCTCGTCGAGCGGTTCGGCCGAGACCGCCGCGACGCGATCCCCGCGCAGTCCGAGGTGGCGAAGGGCGGAGGGCGCGCCGGTGCCGTCGAACCACCGGGCGCCTTTGATGATCGTGTCGTAGGTCACACGAACATTGCAACCGATCGGTTACTAACTGTCAATACGCAAAAGAAACAAGCGCTTTGGGCAGGGTGCACGAGCCCGCAGGGATTCAGGATCGGGCTGAGCGCAACCATTCGGTCGGCCCGTCCCTCGGACTTACGGTGTCCGCACACTTCTTCTCGGGTGAGGACACCGTCCATGACACTGCAATTGGCGCCCCTCGCGCCGGCCGTTTCCCCGGCTCTCGTCGAGGTCGACACCAAGGAATCGGGGACCCGGCTCCGCCGCGTGATCGGTTCGGCGCGCAAGGCCTCCGGGTTGGTGCTGGTCCTGGTGCTGTGGCAGCTGGGCGCGCGGGGCTGGCTCGGTCCCACGACACCCGCGCCCTCGGAGGTGATCGAGGCCGGCTGGGAGCTGATCCGCACCGGCGAGCTGTGGCGGCACCTGGCGGCCTCCTCGCAGCGGGTCGCCATCGGCCTGAGCATCGGCATCTCGATCGGCCTGGTGCTGGGCGCGGCGGCCGGATTGTTCCGCGCCGCCGAGGATCTCGTCAACGGACCTTTGCAGGCGCTGCGCATGCTGCCGACCCTGGCGCTGGTTCCGGTGTTCATCATCTGGTTCGGCATCGGGGATCCGTTCAAGATCGCGCTGATCATCGTCGCGCCGGTGTTCCCGATCTACCTGAACGTGCTCGCCGGCATTCGCGGGGTGGACCGCCGCCTGGTGGAGGCCGCGGAATCGCTGGGCCTCAATCGATTCGAGCTGACCACCAAGATCATCCTCCCGGGGGCGCTGCCGCAGATCCTGGTCGGTCTGCGCCAGGCGCTGGGCATCGGCTGGCTCACCCTGGTGGTCGCGGAGATGCAGACCACCCCCGTCGGGCTCGGCTTCCTGATGAACGACGCCAAGGAGTTCCTGCGCACCGACCAGATCTTCCTGGTGCTGGTCATCTACGCGGTGCTCGGCCTGCTCACCGATACGTTCGTGCGCCTGCTGGAACGACGATTCCTGGCCTGGCGCACCGGATTCGAAGGACAGTGATGACCACGAGCACCGGCGCGGGCGTCCGCATTCGCGGCGCGGCGCGCAGTTTCGCCGGGCGCAGCGTCCTGCGCGATGTGGACCTCGACATCGCCCCGGGTGAATTCGTGGCCCTGCTGGGCGCGAGCGGATCGGGCAAGAGCACCCTGCTGCGCGGGCTCGGCGGCCTCGATCGCGGTTTCAGCGGGGTGTTCGAAGCGCCCAGGACCAAGGCCATCGTCTTCCAGGAGCACCGGCTCATTCCGTGGATGAACGTGTGGCGCAACGTAACCCTGGGCGTGGACCGCGGCTCGAAGGGGCAAGCGCTGGCCGCGCTCGAGGAGGTCGGGCTCGCCGCCAAGGCCGATGTCTGGCCCTCGACGCTGTCCGGCGGTGAAGCCCAGCGGGTCGCGCTGGCCCGCGCCCTGGTCCGCAACCCCGAACTGCTGCTGCTCGACGAGCCCTTCGGCGCGCTCGACGCCCTGACCCGGCTCAAAGCCCAGGCCCTGGTGGCTCGCCTGTGGACTCAGCACCGGCAGGCGGTGCTGCTGGTCACCCACGACGTGGAAGAGGCGCTCCTGCTGGCCGATCGCGCCCTCGTACTGCGCGACGGCGTCATCGCCGAAGCCTTCGACATCACCGTGGCGCGCCCGCGCTCGGTGGTGCACCCCGAATTCTCCGCACTTCGCCGCCGGCTGCTCCTCGCGCTCGGCGTCAACCCCGATGCACCGACAGGAGCGGACCTATGACCGACACATGGCAGCGCAGCACCGACGTCCTGGTGATCGGCGGCGGCCCCGCCGCCTGCTGGGCCGCGATCCACGCCCGCGAAGCCGGGGCGCAGGTGATCCTGGTCGACAAGGGCTACACCGGAACCAGCGGCGCCACAGCGCCTTCGGGCACCGGCGTCTGGTACGTGGCCCCCGAGGCCACCGCCCGCGCCAACGCCAAGGCCAGCCGCGAGGCCCTGGGCGGGCACCTGGCCGACCACTACTGGATGGACCGGGTACTGGATCAGACCTACACGAACATGAACCGCCTCGCGGTCGAGGGGCGCTACCCGTTCCCCGCCGATCCGAACACCGGCGAACCGGTGCGCACGGGCGTACAGGGACCCGAGTACATGCGCCGCATGCGCGCCTGGCTCAAGCGCCTCGACGTCGAAATCCTGGACCACTCACCGGCTTTGGAGTTGCTGGTCGACGCCGACGGCGTGGTTCGCGGCGCGGCGGGCTATCAGCGCCAACTCGACCGTGACTACCGCATCGCGGCGGGTGCGGTGGTGCTGGCCACCGGCGGCTGCGCCTTCCTGTCCCGGGCGCTGGGCACGAACGTGAACACCGGCGACGGCGCGCTCATGGCGGCCGAGGTCGGCGCGCGGTTCTCGGGCATGGAGTTCTCCAACGCGTACGCCATCGTGCCCAAGGGCTCCACCGTCACCAAGACCGCCTACTACGGCTACGCCACCTTCTTCCACGAGAACGGCGACGTCCTCGAGGGCGCGGGCTCGACCAAGGGCCGCTCGGTTATCGCCCGAACCCTGCTGTCGGAGAAGGTGTTCGCGCAGCTCGACCGCGCCGACGCCACCGTGCAGGAGCAGATGCGGGTCGGTCAGCCCAACTTCTTCCTGCAGTTCGACCGGCGCGGTATCAACCCCTTCACCGACCGGTTCGAGGTGGATCTGCTCGCCGAGGGCACGGTCCGCGGCACCGGCGGCATCGATGTCGTCGACGAGCAGTGCGCGACCTCGGTGCCGGGCCTGTACGCGGCCGGCGACGCGGCCACCCGCGAACGCATCTGCGGCGGTTTCACCGGCGGCGGCAGCCACAATTCGGCGTGGGCCATGTCCTCGGGCAGCTGGGCGGGCCGGGGCGCGGCCGGATTCGCGCTCGCGGGAACGCGTCCCGATCACGCCGCGCTCACCGGCGCGGGCCGCACCGGGCTGCACCCGGATGCGGGGGAGCAGGTCACCGCCGACGAGGTGGTGGCCGCCGCCCAGCGGGAGCTGATCCCCTTCGAGAAGAACTACCTGCGCCACGGCGACCGCATTCGCCCGGCCCTGCGGGCACTGGACGGTGTCTGGGAGCGGGCGCGCGGGCTGTCCGGGACCACCGGCGACGAGCGGGTCCGCAACCGGCAGGCCGCGGCCATCACCGCGGTCGGGCGGCTCATGTACGAATCGACGCTGGCGCGCAAGGAAACTCGCGGCATGAGCAAGCGCGCGGATCATCCCGACCTGGATCCGGGCCAGCACCATCACATTGTCTCCGGCGGACTCGACAGCGTGTGGACCGCGACCACCGCCACCGCCAATACCGGACTGGCGGTGGCCTCATGATCGAACTGGTACGCGCGGACGACTGCATCGCCTGCGACAAATGCGTCGACGTCTGCCCGACGAACGTGTTCGACCGGACCGAGAGCGGCATCCCGCTCATCGCCCGCCAGTCGGACTGCCAGACCTGCTTCATGTGCGAGGCGTACTGCCCCGCCGACGCGCTCTACGTCGATCCGAACGTGACCGCGCTGCCGGATCCCACCCTGATCCCGCAGGACCACATCGGCCGCTACCGCAAGGAAATCGGCTGGGGCCGGGGCCGCAAGCCCGGCAGCCTCATCGCGGTCGGCCCCCGCCTGCCGCACGGTGCGCCACCCCCGCGCCTCTCCGAACTCTGATCTCCCCGAAAGCTTTTCATGTTCAAGCTCAAACGCGTTCTGCCCGCCGCCCTCGCCGCGCTCGCACTGGTCGTGTCGGCCTGCTCGTCCGGCGACGACGGGTCGGCGACCCGAACCAAGATCGAAACCCTGCGCATCGGCGTCATCGGCAGCGGCAACGTGCTCACCGGCCCGCTCGGTTTCGCACACCAGCGCGGCGCGCTGCTGCCCGCGCTCGCGCCCCTGGGTGCGGAGAAGATCGAGGTCTTCAGCTTCCCCAACGGGCCGGACCTCAACCAGGCGCTGGTCGGCGGCCGGCTCGATGTGGCCACCTACGGTGACACCCCGGCGCTGGTGGCCAAGGGCAGCGGTCTGCAGACGCGG
This sequence comes from Nocardia sp. NPDC057668, assembly GCF_042799795.1. Lineage (NCBI taxonomy): Bacteria > Bacillati > Actinomycetota > Actinomycetes > Mycobacteriales > Nocardiaceae > Nocardia > Nocardia sp. NPDC057668. Next base: position 178,192 of record NZ_JBHVIC010000001.1, on the reverse strand, counting down.
CTGCTGGCCATCGCCGCGGTCGGCTACAACGCCGGTGTTGTCGCCAAGAATCCAGCCATCAGGACGCTGAAGGACCTGGCGGGCAAGAAGGTCGGCGTGCAGTCCGGCTCGTACATCGACCGCTACCTGCAGGGCGCGCTGAAGGCCGAGGGCGTCGAGGCGGCCCAGCTCATCCACCTGCTGTCCACCGATGCCGAGGCGCCGCTGACCAGCGGCGAGATCGACGCCGTCGCGCTGCCGGACACCAACCCGAACTCCTACCTGCGGGCGTTCCTGGCCAAGGGCTTTCACCAGGTCGATTCGATTCGGGACAATCACCCCACGCTGGCGGGCACCAGCTCCTCGGTGAGCAGCCAGCCGTTCCTGGACACCAACCCCGACTTCGGCGGCACGTGGCAAAAGGTGCTGTCCGAAGCGAACAAGTACGCCCAGGATCACTGGGACGAGTACGTGAACTACGAAGTCGCGCAGTCGAAGCTGCCCGAGGCGGTGGTTCGCGCCGCGGCCCAGCGCGACTACTTCCCCGAGGACGTCTTCTCCGAGCGGGGGATCACCCTGCTCACCGGTACCAAGCAGTTCCTGGTGGAGCAGAAGAAGATTCGCGAGGACTTCGACCTCCAGCAGTGGTTCTACCGGCCGGAGCAGACCAAGAAGGGCTGAGACCCGGGTATCGACGCCCGCTGGGATCCCAGCCGAGTTCGGGGGCGGCATCGTGCACACGCGATGCCGCCCCCGAACGGCGTCACGGTGCGCGTACCGCGACGCGGGAGGAGTCGGGTGACCTACCGGCGTGCCTCCTGGAGCGCCGGGCCATGGTGTCGGCCAATTCGCCGCTGCGGGAGCGCGGGCCGGGTTTCACGGGCGCGGAACGCCGGGTTCTATGGCGGGTCGGCGTACAGCGTGGTCAGCGCCGCCGCGCGCTCGCGCAGGGTGGCCCGCAACCAGGCCGGGGTCAGTGCTTCCCCGTGGGTGCCCAACTGCCACACCGCCCATTCCGCGTGCCGGGGATCCTGGAACGTCACCGTCATGCGCAGCCGGCCGTCCGGCTCGGTCGCTTCCGCGAGCACGGCCAGCACCGTGCCCACGAGCTCCTCGCGCCGCACCGGGTCGACCCGGACCTCGACCGTCACCTGGTCGCCGCCGGTGCGGAATTTGACGCCGTGCTCGCGCCACATGCGGTCCAGATCGACCTGGTCCGGCCGTTGCGCGGGTTCGTCGAGCTCCTCGGCGTCCAGGATGCGCGAGAGCCGGTAGGTCCGTTCGGCCCCGGACCGCATGGCCAGCAGATACCCGTTGCCGCGCACCGTGACCAGGCCGATCGGGTCCACCGTGCGCCAGCTCGTCTCCCGATCCAGCGCCGTGTAGTGGATGCGCAGTCGGTGCCCGGCCAGCACCGCGCGCCGCACCGCGGTCGCGATGGGATCGGGCAGTTCCTGCCCACCGGTCGTGCGCGAGAACAGATCGACCTCCGGGTCGATCAGCAGCCGTTCCGCCGCCCCGGACGCGGTGATCCGATAGCTCTCCGGCAGCGCGTCCACGACCTTGCGCATGGCCGAGGCCAGCGGTGAGGCGAGGCCGAAAGCCTGTGCGCCACGGCGTGATCCGGCCACCAGCAGCGCCAGGGCCTCATCGTGATTGAGTCCGGTCAGTTCGGTCTGGAAGCCGGGCAGCAGTGCGAACCCGCCGAGCCGCCCGCGTTCGGCGTAGACAGGCACGCCCGCCGCCGAGAGCGCATCGATATCGCGCAGCACCGTGCGCGTGGAGACCTCGAGCTCCCGGGCGAGCGCGGGCGCGGACATGCGGCCGTGCCGGCGCAGCAGCAGCACCAGCGACACCAGACGATCCGCACGCATGAAAAAATCTTGTCACAAATACACGACACAAGATGTCGTGATTCGCTGGCAGGGTTGTTCTCATGACCGAGAACAAGATCGCAAACCACCCCCACGAACTTGCCGACCTCTTCGTCCAGCTCGCCAACGCGGGCGACGTCGACGCCCTCGTCGCCCTGTACGAGCCCACCGCCGTCCTGGCCTTCCCGCCCGGCAGCGTCGCCACCGGCCACGCCGAGATCCGCAAGGTGTACGAGGGGTTCGTCGCGCACGCACCGGTGCTGGTCCCGGGGCGGCAGCATCCGACCCTGGTCAGCGAAGACGTGGCGCTGACCGCGACCACCCTCACCACCGGTGAGATCGCCGTCGAGATCGCGCGCCGCCAGCCCGACGGCACCTGGCGCTACGCCGTGGACCAGCCGGTGCTGCTGCCGTGATCCGGCGGCGGTGGGCTCGGCCGGTCCGAGCCCACCGCCGGGCCGCGGCGACATCAACCTGGCGCGCACCCATCGGCGCGCCACCGATCGACTCGGGTACGCCATGACACGAATCCTGACAATCGGCGTCTACGGCTTCACCGCCGAGACCTTCCTCGACACGCTCGCCACCGCGGGCGTGACCCTGCTGCTGGACCTGCGCCAGCGCCGGGGCGTGCGCGGTCCCGACTACAGCTGGGCGAATTCGCTGCGGCTCCAAAGCGCCCTCGCCGCAACCGATATCGAGTATCGGCACATCCGGAACCTCGCCCCGACCACCGAGTTGCGTCAGCTGCAATACCGGGAGGACGACAGGCGCGGGGTAGGCAAGCGCAATCGCGTGGCCCTGGCCCCGGAATACACCGAGCGCTACACCCGCGAAATCCTGACCCCGTTCGACCTGGACGCCCTCGTGGCCGGGCTGCCCACGGACGCGTCCGTCGCGCTGTTCTGCGTCGAACGCGACGCCGGCGCCTGCCACCGCTCCCTGGTCGCGGCGCGCCTGCGCACCGATCTTGGGATGGCGATCACGGACCTGCACCCGGCGGCGGCTATGACAAGGGAGCCGTAGCATCCTCCGAATTCCGGACAGATATGGCGTAACCCGCTGGTGGGGGCCGAGTTTGGGCTGGTCGCGCGTACCATGGCCGGTGAGCGGATGATGGCCGATGTCCCCGTGCCGACAAACCCGCCCAGCGCGTCGATCGATCAGCGTGGCGTGACGAGCCGGGCTTCGTAGGCGAAGATCGCGGCCTGGGTTCGGTCGCGCAGGTGGCGTTTGTCGAGAATTCGGCTGACGTGGGATTTGGCCGTCTGTTCGGAAATGACCAGATCTCCGGCGATTTCGAGGTTGGAGCGGCCACGCGCTATCAGAGTGAGGACCTCTATCTCCCGGCCCGTGAGGCCCGCCAGGCGGTTCTTCACCGGGGCGGGGGGATCGGCCCGGGCGGCGAACTCTTCGAGCAGGCGGCGGGTGACCGATGGCGCGAGCAGCGCGTCGCCGCGCGCGACCACCCGGACGGCGTCCGAAAGCGCTTGGGCCGAAGACTCTTTGAGCAGGAAGCCGCTCGCCCCCGCGCGCAGTGCGGCGTAGACGTACTCGTCGAGGTCGAAGGTGGTCAGCATGATGACGCGGGTGGACGGGGCGGCGGCAGCGATGCGGCGGGTGGCTTCGATGCCGTCCATGACCGGCATCCGAACATCCATCAGCACGATGTCGGGACGATGGTGTTCGACCTCGTGGATCGCTCGCATGCCGTCCTCGGCGAGCGCGACGACGTCGATGTCGGGCTGAGCGTCGAGCAGGACGGCGATGCCCTCGCGAACCAGGCGCTGATCGTCGGCCACCAGCACGCGAACGGTCATGGCTTCGGCTCTCCGATCGGCAGGGAAACGGCGACGCGGAACGCGCCTGACGCGTCGGGTCCGGCGTGAAATGTGCCGCCCAGCAGTGTGACTCGTTCACGCATGCCCGGCAAACCCTGCCCGGTGCCGGGTGCGGTGCCGGCATCGCGACGGATCTCGTTGTCGATCCGGATTCGAATCCGTTCCGGGGCGATGTCGATCGCGATCCGCAAGGGCGCTCCGGGGGCGTGCCGCAGGGCATTGCTCGAGGCTTCCTGCACGATCCGATACGCGGAGAGACCGAGGCCGGGTGGCAATCCGGCGGGGTCGCCGGTCACCGCGCAGTCGACGGGGGTTCCGGCGGCGCGCACCGAGTCGATCAGGGCATCGATGTCGGTCAGGGCGGGCTGGGGGAGTAGTCCGGTCTCCCCGGAGCGCAGCACACCCAGGATGCGCCGCATCTCCCCGAGCGCGGTCACCGCGCTGTCGCGAATGGTGTCGAGACCGGCGAGGGTGGGAGGGGCGGCCGCGGGGTCGCGAACCCGGATCGCTTCGGCCTGGATTGCGATCACCGACATATGGTGTGCCACCACATCGTGCAGCTCGCGCGCGATACGCGCGCGTTCCTCGAGCAGGGCCCCGCGTTCGCGCTCCCGGTCGACGGCATCGCGCTGGCGGCGCAGGGTGCGCCTGGTTTCGAGCAGAGCGCGGGACGCTCCGCCGGCCACCAGTGCGAGACCGGCCAGGACCGCCAACTCGATCGACCCGGCAACCGCGTCCAGGGGGCGTAGCGCCACGGTCAGCCCGACGGCGAGAACCAGTGACACACACCAGTACCCGGCCGCGATGCGTGGTGCCGTGCCGAACGCGATGAGCGCGAGCACGGCGAGGTGGCTGTTGAACATCGGGTCCACCCACAACCCCGCGTCCACCCACACCGAGCACAAGGCCGTCGCCCCGGCCGAGATCGCCCACGCGGCGTGCGGTACGCGCACCGCTATCAGCAACGCGAGCCCCTGCGCCAGGGCCAGCCCGAGGGCCTGCCGGTTCGACAGGCCGGTATCGGATTGCAGGGTGTGCAGCACTATCGCGAAGGTCAGAATCGTCAGCACGGCCGTCGCCGCGAGCCATCCCCACTGCCGGACAACGGGATTCGCGAATCGATTCATACGTCACGCCGATCGAACAGCACGCCCGCGCCGGCCAGCGCGAGCATCGAGTATCCGAACATCACCGCCAGGGCGGCCCAGCCACCCAGGGTTCCCAGGAGCTCGGGCGCGGCGTCCGAACTCTGTGCCAGTTTCGCGACGACCGCCGACGGACTCGCCCCGCTCACCCACGGCCCGGCCCCGCCGAGCAGCGGACCGAGGATTCCGGGCAGCACGGCCACCGACAACATCAGCGCGACCGCGCCGGCGGACGATCGCAATGCCACGCCCGCCGCCACCCCGAGGCAGGCCATCGCCGGATAGCAGGCCGCGACCCCGAGCAGCGCCGGAAACGCATCGCCCGCAGCGTATTTCGATGGATCGAGCAGCGTCGTGCCGAGAGTCAATGCCAGACTGCCGGACAGCGTCCCGACAGTGCTCGCCACGAGCACCGCGACAAGCGTCTTGGCCGCGAGAACCACCTGGCGGCGGGGCCGGGCGGCCAGCACCGCCCACAGCGTGCCCGTCGAATACTCGGTGGTCACCAGCAGTGCGCCCCAGGCCCCGATCAGGGCGAGACCCAGCTCGGCTCCGGTCAGCGACCCACCGAGCACCGTATCGTCCGGACGCAGGCTTTCGGTGAGCCCGACCAGCAGCGCCACCGCCGGGCCGAGCAGCGTCGTCAGCAGTGGCAGCGCGCTGAGCGACCGCACCGATCGGACCTTGTGCGCCTCCGAACGGACCTGTGCGGCCAACATTCACGCCACCTCCCCGGCGACCCGGTGCCGATGACGCCCGTGCGGGGTGACCAGGTCGGTGTACACATCCTCGAGCGAGGCCCGCTGTTCGGTCAACTCGGAGACGATCACCCCGGCCTCGGCCGCTATCGCACCGACGCGGGCGGCGGGCACGTCCCGGATCACCAGCCGGTGTTCGGCATCCGGTTCGATCCGGTCCGCGCCGATTCCGGCGCGGGCGAAAGCCCTTGCCAGCGCGGCATTGTCGTCGGATCGAACCCGGATGGCTCCCGCCGTGCTCCGGGCGATGAACGCGGGCATGGGTTCATCGGCCAGTAATCTGCCGCCGCCGATCACGAGTAGGTGATCGGCCACCAGCTCCATCTCGCTCATGACGTGACTCGACAGCAGCACCGTGCGACCCTGTCCGGCCTGCCCGCGCAGGAAGCCGCGCAACCATCGAATGCCCTCGGTATCGAGCCCGTTGGTGGGTTCGTCCAGCAGTAGCACCGCGGGATCGCCGAGAATGGCCGCGGCGATGCCCAGGCGCTGCAACATGCCGAGGGAGAACCCGCGCACCCGCTGCCGCGCGACCGAACCCAGGCCGACGACGGCGAGCACCTCGGCCACGCGCGCGCTCGGAATCGCATTGCTCAGCGCGAGCATGGTCAGGTGATCGCGGGCGCGCCGATCCGGATGTACCCGGCGGGCATCGAGCAGCGCCCCGACAGTTCGCAACGGTTCACGCAGGGTGCGATAGGGCCGGCCGCCGATCAGCACGGTGCCCCGGCCGGGCAGGTCGAGGCCGAGGATCATGCGCATGGTCGTCGATTTTCCGGACCCGTTGGGGCCGAGGAAGCCGGTCACCCGGCCGGGCTCGATTGTGCAACTCAGCTCCGAAACCGCAACTGTCGCACCGTAGTTCTTGGTCAGGGCATCGCATTCGATCACGCATTCCACGCTATGACCGCGGTTCGCCGACCACATCCGGCGAAGGAGTGCACCCGCGCATCACTCTCGAGGACCATTCGGCACGATCCGATCGCATCGCGCATCCGCCCGGGCGACCACTCGCTGCGCCGATGTCGGCCGAGCGTGCTGACCGGCGGAACGAGAAGACGGGCCGAGGTGATGTGGGCATCGTCCGCATACCGCCATGTCGGCTGGATTGGATGGATGCCAGATCCTGCTCGGCCGATAGCGGGGCGCTCGATCGTTATCCGGTGGGCGAACCGCGTCGAACAGGACGAGCCGACTCGGCGGGAGAGGACTGTCCGCGACCCCGGACATGGGCGGGGGCAAGGAGAGAAATCATCCTTGCCCCACTTCAATATATAGCTCACCCCGGGGCTTGCGGCAAGGCCCGGGTGATGCTGCACAATCATCGGCCGAAGCCGGTACCTGCGGAAATCGGGTTTCGCGACGCATCCGCGCACCGCTTCGCCCGGGGGTTCCGCAGCAGGTGGAATCTCCGGATGAACGGCGCGGGGGAGTCGGGAACGCTCGGTGTGGAGCGGCCGGCCGAGGTGGATCGAGGGAACGGAGAGTTCATGATTGATGTGATCGTGGCCGGCGGCGGGCCGACCGGGATGATGCTCGCCGGTGAATTGCGGCTGCACGGGGTGGAGGTGGTCGTCGTCGAGAGGGACCCCGAACCGACGCCCGTCGTGCGCTCGCTCGGGCTGCACGCGCGCAGTATCGAGATCATGGATCAGCGTGGCCTGCTGGATCGATTCCTCGCGCAGGGCACGAAGCATCCGGTGGGCGGATTCTTCGCGGGCATTCCCAAGCCGTCACCCGAGGGGCTCGACACCGCGCACCTGTACACCCTGGGCATTCCCCAGACCCGCACCGACCGGTTGCTCACCGAGCACGCCCTCGAATCCGGCGCCGAGCTGCGGCGCGGCTGCGCGGTGACCGGGCTCGACCAGGACGAGCAGGGGGTGCGGGTGGAACTGTCGAACGGAACGAGTCTGCGGGCGCGGTACCTGGTGGGGTGCGACGGCGGCCGCAGCACCGTGCGCAAACTGCTCGGCGTGGACTTTCCCGGCGAACCCGGCACGGTGGACACCCTGCTGGCCGAAGCGAAGTTGACCGCGTCCCCGGAGTACATCGACGAGATCGGGGCCGAAGTCCGCAAGACCCAATTACGTTTCGGCGCAATGCCGCTGGGCGACGGTGTGTACCGGATCGTGGTCCCCGCCGCCGCGGTCGCCGAGGACCGTTCGGTGCCGCCGACCCTGGACGAGCTCAAAGCGCAGCTGATCGCGACCGGCGGCACCGACTTCGGCGTGCACTCGCCCCGCTGGCTCTCACGCTTCGGCGATGCCACCCGCCAGGCCGAGCGCTATCGCGCCGGACGGGTGTTCCTGGCGGGCGACGCCGCGCACATTCACCCGCCCACCGGCGGGCAGGGGCTGAACCTCGGCGTCCAGGACGCGTTCAATCTGGGCTGGAAGCTCGCGGCGGCGGTCAACGGCTGGGCGCCGGAGAATCTGCTGGACACCTATCACGCCGAACGGCATCCGGTCGCGGCCGAGGTGCTCGGCAACACCCGCGCGCAAATGCAGCTGATGCTGCTGGAGCCGGGGCCGCAGGCGGTCCGCAAGCTGGTGGCGCGACTGCTCGACTTCGAGGATGTGAACCGCTATCTGACCGAGATGATCCTCGCGATCGGCATCCGCTACGACTTCGGCCCCGGCCCCGACCTGCTCGGAAAGCGCCTGCGCGACATCGAATTGAAGGAAAACGGCCACCTCTACGCCCGCATGCGCCGGGGCCGTGGTCTGCTACTCGATCAAACCGGCAGGCTGTCGGTGGCAGGCTGGGCCGATCGCGTGGACCTGATCTCGGACGCCAGCCACGAGCTCGACGCGCCCGCCGTACTGCTCCGCCCCGACGGTCATGTCGCATGGATCGGTTCCGAGCAGGCGGATCTCGCCGACCACCTGCCGATCTGGTTCGGCACAGCCACCGGGTAGTGCGCCTGGTTGGGCCGGCCGATTTCGAGAGGGTCCGGAATCGGCCGGTACCTGTGCAATTCATCCAACCGAGTCCCGTGACTCCTGGCCCAGCCACTCCGACGTTCGGGGAGATACGGGGGCCGGTGGCTGGAGGACGTTCATGCACATCCGCGCGCAGTCGGCGGCGAGCTCGGCGGCGGTCATGGTGATCGCACCGGACAACCATTCCTCGATGATCTGGTCGACGCCGCCGGTGATGAACAGGCTGGCGCGGCGGAGCCGGGCGGGGTCCGGGGCGAATCCCAGGGCCGCGGGGGCGTATTCGACGACCAGGTCGGCGACGGTGTCGACCACGGCGCGGCGGCGCTGGGCGAGGGCGCCGATGCCTTTGGGGTCACTCGAGATGATGCGATGTAGATGCGGGTCGCTCGCCACGGCTTCGAAGAACGCCTCGAGCGCCGCGACCAAACGCGTTTCGGCCGGTCCGGTGCCCGCCAGTCCGGCAGTCACCATCGCGGCCAGCAGTTCGTCGCGGACCTGGTCCGCGACCGCGAGCAGGAGTTCGTCGAGGTTGGCAAAGTGCTCGTAGAAGTAGCGCGGAGTGAGGCCGGAGGTTTTGCATACGCCCCGCACGGTGACCGCGGTGATGCCCGACTCTCCCCACGCCGCGGTCGCCGCGGCCAGTAGCCGATCACGGCGGGCGGAGCTGCGTTCCGCCGCACTCACACCGCCGTAGGGACGGGACTCCTCAGACATTGACAGCAGTGTAATCGGCTCCTACATTCTGATAACGCTCGTATGCAGAATACGCGCGTTATCAGAATTGGTTCAAAGGAGAACCGCGATGACCACAGCGCGAACCGGCCGGGGCCTGACGCCCTATCAGCAGGTCACAGCCCCGCTACTGGACGAGCACGACTACCGCGTGACCCGGATCGACGGCGCCCTTCCCCCCGACCTGACCGGAACCCTCTACCGCATCGGCCCGGGCAAGTACCAGGTCGGCCGCACACTGCTGCACAACATCTTCGACGGCGACGGGATGATCTCCCAGTTCATCCTCGACGGCCGCTCGGTGCGATTCCGCAACCGCTACGTGCGCACCCGGCACTTCGAGCACGGTCAGAAATCGAACACCGTCCGATTCCGTGGCGTCGGAGATCAGATCCCGGGCGGCTTCTGCGCCAACGTCGGCCGGTTGCCGGAGAACGTGGCGAACACCAACATCGTCAACTACGCCGACGAACTGCTAGCGCTGTGGGAGATCGGCAACCCGCACCGGATCGATCCCGAAACCCTGGACACCCTCGGGCGCACCGACTTCGACGGTCAGCTCGGATACCTCGGCGCCTTCTCCGCCCACCCGAAGTGGGACCCCGTCACCGGCGACATGTACAACTTCGGCCTCGACCTGCTCCCCACACCCCGCATCCGCACGTTCCGGATCGACCGCGGCGGCAAGCTCACCAAACTCGCCACTGTCCCGATGCTGGATCTGCCCTGGAACCACGACTTCGCATTGACCCGGAAGTACATGGTGTTCGTGCTGGACCCGATCATGCCCAACATCGCCAAGATCGCGCTGTCGATGACCTCGTTCGTCGACTCTCTGGAATTCAAGCGCAACAGGGGAACCCGGTTCGTCCTGGTCCCCAGGAACGGCGGTCGCGTCCGCATCGTGGAGCACGAGGCACTGCTGCACGTCCACTTCACCAACGCCTACGACGACGGCGACGATGTCGTCGTCGAACTCCCGCGCCTGGAAACCGACTGGGACAAACTACGGAACATGACCGGGGTGGTCAATCGCACCGACCGCGGCATCCCCGAGTACCCGGACTCCACGCTCATGCAATACCGGATCACCAGGGACGGCCGCATCATCGAGAATCAGATATCGGACCGATCCGGTGAGTTCCCGCAGTACGACTGGCGCCGGGGCACCCGCAAACACCGCTACACCTACTTCGCCGGCAAGGGCGGCCCGGCGAAGCTGTTCAATTCCGTGGTCAAGGTCGATACCGAGACCGGCGAGACCACCGGCTGCGACCTCGGCCCCAGCTCGGTCGGCGAACCACTGTTCATCCCGCGCAGCCGCGACGCGGCCGAAGACGACGGCTGGCTGCTGGCCATGAACCACCATTTGGACGAGGACCGCTCCCAACTCGTCGTCCTCGACGCGCGCGATCTCGAGCGCGGGCCGCTGGCCACCGCCTGGCTCGACCACCACATCCCCTGGGGATTCCATGGCACCTTCAAACACCGGATCGCCGCTCCGGCGCCGGTGTGGTGATCGAGACACCACGCGACACCCCACGGCAACGACGATGCCCGCCCGGAAGACTTCCCGGACGGGCATCGTCGGTACTCCGAATCAGCTGACCGGCACCGGATCCGGCTTCGGCTTGCGCTTGGGCCTGGCGAAATTCTTCATGATCGGCAGATCCACCCAGTGGTACAGCACCGCCGCGATGGCCGTCGCGACCACCAGGCTCAGCAGGGAGAAGCCGGCCCAGCCGAGAATCCCGAACTGCTTGCCGCCGATGAGGTATCGGGTGATCACCACCATGACGGGGAACTGGATCAGGTAGAAGGCGAACGACACGTTGCCGAGCCAGACCATCCGCGGGTGCGAGTTGATGCCGCGGATGCCCGCCAGATCACGGGTGGCCATGGTGGCGACGACCGCGGTCATGGGCACGAGCATCAGTACCGACATCTTGTAGTTGACCGGGACGACCCAGGTTGCCGCGTAGGTGATGGCGAGGGTGAGCAGGGGCAGCACCATACTCGTGTTGCGCCACTTGCCCTCGAGCACCATGCGGGCCGCGAGCACGCCGAGGAAGAACTCCGGCAGGCGCGAGAGCGGGAAGGTGTAGCTCAGCCAGTACGACAGCGAGACGGGGATGTCGGGCTGGGCGAACCACGCTGGGGAGGCGTGCAATTCGTAGTACGGCGAGTTGTCGCCCGGGACCAAACGCGGGGCGAAGGCGTTGGCCGTGCCCTTGAATCCGTCGACCCAGAAGAAGTAGCTGGTGTGCAGCGCCACGATGCCGAGCATGAGCAGGCCCGCGGCCAGGAGCAGATGGCGCGTGGGGATGCGCCGGATCAGCGGCAGCACCAGCGGGAAGGTCGCGTAGAACAGCACTTCCGAGGCCAGCGACCAGGAGGGCACGTTCAGTCCACCGACCGTGGTCCACTTCGGCACCCAGGTGTGCACCAGCAGCAGGTTGGGCACCCAGACCACCACGCGGCTCAGCGGCACACTGGCGGCGACGATGAACGCGGCCGCGGCCAGCAGGTGGGTCGGATAGATCTTGAGCACCCGGCGCCGATAGAACGCGCGCGTGGACATGCCGGGCCGGACCGACCAGTAGATGATGAACCCGGACAGCACGAAGAAGAACGTGACGCCGGCCGCGCCCAACTGCATCGGAATCCACTGGTGGATGGTCTTGAACGTTTCCGACTTCTGGAACGGATAGACCGGCAGGAACACCAGCGCGTGCAGCACGAAGACCGCGAACGCCGCCCACCAGCGCGCGCCGGTCAGCGAGGGCAGCGGGGGCCGAGTCCGATCTGCATCCGCTGCCGTCACCGCGGCAGCGGATTGCACTGGGGGAGCGGTCGATCCGGCTTGCGCCGCAGGCACGACCTCGGGTGGGCGGGTCATCGGACGTACCTTTCGTACAGCGCATTCGCGACTACGGCGTCGCCGGTGGGCGACGGGTGGAACGGCAAGCCATCGAACTTGACGGTCGGATCGAAGACGCCGTTGACCCACGGTTCGGGCGAACACAATCCGTGCCCGGTGGTCACGGCGCGGGCGTCGAAGTACTCCACGTTCAGTTCCCGGGCGGCTTCACGCTGCGCCAGGTCCATCCGGTTGAGGTATTCGACGATGGTGCGGCCTCGCGGCTGAACGAAGGGTACGACACCGAAGAAGTTCAGGCAGACCGTCTCCTGCTCCTCGCGGAACAGTTCGGGATAGCCGACGAGCACGATGCGCGCGGCGGGCGCGTAGTAGCGAATGTAGGTGACCGCGTTGCGAATACGATCGGCGAACGCCGCACCCGTGATGGCCTGCGCGTCGGGCATGCGCCCCTCGGCGACCGCCTCGGTGCCGCAGCCCTCGGCGAGGTCGAAGACGCACGCGCGCATCGCATCCCACAGCGACGTGTCCGACCCGCCCCAGCGATCGTTGAGTCCGAACTGCAGCGTCACGAGTTTGGTGGCGGGCCCGAAAGCCCCCGCCGTGGCGCCGGCCCGCGTCTCGTGGGTCAGCGTGTGTCCCGGCGGGGTGTCGATCGACGCGCCCAGACACGAGATGTCCGCGACCTGCTCGGCGCCACGTGCGCCGAGCCTGCCGGTCAGCTGCGCGGGCCATGCCGTCGGCCCGCGCAGGCACTCGTTCGTGGGCAGCGGGTCCCAGACATTCGCGGTGAACGAATCACCAAGGACGACAATTGGTTTGCCCTCGGGAGCAGGCGCCGCATGCGCTCCCGGAATCGCCGTCAGGGCGGTGGATGCCGCCACTACCGCGGCGCACAACCACCGTCCACTGTTTCCCGACACCTGAGTAGCTCCGAATCCCTCGGCTCAGTAGCCGGCGCGCGGCTCGAAGCCGGGGGCGTCCAGGGTGGGCGGCGCGGGCTTCTCGGGCGCCTTGGTCTCCGGGGCGGGCTTGGGCGCGGGCGCGGCAGGCTGCGGCGCGACCGGCTCGGGGGCGGCGGGCTGCTCGGGGGCGGGCTGCTCCGGCGCGGCCGGCTGCGGAGCGGCCTCGGTGGTGGCGGCCGGGGCGGTGGTCGCGGCGGGGGTGGTGGTGGCGGCCGGCACGGTGGCGCTGGACGGGGTGGTGGTGTCGGCCTTGTCGTCGCCACACGCGGCGACGCCGCCGACGAGCAGCATTCCGCCGAGCACCGCGGCCGCGGAACGCATCACGAACACACCTGGGGTACGCATCTTCATAGAGTCCTCGAATCGAAAAATGAAGTGTGAAAAGTTCACTTCAGCGGGGAGTGTACAAGAGAAACGAGCGTTGTAGATCCGGTTCCCGCAAGCCCCAAAACCGCAGGGCAATACGGTGTTCCGGGTCGATAGCTAATGGCTGTCAACCCTGTTGCGGGGTGGTTTTCGGCCTGCGCCGACCCCGAGAATTCACTTGCCGTAGCGTTCGTAGAGGGCGGTGGCGACCACCGAATCGCCCTTGGTGGACGGGTGGAAGAACAGGCCGTCGATGTCGGTCCGGGGGTCGAAGACGCCGTTGAGCCACGGCTCCTCCGAGCACAGGCCGTGTCCGGTGGTGAGGGCGCGAGCATCGAGGAATTCGATCTTCAACAGCTGCGCGGCCTCGCGCTGGGCCTTGTCGATGCGGTCCATGTACTCGACCACCGCGCGCCCGCGCGGCTGGATGAACGGCGCCGCGCCGAGGATGTTCAGGCACACCGTGCTGGTGCCCGGGGTGAACAGCTCCGGATAGCCGACGAGGACGATCTTGGCGTTCGGCGCGTAGTAGCGGATGTAGGTCACCGCGTTCTTCATGCGCTCGGCGAGCAGCTTGCCCGAGACGCCGTTGAAGTCGGTCATGCGCCCCTGGGCCACCGCGTCGGGATCGCAGCCCTCGGCGAGGTTGAACACGCACGTCGGCAGCGACTTCCAGAGCGTCTGCTCGGAGCCGCCCCACTTGTCGTTGAGGCCGAACTGCAGGGTCACCAGTTTGGTGCGTGGTCCGAAAGCGCCCGCCTTATCCGCTTTCGAGGCCTCCATGCCCATGGTCCAGCCGGGACCGCTGTCGACCGACGCGCCGGGACACGAGGTGTTGACCATCTGGTCGGTCCCGTGCACGCCCATCAGGCCGCCCAACTGCGCGGGCCAGGCGGTATCGCCGTGCCGCAGGCAGGTATTGCTCTCGTCGAAGAAGTCCCACGCGTTGGCGGAGAACGAATCGCCGAGTACCACCAGATCTTTCCCCCCGGAGGCGGATTCCGCCCCCGCCCCCGCGATCCCGGTCATGGAGACCGAGAGTGCTACCCCGGTGGCACACAGCCACCGTTTGCTATTGCCGAACACCTGTATTCCCTGGCCTTCTCATCGCCCGCGGATCGAATCCGGCGCTGCCGGATCGGGGGTGCGGGCTCGTGCGTATGCGGAGCGGGTCCAAACTGAAGTGAACGATGTTCACTTCAGCGGGAGTGTACAAAAGGGCTCCGGACATACCACCCATAACGGTGAAAAAACCTGCCCCGAAAATCCGGGGGGCACGATCACGCCAGGTCATGGGGCGTGATGGGTCAACCGAGCGGGCGGGCCTGCCGTCCGACCTCGTCGAGATGGCGCATGGCTTGCGCGTAGGACACGAAGAGACCGGTCTCGGCGTACGGGACGGCGATCTCGGCGCAGAAGGCCGCGACCATGGGCTGGGCCCGGCGCAGATTCGGCCGCGGCATGGACGGGAACAGGTGGTGCTCGACCTGGTAGTTGAGTCCGCCGAGCAAGGTGTCGATGAAGAAGCCGCCGCGCACGTTGCGCGAGGTGAGCACCTGGCGGCGCAGGAAGTCGGTGGTGTCGCCCTCCTCGAACACCTCCATGCCCTTGTGGTTGGGCGCGAACGTGCAGCCCATGTAGAAGCCGAACAGGCCCTGCTGCACCGCGATGAAGACCAGCGCCTTGCCCGGGGGCAGCACCAGGAACACCGTCGAGAGGTAGCCGATCGCGTGCGCAGCCAGCAGCGCCCCCTCCCAGCGGCGATGCGGGATCGGCCAGCGCAGGCACGCGCGCACGCTCGAGAAGTGCAGGCTGCCCGCCTCGAGGAACAGCAGCGGGAAGAACAGCCAC
The DNA here is from genome assembly GCF_042799795.1 of Nocardia sp. NPDC057668. Taxonomy (NCBI): domain Bacteria; kingdom Bacillati; phylum Actinomycetota; class Actinomycetes; order Mycobacteriales; family Nocardiaceae; genus Nocardia; species Nocardia sp. NPDC057668. Next base: position 162,858 of record NZ_JBHVIC010000001.1, on the reverse strand, counting down.
GCCTGGTAGCGGAAGATGAAACGCCGCCAGCCCCGTTCGGCCGCGGCCCGGCCGCCGGAGAAGGCGAGCACGCCGCCGACATCGGGGTCGGCGCCCTCGGTGTTGGGATGCGCGTGGTGCCGGTTGTGGTTGCTCGTCCACCAGCCGATGCTGAGGCCGATGCCGAGGTTGCCGGCGATCAGGCCGTACAGGTAGTTGGCCCTGCGGGTGCGGAAGATCTGCCGGTGGCCGGCGTCGTGCCCGAGGAACGCGATCTGGGAGAACACCACGGCCAGCAACACCGCGGGCGCCAGCGTCCACCAGGAATCGCCGATCAGCGCGAAGGCCGCCCAGCCCGCGAGGAATGCGCCGCCGGTGATCGCGCTCTTGATCGCGTAGTACCCGTAGCGCCGGTCCAGCAGTCGCGCCTCGCGCATGCGTCGCTTGAGCACCGCGTACTCGCTGCCCCGAATGGGGGCCGACTCGGCGACCCGGGGCGGCCGATAGTCGGGCTCGGTCCGCATCGGCCGAAGCGGTGCCATCTCAATTACCACGGTCGCTGCACATCCTGGGTGTCGCTGTTCGAGTCGCCGGACTCGACACGAGCATGACGGGACGCGACCACCGCCGGGTGAACGGACCCGTGGAATAGCGACACATCTGCATGACAATCTCGCGCAGAATGCCGGGTTCACGACGTTTGTCGTGAACTGCCCTCGGGGCGTCAAAACGGCTTCTGCGCAACTTGTTTCGGGTCGGTCAGGCGGTGCGGGTTGCGCGGGCCATTATTCATGACCTTTCGGACGGGTCCGCGCCGGGGGACCGTCAAGGCCCCGCGATCAGGAACGTAGTCGCTCGAGGCCGTCCAGCACCAGGTCCAGGCCGAACTCGAACTCGCTCTGATCGTCGCACCAGCCCAGGGTCGCGCTCTGGTCGTCGTGGCCCGGATCCTCGGCGAGCATGCCCGCGATGTTGGGGAAGCGATCGGCCATGGTCGCGAGGGTCGCGGCGCCTTCGCGTTCGTGTTCTTCGGACATCGGCTGGAACAGTTCCTGGGTGAACCCCAGTGCGCGACTGCCCAGCGCGTGCATGGCGTGGTGGGTCAGGTCGTAGGAGAAGCCGCCCAGGCGCAGCAGGCCGATGATCGAATCGAAGTAGGCGATGATCGAGAGCGTCATGGGTGAGCGCGAGCCGATCAGCGCCGGCGCCCAGGGGTGGGTCAGCAGGACGCCGCGGGCGGTGAGAATTCGGCTGCGCAGCACGGGTTTCCACTCGGCCGGGGAGTTCGCGGTCACCGGGCCGACCGCCACGTTGATCGCGTCGAGCACGACTTCGACCATGCCGTCGAGCAGTTCGGCCTTGTTCGCCACGTGGTGGTAGAGCGACATGGCCTCGACCCCGAGGTCGGTGGCAACGCTGCGCATGGTCACGGCCTCGATGCCGTCGCGATCGGCGCGGGCCACGGCCGCGTCCAGGATCTGTCCCCGGCTCAGGCGGGGTCGTTGCTCGGTGACCATGGTTTCCCAACCTACCGTACGTCGTAAGTTTGCCCGCTCTTGACAGCCTTACGTTGTAAGTGTTTCGCTGGGAAGCGTACGACTTACAACGTAAGGGAGCAATCATGTGGGTTCTCATCGCGATGGCCGCGGGCACGCCGATCGGGCTGGCGCTGGCCTGGTTCCTGTTCCTGGTGGTGGTGATGCAGACCGGCTACGCGCCGGGGCTGGCCGTGGTCCGCCGGTTCAATCGCCGGGTCACCAATCGGGGCGTCATGAAGTCCGCCGGGCAGCCCGGGGCGTCCGCCTCGATCATCCGGCACGTCGGGCGCTCCAGCGGAAAGGCGTATGCCACCCCGGTCGGGATCACCGAAGCCGGGGACGACTTCCTGATCTCGCTGCCCTACGGCACCTCGCCGGACTGGCTGCGCAACGTGCTCGCCGCCGGCCGGGCCGAGGCCGTCCACGAAGGCCGGACCTACGGGGTGGGTTCACCCGAGCTGGTGCCGGCCGCGTCGGTCGCGCGCTATCAGTCGCGCACGGAACGCCTGGGGCAGCGCGTGTTCGGCGTCGATCAGGTGCTGCGGCTGCGCCGGACCGCGATCGAGGGCTGACGGCGCGGGCTGGATCCGGAAGGGGAAATGCCATGACCCGATACGCGATTCGCGCTCAGGGCCTGCGCAAGCGGTTCGGCGATACCGTCGCGGTCGACGGGATCGACCTGGCCGTGCCCGCGGGCTGCGTCTACGGGGTGCTCGGCCCCAACGGCGCGGGGAAGACGACCACGATTCGGATGCTCGCGACGCTGTCACGACCCACCGGCGGGCGGGCGTGGATCTTCGGACACGACGTGGTCGCCGAACCCGCGGCCGTGCGCTCGCGGATCAGTCTTACCGGCCAATACGCCTCGGTGGACGAGGATCTCACCGGAATGGAGAACCTGGTCCTGATGGGCAGGTTGCTCGGACACCGGCGACGAGTCGCCGCCGAGCGCGCCCGGGAACTGCTGGCCGCCTTCGGGTTGGAAGCAGCCGCCGACCGCCCGGCCAAACGCTATTCCGGCGGCATGCGGCGGCGACTCGACATCGCGGCGAGCATCGTCGTCACCCCCGATCTGCTGTTTCTCGACGAGCCGACCACCGGGCTGGACCCGCGCAGCCGCACCGCGGTGTGGGATGTGGTGCGGGAGCTGACCACCACCGGCACCACCGTGCTGCTCACCACCCAGTACCTGGAAGAAGCAGACCGTCTGGCCGATCGGCTCGCCGTGATCGACCACGGGCGCGTGATCGCCGAGGGCACGACGACCGAACTGAAAGCCGCCGCCGGGCACAGCACGCTCGATGAGGTGTTCCTGGCCCTGACCGCCGCCGAAGCGCAAGCCCGCGAGGAGATTCCGGAATGACCACCGATTCGGCCGGCCCGCTGCGGGCGGCACTCTCGACCATCGAACGGCCGCCGCGCGCCGATGCCGTCGCCGCCGTCGCCTCCTTCGTCTGGCGCGCGATGCTGCGCATCAAGCATGTGCCGGACCAGCTTTCGGATGTGACGGTCTTCCCTTTGATGATGCTGGTGATGTTCACCTACCTGTTCGGCGGCGCGCTGGCCGGTTCGACCGGCGACTATCTGCAGACGGTCCTGCCCGGCATCCTCGTCCTGACCGTCACCATGACCACCCAGTCGACCGCGGTCGCGCTCAACGCCGATATCGGCAGGGGGGTGTTCGACCGCTTCCGGTCCCTGCCGATCTGGCAGCCGGCCCCGCTGGTCGGGGCGCTGGTGGCCGATGTCGCGCGCTATGTGATCGCCGCGAGCGTCATCGTGGGAGTCGGTGTGCTGCTGGGCTTCCGGCCCGGGGCCGGGGTGCCGGGGCTACTGGCCGGGGTGGGGTTGGTGCTGGTGTTCGCATGGAGCCTGTCGTGGGTCTGGACCACCCTGGCGCTGCTGGCCCGCACCCCCGAGTCGGTGATGTTCCTGGCGATCCTGGTGACGTTCCCCCTGACCTTCGTCAGCAATGTCTTCATCGACCCGGCCACCCTCCCCGGATGGCTCGAGGCGTTCGTGAACGTCAATCCGATCACGCAGCTGGTGACGGCGGTGCGTGGGCTGATACACGGGATGCCGGCCGGAACGGAGGTCGCGCGGGTGCTGGGGATCTGCGCGGCGCTGGTGGCGGTCTTCGGCCCGCTGACCATGCGGCTGTACCGCCGCGAACGATGAGGCAGGGCACGTAGCTCAGGAACGGTCACGCAATGGCGGCAACGTCTCCGTCGTCGAAATGAATCGACTGGTGCAGCCGACCCCCGAGTGCCATCGCATATCGGGCGAGCACCTCTTGACCGGAGATATGACCTCGTTCGATCTGTGAGATCCGGCCCTTGGTCACACCCATACGCACGGCAAGTTGCTGCTGGGTGAAACCGCGGCTCTTGCGGATCTCGGCCAGCCGATGTCCCACGATTTCCGCAAGAAGCTGTTCCTTGCCGGCCTGCACGGCGGCTTCGCCACCCGCACGCTCGACAAAATCGCCCCGAATGTCCTTCCAACGAGAGTATCCGCTCATCGCCGACCCTCTTCTTCCTCTCGCCGATCCTTCACGTACTGCTCATATCGTTGCTCCGCCAAGGGGATTGCGGTGCGGTACCAGGAAGCCCAGCGTCGCGCTTTGTCGCCCGCCACCAGCAGGATGCACGTTCGCCACGTACATCTCCCACTCCTGGTCGGCCATTCCGGAAGTATAGGAATCACTACACATCCGTGTGTAGAAATCAGCGGAGGCGGAAGCGCGCGAACTCGCCCCGGCCGGCGTGGTGTCAGTTGCGGAACCGGACATAAGGCGGAACGTTGCGGAGGGAGGCCGGATCGGACGGCGCGGTTGGGGTCAGGCGCCCCTGGGGCATCGGGGGCAGTGCGCCTTTGGGTGGTGGAGTCGCCGGAGGCCCGCCGCGGCGAGTTGATAAAGGAACGCAGGTTTATGGCCGACGACCACGCAAGCAAGTTCTACGACAGCGCAGTCGAGTTATTCGACCCCCTGACCGCGGTGGGTGGTGAGCCAGGTGGCGAGGATCTCGAAATCTGTGGGGCCGAGGCCCGTTCGGGGGTTCACTCGGTGGAGGAGGGACGGGGCGGGGTGGTGGGTTGAGGCGTATTCGGTGTCTCTCGGGGTGATTTCGTCGTCCAGCCAGATGAAGGGGCGGGTGGCGGCGTAATCGAGGAGGGGGCGGGTCTTCCAGTGGAGGCCGTACCAGGTGTCCACTGGGTCGTCGGTGCGGGTCGGCCAGGGTACGACCGGGAGGACTGGGAGGTTCAGCAGCGGGCCCAGCGTGTGGTTTGCCTCGTCCATCCACGTTGTTGCCCAAATCAGTTCGCAGGGGAGTGCGGTCAGACGGGGGCCGAGAGTTCGGTCCAGGCGGGAGATGAGGGGGCTCGTGGTGTCTCGGTGCTCGGCGCGGGGTGGCGAAGTGGGCGGGTGGTTGCCGCCGAAGGGGAGCAGGGGGCCGTCGACGTCGAGGAACAGGAGCGTATTCGGCACCGTCGCAGCGTAGTTGGTTGGCGAAGTGGGGGCCGAATTCGAGGCTTCGTTCGATTCGATGAGCCGAATCGATTCGACCTTCGCCGGTTTGATGGTCACGTGACGAATATGCGGGACGTCGGGTGCCGACACTTTCGTACGGCGGCACGGTTTGTGAATTCACGCGCCTTGTTCCGCGGGGTCGTGTGGGGTGCTTGAGTAGGCTCATGGCAACCCGAACCCGTGCGATGGTCGCGCACGAGCGCCGCAGCCTCGCCGAACTGCTGCGCACCCTCACCGCCGAACAGTGGGCCACCGAATCGTTGTGCGCCGGTTGGCAAGTCCGCGACGTCATTGCGCACCTTCTCTATGAATCCACCCCGCCGCTGACCTATGTTCTGGAAACCGTGCGTGCGCGCGGCTCTTTCGACCGGATGAACGCCGACTATGTTCGCCGCGGGCGGGAACTGTCACTCGAAGAACTCCTGACCCGGTTCGAAGCCACCATCGAATCCGGTCTGGCCGCCCGCACCGTTCCCCGAATAGCGCTCGCCGACACCCTGATCCATCACCAGGACATCCGCCGAGCCCTCGCCCTGCCCCGTGTCGTCCCGGCTCCCCATCTGCTCTCGGTCCTGCGCCATCCCGACCCCTTCATCCGCCCCGGACGCCGAACCCGCAGCCTCCGCCTCACCGCCACCGACCTGCCCTGGCAGCACGGCGCCGGACCCGAAGTGACCGGCCCCGGCGAGGCGATCGTCATGGCGATCGCCGCCCGCCCTGCGGCTCTGGCCGACCTCGAAGGCCCCGGCCTGCCGCTGCTCCGCGCCCGCCTCGACTGATCGAGGAAACACTCCCGCTTCGGCCGAATATCGCGGCGGTGGGAGAATGGTCGAATGGCTGGTGCCGGCAGGCAACTGATTTACCGAAATTCCGTAGTTGATTTTGAGGCCGAACCGCAGCACGGAATGGTCGAATCCAGTCGAGATTTGCATATGGCCGGTCAGATAGGTGTTTTTCAGCGCGTCGGCGAATAAGTAACGTGTGCGACCCCGCCACGCGATGTTCAAAACAACATCGATTCAGGAGGTCGAAATGCTATCAGCGAAGCGCATTGCCGCCGGAGCATTTGTTGCAACCGCAGCCGTGGGCACCGTTCTTGCCGGTGGGGGCGCCGCACAGGCGGACGTACCGGTGTGGCAGGCCAACTGCCACGTGTACAACGTCTTCAATACCGGCGGAATGTCCAATTGCGAGCTGCCGACCTGGCATCAGGTGAAGCTCACCTGCGTCGCCTGGCCCGTGCCGTTCACCTACTGGAAGTACGGCCCGCCCCAGTACGGCCAGAACCAGTCCTGGGCCAGCTGCGATTCCTTCAACGCAATGGTGAACATCGAGGTGATTCAGGCGTAGGCGGGCGCGGTTCAATGCCGGTAGCGACCGATGAGGTGCTCCGGCATTTTCCGTGCGGGAATTCGGATCAGCGTGCGGCGCTGTCGAATACGCGGTGAAAGATCTCGGTCGCGTGGCTGCCGGGTTGTGGCGGAGCAGGGTTCAGGTGGAACGTGCGGGCGCCGGTGGGCAACGGGTCGGCCCGGAGAAACAGGTCGGTGGAGTGGGCGGCGGCGTGGCGGGCGCGGGCGAACTCGTAGAGATGGGTGACGAACACGAACTTCACGCCCGATTCGGTGAGGGCGGCGACGAGGGGCGTCGCGATGCGGGTCGCGTCGCGTTCGCTGGTGGAGGCGAAGGATTCGTTGCACAGCAGTAGGGAATCGGGGGAGATGCGGTCGACGATGGCGCTCATGCGGGCGAGTTCGTCCACGAGCTTGCCGTGGGTCATGGTGCGGTCCTCGTCGGTGACGAAGTGGGTGAAAACGCCGTCGCGGACATCGGCTTCGAAGGCATCGGCCAGGACGAACATGCCGGACTGCATCATCAGCTGCGCGGTGCCGAGGCTGCGCAGGAATGTGGACTTTCCGCCGTTGTTGGCGCCGGTGACCACGATCAGGGTGCGGTCATCGGCCCGCACATCGTTGCCGACCACCGCGCGACCCGAGGACAGACACAGAGCGAGATTGCGCAGTCCCGCGCAGCGCAGCCGCGGCCTGCCCGCGTCGTGGACGACCGGCATACAGGTCGGCAAGCCCGCCGCGCCGATCCGATCGTGCAGCGCGAGACAGCCGATGTAGAAGGCGAGTTCGGTGCGCAGCCGCTGGAAGAAGTCATGGACGTGGTCGGCCGCGTAGGCGACGATCTCCGCGACCTCGGCCAGCGCGCGGTCTTGTAACTGCTTGATCGGATTCATCGCCGGATTCGCGGCGGCCTCGGGATCCTCGATGGGGCGGAAGGCGCGATCGGCACGCCGCCCGATCCCGAACCGGGCGCGGCGCGGCCGCACCGGCTCGTGCAGCACGATGTCCGCAATCTTGTTGCCGACGCCGAGCCCGGCGGTGAGGTGTACGCCGTTCTCGAAATACAGTGCGGCCAGGTGTGATTCGACGGTGTCGAGATAGGCGTCGTCGAACCGCTCGCTCACCCCGGCGACCAATCCGGTGAGCCCGGCCGAGCCGAACACGGACGCGTTCCGCTCACACAGCGCGCGCAGCCTGCGCAGGCACGAGAGCAGATCGGTGAACGGTTGCAGCGACAGCAGCATCTTGCCGCCGCTCTGACGTCCCGGGGCGAGCGGCCAGCGGCGAATCTCGGTGGGCTCGACCGCGATCGTGTAGAGCTCGCGCACCACGGCGGGGTGGGCCAGACAGTCGGTGAGCACGGCCTGGCGGTAGCGAATCACCTCCGGGTCGATCAGGGTCGCGGGCACGATCGAGCGCACGGCCTCGAGCACGATCGGGTCACCGGCGGCCATGGCGCTGTACAGCGACTCCATGCCGAGGTCGTCGAACGCGCGGTCGCCGTTGGTCGCGATGCGTGGCGTCACGCCCGCCGGTTGCAGCAGATCGACCCTCATCGTGCGATCCTCGCCGTCACTCGCTCGTAGGTCAGCCCGTATCGTTCGGCCAGCACCACGGCGTGGGCGTTGCCGTCGGCGGGCCGTCGCACGATCCGGAACGTGCGCTGTGCCGAATCATCCGATTCGGTGACCGCCACCATGCTGACCGTCTCCGGTCCCGCGTGCGCCAGCTCGTCGAAGAACGTCACCCACACGGCGATCGACCCCCGCGCGATGATCTGCCGCAGCACCTCGAGGCCGATCCGCACGCCGTCCACGGTGCTCGTCGAGCTGAAGCTCTCGTTCAGGATGATCACGCTGTCCGCGGTGGCGTGCTCGAGCGTGTCGCGTACCCGTTCGAGCTCGGCCAGCAGGCGGCCATCGGTATCGGTGGCCTGTTCGGCGCGCTCGAAATGCGTGGTCAGCCTGTCCGGGAGGGGCAGTCGAGCCGATGCAGCCGGCACGGGGCAGCCGAGTGCGGCCAGGTAGGCGAGCTGGCCGACCATGCGCGCGAAGGTGGTCTTCCCGCCCTGGTTCGGGCCGGTGACCACGAGTATCCGCTCCGGCCCGGACAGCTGGAAGTCGTTGCACACCAACGGCTGATCGCTACCCCGTCGGCGATTCGCCAGCGCGAGATCGAAAGCCCGCTCCGCGCGGACTTCCGCGGTCCCGGAGGCCAACTCCGGCAGGCACATCGTGCGGCCGTCGGCGGCAAGACCCCGGGCGAAGTCGAGGTACAGCAGGTAGAAGTGGATTTCCCGATCGAAGGTGACGACGTCGAGATCGGCGAAATCCCGATGCCCGGCAGCGAATTCGGTCAGCCGCGCGAACGCCTCGGGTCGCAGGGCCACGACCCGGTCGAGGATCTGTTCCTCCATCTGATTCATGTCGGCCCACTCACCCGCCCGTCGAACCGCGGGTGGCGGCCCGGCGCCGAAGCGGGAGAGCAGATCCGCGACCGTCGCGCTGTAGTCCGCGTCGTCACCGGCCGCGCCCACCTCGACGGTCCCGTCGACGAGCCGAATGCTGTATCGAACCGTGGCCAGTGCCCGCTGCACCTCCCGGACATCCTCGGTGAGCCTTCCGAATTGCGAACCCGCGACCGAGAAGTCGAGGAATGCCCGCCACCGCCGCAGTGCCCGCGAGGTCAGATCGAGGTCCGCCAGCTCCGCGGCCATGTGCGAGACCGCCGTGACGTATTCGGCCGCGGCGTCGAGCCGCCACCGCTGTTGCTGCAGGGGATGGGTGAGTTTCTCCGCGCCGGCGAGCCGCCGCCGCATGCGTCGCATACCGGCCGCGAAATCGTCGAAGACCCGGCGGACGGCGTCACTTCCCAGGTCCGCGAAGACTTCCTGCCGATACCGTACGACCTCCAGGTCCCGGACCGGCCGCCTGAACACCGAGTCGAGCTCGTATTCGTGCCCGTCCCGCAGCACCGCGGCGATCACCTGGTCAAGATTCAGATCGGCTACGGTCTCGGGCTCGACCACCATCTCGGCGACTCCCGCCGAGCCGTCCGGCCACAGCACGCTGTCGGCTCGCATCCCCACCCCTCACCGTGTGCACGGCCCGCACGAAGGCGCTCGCACCTACCCCTGGCACCCTAGGTAGCCCTCGGACGAAGCGTCAAGAATGCCGAGCCGAACCGCTCCACGTGTCGCCATCGAGCGGCGGGGGCAGCTCGCGCGTGCGAGGCGGGCGCGGTACAGCGTGCCCAATCCATCCGGGCCATAACCTTCGAGCCCGGCCCGCACGAAAGAGAATGGCCGGGAGTCGCGGCATTCAGGGGGATTCACACACACGAATGCGCGGCCGGTGTGGCTTCGGGTAGCCGCACCGACCGCGCATTCTCGACCCGCCTGCGCGGATCAGCTTCTGGCTCAGGGCTTCTGCTTGCACTCCGCGGGAGCGACGAGACCCTGGTTGGCGACGTTGTTGCCGAGCAGCACGGTCACCTTCGACTCGACCGTGGTCTGGCCGGGGGCCGAGATCTTGACGGTGAAGGCCTCGGTCTTCTCCGTGGCGGACGCGGTGCACAGCGCGGTCCAGGCGATCTTCTGCCCGTTGTCGATGATCGAGAAGGCGATGTAGCCCTTCTTCGGCTCGGCGCTGGTCACCAGTTCGATCTTGGGGGTGACACCGGCGGGAGCGTCGGCCAGTTCGGAGATCGGGGTCTCGGCGCGACCGAAGGTGTTGACCGAGGCGCGATCCTCCTTGGCGGTGAGCTTGGCGCCCTGCCCGGTGCCGACGGTGGTGGTGATGAGGGTGTTGGACGCCGCGGTGGTGTCGAACGCGCCGTTCGGGGCGAAGCCCTTGACGACGGCCTCGCTGGAGATGGCGGTCTTGTCGGGCGTGGTGCCCGCGACCATGACGGTCAGGGTGCCGGTGCCGGGCTTGGCCTTGGTGACCTCACCGAGGTTGAACACGACCTTCTGGGTGCCCTGCAGGGTCCCGCCGGACTGGTAGACGGTGTTGCTCGGGATGGTCACCTCCGCAACGACATTGCTGAAGGTGTCGTTGCCGGCGGTGCTGACGGTCAGGGTGCAGGCCACCTCGTCACCGGGGAACAGGCTGCCCGGGGTCTGCAGGTCGCGGCACTCGTACTTCGAGGTCGGCCCGGCCACGGCGTAGGCCGGGGCGATGCCGAGCTGCATGCCGCCGGCGGCGAGGGCGAACGCCGACGCGGCGAGGACGACTCGTTTGAGGGCGGGCTTGGCGGAGCTGGTCATTGTCTTGTCACCTTTCTCGTGGGTGGACCAGCCCCGCTGGTGCGGTTCGGATCACCGTTGCTTTGTGTCTGAACCCATGGTCGGATGCGCCACTCCGCATCCACCAACGAAGCACTAACGGCCGGATCGCCCCGGAAGAACCGGTCGGGAGCCCCTGATAGAACTCCGTCGTGGTTGATACGACGAACACCGGCCGGGAACACACCCCGCCGGTACCCCCGCAGTTGGAAGCCTTGGCGCACATCGAGTTCGACATACGTGGTGGGTCCGGTGTCGAGTCCGCGATCGGCAAGGCGCGGTCCGAGTTCCCCGAATTCGAGCAGACCATGGCGAGACTGCGCTTCGAGAAGCCTGTGAACTATCCGCTGTTGTTCCCCGCCGAGATGGCCCGGGCGACCCACGCCGAGGTGGCCGCGAAGGTCGATCGGCTGCGGGCGCTCCTGCCGAATGGTGACTATGACGACTACATCGCACAGTTCCCGCCCGGTGTGGAACTCGATGAGCGCCAGCTCCTCGATTCGTACCTCGAGTGCATTGATTTCGAAGCCGAGTACCGAGGCGGCCCGGCCCACGCCGGCTCCCCTCGGGACGATCTCCGGGTGCCTCCCGAGTTGATCGTCCTGTTCGGCATCACCGGGCACCCGCGGGCCGGTTACCTCGACCTCGGTCTGAACCCCCGTCGTCTCCAGGGCGAGATCATGGACCCCGACGGGGAGTGCTGCCGCCTGGACGAGCACTGGATCCGGGTCGGGCTTCTCGGTAACGACCTCTTTCTGGTGAGTCTCACTTCCGGCGAGGTCATGTTCGCGGACCAGTACTTCTGGCGGTACGCCGAGAAGGACGCCTCCCGGGTCGTCGCGCCCGACCTGCTGACCTTCTTCAACGAGTACCTGGTCGGGCCGCGATACCTCGAATTCGCGTCTCCGGAGGAGCTGGAGAACCCGAGGGGATGGTTCGCGTTCCTGCGGAACAACGGCTTCGCGTGACCGGTGTCCCAAGTCCGGGGCAGTACGGCGGTCTCCGATTCGGGCGATCTGGCGGGAATGGGACGGGTGTACAGGGGTGCACAGTTTTTGGTGGGTTTAGTTGTAGATACGTTTCGTTTGATGCGACCACACGTAAACGTATTGTTTGCGACGTCAGAACGGGGAGGTCAGGATGCTGACGCCCGATAAGGTTCACTTATCGGCGGTTAGGGCAAGATGGGTTGATTTGGGGCGGAACGGGATTCGTTTCGTGTTGTTGCGTTGGAAATGACGGAACAAACGCTACGATTCTGCGGTGTCGAGCATCTGCAACTACCCGGGCTGCACCAAGCCGATTACCCGCAACGGGGGGCCGGGCAGGCCCTCGGAATACTGTGAACACCCGGACCACACGCGCTGGCGAGCGTGGCGAGAGCGACAGCGGCTGTCGCAGGAGGAGGTGGCGGGTCCGGCCGCGAACGTCACTGTGACGCAACGCGGTCCGGTGACCGTGGCCCGATTACGGGCCGATGAGCTGCTGGTTCAGTTCCGGACGCTGGCGGAGCAGCTGAACACGACGCTGGCCGCCAGTGTGGCCGAGTTGTCCACGCTGGCCGACCCTTCCGTGGCCGAGGCGCAGGTCCAGGCGGTCCAGGCGGACGCGGGGCGCAAGATCGCCGAGGCCGAGATGGCCATGGTCGGCGCCGAACAGGCCCGGCGCGAGTCGGACGACGCGCGCACCGCCGCCGAGGCCGCCGCGGAGGACGCGATCACCGCGGCCGAGGCGGCCGAGGGCCGAATCGCCGAGGCGCTCAGTGCCCGTGACGACGCGCTCGGAGAAATGGAGCGGATCACCAAGCAGGCCGCCGACGACGTCTTCGCCGCCCGCACCGAGGCCGAGGCCGACGTGCGGACAATTCGCCGGGAAGCCGCCGAGGATGTGGAACGGGCCCGCCAGCAGGCCACCGAGGAGATCGAACTCGCCCGGTCCAAGACCGTCGCGGAGATCGAGCAGGTACGCCGGGACACCACGCAGCGAATTACCGCCGCCGGCGCGGAACGCGATCTGGCCGTGCAGCGCGCCGCCGACGCCGAACGGGCCATCGAACGCGCGGAACAGGCTGTGGCGGAACGCAATCAGGTGGTCGCGGAGACCCGGGACGAACTGGCCCGGGTGCGGGAGGAACTGGACAGGGTGCGGTCCGAGATGGCGGCCGTCCAGCGCGCCGCCGCCGCCGATATCGCCGCCGTGCGCGCGGACTCGGCGACGGCCCTCGAGCAGGTGCGCCAGGAAGCGGCCGCGCGAATGGCCACCCTCGACGACGCCCGGCTGCAGACCCTCACCCGCGCCGAACGCGCGGAGCGGCAACTGGACGAACTGGTCGCGAGCAGTCGCGCCGGGCGCGGCAAGGCCGCCGAGGTGACGGGCTGAGGACATGCGGCGCTACCGGGGCGTGACCTCGATACGGTAGGTTTCCGCATGACTCGCAAACGAATGTGAGTCTCAGTAACGATGCCTGGTGGAACCTGCTGCGGCGCATCGAGGTTCGTCATCCGCAACCCGCGAGCGTTATTGCCATGAGAGGGTCTGAGCGTGGGTTCGTCACGGTATTGTCTGAGGGAAAGCGCGTTCCGTCCGAGCGTTGATCTGGAATGATCTTCAATCAAGGTTCTGCCGGAGGCGAGCTTCCCGTGCGATCGACAAACCCGCTGGTGCACGGAGGGTAAAGGGGTGTGAGAGTTGAACATCAACACCATGCGACAACGGCAATCGCGGCCGAGTGTCGCACGCGTATACAGCTACGTACTCGGCGGCCGGGATCACTACGGTGTCGACAAGGATGTCGGCGACTACTTCAAGGGCGACCTGCCCGGTTCCGACCAACTCGCGATTACGAACCGCCACGCCGTCCGGCGCGCGGTGAGCAGCATGGCGAAGCAGGGCATTCGGCAATTCATCGATATCGGTTGCGGCCTCCCCGATCCCGATAATTCCGACGTCCACCAGGTGGCGCGCGAGCAGCACGCGGACGCCCACATCGTCTACGTCGACAACGATCCGTTCGTGGCGGGCCACGGCCGCGCACTGCTCGCTGTCGACTCCGGTATCGCCTTCGTCGAAGCCGATGCGAGCAAACCCGAAGCGATCCGGGAACACGAAGATGTCAAGCGGCTCATCAACTTTGACGAGCCGGTCGGTATCCTGTTTGCCGCCGTCCTGAGCTTTCTCGAGGACGACGAGGATCCGTCGGGCGTGGTTCGCTACTGGACCGAGCAGGTGCCCACAGATAGCCTGATCTACATTTCGCACTTCCGATCCGGCGAGACCCGCGAGGCCATCGCGACGGAACGGAAGATCATCGACGCGTTCGGGCGCGGCCGGCTGCGCCCGATCAAGGAAATCGAGGCGCTCTTCGGCGATCTCGAACCGCTCGACACTCCGACGGTGCGGCCGTGCGCGGAATGGCGCCCGGACGACACCATGGAGCCGCACAAGCTGACCGACTTCGAGACGATGGTCGTCGCGGGAATCGCGCGCAAGCGCTGAGTACAGCCACAGGTACGACGGCCGGACGCAATCAAGCGTCCGGCCGTCGTGCGTTGTGGCGCGTGTGCGGCCCGTTCATCCCCGGGCGTCGGGGGATTCGGCGGTGCGGCTGATCACGCGTGTCACCCCGAGCGCGGCGAGCTTGTCCGGGTTGCGAATCCCGTAGCCGTTGATGATCTTTCCGCCGGCGAACTCGAGCACGACCACGGCCTCGAGCCGCTCGCCCCGGTAGATCGCGACCGCGGGATCGCTGTTGCAGTGCACCTGCTCGATGCGGGTGTCGGGCAGCCGGTGTATCGCCTTCATCAGGGTCACGAGCATGACGGCCACCCGCGTCGCGCCGGTCATCAGGAGCTCACGCACCGCGAACGCTTTGCCGCCGCTGTCGGTGGTCCAGTGGACGTCCGGCGCCAGCAGCGCCAGCAGCCCGTCCAGATCCCCGGTGGCGGCGGCGTTCAGGAACCGGTCGGTGAGTTCGCCCGTGCGGGCGGTGTCGACGGGGCCGAACCGGTTACGGCGGGCGTGCACGTGCCCGCGAGCGCGATAGGCCAGCTGACGCACCGCCGACGCGGATTTGCCGACCGCCCCGGCGATTTCGTCGTGCTCGAAGCCGAAGACCTCGTGCAGGACGAAGACCGCGCGCTCCTCGGGCGTGAGCGTCTCCAGCAGGATCAGCATGCCCATGGAGACCGATTCGGCGAGCACGACGTCCGCCGCGGCGTCCGGCGCCAGCAGCAGCGGTTCGGGCAGCCACGGCCCGACGTACTCTTCCCTGCGCCGCGTCCGGGACCGCAGGACATTGAGTGCCTGCCGGGTGACCACCTGCGCCAGATACGATTTGGTGTCCCGGACCGCCGACAGCTCGACCTCGGCCCAGCGCAGATAGCTCTCCTGCAGCACGTCGTCGGATTCGGTTGCGGAACCGAGGATCTCGTAGGCGATGGTGAACAGCAGCGGCCGCAGCAGGG
The DNA here is from genome assembly GCF_042799795.1 of Nocardia sp. NPDC057668. NCBI lineage: Bacteria > Bacillati > Actinomycetota > Actinomycetes > Mycobacteriales > Nocardiaceae > Nocardia > Nocardia sp. NPDC057668. Next base: position 147,709 of record NZ_JBHVIC010000001.1, on the reverse strand, counting down.
TGAAACGCTCGGCGTGCTCGTTGGGGGAGTTCACGGGTTGCCGACCTCCTCGGCGTCGAGCACGACCGCCGCGGGCCGCGGGCCGCCCTTGGCCCAGATGAGTGAGCCGGGCCTGCGGGCTTCGGTGCGGATCGCCCACAGCGTGGCCCGGGTCGCGCCCTCCTTGACCGGGGCCGCGACGCGCCCGCGCAGCACGAGCCGGCGCGGAGTGTCGTCCCTGTGGGTGAACTGGACGACCGCCGCCCGACGGCCCAGGCTGACGTTCGCGCCCAGGAATCCCATGTCCAGTGCCGCGGGCCGCGTTCCCGCGACGCGGCTCAGGATCGTCTCGGCGGCCTGCGCGCCGAGTGGGCCTGCGGCCTGGCAGCTCATGCGCAGCGGCCTGTTCGACGGTGCGGCGGCGTCGCCCGCGGCGAGTACACGATCGTCGTCCAGGCTGGTCAGGGTTTCATCGGTGAGCAGGCGGCCCAGCCGGTCGGTGCGCAGACCACTGCGCCGCGCCAGTTCCGGAACCCCGAAGCCGGCGGTCCAGATGGTGACCGCGCCGGGCACGACGCTGTCGTCGGCCAGCAGCACCCGCCGCGCCTGCACCTCCGTCACCGGCATCCCCTCGATCACCCGGACATCATGTCGCGCCAGCCAATCCGCCAGTGCGTGGCGGGCACGCTCGGAGAAGGTCGGCGCGAGCTTGCCGCCGCACACCAGGGTGACGTCCCAGCCCTGTTCGATCAACTCGGCCGCGGTTTCGATGCCGGTCAGTCCGCCGCCCACGACGGTGACCGGTGCGCCCGGGGGCAGCTCCGCGAGCCGTGCCCGCAGCCGCTCGGCGTTCTCCAATTCGGCCAGGGGATAGGCGAATTCGGTCGCGCCCGGTATCGCGCCGGGCACCGCCGCGGTGCTGCCGACGGCATAGACGACGTAGTCGTAGCCCAGGTCGCGTCCCGAGGCGAGGCGCACGGTCCGGCTCGCGGTGTCGATCCGGTCGGCAGCGTCGACGACCAGGCGCACCCGTTCGCCGAGCAGTGGGCCGTAGTCCGCGGTCACCGTCCCGCTGCCGGCCACCAGCTGGTGCAGGCGCAGTCGTTCGACGAACCTGCTCCGCGCGTTCACGAGGGTGACCGCGACGTCCTCGCGCTGTCCCAATCGGTTGGCTGCGACGGTGCCGGCGTACCCGCCGCCGATGACGACGACTTCGGTCTTGGAGGTGGTGCTGTTTCGAGTCATGCCATCGAGACACCGGCCGTGGCGACTGCGTAACAGCGCGTGACCCAGGTCACGTACTCGACCGGGCGGGGTCGAATACGTACACCGGATGCTCCGACGCCGAGCGAATCATGTCTTCGCGACGGCCCGGCCGCGGTTCCGCGCCGCCCGATCGCCGACCCGAGATCGCGAGACTCGCGAGGCGAGCTTTCGAGTCCCGGATTCAATGTTTGCCAGAAGTAAGCTGTCGCAATGATCAGCCGCCCGGCGAATCAGTCGAACCGTGATGCCGTCCCGCCGCAGGCCCGAACCGGGCGCGAGCAGGCGGATAGGCAGTGGCGAAGACGCAGCCCGCTGACCTGGATCGGCCTGGCACTGTGCGTCTATCTCGCGGCCACCTCGGCCGCCTTCGGTATATTCCCGCCCGCGGCGGCCGCCGCCCCGCTCACCGAGCTCGCCCCCTGGCACTTCCGCCTCGGCGCCATGGCTTTCGGCCTGACCTGCGCCCTCGCCTTCACGGCCTCCGCGATCTGGATCTGGCGCCGCACCGGGCGACCGGCGGGTGCCGGACCCGCCCTCGAGTCACCTCTCACCTGACTCGAGGGCGAGCGACTCAGCCCACTACTTCGTTGAGCTTGCCCGTGGCGACGTCGAACACGAACCCGCGCAGGGACGTGGTGGCGGTGACGAACGGGCTCGACTCGATGCGCCGAATCGATTGGCGCACATCCTCGTCCAGGTCCGGGAAGGCCTCGGCGGACCACGCCGGCTTCAACCCCGTCTCGTCCTGGATCGAACGTTTGAAGTCGTCGTCGGTGAAGGTGAGCATACCGCAGTCGGTGTGGTGAATGAGGATGATCTCCGTGGTGCCCAGCAGTCGCTGACTGATGGCCAGCGATCGGATTTCGTCGTCGGTCACCACCCCGCCGGCATTGCGGATGACATGGGCTTCGCCGTCTCCCAGCCCGAGAATGCGGTACACATCGAGCCGGGCGTCCATGCACGCCACGACGGCGACGTGCTTGCTCGGCGGCAGTGGCAGCGGGCCGCTGAACTGCGCGGCGTACTCGGCGTTGTTGGCGAGGTATTCGTCGGTGACGGTCATATCGCGTCCTTGCGTCGATGAGGGTGAGGACATGCGAATCTCTGCATCGACGACGGTGGCCTACCGGCGGGCCGGGCGCGAGGGATCCACGCACGGTGAACGAAACACTTGTGCCGCGAGGTTGCCGGCCCCCTCGGCGATTCACCCGGCGTGGCGTGCGATCAGGTGGAGATGCGTTTGACGTCGCTGATCAACCAGCGGCCGTCGGGTTGCTCCTCGGCGGTCACGGCCGCGGCGATCAGCGATATCGAGGGGATCGGGTCCAGATCGCTCGAGGTCGATTGTTTGACGTAGCCGATGCCCAGGGCGGTGGTGCCGGTGATCGCGCGCAATCCGGCGTTGAATTCGATGACCTGGCAACGACTGTTGGTGGAGAGAAAGTATTCTCGCGTCGAATTGCGCGTATCGATCAATTGCTGACGGCACGCGCCGGTTGTCGTTTCGATGGCGCCGGCGAAATACGCGTCCAGCGATTGCGGTTCGTAGTTCGAGATATGAGCCAAATAGTTGTGAATGGCGTGCAGCGCGGCGATATGCCGGCTGCCGATCTTCGAGATCTCGGGCTGCAACCCCTCCGGCGGCGCGGATTGCGTGGGGATGGTGTCGGCGCCCGCGGCGGTGCGGGCGGGAGTCTCGGCGCTGTTGCGCACTTCGGCGTGCTGATTGCCGTCTTCGCCCCGGACCAGGAACGCGGTGCCGACGGCGGCCGCGCCCAGCGGCAGCACCCCGGCGATCGCGGCGAGTTTGCGACGGGACATTCCACGCTTCGCCGGTTGCGGTTCGGGTTCGGGAAATGGCGGAGGCTCAGCCGGCGGAAAGGACATCGACACATTCTCGTCCTGAGTCATCGGGTTCCTCACTGTTGGTAGGCCATTGCGAGATGCTACCTGCCCGCAGGATTCCCGACAGTGGAACCAACTCCGAAAGCCATTAATGACGGAATTGGGCGAAATGCGATTCTTGTGAATGAAATACGATTTCTCCGGGAACTCCGCCGCGCCGCGGGTCGAGCGCGGCGGGGCGGAGCAAACCCTCAGAGGCTGAAGAAGACCGAGCGCAGGATGATCGCCAGCACGAACACGATGGTGAAGGCCAGGTCGATGGCCAGCCCGCCCGCGCGGATGGGCGGGAGCACCTTGCGCACCGGCGCGATCACCGGCTCGGTCAACTTGTGGGTGATCTCGCGCGCCCGATACGTCGAGGAGGGGTTGTCGCTGAGCGTGGCGATCCAGTCCAGAATCAGCCGCGCGAGCATCACGAGGATGAATGCCGTCAGTATGTATCCGAGTACCGCGCCGATGAGGCTCATGATCAACTCCTTCGCGGCGGCCGCATCGGCCGCCCTACCGGTTCCAACGGACAGCCGATGCAAAAGTGCCGGTTTTGTCGCATTCTCAGCTAACTGATATCACGGCGTGCCCGCTGCCGGCGCCCACGGACACGCCGCGCCCGCGACTCAGCGCGGCGTCCGCCACATGGGCCACATCAGCGGACCGCCATCGGTGACATCCAGCTCCTCGGTCTTCTCGAATCCGAACCGTTCGTAGTACGGCACATTGTCGGGCTTGCTGGATTCCAGATACGCGGGCGCACCCTCGGCGTCGCAGCGATCGAGCCGCGAATTGAGCAGGGCCTGACCGAAACCCCGCCCGCGCGCACTCGGCAGCGTGCCGATGAACGCCAGATACCAGTGCGGTTCCTTCGGATGGTGCGCGGCCATCGCATCGGCCATCCGGCCGGCCTGCGCGAGCCGCAGGCGCAGGGCACGCGCGAGCGCGGGGAAAACGCGCAGGGTCGCGGCCCCGCCGGAATTCCATTTGCCGGGCGGCGCCCACACCGCGGCTCCGACCAGTACGCCATTGTCGTCGAGCGCGACGTCGGCGCCGCCGTGTGCGAAGAACTGGTATCGGATGAACGCCTCGAACATGAAGGCGGCGCGCCGGGGACGGGTTTTGTCGTCGGGAATGAGCCAGGTGAACACGGGGTCGTCGGAGAAAGCGACCCCGAGCACCTTGGCCATGGTGGGAATATCCGATGCGAGTGCCGGGCGAACCGTGACGTCCATGGCATCACGCTACTGGGTGCGTACCCGCTTCCGAATCAGTCGTGAGAGTGAGAGCGGCGGCGTGGTCGTGGGTTGGGACGACGGTCGTGACGTGCCGCGCGAGGTGCAGCCGATGCAGCGTCCTGAACGCCAGGTCGCGATCGTGATCCACCAAATTGCCGGGGAAGCTGGACTTCTGGCGGATCTCGGAGATCTGCAGCGTGTGCCACGCGGCGTCACCGGCCAGCAGCACCCAGCCGCGCGCGGTGTGGGCGAGCACGCCGATGCTGCCGGGCGTGTGACCGGCCAGATCGACCAGCACGACACTGCCGTCACCGAACAGGTCGTGGCTGCGGGTGAAGGTGAGCACCGGCGGGCCGTCCAGGTCGTAGTGCACCACGGGCCGGTCGAGCAGTGCGTCGCGGACGCCGCCGACCGGTGCGACCGGCCCGGCGGTGACCCAGTCGTATTCGGGCCGGTGCATGTGCACGGGCAGCCCGGGCAGATCGAGCAGGCCGCACACGTGATCCCAGTGCGCGTGGGTGGGCAGCGCGAATTCCGGTGCGGGCAGGCCGGGTTGGTTCGCCAGCGCGGTGACGGTCGCCAGGGTGGCGGCGGGCGGTCGCACCACCGCGCGCAGGATCGGCGCGAGCTGTGCGATGGCCCGGCGTTCGGCGTCGAGACAGACGCTCGGATCGACCAGGAACGTCGCCCCGGGATGGCGCACCAGGAAGGTGGTGAGCGCGTTGGTGATCCGCCGCGGCGACCGGACTCCTTCCACGATCGCCGCCGTCGGCACGCTGCGCGGCGCCTGCTCGAGCGCGGTGACCCGCACCGTGGCGCGCGGACGGGGGAGCCCGGCATCGGTGATCGAACGCAGGAACCGCTCGTCACGCGGGCGCGGGCGGACCAGGCCGCGCGCCAGACCGGCCACGGCCGTGCAGCATTCGAGCAGACCGGGGGAATGAACCGGATCGGACATGTGCTGAATCTCCATCCACCGCTGGGAGATCGGCCCGACGGCCGGTGCGGTGCGAGCACGGTAATACTTGATGTCGACCTGAAGTAAAGGGGCGAGTGTTGATCACCACCGAACCGCTGCGCATCGGCGATGCCGCGGCCGTGCTGGGCACCGAGGCCCATGTGCTGCGGCATTGGGAATCGGTCGGGTTGCTGCATCCACGCCGCAGCCCGTCGGGCCACCGAACCTATGACGCACAGGCCCTGAATGTGGCCCGGCTCATCCGCCGGCTGCAGCGAACGGGCCTGTCGCTGGCTCAGATCCGCCGCCTGGGCGTGGGCGGGCACGACGAGCGGATCGCCCTCATCGACGCCAAGCGGGCGGAGGTGCGCGAGCACATCGACCTGCTGCGGGCCACCGATCGCTTTCTCGCGCACCTGACCGAATGCGGGCACGCCGTCATCACCGAATGCCCGGAGTGCGCGGAGTTCGCCGGGCAGGAGCCGGCCGGGCCGTATGCCCAGGGGCCGATCAGAGCGCGGTGAGCCGCACGGGTGCGCCGTGCGCGGGCACGTGGGTGATATTGCGAATGCGGGCGCGCTCACCGGTCACGCCCGCGGGCAGCGAAAGCCGGTAGTGCGTCAGCACTTCGCGCAGGATCACGGTGCCCTCCATGATCGAGAATCCCGCGCCGATGCAGCGTCGTACGCCGCCGCCGAACGGCAGCCAGGTGTTGGCGGCCACGCTCCCGTCGAGGAAGCGCTCGGGCCGGAATCGGGCGACATCCGGGAAGCTCTCGGTGCGCCGGTGCGCCAGCAGGATCGAGGTGGACACGATCGTGCCCCGGGGCAGATCGATCCCGCCGATGGTCATGTCCCGGGTGAGCCTGCGCCCGGTGGCCGCGATGACGGTGCGCAGTCGCATGGATTCCTTGAGCACGGCCTCCAGGTATTTGTCGTCACCCCCGAGCGCGGCGGCGCGAGCCAGATCCTGGATGGCGGGATCGGCCGCTAGTTCGTGGCAGGCCCACGCCAGCGCCGACGCGGTGGTCTCGTGCCCGGCGAGCAGCAGCGTGATCAGTTGATCGCGCAGTTCGGCGTCGGACAGCGGTGCGTCCGAGGTGTTCTCACCGGATCCGAAGGCCAGCAGCCGGGACAGCACATCGGCGCGCTGTGCCAGTTCGGGGTGGGCGCGACGCTGCACGATCTCGCGGTAGAGCAGCTCGTTCATCGCGGTCTGGTTGTCGTGGAAGCTCTTCCACGGGCCGAAGCGCTGCAGGCGCGGGTACTTCCAGCCGAAGAACACGATGGGATTGATGTTCACGATGCGGCGCAACCGGGGCGCGAGTTCCGCGCGCCGTGTCTCCTCGGTCATGCCGAACACCACCTGCATGATGACATCGAGCGTCAGATCGTTCATGCGATCGAGCGTGTGGACCTGCGACCGGCCCGCCCAGCGTTCGATATGGGTCTTGGCGATGGCCTCGACCAGCGTGCGATAGCCGCGCAGGGCGGATCCGGCGAACGCGGGCATGAGCAGGCGCCGGGCGCGGGCGTGCTCGGCCTCGTCGGTGAGCAGCAGCGAATGCTCGCCCATGACGTGCACCAGCAGCCGATTGCCTTCGCCGGCATGCAGATCGGCGGGGTCGGCGGCGAAGATCTGCCGGATGTGCTCGGGCCGGGAGAACACGACGACGCGTTTGCCGTAGGGCGGAACGAGGCGCAGTCCGAACACGTCACCGTAGCGCCGCTGGGCGCGGGTGAGCAGTGCGGTGCGCCATTGCGCGTACATCGCGGTCTGGACGATACGGGGCAGCCGGGGCCCGGGTGGATATGCGATGGTCACGACGCCGATCCCTTCGCGCGGGCCGCTTCGGGGCAGCAGCCGGAAAACGCCTGCCCTCCAGCTTAGGTCGCGGGCCCGCCCGTCGGCGGTCGCGGCCGAGATCGGGCGGCGTTATCCCGGGCGATACTCGCGATCGGGGGCCTGCCCGGAATTGGCGGGGACGGATCGGCAGATCTTGTCGATCAGCCCGTCCACCGCGGCCAAGGACGACGACGCGTTGGCATGGCTCAGTGCGGGAAATTGTTCGGACCTGGCGATGAACGCGGCATCGCGGGCCGACCACCACACCTGGATGGCCGACAGGCGAATCCGCTCAGCGATGTTCTGCATCGCGACTTACCTTTTCGACAGTGGGACTGTTGTGTTGCGCCGGTCGCCCGGTGGTGGCCGGACTCCCGTCTGCCCCCTGACGTACCCCGGCTTTCGGCTGTCAATCGCTCTATCGGGTGTGGAAATGTTCCGGCGCCGAACGTCACTGTGACGCAGCGGGGTTCGCCGCCGGGGTGGCGGCGGTGCAGCGGCGGGCCAGATTTCGGATCTGTTCGACCAGCTCGGGCGGCTCGACGACGGTGAAATCGGTGTCGATGGAGGTGATCATCCAGGACAGTGCCCAGGGCGAATCCGCGCCGACGTGCAGCAGGCAGCTGTGCTCGTCGACGGCCTCCAGCACGCCCATTCCGGCCCAGATGCGTTCGGCGAGTTCGGCTGCCGGGCGATGCAGGGTGACGGTGGCGCGGAAGGGCCAGGCGCCGGAGGAGAGCCGGTGCGACAGGAAGGTGACCACGTCGCCGTCCGGTGGATCGCGGGGTTCGAACCGCGGCCCGGTGGGCGTGCGCGGATCGAGGCGATCCACGCGGTAGGTGCGCCAGTCCTGCGCGGTGATCTCCCAGGCGACCAGGTACCAGCGCCGGTTGAAGTTCACCAGCGCGTGCGGCTCGACTTCCTTGCGCGACTGCCCGCCCGTGTGGTTGGTGTAGTCGAAACGCAGGCGCTCGCGGCGGTGACAGGCGTCCGAAATGGCCAGCAGGGCATCGGGTTCCACGCGCCCGGTGCCCGGTTCGACGCGAACGACCGTGCGCTGCAGGGCTTGCAGGCGATACCGCAGTCGCGACGGCATGACCTGTTCGAGTTTGGCCAGGGCGCGCAGGGAGGCTTCCTCGATCCCGGTGACGGTGCCGCCGGTGGTGGTGCGCAGCCCGACCGCCACCGCGAGGGCTTCCTCGTCGTCGAGCAGCAGCGGTGGCAGCGCGCTGCCGGCGCCGAGCCGATAGCCGGCGATACCCTGCACGGCGTCGACCGGGTAGCCGAGTTCGCGCAGGCGGTCGACGTCGCGGCGCACGGTGCGCCCGCTGACGCCCAGCTTGCCGGCCAGGTCCGCACCGGACCATTCGCGATGGGTCTGCAGGAGCGACAGCAGTCGCAGCAGCCGGGCCGAGGTTTCGAGCATGTCTCCAGGTTGCCATTTTCTTAGGACAGAGGCTGGCCTAACCGGGTTCTACCGTTGAAGCATGACGAATTCCGAGCCATTCCAGATCGATGTTTCCGCCGCTCAGCTCGAGGATCTGCACGCTCGCCTGGGCAACACCCGCTGGCCCGACGAGCTGCCGGGCGTGGACTGGTCGTACGGCATTCCGACCGCGTACGTGCGCGAGCTCGCCGAGTACTGGCGCACCGAATACGACTGGCGGGCGCACGAGGCCGCGTGGAATCGGCATCCGCAGTTCGTCACCGAGATCGACGGGCAGCGCCTGCACTATCTGCACGTACGCTCGCCGGAGCCGAACGCGCTGCCGCTGGTCTTGATTCACGGGTGGCCGTTCGCCGATTTCACCGAGGTTATCGGACCGCTGACCGACCCGCGCGCGCACGGCGGTGATCCCGAAGATGCCTTCCACCTGGTGATTCCGACGCTGCCCGGATTCGGCTTCTCCGGTCCCACGCGGCAGCCGGGGCAGGCGAGCACCGAACGCAGTGCCGAGCTGATCGCCGCGCTCATGGCCGAACTCGGGTACGACCGCTATGCCGCGCAGGGCGGGGACGCCGGATCCTTCGTCGCCCCGAACCTCGGCCGCATCGATGCCGAACGCGTGGTCGGGGTGCATCTCAACGACCCCATCACCATCCCGGCGTGGGACGAGGACGGTTCCGGGTACAGCGCCGCCGATCAGGAGAAGCTCGCGGCGCTGTCGGATTGGAGCAGCCAGGACACCTCGGGATACGCGGGCATACATTCGACGCGGCCGCAGACCCTCGCTCCGGCGGTCGCGGATTCGCCCGCGGGTCTGCTGGCCTGGGTGCTGGACGTGGTGAATACCTATGTGAACCCGGACGCATCGACGCCGGACGAGGCCATCGACCGGGACATGCTGCTGACCAACATCTCGGTGCTGTGGTTCACCAACACGATCGGCTCCTCGATGCGCCTGTACAAGGAATCGCAGCAGTGGGGTGCGGACCTGCCGAACTCCGGCGTGCCGACGGCGGTGGCGGTGTTCCCCGGCAACGGCACCGTGCGGGGTATTGCCGAGAAGCAGAACACCGTCGTGCGATGGTCGGAGTTCGAGCGCGGTGGCCACTTCCCGTCGATGGAGACCCCGGATCTGCTGATCACCGATCTGCGCGAATTCCTGCGCAAACTGCGCTGATCCGGTGCCTCGCCGCTAGCCGGTGGTTCGACCGGTTATCAGCATGAGCAGTTCGACGGCCCGGGCTTCGGTGACGACACCGGAGCCGGCGGCCCAATCCAGGTCCGTCGCGATCAGGCGGCGGCCCCGGAAACGCCGCTGCGCCCGGAAATCGCGCATGCCCCACACGTGTTCGAGTGCCAGCCGGCCCGCGAACGCGGGCACGGGGTGATCGATGCCCAGGGGAATCGCGATGTCCTGTGCGTGGACGACGAGGTCCATGAGCCGGTCGATGGGCCCGGTGCCGAACGGGGTGAATCGCACGGGGACGGACTCGCGCAGCTGGGCCAGCAGTTCGGTGGCCGAGTGCTGTTCGGCGTGCGCGATGGAACTGTCGCGGATCAGCCCGTGGATGTCGCCGCGGGCGCGGATCAGCTCGCGCAGCAGCCGGGGGAGCCGGACCTCGGAGCTCAGGATCAGGTGGGCGACCACGTCGCGGACGCGCCAGTCGGCGCACAGGCTGCGGGTGTCCCACGCGCGTTCGGGCAGCGGTTCGAGCAGTGCGAGCAGCGCCGCGCGTTCTTCGGCTACGGCGCACCAGATCTGGTCGGCGGTGGGGGTCGGCTGGCTGGTCATGGGACGGCTCCTGCTCTGTCGGGTGCCGGTACCGTAGAAACTCCACCGGGGTGGAGGTTCAAGTGACGGTCGGCCGGCAGACGCGCCGCTCGCCGATCGGCGAGCTTTCCGAGGCGACGGGCGTGCCGGTGCGCACGATCCGGTTCTATTGCGACACCGGACTTCTCGCGTTCGAGCGCACGGGCGGCGGGCATCGCACCTTCGACGCCGCGGTCGCGGTGGATCGCCTGCTGCTGATTCGGCGGCTGCGGGCACTGGGGCTGGGGTTGGCCGCCATCACCGAGGTGCTCGGCGGTGAGCGATCGATCGGCGAGGTGGTGGAGGCCGAGCGGGCCGCGCTCGATATCGAAGTCGAGGCCCTCGCGTGGCGGCGCGCCGCGCTGCTGGCGGTGCGGGACTCGGATCCGGACGACCGCGCAGCCCGTCTGGAACTGCTCGCGGGCGTCGCCGACCGCACGGTCGCGCAGGACACCCTGGTGCTGTTCTGGCACGGTGCGCTGAGCGCCCTGCCGCCGGAGCTGCTCGACGCGTTCGTCACCATGAATGTGCCGATGCTGCCCGGCGAGCCGAGCCCGGGGCAGCTCGTGGGCTTCGCCGAACTTGTTGCGGCGGTGACCGATCCGGCGGTCCGGCTACTGCTGAAGCAGCAGCTGTGGCGGCGTGATCCCTTCCGTGTCCGGGATCGGCGCGGTCTGCTGATCGGCGTCGCGGAGGCGTGTCTGGAGGTGGGCTCGAGACTCGCCGAGGGTGTTCCGCCCCGCCCGGGCGCCGAACTGGATCGCTTCGTGGACGCGCACGCGCGGGCCCGCGGGGAGCGGGACACCCCGGAGTTGCGGCGGCAGTTGCACATCGGCGGGTCGGGCGCGCGGGTCGATCGCTACTGGAGTGTGACCGGCGAGTTGCTCGGCGATCCGATCACCTCGGCGACCGCGCTGTGCTGGCTGGACGAGGCCCTGGCCCTGTCGTTGCCGGGCGCGGTCGATCGGATCGTGCCCGCGTAGCTCTCGGCGATCTTCGCGATGTTCCGTCAGTCCGCTGATCAGGGTGGCGGTCTCGACCTGATCGAGCCCGGCAGGCTGATCGGCCGGTTCGCGGATCTCGTCGATGATTCGGGGCGCGGACTCATCCGACGCCGCGGCGACCTATCGCGGTGTCAGCCACGGCCCTTTCGGTGGACGGCGTGCCGGGTCGTAGCCGTCGTGCGGGTGCGCCCCGCTCCTGACAAGATAGCCGAATGGTTGCTTCGATCTTGGCCGTGACGGTCACCATTGTCGTGTGGGCGCTGCTCGCCGCGAAGCTGGACGCGTGGCGCGTCAGCCCCGCGGTGGTGGTCGTGGCCGCCGGGGCGCTGGTGGGGCTGAGCACCCGCGACAGCATCGGTACCGCGCTCAATACCGATGTGGCGCTGCATACCGCGGAGATCGTGCTCGCGGTGCTGTTGTTCGTGGACGCTGTCGAGGTGCGCGGCGGGCTGCTGGGGCGCAATCCGGGTGCGGCGCTGCGGTTGTTGTTCATCGCCATGCCGTTGAGCCTGGCGGCAGCCGTCGGGCTCGGATGGTTGGTGCTGCCGCAGTTCGGCTGGGCGACATGGCTGGTCGTCGCCTGCGTGGTGGTGCCCATCGACTTCGCGCCGGCCACGGCGATTCTGCGGGACAGCCGCCTGCCGACGCGGGTGCGCGACATCCTGAACGTGGAGAGCGGATACAACGACGGAATCGTCTCGCCCATCATCATTTTCGCGCTCATCGTGGCCGGTGACGTCACCCAGCAGCAGTCGCCCGCCGGGGCGCTGGGCACCGCGCTGCCCGCAGCGCTCGAGGCGATCGCGGTCGGTGTGCTGGTCGGCGCGGTGCTGGCGGGGCTGAGTAATCGGTCCGACAGCGCGAATCTCATGAGTTCGCAGGCCAAACGGATGATTCTGGTCGCGGCGCCGCTGCTGACCTACGCGCTCTCCACCCAGATCGGCGGCAACGGGTTCGTGGCCGCGTTCGTCTGCGGGCTGGCCATGCACCGCTTCCGCAAGCGCGAACAGCACCTGCGTGAACTCGAGCTCATCGACGACGTCGGCTTCCTGCTCACCATCGTGATGTGGTTCGCGTTCGGCGCGGTCGCGGTGTACATCCTGGGCGAGGTGGGGGATTGGCGGCTGTGGCTGTTCAGCGCGGCCGTGCTGACGGTGATCCGGATCGTGCCGGTGCTGTTGTCGCTCATCGGTTCCCGGCTCACGTGGATCGAGAGTCTGCTCATCGGCGGGCTGGGTCCGCGCGGCACGACCTCGATCGTGTTCGCGCTGCTGGCGTTCAATCAGCTGCGCGACGAGGACGACGCGAATCTCGCGCTGACGGTCATGGTGCTGACCGTGTCGGGCAGCGTGGTGCTGCACGGTCTGGGGTCATCGTTGACCGCGCGCACGTATGCGCGGCGCAGGCCGCACCGCAACCGGCGGGTTCGCGCGGCGGTCGAGGGTGGTAGTGGCCCGGCCTCCCTACCGCCGTCGAGCTGACGCAGACTGCTTGCCATGATGCGATATCGACTTTTCGGCAGGACCGGGTTGCGGGTGTCCGAGCTGGTCCTGGGCACGATGGCGCTGCGCGAGGAGGCCGAAACGCGCCGGGTGCTGGAGGTTTTCGCCGAGGCGGGCGGGAACTTCATCGACACCGCCTCGGCCTACGGCACGAGCGAGGAGGTGCTCGGCGCGACCATCGAAGGTCGTGACCGGTTCGTCCTGGGCAGCAAGTACACGCTGACCCGCGACGCCGCCGACCCCAATGCGGGCGGCAACCATCGCAAGAACCTGGTGGCCTCGCTCGAACAGAGTCTGCGCCGGCTGCGGACGGACTATCTCGACGTGTACTGGGTGCACGTCTGGGATAGGCGCACGCCCATCCAGGAGACCCTGCGGGCGCTGGACGACATGGTCCGCGCGGGCAAGGTCCTGCACATCGGCATCTCCGACGCGCCCGCCTGGGTTGTGGCCCAGGCCAATACGCTCGCCGATCTGCGCGGCTGGACCGAGTTCGCGGGTCTGCAGGTTCCCTACAACCTGCTGCAGCGCGACATCGAGCGCGAGTTGCTGCCCATGGCGGAGGCGTTCGGGCTCTCGGTCACCGCCTGGGCTCCGCTGGCGCAGGGAAAGCTGACCGGTGTCGCCGGAAATCGCTCGAATCCCGCTGAACTGACCGGCCACGAGCGGGCCACCGCGGACGCCGTGACCCGGGTCGCCGCCGAATTGGGCGTGCTCCCGGCGCATGTCGCCATAGCCTGGACCCGGCACCACTCGCGCGCGGTGCTGCCCATCATCGGGGTGAGCAACGCGGCCCAGCTGGAGACGAATCTCGCGGCGACGGCCCTGACGCTGCCCGCGGACGCCGTTGCGACCCTGGAGGCGGCGTCCGCCTTCACCCTCGGCTTCCCCGGCGATTTCATCGCGGCCTGTGATACTTCCGCCCACGCCTACGGAGAGGCCGTGGACCGCACCGACACTCGATGAGCGGTCACCCCGCGGTCGACCGTCGCCGGCCGATTGTGAGGGTCGCTCCCCAATGCCGGACCAGGGTTCCGTCGGCGCGCTTCGCCAGCAACCGCCGAACCTCGCCGTAGAGGTGATCGCGTTTGTCGGCCGGCATCGCGATGTGATTCGAAAAGGTGTTCAGCAGTGCGAGGTACGTGTCCGCGGTATAGGTCACGGACCACAGGTACGGGCGCACGAGGGTGACATCGAACAGCCCGGATTCCGCCATCTCCGCCGCGGTGGAGTCGGCCTGGTGCAGCGGGGGAGGCCAGGGCAGATCCGGCTCCCCGATATCGAGGTAGACCCGCTGGATCTCGGTGAAGAACGGATCGAAGTCCGGCGGGAAGGCGTGCCCCGCGGACCAGACGGCGAGATGCCCACCGGCTCCGAGCAGGTCGGCCGCGCGCCGGTATCGCACGGCGGGGTCGATCCACTTCCACGCGGTGGCGCAATAGACCAGATCGAATGCGCTTCGATCACCGGGATCCCACTGCTCGAACGGCGCGGTGATCACTTCGAGAGCCGGAAACTCGGCCAGCCGGTCCCGGGCCACCTCCGCCAGCGCCGGCCCCAGCTCGACCGCGGTGATCGTGTACCCCCGCCGAGCCATCGGGACGGTCGCGATACCCGGTCCGCACCCGATCTCCAACAGCCTTGCCGCAGTATCCAACTCGGTCGCCGCGATCAGGTCGTCGAACAGCCGCTCCGGATATTCCGGCCTGGCCGATCGATACAGCGCCGCCGCGGTGTCGAAGGTATCGCGCAGTTCTCGTCCGCTCCCCATGTCCTCATTCTCGTGGACCGGCGGGTGGGGCGAAGAAGGCGGTCAGGCGGTCGAGGAGCCAGGCGGGCTGTTCCTCCGGGATGAAGTGCCCGCAGTCGGGGACGAGTTCGAGGGTCATGTCGTCGGCGTAGTCGCGGTACGAGGGTGGAACGGCTTCGCTGAGCGGGTCGTTCGCGCCGTTCAGGTGCAGGGTGGGGACGCGCAGGCGGAGCAGCCGGTAGTGGCGGGCGAACTCGGGGATCTCGCGGCGAATGACGTTGCGGTTGAACGCGATCGTGGCGGTCCGGGCGGCGGGACCGCGCATGGGGCGCAGGTAGATCTCGGTTTCCCGCGGCGTGAAGTGGCCTTCGTGTCGCCAGGCGCGCAGGCAGCGCGCGGTGAGGCCGCGGTAGAGCGGGGTGGAATTGCCCAGGGCCGCAAGGACGTAGATGTGCCAGGGCCGGTAGAGGACGGGTGCGGAGATGCCGTCGAGACACCAGGGATGGATCCCCGCCATGGCGACGAACCGCTCGAATCGTTCCGGCCAGTTCAGGCATGCCCGGTAGCCGGTCGCGAGCCCCCAGTCACGTCCGACGAGCCGTGCGCGCGGAATGTCCAGGGCGTCCATCAGATCCACGACGTCGCGGGCGAGCCGTTCGAAGCTGTACCCCGTCCCGTCTCCCTCGGACCAGCCGAGCCCGCGCACGTCCGGGCAGATCACCCGATAGCGCTGCGCGAGTGGCCCGATGAGGTGCCGCCATTCCCACCAGTGCTGCGGCCAGCCGTGCAGGAGGATCAGCGGGTCACCCGATCCGGCTTCCGCGTAGTGGATGCGCAGTCCGTCGATCATCGCGTAGCGGTGGCGCACGCCGGCGAGGGAGCTGTCCGTAATCGATTCGAGCACAGTGGATTCGGCGAGTTCGACGTGCACGGTATCTCCTCGGTTGGAACGTATGCCGCCGACCGTAGCATATGATTCTGGAGTATGAGCTACCTGTTTTGTGAGTAGATGAGACGTGAAGCTAGAGTCGACTCATGACGCGGCGTTCCTACAGCCAGTACTGCGGCCTGTCCCGCAGCCTCGATCTCGTCGGTGAGCGCTGGACGCTGCTCGTCGTGCGCGAGCTGATGTCCGGTCCGAAGCGCTACACCGACCTGGGCGCGGCACTGCCGGGCATCGGCACCACCCTGCTCGCGACCCGCGTCAAACAACTCGAACAGGACGGCATCGTCACCCATCGCCAACTGCCCCCGCCCGCGGCCTCGCAGGTCTACGAACTCACCGACGTCGGCCACGAACTCGCGCGGGCCCTTGTGCCGCTGGCGATGTGGGGCATGCGTCACCAGCTCGAGCACACCCGCGAACCCGGCGAGACCTACCGCGCGGAATGGACCCTGGTCTTTCTGGCCGACCTCATAGATCCGTCGTCCATAACCGGCAAGTACGCCACCTACCAGTTCCACATCGAGGACTCCACCGCCCGCCTGGAGCTACGCGACGGCCACGCGACGGTCACCCCCGGTACCCCCGAACCTCCCGCCGACGCCACCCTGACCACCACCCTGGCCACGATCATCGACCTGACCCGCGGTGATCTCGACATCGCGGCGGCGGTCGCGTGCGAACGAATCACCGTGGAGGGCAACGCGAGTGCTATCAATCTGCTTGTGCAGGCACTGACCCCGCTGACGCCCGGCTAGCTCTCGGTGACCACCGTCATTCCCGCCACCTCGGAGACCCGGTCCGGGCTACCGGGTCCGCGCACCGCTATGCCGTACAGACCGGTCGGCGCCCCCTGCTCGAAACGCACCTCGGCACCGGGCAGCGCGACCGTTGCGCCGTCGACCGGACAGTCGACGAGGGCGCCGAGCAGGCGGGCCTCGGACTCGGGGTCGGCGCTGCGGACCAGCAGGGCCGACAGGTCGGGACCGCTGCCGGCGGTTACACCCTGGGCCGCACGGTATTCGGCGCGCATGCGGGCCAGCTCGGCGCGGGGCGGGTCGTAGGTGATGAAGAAGGGGAAGTGGGCGGGAGCGTCGCGGACGAAGACCTCGACGAAGCCTACGTTCCGCTCCTCGAAACGCACCTCGACCTCGTCGACCTCGCGGCCGGCCGCGCGCAGGCGCGCGGCGACGGCGCGGGCGTCGGGTACGTCGACGGCGAAGGTCAGCAAACCCGGACCGGGCAGGGCCTGTACCGCCGGACGCAGGATTTCCAGGGCTTGCGCGTATTTCGAACTCGCCACCGCGTCCCAGTCGTCCACCGTGGCCAGCTCGACGTAGCGTTCGTCGTCTACGGTCCAGCCGGCGTTGCGGAACCCGGGCATGGTGAGGGACGCGTGCGTAGGCAGGCCGAGGGCGTCGTAGGACGCCATGGCGGCGTCGATGTCATCGACCCAGTGGATCAGATGGTCGAAAGCGGCAACGTATTCGGACAAGGGACCTCCCACATCGGCAGCTGGTTAGGTGAGCCTAACTCGTGATCGCGGGAAAGTGTTCCGCTCCGTCGCCGGCGGGGGATGTGGATCATGAGCTGCCGGAATCGAAACTGCCGGTGTACTTTTCGCAGCCGTCGCCGGTGTAGGACAGTTGCTGGGGCGCGGGCGATCTCGGCGGAGCGGGAAGTTCAGCGATCGAGCTGATGCCCTTGCACCGGCGCATCGTCGGGATGTGCGTTCCCTCGCTCATCGAGCGCCCCCACGTGCGAGGCCTCGAGACCCCGGGCAGCGGCGGCCCGACACGCCGTCGGCACTCCGCGTCGACGTGCGGGATTCCCGGACCTCCGACCAACTGGACTAATCGGTCATATCATGAAGCTATGCCCACCAATCGGGTCGAGGGGCGTACCGCGGTGTTTGCCGACTGGGCTTGGCAAGCGCTGATCATCAGTGGGATCTGCACCATGGCCGCGGGGGCGGCACTTGCGGTGTGGCCCAACAAGTCCGAAGTCGCCATGGGCGTGCTGGCCGCGTTGATCCTGCTCGGATCCGCGGCCGCGCAATTCATCGTGGCGTTCGGCGCGCAGCTCCCGACCGCGCTCAAGGTGCTCGAGGGGCTCAGCGGCACGGCGGCGCTGCTGCTGGCCATCTGGTGTTTCGACAGCGGGCAGTGGGTGCTGTTGCTGGCCTTGTGGATCGGCATGGGCTGGATGATCCGGGGTGTCGTGCTGGCGATCGTGGCGGCGTGGTCGAACGAATACGTCGGGTCGGGCGTGCAGGAGGCCGTGGGTCTGGCGACCGCGGCGGCGGGCATGTTCATCGCGGTCGGGCCGTTCCGGTCCGACACCTCGTTCGCGGTGACGGTGGGCCTGCTGACCGTTCTGGTCGGCGCCAGCGAGTTGGTGGCGGCCGCGCGCGTGGAGCGCGACGCGGTCCAGCCGGTCTCCAACTGACACTCGGCCGAGGCCCGTCGGGCTCCAATTCCCTGATTGCCGACTGTTTGCCGGTACGGTTTCGGCTATTCGTGTGCTCGAATGGCCGATCGTGTGGCGGGTGACGTCGCCGGTCATCGTGGAAGGCGGGTCAGATGGCGCGGAACAGCGGCGGTTATGCGCTGGACGGCGAACTAACCGAGGCTCTCATCAAGTCCAGGAGATTCTTCACGCGCACCGAGATGTCACCGGACCTGCGCAGCGAGTACCTGCGCGGCGGGCGCGAGGCCGACGACTTCTATCGCGACCGCTGGTCGCACGACAAGGTGGTGCGCTCGACGCACGGCGTCAACTGCACCGGCTCCTGCTCGTGGAAGGTTTTCGTCAAGGACGGCATCATCACCTGGGAAACCCAGGCCACCGATTACCCCTCGACGGGACCGGACCGCCCCGAGTACGAACCCCGCGGCTGCCCGCGCGGCGCGGCCTTCTCCTGGTACACCTACTCACCGACCCGGGTGCGCTACCCCTATATCCGGGGCGTGTTGCTGGAAATGTACCGAGAAGCCAAGAAGCGGTTCGGTGACCCCGTACTCGCCTGGCAGTCGATCGTCTCGGACCCCGAACTCTCGCGCCGCTACAAGAGCGTGCGCGGGCGCGGCGGGCTGGTCCGCGCGAGCTGGGACGAGGCCGTCGAACTGATCGCCGCGGCGCACGTGCACACGGTGAAGCAGTACGGGCCCGACCGCATCGCCGGCTTCTCCCCGATTCCGGCCATGTCCATGACCTCGTTCGCCGCCGGCTCACGCTTCATGTCGCTCATCGGCGGGGCCATGCTCTCGTTCTACGACTTCTACGCCGATCTCCCCGTGGCCTCGCCGCAGGTTTTCGGCGATCAGACCGACGTACCCGAGTCCGGAGACTGGTGGGACGCGGGCTATCTCATCATGTGGGGCTCGAACGTCCCGGTGACTCGCACCCCGGACGCGCACTGGATGGCCGAGGCGCGCTATCGCGGGCAGAAGGTCATCTCCATCGCCCCGGACTACGCCGACAGCGTCAAGTTCGCCGATGAGTGGGTGGCCCCGCATCCGGGTACCGACGGCGCGCTGGCCTTCGCCATGGGTCATGTGCTGTTGCGGGAGTTCTTCATCGAGCAGCAGGTCGAGTACTTCCAGCAGTACGTGCGCCGCTACACCGATCTGCCGTTCCTGATCCGGATCGAGCGCACCGCCGACGGCTACCGCCCCGGCAAGTTCCTCACCGCGGCCGATCTGCCGGAATTCGCGGGCGAGGCCAACTCCGCGTTCAAGACCATCTTCTTGGACGGCGCGGGAAATCCCGTGCTGCCCAACGGTTCCCTGGGCTTCCGCTACGGCGAGGAAGGCGCCGGGAAGTGGAATCTGCAACTCGAGGACGTCGAGCCGCTGCTGAGCATGGACGGTCAGGATTCGGTGCCGATCTCGTTGCCGCGCTTCGACACCGGTGACGGCTCGGCCGCCGAGATCGCCCGCGGTGTGCCGGTGCGCACCGTCGGCGGCCACCTGGTGACCACGGTCTTCGACCTCATGCTGGCCCAGTACGGCGTCCACCGCCCGGGTCTGCCGGGCGAGTGGCCGACCGGTTACGACGACGCCGCCCAGCCCGGCACCCCCGCCTGGCAGGAGGCGATCACCGGCGTGAAGGCCGAGGTGGCCGCCCGGATCGGGCGCGAATTCGCCACCAACGCAGCGGAATCGCGCGGCCGGTCGATGATCATCCTCGGCGCCGGCACCAACCACTGGTTCCACTCGGACACCATCTACCGCACGTTCCTGGCGCTGACCACTCTCACCGGGTGCCAGGGCGTGAACGGCGGCGGCTGGGCGCATTACGTCGGGCAGGAGAAGTGCCGCCCGGTCACCGGCTGGGCGCAGGTCGCCAACGCGCTGGACTGGACCCGCCCGCCGCGCCAGATGATCCAGACCGCGTACTGGTACCTGCACACCGATCAGTTTCGCTACGACCCGTTCAGCGCCGACGCCCTCACGACCACGACGGGTGCGGGCAAATTCACCGGCAAGTCCACCGCGGATCTGCTCGCCCAGACCGCGCGTATGGGCTGGATGCCCTCGTTCCCTACCTTCGACCGCAATCCGCTGGATCTGGTGGACGAGGCCGAAGCGGCCGGGGTCGAGCCCGCCGATCACATTGTGGCGCAGCTGAAATCGGGGGAGCTCGGCTTCGCGTGCGAGGATCCGGACGATCCGAAGAACTTCCCGCGCGTGCTCACCATCTGGCGGTCGAACCTGCTGGGCTCCTCCGCCAAGGGCAACGAGTACTTCCTCAAGCATCTGCTCGGCGCGGATTCCTCACTGCGCGCCGAGGAAGCACCCCTGGGGTCACGGCCCACGGAGGTGCGCTGGCGCGACGAAGCGCCGACCGGGAAGCTGGATCTGCTGCTGACCCTGGATTTCCGCATGACCAGCACGACCATGTTCTCGGACGTGGTGCTGCCGGCGGCGACCTGGTACGAGAAGCATGATCTGTCCTCCACGGACATGCATCCGTTCGTGCACTCGTTCAGCCCGGCCATCGCCCCGCCGTGGCAGACCCGCACGGACTGGGACGCGTTCATGACCATCGGCGCGGAGTTCTCCAAGCAGGCGCGCAGGCACCTGGGCGTGCGCAAGGACCTGGTCGCGACCCCGCTGCTGCACGACACCCCGGATCAGATGGCCAATCCGCACGGTGTGGTCCGGGACTGGAAAGCCGGTGAGTGCGAACCGATTCCGGGCGTCACCATGCCGCGCCTGACGGTGGTGGAACGCGACTACACCGCGGTGCACGCGAAGATGCGCGCGATCGGCCCGCTGCTGGACAAGCTCGGCGCGACCACCAAGGGCATCACCTACCGGGTCGAGCGCGAGATCGATTACCTGGGCAGGCACAACGGCATCGTGCACGGCGGACCGGCCGACGGGCGGCCCTCGCTCGCCCGCGACATCGACGCCTGCGAGGCGATTCTCGCGCTCTCGGGCACCACCAACGGACACCTGGCCACCCAGGGATTCCGCACCCTGGAACAGCGCACCGGCACCGCGCTGGCGGATCTGGCCGCCGAGCACGAAGGCAAGCAGGTCACCTTCGCCGATACCCAGCGCGCGCCGGTCCCGGTCATCACCTCCCCGGAGTGGTCGGGGTCGGAGAGCGGCGGGCGGCGGTACTCGCCGTTCACGCTGAACGTGGAGCGGCACAAGCCCTGGCACACGCTCACCGGCCGCCAGCACTTCTATCTCGACCACGATTGGATGCAGGAGGTCGGCGAGGGACTGCCGGTCTACCGGCCGCCGCTGAACATGACCGCGCTGTTCGCCGAACCGCCGCTGGGCTCCCACGGTGAGCAGGGTTTGACGCTGCGCTATCTGACCCCGCACTCCAAGTGGTCGATTCACTCGGAGTATCAGGACAACCTGTTCATGTTGAGCCTGTCGCGCGGTGGTCCGACCATCTGGATGTCGAACCTGGACGCCGCCAAACTCTCCATCGCGGACAACGAGTGGATCGAGGCGGTCAATCGCAACGGCGTGGTCGTGGCCCGCGCGGTGGTGTCGCATCGCATGCCCGAGGGCACGGTGTACATGCATCACGCGCAGGATCGGCTCATCGACGTGCCGCTGGCCGAGACCTCCGGAAAGCGCGGCGGCATTCACAATTCGCTGACCCGCCTGCTGATCAAGCCGACCCATCTCATCGGCGGCTACGCCCAGCTCTCGTTCGCGTTCAACTATCTCGGCCCGACCGGTAATCAGCGCGACGAAGTGACGGTCATCCGCCGTCGCAGCCAGGAGGTTCGCTACCGATGAAGCCCATGGCCCAGATGGCAATGGTGATGAATCTCGACAAGTGCATCGGCTGCCACACCTGTTCGGTCACCTGCAAGCAGACCTGGACCAATCGCGCGGGCGTGGAGTACGTGTGGTTCAACAACGTGGAAACCCGTCCGGGACAGGGGTATCCGCGCACGTACGAGGATCAGGACAAGTGGCGCGGGGGCTGGGCCCTGGATCACAAGGGCCGGTTGAAGCTGCGCGGCGGCGGGCGAATGCACAAGCTGTTCACCATCTTCGACAATCCGATCCTGCCCGAGCTGGCCGATTACTACGAGCCGTGGACCTACGACTACGAGACGCTCACGACCGCGCCGGTGCAGCAGAACACCCCGGTGGCGCGGCCCAAGTCGCTGATCAGCGGCAAGGACACGAAGATCACCTGGTCGGCCAACTGGGACGACAATCTCGGTGGCGCACCCGAACTCGCGCAATCGGACCCGATCCTGAAGAAGGTCGGGGACAGGGTGAAGTTCGAGTTCGATCAGACCTTCATGTTCTATCTGCCGCGCATCTGCGAGCACTGCCTGAACCCGGCGTGCGCGGCCTCGTGCCCGTCGGGCGCGATCTACAAGCGCGAGGAGGACGGCATCGTCCTGGTCGATCAGGATCGGTGCCGGGGCTGGCGCATGTGCGTCTCGGGCTGCCCGTACAAGAAGGTGTTCTTCAATCACCGCACGGGCAAGGCCGAGAAGTGCACGTTCTGTTTCCCGCGGCTCGAGGTCGGGTTGCCGACGGTGTGCGCCGAAACCTGTGTCGGGCGACTGCGATACATCGGCGTCATGCTGTACGACGCCGACACGGTCGCGCAGGTCGCGGCCACCCCGGACGAGAAGGATCTGTACGCGGCCCAGCGGGACGCGTTCCTGGATCCGTTCGATCCGCAGGTGATCGCGGCCTGCGAACGGGCGGGAATGCCGCGCGACTGGGTGCAGGCGGCGCAGGACTCGCCGGTCTACGCCCTGATCCGCAAGTACCGGGTCGCGCTGCCGCTGCATCCGGAATACCGCACCGTGCCGATGGTCTGGTACATCCCGCCGCTGTCGCCGGTGGTGGACGCGCTGCGCGATACCGGACACGACGCCGAGGATCACGGCAACCTCTTCGCCGCCATCGAGGCGCTGCGGATTCCGGTCGAGTACCTGGCCGAGCTGTTCACCGCGGGTGATCCGGAGCCGGTGAACGATGTGCTGCGCAAGCTCGCCGCCATGCGCAGCTATATGCGCGACATCAATCTCGGACGGGAGTCCCGGCCGGAGATCGCCACCCGGGTCGGGCTGACCGAGCAGGAGATGTACGACATGTACCGGCTGCTCGCTATCGCCAAATATGAAGAGCGGTACGTCATTCCGTCCGCGCATGCCGAGCAGGCCCACGGGCTCGAGGAGCTGGCCACCG
The DNA here is from genome assembly GCF_042799795.1 of Nocardia sp. NPDC057668. Taxonomy (NCBI): domain Bacteria; kingdom Bacillati; phylum Actinomycetota; class Actinomycetes; order Mycobacteriales; family Nocardiaceae; genus Nocardia; species Nocardia sp. NPDC057668. The sequence goes on along the minus strand of NZ_JBHVIC010000001.1, from coordinate 124,380 downwards.
ATTGCTCGCTGGACTACGACGGCGGGCCGGGGATGATCACCTCCGGGCCGTTCGGCGAGAGTTCGGGAAGCCCGACGCCGATCGCGGTGGAGAACTTCCGGATGCTGCAGGATCGGCAGACCGCGGACTCGTACGCGGGTGTGGAGGGCAGCGGCCGGGTGAACCTGCTCAACTGGGACGGTCGCGGGACGCCGGAGGGGCTCATGCCCGAGACCGACGGCGGGAGGCATCGCCGGTGAAGCTGTCCGAATCCGTGCGGGCCGGCGCGTTCCAGGTGCAATCGCTGCTGCTCGCGTATCCGGATGAGAGCGTGCGGGATTCGCTGCCGATGCTGCGCCGGGCGGCGGCGACGCTGCCCGCGCCGATCGGTGCGCCGTTGCGTCCGCTGCTGAATCATCTGGAGAACACCGATCCGGTCGAGCTGGCCATCGAGTTCGTGGACACCTTCGACCATCGCAAGCGCTTCAGCCCGTACCTGACCTGGTTTCTGTACGGGGACACGCGTAAGCGCGGGATGGCGCTGCTGCGGTTCAAGCAGCTCTATCGCGCGTCGGGACTGCTGCTCGAGGACGGGGAGCTCTCCGATCACCTGGCGGTGGTGCTGGAGTTCGCGTCGGCGCATCCGGCGCCCGGGCAGGAGTTGCTCGAAGAGCACAGGGCCGGAATCGAAGTCATGCGCCGGGCGTTGCGTGAGGCCGACTCGCCGTGGGCCGGGGCGCTCGATTCGGTGTCGGCCACGCTGTCGCCGTTGCGCGGCGACGAGCAGGCCGCCGTGGATCGGCTGATCGCGGCCGGGCCGCCCGGCGAGGACGTCGGATTGGAGCCCTTCGCACCACCCACCTACATGCCGCAAGTGATCGGAGGCCGTCGATGACACTGAGTGCGAAGGACGTGCTGCTGTGGGTGGGCGTGCCGTACGCCGCCCTGGGCATCTGCGTCGTGGGGCTCATCTGGCGCTACCGCTACGACAAGTTCGGGTGGACGACCAGGTCCTCGCAGATCTACGAGAACCGGCTGCTGCGCCTGGGCAGTCCGCTGTTCCACTACGGCATCGTGTTCGTGTTCCTGGGCCACGTGATCGGCCTGGTGATTCCGGAGTCCTGGACCGAGAAGGTCGGGATCAGCGAGCACACCTATCATTTGGCGTCCTACAGCCTGGGCGTCGTGGCCGGCGTCGCGACCGTGGCCGGGCTGCTGATCCTGATCTACCGCCGCCGCACGGTCGGCCCGGTGTTCTCGGCCACGACCCGCAACGACAAGGTCATGTACGTGCTCCTGGGCCTGACCCTGGCCCTCGGCCTGGGCGCGACCCTCTACGGCAATCTGACCGGCAATCCTCACAACTACCGCGCGGACGTCTCCCCGTGGTTCCGCTCGATCTTCTACTTCAACCCCGAGCCCGAACTGATGGTGAACGCCCCCTTGGGCTTCCAGCTCCACGCCCTGTCGGCCTGCGCCCTGTTCGCGTTCTGGCCCTTCAGCCGCCTGGTCCACGTCTTCTCGGCCCCCGTCGGCTACCTGACCCGCCCCTACATCGTCTACCGCAGCCGCGACAAGGCCACGATAGGCACCCACAAGACCCGCCCGGGCTGGGAACGCGTGCAGTAATCTCGCCCGCCGCACTCCCACCGAACCGGCCCCCGGAATCATCCGGGGGCCGGTTTTTCTCGGGTAGCCGTCGCCAGGCCTTCGGGGCGGACAGCAGCAGGAGGGCGGGCCCGATGGGTTACGGCTGGGCCGGCCGGACTTCGCCTGCCTTGCGGTACTTTCCGTGTCCGCCTTCGCCGATGACCCATGTCACCGGCATGCCAGGCGTGATGAGTTGTTCGTCGCCCCGGTATTCCCAGAGGGTGAACGTCAGGTCGCCGGAGTGGCAGGCGATGAGGCCGTCGTAGCTGTCGGGCAGCCACCATCGGACCACGCCGTCGAGGCTCGGATCAGGATCCTTCGCGGCCTTGACCTGCCCGTACGGTATCAGGCCGCCCGGCCCCTGCCATCCGTCCCGGGTGGGAAGCAACGGCTGGTCCCCACCCGCGGGGTCGGCAGGCCAGATCTTTCCGCTGCGGGCCAGGATATCGTCGTGAAGGGACCAGGCAAGTTCGCACGCCACACCGCTCGGGGTGTGCGCGATAGGGGTAGAGCCAATCATGACTTCCAAAGCCGGGACGGTGAGTTCGATCCACCAAGCCGGTGGGAAAGGTTGTCTGAGTAGGCGTTCGGGGATCGTTTCGCCGATGTGTACCTCGAAACCCAGAGCTGACCGGATGTCACTCGCCAGCAGGTCGGCGCCGCGCCGCGATATCTCCTGATCCATGTAGCCATCCTGCCCGAATAGGGGATGCTGCAACGGTTCACGGGAACACGGTGAAACATTCGGTGCGCGACAGACGTTTGTTGCTCGTACGGCTTCCCGACAGCTCGAAGCAGAGGTCACATGCGCTCGCTCGATCAGGCCGAGATCGGTGCGCTGCTGGCGCTCGATACCGTCGCGCATCTGGCGACGATCGACGAGGAAGGGTATCCGCACGTCACGCCCGTGTGGTTTCTGTGGGTGCGGGGGACTTTCCATGTGACCAGCTTCGGTGACCGGCCGCATGTGCGCCGGATCGCCGCCAACCCCCGGGTCGGGATGGTCATCGACGTCGAGGGGGAGCTGCGCGCGGACGGGCAGCGGCCGAACAAGCAGGTTCGGGTGACCGGAGAGGCGGTGGTGTCCGTTGACTCGAATGGGTTGTGGACCAGACGTATTCGAGACAAGTACATCGGCGCGGGGTGGGAGACGCGGATGGCCGGCTCGGATTCGAGGTCCGAGCGGGTGATGGTGGCGATCACCCCGCGACGGATCAATGCCGTTGCGAGCGTGTAGGCGTGGGTGTTCCGTAACCGCCTTGTTCGGCGGGGTGGCTGGATAGTGTTGTGGCCCATGGAGTCTGATCGGAGCGAGTACATCGCGGGGCTGCCGCGCAAGCGGATGGGGGCGGGGGCGGTGTTCGTCGACTCCGAGGACCGGGTGCTGCTTGTCGAGCCCACGTACAAGGACCATTGGGAGTTGCCGGGTGGGGTTGTCGAGGCCGGCGAATCGCCGTTGGCGGCGGTGGTTCGGGAGGTGGGGGAAGAGCTGGGGCTGGTGGTTTCGATGGGGCGGTTGCTGGTGGTGGATTGGGTTCCGCCGGGACGGTATCCCAGTGACGGGGTGATGTTTCTGTACGACGGCGGGGTGCTGGACCCGGAGCAGAGCGCGGCGATCGTGTTGCAGGAGGCCGAGTTGCGCAGCTGGGCCTGGTGCGACGCGGACGAGGCGGTGGAGCGGTTGCCGGCGTTGCTGGCCCGGCGGGTGGTCGCCGCGCGGGCGGCTCGGCACTCGGGGCGCACGGACTACCTCGAAAATGGTTTTGCCACATTGAGATAGGGCGGGCTTTGCCTTAGCGGATAGCCTGGCGCGCGGCAGCGCTGCCGCGCTACCCGGCCAGCGCCGCCGCGAGATGCAGATTGTCGACGCTCCGCAACTCTCGTTCGCCGGGGATCCGCAGACCGGACTTTCGGCAGATGTCCACCAGGCGGAAATGGACTCCCCAGGTCAGCAGTGGCGGCTCGGTGAGCAGGGGTAGCAGCGGTTCTATGCGGTCGCCGAGCAGCGAGATCGCCTCGTCGCGGATGCCTTCACGAAGGTCGTTGCGCGCCAGCGTGATCAGGCACTCGTCGAGTTCGCCCGGTGCGGTGTGGGCGGCGCAGGTGGCCAGGGCCTCGTAACCGGCGGTGCCCGCGACCGCGCCGCTTTCCACCAGGTTCCAGGTGAACGTGGCGATCTCCCGGGAAGGGGGCACGTTTCGCAGGTGGTAGACGGCCGACTTGCGAACTATCAGGTTCGGATCGTGGGCCAATTCGAGCAGGCGGTCGGCCTCGTGCCAGTCCGACAGCGGACCACAGCTCAACGTCCGCACCTGCGGATCCGGGTGGGCGGCAAGGAAGGCGGCCAGTGCCGGGCGATCGGAGGCCGGCATCGCGCTCCAATCGCGGTCGAACAGCATCGCGATTCGCGACGCCCACGAACCATCGGGATCGGAGAACGCGGTGATGATTTCCGACGCCGGCGGTGCAGCCGGTTTGACCGGGGACGGCCCCGGAGACCACGGTTCCGGCTCGGTGACATCGCCCGTCCCCAGCAGGTCGGCGATCGGCGCCATCCAATCCGCGAGCCGCACCCGTTCGGGCTCGAAGTCGCCGAGCAGGTAGAGCTCGGCGTCCCGGGCCATCTCCGCCCGCTCACCGGTTCCCTGCGCTATGTCGTGCAGCAGCCGCAGCGTCGCACGGCCGGGGTAGTAACGGAGTGTGTCCAGCGCCGCGCACGCGACGGCCTCGTCCGCGTCGGCGGCCGCGCGATGCAAACCGGGTTCGGCCGCAACGGGTTCGTCCCAGCACAACGAGTCAGCAGCGGTTCGCCGCACGACAGGATCGGCATGTTCCAGCGCAGCGATCTTGTACACCTGCCAGCGTGGCTCCTCGAAACCGAACTGGAGTCCGACCAGCGCATCCCGATACAGCGGATGCTGCGGGTCGCGGGCCACGGGTTCGATCAGATCCGTCTCGGCGCGCGTGGCCTCGCGCAGCACGAACGCGCGCACGAGGTCGTCCCCGACTGCCCACCATTCGCGCAACTCGGCGCTGCCCGGCACCGACGCCGCGTCCGAGAGCACCCCGAAGGCAGCCTCCCGCACGACGTCCGGCTGTCCGAGTTCCCGCCCGATCGCGACCAGCGCCGGAACCGCGCGGGGATCACCGACCCGCGCGAGCGTCTGGACGAGGTCGCTCGAAACAGCCCCCGCGGCACCCGATTCGGTCAGCTCCCGAATCAACTCGAAGGTCGCGGACCGATCCTGCTCCTGAGCGATCCGATCCAGCTCTTCCTCGGAGTGCATCAGCACATACTGTCCGACCGGTGGCAGCGAAGCCAGCGAGAATCGCCCTGCTCCGGACGGTAGTGGGGCGGTCGAGTCCAGATTTTCGTGCACTATCCGATGCCCACCGGCAGGATTCGCGCGGACCGACCCCGATAGTGCACGAAAATTCGCACGGGACCGCCCGGATCAGCCGACTCGAACCGGGTAACGAATCAAAGTCTTCAACTTCTCCGGGGCGACCCGACCCGGCGCCGACAGGTAGATCTCATGATGCCTGCCCCTGATCGTGCGCCCCTGCGCGGCAAGGAATTCCATCAGGCGATCCCGAGTGGGCGGCTCGGTGGCATAGGGGCCGACGTGCAGGATCTGGCCGCACTCGCCCTCGTCGAAGAGCTCCCAGCGCACCTCATCGATGGGCAATTCGGGCTTCTTCCCGCGCACACCGGCGAATGCTTCGTCCACGACGTCCACCGCCCGCGCGGGCTGCTGCAACATCATGGTCCAGGTCCAATCGGACCTGTCCGCGGTCGGTCCGCCGTCCCACTGCCCGGACAGCGGTGGCACCGAGTAGATCACCGTCCCCGCGGATTTCAGCAGGCCGCGGATCCCGTAGGCGACCGAGTACAGGGCGCTGACCGCGGCCGCGTACTCCGCGCCGTCCGGATCACCCTTCCCGTCGATCATCAGGTAGGGCAGCTCCGGCACGGTGAGCAGCACCGGCTCCGGCCGTGCGGCGTACAGCTCCCGGTACTGCTTCTTGAAGTCCAGTGTGTCCATGAGGGGGAGTATCGACTCTCCCGCGGCGGGAGAGTCAACGCCGCGTCGTACGACCGATACGGTGGCCCCATGACCGATGTGCAGACCGCCGTCACGCACCCGGAACTGGGCGTGTTCGAGCGCGCCCGGACCGAGCTCACCGACGGGCAAGTGCTCGAACACGATTGGTACGAGGGCCGGGCGCTGATCGCGAACGAGGAACTGGAGCTGATGCTCGAGACCTCCGACCCCGACTCGGCCCGCGCACTGCTGCCGGTGATAGCCACCGCGGTCGGCGCGCTCCCCACGCTGAGCCGTATCGCCTCCGACGCCGTGGTCGGAAGGTTCGGGGATCAGCCGCCCACACCCGAAGAACTCGAGGAAGCGGCGACCGACCTGCGCGTGGTCACCGTCGCGGCGCGCATGGACGGCACCGTCGTGCTGCATTTCGAGGACACCTGCGGTGAGCACTTCCTGGAGGGCTACTGGCCCGCGGTGGCGCTGGACTCCGCGTTCGAGGTACTGGACATCACCGTCGAAGCCTGACTCCGGACCAGGTGTGGCTGGAACACGATGCCGATGGGGGCCGCAGTTCGAGATGCGCGGGATGCTACGGAATGCCGAGGTCGGCCCGGGCGGCCTCGAGGAACTTCTCGTCCCCGTTCGTTTTTTCGGGGGAGTCGTTCAGCCCATCGATCAGTAGTCGGACTTCGGCATCCGACAGTTGGCGGTCCATCGCCTGGGCCAGCGAAAACAGCTTGCTCGAGCATTTCATCAGCTCACCTACGACGGTGAGATACGCATCATGGGTGGGCTCGGGGAAGAGAAGCAGCGCTTCGCCGTTCACCTGGATCACGGCGTCTGCCAGTGCGTCGTATTCGTCTCGGGCTGCCTGCGCCATGGCTGGAGTCAGTCGCCCATCTCGAAACGCGAGCACCAGCCGGGTGTCGATTCCTTGGAACCCCTTGTACGCCGCGTCGAGCTTGTTGATGACCTGTACGTACAGCTTCTTGCGTTCGTCACGTATCCACTGAGAGGTCTGGCCATCGACCTGGGCCTCCGCTGCCGATATCGTTCCCGCGACCTGGTCTTGGGCCGCCACGATTGTCGCTGTCGAACCCACCCCGGCGCCGAGCAATGCCGCCACCGCCGCGATCACACCAACCATGTACGTGGCCCGCCTCTCGGCACGGCGCTGGTCCGCCGGCGGGGCCGGCTCGGGCGCGGGAGGGGCGGGAGCGGGTGCAGGGGGTTCCGGAGCGGGCAGCGGCTCACTCTCGCCAGGCGAGCCCCCCGGTGGCGCGTTCATGAGGCCACGGTAGGCGAAAGGTGTTGCCGCTGCACTCCGTCCGGAGCACATCAGTCCGCCGGACGGACACGGGGCAGCGTGAGTTCGTCACCGCATGCGCTCGAGCGGCACTTTGCGGCGGTCGAACATGCAGCAGTTCGACTGCGGCACTAGGTATTCGGTGTCCGCCGGGACGATACCGAGTACTACGCGCGGCAGGGACATGGCGATCAACAGCCGGTCGAGTTGGCCGATCATAATGTCGTTGTCGCCGACCGTGGTGCGCAACGCCTGCTCGGCGATCACGAAGTGGAACCGGTGGCTCCTCACTACAGGACGCGTTGCGATGGCGTCGATCCGGGAGAACCGGGAAAGCCGCTGCACAGCAGCATTGTTCGGCCGAGATGACAGGTGGTTGATGTGAACGCGGTCGCGGTTCCCGGTGTCGCGCTGGGTGTGCTGTGCGTCGCCATGGTGGGCGCGGCGGCCGTCGTGTACCGCGTCGCCGGGCTGGGGCCGATGGCCGTCGCGCCGCGAGCAGCCGGGCGAGCCGTCGTGCAACTGGGCGCGGTCGCATTGATTCTCGCGGCGGCTCTCGCTCAGCTGTGGTCGGCCGCGCTGGTGCTGCTGGTCATGTTCGGGGCGGCGGTGGTCACGACGGCCCGGCGTGTGGGAGCGGGACGCTCGGGGGGATGGCTGACGGTGAGTCTCGGCGCGGGGGCGGTGGCCACCCTGCCGGCGATGCTGCTCAGCGGGGTGGTTCCGCTGACCGGGGTCGCGGTGGTTCCGATCGGGGGAATCATTCTGGGCGGCACCATGACCGCCACATCCCTGGCGGGGCGGCGTGCCTTGGACGCGCTGTCCGAGCGGATCGGCGAAGTGGAGGCGGCGCTGAGCCTCGGATTCGCCGGCCGGGAAGCACGCCTCGAGGTCATCCGGCGCACGGCCGCCGACGCGCTGTTGCCCGGGGTGGATCAGACCCGCACCGTCGGATTGGTCACGCTCCCCGGCGCTTTCGTGGGCGTGCTGGTGGCGAGCGGCTCGGCGACCCAGGCCGCGGCCGTGCAGCTGCTGGTGCTGATCGGACTGGTGCTGGCGCAATCGTGTGCCGTCGCGGTCACGGTCGAACTCGTTGCCCGCGAGCGCGTTCGCCGGGACTCCGGTCCGGCCGGGACCGCGCACGGTTGAGGAGACCGAACCGCGGCAATTCCCAAGTGAGCGCTTGTTCATCAATTGTTGGCTCGCGGAACAGCATCCGGCCGTACGCGGCTCGCCCATCGGTCATGTGCCGTGGTCAAGGTGATGCGATTTTGTTCAGCAGGATGTGAGGTTTCGATGAGCAGTTCCACACTCGGGCGTATCCGGTGGGCGGCGGCGATCGCCGGCGCCGTGGTGGCAGTGACGAGCGCGGTGAGCTGGGTCGTGCCCGGCGAGGCCGCGGCGGCCGCGTGCAACACCGTGTCCAGCGGATCGGGTGGCCTGGCCGGCGGCGGCGCCTACGGGTGCGCCAAGGCGGGGGAGTTGCTGGACGTGCGGATCGGCGACGTGCTGCCGACGCAGCCGTCGCTGGGCTACGACGAGGTCTACTACAAGCTGGGCCGGTACACGCTCGGCAAGGACGAGATCAACAAGAAGTTCGACGACTGGTGTGAGGCGAACGGCCAGGGCGTGGCGGCATCCGCCACACCCGGTGCGAAGCTGAGCGATCCGTCCTCGTTCGCGTGCACGATCGCGGTCGGCAAGGAAACCGCCGACTCCATCGCGCCCATGAAGACCGTCGTGATCGGCCCCGGCGGGCAGGCGTACCTGACCGACGGCCACCACACCCTGACCTCCTTCCTGGAGACCCCGGACGGCGGTGCGAACAGCCATGTGCGACTGCGGGTTCTGGACAACCTGAGCAACCTGTCGACCCAGGATTTCTGGGATCGCATGAAGGCCAACGGCTGGGTCTGGCTGCAGGACGTGGCCGGCAAGCCGATCCAGGTCGGTCAGCTGCCCCGCACCCTGGGCCTGGCCAACTTCGCCGATGACAAGTACCGCAGCCTCATGTACTTCGGCCGCGACATCGGTTACGAGGCCGGCACCATCCCGTTCCAGGAGTTCTACTGGGGCGCGTGGATGCGCGACAGCAACGTCGTGGGCGACTGGAACCGCAACGATCCCGCCGCCTACCTCGCCGCGGTCAAGACCGTGACCGAGAAGCAGGTGGCCCTGGGTGCGGGCACCGTTGTCGCCGCGGGGAAGACCGCCGGTGAACTGGGCGCGCTCGCCGCGTGGAACGACGGAAAGGCCGCCACCAAGGGCGAGTTCGCGAAGCTCTCGGTGCCGTACTCCGAGGCCAAGCCCGGCAAGATCGCCTACGCGATCGAGTACCGCCTCCGCAACAAGCGCTGACGGGAAGCCGTCGGTTCCCGGTCCGGCACGCGTTCACGTGCCGGACCTCCGGCCCGCGCCTTATCCGCGCGCGACGCGCACTGTCAATACCGCTCAGGTCGTTTCCCGGGTGGGTGCTGTGGCCGATGTGCGCTGACGTTGCCGCTCGTTAGCGTGACGCCCATGGCTGATGAGGAGAGGGCGGCGGGCGGGCGGCGGATCGCGGAGATCGACGTGCTGCGGGGGTTCGCGCTGTTCGGGATCCTGGTCACCAACGCGCTGGTGGGGACGATGCTCATGTCGTTCACCGGAACCGCGGACAACCCGGCGCCGATGTTCGACGGCGGTGTCGATCGGGTCGTCTACGCGGTGATGTACGGGCTGTTCCTGGGGAAGTTCTACCTGCTGTTCGCGTTCCTGTTCGGGTACTCGTTCACCCTGCAGATCGCGGCGGCGGAGCGGGCAGGCGCGCGGCCGGTGCCGAGACTGCTGCGGCGCAGCGGCGCGCTGTTCCTGATCGGGCTCGCGCACGTACTGTTCCTGTGGATCGGGGACATCCTCACGCTGTACGCGATCCTCTGCGTGATCCTGGTGCTGCTGCGCAAGATTCGCCCCCGGACGGCACTGATCACCGGCGTCACGCTGTACCTGCTCTATGTCGCGCTGTCGTTCTTCACCGGTGGCGGCGGGGTCGCCGGGCTGGGTGAACTGCTCGATCTGCCGCGCATGCACACCGGATACACCGGCGATTTCGGCGAAACGCTGCGCATCCAACTGGAGACGGCCCCGATCTTCATGCTCTTCACCTGGCTCGGCCAGGGCGTCCCGAGCCTGGCGATGTTCCTGCTCGGCCTCGCGGCGGGCAAACGCCGCCTCTTCGAGGATCGGGAACTCCTGACCCGCTGGACCCCCATCGCCCTGAAGGTGGGTTTTGCCGTGGGACTACCGGTTTCGCTGATCACGACGGCGTTCTGGTCGATCGAGGGGCGCACCCCCGACGTACTCCACGGCCTCCAGGAACTCGCGAACCCGTTCATGACCCTCGGCTACGTGGCGGCCGTGGTCTGGCTGACCCGCTGGCGCTGGGCGTCCCCGATCACCGACCTGGCACCCGCCGGAAAAATGGCCGCCACCAACTACATAACCCAGTCCCTGATCTTCGCCCTGATCTACACCGGCTACGGCCTGTCCCTGGCCGACCGCCTCCCACCCTGGGCGGTCCTGGCGGTCGCCCTGCTGACCTACGTCCTCCAGCTCCGGGCAAGCACCCGCTGGCTCCGCACCCACCCCTACGGCCCCGTCGAATGGCTCCTGCGCGCAGCCACCTACCGAACCCTCCCACCCTGGCGCAGGCAACCCGTGCGCGTATCCGAACCGGCCTGATCGGGACCGCCGAACACACCCACGCAATTCGGCGCGGGCGACCGATGAGTTTCGGCGCGGGCGACCGATGAGTTTCGGGGCGGGGCAGCGTCTGAAGAGGTGACCTTATCGCTTGTTCGCAGGGAGAGATCATGACCTCGTCGATCGCCGCCACCACCGCAAACCTGACAGTTCCGGACGGGAGTCTGTACTACGAAGTCCGGGGGAGCGGGCCGTTGGTCGCCTTCGTCGGCGCGCCCATGGACGCGGGGCCGTTTCAGGGTGTGGCCGAACTCCTGGCGGACGAGTACACCGTGTTGACGCTGGATCCGCGAGGGCACGGGCGAAGCGTGCTCAACGACCCGGACAGCGACTCCACGCCCGAACTGCGGGCCGACGATCTCGCGCGGCTCATCGCGGCCGTCGGTGCGGGGCCGGCGGCAGTGTTCGGGTCCAGCGGCGGCGCGGTCACGTGTCTCGCTCTGGCCCAAACACATTCGGAGCTCGTGCACACCGTCATCGCGCACGAGCCGCCCCTGCGGGAGCTGCTGGCGGACCGGGAGAGCTACCGGGCGCAGACCGACGAGATGATCGCCGCGCACCGTGCCGGTGACGCCGAGGGTGCGTGGCGCAAGTTCTTCGCCATGACGGGGATGGAGATCCCCGAGCCGATGCTCACCCAGATGCTGGCACAGATGACCGGCCCGGACCGTTCGGCCGCCGAGATCGCCTCGGACGACTTCTTCTACGAGCACGAACTGCACCCCACCTCCGGCTGGCAGCCCGACCTCGAGGCGCTGAAGACCGCGCCGGCGCGGATCGTCATCGGAATCGGCGACGCCTCGGCGGGGCAGTTCTGTGACAAGACCTCACGCGCGCTGGGCGCGGGGATGGGTATCGAACCGATCCTGTTCCCCGGCGGTCACGGCGGCTTCACCGAGGACGTCGAAGCCTTCGCCAAGCGGGTGCGGGAAGTACTGCGGGAGAACTGATCTCACCGGAGGGCCGGGGCGCGGCGGATGTGCGTCCGCCGCCCCGAGCCGGGTTCAGGGATGACCGGCCCGCGGCGCCGGAGCGGGCGCGGTGAGAATCTGCCCGGTCCGGCGATCGGGCGACATCCCTTCGGACCCAGCCCATTCCGCGACCATCACGTACAGGGTGCTCGACTGCGGACCACCCAGCATGCAGGCGAAGGCCGCCCGGTCCAGCGGCACCTCGGCCAGAATCTGCCCGCCCTCGCGCACCCGGACACACCGCGTCATGGCCGCACACCAGATCGCGCCCTCGGCATCGATGCAGATGCCGTCGGGGTGACCGTCCACCTCGGCCCAGACCCGGCGATTGGACAGCCCGCCGTCCGGCTCGATGTCGAAAGCGGTCAGGCACTGCGCGTAGGACTCGGACACGATGAGCGTGCCGCCGTCCGGCGTGATCACCATGCCGTTCGGAAACCGCAGATCACCGGCCACCTGCCGCGCACTGCCGTCCGGCGCGACGACCGCGATGATCCCCGGCTGCGGCTCCGCTCCGCCCATCATGTCGAACCCGATGGAGTTCACGTACGCGTTCCCGTTGTCCGCGACCACGATCTCGTTCCACGGATGCGGCGACAGCGTGCTGAGGTCCGCCACCGTGTGCAGCCGCGTGCTGAATTCGCGCCGCAGCAGCTTGCGCCCGTCCCCGTTCGACAGGATCAGCATGCGCCCGTCGGGCAGCCAGTCGAAACAGAAAGGCAGACCGGACATTTCGAGCTGCACGAAGTGCCTGCCCTGGTAGTCGACGGTGAGCACCTGCCCCGCCAGCCAATCCGAGAGCCACAACCTGCCGTCGTGCCATCGAGGTGACTCGCCCAGCGCGAGCCCCTCCATCAGTACCGTGGGGGTTATCGAGGAGCTTGTGGTCATGCTTCACCTCCGGATCGGTATCGTCCAAAAGTGCAGACGGCCTCGAGCTCGAACTTTCATCGGTCCTATCCCAGCGGCGGTAGGACCCAGCGGGCGTAGGTGTTCTCCGGGCTGACGGTGATCACATCGGCCAACTGCACTATATCGTCGGGTACCGCCCCGTCGAAGTGCTCGAGGCTGGGGGTGATGATCGCGTCGGCCTCGAGGTCCGACACCGCCGCTGTCAAGCCCGGTTCCGAACGCTCTGCGCGCGGATCCAAGATCATGGTCTGGCACAGGTCGTAACCCAGGCGCCGGGCCACATGCTGGATCTGCGCCCGATGCCACTGTAGTTGAACTCCCGACACGTCCCGCCGGAGAAATCCGATCGCTGCCGGATGTGCTCGCATTTGTCCGCCTCCCACCGAGTCCCGGCCCACTGTTCACGCTATGACGAAGCCACCGCGCCCACCGGGGAACTCGCATAAGTCGCAAAACAATTATGGGTCAAAATCGGGCACGCGCCAGCGAAAGCCGGAACTCGCACCGGGGCCTCGGGTACCAGGCACGAAACAGGCCCGCCGTCCGGGACGGCGGGCCTGTCGGGGACCTCGGAACGAAAGCCTCAGCGTGCGAACGTCGCAGCCTGATCGGCGAGATCGAGCAGCGGCTGCGGGAACACGCCGAGCACCAGCGTGGCCGCGGCCGTGAGGGCGACGACGGTGGTGGTCAGGGTCGGGAATACCAGCACCGGCGGTGTGGCGGGGGAATCGGTGAAGAACATGAGCACGATGACCCGCACGTAGAAGAAGGCCGCGATGGCACTGCAGATCACGCCCACGATGACCAGTGCGGACGCGCCGCCCGAGGACGCCGCCTCGAACACCGCGAACTTGGCCATGAACCCGCCGGTCAGCGGAATGCCCGCGAAGGACAGCAGGAAGAGCGCGAAAATCGAAGCCAGCCAAGGCGATCGGCGACCCAGACCCGCCCACGCCGACAAAGCCGTTGCCTCATCACCGTTGTCGTCACGCACCAGCGAGACCACCGCGAACGCGCCGAGCGTGCCCAGCCCGTAGACCGCGAGGTAGAACAGCACCGCCGAGACGCCGGAGTCGTTGGCCGCGACCAGCGCGGTGAGAATGAAGCCCGCGTGCGCGATCGAGGAGTAGGCGAGCATGCGCTTCATATCGGTCTGCGTGATGGCCAGCACCGCGCCGGCGATCATGGTCGCGATGGCCACGGCCGCCAGCACCGGCCGCCAGTCGTTGCGCAGATCCGGCACCGCGACGTAGAGCACTCGCAGCAGCGCGCCCACGGCCGCGATCTTGGTCGCCGCGGCCATGAACGCCGTCACGGGCGTCGGCGCGCCCTGGTACACATCGGGCACCCAGGACTGGAACGGCACCGCACCGATCTTGAAGAGCAGGCCGACCGCGAGCATCGCCACGCCCAGCACCGCCAGCGTGTGCGACCTGCCCGTGTCCCGGGTGACCGCCTCGGCGATGCCGGAGAACCGCACGGTCCCGGCGTAGCCGTACAGCAGCGCCATGCCGTACAGGAAGAACGCGGAGGAGAACGCCCCGAGCAGGAAGTACTTCAGCGCCGCTTCCTGCGACAGCAACCGCCGCCGCCGCGCCAGCCCGCACAGCAGGTACAGCGGCAGCGACAGCACCTCGAGCGCGATGAACATCGTGAGCAGGTCGTTCGAGGCCGGGAACAACAGCAGCCCGGCGACCGCGAACAGCGTGAGCGGGAAGACCTCGGTGGTCGAGATGCCCGCGCGCATCGCCGCGATCTCGTCCGAGCTGCCCGGCATCGACGCGGCCTGCGGGGTGAAGGCGTCCACCCCGCGCGCGGCGGTCAGACTCCAGGTGCCCGGGCCCTCCCGGTACATCGGCACCCGGTCGGCCCGCCGCTCGGCGATGAAGAGCAGGCCCAGGATGGAGACGACCAGGATGGCGCCCTGCAGGAACAGCGTCACCCCGTCGACGGCGACCGCGCCGACCACCGCCGTCGCCCGGGAGCCCCGCAGTCCGATGACCGCGCCCAGCGCCACGCCCATCCCGCCGAGTCCCAGGATCAACTGGATCAGGTAGCGGGATCGCCTGGGCGCGAACGCTTCCACCAGCACGCTGACGACCGCGACACCGAACACGATGAGCATCGGTGCGAGAAGCCGGTATTCGATACTCGGCGCGGGCAGCGCCGCCGCCAGTGGCGATTGCGCCACCGCGGCCAGCATCAGGGGTGTGCCGCTCACTTGTTCCCTCCTGTCGGGGACGCCTCCGGCGTGACCGCCGGAACCGGATCGTGCTGTCCGATGGTGGTGAGGGTGCGGGTCACGGCGGGATCGATGGTGTCCAGCACCGGTTTCGGATACACCCCGAGGAACAGCAGGGCCGCGAGCAGCGGCACCACGACCACCATTTCGCGCGGCAGCAGATCGTAGAGCCGCTCGTTGCCCGGCTTCACCGGCCCGGTCATCATGCGCTGGTACATCCACAGGATGTACAGCGCGGCCAGCACCAGCGCCGAGGCCGCGAAGATCGCCGCCACCGGGTAGCGCGTGAAAGTGCCCATCAGTACCAGGAATTCGCTGATGAAGGGCGCCAGCCCCGGCAGCGAGAGCGTGGCCAGACCGGAGATGAAGAACGTGCCCGCCAGAATCGGCGCGACCTTCTGCACCCCGCCGTATTCGGCGATGAGCCGGGTGCCCCGGCGCGAGACCAGGAAACCGGCGATCAGGAACAGCGCGGCGGTGGAGATGCCGTGATTGACCATGTACAGCGTCGCCCCGGTGCTGCCCTGCGTGGTGAGAGCGAAGATGCCCAGGATGATGAAGCCGAAGTGCGAGATCGAGGTGTAGGCGATCAGGCGCATGACATCGGTCTGCCCGATCGCCAGCAGTGCGCCGTAGATGATGCCGATGACCGCGAGCACGCAGATGAACGGCGCGTACGTGGCGGTGGCGTCGGGGAACAGCAGCAGGCAGTAGCGCAGCATGCCGAACGTGCCGACCTTGTCCACGATCGCCATCATGAGCACCGCGCTGGCCGGGGTCGCGGCGACAGCGGCATCGGGCAGCCAGGTGTGCAGCGGCCACAGCGGCGCTTTGACCGCGAACGCGAACATGAAGCCCAGGAACAGCGCGTTGAGCACCACCGGCCCGGCGCCGAGCTGCCCGGAGTTGGCCGCCTCCATCACGATTCGGAAATCGAAGGTGCCGCCGCCGTTCGCGCCGAGCTGCTCCCGCGCGGTCAGCACGTACAGCCCGATGACCGCGGCCAGCATGATCAGTCCGCCGAACAGGTTGTACAGCAGGAACTTCACCGCCGCCCGCGAGCGCTGGGCGCGCATGGCCGCGTCGGCGGTCTTGGGTCCGAAGCCGCCGATGAGGAAGTACATCGGGATGAGCATGACCTCGAAGAACACGTAGAACATCAGGATGTCGAGCGCGGTGAACGACAGCAGCACCATGGCTTCGACCACCAGGGTGAGCGCCACGTAGTAGTGCGCCACCCGCGGCCCGGTGCCCACCTCGCGGTCGTCCTGCCAGCCCGCGAGCAGCAGCAGGGGGACCAGCCCGGCGGTCAGCAGCACCAGAACCATGGCGATGCCGTCCAGGCCCAGGGTGTACCCCGCACCGAAAGCCGGGATCCATTCGTGGGATTCGACGAACTGGAAGTGATCGCCGCCGGGCTGGAACATCCAGGCCAGCCACATGCCGACACCGAGCGTGGCCAGGGAGACCACGAGCGCGAAGATCCGGGCGGCGTTCCGCCACCCGGCCGGGAACAGCAGCACCAGCACGGCTCCGATGGCCGGAACCGCCCACAGCGTCGTCAGCCAGGGAAAGTCACTCAAAACAACCTCACCGCCAGCAGGGCGGCGGCCACCAGTGCCGCGCCGGTGAACATGGACAGGGCGTACGAGCGCACGAAACCGGTTTGCACGCGCCGGATTCGGCCCGACAGTCCGCCGATGACGGCCGCGGTGGTGTTCACCAGACCGTCGATGCCGCGATTGTCGACGAACACCAGCGATCGGGTCACGTGCTGTCCGGGCCGCATGAACGCGGCCTCGTTGAAGGCGTCGCCGTACAGGTCGCGGCGCGCGGCCACGGTGAGCCGGGAGCCGGCGGGCGCGACCTCGGGAATCGGATGATTGGCGTACTGGTCGTAGGCCACCCACACGCCGGCCGCGACGACCGCGAGGGCGAACAGCGTGATCGCCCACACCGGGATGATCGGTTCGCCGTGATGCGCGCCGACCACCGGTTCGAGCCAATTCTGCAGGGCCGAACCGTAAGCCAGCAGCGCGCCGGAGAACACCGAGCCGAAGGCCAGCAGAATCATGGGGCCGGTCATGGAGGCGGGCGACTCGTGCGGGTGCGTGCCCTCCTTCCAGCGCTTCTCACCGAAGAAGGTGAGCAGCATGACGCGGGTCATGTAGAAGGCGGTGATGCCCGCACCGGCCAGGGCGGCGATGCCGGTGATGATGCCGCCGAAACCGCCGTGCGCGAAGGCCGCCTCGATGATCCGGTCCTTGGAGAAGAATCCGGCGAAGGGCGGTATGCCCAGGATGGCCAGGTAGCCGAGTCCGAATGTCACGTAGGTGATCGGCAGCAGCTTGCGCAGGCCGCCGTACCGTCGCATATCGGTTTCGTCGTTCATCGCGTGCATGACCGAGCCCGCGCCCAGGAAGAGCCCGGCCTTGAAGAAGCCGTGCGTGAGCAGGTGCATGATGGCCGCGGCGTAGCCGACCGGACCCAGGCCCACCGCCAGCATCATGTAGCCGATCTGGCTCATGGTCGAGGCGGCCAGGGCCTTCTTGATGTCGTCCTTGGCGCAGCCGATGATCGCGCCGTACAGCAGCGTCACCGCGCCGACCGCCATGACCGCGGCCTGCGCACCCGGGGCGAGATCGAAGATGGGGTTCGAGCGCGCGATCAGGTACACGCCCGCGGTGACCATGGTGGCCGCGTGGATGAGCGCCGACACCGGGGTCGGGCCCTCCATCGCGTCCCCGAGCCACGCCTGCAGCGGGACCTGCGCGGACTTGCCGCACGCGCCCAGCAGCAGCATCAGCCCGATGCCGGTGAGCGCCGCGGAGCTCGCCTGGTCGGCGGCCCCGAACACCCCGCGGTAGTCCACGGTCCCGAAGGTCGCGAACATGATCATGAGCGCGATGGCCAGGCCCATGTCGCCGACCCGGTTCACGATGAACGCCTTCTTGGCCGCCGCCGTGGCGGAAGGCTTGTCGTACCAGAAGCCGATGAGCAGGTAGGACGCCAGGCCCACACCCTCCCAGCCCAGGTACAGCACCAGGTAGTTGTCCGCCAGGACCAGCACCAGCATGGCCGCCAGGAACAGGTTCAGGTAGGCGAAGAAGCGCCGCCGCCCGGGATCGTGCGACATGTAGCCGACGGAGTAGATGTGAATGAGCGACCCGACGCCGGTGATCAGCAGCGCGAAGCACATCGAGAGCTGATCGAGCCCGAGCGCGAAGTCCACGTGCAGCCCGTTGACCGGAACCCAGCTGAACAGCGTATGCCGAACGGCCCGTTCGTCGTTCGCGCGACCGAGCATCTCCCAGAAGGCCCACGCGGCCACCCCGAACGAGCTCAGCGCGAGCCCCGTCCCGAGCAGGTGCCCCCACTTGTCACTGAATCGCCCGAGCAGCAACAGGATCACGGCGCCGCTCAGGGGCAGCGCCGGCAGCAGCCACAGCATCAACTGTGCGGTATCCATGTCAGTACCGCAGCAGGTTGGCGTCGTCGACCGAGGTCGAGCGACGGGCGCGGAAGATGGTCATGATGATCGCGAGGCCGACCACGACCTCGGCGGCGGCCACCACCATGGTGAAGAAGGCGAAGACCTGACCGTCCAGATTGTTGTGCAGGCGCGCGAAGGTGACGAACGCGAGGTTCACCGCGTTGAGCATCAGCTCCACGCACATGAACACCACGATCGCGTTGCGCCGCACCAGCACCCCGGCCGCGCCGATGGTGAAGAGCAGGGCGGAGAGGTAGAGATAGTTGTCCGGGTTCACCGCAAGCCTTCCGTGTCAGATCCGGAGTCGTCGCTGTCCTTGCCATTCCCGTTGCCGCCGTTGTCTTCCGCGCCGCTGCCGACGGTGCGCACCACGGCTTCCTCGTGCGCGCGGTTGCGGCGGTGCCGCAGGATGCTGCTGACCGAGAGTTCCTCGAAGGAGCCGTCCGGAAGGCGCGCGGGGGCGTCGACCGCGTTGTGGCGGGCGTACACACCGGGCGTGGGCAGCGGGGTGACCCGCTTGCCGTCCCGGAACCGCTGTTTGGACATCTCCCGCTGATCCTGACGCGGCCCGAAGCGCTCGCGGTGCGCGAGCACCATGGCGCCGATGGTCGCGGTGATCAGCAGCGCGCCGGTCAGCTCGAACGCCCAGATGTACTTCAGGAAGATGAGTTCGGCCAGCGCGGCGACGGTGTCGTTCCCGCCCAGCCCCGGACCGGTCGCCGCCACGTCGGGGGCGTTCATCCCGCGCGCGATGCCCGCGATCATGAGCATGCCGAAGCCGACGCCGACCACGATCACCGCGATGCGCTGCCCGCGCAGGGTTTCGCGCAGCGACTCCGCGGAGTCCACGCCGACCAGCATGAGCACGAACAGGAACAGCATCATGACCGCGCCGGTGTAGACCACGATCTGCACCACGCCCAGGAACAGCGCGCTCTGGGCGATGTAGAAGGCCGAGAGCGTGATCATGGTGGCGGCCAGGCACAGCGCGGAGTGCACGGCCTTGCGGGCGCACACCATGCCGAGCGCGCCCGCCACGGCCACCACCGACAGAATCCAGAACTGCACGGCTTCACCGGTACCGGTGTGCGTCATGACTTCTTGCGCCGGTGCGGCATTGAGGATGTTCATCACTTCTTCCCCTCCGCTGCGGCCAGCTCGCTCGGCGCGCCGGGAACCTCGCCGCGGTAGTACGAACCCTCGTCCGCGCCGGGGTACATCTCGTGCGGCGCGGCCACCATGCCCGGCTGCATCGGCGCGAGCAGGTCCCGCTTCTCCAGGATGAGATCGACGCGATTGTCGTCGGCCAGTTCGTATTCGTTGGTCATGGTCAGCGCCCGCGTCGGGCACGCCTCGATGCACAGGCCGCAGCCGATGCAGCGCAGGTAGTTGATCTGGTAGACGCGGCCGTAGCGCTCACCGGGGGAGAAGCGCTCTTCCTCGGTGTTGTCCGCGCCTTCGACGAAGATGGCGTCGGCCGGGCAGGCCCACGCGCACAGCTCGCAGCCGATGCACTTCTCGAGCCCGTCCGGATGCCGATTGAGCTGGTGCCGGCCGTGATAGCGCGGCTGGGTCGGTGTCTTGACCTCCGGGTAGAGCTCGGTGTTGGGCTTCTTGAACATGGTCGCCGCGGTGACGTAGAAGCCGCCGAGCGGTTCCAGCAGACCGGGTTTCGGCCCCGTCTTGCCCGCCGCGGCGGGCATGGGCGGCACCGGGAAATCCGAGTACTGGCTTGTCGATTCGGGATCGGGGGCCGCCTTGGTCCGGTCGTCGCCCGCGTGCCCGGCCCTGAGCACCAGTCCGATCAGCAGACCCGCGATCAGCAGGCCGCCGATGATCATGCCCGGGGTCTGGACCCGGATGCCCTCGTTCTCGAGTGCGCGCAGCGTGGCCACGAACATCACCCAGGCCAGCGACACCGGAATCAGCAGCTTCCAGCCGAGATTCATGAACTGGTCGTAGCGCAGGCGCGGGAGCGTGCCGCGCAGCCAGATGAACACGAACAGGAAGGTCCACACCTTGGCCGTGAACCACAGCATGGGCCACCAGCCCGAGTTCGCGCCCGCCCACAGGCTGATCGGGAACGGTGCGTGCCAGCCGCCGAAGAACAGCGTGGTGGCCAGCGCGGAAACCGTTGCCATGTTGATGTACTCGGCCATCATGAACATGGCGAACTTGAGCGAGGAGTACTCGGTGTGGAAGCCGCCGACCAGCTCGCCCTCGGCCTCGGGGAGATCGAAGGGCGCGCGGTTGGTCTCACCGACCATGGACACCGCGTAGATCAGGAACGAGGGCAGCAGCAGGAAGACGTACCAGGTGCCGTACTGGGCCTCCACGATGCCCGAGGTGGCCATGGTGCCCGAGAGCAGGAACACCGCCGCGAAGCACAGCGCCATGGCGATCTCGTAGGAGATGACCTGCGCGGTGGAGCGCAGCCCGCCCAGCAGCGGGTACGTCGAGCCCGACGCCCAGCCCGCGAGCACGATGCCGTACACGCCGACCGAGGCCATGGCCAGCACGTACAGCACGCCCACCGGCATATCGGTCAGCTGCAGCGGGGTGCGCTCGCCGAAGATCGAAACCTCCGGGCCGAACGGGATCACCGCGAACGCCATGACCGCCGGGATCAGCGAAATGATCGGCGCCAGAATGAAGATGGGCTTGTCGACGATGGCCGGGATGATGTCCTCTTTGAGGAGCATCTTCACGCCGTCGGCGATGGACTGCAGGCTGCCGCGCGGGCCGACCCGGTTCGGGCCGACGCGCATCTGCATGAACGCCACGATCTTGCGCTCGGCGTAGACCGCCAGCATGGGGATCAGCAGCAGGAACACGAAGATGCCGACCGACTTGAGCAGGATCAGCCACCACGGGTCACGGCCGAACACGCCCAGCGGATCGGGTTCGGTTCCGGCGGCCTGGGCGAGCAGGTAGTGACCCGCGAACGCCCCGGTCGACACGAGCTCACTCACGGTGGTCCTCCCGTCGGATACGCACCAGGTGACCGGGTGTGGTGCCGAGTTGCACCAGCACGTCGGCGCCGGATGAATTCATGGGCAGCCAGACGACCCGGTCCGGCATCTCGGTGATGACCAGGGGCAGGGTGATGTGGCCGTGATCGTTGTTCACGGTGACCGGATCGCCGGTGGTGGCGCCGATTTCGGCGGCGGTGGCCTGCGAGAGCCGCACCACCGGCGGCCGGGCGGTGCCGGCCAGATTCGGTTCGCCGTCCTGCAGGCGGCCGCGGTCGACCAGCATGCGCCAGGACGCCAGCACCGCGGTGCCCGAGGCCGCCAGCGTCGGCGGCTGCGGTGGATCGGCGGGGGTGGCCGGAGCGGGGCCGTCCCAGGCGCCCAGATCGGCCAATTCGGCACGGGCGCTTGCCACATCGGGCAGGCCCAGGCGCACGTTCATCTCCTGGGCGATGGCGTCCAGCACCCGATGCTCGGGCATCGGCATGGCCTCGCGGCGCACGGTGGCGTCGCGCAGCGCGGCGTCGAATTGGCGGTGCCTGCCCTCCCAGGTGAGGAAGGTGCCCGCCTTCTCCATGGCCGAGGCCACCGGGAACACCACGTCGGCGCGATCGCTGATATCGCTGCGCCGCAGCTCGAGGCTGACCACGAAGCTCGCGGCGTCGATGGCGGTGAGCGCGGCGTGCGGATCGGGCATGTCGCCGACCTCCACGCCGCCGATGAGCAGAGCGCCCAGCGTCGGCGCGGACGCCAGGATGGCGGCGGTGTCCCGGCCCGGTTCCGTCGGCAGGTTCTGCACGCCCCAGGCGTCGCGAACCTGCTGGCGCGCAACGGGATCGGCCACCGGTCGGCCGCCGGGCAGCACGACGGGCAGTGCGCCCGCCTCGAGCGCGCCGCGCTCGCCGGCCCGGCGGGGAATCCAGGCCAGGGCGGCCCCGGTCTCGTCCGCCAGGCGGGCCGCGGCGGACAAGCCGCCGGGGATGCCGCCGAGCCGCTCACCGACCAGGATCAGCGCGCCCTCCGCGCGCAACAGGGTCCCGATGTGGTGCAGCAGGCCCGGCGCGACCTTGTAGGTGTCCGACGTGCCGGTCCGAATCGCTTCCAGCAGATGCGATTCCGCGCCCGGCGCGGCCGGGAGCAGGGTGCCGGACATGCGTTGCAGACCGCGCGTGAGATACGGCGCGATGGAAATGATCTCGGTGCGGAACTTGCGCGCCGCCTTGCGCAGGCGCAGGTACACCATCGGCGATTCCTCTTCGGCCTCGAACCCGGCCATGAGCACGATCGGGGCGCGCTCGAGCGCCGCGTAATCGACCGTGATGCCCTGTCCCGCAATGCGAGCCGCGAGGAAGTCGGCCTCCTCCGCGGAGTGTTCCCGGGCGCGGAAGTCGATGTCGTTGGTGTTCAGGCCGACGCGGGCGAACTTGGAGTAGGCGTAGGCGTCCTCGAGGGTGACGCGCCCGCCCACCAGCACACCGGCGTTGCCGCGGGCCGCGGCCAGTCCGCGCGCGGCGTGCGCGATCGCCTCGGACCACGACGCGGGCTGCAGCGTGCCGTCCCAGGTGCGCACCAGCGGGGTGGTGAGCCGGTCCGGCTCGGTGGCGTACTGGAAGGCGAATCGGCCCTTGTCGCAGTTCCATTCCTCGTTGACCTGCGGATCGTCACCGGCCAGGCGGCGCATGACCTTGCCGCGCCGGTGATCGGTGCGCTGGGCGCAACCCGAGGCGCAGTGCTCGCACACCGCCGGGCTGGACACCAGATCGAAGGGCCGGGCCCGGAACCGGTACGTGCTGCCGGTCAGCGCGCCGACCGGGCAGATCTGCACGGTGTTGCCGGAGAAATAGGAGTCCATCGGCTCCCCGGCGGCGATGCCCACCTGTTGCAGCGCCCCGCGATCCATCAGCTCGATGAACGGGTCCCCGGCCACCTGCTGGGAGAACCGCGTGCAGCGCGCGCACAGCACGCAGCGCTCA
This sequence comes from Nocardia sp. NPDC057668, assembly GCF_042799795.1. Taxonomy (NCBI): domain Bacteria; kingdom Bacillati; phylum Actinomycetota; class Actinomycetes; order Mycobacteriales; family Nocardiaceae; genus Nocardia; species Nocardia sp. NPDC057668. The sequence continues at coordinate 101,095 of NZ_JBHVIC010000001.1, read as the reverse complement.
CGGTCCAGCAGGATGGCCGAGGACAGCGGAATCGGCTTGGGATAGGTGCGTTTGACCCCGTCGAACCGGGATTCGGCGCGTCCGGTGGACATGGCCTGGTTCTGCAGCGGGCATTCGCCGCCCTTGTCGCACACCGGGCAGTCCAGGGGGTGATTGATGAGCAGCAGCTCCATCACGCCCTCCTGCGCCTTGGCGGCCACGGGGGAGGAGACCTGGGTGTGGATCACCATGCCCTCGGCCACGGTCTGGGTGCAGGAGGCCACCGGCTTGCGCTGGCCCTCCACGTCGACCAGGCACTGGCGGCAGGCGCCGACCGGGTCGAGCAGCGGATGGTCGCAGAAACGCGGAATCTGCACGCCGATGAGTTCGGCGGCGCGGATCACCAGCGTGCCCGCGGGCACGGAAACCACTGTGCCGTCGATGGTTACGCTCACCATGTCGGTGGGTGTCACACCGCTGGCGCTGGTGTTGGCTATCGCGGTCATTCCACTCCTTCAGCCCAGACGGTGGTCTTGGCCGGGTCCAGAGGGCAGGCGCCGAGGCGGATGTGTTCGGCGTACTCGTCGCGGAAGTACTTCAGGGAGGAGAAGATCGGGCTGGCGGCGCCGTCCCCGAGCGCGCAGAAGGATTTGCCGTTGATGTTGTCGGCGATGTCCATGAGCTTGTCGAGGTCGGTCTCGTGGCCCTGCCCGTTCTCGAGCCGTTGCAGCAGCTGAACCAGCCAGTACGTGCCCTCGCGACAGGGGGTGCACTTGCCGCAGGACTCGTGGGCGTAGAACTCGGTCCAGCGCAGCACCGCCCGCACCACGCAGGTGGTCTCGTCGAAGATCTGCAGGGCCTTGGTGCCTAGCATGGAGCCCGCGGCCATCACGCCCTCGTAGTCGAGGGGGACGTCGAGGTGCTCCTCGGTGAACAGCGGGGTCGAGGAGCCGCCCGGGGTCCAGAACTTCAGCGTGTGCCCGGCGCGAACGCCGCCGGCGTGAACCAGCAACTGCCGCAGCGTGATTCCCAGGGGAGCTTCGTACTGCCCGGGTTGCGTCACGTGACCCGAGAGCGAATACAGCGTGAAGCCGGGGGATTTCTCGCTGCCGAACGACCGGAACCAATCCACGCCGTTGGCGATGATGGCCGGGACCGAGGCGATGGATTCCACGTTGTTGACCACGGTCGGACAGGCGTACAGGCCCGCGACCGCGGGGAACGGGGGCCGCAGCCGCGGCTGACCGCGGCGGCCCTCGAGCGAATCCAGCAGCGCGGTCTCCTCACCGCAGATGTAGGCGCCCGCCCCGGCGTGCACCACGATCTCCAGGTCGTAGCCCGAACCCTGGATGTTGCGGCCCAGATAACCCGCGGCGTAAGCCTGTTCGACCGCGGCCTGCAACCGGCGCAGCACCGGCACCACCTCGCCGCGCACGTAGATGAACGCGTGCGAGGCCCGGATGGCGTAGGAGGCGATGACGACACCCTCGATCAGGGTGTGCGGGGTCGCCAGCATGAGCGGAATGTCCTTGCAGGTACCCGGTTCCGACTCGTCGGCGTTGACCACCAGGTAGTGCGGTTTGGTGACGCCGTCCGGACCGGGGCCCTGCGGGATGAAGCCCCACTTCATGCCGGTGGGGAAGCCCGCGCCGCCGCGACCGCGCAGACCGGAGTCCTTGACGGTGGCGATGACCTCGTCGGGCTGCATCCGCAGCGCCTTGGGCAGGGCCCGGTAGCCGCCCTGCGTGCGATAGGCGTGCAGATCCCAGGAGTCGGGCTCGGCCCAGTGCTTGGAGAGAACGGGGGTCAGCGTCGTCACTTCGTACCTCCCTGTTCCTTCTCGGCGGCGTGCAGTCCGGCCAGGGTGGCCGGGCCCGCGACGCCGTCGGTCGCGCCGGGGCGGGTGTCGGGATAGCCGGCCAGGATGCGCGCGGTCTCGCGGAAGGTGCACAGCGGAATGCCGCTGCGCGAGGCCGTCACCTGGTCGCCCTTGCGCAGCGAATCCACCAGTGCCCGAGCCGATTCGGGAGTCTGATTGTCGAAGAACTCCCAGTTGACCATGATCACCGGCGCGAAGTCGCAGGCGGCGTTGCACTCGATGTGCTCGAGGGTGACCGCGCCGTCGGGCGTGGTCTCCCCGTGCTTGATGCCCAGGTGCTGTTTCAGATCGGCGAGGATCTCGTCGCCGCCCATGACCGCGCACAGCGTGTTGGTGCACACGCCGACGTGGTAGTCACCGGTGCGCGTGCGCCGGTACATGGAGTAGAAGGTGGCGACCGCGGTCACCTCGGCGTCGGTCAATCCCAGCTGCTCGGCACAGAATTCGATGCCGGTGCCCGAGACGTACCCCTCCACCGACTGCACCAGGTGCAGCAGCGGCAGCAACGCGGAGCGCGACTGCGGGTACCGGGCGATGATCTCCCGGGCGTCGACCTCGAGCCGGTCGTGCACCGGCTGCGGATACGGGATCGGCCGTGCGGTCAGGTTGAGCAGGATCTCTGTCATCGGTCAACGCCACCCATCACCGGATCGATACTGGCCACCGCGGCGATGACGTCGGCGACCATGCCGCCCTCGCACATCGCCGCCACCGCTTGCAGATTCGTGAACGAGGGATCGCGGAAGTGGACCCGGTAGGGGCGGGTGCCGCCGTCGCTCACCATGTGCACGCCCAGCTCGCCGCGCGGGGATTCCACCGCCGTGTACACCTGGCCCGGCGGCACGCGCAGGCCCTCGGTCACCAGCTTGAAGTGGTGGATCAGCGACTCCATGGACTCGCCCATGATCTTGGAGATGTGCTTGGGCGAATTGCCGAGGCCGTCGGGACCCAGTTCCAGGTCCGCGGGCCAGGCTATCTTCTTGTCCGAGACCATGATCGGACCCGGACGCAGCTTGTCCAAGCACTGCTCGACGATCTTGAGCGACTCGCGCATCTCGTTCACGCGAATGAGGTAGCGGCCGTAGCAGTCGCAGCCCGTGTCGACCATGACGTCGAATTCGTAGTTCTCGTAGCCGCAGTACGGCTGGGCCTTGCGCAGATCGTGCGGCAGTCCGGTCGAGCGCAGCACCGGGCCGGTGATGCCCAGGGCCATGCAGCCGGTCAGATCCAGGTAGCCGACGTTGCGGGTGCGGGCCTTCCAGATCGGGTTCTCGTTGAGCAGCAGTTCGAGATCGCGCAGGCGCTTGGGCAGCAGGTCCAGCAGCTCACGGACCTTCTGCACGCCGTCCTCGGGCAGGTCCTGGGAGACGCCGCCGGGCCGGATGTAGGCGTGATTCATGCGCAGGCCGGTGATGTTCTCGAACACGTCCAGGATCAGTTCGCGCTCGCGGAACCCGAACAGCATGGGCGTGAGCGCGCCCAGCTCCATGCCGCCGGTGGCCAGGGCCACCAGATGCGAGGAGATGCGGTTGAGTTCCATGAGCATGACGCGAATGACGCTGGCGCGTTCGGGCACATCGTCGGTGATGCCCAGCAGTTTCTCGACGCCGAGGCAGTACGCCGTCTCGTTGAAGAAGGGGGACAGGTAGTCCATGCGGGTCACGAAGGTGACGCCCTGCACCCAGCTCCGGTACTCGAGGTTCTTCTCGATTCCGGTGTGCAGGTAGCCGATTCCGCACCGGGCCTCGGTGACGGTCTCGCCCTCGATCTCCAGAATGAGCCGTAGCACCCCATGTGTGGAGGGGTGCTGCGGTCCCATGTTCACGACGATGCGTTCTTCGGCCGCTCCATCGAGGGATTGGCGGATCTCGTCCCAGTCGTTGCCCACCAGCGTGATCGAGCGTTCGGGCCGATCCGCGGTGTCCGGCCGGGACTGAATGTCAGTGTCGTTCATTAGCTGTACGTCCTCCGCTCGTCGGGCGGCGGGATACGCGCACCCTTGTACTCGACCGGGATCCCGCCGAGCGGGTAGTCCTTGCGCTGGGGGTGTCCGCGCCAGTCGTCGGGCATCGAGATACGGGTCAGCGAGGGATGACCGTCGAAGAGGATGCCGAAGAAGTCATAGGTCTCGCGCTCGTGCCAGTCCGTGGTGGGATACACGGAGTAGAGCGAGGGCAGGTGCGGATCGGCGTCCGGAATCGAGATCTCCAGGCGCACACGGCGATTGTGCGTGATGGAGTTCAGGTGATACACCGCGTGCAACTCCCGGCCCGTCTCCTCCGGAAAGTGCGCGCCGTTCACGCCCAGGCACAGTTCGAACCGCAGCGCCGCGTCGTTGCGCAGGGTCAGCGCGACCACCGGCAGGTGCTCACGCCGCACGTGCAGGGTCAACTCGCCCCGGAACACCACGATCTTCTCGATGGCGTCCTCGAACCGCGACGCGGTGCCCTCGAGCGCGCGGCGCAGCGCCGCGACCAGGTCGTCGAAGTAGCCGCCGTACGGGGGCGCGCTGCCGCCGGGCAGCGCGACCGTGCGCACCAGCCGGCCGTAGCCGGAGGTGTCGCCGGTGCCGGACACACCGAACATGCCCTGCCGCACACCGATCACCTCGTCGGGCGGGGCCTGCGCGGGTTCGGTTGCGGGGGAGTCGGATTCGCTCGCACCCTGCGCCTTGATCGCGCTTTCCTCCGGCGGGCTCTCGGTATTCGACGTCGAATCGAAGGTCATCGCAGCAGCCCCTTCATCTGAATGGTGGTGGGGCTGCCGAGGGCGGCGGCTTCCGCGGCGCGGATCGCTTCCTCGCGATTGACGCCGAGCGGGGATTCCTGAATCTTCTCGTGCAGCTTCAGGATCGCGTTCAACAGCATCTCCGGGCGCGGCGGGCAGCCGGGCAGGTAGATGTCCACCGGCACGACGTGATCCACGCCCTGCACGACGGCATAGTTGTTGAACATGCCGCCCGAGGATGCGCACACACCCATGGCCAGCACCCATTTCGGTTCGGTCATCTGGTCGTAGACCTGACGCAGGACCGGGGCCATCTTCTGGCTCACCCGGCCCGCGACGATCATGAGATCGGCCTGGCGCGGGGACGCGCGAAACGCCTCCATGCCGAAGCGGGCGATATCGAATCGCCCGCCGCCGGTGGCCATCATTTCGATCGCGCAGCATGCCAGGCCGAACGTCGCCGGCCAGAGCGAACTCTTGCGCAGATAGCCGGCCATATCTTCCACCGTGCTCAGCAGAAAACCGCTGGGCAGTTTTTCCTCGAGACCCATGTCGGACTACATCTCCTGGATCGGAACCACCCCGCGTGCGCGGGGTGTAGTTGGAATCCCCCTGACGCCGCTCAATCCCAGCTGAGCCCGCCTCGCCTCCACTCGTAGGCGTACGCCACCGAGACGTTGAAGATGAACAGCGCCATCGCGGCCAGCCCGAACAGACCGAGCGAGTCGAAGTGGACCGCCCACGGGTAGAGGAACACGATTTCGATGTCGAAGATGATGAACAGCATCGCGGTGAGGTAGTACTTCACCGGGAAGCGTTGCCCCCCTGTGTTTCCCGGCCCGCCACCGATGGCGTGCGGGGTCGCTTCGATACCGCATTCGTAGGGTTCGAGCTTGGCGCGGTTGTAGCGCTTGGGCCCGACGAGCGAAGCCAAGAGAACGGAGAACACTGCGAACGCGGCGGCTACCGCGCCGAGCACGAGCGTCGGCACTTCGATATTCACAACAGAACTACCCCTCCTGCGGACTGGACGCGTGTGGACGGCAGCTGCCGAGGCGGGCGGACAGCATCGGCGGCCGTGCCAGTCGCATCGGGGCGCCGCTCGTCGACGGCACGGACTTCGGGGACTGACGCGGCTGCTTTGATACCGACGCCCGCGCTCATGTGAGCTACGGCACAGCCTACAACTCACACGAGAACATACATGACGTTTCGCGACCGCTTTTGATCGCATTCGGAACGGTCTTTCATGACCGATTCGACGGAATCGCGGACGTCACGTGACAGAGATATCCCCTGGTGGCGGGGAGATGGAAGACTAAGCCGCAGGGCGGCTGCGGATTACCCCGAGCACGGCGTCGGTGAGACGGATGGGGTCGATGGGGTGTGAGACCGCGGCGTCCGCGCGCGACCAATTGGCAAGCCAGGCATCATCGGGACGCCCGGTCAGCACGAGAATCGGCGGGCAATCCGCGATTTCGTCCTTGAGCTGTTTGGCCAGCCCGAGACCACCGGTCGGGGCAGCCTCGCCATCGAGGATGAGCAGATCATGCTCGTGCGCATCCAGGCGCTCGATCACGATCGGACCCGTCGCCACCTCGAGATACTCGAGCGGTGGAAGGTCTGGATACGGCCTTCTACCCAGGGCCAGCATGACCTGGCTCCTGGTGTCGGCATCACTGCTGTAGACGAGAACCCGCAGTACGGCGGGGCGTTTCGCATCAGCCACGCACCGGATGGTACGTGCCGGACCGGTGCTCTCGTGGCAGCTTCGCGCGAACGCGCGTGCGCGTCGGCGGATCGCCTGTCGCACAATGTGTTGCCGGGCGTCGATGCGTGAGTCGTGACCGGTAGCATCCGCCGAATGCGGGGAGCTGTCACCGGCAGGCCGATCGAAACCGACGTGTGGACCGATGAACCGGCGGGGGAGTGCGCGGTCGGCGTAGTCTGGAATGCGCTGTATCACCCGCTTCGGCAATTCCGATGGGAGAAGGACCGGCCCACAGTGTTCGGGCCGGTGACCATCGTGAACGAGGGTCTTCGCATGTGGCTGCCGGTGGACGGTTCGAGACCGATGCCTTCATCGCGGCCGCTGCCGCCGCGAGTCGAGCTGCCGCGCCGTCGTTTTCGCGGAGGCTCGATCCGGTGAAGGGGCGGGTGGAAGTGGTGCCCGGTGGGCACCTGGTCGCGTGTATCGACGGGGTGATCATCGTGGTCGCGCACCGCGCGGACGAACCGGTGACCGCCGACTCGGAGGCGGTGACGGTGCTGGACACCCTGGCCGAACTCGTCCAAGAGGCGGCTTCGCAGGAAACCCGGCGCACCGGAAGAACTTTCGCGCGGCTGGTCTCGAAGTGGCTGATGGGTCGCGCGGACGAGGATCGGGTCGAGTTCGGCGTGCTGACACCGGGAACCCGAGGCTTGTCGGTGTTCCTGCACGGCGGGGTGACGGCGATCCTGGAGGACGCCGATCACTTCGAGGTGCTGCACGGACGGGATGCGGGCTTCACCATCGACCGGGTCGTGACCCCGGCTCCCGCGCACGCGGCGGCGGTCTTCGTGGACGGGGACTCGCCCCGCACCGAACTCCCCGAACCGGGGATCTGGTCACTGTCCTCGGGACTCATGCCCGGTGACGGCGCGATGCTGTGGCTCGGTGCGCGCGCGGAGGTGGCGGCGCAGCGCGGCGCCGGCGCTCGAGAACTGCGCCCGCGCACACTGCCCTCGGTGGCGGCACACCGGGATTCGGCGGAGCACAGCGGCGAGCCGCCACGCGGCGACGGCACATCCCTCGCCGACCATGGAGATGCGGAGTCCATGGATCGCGGCGACCGGGCACAGCGCGGATACAACGGCGAGCACGGTGCAGGGCTGCGCAACCCGGAATCCGAACGCGGCACCGACGGCATCGACAGCGGTGCCGAGAACGCCGAGCAGGGTGATGCCGGCTCCCCACCAACAGGACTTGTTCACGGCGAGAGGGGAGCCGAACCGCATCGCTCGTCGACACTCGGTCCCGGCGCAGCGACCGGGCACACCGGCGACCTTTCCGCCGAGTCGGGGCGCGAGCGCGGTGAGCCTGGCCGCGTGAACACACCTTCCCACGACGGGTCCCCGAGTGCGGGCAACGACCGCCCGGCGGGGCCTGGCCACGACGGCACCCGCACCCCGCACAGTGGCGATCCATACAACTCGGGCGGTATCCCAGCGCGCGGCATCACGCCGCCGCGGGCGCAGCCGATCGTGCGCGGTTACCTGTGCGCCCGCAGGCATCTCAACGACCCACGCGCACACCTGTGTTCACAGTGCGGCGCCCGCCTCGATCAGCCCACCCGCGTCCTCGGCGAAGGCATCCGCCCGCCCCTGGGCCTCCTGCTACTGGACAACGGCACCTTCTACATCCTGGACTCCGACCTGGTGATCGGCCGCGAACCCGAACGCTCGGACCAGGTCCGCCGCGGCGCCCAGCCGGTCCGCATCCCCGACGCGTCCGCGGGCATGTCCCGCGTACACGCCGAAATCCGCCTGGTCGAATGGGATGTGGTCGTCGTCGACCGGGGCTCGGCGAACGGCACCCACATCCAGCAACCCGGCCGCCAGGACTGGCTGCGCGCGATGCCGGGCCACCCGACGCCGATTCAGCACGGCGCGCGAGTGACGTTGGGAGGCCGGGTGTTCACCTACGACTCCCAGCGTCGGCAGCGATAGCGCGAACTGCTCGCGGCGGGCGGAAATACGAGTCACGGGCACGGTGCGACCATTCCGGTCGAGGCCGGCGGCCGGTCGGCGGCGAAGTAGTCACCGCCGTCGGCCCGAGCGATAGATGCGCAGCCATACGGACCATCGCGGCATCGCTCCGCGTGAGCCGATTTCGCTAGCGTGCGAACAGGTTCCGGGATCAGTACCCCGAAGCTGCCGCACGCAAGGTTGCGGCGATTACCTGGCGGGTCTCGGCGGGATCGATGACGTCGTCGATCTCGAAGACGCGGGCTGCGTTCAGGGCCTTGACGTTGTCGCGGTAGGCGGCAGTGGCCTGGGCGACCACCGGTTCGCGGTCGGCTTCGGGGAGTTGGGCGAGCTGTTTGGCCAGGGCCAGGCGGACCGCGCCCTCGATGCCCATCGGCGCCAGGTGCGCGGTCGGCCAGGCCACGGTGAGCAGCGGGCGGTGGGTGCTGCCGCCGAGCATCGCCTGGGCTCCGAGGCCGTAGCCGCGACGCAGGACAACGCCGACCAGCGGGACCGTCAGGCGCGCGCCGGCGGTTACCAGGCGGGAGGCGTGCCGGACCAGGCCGGTGCGTTCGGCGTCGGGGCCGACCATGAAACCCGGTGTGTCGACCAGGGATACGACGGGCAGCCGCCAGCGTTCGCAGAGTTCGAGGAAGTCGGCCGCCTTCACCGAGGCATCCGCGGTGAGCGCGCCCGCGTGGGTCACGGACTGATTGGCGATGACGCCCACCGGGATGCCGTCGATCCGAGCCAGCGCGGTGACCAGTTCGCCCGCCCAGCCCGCGCGCAACCAGGTGACGCTGTCGGCGTCGGCCAGCGATTCCACCAGCGGGCACACGTCGAAGGCGGTGCGATCGTGCTCGGGCAGCGCCTCGCGCAGCAACAGCGGGTCCTGCGCCGATTGCCCGGCGGGACCGGGCTTTTCGAGATAGGACAGCAGCCGCCGCACCATCTCGACGGCTTCGGCCTCGTCCGCGACGACGATGTCCAGGACACCGTTCGCGAACTGGTCCGACACCGGGCCGATCTCCTCGGGCGCGTAATCACCGAGACCCCCACCGGAGATCATCGCCGGACCCGCCATGCCCAGATTCGCGTCCGGTGTCGCGATCCGCAGATCGGCGCACCCCGCGAGCACCGCGTTCCCGGCGAAACACCGGCCCGAGACCACCGCGATCCGCGGCGTGTCCAGCGCACCCCACAGCGCGAACGACCCGACGTCCAGGGCCGAGACCACCGGGTAATCGGTGTCGTTGGGCCGGCCGCCACCACCCTCGGTGAAGAACACCGCGGGCAGCGACATCCGTTGCGCCACTTCGATCAACCGGTCGGACTTGTGATGCCCGCGCATGCCCTGCGTTCCGGCCATCACCATGTAGTCGTAGGACAGCACCGCGCAGGAGCGCCCGTCGATGGTCGCGGTGCCGCCGATCAGACCGTCGGCGGGAGTCTGCAGCACCAGGTCCGCGAGCTCGCGACCGCGCTCCTGCGCGGCGGTGGCGAAACGCCCGTACTCGACGAAACTGCCCGCGTCGACCAGATCGTGGACGTTCTCGCGCGCGGTGCGCCGTCCGGCGGCATGCCTGCGCTCGACGGCCTCGGGCCGCGCCGCGTCGGTGGTGAGCTGGCGCCGGGCCAGCACCTCGGACAATCCCGTCGCCGGACTCGCGGTCTCCATGGTCATGATCACGAACGTACTGGAGTCCGGTGCGGCGCAGGTCCGGATCGTCAGCGGCCGTAGTCGGCGGGGGAGCGACCGACGGCGGCCTTGAAGTCGCGGGTGAAGTGCGCCTGATCGGCGTAGCCCAGTTCGGCCGCCAGGGTCGCGAGTTCGATCTCGCGCGCGTCCAGGCGCTGGGCGGCCTCGTGCAGGCGGTAACGCTGAATCACCCACTTCGGGCCGACGCCGACGTGTTCGCGAAACAGCTTCTGCAGCACGCGTTTTCCCAGGCCGTGCCGGTCCACGAGATCGTCCACGCGCAGGCATTCGCGGTCGTTCATGATCTCGTCGACCAGGCTGTTCACCAGGTCGAGCGCGGGGGTGGGGGCGGTGAGATGGTCGCGGACGAACGTTTCGGCGATCACCCGGCGTTCGTCGATGTCGCCGGTGCTCGCGATCCGCGCGGCCATGCGCTCGGCGGCCGGGCCGAAAACGTCCGTACCGGGAACGACCCGGTCGGTCAGACCGGACACCGGACGGCGCAGAAGCGGCCGGAACCCGGCCGGGCGGAACGTGGTTCCGAAAATGTCCCCGGCCTCGGTCAGTGCGTGGCTGAACCGCCCGCGCAGCACGCCGTGCACCCTGCACTTCCCGCTCTCCACCACCAGGACCACCGCCGGACCGGGCAGTGTCTCGACCTCGTAGGGAGCGCTGCCGCGCAGGTCCCAGCGCACCGCCCAGTGATGCGCCACGATGCCTGCGAGGTCGGCCGCCGCCGGTATCAGCGCCTCGCGATACACCCCGGCGCCGGCGCGGGGATCGAGCAGCCCGCGCGGTGGCGTGTCCACGGTCGGATCCATACCCGCCATTGTCGCGCGTTCGCGTTTGTTCAAGACCACCTTCGGGCCTCGGCCATACCGTCGAGCCATGAGTGAAACGACCACCGCCACCGGCGCCATCGAATCGAAATCCTGGGAACAGACCGAGTACGCGCCCGTCCCCGGCGCTCCCGCCCTCGCCACCGCCAAGGGCTACGACCTCTATCGCGGCGACCTCGACGGCGACGCCGACTGGCAGGGCCTGATGTTCGCCGGTCCCGACGGGTCGGGCACCTTCCACAGCCTCCAGCGCACCCGCGGCACCCTGGGCGGGCGCACCGGCAGTTTCGTCCTGGAGCTGAACGGGACGTTCGCGGCCACCGGCGAGTCCCGCGCCGACTGGCGCATCGTCCCCGGGTCGGGAACCGGGGATCTCGCCGGTATCACCGGAACCGGCGGCTACGAATCCGGCGGATCGTCGGCCACCTACACCCTGATCTATCGGCTGCCCTAGACGATTCAGTGTCGCTTCGACGGGCGGTCGGGCGCGATGTCGCCATGCGTTTTCGCGTCCTTCACTCCGTCGCGATAGCGGGCCAGGGATTCCGCCGAGTAGTGCCGCTTCCAGCTGGTGTTGCCGTAGCGCAGGCGCAGCCTGAGATACGTTCCCGCCCACTGCCCGGTCACCCGCGCGGGCAGCGCGTTCCAGACCGCGCGGTGGGCGCGGATGCTGAGTTGTTGTGCGCGTGAGGCTTTCATCCCCACCAGCTCCTGCACCTCCGGATCCATGACGATGAAGGTGCTGGTGCGCAGGAGATTCAGGGCCGGCCACATCAGGGTGTTCCACACCGGTCCGGGCAGCCAGGGCGCCACGCCGGGCAGGATGGGGGAGTAGACCTGGGACATGATGAACCGGCCCGCGCCGGTGTCGAGCGCGACCGGTTTCCAGTGTTCACGCCAGTACCGGAGGAATTCGGCGTAGTCCTCGGGTAGACCCTTGACGCCGATGAGGTCACCGAGCTGCAGCCAGCCGACATACGCGTCCTGGAGAAATCCGGGGGCGAGCGGACCGCGTAATTCTTCGTAGGAATCCATGACGGGCTTGAGGATTCCCGCCCATGTCCAGGACCACAGCTCCCGATTCCAGGCGTGATACGGGGTGCCGTCGTCGAGGGTGCCTTCGATGTGTCGGTGCAGTTCCCAGATCGCGTGTCCGATGGCCGCGCGTTCCTCGTCGTCGGCGAAGGCCAATCCGATGACCAGGTCGAGGCTGTCGATCAGGCGGACGAGCAGATCCTCCATGCGGACGGAATCGCGGTTGGCGATCTTCGCGACGCGGTCGTGGTCGTCGACGCCCTTCCCGCCCGCTTCGCTCAGCACCACGTAGACGAACGCGGGGACGATGGCGTAGACGGCGCTGCCGTCGCTGAGCATCTTGTGTAGCGCCGATCCGGGGCGGGTGCGGTCGCCGTAGGCGGCCAGGCGGATATTCGACCTGGTAGAGGACTTACGGGGAGAGCTCACGTGAGCTGACTGAATAGTCATTCCGCAATGGTAGACACGCCGAGGCGGATCCGACAAGAGCTGACTGACCATTCAGTCCTACGCTGACTGAATGGTCACTCCTGCTCCCGGCTCTCCTAGAATGGCCACCATGACCGCCGCGAAATCACGCTCGAGCGCCAACGGCGCGGGCAGCGCCGACGACGACCTCACCAACCGGCGGCGCAAGGAGATAACCCTGGGGGCCTGCGCGGTCTTCGACGAGCGCGGCTACGCCAACACCCGCATCGCCGACATCTCCGCGCACCTCGGTATCGGGCAGGGCACGATCTACCGGTACTTCACCGGCAAGGAAGACCTGATGGACAGCATCATCGGCTACGGGATCCGGCGCATGCTGGCGGCGATGCGGGAAGATCCTGCCGTGCGCGCGGACTCGGCCGGGTCCGCCGCCCAGTTCCGCGAGCAGATCACCGCCGTGGCACATCGTCTGCTGGACATGGCGGCCACCGAACAGACCCTGGTCCGGGTCCTGCTGTCGCAGGCGCCGGCGGCCCGGCCGGAGGCCATCGACGAGCTCACCGACCAGCTCTCCGCCACGACGGCGTCGTATCTGGCCGAGGGGGTCCAAAACGGTTACCTGCGTGCGGAATTGGACACCTCCATGATCGCCGACGCGATGTCGGGGATCGCCGTACCCGCGATGCGGCGGGTGTTGCGCGGGCAACTCGACGCCGACGGGCGGGCGGCGACCGCGCGGACGATCGGTGAGCTGATCACGGTGGGGATCAACGCATAACGCGACTGCCGGGCACGGTCCGAGGCGAGGGCCGACCGGTGCCGGGGCGATCCCGAGGTGGTAGTCGGCGCGGTTGCCGGAAAGCTCGGTGCGACCGGTGAACTCGCGGGATTCACCGGTCGCACCCGGGCTGTGGATCACGCTTGCCTGGACGGCGCGTCCTCGTCAGGCGTGGTCGTACGCCCCGGCGCGGATGTCCTCGAGCAGGGTGGGGCCGGACGGACTCCAGGCGAGCAGGCGGCGGGTGTCCGCGTTGGCGGCGGACATGGTCAGGCCGAAGAAGCGGCCGACGAAACCGAAGTGCTCGGCGGCGTCGCCGGGAGCGATCGAGGTGACCGGCAGGGCGAGGGTGGTTCCGATCGCCTGCGCGATGTCATGGGTGGTGACGGACTCCTCGGCGACGACATGCAGTATCGAACCGGCGGGAGCACCCTCGAGACCGAGCCGGACCACGCGCGCCGCGTCGGTGCGATGGATCGCCGCCCAGGCCGGAGTGCCCGCGCCGAGATAGGCGGAGACGCCGTGCCGGCGTGCTGCCGCAACGAGATTCGCCACGAACCCGGTGTCACCGGCGCCGTGCACCGAGGGGGCGAATCGGGCCGCGATGACGCGGACGCCCTTCGCCGCGTACTCCAGGGCGAGGTTCTCCGAGCCGCCGCGCGGCGAATCGGGTCCGACCGCGGGCGAGGGGTCGGCTTCGGTGGCGGGTCTGCCCTGCACCAGGCCGGACAGGACCGAGGCGAACAGGAACGGGCGATCACTGCCGGCCAGGGCGCCCGCGATCGCCTCCACCGCCGCGCGTTCGGAGCGGATGGTTTCGGCAGGGTTGGACCAGTCGTGCTTGTTGCCCAGGTGGACAACGGCTTCGGCGGCGTCGGCCGCGGCCCGGAGACCGTCCAGGTCATCGAGATCGCCGCGGCGGACGAGCGCACCCTGCCGCCGGAGAGCGGTCGCGGCGGCATCCGAGCGAGCCAGGCCCGTGACCACGTGGCCGGTGTCGAGTAGTTCGTCGACGACCGCGGAGCCGATCCAGCCGGTGGCTCCGGTGACGAATACATGCATGGGGTTTTCCTTCGGGGTGATGGGGTCGGTCAACGACGGGATGCGCGGCGGGACAGCAGTGACTGAAGCGCCACGAGCGCGCCGAGTAGCAGGACCGCGATCCCGACGAACCTGAATCCGCCGTCGGCGCCCGAAACGAACGCCGCGACAACCTCGTTCGCTCGATCGGGTGCGCCGGCCAGTGCCTGGGCGACGGTGTGCGGGTCACCGGTGGCGCGGATGTCCGCGGGCAGGGCGTCCACGAACCGCGCGGTGAGCACGGTGCCGATCACCGCGACGCCCAGGGCGCTGCCGAACTCGCGGGTGGTGGCCTGCAATCCGGCGCCGACTCCGGCCAGCGCCTGTGGAAGCGATCCGGATATCGCGGCGGACAGGGTCGGAAGTGCCAGTGTCACACCGATTCCGGTGACGACCAGCCATCCGGCGTACGCAAGGTAGGGGGTGTTCGTGCCGCTGGTCGAGAGCCCCAGCAGACCGCCGCCGACGAACGCGAAGGCCAGCGCAACCGTGGCGTCCACGCCGATGCGGCGGGTCAGCCGCTCGACATGCCGGGCACCGAGGATCACCGGGACGGTCAGCGGAATGATGCCGAGGCCGGTCCGCAGCACCCCGAATCCCTTGGCGTACTGCAGGAACGAGGCGTTCACGTAGAACAGCGCGAACATACCGAAGAAGACGGTGGTCATTCCCAGGCAAGCGCTGCGCAGGGCGGGAAGCCGGAACAGACGGGGATCGAGCAGGGGGTGTTCGACCCGGAGCTCGACGATCGTCCACACCGCGAACAACACCGCGGCACCGGCGAACCCGGCGACGACCAGCGGGCTACCCCACCCCGACACCGGCCCCTCCACGATGCCGACCAGCAGCGCCACGGACGCGGCCACGAGCAGTACCGTGCCGATCGGGTCCAAGCGGCGGTCGTGGCGTGCCGACACCGGCGCGATCCGGGCCACCAGGGCGGCAAGCAGCAGGGCCAGGGGCACGATCGCGAGGAAGAGCCAGCGCCACGAACCGCCCGTCAACACCGCGCCGCCACCCACATTGCCGAGCACCCCGCCGATACCGGTCATGGAGGCCCAGGTCGCGATGGTCGCGCCCTTGCGCTCGGGCGGGACCGCGTGCAGCAGCACGGCGAGGGTATTGGGCAGCACCGCCGCGGCGCCCGCCCCGGTGATGGCGCGGCCCACGAGCAGCACCGCCACGTTCGGGGCGAGCGCCGACAACAGCGCCCCCGCGGCGAACAACCCCAGGCCGGCGAGCAATACGCCCTTGCGGCCGAAGCGGTCACCGGCCGCGCCGCCGGGAATCACCAGGCAGGCGAAGAGGATCACATAGGTGTCCACGATCCACACCAGGGCGGAGGCGGAGGGGTGCAGCGGGCTCGACGCGAGCATCGGGACGGCCAGGTTGATGGCGGCGACCATGCCGACGACGAGCACCACGCAGGCGCACATCACCGCCAGCAGACCGCGGCGCCCGACCGGCGTCGGTGCGGTCGCGCTATCGCGAGAGAGCAGGTTGAGTTGCATGCATAGCACGGTATTGAGCTGCGATATGTCCATGCGACGCAACTTTGACAATTACTGATTGCGTACGATGCAACCATGCCCCAGCAGCTCGACCTGAACCTGCTCCGGGTGTTCGACGCCCTGTTGCAGGAGGGCAGCGTCACCGCCGCCGCCGACCAGTTGAACCTCTCGATTCCGGCGACAAGTCGAGCCCTCGGCCGACTGCGCCGCGGGATGGGCGATCCGATCCTGGTGCGCGCCGGGCGCGGCATGGCTCCCACCCCGTTCGCCCTGCGCACCGCGCCGCGAGTTCGCTCGCTGCTCGAGGAGGCGTCGGCCCTGATCAGCGCCGACCGCGAGATAGATCTGTCAACCCTGAAGCGCACCTTCGCGATTCGCATCAACGACGGCGTGGCCGCGACCCTGGTGACGGCGGCGGTGGAAGCGACCGCCGCGCTCGCGCCGGGCGTGGTCCTGCGCTTCGTCCCCGAAGGCAACGAGAGCGCCGAGGCCCTCCGCGACGGTTCGGTGGACCTGGACATCGGCGCCGGTGCGAGTACGGCCCCCGACATCCACACCACCGTCCTCTACCGCGAGAACATCGTCGGCATAGTGCGAGCCGACAGCACGCTGGGCCGCCACCGCCGCCCGACCCTCGCCCAGATCTGCAAGCACCCCCACGTGTCCGCCTCCCGCCGCGGCCGGGCTCACGGACCCCTCGACACGGCCCTGGCCGCCGAAGGTCTCCAACGCCATGTGGCCGCCGTGGTCCCGACCTCCGCACTTGCGGCACTTCTGGTTTCGTCGACTTCCTACGTGGGCCTGGTCCCGCAACGGCTCGCCGAGCAATACGAACGCACCCTCTCCCTCCGCTGGTTCCCGATCCCCGCCGCACTCCCCGAAATAGACATCTGCCTCACGTGGCACGCCCGCCTCGACGCCGATCCCGCCCAACGCTGGCTCCGCGAAACCCTCCGCGCCGCCGTCGCGACTCCGGGCACGTAGGTCCCGGCCGCTCTCCGAGCACCGGCTCCGCCTGGGCGAGCAACCCCCGTTACCTGCACGGTTCTTCCCGCCACGCATCAACGGGTCTACCGTGAAGACAGCAGTTGATCTCTCTCAGGAGGTGGGTCCCATGCCCAGAAAAGTAGCCGACTGCCGTCGCTTCCCCAGCGATTCGAATTGCACCCTGACCATCTCCGGCGAGGAGGACGAGGTCCTCACCGCCGCTACCGCCCACGCGGTCTCGGTGCACCAGCACGAAGACACCCCCGAGCTGCGCGAACAGGTTCGCGGAATGCTCGAGGACGAGGCGGCGGTGGTTTGAGGATCAACCGTCGCTGATTGGGCTGCGCGGGCCTTTTCGTAGTCCGCGCCTGCAACCGCAGGGCTCGAAGGTCCGCGGTGGGGGGGTAGTGCGGCGGCGGGTGCCGGGATATGGGCCGCCGACTGGCAATCGAGAAGTTGTATTCGTGCGGCGCTGCCTGCGATCGGCCAAGGGGGTGCGTGATGTGGTGTTCGAATTCCCGCACTTCTGGATTCTAGGATTTCACGGATAGGGCATGCCGAAATCGGGGGTTTCTGAACAGCTTACAAGTCTGAATATTGTTGTATCACAATTGAATTGGGCTATATCTGCTTGCTATTGAGGAGTAGAATAGGGGTATGAATTCGGGAGGGGAAACCACCATCGCGCAGAGTGTCACCGCGCACGCTGCCATTGTGGAAGACCTGCTCGAATCGCCTCTGTTCTCGTTGGCCGATGCCGAGTTCATCGAGAAGATGCAGGAACTCGAGACCAGTTTCCGCATGCTCGAAGCGGTGAAGCAACGCTTCGTCCTCGAATGCGGTGTGCGGGGGTTGAACACGCAGGCCGGAGTGAAGAGTCTGATCGTGTTCCTGCAACAAACGCTGCGGATCTCCCACTTCGACGCGGCTGCCCGGGTGCGGAACGCCGACCGGCTGTCCACCGTGTCCGAAGGATCGGTTCAGCGCCCACCGGTGTTCCCGCACATCGCCGCCGCCCAGCGCGCCGGGGAGATCTCCGCCGAGCACGTGCAAGCGATCGTGAAAGTTCTGGACCGGATCCCCGCGAGCGTGGAACCGAAATTGAAGGAACTCGCCGAACAGTCCCTGACCGACTTCGCATGCCTCGGTGACCCCAAAGAGGTGACTCAACTCGGTGTCCGGGTCCTGGCCTACGCCGACCCCGATGGGGTGTTGACCGCCGACAAGGACCGTCAGCGGATGCGCGGCATCTGCATCGGGCGCCAGCGCGCGGATGGGATGTTCCCGATCTCGGGGTTGCTCACCCCGGAGTTGGGTGCGGTGTTCCTGCCCATGTTCGCCAAGTTCGCGCGACCCGGCATGTGCAACCCCGACGACCCGGACAGCCCGCACACCACCGCACAACTCGGGATCGACACCGAAACCGAAACCGACGACAGTGACGCCGATGCTGCCACCGTCGCCGCTCGGAACGTGTTGCGGGCCGCTGCCAAGCGTGATCACCGCTCCGAAGCGCAACGCAATCACGATGCGCTGCTGCGGTTCCTGCACCCGGACATGGGACCCACCAAGCTCGGGTATCACCGGGGGCTGCCGGTCTCGACCGTGGTCACCATGCGGTTGACCGACCTCGAGCAGCGTACCGGGCTGGCTACCACGAATACCGGTGGCACGCTCTCGATCACCGAAGCGATCACGTTGGCCGCGCGGTCGACCCCGTATCTGGTGATCGTGGATGCCAACGGCCGCCCACTGCACCTGTCCCGTGGTCAACGCCTGGCCTCGGCAGAGCAGCGCCTGGCACTCACCGCGGTCGAGCGGGGCTGCACGCGCCCCGGGTGCGACGCCCCCGCCACCCGCTCGGCGGTCCACCACATCAAGGAGTGGGCTGATGGTGGCGAAACGGACATCGAGAATCTGACGTTCGCGTGCGATGCCTGCCACGCACAGGTGAACACCGGCCCGAATGGCTGGAAAACGATAGTGATGCCCGATGATTCGGAGCATCCGGGCAAGACCGGGTGGATACCACCACCGCATATTGATCCCGCTCGTAGACCTCGGGTGAATTTCAGTCATCACCCGCGTGTGCCGAGTCCTTCGGGTGTGCCGGGTATCCCGACGCGGCGACTCTGCTAGAGCACTGCCCTCCAGCCGAAACCCAAACCCCCAAACCCAACCCCAAAGAGCGGCGTTGGTGTTCACTCCAGTGGCCGACGTAGCCGAGACCCGCACGCACCCTTCATCTTCCGGCGGGGTTCGGGAGAACAAGCAAGAACAACGAGGCAGTGCTGGTTACCTCGCCTGCCGTACCCGACTTCGGCTCCCCAGCCGGGAGCGCTTTCGCCCTCCCAGCCTGGCTGGATGGCCGGGGGAACCTTCTCGAGATCTACAGACAAAGATCCGTCATATCTGAATGCTGGTACTGCCTCCGAGGGTGATTGTGGTGAGCGGTAATCGATTCGAGGCGTGCTCGTACCCCCGCCGGTGGTGGATCCCGTTTATCGGCCCGGGAGGGCTGGTACCGCCGTCGAGGCTCCCAACCCGGCCACGCTGGGCCTCCGTTATCCAGGCTGCTTTGCCCCGGGAGGGCTGGAACCGCAGCCCGACTCTCCCCACCGCACTCCGCTGGTTCTCGTTATCCAGGCTGCTCTCCAGGAGGGGGCTGGAACCGCAGCCCGACCTCCCTAGCCAACTCCGCTGGTATGTCGTTATCCAGTCGTCTGTCAACGGCAACCAGCTACCCATCCCGCCGATAGCCCGAAACCCGGCAACGCATCCACAATCCCGATCCCGCCTATCAGCCCGGTAGCGCTGAGACCGCAATATCAACGACCCGCCCACGGCGATCAGCGACTACCCACGCGAACCCGAGCCCCGCCACACACTCACTCCCAAGCGAACCGAGGCTGGTCGTAGTGGTCGACACGAGTATGACGGTGCCGCAACACCACTTCACGAAACTGATAGAGGATCGCAGCGGTAGGCGCATGAAGATGCCCCCCGAGCAGAGGAAGCTTGATCGCCGGGTTGTCAGAGCCCGGAGTATCCGTGAATCGAGGCTCGACATCCAATTCAGACATCGGGATCCAGTGCAGCACAGCCACTTCGGCTGGGTCGGGAATAGGAACCGGGGAATTCTCGGCCCAAGCCACCACCGGCGTCATGATGTAGCCGGACCGGGTCGGATAGTCGTCGAGCAGCCCGAGAACCGCGGAGTCGGGAAGAAGCACACCGAGCTCCTCGTGCAGCTCACGCAGTGCCGCCGCTATCGCGTCCTCGCCGGGATCGAGTTTGCCGCCGGGCAGTGCGAATTGACCGGCGTGTGCGCGGAGACTCGGCGATCGCTCGGTCAGCCAGATTCCCTGTTGCCCGTCCTGCTCCACGATCGCGATCAACACTGCTGCGGGCCGCCGGCCATCCGCTGCGATGGACCGTCGCGGAAATGTGCGCAATGCTTCGCCCACTTCGGCTCGCAGCTGGTCAGCGGGCACATCACTCCAGCGGTATCCGCAACTGTCCTCTTCGACCGGCACCAGCCGAACCTAATTCCCGCTGCCACTCACCGTCAACGCACGTCCCACTCCCGCGATTCATCGCGCACCAGTGCCGAACGTGGCGCACGACGATGGCACTCCGTGATGTGTGGCGATTCGCGGCACAACTCGCCCCGCTAGGGAGTCCGGCTGCAGACACACGGCTGAGCCTGTACCCCTGCGCACCACACTGATTCGGCCCCGACGCGGCTACCTCCGGACACTCCGTGCGAAGTCGCGTCAAGTGCGAACGGAGATCCGGGGGCGCGACGTGCCGGGGTGGTCGGTGCGGGGAGCGAAGGTTGGGGTGATGCTGGTGGGGCAACGGGACGGAATGCGGAGAGGGAGTGGCGGGATGTCGGTGGAGACTGTCGATGCGGTTGTGGTGGGGATGGGACCGGGTGGGGAGGATGTCGCCGCTCGGTTGGCCCGCGGTGGGTTGAATGTCGTGGGAGTCGAAGGACGGTTGGTGGGCGGAGAGTGTCCCTACTTCGCCTGTGTGCCCACCAAGATCATGGTTCGGGCGGCGGATGCGCTGGCCGAGGCCGGGCGGGTGAACGAACTTGCGGGGGAAGCCGTTGTGAAGCCCGAGTGGGGGCCGGTGGCGGCTCGGATTCGGGATGAGGCCACTGATAATTGGGATGATTCGGCCGCGGTCGAGCGGTTCGAGAAAGCGGGTGGGACCTTCGTTCGGGGGTGGGGCAGGATTTCCGCGCCCGGGGAGGTGACCGTGGCGACCGAGCAGGGGGAGCGAGTTTTCCGGGCTCGGGCTGTCGTGCTCAATCCGGGAACGGCGCCGGCGGTGCCGCCGCTGCCGGGGCTGGCGGATACGCCCTACTGGACCAATCGCGAAGCCGTGCGGGTTACCGAATTGCCCGCATCGCTGATCGTGCTGGGTGGTGGGCCGGTCGGCTCCGAGTTCGCGCAATTGTTCGCGCGGTTCGGGGTTCGGGTCACCATCGTCGTGCCCAAAAGGCTGGTGCCGCAGGATGAACCGGAGGCGAGTGCACTGCTCGCGGAGGTGTTCGAGGCCGAGGGCATCACCGTGCGCAGTGGTGCGCGCGCCGCGGGTGTCGAGTACGACGGGCGTGAATTCACCGTCGCCATGAGCGAAGGCGAGCCGGTGCGGGGGGAGCGGTTGCTGGTCGCCACGGGACGGCGGACGGACTTCGCCTCGTTGGGCATCGGCGTGCTCGGGCTGGACGAACACGCGAAGTCGATCGACGTCGACGAGCGCATGCGGGCTGCCGATGGACTCTGGGTGATCGGCGATGTCGCCGGGCACGGGGCCTTTACACATATGTCGATGTATCAGGCGCGGATCGCGGCGGCCGATATTCTCGGTGAGTCCGGCGAGACCGCTCAGTATCGGGCGGTGCCGCGGGTGACCTTCACCGATCCCGAGGTCGGATCGGTCGGACTGACCGAAGAACAGGCGCGAGCGGCGGGTTTGACCGTCCGCGTCGGAAAATACGACATCCCCGCCAGCACGCGCGGCTGGATTCACAAGGTCGGCAACGAGGGCTTCATCAAGCTCGTGGAGGATGCCGATCGCGGTGTGCTCGTCGGCGCGACGTCCATGGGTCCCACCGGTGGTGAAGTGCTCTCCGCTCTCACGCTCGCCGTGCACGCTGAGGTCCCGACCAGCACTCTCCGCACCATGATCTACGCATATCCGACATTTCACCGCGCTATCGAAGCCGCACTCGATGCACTCCCGTCGAGTTAGGCATCAATTCGCAATCGTTGATGTTCAAGCGCAGGTAAAAGCGGGATCCTGAGATACATCGATGGTCCGAGGAAACTGGCGGTGGACATATGCGAATCTCGGAGATACTGCGTCGAAAAGGACCCGGCGTCATCACGATCGCACCCGATGCGAGCGTGCGCGAACTGCTGCGGGTACTGGCGGTACACAATGTGGGCGCGGTGGTGGTCTCCGCGGACGGTGTGGTCCTGACCGGCATAGCCTCCGAGCGCGATGTCGTGCGGCGACTACACCTCGATGGTGCGGGGCTACTCGATCGGCCGGTCTCGGCGATCATGACCGCTGTCGTGCACACCTGTTCCCCCGACGATCGCGTGGAAACGCTCAACGCCACCATGACCGAGCACCGCATTCGGCATCTGCCGGTCGTGGCCGATGGCCGGATGGTCGGGGTGGTCAGCATCGGCGATGTGGTCAAGAACCAGATCTCCGAGTTGGAGAACGAACGCGAGCACCTGGTGCGCTACCTGCACGGATGAGTCACGGCAGTCCGTGCGCCGCCTCGGCGAGCGTGCGGACTCCGGTGGCGATGTCGGCCGCGGCCGCGAAATCCAGGCGCAGTTCCAGATCCGCCGAGTCGGCCGGTCCGTCGTAATGCGTGATGCCACCACCGGTGATCACGTAGTGCAGTGTCGTCTCCCCGATGTGCACCGTGACGATTCCCTCCGGAAGCTGTTCGGCCACAGCGCGTCCCAGTGGCAGGGCGAACCAGTGCGCTCGCACGGCATCGGTGGCCCGGCGCTCGCCCAGCAGTGGTGCGCCCCACTGCGACAGCGCGTCGAGTGCCGGTCGCAGTGCCGCACCGGATTCGGTCAGCTCGTACAGCGCGGTCCCCGCGCGCGGCCCGACGCGCCGGCGCACGAGAATCTCGTCGCGCTCCAATTCCTTGAGCCGGGCCGCGAGCATATCGGTGCTGATACCCGGTAGATCCGCGAACAGATCGCTGTATCTGCGCGGGCCCGAACACAGTTCGCGAACCACCAGCAGACTCCAGCGGTCGCCCACGAGTTCGAGGGCGCGGCTGACCGCGCAGTAGTGGTCGTAGCTTCGACGTGGCACGCTTCCACTGTAACCACTCGCTTGGAAATTCCAAGTGCAAACTTGGAAAATCCAAGTAAGGTGTGTGACAAGCGCATCGAGAAGGGACGTCCATGCAGGTCAAGCAGTCGAGCAAGCTCGCGGGTGTGTCATATGAGATCCGCGGACCGGTCGCGGAGCATGCCGCGCGGCTCGAGGCCGAGGGTCATCACGTGGTGAAGCTCAATACCGGCAATCCGTTGCCCTTCGGCTTCGAGGCGCCCGCGGATCTGCTGCAGGACATGGTCCGCAACCTGCCGGTTTCCAGCGGTTACTCCTCCTCCAAGGGGCTGCTCTCGCCCCGCCGCGCGGTGGTGCAGTACTACCAGACCCTCGGGCTCGAGGGCGTGGACGTCGAAGACGTGTACCTGGGCAACGGCGTCTCCGAACTGATCATGATGGCCATGACCGCGCTGCTGGAGAACGGCGATGAAGTCCTCGTTCCCGCACCGGATTTCCCGCTCTGGACCGCGGCCACCGCGCTCAACGGCGGCCGGGCCGTGCACTACATCTGCGATGAGTCCTCGGACTGGTTCCCGGATGTGGCCGATATCGAATCCAAGATCACCGATCGCACGCGGGCGCTGGTGCTGATCAACCCGAACAATCCGACCGGCGCGGTGTACTCACCCGAGGTGCTGCGCGAGATCCTCGAGGTGGCCCGCCGCCACAATCTCGTGGTCTTCTCCGACGAGATCTACGACAAGATCCTGTACGACGGCCTGAACCACACCTGCACCGCGACCCTGGCCCCCGATCTGCTGGTGCTCACCTTCTCGGGTCTGTCCAAGTCCTACCGCGCGGCCGGTTTCCGCTCGGGCTGGCTCGTCGTATCCGGTCCCACCGAGCACGCTCAGAACTACCTCGAGGGCCTGACCATGCTCGCGGGCCTGCGCCTGTGCGCGAATGTCCCTGCCCAGCAGGCGATTCAGGCCGCACTCGGCGGGCACCAGAGCATCTTCGACCTCACCCGGCCCGGCGGCCGGCTGCACGAGCAGCGCGACCGCGCGTGGGAGGCGCTGAACGCCATTCCCGGCGTCTCGTGCGTGAAGCCCAAGGGTGCGCTGTACGCGTTCCCGCGCATCGACCGCTCGATGTACCCCATTCACAACGACGAGCAGTTCGTGCTCGATCTGCTGTTGCAGGAGAAGATCCACATCGTGCAGGGCACCGGCTTCAATTGGCCCGAGCCCGACCACTTCCGGATCGTCACCCTGCCGCACGCGGACGATCTCGAGGCGTTCATCGAACGCATCGGGCGGTTCCTGGCGACCTACCGGCAGTGACGGGCCACGGGCGTTCTCACCGCTCCCGGCCGAGCCCGCGTTCGCGGGACCGTTCCCGGCGGCGCACGCGCCAAGGGCCGTAGACGCGTTCGGGCTCAACGGCTCTGGTGGTCGCGGAGTTCATCTGCAACACCCGCAGACCCGGATCGGCGGTGGGATCGTCCACCACCGATTCGACCCGGCGATCCGGGGGCGGGGCGGTGCGATAGCCGGCCGCGTTCACCGCCCGCATCGCCTGTTCCAGCACCTCCATCAGCTCGCGGCCCGCACTGCCGGAGAAATCGTTGGCCCATAATTTGCGCAGCTCGTCGGCGAATCGCAGGCGTAGTAGATACGCCTCGTGCGAATCCCTGACCAGCTCCGCCGCTCGAATGATCGCCCACAGATCCCCAGCGTCATAAGACATTGCACTACCCGCCTTCGCCGGCCGCTCCCTACACGGCCGACTCCCACCCTATGGGGTCGCACCGACAGCGCCGGAAAAAGATTTCGAGAAAAATTTCCGAGATAGGTAGAAGACGCGAAACCGGCTCCGACCGATAGGTGACAACAGCTTCACCACATCGCGAGGAGCCCATCATGAGCACCACCGTCAACACCTTCTTCTGGTTCGATGCCAACGTCGGGGAGGCCGCCGATTTCTACGTCGCCGCGATTCCGAACTCCGCCGTCACCTCCTCCACCCCCGGCCCGGACGGCTCGCCGTTCGTGGTGACCCTCGAGCTCGCCGGGCATTCGATCACGCTGCTCAACGGCGGACCCGGTCACCCGCTCAACGATTCGGCGTCCGTGCAGGTCATCGTGGAAACCCAGGAGGAGGTCGATCGACTGTGGGACGCGCTGACCGCCGGCGGCGGCGAGCCCGGCCCCTGCGGCTGGCTGACCGACAAGTACGGGCTCAGCTGGCAGGTGGTCCCGTCCGCGCTGTTCACCCTGATGTCGGGTGAACCGGCCCGGAGCATGGCGGTCAACACGACGATGCGCACCATGTCCAAGCTCGATATCAAGACCTTGCAGGACGCGTACGACAACGCGTAACCGGATCGGGGCACGGTGGTCGGTGCGGGCGTGCTGCCCGCACCGCACCCGCCGGCGGCCGGTGTCGCCGCCGGCTGTCGTTCGGCCGCGTTCTAGAGTGAACGATCGTGGGCCCCGGCGAACTCGAGAATTTGCGATCCGCGCTGTCGTGCGTGTACCTCAAGCTCGAGGCCGAGACGATCACCGAACCCGACGTCGTCGAGTTGCAGACGCGCGCCGAGGTTTTGGAGGGGGAGATCGGCGCGATTCTGGACGCGGAGGTCATCGAGCGCATGGGGGAGCGCCCACGCGGTGCGCCGTCGCATTCGAGCGATTCGGCTGACACATTGTTCTGAAATCGCTCGACGGGCCGAATTCGTTCGCCCGCGATCGATTTTCGTGCCTGGACGCGGACCCGCTCAGGCGGGCGAATCCTCGTCCAGCGCTTCGATGAGCGTGCCCAGCGAGGACAGCAGCGTCCGGCGCTGCTCGGGCTCGAGCCGATCCATGGCGGCCGCGAAGCGCTGGATCCGCGCCGAGGTCAGGCCCGTCACCAGATCGTGCGCCGCCGGGGTCGCCGAGAGCAGTTGGGCGCGGCCGTCTTCCGGATCCGCGTCCCGGGTGAGGTAGCCCGACTTCTCCAGACTGGTCACCACCCGCGACATCGTGGGCGCGCTGACGCGCTCGACACCGGCCAGATCGCTGAGCCGCATGGGCCCGGATCGAGCGAGGGAGGCCAGCGCGGACGCGGCGCCGGGGCTGAGCGCGCCCAGATCCCCGGAATGCCGCAGCAATCGCAGCAGACGGCCGATCGTGTGATAGAGATCGGCGGCCTCGCTGAGCTGCTCGGTGTCCGCGGCACTGAGTTCGGTGTCGGCGATACCGGAATGCGCGGACAGCGTGGCCTCCTCGATCATGGGGTCAGATTCCCGCGCGGTCGGCTGCGCGGAGTTCGGCGGCTTCCGCGGGAGCGTTCCCGTTGCCGGCGAACCACGATGCCACCGCGCCGATCAGCATCATAAGTGCCGCGCCGAGGAAGACGACCACCAGTCCGGAGTGGAACGGGCCCGAGATCAGGTTGGGGAAGAACTCCTGACCGGTCAGGACTTCGGTCTGCACGCCCGGATGTTCGAGGGTGCCGCTCGGGCCGAGCAGTTCCTCGATCGGGTTGTACCCCAGGAACGCCGCGAACAGGCTGCCGACCGGGGGCAGGCCGGCCGCGTCGGCGGCGACCTCCGGGGACACGCCCTGCGCCTGGAGTCCGGAGTCGAGCGCGCCGGGCAGCGGTGAGGACAGGCCGACGACCATGAGGGAGAAGAAGATTCCCATGGACAGCGCCATACCGCCGTTGAGCAGTGTGGCGCGAATGCCCGAGGCCACACCGCGCTGGTCCGCGGGCACCGCGTTCATGACCGCGGCGGTGTTGGGCGAGGTGAACAGGCCCGAGCCCAGGCCGTTGAGCAGGATGATGCCCGCGAAGACCCAGTAGTTGAAGTTGACCGGGATCGCGACCAGCAGCACGAAGGTCAGCGCCATCACCGACATGCCCAGCGTCGCGAACGAGCGCGCGCCGTAGCGGTCCGACAGCCAGCCCGAAACCGGTCCCGCCGCAAGGAATCCCAGGGTCAGCGGAAGCATGTAGATGCCCGCCCACAGCGGGGTGACCTCGTAGTCGAAGCCGTGCAGCGGCAGCCAGATGCCCTGCAACCACATGATCAGCATGAACTGCAGCCCGCCGCGCCCGATCGAGGCCATGAGCCCGGCGACGTTGCCCAATCCGAAAGCGCGCGAACGGAACAGCGAGAGCTGGAACATGGGCGCGTCGACCTTGCTCTCGATCACGCAGAACAGCGCCAGCAGCGCGAAACCGCCGAGCACCGAACCGATCACCCACGGATTGCCCCAGCCGGTGTTCGAATCCCCGTACGGCTGAATGCCGTAGGTGATGCCGGTGAGCAGGGCGGTCAGGCCGAGCGCGAAGGTGAGGGTGCCGGGCAGGTCCAGCTTTCCGGGCGTGCGCTGACCGATGTCGTGCAGCGCGCGGTACGACCAGATGGCGCCGACGATGGCGAACGGCACGCTCACCCAGAACACGGCCTTCCAGTGCCATTCCGACAGCAGGCCGCCGATCACCAGTCCGAGGAACGAACCCGCCACCGCCGCAACCTGGTTGATGCCCAGTGCGAAGCCGCGGCGCTCGACCGGGAACGCGTCGGTGAGGATCGCCGCCGAGTTGGCCATCAGCATGGCGCCGCCGACGCCCTGCACCACGCGCCAGCCGATCAGCCACAGCGCGCCCGCGTCATGGGTGAACGGCACCAGCGACAGCGCGACCGCCGAGATCGCGAACACGACGAATCCGAGGTTGTAGATCCGCACGCGCCCGTACATATCCCCGAGTCGCCCGAACAGCACCACGAGCACCGCGGATACCAATAGGAAGCCCATGAGCAGCCACAGCAGGTAGCCCACGTTCCCCGGTGAGAGCGGATTCAGGTCCACACCGCGGAAGATCGCGGGCAGCGAGATGATGACGATCGAGGAGTTGATGGTGACCATCAACATGCCCAGCGTGGTGTTGGCCAGCGCCACCCACTTGTACCGCGGATGGTCATGGTCCATCCGCCGCCGCCGGCGGATCGTCTGAACATCACCGGTGTCGAGCTCGGTGGTGGTGGCGGACACAACGCCTCCCGAAGAGATAGCAGTACGAACAACTCATTCAATATAGTTGTTAGTTGCTAACTAACCAATTCGGACGGGGTCGACGCGGTGGCAAAGCCCGCGAATGCTCGGCGTGACCGGCCCCGATACGGGCGATGAGGTGCGGGCGGGGCATGATTCGGGCATGGGATCGGTGAGCGGCGGGTACGTGCGGCGGGCGGTGCTCGATCGCGACGGAGTGCCCTCGTTCGAGGCGTATCCGTTCGCGCTGCCGGTGGTGCGCTGTCTGGTCGAGCTGGAGCTGCACCCCCGGGTGACGTTTCTGGTGGGGGAGAACGGCAGCGGGAAGTCGACACTGCTCGAGGCGATCGCGACGGCCTGGGGGTTCAACCCGGAGGGCGGCACGCGGAACTTCAATTTCTCCACGCGGGGATCACATTCGGAATTGCACGAATACCTGCGGCTGGTGAAGGCCGTGCACAAGCCGCGGGACGGGTTCTTCCTGCGGGCGGAGAGCTTCTTCAACGTCGCCACCAATATCGAGGACATGGATCGGGAGCCCGCGAGCGCGCCGCCGCTGATCGATTCCTACGGCGGGGTCTCCCTGCACGAGCAGTCCCACGGCGAATCGTTCTTCTCGCTCATGCTGCATCGCTTCGGCGGGGACGGACTCTACGTGCTGGACGAGCCGGAGGCGGCGTTGTCCCCGAGCCGGCAGCTGGCGATGATCGCGCGGATGCACGAGCTGGTGCGGGCGCGCTCGCAGTTCCTGATCGCCACGCATTCGCCGATCCTGATGGCCTATCCCGACGCCTGGATCTATCAGATCGGCGAGGACGGGTTCGAGCGAGTGGAATACGAGGACACCGAGCACTACCGGGTGACGCGGACGTTTCTGGAGAATCCCGGCAAGTATCTCGACGAGCTGCTGGACTGAGGCGCGCCGGCGCCCGATCCGTTCGGGTGCTTGGCTTTTCGGCGATCAGGTGGTCTTGCGGATGATCAGCTCCGGGGTCAGCAGGGTGTTGGACGCCGTCTGGTTCTCACTCCGGATCAGCGAGCGCAGCAGTTCTGCGGCGCGCCGGCCGGAGTCGGCGAAATGCTGGCGGATGGTGGTGAGGTCGAGCGCTTCGGCCAGTGGGCCGTCGTCGAAGCCAGCCACGGCGATATCGGCGGGGGCCCGGAGTCCGGCGTCGCGCAGGCCGGCGAGGAAGCCCGCGGCCAGGACGTCGTGATGGGCGA
Source organism: Nocardia sp. NPDC057668 (assembly GCF_042799795.1). Taxonomy (NCBI): domain Bacteria; kingdom Bacillati; phylum Actinomycetota; class Actinomycetes; order Mycobacteriales; family Nocardiaceae; genus Nocardia; species Nocardia sp. NPDC057668. Next base: position 71,836 of record NZ_JBHVIC010000001.1, on the reverse strand, counting down.
CCACGGCGGTCGGGCGGTCCGATCGGCTCGCCACCTCGGCGGCGAGTGCGCGCGCGGCGTCGAAAGTGTTGTGCGGCAACGTCAGTTCCTCGACCGCGTGCGCGTCGCCGCCCAACGCGCGGATGAAACCGCGCCGGCGGAGTTGGCCGGGGGAGACGTAGTCCGTCGAGCGCTGGGGTTCGTGCAGATAGCCCAGGCGTTCGTGGCCATGATCGCGCAGGTGGGCGGCGATCAGATATCCGGCGTGCTCGTCGTTGAAGGCGACGGTGCTGAACGCGGGGTGCACCGAGTCCACCAGTACGGTGGGCGGCCCCCAGCGCCGCAGCCGGTCCGCGCCCTGCTCACCGAGCGGCACGCCCATGATCAGCAGCCCGTCGACGTCCCCGCGCACGGGCAGCGTCTCGAGCAGCGGCGAACTCGCTTCGGCGGCCGACGGGCTGTCCAGCACCACGACCTCGACGTCGTCGGGGCCGAAGGTCTCGAGAATCCCGATCAGGCGGGTGCGGTAGGTCTCGTAGCTGCTGAAGGGCGCGAGTACCGCGATCCGGCCGGTGCGGCGCTTAGCACGCTCGGAAGCCGTTGCGCCCGGGCGGTAACCGAGTTCGCCGGCGATGCCGATGATGCGGTCGCGGGTGGCGGAACTGACACGGTCGGGGTGGTTGAGCGCGAGGGACACCGTGGAGATGCTGACACCGGCCGCCTGGGCTACCTGGTAGATCGTCACGCTCGAATTCCCCACGTTCTCACCCTAATCCATCGTCGACGTGCGGCCGGTACGACCGTTGACTATTGCGCCGATCACACTTTAAAGTCCTTCGTAGAAGCACTTCGATGGAGGACTCGATGTCAGATTACCTGGCACGCGCCCGCGCCGCGGGCTGCGAGCCCGCCGTGTCGGACTGGCTCGCGACGGTGTACGCGACCAGGAGCTCACTGCCGCAGCCGCCGCCGGACGACTGGATCGGCCGGCGCACGGTCGCCCGCGAGATCTCGGACATCCTCGCGGCCCGGTTCACCGCGCCGGGCCCCGCCGCGTGCGAGGTCACCCGTCACCGCGTGCCCACCCGGGCCGGGCAGATCACCGTGGTCCACTACCGGCCGCCGACGGCGCGACCGCGCATGGCGCACCTGATCTTCCACGGGGGCGGGTTCGTGCTCGGCAGCGTGGACGAGGACATCAACAACCGGGTGTGCCGGACCCGCGCCCTGGCCGCGGGCGTGGACTTCTTCGATGTCGACTACCGGCTCGCGCCCGAGCACAAGTTCCCCGCCGCCCTCGAGGACTGCCTGGACGTTCTGCACTGGCTGCGCGCGAACGCGGCCGAATTCGGCTTCGAGACCGACCGGATCGGCGTCGGGGGCATCTCGGCGGGCGGCAATCTCGCCGCCATGGTCGCGGTGCACGCCCGCGACCTGGGCGTGCCGCTGGACCATCAGATCCTCGAGGTACCGGCCACGGACCTGCACATCGAGCGGGACGAATCCTTCCTCGCCTACGCCGAACTGAACGATCTGGGCGGGGATTTCACCGCACTGCGGGCGGCGTACCTCGGCGCGGATCACTCGCCGGTCGGCCCGGCGGCGCCCGCCGAGGTGGCCGACCTGTCGAATCTCGCACCCGCCCTGGTGATCACCGCCGAACTCGACCCCCTGCGCGACAGCGGGGAGGCGTACGCGGCGGCGCTGGCCGCGGCCGGGGTGCCCGTGCGGCACTGGCGCGCACCCGGTCATCTGCACGGCAGCGGGACGCTGACGCTCACCTCCCCGACCGCGCGCGCCTGGCAGGACCTAGCCGTCGAGTTCCTGCGCAGCCGCGCGATCCAGCCCGCATCGACCCATTCCTGATCGGAGCCACCATGCCCCTCGACGCCAATCTCGTTCGCGCACTGACCGAACTCGGTGTCCCGCTGCCCGAACCCACCGATGACCCGGTGAAACAGCGCACGCGCGCCTACGAATTCGAGGAGGCGGTGTTCCCGGCGCTCGGCCTGCCCGGACCGCGGGTGCCCATCCACGACCATGTCGTGCCCGTGCCGGGCTACCCGGATGTGCCGGTCCGGCTGTTCTACCCGCGGGAACCCGCCAGCGGTTCGGCGCTGCCGGTCTGCCTGTTCTTCTACGGCGGCGGCTTCAGCCAGGGCGGGCTGCATCATGCAGGCGTGGCGGCCCAATGTGCCCGGCGCGCCGCCGAAGCCGGGGTGATCGTCGCGGCGGTCTCGTACGCCCTCGCCCCCGAGCATCCCTATCCCACCGCCCTGGAACAGGGGTACGCGGCACTAGAGTGGGTGGTGCGCGAGGCGAGCGCGCTCGGGGCCGACGCGACGCGGATCGGGGTGTCGGGACAGTCCTCGGGCGGGAATCTCGCAGCCGCGCTGACCCTGCTCAATCGCGACCGCGGCGGGTACCCGCTGGCGCTGCAGATTCTCGAGGTGCCCTTCCTGGATCTGACCGACGACCCGGGCGAACGCGATCTCGGCGAGGTCACCGCGGAGCTGATCGCGGACCTGGCCCGGCTGCTGCGGTGGTATCTGCCGGAGGGCGCCGACCGTCGCGACCCGTACGTATCCCCGCTGCGGGCAACGGATTTCACCGGCCTACCCCCGGCCTACATCGTCACCGCCGAATGCGATCCGATCCGCGGCGACGGCGAGCGCTACGCCGCCGCCCTCGCGAACGCCGGAATCCCGGTGTCGGCGCTGCAGCTGATCGGCCTGCCGCACAACGGCGGACTGTTCGAGCGGGCCTCGCTCACCGCCCGCTCGGCGGGCCAGGCCATCGTCGCGGCGCTGCGCACCCTGCACGACTGAATCACCCGCTCGCACAACGGAAGACAATGATGTCCGACACCGACCTGACCGCGGCGACCAGCGTCGCCTTCCCGGGCAGGAAGCAATCCCCGCTGTTCCTGCCGACGCTGGTGCTGGCGTATCTCGGCGCGGCCCTGGCCGCGCTGTCGGCCGGGTTCGTCAGCATCCCGCTGCGTTTGGCCGCCCTGGCTCCCGAGCACAAGTCCCAGCTGCTGTCGCTGACGGTGGCCGCCGGCGGCATCGTGATCATGGTGGTCTCGGCGCCGCTCGGGCGGATCAGCGACGTCAGCACCGCGCGGGCGGGGATGCGACGGCCCTTCATCCTCGGCGGCGCGGTGGTCAGTACGCTCGGCATGCTCGTGCTGGCCTTCGCGCCCGGTGTTCCCGCGATTCTGCTCGGCTGGGCCATCGCGCAGGCCGGGTTCGGCGCGACCACCATGGCGCTGAACGCGCTACTGGCCGAACAGATTCCGTCGACCATCCGGGCGCGGGTGGCCGCGGCGTTCGGTATGAGCACCGGACTGGCTCCCGCAGTGGGCAGTTGGCTGGTGGGGGCGCTGCCGGGCGATCCCGCGTACTGGTTCGGCGTGCCCGCCGCGTTCGCGCTGGCCGCCAACGTCGCGATGTTCGCGGTGTTGCGCGACATCGTGCGCACCGAACCGGTGGCGCTGAGCCGGCGGAGTCTGCTGGGCAGCTACTGGATCAACCCGGTGCGACACCGGGACTTCGCGTGGGCGTGGGTGTGCCGCCTACTGGTCACGCTCGCCCTGGTTTCTGTGGCGACCTACCTGCTGTATCTGCTCACCGATCGGCTCGGGCTCTCCGAGGCCGAGGCGACCCGGGCCCAGGGCGCGGTGATCGGCGCGATGTTCGCGGCGAGCGTGGTCACCAGCGTGCTGTTCAGCTGGCTGTCCGACCGCACCGGCCGGCGCAAGCCGATCGTGTACTCCTCGGCGCTGTGCACCGCGTTCGGCCTGCTGGTGACCATGTTCGCGCACGATCTGACCGTGTTCACCGTCGGTGTGACCCTGGTGGGGATCGGGCAGGGCGCGTTCGCCTGCGTCGACGTGGCGATGATGACCGAGCTGCTGCCGGACTCCTCGGACGCGGGAACCGGGCTGGCGGTGATCGCGCTGTCCTATCAGCTGCCCCAACTGCTGCTGCCGGTGGTGGCGACGCCGCTGCTGGCCATCGGCGGATCCGGGCCGAACTACACCGCGCTCTTCCTGGGGTCGGTGCTCGCCGCCGTCCTCGGCGGACTCGCCGTGCTGCCGATCAAGTCCGTGCGCTGAGCGCGCGGCCCGAGCAATCTCTTTCTCGTAGCAAGGAATAAACCATGAATGAGTCCGCTGATCGCCCGCCGCGCCGCCGCCGGGCCCTGCTGAGTGCCGCGCTGGGCGCGGGTATCGCGGTGGCCTGTGCGCCGGTGTCGGCGGCACCCGCTGCCGCGGCCGCGGTGATCACCGCCGAGCACTGGCTGACCCCGCGCACCGTGCAACTGACGGTCGCCACCGATGCGTTCGCCGCGCCCGTCCCGGTGGAGGTGACGTTCCCCGCCGGCTACGAACCGGGCGGTGCGCGCCGCTGGCCGGTCACCTACTACCTGGCCGGAACCGCGCACGACGAGGCCACCTTCCGGGCGATCTATGACGGGGAGACCATCACCGCCGACTACCCCTCCCTGGTGGTCTCCCCGCGCGGTGACGCCGGATTCTGGTCCGATTGGCTCGACGGCAGCGCGAAATACGAGACGTTCGTGATCGATCAGCTGATACCGCTCATCGACGCGAGCTTCGCCACCCACGCCGATCGCGCCCACCGCGCGATCATGGGGGAGTCCATGGGCGGCGCGGGCACCCTGCTGCTCGCGGCGCGGCATCCCGACGAATTCGCCGCCGCCGCAAGCCTGTCCGGTGCGGCCGACACCAACATGCCCGACACCTGGAACGTGGTCTCGATCGCGCCGGCGCTGCAGGGCGCGGCTCCCGACGCCATCTACGGCCCGCGCGCGAGTCAGGAGATCCGCTGGCGCGGGCACAATCCCGCCGATCTGGCGAGCAACCTGGCCGGGGTCGACCTCCAGCTCTACACCGGCAACGGGGTTTACGACCCGGCGCACGGGGAGACACAGGTCGAAGCCTCGGTCGGGTGCGCGCTGGAGAGCGCGGCGATTCACGGACCGAGCGTGAGCACGCACGGGCGCATGCTGGAGTTGGGAATCGCACACGAGTGGGTCGAACTGCCCTGGGGTTGCCACGGTGTGGCGCTGTTCCAATTCGAGATGCGAGCCGCCATAACGCGATTCGAGGAGCTGTTCGCCGACCCGGCGGCGGTCCCGGAGTCCTTCGACTACCGCTCGATCGAACCGGCCTTCGAGGTCTGGGGCTGGGACGTGCGCGCCGATCCCGCCCGGGCGGCCCAGTTCCTGGATCTGCACGAGGTGAGCGCACGCGGGCTGCGGGTCACCGGCAGTGGCACGACCACGGTTACGACCCCGCCGCTGTTCGCCGCGCGAGCAGCGGTCACCGTCACGGTCGACGGCATCCGGTCCCTCGTGACCCCCGATGCCGAAGGCCGCGTGACGGTCTCGGTGGATCTGGGCCCTGCCGATCGGCAACAGCAGTACACGCCGGGCGCTGTGGCCAGCGCGCGCACCGCCGAGGTGTCGTTCGAAGGCTGAGAGCGGGAGTGCACTCGCGTCGGCGGGTGGAACGCTGGGCCGCCGCGCGCACGGCGAGCTCGGCGGCCGCGTGCGGGCTGTTCGACGCGGTGACCGACCGTGTGCCTGCCGGGCGCGCGGGTACGCCGAGTATCGGGCACGTGCCTACCGCCCCACGGTCGTGGCGACCGCTGGTTACGGGTACCGGCCGCTGCCGAACGCCGTCCGCAACGACGAACAACTCGTTCGGAGGCCTGCCCGTCCCGCACCGATCGGTGTTGTCCCGCACCGGGTCAGCGCGGGTGCGGGAGGCGAGCCATAGCTCACCGCCCGTCGGGCAGGGTGCGTGTGAGCATCGCGGGGCGATTCAGGGACGGCGGTGGGTGCGGGTTAGGGTGGGCGGCATGGTGACGCCCGAGGCGAATGAGATGGGGGCTCGCGGTCACGCCGCCGGCCCCCGCAACGACTGAGCACTTGAATCGCGTTCCGCGGCTACTTGCCGCGGGGCGATCGTGCGCACCTTCGGGTCCCGGCCGCGGTGACGAGACGTCTTCCTGTCGTTCTCTCACTTCGGAGTTCTCGATGCCTGTTTTCCTCTACCTGCTTGCCGTGGCGGTATTCGCCATGGGCACTTCCGAATTCATGCTCGCGGGGCTGGTGCCCGACATCGCCGCGACACTCGACGTGTCGATCGGTGCGGCGGGGCTGCTCACGTCGGCTTTCGCCGTCGGCATGGTTGTGGGCGCGCCGCTGATGGCCGCGCTCGCACGCCGTGCCCGCGCCCGGACGACACTGCTGTTCTTCGTATTGCTCTTCGCCGCAGCGCATCTCGTGGGTGCGCTCACGACGAGTTTCGGGGTGCTGCTGGGGACGCGTGTGATCGCGGCGCTGGCCAACGCCGGATTTCTCGCCGTCGCGTTGAGCACCGCCGCCGCACTGGTGGCCGCCGATCGGAAGGGCCGCGCGCTGGCGGTTCTACTGTCCGGCACCACACTGGCCACCGTCGCCGGGGCCCCGGGTGGCGCGCTGCTCGGGGCGTTGCTCGGCTACCGAGCTACGTTCTGGGCGATCGCGCTGCTCTGCGTGCCCGCCGCGTACGGCATCGTCCGGGGAATCCCCGCCGATGCGGGAGCCGCGGACAACGCGACCGCACCGTCCCTGCGCGACGAGATCCGCGAGTTGGCCCGGCCCGGACTGCTACTGGTCATCGTCCTCGGCGCGCTGGTCAATGCCGCGACCTTCGCCACGTTCACGTTCCTGGCCCCGATCGTCACCGGCACGGCCGGGCTGGGCGAACTGTGGGTTCCGGTGGCGCTGACGCTGTTCGGCCTGGGCTCGTTCGCCGGTGTCACCGTGGCCGGACGCATCTCGGATCGCCGGCCCGGCAGGGTGATCGCGTTCGGCGGCCCGGCGCTGCTGCTCGGCTGGATCGCACTGGGCGTCCTGGCCGGGCAGCCGGCGGCGCTGCTGAGTCTGGTGTTCGTCCAGGGGGCGCTGGCCTTCGCGGTCGGCAGCACCCTGATCGCCCGCGTGCTCTACGCGGCCGAGAACGCACCCACCATGGGCGGGTCGTACGCGACGGCCGCGCTCAACATCGGCGCCGCGGGTGGCCCCGCGGTGGCAGCGGCGACCCTCGGCGCGGGTGAACTCGGCCCCGTGTGGGTGAGCGGCCTCCTGATGGCGATAGCGCTCGTCATCGCGCTGCCGCTGCTGCGGGTCGTCGCGCCCCGAGCTGTTCCGGCGCCGCGCTGATCCCGAGCACGCACGCGTCCCCGATCCGGTTCCGGCGCACCGGGACAACGTCTCGGCGTCAGTTCCCGGACGGCGCGACGCAGGTGTTCACCGGCGGAACACCTGCGAAACGGTCTGCGATGTAAGGCATTCCGGCGGCGAGGGCGGCCAGCCCGGCGGCAACGTGGTCGAGGCCGGCGTACTCGCGAACTTCCACCGGCGCCCCGCCGGCACAGAGGGTGCGTGCCAGGCTGCGCTGGTCCTCGGCCAGGGCGACCCCGTCCCCGATGCCGTCGCTGATGCCGAAGGCGATGAGCATCGGGAATCGGGGCGTGCCGACGGTGCCCATGACGAGCGCGCCGGTCATGTCGGTCAGTGGCGAGAAGCGATGGTAGTCGGCGTATTCGGGGGCGAAGAGCGACCGCATCTCGATGACCGGCAGCGCCTGCGCCTCGAGGGCGCACAGATCGGCCGCACGCGCCATGATCTGTGTTCCATACGGCGACAGGTAGGGCGTGAGGTCCACTTCGAAGCCCCGGCTGATGCCGGTGAGCACCAGCGGCAACACCTTCGACCACACGGGCGAGCCGTCGATGTAGTCGATGGTGTGCAGGAAGTTCACCGGCAGTCCGCCTTCCACCGCGCCCACGATGCGCAGCTCCGGCGCGTACCGGGCCGCGAGCTCGGCGGCGAACTGGGTCGCAAGGCCGCCGCCGGAGAAGCCCAGCAGCGCAACGGGTGTGACACCGGGCGCGACGTCCAGGACCTGTTCGGCCGCCCGGATGCCGTCGAGGGTGCCGTAGCCGGATTCGTGCCCCGCCCCGTAGTGCAGGCCGGTCCCTTCGTAATCCGCTGTCACCACGGAATATCCGGCCGCCAGGGCCGCGGTGAGCACCGCGTGGTCCAGGCCCGGCGGGCCGAAAGCCGTGGCGTAGGAAGGATTGCACCGCGAGCTGAGCGCGTCGTATGCCGCCTGATACGAGACCAGGCGGGGCGCGCCGGCAGCTCCGGGCGGGCGCACGATCAGCGCGGCGGTCACCGCCGGTCGGCCCAGCTGATCGGTGGTGCGATACAGCGCCTGGGTCGCGGCGCCGGGCAGGGCGGCGCTCACCTGCCGGGTGCGCAGGACGGCGCCGGGCGCGATGTCCGCGAGCGCGCCGTCGTATCGATAGAACGAATCCTCGGCGGGCAGCGGGGGCTGGACCGCGGGGGGCGGCTGGGCGGCGGCGACGGCCGAGGCGGTCAGGGGCAGCGCGGCCAGCAGCGCGCAGAGGGCGAGCTTTCGCATGAAGGGGAAGAGTCCTAGCGGTCGATCGAAGAGCTTCTACGAAGAACTTTAGACACCTCGCTCTCGATTTCGCGGCCGATTGCCGAAGCTCGGATCGAAGTCCGGCAAAGTCAGTAGAGACCGGTCGGTTCAGAGTTAGGCTGGGCGGACGCTAAGCACGTATCCAGCGGACCCGGACGGAGCGCGTTATGGGATACCGGCGGAGTTTGGGGGCATTGCTGCTGGCCGCGGGGCTGGCGGCCGCGACGGGATGCGGGACGTCGAGCGAGCGGGCCGCCGAGCCCGATTACGCGGCGACACTGCGGCCGATCATCGAGAAACTGATGCGGGACAACGCTATTCCCGGGGCTGCGGTGGTGATCCGATCACCGTCGGACGGCGATTGGACCGCCACGTTCGGTACCGGGACGATCGGCGAGAACGACCCGATCACCGTGGACGATCACTATCGCATCGGCAGCAATACCAAGACGATGACCGTGACCGTGCTCCTGCAACTGGCGCAGGAGGGCAAACTCGCACTGGACGATCCGATCGCGAAATACGTGCCCGACGTGCCCGGCGGCGATCGGATCACCCTCGCCCAATTGGCCGAGATGCGCAGCGGGCTGTACAGCTACACCTTCGATCCGGACTTCAACGCCGCACTGGACGCGGACCCGCGCCGGGTCTGGACGCCGCGGCAACTGCTGGACATCGCCTTCGCGCACCCGGCCAATTTCGAGCCCGGCGCGCGCTTCGAATACTCCAACACCAACACCATCCTGCTCGGGCTGGTCATCGAGCAGGTGACGAAAACCGCTGTGGCGGAGAGTTTCCGAACCCGCATCTTCGAACCGCTGAACCTGCGGAACACCAGTTTCCCGGCCGCGAACGACGACGCGATCCCGGATCCGCACCCGCGGGGCTATGCCTTCGGCACCAATGTCTCGACCATCGACACCTACGCGCTGCCGCCGGATCAGCAGGCGGCCGCCGTCGCCGGAACGCTGCTGCCCACCGATCAGACCGTCGCGAGCCCGTCCTGGGCGTGGACCGCGGGCGCGGCGATCGGCACCGTCGACGACATGGCCACCTATGTGAAAGCGCTCGCCGACGGCGGACTGCTCGACGCGCGCATGCAGCAGACCCGTCTCGACAGCATCGAGCCGATCGACCCCGCCAATCCCGGTGTCGCGGGCTACGGCTTGGGCATCGTCCGGTTCGGCGAACACCTGCTCGGCCACGACGGGCAGATTCCGGGCTTCATGACGTTCATGGGTCACGACCCCGACGCCGATCGCACCATCGTGATCGCCACGAATCTGGCGGCGGTGCCTGCCGGGGAAGGCTCGGCGCTCGTTCTGGTCAAGGGCATCCTGCCGACGTTCTACGGCGCGAACGCGGTCGGTGGCCACGATCCGGCGCGTCCCTCGCCGGGCCCGAGCGGGTCGTCGGAGCCCGCGCCCACGACGCGTTAGGCAGGGGCGGTTCGCCACGGCGACACGAGGAACCCCGTTCGGCGCATCGCTTCGCGCCCCGGGGTCCGGCACGACGAGGGCCGAACCGACCCGCTCACCGGGCACTCGTGCCCCGAGTTATCGGGGCGGTCGAGGACGAACACGCAGCCGGGCCGGGATGTCGCGGACGACTTCGTGGGTGATCAGGGCGTCCGGCGGGCTCGCTCACAGTAGGGTTCGCACTCGGAACAGGACTGTGAGGAGAACAGATGCCCGCCGGGTGGATTCGAGTCGTGCTGAGTGTGTCGCTGCTGGCCGCGGGAGCGGTAGCGGCGGCGCCGGCCGCGAGCGCGACGGGGCCCGAGGCCGCACCGGGGCTGGAACGGTACTACGGGCAGGAACTGCGGTGGCGGGGGTGTGACGACGCGCAGCTGGACCAGGCCGGGGCGCAGTGTGCGAATGTGGTTGTGCCGCTGGACTACAGCAAGCCCGACGGGCGCACGCTGACGCTGGCGCTCTCGCGGATCGCGGCGACCGACCCCGGGCAGCGGCGCGGCATCCTCATGTCCAATCCGGGCGGGCCGGGCGGCACCGGCCTGCGATACATGGTGACCACGCAGCAGAATTTCTCGGCCGAGGTGCGAGCGCGGTACGACCTGATCGGGATGGACCCCCGGGGCATCGGGCGCTCGGACAAGGTCGGCTGCGCGCTGCCGGTGCCCAGCATCCTGTTCTCGGCCGGATTCGACCTGTTCGGGTACGCGCGCGACACCGCCCTCGCCAGCGCCTTGGCCACCGCGTGCGTCGCGCCCGATCCGGACAAGATCCGGAACATCAACACCCGCAACACCGCTCGCGACATGGATATCGTGCGCAGCGCGTTCGGCGAGCAGAAGTTCAGCTACTTCGGTGCGTCCTACGGGACCTACCTCGGATCGGTGTACACGCAGATGTTCCCGGACCGGGTGGACCGGGTCGTGCTGGACAGCGCCGTGGATCCGGACATGATCTGGATCGGGCACTACCAGCACATGGGACCCGCCAACGAATACGCGCTCGACGACTGGGCCGCGTGGGCGGCCGGGCATGACGACGAATACCGGTTCGGTGCGACCGCCCCCGCGGTGCGGGCCTTCGTCGCCGACACGATTCGCCGGGCCGGAGCGCATCCGGTGTTCAACACCAGCTTCCTGGTCGACGAGCACACCGTGCCGCTCATGGTGTTCGCGCTGCTGTCCAATCCGCAGTTCAACGCGCGCCTGGCCACGGTGGTGCGCATGATCTCCGACGGCGCCGAGGGCAAGCCGATCGATCTGGACGATCTCAAGGCCAAGGTCACCGCCGCGGTGCCGCTCGAGGCCGCGAGCCTGGCGGCGGTGCTGTGCGGGGACCGCGCCGCTCCCCGCGATCCCGCCTGGTACCTGGCCAACATCGAGCGCACCCGCGCCACCCAGCCGATATTCGGGGCGTTCGCGAACAACATCAGCGCGTGCGCGTACTGGCCGGATCCGGTCGAGCCGCCCACCGAGATCGGCAACGCCCATCCCGCGCTCATTCTGGCCTCGACCCATGACACCCGCACCGTGTACGAGGAAGGTGTTGCGCTGCACCGCCGTTTGACCGGGTCACGACTGGTGACGCTGGCGGACACCAGGATTCACGGCGCGTTTCGGGTGGGCCTGAGCCCGTGTGTCACCGACGCGGTCAACACCTATCTCGCCGACGGCGTCCTGCCCGCCGAGGACATCACCTGCGCGGCGGATCCGAGCTACTTCCCGCGGTAGCGGCGGGCCACCCGGCCACGGCGACGGCGGCGTCCGGACGGATGCCGCAACGGTCCGGCGCCGGGTGGGCGAAACGACATGGGTGCGACTGTCGCCGGGCCGCCGTACGCTCTCGCCCCATGGGTCTAGCGATATCAGTTCATTCCTACGCTTTCGCGCTGTCGGAGGGGGACCTCGAGTACGCCGAGGATCTGCGGCGGGACCTCGCCGCGATCAATCGGGTACTGGCCGAGAACGACCTGCCCGCGCACGAGGAACCGGAAACACGGGGTGCGGCGACCCGGCGCGAGCATATGGGCAGCTTTCCGTACAGCTTTCTGCACTACCTGCGCCGGGCCTACGCGCACGCGTACACCAACCCCTCCGAGCCGCTGACGCCCGTCGCCGCCGGCGAGAATCCCACCGAGGACGAGCTGGTCGACGATCTGCTGTACATGTTCGACTGCCATCTCATCAGCCATTCCGATGCCGAAGGCTGCTACGTTCCCATCGATTTCGACCATGTGCTGGCCGCGGAGGCCGCCGATATCGCGCTGCCCGGCGGCATCCTCGGGTCGTCGGTGGCGCTGCTGCGCGAATTGACCTACCTCGCGCCCTATCTCGGCATCGAACTGCGGGACGGCGTGCTCACCGACGAGGTGGCGGCGACAATGGCCCGGACGGAAGACGACGATCCCTTCGCTCGCGAACGCGAAGTGTGGCTGACGCTCTTCGAGAGCGCGCGGGTCTCGGTCGCGAACAACACACTGATCTCTTTCGGCTGACGGTCCGGTTCGAGAGGTTCGGCCGACGCCACGAAGGCCGGGGCGCGGACCATGGCCCGAACCGCCCGGTGACGAGCGGTTCGGATAGCGGTGACCCAGCTCGTGTGGGAGCCCGGCGCCCGTGGCGTGGTCGTCGCCGATGGTCTGTCAGTCGGACCACAGGCGAGTGTCGCGTGCCTTCACCTGTGCGGCGACACGGGCGACAGCGTCGACGGCGCTCAGCGCGGGTAGCCGCCGCCCGTCTCGCAGCCGGATCGACACCTCGCCGGCGGCGGCCTCCTGCGCGCCGAGGATGAATTGATAGGGCGCGAGCCGGGTTTCGCGCACCCGGCCCGCCAGGCTGCCGTCGCTCACCACCCGCACCCGCAGTTCGGCGCGCAGGCAGTGGTCGCGAAGTGCGGCGGCGGCCGAGTCCTGGGCTTCGGACACCGGCAGCACTACGACCTGCACCGGGGCGAGCCACGCCGGGAAGGCGCCGCCGTGCTGTTCGATCAGGTGCGCCACCGCGCGCTCCACACTGCCGATGATGCTGCGGTGCACCATGACCGGCCGGTGGCGGTCACCGTCCGCGCCGACGTAGTGCAGGCCGAACCGCTCGGGCTGATGGAAGTCGACCTGCACGGTGGACAGGGTCGACTCCCGCCCGGCGTGATCGGTGACCTGGATGTCGATCTTCGGGCCGTAGAACGCGGCCTCGCCCTCGACCGCGTCGTAGGGCACCTCGGCCCGGTCGAGCACCTGTCGCAGAATCTCGGTCGCCCGCAGCCACATCTCCGGCGCGGCAACGTATTTGCCACCGGCACCCGGCAGGGAGAGTCGATAGCGCGCGTCGGCGATTCCCATGTCGCGGTAGGCGGCGGCGATCAGCGCGAGCGCGGCGGCTGCCTCGTCGGCGACCTGGTCGAGGGTGCAGAAGATGTGCGCGTCGTTGAGATGGATACAGCGCACCCGGGTCAGCCCGCCGAGCACGCCCGACAGCTCCGAGCGGTACATCACGCCGAGTTCGGCCATCCGCAAGGGCAATTCGCGGTAGCTGTGGGACCGGGAGCGGTACATCAGCGCGTGATGCGGGCACAGGCTCGGGCGCAACACGACCTGCTCGTCGCCGATGTCCATCGGCGGATACATGTCGTCGGCGTAATGCGCCAGGTGCCCGGATATCTCGTAGAGTTCGCGCTTCCCGAGAACGGGGGAGTACACGTGCTGATATCCGGCCCGCCGTTCGACGGCCCGGATGTAGTCCTCGAGGCTCTGCCGCACGATCGCGCCATCCGGGAGCCAGTACGGCAGTCCCGCCCCGATGAGCGGGTCGGTGTCGAAGAGGCCGAGCTCCCGGCCCAGTTTCCGATGGTCGTACACGATGGTCGTCCTTCCGTTCGCGGGCGGATGACGACACGAGAAAAGCCCCGGGCGTCCGCCCGGGGCTTGATCAGAGATGCATCAGCGCGCCGGGTGCTCCGGCGTCGTGGTGACGAGTACGCGCTGCATGTCGGCGAAGGTATCTCGCAAACGCCCGCCCGGCAACCGATTTCCGTGGGCACCGGTCCGAATATCGATCGATAGCGTCCGGGGATGGCCAGCGTGATGGCCGTTCGGGGGCGGCGATATCGCCGATCGTGGTCACCGCCGGGGCCTACGCGGTGCTGGTGACTCGAGCGCGGCGACGGGACTCGGAGGCGGGGTGGTCGGGCCCTGGCAGGAGAGGTGGGATCCGGGGGCGTTGCGGGCGCAGGCCCTGACCGAGGTGCATGCGGAGCAGGCCGCACCGGATCCCGCTCCGGTGTTCAGCTCCTGAGCTTGCCCGGGGCGGGCGGATTCTCCTGTGCCGCGGCAGCATAGCGGCGGGCGAGGTCCGCGAAAGCCGTTCGGAGGGCCGGGGGGTCGATGACCTCGATGGCGGTGTCGAACCTGCCGAGAGACGCGGCCAGGGCGGGCCAGGACCAGGAGCCCAGGGTCACGCGGGTGCGGGTGGGGGTGACGGGCTCGGCGGTGCCGTCGTGGAGGAAGGGGGTGATGGCGGACAGGGGGAGGTCGAGGATCGCTTCGCCGGTGCAGGGCCAGGCCGGGGCGGTGGCGTCGGGGGAGCCGCGGAATTTCGCGTTCACGAAGGTGGCGGGGTCGGCGGCGGGGAGGTCGCGCGGGGTGAAGCGGGGGCCGGTGGGGATGCGCGGGGTCATGCGGTCGGCGCGGAAGGTGCGCCAGTCGGCGCGGTCCAGGTCCCAGGCCAGCAGATACCAGCGGCCGGCGCGGACCACGAGGTGGTGGGGTTCCACGCGGCGGGGCGGGGAATCGGGTTGCGGCCCGGCCGATTCGGACGCGTAGTCGAAGCGCAGCACCTCGCGGGCGCGCACCGCCGCGCTGAGGGCGAGCAGGACATCGGAGCTCACCCGATCGCGCGGATCGCCGCCCGGGCGTTCGACGGTCGCGAAGCGCAGGGCGTCCATCCGGGCGCGCAGGCGTGCGGGCATCACCTGCCGGACGGTCTGCAACGCGCGCAGGGCCGCTTCGGAGATATCCGCGCCGCCCAGGGTCGCGGTCCGCAGCGCCACGGCCACGGCGACCGCCTGCTCGTCGTCGAACAGCAGGGGCGGCAACTCCGCGCCCGCTTCCAGGCGATAACCGCCGTCCGGACCCTTCGCCGTCGCGATGGGATATCCGAGTTCGCGGAGCCGGTCGATATCGCGGCGCACGGTGCGCGGACTGATGTCGAGCCGCTCGGCCAGCAGCGCGCCGGGCCAGTCGCGCCGGGCCTGCAACAGCGAGAGCAGGGCCAGCAGGCGTCCGGAAGTCTTCGGCATGTTTTTCATACTGCCTCGAGTAGCGGACACATCCTGGCCTCTTCTCTCGAGAGGGTGGTTTCGGACCAGCCGATACGAGAGCAAGGAGTCGATCATGACCATTCAGACCACCACGCACCTGAACTTCCGCGGCGAGGCCCGGGCGGCCCTGGAGTTCTACCGCTCGGTGTTCGGCGGCGACCTCACGGTCATCACCTACCGCGACGCGAACGCGGTGACCACCGAATCCGCGGCCGACCAGATCATGTGGGGACAGGTGCTCTCGGACAACGGCTTCCACGTCATGGCCTATGACGTACCCGAGGCGACCCCGTACGACGCCGGTGTGAATCCGGTGTTCGTCTCGGTGCGGGGGGAGACCGTCGAGGAGATCACCGAGTACTGGAAGGGCCTGTCCGAGCGCGCCACGGTCCTCGCCCCGCTGGCCCCGTCGGGCTGGGCGCCCGCCTACGGGATGCTGCGTGACCGCTTCGGGGTCACCTGGGTGCTGGACGTGGCGGTCGAATACCACGGGTGAACCTCGGACACACCGGACGCACACCCGGGCCGCCCGATCGGCCCGGGGTCGTTTTTCAGGGGAAGCTGGGGGTCTGGAAGTCCAGGGCCTCGGCGAATGCGGCCAGATCGACCTGGCGGCGGGCGTTGGAGATGCCGGTCACCACGCAGGTGCCCAGGGGGCCGGTGCGGTCGTAGATAGTGGCGGTCGCGATCGCGATGCCGTCGCCCGCCACCTGGTCCTGGGCGAGGATGCCCAGCTCAGGGCCCAGGGGCAGGCGGGCCAGGGTCACTGTCAGATCGCTGTTGATGTAGCCGACGCCCTCGGTGCCCCAGTTGCAGACCAGGTTGGTGGCGTCGCCGACGAAGGCCGCGCGCTGGAAAGGGGAGATGGGCTCGCCCTCGACCAGAGCGGGCAGGTTGTGCCAGGCCGACTTTCGTTCGCTGTTCTGGCCGGAGGCGAAGTCGCCGGTCCAGTCCAGATCACCGGATTTGAACAGCGGCGGCGAGCCTTCGGGCGCGGTCAGCGGCTGTTCGGGTTGCGGCAGGTGCCGCGTCGCCTGCCACACCTGCCCGGGCGGCTGATCGCCCGCCGCCACGTACATGACCGTCGCCCGGGCGCGCACCTGATCCTGCTGAATGATGGCGGCGTCGATGACGCGCACCCGGCGGCCGTCGCGCACCACCTCGCTGTACATGCGGATCGGCTCGTTCAGCACCGGGCGGAACAGGTCGACGGTGAAGCGTGCGGGAATGAAATCGTCTCCGGGACAATGCCATTCCAGTTCGCGGGCGAGCAGACCACACACCGCTGTGCCGCCGAGCTGGTTCGGCGACCACGGACTGATAGACATCTCGGTCGCCACATAGTGATCATCGACCAAAGTGAAAAATGCGACCACGCGTCCCGAACCCTTCTCGCCATCAAGATCTCTTGCATTAGAGCATGTTTCACAATTCACCGAACACCGGGCCGGGCTATACCGGAGGTATGGACTCCGTTCACGCGCCGCGGAACGCCTTGTCCCCGACCCGCTCGGGATCGGTGATGTGCGCCAGGAACAGCCGCGCGGCGGGGGTCGGGGTCCTGGTGGTCACCGCGTGCCAGGGCCGGGTGAGCGGGGTGCCCTCGATGTCCAGCACCTCGAGCCTGCCCTCACTCAGGTCCGACTCGATGGCGTCGGTGTGGATGAGCGTGATACCGAGCCCTTCTCGGGCCGCGGCCAGCGCGGCGCCGTGCGTGCCCAGGGTCAGGGTGGGCGGGCGGATCTGGAGCCGGTCGAACAGCGCGAGCGTGGTGTCGCGGGTGCCCGAGCCCGCGCCGCGCAGTAGCCAGGTGGCCTCGGTGACGTCGGGCCAGCGGCCGGGCGCGCCGACCACCACCAGCTGGCAGGGGCGGCGGGCGCGGGTGACGAGCGTGCCGTCGCGGGGCGGGCGACCGGCGACCACGAGATCGGTTTCGTGGTGGTTCAATTCGAGAAACAATACATCGCGCGGCTGGATCGAGAGGCCGAGTTCGATATCGGGATAGCGATTGCGAAACGACGCCAGCAGGCGCAGCAGCACGTACTCGCCGGCCGTGGCGACCACCCCGATTCGGAGCCGGCCGGTTTCGGCCTCGCGCACCGCGGCATGCGCCTCCTTCATCAGGCCCAGAATGCTGCGGCAATAATCCGCGTACACCCGCCCGGCCTCGGTCAACGCGATTCCGCGGCCGGATTTCGCGATCAGTTTCGCGTCCAGTTGTTTCTCGATGTGCGCCACCGCGGCCGACGCGGCCGCCTCGGTGATGTGCAGCTGCGCGGCGGCCCGGCGGATGCTGCTGTGCCGGGCGACGGCGAGAAAGGTTTCCATGCGGACCGCACTCACCGTACCCATCTTCAGACGGTAGCAAACTTGACGAAATGGTTGAGCGAGACGAGGAACAATCGCATTGTCCGTCCGGAAATCGGCCGTCATCCTTGGAATCGGAAGCGCCCCAGCACCGTTCGCAGGAGGAAACGATGGCCGGAACTGACGATCAGAACGGTGAACGCGGTCGCTGGGATCCGGGTGTGAACACCTATGCGTCCATGGGTTATTACGCACCGGACTATCAGCCCAAGGATACCGACATCCTCGCGGTCTTCCGGGTCACCCCGCAGCCCGGGGTGGATCCGATCGAGGCGTGCGCGGCCGTCGCGGGCGAATCCTCCACGGCCACCTGGACCGTGGTGTGGACCGACCGGCTCACCGCGCACGACCGCTACCAGGCCAAGTGCTACCGGGTGGAGGACGTGCCGGGCCGGCCGGGGGAGTACTTCGGCTACGTCGCCTACGATCTGGATCTCTTCGAAGAGGGGTCGATCACCAATCTCACCTCGTCGGTCATCGGCAATGTCTTCGGATTCAAACCGCTGCAGGCCCTGCGGCTCGAAGATATGCGTATTCCGGTGGCGTATGTCAAGACCTTTCAGGGCGCTCCGCACGGAATCGTTATGGAGCGCGAGTATCTGAATAAGTACGGCCGGCCGCTGCTCGGCGCGACGGTGAAACCGAAATTGGGTCTTTCCGCGCGAAACTACGGTCGCGTGGTGTACGAAGCCTGCAAGGGCGGGCTCGATTTCACCAAGGACGACGAGAACATCAACTCGCAGCCGTTCATGCGCTGGCGCGATCGCTTCCTGTTCGCCATGGAGGGCGTCAATCGCGCGACCGCCGAAACGGGCGAGCTCAAAGGCCATTACATGAATGTCACCGCGGCCGACATGGAGGACATGTACGAACGCGCGGAGTTTGCCAAGTCCATCGGCAGCATGATCATCATGATGGATCTGACGGTCGGCTACACCGCCATGCAGTCCATGTCCAAGTGGGCGCGGCGCAACGGCATGCTGCTGCATCTGCACCGGGCCGGGCACTCCACCTTCACCCGGCAGAAGACGCACGGCGTCAGCTTCCGGGTGCTGGCCAAGTGGTGCCGGCTCATCGGGGTCGATCACGTGCACGCCGGCACCGTCATCGGCAAGCTCGAGGGCGACCCGTACACGGTCAAGGGCTTCTACGACACGTTGCGCGACAACCACGTTCCCGCGAATCCGCGCAACGGCATCTTCTTCGACCAGGACTGGGCCAGCCTGCCGGGCGTCATGCCGGTGGCCTCGGGCGGCATCCACGCCGGGCAGATGCATCAGCTGCTGGACCTGTTCGGTGACGACGTGGTGCTGCAGTTCGGCGGCGGCACCATCGGCCACCCGATGGGCATCGCGGCGGGCGCGGAAGCCAATCGTGTTGCGCTGGAAGCGGTCGTGAAGCTCCGCAACGAGGGCCGCGATCTGCTGAAGGAGGGCCCCGAAGCGCTGCGCCGGGCCGCCGAGACCTGCAAGCCGCTCGAGGCGGCGCTGCAGGTCTGGGGTGACGTGACCTTCGAGTACACCTCCACCGATGCCCCCGACGCCGTACCCACCAGCTCACGCTGACGCCGAAAGACGAGGAACCGCAATGCAACTGCGTCACGGCACGTTTTCTCACCTGCCCGACTTCACCGACGCCGAGATCGCCGCGCAGGTGCGCTACGCCCTGCTCAACAATTGGCCGGTCTCCATCGAATACACCGACGATCCGCACCCGCGCAATGTGTACTGGGAGATGTGGGGTCTGCCGCTGTTCGATCTCGACGAGCCCGACGGCGTACTCGCCGAGATCAATACCTGCCGAGCCACGTTCCCGCGGCACTACATTCGCGTCACCGCCTATGACGCCACGTACGGCCGCCAGACCACCGCACTGAGCTTTTTGGTGCAGCGCCCGGCCCACGAACCCGGCTTCCGGCTCGATCGCACCGACGCCAGCGACCGGCGCCAGCGGTACAGCTACCACGCGTACGCGCTGGACGACAGGCCCGGCGAACGCTACAGCGGCTGAACCGTTTTCCGAGCGAGAGGTTCGAAGTGAGCAAGGAGTATCCCGTGGCGCCGAGCGCCCGGCAACCTGCGGCCGGGCCCGCGGCGAACGGGTTTCAGATGCATCGGCCCGGGGCCACGAGCCCCGCGCCGGTGCGCGGTGCGGCCGCCGACGGCCCCCGACCCGAGGACACGGCGGCCGACCACCCGCTCGCCGAGGACGCCCTGCTCGATCTGTCCGCCGATATGGCGGGCAAGGACGTCGAGGACACCCTGACCAGGCTCGACGCCGAACTGATCGGCCTGGCCAACGTCAAGCGCCGGGTGCGGGAGATCGCGGCGCTGCTGCTGATCGACCGCGCCCGTCAGCGCTTCGGCCTGCAGGCCACCCGCCCGACCATGCACATGAGCTTCACCGGCGGGCCGGGCACGGGCAAGACCACGGTGGCGCTGCGCATGGCGCAGATGCTGCACGCCCTGGGCTACATCCGTAAACCCAAGGTGCACACCGTGACCCGCGACGATCTGGTCGGCCAGTTCATCGGTCACACCGCGCCCAAGACCAAGGAGGCCCTGGCCAAGGCCGCCGGGGGCGTGCTGTTCATCGACGAGGCGTACTACCTGTTCCGGCCGGAGAACGAACGCGATTACGGGCAGGAGGTCATCGAAATCCTGCTGCAGGAGATGGAGAACGAGCGCACCAGCCTCGTGGTGATCTTCGCCGGCTACCCGGATCGCATGGAGGTCTTCTTCTCCGCCAACCCCGGCCTGTCCTCGCGGGTGGCCCACCACATCGAGTTCCCCGACTACACCCACGACGAGCTCCTGCGCATCGCCCAGCTCATGGTGACGCAGGAGAATTTCAGCCTCGACGACGCCGGGGTGGAGGCGTTCTCGCGCTATCTCGAACTGCGCATGACCCGCCCGCGCTTCGCCAACGCCCGCAGCGTGCGCAATGCCATCGACCGCTGCCGGCTGCGCCAGGCCAAACGCCTGGTGGAGCTGCACCGGCCGCTGAGCCGCACCGACCTGATCACGCTGACCGACAACGACGTCTACGGCAGCAGCGTGTTCACGGAAACCTCCGTATCGGAGGGCGCCCCCCAGTGAGGAAATGAGCAGGCGTATGCCCGAAGGATTGAAGACTCTCACCCGGTACACCATCGAGTCCGAGCATCGCCATCCCGGATCGTCCGGGGAATTCTCGGCGCTGGTGAACGTGCTGGCCACCGCGACCAAGATGATCGCCAACCAGGTGACCAGGGGCGCCATCGTGGGGTCGCTGGGCGGCACGGGCGCGGACAAGGCGCCGCGCGCGGTGCATCGCCAGCTCGACGCGATCGCGCACGACATCATGGTGGGAGAGAGTCAGTGGACCGGGCCGCTGTCGGCGCTGGTCTCCGAGCAGATGAGCGGGTTCCACGCGGTGCCGACCGAGTATCGGCGGGGGAAGTATCTGCTGGCCTTCGATCCGCTCGATGGATCGAGCAACATCGACGTGAACCTGCCCGTCGGAACGATTTTCAGCGTGCTGCGCGCGCCGGAGGACGGACGTGCGGCCACCGGCGAGGACTTCCTGCAACCGGGGGTGCAGCAGGTCTGCGCGGGATTCACGCTCTACGGGCCGGCGACGATGCTGGTGCTCACCACCGGGAACGGGGTGGACGGATTCACCCTCGATCGTGAGGTCGGGGCGTTCGTGCTCACCCATCCGGGCATGCGAATACCCGAGGACACTTCGGGTTTCGCGATCAACGCGGCCAACGAGCGGTTCTGGCAGCGACCGGTGCGGCGGTACGTGCACGAATGCCTACAGGGGCAGGACGGACCGCGCGGACGCGATTTCAACATGCGGTGGGTGGCCTCGCTGGTCGCGGACACCTTCCACATTCTGACCCGCGGGGGCATGTATCTGTACCCGCGCGACACCCGCCATCCGGATCGTCCGGGGCGGGTGTCGCTGTTGTACGGGGCCAATCCGATCGCGTTCATCGTCGAACAGGCGGGCGGGGCGGCGACCACCGGGCACGAACGGGTGCTGGACGTGAAGCCGGGGGAGCTGCACGAACGAGTGCCGTTCATCTTCGGCTCGCGCAACGAGGTCGAGCGGATCGTGCGCTATCACGCCGAACCCGATGGCGGGCCGAGCTTCGACGCCTCGCTGTTCGGGTCGCGGTCGCTGTTCCGGTCGGCCGGGCGCTGAGGCGTCGCGAAATCAGTTGTCCGGCAATCGAGGAGGTGCCATGTCGGTCAAACATCCGGTGGTCGCGATCACCGGGTCGTCCGGTGCGGGAACGACCAGCGTCACGCGGACCTTCCAGGAGATATTCCGGCGCGAGGGAATCAACGCGGCCATCGTGGAGGGAGATTCGTTCCACCGCTTCAACCGCAACGAGATGCAGCTGGCCATGGCCGAGGCCGAAGCCAGCCGCAATCTGACGTTCTCGCATTTCGGGCCGGAGGCGAATCTGCTGGGGGAGCTCGAGATGCTGTTCCGCGACTACGGCGAGACCGGGGTCGGGAATGTGCGGCGGTATCTGCACAACGACCGCGAGGCAAAGCCGTTCGGGCAGCCGGCGGGCACGTTCACGCCCTGGGAGGAGCTCTCGCCGGGCAGTGATCTGCTGTTCTACGAGGGTTTGCACGGGGCGGCGGTGACCGACGGCATCGACGTGGGCAACTACACGGATCTGCTGGTCGGGGTGGTGCCGATCGTGAATCTGGAGTGGATTCAGAAGGTGCACCGCGACAAGAACGAACGCGGGTATTCGAGCGAGGCCATCATCGATACGATCCTGCGGCGCATGCCCGACTACGTGAAGCACATCTGCCCGCAGTTCTCGCGGACGTATGTGAATTTTCAGCGGGTGCCGACGGTGGATACCTCGAATCCTTTTACCGCGCGCACGATTCCGACCGCGGACGAGAGTTTCGTGGTGATCCGCTTCGCCGATCCGAAGGTGATCGACTTCCCGTATCTGCTGTCGATGCTGCACGATTCGTTCATGTCCCGGCCCAACAGCATCGTGGTGCCGGGCGGGAAGATGGACCTGGCCATGCAGTTGATCTTCACGCCGCTGATCCTGCGGCTGATGGACAAGCGGCCCAAGCGAATGCGGTGAAACGAATCCGGCGGCCGTCCCTGTTCGGGACGGCCGCCGGACCGTGTCGCGCTGGGATCAGACCGCGGCCGGAACATCCTTGGCCGCCTTGCGGACCTGGAACGAGCTGATGATCTCCATGATGCCGATGAAGATCAGCCACCAGCCCACCACCAGGGTCAGGGTCAGCAGCGAGGTGAACGGCGCCGCGATCAGCCAGCCGCCACCGATGACCAGCACGATGCCGAAGAAGATCGTCCAGCCGCGGCCCGGCATGCCGTCACCGGAGATGCCGGTGATCAGCGAGCTGACGCCGCGGAAGATCCAGCTGATGCCGATCCAGATGGCCAGCAGCAGGACCGCGGTGGCCTCGCCGCGTTCGGTCCAGTCGTGGAAGCACAGGAAGCCCAGGATCAGCGACAGGATCGCGCTGATGAAGGACAGGATTCTCATACCGGCGCTGAGGTGCAGACCGAAGGCCGCGATCAGCTGGAAAACGCCGGACAGGATCAGGTAGATGCCGAACAGCACGCCCGCGATGAGCAGCGTCTTGCCCGGCCAGGCAAGGATCAGAATTCCCAGCGCCACCGAGAGGATGCCGGTGACCAGGATCGACTGCCAGGCGCCCCGGGCCAGCGCGTGGACCGGCCCTTCAATAACTTCCTCTTTGCTGGTTGTCATATTCGGGACAATATGCCCAGTTCATCCTATTTGCGGTGAATTAGCGCGGTGTGGTGCACGGTTGTGACTTGGGTCAATCCACTTCCGCGTGCCGTTTGAGTTCGCGCTTGACCCAGCGGATATCGGCGCGCCAGGTATAGGCGGCCACCAATGCCGAACCGGCAACGGCGGTATCGAGCATGTATTCGCCCTGCACGGGCACGCTGATCAGGCCGCCGATGAGCGCGCCGAGCGCGAACGAGCCGTATTGCACGGCGTAGCCGAGCCACTCGCGCGGGCCGCCGTCCCCGGCCAGGTGTCGTTCCACGCCCTGCGCCAGCTTCACCAGCGTGCCGGTCACGTAACTGACCGGAATGGAGACCTCGCCGTTCTTCACGAACGAGGTGTTCAGCGCACCCATCGCGAAGGCCACGATCAGAATCGGAGTCAGGCCGATGCTGCGTTCGCCGATGAAATGCTCACTGACCGCGGCCACCAATAGCGCGGCGGTAGCCAGCACGGTCGCGCCGTGCGGGTGGTTCTCCCAGACGTGCCGACGGAACAGCGAGGCCACGAACACGCCGGTGACGAAGCAGGCGATGAGCAGTGCGGCGCCGACGGCCAGGGTGGCGTCACCGGAAAAGAAGCCGAGAATGGCGCGTTCGGTGTTACCGGTCATGAACGTGACGAAATATCCGGCCGAGTGCATGTACGCCGCCGCGCCGATGAAACCGGCCAGCGCGGACAGCACGGCGGACAGGCGCATCTCCAGATTCCAGAAGGGTGCGAGAGCTTCGCCGCGGCTCGAAGTCATGGCAAAAGGCTAGCAACCTTTTCCTGAGAACTTCCGGCGTGCGAAAGACGGCTGTGACCGCGCGCCGCACGTGGGGTACAGTGCTTATGTTAACCACAATTCACATCTGGTTGAGCAGTAGAGCGCTAGGAGTAGCCATGACTTCCGCCGTCATCGTCGACGTGGTCCGGACCCCGACCGGAAAGGGGAAAGCCGGTGGTGGACTGTCGGAAGTGCACCCGGCGACACTGCTGTCCGGGGTGCTGGAAGCGCTCGTCGCGCGTACCGGGATCGATCCGGCGGTTATCGATGATGTGATCGGCGGTTGCGTCACCCAGAGTGGCGAGCAGGCGTTCAACATCTCGCGCACGGCGGCATTGGCGGCCGGATTCCCGGAATCTGTGCCGGCCACCACAGTCGACCGGCAGTGTGGCTCGAGCCAGCAGGCCGCGCACTTCGCCGCCCAGGGCGTGCTCGCCGGGGCGTACGACGTGGCCGTCGCCTGCGGCGTGGAATCCATGTCGCGGGTGCCCATGTTCTCCAATGCCCAGGGGGCGGACGCGAATCGCGGTCCGCTGGCGCAGCGGTACCCGAACGGTCTGATCCAGCAGGGGATCGCGGCCGAGGTGATCGCCGCGCGCTGGAAGTTCGACCGGGGCGTGCTCGACGAATTCGCCGCGCGCTCACACCGGCTCGCGGCGGCCACCGCGGCGGCGGGCGGGTTCGACCACGAGATCGTCTCCGCCGGAACCATTTCCGCCGACGAGACGATCCGCCCGAGCACCTCGGCGGAGGGGCTGGCCGGATTGAAGCCGGCGTTCGCGGACGCGGAGTTCAAGGCCCGGTTCCCCGAGATCGAATGGTCGATCACCCCGGGCAACTCGTCCCCGCTCAGCGACGGCGCGTCCGCCGCGCTGATCATGAGCGAGCAGAAGGCGACCGAGCTCCGCCTGCGCCCGCGCGCCCGGTTCCATTCCTTCTCCGTGGTGGGCGATGATCCGCTGCTCATGCTGACGGCGGTCATTCCCGCCACCCGCAAGGTGCTGGCCCGCGCGGGGCTCACGATCGACGATATCGACGTGTACGAGGTGAACGAGGCGTTCGCGCCCGTGCCGCTGGTCTGGGCGCACGAGCTCGGCGCGGATCCGGCCAAGCTCAATCCGCGCGGCGGGGCCATCGCGCTGGGGCATCCGCTGGGAGCATCGGGCACCCGGATCCTCGCGACCATGCTGAATCACCTGGAGCAGACCGGTGGGCGCTACGGGCTCATGACGATGTGCGAGGCGGGCGGGCTGGCCAACGCCACCATCATCGAAAGGCTCTGAGCGCGACTCGCCCTGGGCCGCGAGCCCGGCCGACGCAGGCGGGCGCTGTGTAGGCGCGCTCTCGCAGCGTCCGGCCGGGCTGATCAACCGGCTCTTATCATCCGGCTCGGAAACCACTGCACGACAGTGGTTTCCGAGCTTTTCCAATTCGGCCGCGTAGCTGGATTCCGGTCGGGTCGGGTGTGGTGGGTGCCGAAGCGGGCACCCACCATCGACGCGAACGACGGTGGAGGATGCGGTTCGAACCGGGTGTCCGGCGCGGGAAGTCGGTGATTGCTCGTAGCGTGGTGCGGGTCATGAGTCGGGTGGAAGGTGGTTGAGCGTGGTCGCGGTGACCCGGGGACAGGTATTCGCGTGGCGGATGCGGCGGCAGTTCATCGGTGCGGACGCAGCGGTCGATGCCGTCGCGGTCGCCGAGCGGCTCGGTGGCGTGCAGGCGCAGGTGGCGTCCGCGGCGGAAATGGCCGTGGCGCTGCGCGGTAGCGCGGGGGAGCCGGGCGGGGTCGGGGCCGGACTGCGGGCGGGGTCGCTGGTCAAGACCTGGGCGATGCGGGGGACATTGCATGCGCTGACACCGGATTTCGCGGCGGGGGCGCTGTCGCTGATGGCGTCGGCTCGCACCTGGGAGAAGGGGTCCTGGGTCAAGACCTTCGGTGCGACACCGGACGACGTGGCCGCCTTGGTGGTCGCGGTCGGGGAGATCCTTGGGGATGCGGTGCTCACGCGGGAGGAGTTGGTGTCGGTCATTGTCGCCGAACGCCGATTCCAGCCGCTCGAGGAGCACTTGCGTTCGGGGTGGGGCGCCCTGCTCAAACCACTCGCCTGGCAGGGGGCACTGTGCCATGGGCCCGCGGACGGCACCACCGTGACCTTCACCCATCCGGCGCGGCTGATTTCGGGGTGGAAGGGCATCCCCGATCCGGATTCGGCCGCGCCCGACGTCATCCGGACCTACCTGGGCGCGTACGGTCCCGCGACGCCCGAAGCGTTCGATGCCTGGCTGAGCCGGGGCAGCATCCGCAAGCCGGTGCTTCGGCGCTGGTTCGCCGAGCTGGGTGACGAGCTCACCGAAGTCGAGGTGGAGGGGCGGCGCGGGTATCTGCGCACCGAGCATGTCGACGAGTTGGTCGCGATCGAGCCGGAGGCATCGGTCCGGTTGCTCGGGTCATTCGACCAATACGTGCTGGGTCCGGGGACCAACGACACCGCGCTGCTTCCGGCCGAACATCGCGCGAAGGTCAGCCGGGCCGCGGGCTGGATTTCGCCGCTGGTGCTGGTGGATGGGCGCATCGCCGGTACATGGGCCGTCGCCGAGGGGGATGTGGTCGTGAGCATGTTCGACGGCGCCGCGCCGTCCGCGCGCGAGTTGAAGCGCGAAGCGGCGCGGGTCGCCCGCGCCACGGGTGTTGCGGCGCTGACCGTGCGCGCCGAATGACCGACCGGGCGTGCCGAAGACTCGGCGCGTTCCGATCGCGACGAATGCAAGTCGCGGGGTGTTAACCCTGCTCGGGTAGCGTCGCGCCCGAGGGGGGCATGGTGGGTGGAATCGTTGTCATCGGGGGCGGTATCGCGGGGCTCGCGACCGCGCTCTTCCTGGCGCGGCGCGGGCACCCGGTGACGGTGCTGGAACGGGAAAGCCGAAGCGCCGGCGCCGATCTGGAAGCGGACTTTCTGGAGTGGCATCGGCCCGGCGTGCCGCAGGCCGTACAACCGCACAACCTGCACGCGCCCGTGCGCGCCCTGCTGCGGTCCGAAGCGCCCGACGTGTACGCGACCATGCTCGCCCTGGGAGCCGAGGAATGGAACGACTTCGAGCAGCTCGCCGCGGTGCCACCGCAGCCGGGCGATTCCGAACTGGTCACCCTGCGGGCGCGGCGCATCGTGGTGGAGCGCGCGCTGGCGGGCGCGGTCCGGGATCAGCCGGAAATCACAATGGCACAGGGTGATCCGGCGACCGGTCTCACGCTCGATCGTTCCGGACCGGTGCCGCGGGTCACCGGTGTGCGCCGCGGTTCCGGCGTACTCCCCGCCGATCTCGTCATCGACGCGGCGGGCCGGCGTTCCCCGGTTCCCCGCTGGCTGACCGCCGCGGGCACCCGCCCCGCGGTCATCGACAGCCACCCCACCCGCATCGCCTACTTCTGCCGCTGGCACCGGCTCCGTCCCGGCGCGCCGCGCAGACCATCCTCCACAGCCACCGGCGGAGCCACACCCTTCGCCCTGGGCGGCGTATTCCCCAGCGACAACGGGGTTTTCGCAACCCACCTGGTGGTCTCGACCACGGATCCGACCCGGGCGGCGCTGCGTGACCCGGCGGTCTTCGAGTCCCTGTCGCGCACTTTCCCCGGCAGTGCGGACTGGCTCGCCCTCCCGCACGATCCGATCAGTCCCGTACTGGCGATGGCGGGCCTGGACAACCGGCGCACCGCCCTGGTCGACGACCACGGCCCGATCGTTACCGGCCTGCTCCCCGTCGGCGACAGCGCGATCCACACCAATCCCACTCTCGGCCTGGGCATTCCCTTCGCGCTTCGAGC
This sequence comes from Nocardia sp. NPDC057668, assembly GCF_042799795.1. Lineage (NCBI taxonomy): Bacteria > Bacillati > Actinomycetota > Actinomycetes > Mycobacteriales > Nocardiaceae > Nocardia > Nocardia sp. NPDC057668. The sequence goes on along the minus strand of NZ_JBHVIC010000001.1, from coordinate 43,774 downwards.
CGCGGTCTGGATCGCCACCCACGCCGGCCACGCCGCCGACGGCACACTCACCCTCGATCACCACCGCTGGATGACCGAGACCCTCGGCCCCTGGTTCGACCATCAGGTGCGCGGCGACAAGACCACCGAAAACAACCTGGCCCTCCCGCCCGGCCCGGCCGGATCCCCCCGCGCCGAGTTCTCCCCACTCGCCGCGCTGCCGTGGTGCGCGCTCGACGATCCCCACGTCCTGCGCGCCCGGCTGCGGGTCCGCCACCTGCTCGACCGCCCCGACAGTCTCCTGACCAATCTGGATGTCGCACACCGGGTTGCGCTCTGGCTCCTGGACCACCCGGATTTCGTGCCGCCGTCCCAAGGCCCGGGTCGCGCCCGGTGGGAGGAACTGACCGCCACGGCCACGTTCGGCCGCCAACCGAACCGCCGTTGACGACCTCGAACCACCGACCCGCCGCTGCGTCCGACTAGCGGTCCGGCCCGACGCTTCCGTCACGAACGGACTGACGCCACCGCCGGACTCCTGGTGACCAGCCGGCGTCACCACACCGATCGAACTCTTCCGGAGTTCAACCTCCGACCGGACATACGCCCGCGGCCAATTCCGCTTGCACGAGGCTTCCCTGATCGGTACTGATAGCGAGATGATCGGCTGGAGTTGCTGTCCCGGTTGCGGTTTGGCGATGCCGGCGGAACGCGACGACGTCGCGCGCGGCCTGGACGCGTCGCCCGCGTGCGCTGCCGTCTTCGCCGAAGGTTCCGCGCCTGATCCCGGGCGGGAGCCGGGCTAGCGGGCGGGGTTCGGGAGGAGGTCCGGGGTGCGGGCGCCGGGGCCGAGGGTTGGGCGGATGTCCCGGGGGGTCAGGGGGGCCGCGCAGTGGGAGCAGGTGGGGGTGACCGTCATCTTGTGGCCGCAGGTCTTGTGGATCGCCTCGACGGGGGGACCGTCGGGGGCCGACCAGGTGTCGCCCCATTCGCGCATCGCGTTGACGACCGTCCAGAGGGTGCGGCCCTTTTCCGTCAGTTTGTAGTCGTGGCGGGGCGGGTTCTCCTGGTAGGGCTCGCGGGTCAGGACGCCCTGGTCGACCAGGTGTTCCAGGCGCTGAGTCAGGACGTTGCGGGCTATGCCCAGGCGGGAGCGGAAGTCGTCGAAGCGGGTCACGCCGAAGAGCGCGTCTCGGACTATGAGCAGGGTCCACCAGTCGCCCACGACCTCCAGGCATTGGGCGATGGAGCAGTTCATGTCCTCGAAGCTCGTTCGGCGCATGGGGACAGCATAGTCGGTTGCTTCAAAGAACTCACTGGCCTATGGTTCGTTGCATGATGCAACTCACTGGCCCGCCGGGCCGTCTGCTCGATGGGGAGAGATCGTGAACAACGCTGTGGAACAACAGGATCGGCAGGCGAAGCAGGGCAGGACCGTGCTCGGCATCGTGGCCATCGGCGTGCTGCTGTCGAGCCTGGACCTGTTCATCGTCAACGTGGCATTGCCGGAAATCGCGGTGGACTTCGCCGGGGCGGAGATCTCCGGGCTGTCCTGGGTACTGAACGCCTACGCCATCGTCTTCGCCGCGCTGCTGGTGCCCGCGGGCAGGCTGGGGGGACCGGAACGGGAACAAGAACGTCTTCCTGCTCGGGCTCGGCATCTTCGTGCTCGGCTCGGCGCTGTGCGCGGTGGCCTGGAATACCGGTGCGCTCGTGGGCTTTCGAGTACTCCAGGCGGTGGGCGGCGCCCTGCTGACCCCCGCCTCACTCGGACTCGTCCTGGCCGCGACCCCGCCCGAACGCCGGGCCGCGGCGGTCCGGCTGTGGGTGGCCTTCGGCGGCCTCGGCGCCGCGCTCGGGCCCGTGCTGGGTGGATTGCTGGTCGAAGTGCAGTGGCGCTGGGTGTTCCTGGTGAACGTGCCCATCGGCATCGCCGCGCTGATCGTCGGATGGCGACTGCTGCCCAACCCCGCGGGTACGGGCGGCCGGCTCCCCGACGGGTTCGGCGCCCTCGCGCTGGTCGGATCGGTCGCCGCGCTGATTCTCGCGCTGGTCAAGGGCGAGGACTGGGGCTGGGCGTCGCCAACGACGATCGGCGGGTTCGTGGCGGCGGTCGTGCTGGCGATCGCATTCGCGATCTCCTCGCGCAGGCATCACAGCCCGGTGCTCGATCCCGCGCTCCTGCGCCTGCCGAACTTCGGTCTCATGATCGGCAATTCACTGCTGTTCAACGTCGCCTTCGCGGGCATGCTGCTCTCGGCGGTGCTGTGGGCCCAGAACGTCTGGGGCTGGTCGGCGTTGCAGTCCGGCCTTGCCATCGCGCCCGGCCCCCTGGTGGTGCCCCCGGTGGCGATACTGGCCGGGCGACTCATCGCACGCTGGGGCGCGGGCCCGGTCATCGCCGCCGGCGGCGTGACGTTCGCGGCCGGAATCCTGTGGTGGACAGCGGCGGTCACGCTGGAACCGAACTTCGCGGGCGGGCTGCTCGGCGGCATGGTGCTGACCGGTGTCGGGGTCGGACTCACACTCCCGACCAGCTTCGCCGCGGGCACCGCGGGGCTCCCGCCGCAGCGCTTCGCCACCGGTTCCGCCGTCCTGAGCATGGCCCGCCAGATCGGATTGGCCATCGGCGTCGCGGTTTTCGTCGCGGTGGTGGGCGCGCCCGAGGGCACGGACGCGACACTGCAGGCCTTCCAGCACGGCTGGTACGTCGTCGCGGGCGCGGCGGTGGCGGCGGGGCTGATCGGTCTCGCGGCCCGGCTGCCGCGACCCACCGATGCTCTGGCACAACCGGTTTCGACGGTCGCCGCGAAGGGCTGACACGACACCGAGCAGTAGTGCGCCGTCATCCCCGCGGGGGTGGCGGCGCACCCGCGCATCCGCCCGGGGAGGGGTAAATCCAGCGGCTCTCTCAGGGCAGGGATCAGGGGTTCTCCGGATTCCGCCGAGGCCGCCGGTTTCCTACCGTCGAAGCATGCGATCTCTCTGGGCGATTCCGGTGCTGGCGTTGGTGGCGGGATGCTCGACCGTGGCCACCGACAGTCCGCCCACCGCCCTGACCACCACCCCGTCGGTGGTCGCGGCGAGCCGCGTCGAGCAGATCCGCGCCGACATCGACGCCCTCGTGCGCACCGGGCTCGCCGGCGCCATCGCCACCCTCACCGAGAACGGCCAGACCCTCACCCTCACCGCCGGGGTCGCCGATCGCGCCACCGGCGAGCCGATTCCGCTGTCGCCGCACCAGGAGGTCCGGGTCGGCAGCATCTCGAAAACCTTCGTGGCCGCGATCGTCCTGCAACTGGCCGCGGAGGGCCGTGTGCGACTGGACGAGCCGATCGACACCTACCTGCCCGGTCTGCTGACCGGCAACGGCATCGACGCCCGCGCCATCACCGTGCGGCAGATACTCCAGCATCGCAGCGGCCTCCCGGAATTCGCGGACGCGCCGGAGATCGACGAATACCGCGCCGGCGTCGAGGGACGCGTCTTCACCCCGGCGGAGGAGATCCGGATCGCGCTCCGCAATCCCGCGCGGTTCGCCCCGGGCGCGCGGTTCGAGTACACGAACACCAACTACACCGTGGCCGCCATGCTGATCGAGAAGGTCACCGGCCGCGCCTACACCGACGAGCTGACCGGACGCATCACCGTGCCGACCCAGTTGACCGGCACCTACCTGCCGAACCCGGGCGAGCTGGACATCCGCGGCCCGCACCCGCACGGCTACGCGACCATCGACGGGGTGCGCACCGACGTGACCCGGTCCGAGCCGTCCGTACCGTGGGCGGCCGGCGCGCTCGTATCGACCGGGGCCGATCTCAATCGCTTCTATCTCGATCTGCTGGCGGGGAAGGTCGTGGCTCCCGCGCAGCTGGAGCAGATGCTCGCGGGCGAGCCGCAGGAACCGGGCGGCTCGATGTGGTACGGCCTCGGCATAGGCGGCACCGAACTCGACTGCGGCGCGCAGTATTTCGGCCACACCGGCGGCATCGCCGGCTATGTCACCGTCGCCGGCGCCTCCCGCGACGGCCGGGCGGTGACCATCACCCTGACCGAATCCCCGGAGCGGGAACCGGATGTGCAGGCTCTGGTCAGTCACGCCCTGTGCCCGTAAGGTACTACTAGATGTAGTAGACAACGCGAGTTCGACGACAACTGCGCGAAACAGGGGGCGGGGCAATGACATACGAACAGGTCTGCGTGGTCGGCGGCGGTCCGGCGGGAATGATGGCGGGCCTGCTGCTCGCCCGGGCGGGGGTGCGGGTCACCGTCGTGGAGAAGCACGCGGACTTCCTGCGCGACTTCCGCGGCGACACCGTGCACCCCTCGACCCTGCGACTGCTGGACGAGCTCGGACTGGGGGAGCGCTTCGCCCGGCTCCCGCATCGCAAACTCGAGCAGATGCGCATGCGCATCGCGGGCGACACCCTCGTGGTCGCGGATTTCCGCCGCCTGCCCGGCCGTCACCGCTACATAGCCATGGTGCCGCAGTGGGATTTCCTGGACCTGCTCGCCGAGGCGGCATCGGCCGAACCCACCTTCACCCTGCGCATGGCCACCGAATTCACCGGCCTGCGCGTCGAATCCGGCCGCATCACCGGCGCACACCTGCGAAACCCCGACGGCAGCACCGAAACCCTGGACACCGCGCTGGTGCTGGCCTGCGACGGGCGCGATTCCGCCGCCCGCGCCGCCGCCGGACTCCGGCAGGACATGTTCGAGGTCCCCATGGACGTGTGGTGGCTGCGCGTGCCCACCGCCGCCGACACCGCCGGAGCAGCACAGGTTTTCGCGCGCTTCGACGCCGGGCGCGCGGCGGTGACCCTGGATCGCGGCGACTACTACCAGACCTCCTACCTCATCCCGAAGGGCTCCGACGCCGAGCTGCGCGCCCGCGACATCCGGTGGCTGCGCGACGAACTGGCGGACCTCTTCGACTGGACCCCCGAGGCCCTGGCGGCCGTGCGCTCCTGGGACGACATCAAGCTCCTCGAGGTGACCATGGGCCGGCTGCCGACCTGGCACGCCCCCGGTCTGCTCTGCCTGGGCGACGCCGCGCACACCATGTCCCCGGTCGGCGGGGTCGGGGTGAACCTGGCCATCCAGGACGCGGTGGCCGCCGCCCGCATCCTGGCAGCCCCGCTGCTCTCCGGCCGTCTCACCTCCGCCGACCTGGCCAAAGTGCAACGCCGCCGCCACTTTCCGACAGCCATGACCCAGAAATCCCAGCTGAACGAACACGAACTCCTGCTCGAACCCGCCCTGGACGGCACCCTCACCGGCGCACCCACCCCGCTGCGCGTCATCGATCGGTTCCCGGTGCTGGCCGGAATCTCCGCCTACATCGGCGGCGTCGGACTCCGGCCCGAAAGGGCGCCCGCCTTCGCCCGGGCGTGATCGCCGCACCGCATCCCTCCCGCCGATAGGGTGCGGGGATGCGGACCGAACGAGAGCAGCGGCTGATCGACACCGTGGCCTGGGTGTTGATCCGGGACGGGCGAATTCTGTGCGGGCGGCCCGCCGGGAAGGACGAGTTCTATATCCCCGGCGGGAAAAGGGAAGGGGCCGAGACGGATCTGGAGACCCTCGTCCGGGAGATCCGCGAGGAGCTGACCGTCGAGGTGCTGCCCGGAACCGTGGCGCACGCGGGCACCTACGAAGCCCCGATCCCCGGCGCGCTGGTCCGCATGGCCTGCTATACGGCCGACTACACGGGCACGATCGCGGTCAGCAGCGAGATCGAGGAGATCGACTGGTTCGACTACTCGGACCGGCCCCGGGTGCCCCCGGTCGACCAGCTCCTGTTCGACGATCTGGTGGCCGCGGGGCTGCTGAATCGCTGAAAACAGAATCCGGTTACTAGAACATGTTGTTGACAGGTACCGGTGGGTAGTCATCGAGAGACTGGTCTGAATGTAGAACATGTTCTAGTGTGATGGGCAGAACATTCCAGTGCCGGGAAGTTAGAGGAGCCCCCACCACATGCGTACCGAGATCTGCGATCGCCTGGGCATCGATGTCCCCATCTTCGCGTTCACCCATTGCCGCGATGTGGCCGCCGCGGTCAGCAATGCCGGCGGGCTCGGCGTGCTCGGCGCGGTCGGTTTCACCGCCGAGCAGCTCGAGGTCGAACTGGCCTGGCTCGATGAGCATGTACAGGGCGTCTACGGCGTGGACCTGGTCATCCCGTCGAAGTACGAGGGCAAGGGCGTCGAGAACCTGACCCCCGAGGAGTTGGAAGCCCAACTCGCCAAGCTCGTTCCGCAGGGCCACCGCGATTTCGCGCAGAAGATCCTCGAGGACCACAACGTTCCGCAGCTGCCCGAGGGCGAGCGGCACAACCAGCTGCTGGGCTGGACCGCCACCACGGTCGCCCCGCAGATCGAGGTCATTCTCAAGCACCCCAAGGCCAAGCTGGTCGCCAACGCGCTGGGCACCCCGCCCGATGACGTCATCAAGACCATCCAGGATTCCGGCCGCCTGATCGGCGCGCTGTGCGGCTCGGTCAAGCACGCCATGAACCACAAGAACGCGGGCCTGGACTTCGTGGTCATGCAGGGCACCGAGGGCGGCGGCCACTGCGGCGAGATCGCCTCGATGGTGCTGTGGCCGCAGGTCGTGGACGCCATCGGCGACATGCCCGCGCTGGCCGCGGGCGGCATCGGCAACGGCCGTCAGGTCGCCGCCGCGCTGGCCATGGGCGCGCAGGGCGCGTGGACCGGCTCGCTGTGGCTGACCGTGGAGGAGGCCAACGTGCCGCCCGCCCAGATGCAGACCTACATCGACGCCACCAGCTCGGACACCGTGCGCTCGCGGTCCTGGACGGGCAAGCCCTGCCGCATGCTCAAGAACGACTGGACCGAGGCGTGGGACCGCGAGGACACCCCGGCTCCGCTCGGCATGCCGCTGCAGATGATGGTCGCCCTCGACGGCGTCAAGCGCGGCCACCGCTACCCCGAGGCCGCCAAGGACGTGAACTTCAACCCGGTCGGCCAGGTCGTCGGCCAGATGAACAAGGTCGAGCGGTCGACCGAGGTCGTGCAGCGCCTGATCCAGGAGTACCTGGATTCGTGCGAGCGGCTGAACAAGCTCAACAACGCCTGACATAGCTCACGCACGAACGGCCCGGTCGCCTTGCGCGACCGGGCCGTTCGCGTTCCGACGCCCGACAGCGGAACACCGCCCCCGACGCGGCCGCGTCTCAGCAGGGCGGGTAGACGGACCCCACGAACTTGCCCGTCAGCACGCAGACCAGGGTCCACGCCGCGTCGCGCGCAAGGGTTCCCGACGAACTGAACGAACCGCTGTCGTCGATCTGCCGCACGGACGCGGGTTCGGCCGGAACGGCGGCCTGCGCGGTGACCGTCACCGCGCCCGACGCGCCGACCAATGCGGCCGACACGGCGAGGGTTCCGAGCAATTTCTTCGAATACATGCATCACTCCGTTGATCTCGACCCCGACCCGGCCCAGTATTGAATGGTGTCGTCCGCTCCGGCAGCCCCGATTCCCGTGGGCCCGCCTGTGAGTCCCGTCTCTGAACCGACCGTCCGGCTTGCTCTTTCGGGCCGTCGATTGCAACGGTGGTCGAGATGTCTCCGCAGAAGCCGTCGCGCACACGCGAACACGCCCCACCCGCGGCCGGGGCCGGATGAATACGTCGGTAGCAGAGCAATGTTGGGACGCCCATGATCTGATCGGCATGAGCGACAAGGATGTTGTCGACAGTAGTGGAGTGTTGCGTTGAAAATAGCGTTGTTTGCGATGTCGCCGGGTTCGCGGCGCGGGCGGTCCGGCGTGGTCCCGGCCTGCCTGGCGGTAGTGCTGGCCGTGGCCGTCGCGGCCTGCGGGCAGAGCAAGACATCGGACGGGCAGGGTAACCCGTCCACCGGACCGGTGGCGGTCGGCTCGGAGGTCAAGGCCGCGGTCGACAAACTGGTTGTCGCGGCGGAACTCCCGATGACCGGCTACACCCGCGAGAAGTTCCCGCACTGGGACACCAAGGCGGTCGAGCACGGGTTCGGGACCGAATTCGCGCAGTACGCCAAATGCACGACCCGCGAAGTGATGATGCTGCGCGACGCCACCGGCGATGTCACCCTCGATCCCAAGACCTGCGATCTGAAGGTCGGCAAGGGCGGCGGCTGGCAGGACTCCTACGGCGTCATGGACGCCAAGACCGGGCAGCTCAAGCCGTACAAGTTCATCACCGATCCGGCCGGCGTGGATGCCGAGCACATCGTGCCGTTGGCCGAGGCCTGGCGTTCGGGCGCCTCGAAGCTGGACGAGGACACCCGCCGCAATATCGCCAACGACGCGGTCAATCTGATCGCGTCCGACCCGTCCGCGAACAGGTCGAAGGGTGATCAGGACGTGGCCAATTATCTGCCGCCGGGAGCTTTCCGGTGTGGCTATATCGATCACTACGTGAAGATAAAGATAAAATATGCCTTGGCTGTAGATAACGACGAGCTCAAAGCGCTGCGCACCGCAGTCGACGACTGCGTCAAACAAGGAGGGTTCAGATAATCGACGTCATCGAGATTCTCGCCGAAGCCGCCATCATGACCCGCGAGGAAGGGACGGTGTCGGGAGAGCTTGATGTCGCAGTCGACGACACCGGAACAGCGCTGGTCCGCTACCGCGATACCGAAACCTGGTACACGATCGGCAATCTGGAGGACCGGCCGCCATTGAAATGGTCGTCGGTCGCCGATCTGGTTGCCGCTATCGAAGCAGGTCAGGGTACCCGCGACGCCGCCGGAAACACCATTCCATTCGAAGCCTGACCGGATTTCGATCCGGCGCGGCCGTTCATCGAATATCGAACGGCCGCAATAGAACAGCCGTGGGGTGCGGACCGATCAACCGGTCCGCACCCCACGGTCGCATGTACGCCCCGATCAGTCGCGCACGCCGGCCCGCAGCGATTCCGCGCGCAGCTTGACGCCCGCGGTCATACCGCCGAAACCCTTGCGCAGGGCGTTGCCGAGCAGGCCGCCGACCACCGGGCTCAGCGGGCCCTGCAGTTCGAAATGGGATTCATAACGGGTCCGGCCGTCGCCCAGCGGGGTCAGAATGTGCTGCCGATGACTGCTCAGCAGGCCCAGGGGAGCGGGCTTCATCTTGTAACTGAATTCTTTACCCGGGGTATTGGAGAAGATGTATTCGCGCTGGTTGCGCGGCGGGCCGACGAGTCGCACCTTCATATCGATCGGCGTACCGGGCTCGAGGGTGGTCGTGCATTCGGGGACGAAGGGGTTCCACTCGCCGTAGTTGTCCACATCGGTCAGGACCTGCCAGACCAGTTCGGCGGGTGCGTCGATGTCCACGCTGTTATCGATGACGAAGGCCATGGCGGCCACAATACTGAAACGCGTTCTATCCGGTGTGACATCCCCCCGCATCGCGGCGCCCGCTACCGTCGAATCATGACGCTCGCCGATCGTTATCCCTTGCTGCACACCCCTGCCCGCTGGGAATGGGGCGGCCTGGACGTGCAATTCTCGACCGATCTCCCGGCCGACGAACTGGTGACCAATATTCACGTCGTCTGCTTCGTCGGCGCGGAGATCGTGCTGTGCCGCGATGCCCGCGACTTCTGGATGGTGCCCGGCGGCACGCGCGAGGCCGGTGAATCCGTGCGCGCCTGCGTGGTGCGCGAACTACACGAGGAGGCCGGGGCCGAACTCGCGGGACCGCTGCACTGGATCGGCGCGCATCACGGGGTCACCGACCATCCCGAGCCGTACCGGCCGTGGCAGCCGCATCCGCACAAGGCGTGGCTGTGGTGCACCGCCGACGTGGCGCTGACCGGCGAGCCGACCAATCCGGAAGACGGGGAACAGATTCTGGAGGTGCGGACCTTCCCGCTCGCGCAGGCGGCCCGCCTGGCGGGCACCGACGGGGACCACATGTCCGAGCTCGTCACCCTCGCGGCCGAGCTGCACCTGGCCCGGCAGCGGTAGCCGAGCGGGTCACGCGCCGGGAAGCGCCTGCGCCACCAGCAGATTCACCGCGCGGGTGATCCGGGGCGTATCGGCGGTGATCGTCCAGTCCTGGATGAGCCCGCGCATGCCGGAGACCAGCAGGGTGGCCGCGGCTTCGGGATCCTCGTGGGCGGGCGCGATGCGATGCAGGGCCTCGGCGAGCGACTTGATCACCGCTGTCACCGCGTCGTCGGCGTAGGGCCGGAAAGGACTGTGCGGGACCGCCGCCGCGGCCAGGACCTGCAACAACACCCGCAGCGACACCGCGCCGGCGCCGGAGGTGTTCACCGCGAACGATTGCGCGAGCCGGGTCCGCAGCACCCGCGGATCGCTCACCTCGCCGAACATGGCCGGGATGTCGGGCCGCTGCGTCTCCAGGGCCGCCACCAGCATCTGCTCCTTCGTGCCGAAGTAGTGGATGAGCATGCGCGAGCTGGTGCCGAGGTAGTCGGCGAGCGGTCGCAGGGAGAGTTCGGCGAGGCCGCGTTCGGCGATGTAGTCGATGACGCCGGACAGCAGTTCGGCGCGACGGGCGTGATCGAGGGGGCGCGGCACGGGTTGACTGTAGCGGACGGTACAGGTATCCATGTCGGCATGGGTGTAACAGTTGGTACAGAAACTCGGGGCGTGGTGGTCACCGCGATGGCGGCCGCGACCAGCCTGGGCGCGGATCTCGCGTCCACCTGGGATCGGCTCGTGGCGGGGGAGAGCGGAATAGCGCCGCTGACAGACGATTTCGTGACCGAGTACACCTTGCCCGTGCGGATCGGCGGGCGACTGACCGAACACCCCGGGACCCGGCTCACCCGGATCGAGCAGCGGCGCATGTCCTTCGTGCAGCAGTTGGCGCTGGTGCTGGCCCGGCGGGTCTGGCAGGAGGCCGGCGCGCCGGAGGTGGATCCCGAACGGCTGGCGGTCGCGGTCGGAACCGGGCTCGGCGGCGGCGAAGCGCTCGTGCACGCGGTCGACGTCATGCGGGCGGGCGGGTATCGCAAGGTGCCGCCGATGACCGTGCCCATGGTCATGCCGAACGGGTCGGCGGCCACGGTCGGGCTCGAGGTCGGCGCGAAAGGCGGGGTGTACGCGCCGGTTTCGGCGTGCGCGTCCGGCGCGGAGGCGATCGCGCACGGCTGGCGGCTCATCGCCACCGGCGAGGCCGACGTGGTCGTGGCCGGTGGCGTGGAGGGCCGCATCGAGGCGGTGCCCATCGCGAGTTTCGCCATGATGCGGGCCACCAGCACCCGCAACGACGAACCCGCCCGCGCCTCACGGCCTTTCGACCGGACCCGGGACGGATTCGTGTTCGGCGAGGGCGGGGCGCTGCTGGTGCTCGAATCCGAAGCACACGCCCGGGCCCGCGGCGCGCGCGTGCACGGGCGGGTACTGGGGGCGGGCATCACCTCGGACGGCTATCACATCACCGGCACCGCGCCCGACGGCGACGGCGCGGCCCGGGCCATGCGCAAGGCGATCGCCACCGCCGGACTGAGCGCGGCCGACATCGGTCACATCAACGCGCACGCGACCTCGACACCCGTCGGCGACGCCTCCGAGGCCGCGGCGATCATGAAAGTCGCCCCGCACGCGGCGATCTACGCGCCCAAGTCAGCGCTCGGGCATTCCATCGGGGCGGTCGGGGCGCTGGAGGCGATTCTCACCCTGCGCACGCTCGAGTACGGAATCATCCCGCCCACACTCAATTTCGAGGAGGGCGACCCCGGCACGACACTGGATGTCGTCGCCGGGGCCGCCCGGGTGCACAGCGCCGACCGCGCGCTGAGCAATTCCTTCGGGTTCGGCGGGCACAACGTGACGCTGGCGCTGGGCCGCGCCTGAGAGCCCGCCTCACATTCGAGACGGGAGCACGCTCGGAAGAGCCGGCGATCAGCCGACCGGGACCGTGCTCGCCCTGCGAGCCTCCACCGCGAGGCGGGTCTCCTCGGTCACCAGATCCATGTTGATCTGCGCGCCCGCGAAGGCGCCCGCCGCGGCCGCACCGCCGACCTGCGCCGACAGGTCGGTGACATTGCCCGCGGCCCAGACGCCCGGCACCTCGGTGCGCCCCATCGGATCGGCGGGGACCTGATCGCCCATGGCCGGGCCCATCGGGTGCGGGACGGCGTGCAGACCCAGCGACGCGAGGAAGTCCGCGCGGGCGATCATCCGCGCGCCCAGGGCCACCACCTCGCGCTCGATCACCGTGCCGTCGGCCAGCCGGACGCCGGTGATCCGATCACCGTCGGACTCGACCGCGACAACCTCGCCCGGGACGACCCGGACGCCGCGGGCGGCAAGCTGTTCGGCCTGTTCCGCGGTGGGCTCGGGCTGGGTGTGGGTGAACAGCACGACGTCATCGGTCCACTGACCCCACAGCAGCGCCTGGTGCACCGCCATGGGAGTCGCGCCCACGATGCCGATGGCCCGGTCGCGCACTTCCCAGCCGTGGCAGTACGGGCAGTGCACGACGCCGCGGCCCCACTGCTCGCGCACGCCGGCGATGTCGGGCAGATCGTCGACGAGCCCGGTCGTCACCAGCAGCCGGCGGGCGCGCACGGTGCGGCCGTCGGCGAGGGACACGATGAATCCGTCGCCGTCCCTGACGGCACCGGTGACTTCACCGTCGACCACGTGCCCGCCGTACTGACGCACCTCGGCCCGGCCGCGTTCGACCAATTCCAAGGGCGACATGCCTTCTCGGGCGAACAGCCCGTGTACCCCCTCGGCGGGGGCGTTGCGCGGTGCGCCCGCGTCGATCACCACGACCGAACGGCGAGCCCGCCCGAGCATGAGCGCGCCGTTCAGACCCGCCGCGCCGCCACCGATAACCACCACGTCATAGCTGTCGTTCAGCTGCAAGGTCACCATGACCACCTCCTGGTATCGAGGATGTGACAACCACCGCCGAACTGGCAAACAATTTTGCCGATATGGCAAAATGGCCGGATGGATCAGGATCTGGATCGTGCCCTCGACGCGGTCGGCCCCCGGCTCCGGGACCTGCGCCGGCAGCGCGAAACCACCCTCGCCGAACTCTCGACCGTCACCGGGATCTCGGTGAGCACCCTGTCCCGGCTCGAATCCGGTGCGCGCAGGCCGACTTTGGAGCAGCTGCTGCCGCTGGCCCGCGCGCACGGCGTCACCCTCGACGAATTGGTCGACGCACCGCCCACCGGGGATCCGCGGGTGCACATGCGGCCGGTCACCAACCACGGTATGACGATGCTGCCGTTGACCCGCCGGGCGGGTGGCATCCAGGCGTTCAAGATCATCATCCCGGGCGATGACCGCCGCCGCGAACCGAACCCGCAGATCCACGAGGGCTACGAATGGCTCTACATCCTCAACGGCCGCCTGCGCCTGGTCCTGGGTGATCAGGATCTGATCATGTCGCCCGGCGAGGCGGCCGAGTTCGACACCCGCGTGCCGCACTGGTTCGGGCCGGCGGGCCGGGAATCGGTCGAGTTCCTCAGCCTCTTCGGCAAGCAGGGCGAGCGCGCCCACCTGCGCGCCCGCCCGAAGTCTCAGGGCTGAGACCCGCGAATTCGGTTCGAGCGGGGGCGGTCTCGGTCCCGCCGGCCGATTCGCCCGACCGGCGGGGCCGGTGACCTCAGCGGGTTCGGTCCACCGGCAGCGCGGCCAGGACGGCTGCCACCAGGGAGATGGCCGCGCAGAGGGCGAAGAGGGTATGGAAGGCGGCGAGGCCGTCGGTGGAGTTGGCGGCGAAGACCGCGGCCAGCATCGCGATGCCGAGTGCGCCACCGGACTGCCGGGCGGTCAGGTTCATGCCGACGCCCGCGGCGAACCGCTCGGGCGGCAGTGAGCGGGCGGCCGCGGTGCCGAGGACGGTGATCACCAGGCCGATGCCGCCGCCGCCGAGGAGGCCGGCCGGAATCCAGGCCGTCCACAGCGCGGGCGTGCCGTTCCAGGCGTCGGTGCTCATGAAGTAGGTCGAGGCCGCGAACATGAGGGCGCCGATCACGCCCGCCCAGCGCTGCCACGACTCGGGGGCGCGTCCGGCGGCGACCGCGGTGATCATGGACGCGATCGCGCCGATCGTCATGGCGCCGGCCGACTCCAGCACCGAGTAGTTCCAGACCTGATCGAGCCACAGCGGCCCGGCCAGCAACCACGCGAACATGGTGGCGCCGAACACGAAAGCGGTCGCGTTCACCAGCGCGTAGCGATGGCTGCGCCACAGTCCCACGGCGATGGCCGGGCGCGGATGCCGCCGCGAGCGCCACAGGGCAATGGCGAGCAGCGCCGCGCCGCCGAGGCCGCAGGCCAGGGTGCGCCACGAATCCCAGCCCCACTGCTGACCCTCGGTCACCGCGGCGACGAGCGCCCCGATCCCGAGCGCGGTGGCGGCGGTCCCTACCAGGTCGGGCAGGCCGTCCCGCCGGTGTTCTTCCCCCGCGGCCAGACGGAATCCGGCGGCGACGAGCAGGGCCACGATCGGCACGTTGATCACGAATACCGAACGCCAGCCGAACCATTCGACCAGCGCGCCACCCACCGCGGGACCCACGGTCGCGGCGAATCCGCCGGCCGCGGTCCACGCCGCCATGGCGATGCCGATGCGCTCGGGCGCGGTGACGCCCAGGACCAGCGCCAGGCCCGCGGGTATCAGGAACGCCGCGGTCATGCCCTGCAGGAAGCGGCCCGCGATCAGCCATTCGGCATTCGGTGCGAGTGCGCACAGCAGGGAGGTGACGGCGAATCCGGCCAGCGCGTACAGGAACACACGCCCGCGCCCGAGGGCGTCGGCCAGCTGCCCGGCGGGGGTCAGCAGCGCGGCGAAGGCCACGGCGTATCCGCTGACGACCCAGGTCAGCGAAGTCGGTGCGGTGGTGGGGAAGTCGCGCGTGATGGCGGGAAACGCGATGTTGACCACCGACAGATCCAGGAAGGCGACGAATGCCGCCCCGCACGCGACGAGCAGTGCGCGCCGGGCGGCACGCTGTGCGGCCGGGGTCGGCGAGTCACCTTGGGCAGGTATGGGATTCGGCATCGCCGGGCCGGAAGGATCGGGGGAGCGCGGCGGCTCCTGTTCGAGGCGCGGATCAAGTGGCGTGGAGTCGGGCGGGGGCACGGACGTAGGCCGTGCGGATACGTCGGTCATGTCGGAGCTTTCGAGAGCGAGCGGGCTGAAGATCTAAACAACACGAACGGTCGTGCGTATTGTTGAAGCTACGGCCGGTCGCTCGTTTTCGCAACAGCCGTCCCGGGCCGGAGCAGAGTCACCCGCCCGGGAATCGGTCGCGTCCGTTTCCGCCCACCGAGCCTCGAAGCCTCCGCGACAACCCGCCCCGCCCGCACGCCCCGTTCGCAGAAACGCCCGAATCGGATTCACGCCCGTACCTGCGACCTGGACCCCTGCGGCATCCCGCTTGCCGTTCCCGATGCCGTCAGAACTCCGGCACCGCAAGCGCCCGATCCCGTACGCGGCGCCGGGTTATCGTGAGTCCGGCGGCGACGCCGCAATACCGATCGATACCTATTTCGCCACAGCAATTTTCAATATCCCATCGAACGCGTCCCGCGATACGAATTCATATCGACACATTGCAGATGAACCGCCGCGCCGTGTGTCGATCACCGCCATTTCCACCGGCCGGTTAGCGTCCGGGAATGGATTCGGTCGTCGAGCGAATAATGAACATCGCGCCGGTGTGGATGCACGTCATCACGGCGGCCCTGGTGTTCGCCGAGGAGTCGATGATCTTCGGGCTGCTGCTGCCCGGCGACACGGCCGCGCTGCTGGTGGGAGCCGCTTCCAGCCGCAATCACGCGATGCTGCCGGTCACCCTCGGACTCGTCGTCGCCGCGGCCATCGCCGGCGCCAGCGTCGGCTACGGTTTCGGCCGGCACTACGGCACCAGAATGCTGCACTGGCCGGTTTTCGACCGCTATCGCGAAAAGCTAGACGACACCGGCAGATTCCTCGAAAGACACGGCGACAACGCCATTCTCTTCGGCCGATTCAGCGCTTTCTTCCGGACCATGCTGCCGCATCTGGTCGGCATGTCTCCCATCTCTTTTCGCCGCTTCCTGGTCGTCACCACCGTCGGGGCGATGCTGTGGGGATCGGCGATGGTGGCGGCGGGCTACTTTCTCGGTCGTTCGGTGACGGTCATCGCGCGCCGCGTGGACTCCGGGCTGGCGATCGTCGTCGCGGTGGTCGCGGTCCTCGCGATCGCGTACTGGCAGTGGCGGCATCGCCGCGCCGCGGCCCAGCCGTCTCCGGCCTGAGTTCGCACGACCCCGCCCAGGACCGAACAACCCGGGAGCGTCACCGTGATCGAGTTCCTGTTCTTGGCTGTCATCGCGATCCTCGCCATCGCCGCGTCGGCGGTGCTCGGGCCGAAACTGGGGGTGGCCGCCCCGCTCGTGCTCGTCGCGGTGGGGGTCGCGGCCAGTTTCCTGCCGGTGTTCGCGGACACCCACATCGATCCGGAGTGGATTCTGCAGGGTGTGCTGCCGCCGCTGCTGTATTCGTCAGCGGTGTCCATGCCCGCCATGAACTTCCGGCGCGACTTCGGTGCGATCGGCGGACTCTCGGTGCTGCTGGTGGTGGCCAGCGCGCTGCTGCTCGGGGTGTTCTTCATGCTGGTGATCCCGGATCTGGGCTTCGCCTGGGGCGTGGCGCTGGGCGCGATCATCAGCCCGACCGACGCGGTCGCCACCTCGATCATCAAGAAGACCCCGGTGTCCAAGCGGGTCGTGACGATCCTGGACGGGGAGAGCCTGCTCAACGACGCGACCGCGCTGGTGCTGCTGCGCACCGCCATCGTCGCGACCGCGGCGGGCTTCGCGTTCTGGGGCGCGCTGGGGACCTTCGTCTATTCGGTGGTGGTCGCGGTCGTCGTGGGCGTCGCGGTCGGCCGGGTAGATCTCGCGATTCGGCGTCGGGTCACCGATCCGACGGTCAACACCGTGCTCTCGTTCACGGTGCCGTTCGTGGCGTCGGTGCCCGCCGAACTGCTCGGCGGCTCGGGCCTGGTGGCCGCGGTGGTGGCGGGACTGATCACCGGAATCAGTGCGCCGCGGGTGCTTTCGCCCGAGACCAGGCTCTCGGACACCCAGAATTGGCGTGCGGTCGAACTGGTGCTCGAGGGCGCGGTGTTCCTGACCATGGGCGTGCAGATCAAGGAGATCGTCACGCACGTGCAGGACGATCACGCCGGGGTCGCGGCGACCCTGCTCATCGCGCTCGGCGCCCTGGCGCTGACCCTGGTGATCCGGGCCGCGTACGTCGCGCCGCTGCTGGGCCTGCTCGAGCGGTGGTCACGCCGCAACGAGAAGTTGCAGCCGATCCTGCAGGACTGGCAGGAACGGCTCGAGACACCAGAGGGCAAGGACCAGGCGTTCGGGAAGATGCATCACTTCCGGCGGCGGCGGGGTTCGCCCCGCGATCTCGAACGCTTCTCACTGCGCGTGACCCGCGGGCTCGCCGACATCGACTACCTCATGCGCGAACAGCTCGGCTGGCGGGAAGGCGTCGCGGTGGTGTGGGCGGGCATGCGCGGCGCGGTCACCGTGGCCGCCGCCCAAACGCTGCCCGAGGACGCCCCGTACCGATCGACGCTGGTGCTGATCGCCTTCGCGGTGGCGATCCTGTCCCTGCTCGTGCAGGGCGGCACCATCGGACCGCTGCTCGATCGGCTGGGCACCAAGGCGGATGACGCCGAGGCCGCCGAGCAGACCGCGGCCCAGACCGCCGAGATCATGAAGCTGCTGCGCACCAGCGCCGAAACCGTCCCGCCCGTACCTAAATTCGGCGATCAACCCCCGAGCAAGGAAGCCTTCGTCGCGGCCAAGCGGCAGCGACTGGCGGTACTGGCCGCGCAGCGCACGGCCCTGCTCGACGCCCGCGACAACGGCACCTTCGACGCGGACATCCTGTCCGAGGCGCTGGCGGATCTGGACGCGACCCACATCGCGACGCAGATGCACGGTGAGTTCGCGCGCTGAGCCAGCGCGCGGCGCGACGGCCGCCCGCAGAGTTCGAGTTCAGGGCAGGGTGTCGGTCTGGATCCGCGGATCGAGTTTGCGCAGGGTGTCGGGCCGGTCGGTCAGGCAGGGCCAATCGCGGCTCACCGCTTCGATGGTCGCGTGCCCGGCCGGAATCAGGGCGTCGGCGTCGGGGCGATCGGCCAGCGCGGCGCCGAGGTGATCACTCGCGCCGCGATCCAGCGGCTGGATGACGGTGTTCGGCAGATCCAGCAGAACCGTGAGGATATCGAGGCGGCCCGGCGCGATGAGCGCCCGCGCCGCCGCCAGCGCGGTGGCCGGAATGATGATGGTGTGGCCCGCGTCGGCGGTGGCCCACACCACCGATTGCACGTAGGCCACGCGATGCGCCCAAGCCGTCAGGGCGGCCGTGTCGAAGACGACGCCGCCCAGCGTGGAACCCGCGGAGGTCATGCCGCGCCGGCGTGGTCGCCGGTGACATCCTCCTCCGATAAGGGGGGCAGGCCCTGCACGGCCCGCGCCTTGTTGATCAGATCCAGGGGTGGGCGCCCGCCGAAGACCTGCTCGATGCGGGCCAGGGACTGGGCACGATCGACTCGAACTTTCACCGATTCCGCGACGAAGGCCGAAATGGATTCGATCCGGCCCTTGCTGCGCCACTCATCCAGCGTGGCGGCGACCTCTTCGGGCATCGTCACGGTGATCTTGCGGGTGCGACGCTCTCTCGCCATACCGAAAGAGTACTTGGGTATGCGCGTGGAGTGCGACATGGCAGCACGTGAATCTCATCTACCAGGACCTTCGGCAGGTGTCCGTGTCGTCCTATTCGGATTCCGGTGATCCGAAACCTGCCGGTCACGCGCCGATCCGGGTTCGATACGGTTGGCGTGTGCCCGAGTCGAGCGGGCCGAGTCGACATCCCCCAGCTCAGAGGACAGACATAGATGGATGAGAGTTCGATCGCGTGGGTCGACGGTGCCCTGGTCACCATCGATCAGCGCGCGCTGCCGCAGGAGCTGCGGGAGCTGCGGATCACGACGGTCGACGACCTCATCGACGCGATCAAATCCCTCGCGATCCGCGGCGCGCCCGCCATCGGAGTGTCCGGTGCGTTCGGCGTGGTGATCGCCGCGCTGGCGGCGACCGCGGACGGTGTCGTGGACACCGCGCGCGTCGAGGCCGAGGCCGCGCGGATCGCCGATGCCAGACCGACGGCGGTCAATCTCGCCTGGGGCGTCAAGCGCGCGCTGGCCCAGCTGTCCGACGGCGTGCAGGCCGTGCTCGACGAAGCGCTCGAGATGCTGGCCGAGGACGGCCGGGTCAATCTCGCCGCCGCCACGCACGCCGCCGATCTGGTGCAGCGACTGTGCGGGACCGATCGCCCGCTGCGCGTGCTCACCCACTGCAACACCGGCCGCCTGGCCACCACCGCGGTCGGCACGGCCATCGGCGCGCTGCGCGTGCTGCACGAGCGCGGCGCGCTCGCCGAGGTCATCGTCGACGAGACCCGCCCGCTGTTGCAGGGCTCTCGCCTGACCGCGTGGGAGATGGCGGAAGCCGGTATCCCGCACCGGCTCACCATCGATTCGGCCGCCGCCTGGGCCATGGCCACCGAGGGCGTGGACGCGGTGCTGGTCGGCGCGGATCGCATCACCGCCGACGGCTCGGTCGCGAACAAGATCGGCACCTACATGCTGGCGATCGCGGCCCAGCGGCACGGCATTCCGTTCATCGTGGTCGCCCCCGAATCCACGCGTGACCTCGACACCGCCTCCGGCGCGGACATCGTGGTCGAGCAGCGCGCCGCCGCCGAGGTCACCGGATTCGGCGGTGTCACAACGGCTCCCGCGGGCACCGCCACCTTCAACCCGGCCTTCGACGTCACCCCGCCCGACCTGGTCACCGCCGTGGTCACCGAGAACGGCGTGCTGGGCGAGAGCGCCGAGCCCGAGGGTGTGTTCACCGCCGCGCAGGTCGTGGCCGAACTGGCCGAGCAGCTGCGCGGGATCGGCGCGCCCGAGGAGAGCCTGAGCGCGAAGCTCGACGCCCGCTGGGTCGCGGACTACGACCACCCGGACAACAGCGACGACATCGGCGAGATATTCGCCGTGCCCGCCGGGGAATCCGGCCCGTGGGCCAGCAGCCACGGCATCGCCGCCATCGCGCGCGGCCTGTACGTCAACGGCTGGATGCCGGGCACCGCGGGCAACATCTCGGTGCGCCAGGCCGAGCACGCGGTGGTCACCGCCAGCGGACTGTCCAAAGGCGAACTGACCGAGGACGATACGGTGACCGTGCACCTCGCCGATTCCCGGCCGGTGCACGCCGGCGCTCGAAAGCCGTCCGCGGAGACCAGCATTCACACCGCGGTGTACCGCACCACCGAGGCGCTGGCCGTGGTGCACGTGCACCCGCCGCACGCGACCGCGCTCTCGATCATCGCATCGGCCGCCATTCCGCAGCCGGTGCGCTTCGCAGGGTACGAGCTGATCAAGGGCCTGGGCGGCGGCCGCCCGGACCTCATCGACATCCCGGTCTTCCCGAATCACGCGGATGTTCCGCTGATCGGCGCGGATATCGAGAAGTACCTGCTCGAGCATCCGGACGCGCCGCCGGTGCTGTTCATCGCCGGGCACGGCGTCACCGCCTGGGGCGCGAGCCTGGCGCAGGCGCGCGATCGCGTCGAATGCCTCGAAGCCATGTGTGAATTGACCACGTTGACCGGACGCCGTGAGATCTCGGTGCGCGAGAATTAGTTCCGAGGAGGAACCGCAATGACATTGCTACAGATCATGTCCGACACCGACGCCGCCGAAGTCAAGCTCCGCACCGATGACGACGCGGTCATCGCCGCCGAGCTCGGCAAGCGCGGCATCATCTTCGAGCGCTGGCCGCTGCTCGAGATCACCGGCGCCACCCCGACCGCGGACATCGAGGCCGAGTACGCCGCGCGCATCGCCGAACTCAATGCCGACGGGCGCTACAAGTTCATCGACGTGGCCCGCATCCACCCCGACGCCGACGACCCGGAGTGGCCGGCCAAGGCCGCGGGCGCGCGCGGCAAGTTCCTGGACGAGCATCGGCACGCCGAGGACGAGGTCCGCTTCTTCGCCGCCGGGCAGGGGTGCTTCTACCTGCACCTGGGCGAGGAGGTGCTGGCGACGGTCTGCACCGCGGGCGATCTGGTGTCCGTGCCGGCGGGCACGCTGCACTGGTTCGACATGGGCACCGAGCCCGAGTTCGTGGCCGTGCGCTTCTTCGAGGAAGAGGACGGCTGGATCGGCGACTTCACCGGCGACAAGATTTCCGGCGGCTTCCCGACCCTCGACGAATTGCTGACCTCGTGAGCGCGACCCGATCCATCGAGGCCATCGTCGTCGATATCGAGGGCACCACCAGCCCGACCAGCTCGGTGCGCGAGGAGCTGTACGGCTACACCCGCACCCGGCTGCCGGGCTGGCTGGCCGAGAACACCGGCGGCGCAGCCGATCCCGTGCTCGCGGGCGCCCGCGCCCAGGCCGGGCGGCCCGAGGCCGATGTCGCGCAGGTGGCGGCCATCCTCATCGACTGGCTCAACACCGACGTGAAGGCCGAATCGCTCAAGACCGCCCAGGGCATCATCTGCGCCGAGGGCTTTCGCTCCGGCGCGCTGTTCGGGGAGTTCTTCCCCGATGTGCCCGCGGCGCTGCGGGAGTGGCACGCGGCCGGGTTCGCGCTGTACGTGTACTCCTCGGGATCGGTGCGCAATCAGCGGGATTGGTTCGAGTTCGCCCGGCCCGGCGATCTCTCCCCGCTCATCAGCGGCCATTTCGATCTGAGCACGGCCGGGCCCAAGCGCGAGGCCGCCTCGTACGAGAAGATCGCCGGCGCCATCGGCGTTCCGGCGCAGCGCATTCTGTTCCTGTCCGATCATCCCGACGAGCTGGACGCGGCGGTGGCGGCGGGCTGGTCCGCCGTCGGCGTGGCCCGGCCGGGGGAGCCGAACGGCCCCCGCCCGCCGCATCGCTGGATCGACGATTTCGCCGAGGTGCAGCCGAGCTGAGCCCCTCGGGTCCGATCCGGCGGCCCGAGTCGATCACAACGCGAATCGCGCCCGCCCCCGAAGCCGGGGCGGGCGCGACGCGTTCGCGCGCGGGGCGGCGACTACCGGTCAGGGCGTGATCAATTGCCCGCCGGGGGCCGCGGCCGCCTTGTTGATCAGGTACTCGACCAGGGTCATGAGCACGTTCTTCGCGGAGGCGCGGTCACGGGCGTCGCACAGCAGCACCGGGATCCGCTCGTCGAGGTCGAGCGCGTCCCGCACTTCGACGGGCGTGTAGAGCGGCGCGCCTTCGAAGCAGTTCACCGCCACGGTGAAGGCCACGCCGCGGCGTTCGAAGAAGTCGATCGCCGCGAACGAGCCCTCGAGCCGCCGGGTGTCGGCGAGCACCACCGCGCCCAGGGCGCCGCGGGCCAATTCGTCCCACAGGAACCAGAATCGGTCCTGTCCGGGCGTGCCGAACAGGTACAGCACCAGACTCGGGTCGATGGTGATGCGACCGAAGTCCAGGGCCACCGTGGTGGTGGTCTTGCCTTCCACGCCGCGCAGATCATCGACGCCCGCGGAGAGCTCGGTGATCAGTTCTTCGGTACGCAGCGGCGCGATCTCGCTGATCGCGCCGACCATGGTCGTCTTGCCGACGCCGAAGCCACCCGCGATGAGGATCTTCACCGAGGCGGCCAGGGGCCGGGAATTGTCAAAGCTTTCGGATGCCATCGAGAACAGCTCGCAGAATGTTGAGGTCGCCGGGAGCCGCCTCCGCGGAGACCGGCGCGCGGAATTTGAGGATGCCGTCGGTGATGAGGTCGCCGACGAGGATCTTGGTCACAGCCAGAGGCAATCTGATGGCGGCCGATACCTCGGCCACCGACAGTGGAAGCCTGCACAGCCGAACGATGTCGGTGTACTCCGGCTCGACTCGGCGCAACGGCGGAGCGGTATTGGGTACCACCACCACCGTCAGCATGTCGAGATCGTGCCCCGCGCCCATGGTTCGACCGCCGGTCCTGGCGTAGGGGCGTACCAACGGACCTGCAGCTTCGTCGAACCAGTGATCCCCCGGCCTGGCCATCATGACAGCCTGGGGTTGACCTGTCCGGCCAGGTGGTGGCGCGGTGTCGTGGACAGGTAGTTGCCGACACGCTGCACTGTCAGGTTCATCTCGTAGGCGACCATGCCGAGGTTCGCCTGTTCGGTGGCCTGCAGGGCGAGGCAGGCGTGACTGCCGGCGGCGGTCACGAACAGTACGGCGCGATCGAGTTCGATGACCGCCTGGCGCACGCCACCACCGTCGAAACGGCTGCCCGCGCTGCGTGCGAGGCCGTACAGGGTGGAGGACATGGCGCCGAAGTGTTCGGCGTCCTCGCGGCTCATGGCGGAGGAACGGCCGAGCAGCAGGCCGTCGGTGGAGTGCACCACCGCGTGCCGGACGCCCGCGAGCCGATCCACCAGATCATCGAGTAGCCAGTTGAGATCACCAGCGTTTGAGGTGGTCACCGTCGCCTTCCTGTCGGTCCTGGAATGGATTGAACGTCGGCTCGACCACACCGGGATCGGCCCGGCGGCCCTGCCTGGTTCCGTTTTCGATGGCGGAGAAAAGGTCTCGGGCCTGCTCGGCCGTGCGGGTGGGCTGAGATTCCGTCTCGGTGGACGGGGTCTCCTGCGCCAATTCCGGTGCGAGACTTGCCTGCCGGCGCCTACGCGGTAGCGCGGGCCGGACGTCCGAGCCAGTGTACTGGGAGCGATCACGTTCGCGAGGGCGGTAGGCCGAATCCGAATCCGGCTGCGGCCGCACCGCATTGGGCTCGGCGAAGGGTTCGAACGGCCGGGGCGGGGTCTCGAAGGACAGCTGCTGCTCGGGAACGCGGTGCTCGGGGGCGAATTCGGGAGCCGGAGCGGGCTCGAGTTCGCGGGGCGGTTCCACCAGGCGGGCGCTCTCCACGTGCTTGACCGGCTCGAGCTGCTGGGAGGTGTCGAATTGCCTGGGGACCACCGGGATCTCACCGGTGCGCGCCGACACGGTGAGCGCGGAGGGCACGAGCACGATGGCGCGCACGCCGCCGTAGTCGGATTCGGTCAGGCGCACCGAGATGCCGTTGCGGACCGCCAGCTGGGCGACCACGAACATGCCGAGCCGGGAATCCTCGGACAGCGTGTTCACGCCGAAATCCGGGGGATTGCGCAGCATCTCGTTGACCCGGGCCATATCGGCCTCGGGCATGCCCATGCCCTGGTCCACGATCTCGATGGCGATGCCCTTGCCGACCACGTTGCCGCGCACCTCGACCTGGGACTGCGGCGGCGAGAAGTGCGCGGCGTTGTCGACGAGTTCGGCGAGCAGGTGCACGATGTCGGCGACGGCGCTGCCGGCGACGGCGACATCGGGCAGGCGGGCGATCTTGACGCGGGTGTAGTCCAGCGCCTCGCCCACGCCACTGCGCACCACCTCGACCAGCGCGACCGGATTGCGCCACTGCCGACCCGGCTGACCGCCCGCGAGAATGATGAGGTTCTCGGCGTTGCGGCGTTCGCGGGTGGCGAGGTGATCGAGGCGGAAGTAGATCTCCAGCAGGGTGGGATCCTCCTGCTTGGACTCGGCGTCG
Source organism: Nocardia sp. NPDC057668 (assembly GCF_042799795.1). NCBI lineage: Bacteria > Bacillati > Actinomycetota > Actinomycetes > Mycobacteriales > Nocardiaceae > Nocardia > Nocardia sp. NPDC057668. Next base: position 19,194 of record NZ_JBHVIC010000001.1, on the reverse strand, counting down.
TCCAGGATCTCGAGCTGGCGGTGCACCACGACCTGGCTGCGGTGCGCGATGTTGAGGAAGACCGCCTTCACGCCCTCGCGGGTGCGGGCCTCGGTGATGGCGGCCGCGACCGCGGCGTTGTGCGCGTGGCTGAACGCCTTGGCCACCTGGCCGATTTCGTCGTGGCCGAAGTCCAGTTCGGTGGTTTCGGCCGAGACCTCGACCGCCTTGCCCTCGCGCAGTTGGCGCATGATCTCGGGCAGGCCCTCGTCGGCCAGGGCGAAGGTCTCGTTGCGAAGCCGCTTGAGCCGTCCGATGATTCGGTTGGCCAGCAGCAGCGCCACCAGGAAGGCCGAGATCGAGACCGCGAGCATGGCGCCGCCGGCGATGGCGGAGTTGCGCGCGCTGCTGTCCGCGGCGTCGGCGGCCATGCCCAGGGCCTGCTTGCTCTCGGCGTCCCACAGTTCGATCAGCGTCTTGTTGACCTGGGTGACAGCGGCGCGCCACTCCTCGGGCGTGAACGTCAGCGGCGCTACGGAGTTGGTGCTGCCGGTCCGTGCGGGCGCGGAGGTCAGCGGATCGAGCGCGCGCGCCAGCAGCACGTTCTCCATCATGATCAGCCGCTGCCACTCGGGGCTGCCGACCACGGCCTGAATCGCGGCGTTGCCCTGACTGCCGTCATCGCCCGCGAGCAGGCCGACATTGACGCGATAGGCGCCGACCACGCGAGAGAACTCGATCGCCAGCTCGGGTGCCAGCGTGCCCTGGTTGAGCAGCACCTCGGCCAGCGAGGCCGAGCGCGAGAGCATTTCGGAGACGGACACGATTTCCAGCGTCTCGCCGGTCTCGGTGGCGACCTCTGGGGTGGGCGCGGAGTTCTGTACCGCCTTGGTGCCTACGGAGATCAGGTCGAGCAGGTGGCCGTAGAACTGGTAGGCGTCGGCGAGCGGGAGGGCGTTGCCGTCGATCTGAGTGCGGATCGCGGCCAGGGTCCGGGTCAGCGTGCGGAAGCCGCCGACGTCACCCTTGACGGCGTCGGGTCCGAGCTCCTCCATGTCCTTGGTGGTGGCGCCCATGCCGATGAGCGCGTCGTCCAGGCGCATGCGGGCGGCGGTGAGATCGAGCGGATTCGTTTCGTTTCCGGCCAATTGGGCCAGGGTGAGCTGGCGTTCCAACTGCACCGAGGTGACGAGTTCCTTGGTGAGGGGAGTGGCCGCGGTGAGTGCGTCCGCCCATTCTCGCGCGTTCTTTCCCTCTACCACCAAATATCCCGCGCCACCCACACCGATTCCGAGCAGCGCGAGGCTGGGAACCAGTGCGATGGCGAGAACACGGGTCCGGACCCCGAGCCTCGCTCTGAACATCGGCACAACGTAACGGACGGGTGTGATCCACTGCGCACCGGTCCCGTTGAACGGGAACATGATTGACTGTCTATGTTATGTGTGATTCAGCATAACTGCCTCAGTGGGCAACCTGCGTGATGAGATATTCGGTGAGCGTGGTGAGCACCTGCTTGCACGAATCCCGATCGCGCGCATCGCACATGACGATGGGTACGCCGGGGCCCAGATCCAGCGCGTCGCGCACCTCGTCGATCCCGTAGCGCGGGGCGTCGTCGAAGCAGTTCACCCCGATGGCGAACCCCACCCCGCGCCGCTCGAAGAAATCGATGGCCGCGAAGGAGTTTTCGAGCCGGCGGGTGTCGGCCAGGATCACCGCCCCGAGCGCACCGCGCGCCAGTTCGTCCCACAGGAACCAGAAGCGGTCCTGTCCGGGCGTGCCGAACAGGTACAGCACCAGCCCGGCGTCGATGGTGATGCGCCCGAAGTCCAGGGCGACCGTGGTGGTGGATTTGGCCTCCACCCCGGTCAGATCGTCCACGCCCGCCGATCGTTCGGTGATGATCTCCTCGGTGCGCAGCGGCGGAATCTCGCTGATGGCCGCGACCATGGTGGTCTTGCCCACCCCGAAACCACCCGCGACGAGTATCTTCACCGATTGCGCGAGCGGCTGCGCGGCCGGTTCGCCGGTCCGCGCGGGCCCCATGTCGACCATGGGCCTCAGCCGATTTCGCCGCGGCGCGCGGTGGTCGAGAGGAACGTCCCGACGCGCTGCACGGTCAGGTTCATCTCGTAGGCGACCATGCCCAGATTGGCTTGGGCCCCGGTTTGCAGGGCCAGGCAGGCATTGCTGCCCGCGGCGGTCACGAACAGCACCGCGTGTTCGAGTTCGATGACGGCCTGGCGGACCTCGCCGCCGTCGAAACGATGTCCGGCACTGCGCGAGAGCCCGTACAACGTGCAGGACATGGCCGCAAAGTGCTCGGCGTCCTCGCGGGTCATCAGTGCCGAACGGCCCAGCAGCAGGCCGTCGGTCGAGTGGACCACGGCGTGGCGCACCCCGGCGAGCTTGTCGACGAGATCGTCGAGCAGCCAGCCGAGGTCACCGGCGGGGGAAGTAGTCACCGTCGCCTTCCTGAAGATGTCGAAGTGGTGGGAGTGGACCGGGATCGGCACGCCGGCCCTGCCGGGTGCCGTTCTCGATGGCGGAGAACAGATCCCGGGACTGCTCGGCGGTGCGTTCGGGAGCCGGGGGAGCGATGGCGGACGACGGGTCGTACGCCGGTGCGGGGTCGTGCGCCAGTTCGGGAGCGAGATGCTCCTGACGGCGCCGCCGGGGTAGCTCGGGGCGGATGTCGGGCACGCCCGGCGGCGGGTTCGTGGTGAGCGCGGGGAGCGTGGTCAGGGTGGGGTACTCCGAGCCGTCCGGATTCGGCGCGGCCACGCGCGTTTCGGACCAGCGCCGCACCGGCAGTTGCCCGGAGCTGTAGTCGGGGCCGGGCGTCGGACCGGCGATCAGCGCGTCCGGCACGAGCACGATGGCGCGGACCCCGCCGTAGTCCGATTCGGACAGGCGCACCGAGATGCCGTGCCGGGCGGCCAGTTGCGAGACGACGAACAGCCCGAGCCGGGCGTCCTCGGACAGCAGGGTGAGCCCGAAGTCGGCGGTGCGGGCCGGGTTCGCCAGGCGCGTGTTCACCTGCGCCAGTTCCGGATCCGTGATGCCCATGCCCTGGTCGATGATCTCGAGCGCCACCCCGCGACCGACCGGAGCGCCGGTGATCCGCACGTGGGACTGCGGCGGGGAGAACGAGGTGGCGTTGTCGATGAGCTCGGCGAGCAGGTGGATGAGGTCGCCGACCGCGACGCCGGTCAGGAACACCTCGGGCAGGCGGCCGGTGCGGACCCGCTTGTACTCGACGGTCTCACCCACCGCGCTGCGCACGACCTCCATGAGCGGCACCGGGTTTCGCCACTGCCGTCCGGGCCGCCCGCCGGCGAGGATGACCAGGTTCTCGGCATTGCGGCGTTCGCGGGTGGCGAGGTGATCGAGGCGGAAGAAGATGTCCAACAGGGTTGGATCCTCCTGCTCGGACTCGGCCTCGTCCAGGATCTCGAGCTGACGGTGCACCACGACCTGGCTGCGGTGCGCGATGTTGAGGAACACGGCCTTGACGCCCTCGCGGGTGCGCGATTCGGTGATCGCGGCGCTGACGGCGGCGGCGTGCGCGTGCTGGAAGGCGTCGGCGACCTGGCCGATCTCGTCGCCGCCGAAACTCAGCGCGGGCGTGTGCGTCTCGGGGTCGAGGGTCTCCCCGGCGGCGAGCCTGCGCATGGTCTCGGCGAGGTGATCGTCGGCCAGGGCCAGGGTCTGGTCGCGAAGCCGGCGCAGCCGCCCGATGATGCGGTTGGCCAGCAGCAGCGCCACCAGAATGGCCGCCAGCGCGACGGTGAGCATGGCCGCGCCTGCCCACAGGGAATTGCGGGTGGTGACGTCCGCGGCGTCGCCGGCCAGCCGCTGTGCCCGGGTGTTCTGGGACTGCCACAGTTCGGCCAGGGCCAGGGTGACCCGTTCGGCGTCGGCCTGCCACGCGCCGGCCGTGAGGGGCAGCACGGCCTGCGGGGCGGCGCCGGTCCGGGGCAGGGCGCGCTGTGCGAGGGCGGTTTCCATCGTGCCCAGCAGCCGCCAGGCGTCGGTGTCCAGGAGTGCGCGCGCCGCCGCGGCCTGATCGGCGTCCGAATCGGCGAGCAGCCCGTCCACGCGCGTGCGGTAGAAGCCGATGAGCCGGACGTACTCGGCGCCCAGGTCCGGGGTCAGGCCGCCGCCGCCGTCGGTGAGGGCCGCGCCCAGGGCGGTGGCCCGGCTCATGGCTTCCAAACCCTGGAGCACCTCGCGTGATTCGGCGAGTTCGAGCGCGGTGGCCGGATCGGGCGCCGATTCCTGGGCGATGCGCACCCCGGCCTGCACGAGTTCGGGCATGCGGTTGTAGAAGGCGTAGGCCTCGGCGACGGGGATGATGCCCGCGTCGACGCCCGCGCGCAGGGTGACCAGGCCCGCGCCCAGGGCGGCGAAGGCGTCCACGCTCGCGCCCATGGCGTCGGGGCCGAGTTCGGCGAGTCGCGATTGCGCGGGTGCGAGCAGCCGCAGGGCGTTGTCCAGGCGCAGGCGGGCGGTGGTCAGGGCGCGCACGTCGGAATCGGCGCCGGCGATCTGCCAGAGCGTGATTCGGCGTTCCTCCTGGAGCGCCTCGATGAGCTCGCGGGTGGGCGCGATGCCCTCGCGCAGTTCGCGCGCCCAGTCGCGGGCGTCGGTGGAGCGATCGACCAGCGCACCCGCGGCGCCCACGCCGAGCAGCACCAGCGCCAGACTCGGAACCAGGGCGATCGCCAAAATCCGGGTGCGGACCCCGGGCCGCCAACTGCGCATTGCCCGAATGTAGCCATCGAATACCCGGCCTGCCCGTACGAGTCCTTTTGGGCGGGATGGGATTTGACTATCGGACCGGCCGTCCGGTATATCCCCGCGCGGGGATCGAGTGCGGAGCTGTGCTCGAATCCGTTGCGACAGAATCTTTTTCAACCACGGTCTACCCAAAGCTGGGTCACCACCTGTGATGCACGTTTATTTTCCGTTGACCAGACAATAGCCGTGCATCACGGCGCGAGTGAGCGGTTTGCCTCACCCCATTCGAACAGACTCCGCGTGCCGGACGAGTTCGGTGATGTGATCAGCGAATACGGGCCACAATTCCCGCGGCAGATTGTGTGACATCCCGTCGAAGACCACCAATTTCGCGCCCGGAATCGCCTCGGCAATGGCCCGGCCACCGCTCACGTCGAAGATGCGATCATCCGCGCCGTGCAGCACCAGGGTCGGAATGTCGAGCTCGGCCAGCCGCGCCGTGCGATCACCGGAGACCAGCACCGCCACCATCTGGCGCATCATGCCCTCGAAATCGACGCCGCGATCGAAGGTCCGGCCCGCCCGCTCGGCCACGGCCGCGGCGTCGAAAACGAAACCGGGGGAAGCCGACGCACGCGCCGAGCGCACCTGCCAGTCGATGTAGCCCGCGCGGTCGTCCGGCTGCGGCCCGGCGTCGCCGAACGCGCCCGGGCTCGTGCGCCCGACCTCGGGGTTTCCGGTGGTGGACATGATGGTGGTCAGCGAACGCACCCGCGCACCCGCCTCGATGGCGATGGTCTGCGCGATCATGCCGCCCATGGACGCGCCCACCACGTGGACGCTGCCCAGGTCGATCGCGTCGAGCAGCCCGACCGCGTCGCCGGCCATATCGGACAGGTCGTAGACCGCGCCGGAGAGATCACCGGCCATGGCCGCCCGGATATCGGTGGGCGGCGCGGCGGTGAAGTGCGTGGAACGTCCCACATCGCGATTGTCGAATCGAATGACATGCAGTCCGCGCGCGACCAATTCGTCGCAGAACCCCTCGGGCCAATTGATCATCTGCGCCCCGCCGCCCATGATCAGCAGCACCGGCGGATCCCCCGGATCGCCGAATCGCTCATAGGCCATATCGATCTTCGAAGGCCCCACGCCCACGGCTAGTTCCTCGGCCACGATTACCCCATCTCCTCGGTGTCGACCTGCGAGTATGGACCGTTGCCCGGGGCTTGCGGCAAGCCCCGGCGTGCGATATATGTTCCAGTGGGGGAATTACCGGAGTCGTCGTCGATCCGGCACTCGTGCATTCGAATCGGTTCTCACTCGGATACGGCGAAAGCCGGCGCGCGGACCCCTCGCTCGCGCGCCGGCTTCACCGTCACCTGTTCTCTGCTGCCCGGACGGTCGTCGACAGGGCGCGGGCGTCCCGCGTGCGGGAACACCCCCTGCGGCGCCCGTGACCGCCGTGAAACCCGATGTCGCACCGGGCAACCGCGTCACACACCCGCGATTCCCGTGCGCCGTGGCCGGTCACCACGGCGAGCGGGAACCGCGACGTCCGAGTCGGCGTCGACGTGTCCGGTCCGGCTACCCTCATCCTGTAGGCCGGGTCGGACAGGTCGCGGTCGGCGACGCCGCCGAGCGGGGTGGTGCGCGGTCGAGCGGTGCGGAGCATCGGAACAATCCCTTCCGAACGTCGAATTCGACGGGTGTAATTCGGGGGTACTGCTGGGGGATTGTTCGTCGGCGGAGGCCGGGGAGTTACACATCAATTTTCAAGTCGGTACAAATGCGACAAATTGGGTGTAATTCCGGGCCGTATCAGTGTGTGGCGGTTGCCGGTTCGCTCGCGGCGGGAGTCGCCTCGGGCTCGGCGGCAGCGGCGGTCCCGGCTCCGGTCTCCGCCTCGGCCGCGCGCCGCGCCAGGTTGTCCTGGACCTCGGCTTCCCACGCCTGGTTGGCCTTGCTGGTGTCGACCTCGAATTCCAAGCGCTGCACGGCCTTCGGATCCACATCGGCCACGTCGACGTAGAACTGCTCGTACCAGCGGCGCAGGTGGTAGACCGGTCCGTCGTCCTCGCACAGCAGGGGATTGTCGATCTTGGACTTGTGCTTCCAGATCTCCACGTCCTGCAGGAATCCGGCGCTGATGCCCTCTTCCATCGTCGTGACCAGCATCTCGGCCGCGTCGGCGGGCAGGCCCTCGGGCTTGTGCAGGGACATGCCCCACTGCAGTACGAACGAGTCGTTGGAGACCGGGTAGTGGCAGTTGATCAGCACGCTCTCGATCTCGAAGCCGCCGAAGCTGTTCTTGAGGGGGTTGACCATGTACGAGGGGCCGAAGTAGGACGCCTCCGAGATCAGCAGCGAATCGCCGTAGTCGGCCGCGAAGCCGATGTCGGTGCGCGGCTTGGTCTTCAGCAGCTGGGTGGCGACGTGGCCCTCGAACACGTTCTTGAACGAGACCGGGAAGGCGTAGTGGATGTAGAAGAAGTGCGCCATGTCGACGATGTTGTCGACGATCTCACGGCAGTGCGCGCCCTCGATGAGCAGCGAGTTCCACGTCCACGGCGTCCACTCCTCGTTGAACGCCCCGTCCCGGTCGTAGGGGCCCTCGATCACCGGGATGGTCACCTCCGGCGGCGGCTGGTTGCCCTCGTGGTCGTGCCAGACGAACAGCTGCCCGTTGCGCTCGAGCGTGGTCCAGGTCCTCGTGCGCGCCAGGGGCGGCACCCGGCGCGCGTACGGAATATCCGCGCATTTGCCCGAGCCGTTCCAGCGCCAATCGTGGAACGGGCAGGCGATGTTGTCGCCCTTGATCGTGCCCTTGGACAGGTCCGCCCCCATGTGGCGGCAGTACCCGTCCAGCACCTGCAGCTGACCCGTGCTGTCCGCCCACACCACCAGCTTGGTCCCGAACGCCTGCACCGAATGCGGTTCCCCGTCCCGGAACGCCGCCGTCAGGCCCAAACAGTGCCAGCCGCGCGCGAAGCGGTCCGGCGCCGTACCCACGTCGATCTCGCGAACCCTGTGCGGCTGCCTCGGAGGAGTCGTGGCCATAGTAGAAATTCCCTCCCTGCTACTTCACACACTGAACCGATCAAGCTTTGACGGTGTGCCCGACCGGCGCAAATCGCGAAAACGGTTGGGAGACAAAACTCTCAGTTATCTCGTGGCGGCCATTACTCGGCGGTGAATCGGCAGGGCAAGCGGTGCAGCGCGTTTCGGGCGAACTCGATCAGCTTCAGCGGCCGGTGAGTTCGGCGACGAGCGGTGCGAGCCGCCCGGCCTCGGCGGCGCCGAAGATGAAGTAGGAGAAGCCCATTTCCTCGCGTCGCCGCTGGATCTCCTCGGCCGCGGCCACCGGATCGGCGGGCAGGACGGTCACCGCGTCGACAGCGCGCAGGGCCGCCGGATCGGTGTCGGGCGGGCCCATGTGCGCGGCGACGGCGTCGCCGACCACCGGAACGGCCAGCGCCAGTTCGATGTCCGGCCTGTCGCGGAAGTCCGCGGCGAGCCGCGCGACCTCGCCCCGGGGCTGCGGGCCGAGCGCGAAGGTGACCGTGTCGGCGATCTCGGCCGCCAACGCCCGCGCCTTCGGGCCCAGCACCGCCATGGTGACCGGGGTGTGCAGACCGGGGCCGTCGAGCTCGCGCAGGGCCGCGACGGTCGCGCCGATCTCCGCCAGGCGTTCGGCCGGCCTCACGACGGGCAGGCCCTTGTCGCGCAACTCGTCCTCGATGCCCGGCCTGCCAGTGCCGATGCCGAATTCGAAGCGGCCCTCGGTGAGTAGCGACAGGGAATGCGCCTCCCACGCGGTCATCCAGGGCGGCCGGAACGGCGAGGCGTAGACCCACGCGCCCACGCGAAGGCCGGTGTCGGCCGCGACGGTCGCCAGCATGGGGGCGGGCGCGGGCTGGGTCAGCGGGAAGTCGGGCACGAGGAACGTCGAGTACCCGAGATCGGCGATGCGGCGCGCACTGTCGCGCCAGGTCGCCACGTCACCCATGAGCGGGGCCACGACCCCGAATCGGAACGGCTTCACCACGATCACACTCCTGTCTGTCGGTGCTTACGGGAACAACGACGCCGCGCGCGGTGGAAATTCGTCGGCCCGGTGCCGCCGGGCCGCGAGTCCGGCCGGATCACCGAGTACGTACGGGGTCTCCCGCCGCACCCGCGCCGCCGGGGTGCGATCGGTCGGATGATTCTGTCGCGCCGTCCGTGCCGGCACTACGGTCCGCGCCGGATCGAACCATCGTTCAGAACGCCGCTGACCCTACGAGGGCGGCCACCAGCTGGTCGGCGAATTCGGCCGCGTCGGTCCGCATTCCGTTGTGTGCGCCCGGGAACTCGGTGGCGCGCAGGCCGAGGCGCGCGGCTATCTCCGCGGCGGGGCGGCAGGGGAGCGCGGGGGCGGTCTCCCGGCCAACGGCCAGGGTCAAGCGGTCGCGGTGGGCGGTCAGCGCTTCGTAATCCGGTAGGTAGGAGGTGAATTCGCGGAGTTCGTGCTCGATCATGAGTGGGCCGTTGGCGGCCAGGCGGGTCCACATCTCGGCGGCGCGGGGCGGCAGCTCGGCGGCGACCGGGGCGGGTTTCATCGCGTTGCCTATTCCGGCGAGGAACCGGGCGGAGGCGGCGGCGAGCCCTTCGGCGTGGAACAGGGTGACGACCTCGTCGATCATGGCCCGGTGTGCGGCGGCGTCGGGCAGCACCGCGAAGCACGGTGGTTCGTGCGCGACCAGGTGCCGGACTCGATCGGGATGGCGGGCGAGCAGGTCCAGGCCGACGATCGCCCCGGCGCTGCCACCGACGACGAACACCGGATCGCCGGTGAGGTGGGTGATCAGCCGGTGGGCGTCCGCGCTCTGGACCTCGACCCGCTGGGTGACCTGGGGGCCGTCGAGCACGCTGCGGGAGTACCCGCGCGGATCGAGGGAGACCACCGTGAAGTGCTTCTCGAGTACCTCGGCGAGCGGGTCCACGGTGCCGGCGTCTCCGCCGCCGCCGGGCAGGAACAGCAGCAGCGGTCCCGCACCGCGGATTTCGTGGTAGAGCGTCGCGCCGGGGACGCGCAGGGTATCGGATTTCATTGCGGTTTCTCCTGATCGGGCCACCGCGACAGCAGGTGGTGCAGGGCATCGAGAATGCGAGACCACGAGGCGTCGGGCTCGCGTGAATGGTTGAAGCCACCGCCGAGTTCGAGGGTGGCGTAACCGTGAAAAGTGCTGCGCAGCAGGCGACCCGCGTCGATGAACGCATCGCCGTCCAGGTCGTAACCGCGCAGCATCGCGGCGGTCAGCTCGACGTTGCGGACGTAACCGGGTGCGTCCGCAACGTCGGCGAGGTCCATGGGCCCCTGGGTGGCGGCGTAGCGGCCGGGATGCTCGAGCGCGTAGTCGCGATAGGCGTCGGCGAACGCGACGAGCGCGTCGCGCCCCGCCCGGCCCGCGACCGCGGCGCCGATGCGGTCGGCCATCTCCGCGGCCGCCGCCAGCGCGACCCGGACACGCAGATCCTTCAGGTTCCGCACGTGCGCGTACAGGCTCGGGTCCCTGACCCCGAATCGCTTGGCCACCGCCGCCAAGGTCACGTTGTCGAACCCGATCTCGTCCGCGAGTTCGGCGGCCGCCGCGGTGATGCGGTCGGCGGTGAGCCCTGCGCGTGGGGACATCGGAACCTCTTCCTATGGGTATTAGGACAAAACCTAAGATACATAGGTTCAGCGACTGTAGCCACCTCGACCCGGTTCCATTCCGCGTCCGCTGCCGTGGAAAGTATGGGCGTTTGCACCCCGCGCGAGTTGCCTACTGTTAGCCCTTTCCACAGGAAGGCAACCTCTCGATGAAACACCGGATCGCATTCGCGTCCACCGCACTCGCAGTCCCGCTCTTCCTCGGCGCGGCCGCCAATGCCCAAGCCGCACCGGCGATTCCGGCGGACGCGATCGCCGACTCGGGCTCCGCGCTGCTGAACACCGACCTGGCCGCCGAGCTCGGCACCGGCTCGGGCCGACTGGCCCGCGCGCTCGCCGACGCCGGCTCGGGCCGCGCGGCGACCACCGCCGAGATCGCCGGATCGGGCTCGGCCGACCTGGCCTCCACCGGCTCCGGAATCGGCAACGACGTCCTGACCTCCGGCTCGGCCCAGGCGCTCCTGGGCCCGAACAGCGCCTGGTCGAATTTCTGGATGCTGGTCGGCAATTCCGGGTCCGGCAAGGGCTGGCTGCAGGGCGCGGGCTCATCGGGCTTGCTGCCGCGCGGGTAACCCCTTCGCGCCGTACATGTTCGGCGCCCGGTCCACGCGGCGAGCGCGGACCGGGCGCCATTGTCGCCCTGGCGCCTCGATTCGCCCGGCCACACGCTCCGGCATCGACATTTCCGGACGGAAAGCCGCTGCGAGCGGGGCGGATCACAGACTCGGGAGTCGGGTGAATCACATACGGGTAGATTGCGTGTATCTGTTGGTTACCCGTAAGTAGGAGGCGACGATGCCCGTGCCGTCACCCGCAGTCTTCGAGCGTTTGCGGACGTTCGCGGCGGTGGACACCACCGAGGACCGCGACACCCGTGCGATCACCGAGGTGTTCACCGGGAACACCCTCGGCAGTGTGCCGGTCGGCAACGCCGATGACGTGACGGCCGCGGTAGGCAAAGCCCGTGCCGCGCAGGCGGAATGGGCGGCACGGCCAGCCAAGGAACGGGCCGCCGTCTTCGAGCGGTACCGGGCGCTGGTGGTGGAGAACCGCGAGTACCTGATGGACGTCGTGCAGGCCGAGACCGGCAAGGCGCGATGGGCCGCTCAGGAAGAGATCATGGGCTTGATCTTCGCGGCCCGGTACTTCGCCCGCGTCGCGCCGGGACTGCTGGACGCGCACAAGGTCGCGGGCGCGTTCCCACTGCTGAACCGGGCGTCGGTGCGCGCGGTGCCCAAGGGCGTGGTCGGGGTGATCGCACCCTGGAACTACCCGATGCTGCTCTCGATCGGCGATTCGATTCCGGCGCTGCTGGCCGGCAACGGCGTCGTGGTCAAGCCGGACAGCCAGACCCCGTACTCCTCGCTCGCCAATGCCGAACTGCTGGCCCGCGCCGGACTGCCGCGCGATCTGTTCGCCGTGGTGACCGGGCCGGGCACGGTGGTCGGCACGGCCATCGTCGACCAGTGCGACTACCTCATGTTCACCGGTTCCTCCGCGACCGGGCGCACCCTGGCCGAACAGTGCGGTCGTCGCCTCATCGGCTTCTCCGCCGAGCTGGGCGGCAAGAACCCCATGATCGTGACCAGCGGGGCGAACATCGACAGGGCCGCCAAAGCCGCCGTGCGTGCGTGCTTCTCCAACGCGGGCCAGCTGTGCATCTCGATCGAGCGCCTGTACGTGGATCGCTCGGTCGCGTCCGAATTCACCGAGAAGTTCGTGGCCGCGGTCAAGAACACCACCATCGGCGCCTCGTACGACTTCTCCAACTCGGTCGGCAGCCTCATCTCCGAAGCGCAGCTCGAGACGGTGTCCAAGCATGTGGCCGACGCGGTCTCCAAGGGGGCGAAGGTGCTCGTGGGCGGTAACGCCCGCCCCGATCTCGGCCCGCTGTTCTACGAGCCGACCGTGCTGACCGAGGTCACCGACGCCATGGAGTGCGGCCGCAACGAAACCTTCGGCCCGCTGGTCTCCATCTACCCGGTCGAGAACGTGGAAGAGGCCATCGCGCGCGCCAACGACACCGAATACGGCCTCAACGCCAGCGTCTGGGCGGGCAGCAAGTCCGAGGGCGAGCAGATCGCGGCCCGCATCCACGCGGGCACGGTCAACGTGGACGAGGGGTACGCCCCGGCGTGGGGCAGCACCGGCGCGCCCATGGGCGGCATGGGCATCTCCGGCGTCGGCCGCCGCCACGGTCCCGACGGCCTCCTGAAGTTCACCGAGTCCCAGACCGTGGTGGTGACGCGCTTCCTGAATCTCGATGCGCCGCCGCTGGTTTCGCAGGAGAAGTGGCAGCCGCTGCTGATGGGTATCGCCCGCGCGATCCGGTTCCTGCCCGGCCGCTGACGGTTCCGCGACCGCCCCGCCCGTGCGCAGGCTGGGGCGGTCGAAGGAAGCGGCTTCTCCATGTTCGGGCTGATGTTCTTCCCCGACCGCGCCCGGGGATTCGCCGAACTCGCCCGGGTACTGCGCCCCGGCGGCATCGCGGTGGTGTCGAGCTGGGCTCCGGGCGACGAATCCACGCTCATGACCCTGCTCTTCGATGCCTTCCGAGGCGAGATCCCGGGATTCCCGCCCTTGCAGCGCAATCCGTCTAGTCTGGAGAATCCCGAGGTGTTCGCCGCCGAGTTGCGAGCCGCGGGCTTCGGCGACATCACCGTGCAGTCGCACACCGCGGAGTTCACGTACGAGAGCGCGGATCACCTCTGGCACAGCATGACCCACGGCAACGCCCCGCTGCGCCTGACGCGCGCCCGGACCCCGGAGCAGGTCTGGCGGGCGCAGGAGACGACCATGCGCGCGTATCTGCACGAGCACTATCGGCCCGGCTCACCCCTGCACACCACGGCCTGGCTGGGTTCCGGGCGCGTCCCGGCCTGACATTCAGCCGACGACGGGTCCGCGGGCGATTCTTGCGCCCGGCCGTTCGTGGCGGCCGAGCGTGACAACTCGCCCGCGCGGTCGTCCACGTCATACCCATGCGCTCGCACCGGACGGTGTGGCATGTACCGCACAGCGCGAGCTGGCTACCCCACAGCACTCCATTCTTGCCTAAGGTAAGGCTCCCCTAATTAGAGGAGTGGTGGGCAAGTGATCGAGGGAAACCGCGTCCTGCCGAGTCGCCGTGGCGTACTCGGGGGTCTGGCCGGGGCAGCGGCCTGTGCGGCGTTCGGCTGGACCCCGGCATTCCGGGTACCGGCCGCGCGAGCGGAGGGTGTGACCCCACCGGCATTGCCGGGCGGCGTCGAGGTGTATCGGCAGGCGTACGAGAACTGGTCCGGTGAGGTTTTCATCGACCGGATGTGGACCTGCGCGCCCACGCACGCGGATCAGGTGGTGGCACTGGCGAACTGGGCCCGCGCGCACGGCTGGACCGTGCGCGCCAGTGGTCAGCGGCATAACTGGTCGCCGCTGACCGCGCTGGCGCACGAAGCCGAGCGCGTACTGCTGGTGGACACCACGCGGCATTTCACGCGCGTCACCGTCACGCCGGGCACGCCGGCGAGCGTCACCGCGCAGACCGGCGTGCACATGGAAGTACTCATGACCGCACTGGAATCCGCGGGACTCGGCTTCGCCGCCACACCCGCGCCGGGCGACATCACCCTGGGTGGCGTGCTGGCCATCGGCGGGCACGGCACCGGTATCCCGGCAGCCGGTGAAACCCGGGCCGCGGGGCACACTTTCGGGTCGATCAGCAACCTCGTCGTGGCGCTCACCGCCGTCGTCTGGGACGAATCCGCGGACAGTTACACCCTGCGCACCTTCGAGCGCGACGATCCGGCGATCGCCCCGCTACTGGTCAATCTGGGCCGCACTTTCCTGATCGACGCGAGACTGCGCACCGGCGAGAACACGCGCCTGCGATGCCGGAGCCTGACCGACATCGACGTCGACACCCTGTTCGCACCGCCGGACACAGCGGGCGAGCAGTCGTTCGGAGCATGGGTCGAACGCACCGGGCGAGCGGAGGCCATCTGGTTCCCGTACACGAGCACGCCGTGGCTCAAGGTATGGGAAGTGTGCCCCGAACAGCCCGCCGGCGCGCGAATGGTCAACGGGCCGTTCAACTATCCGTTCTGCGACACCATCCCCGATCCCATCACCGACCTCATGTGCCGCATCGAAGCCGGTGCGTACGGACTCACCCCGGCCATGTGCCGGATGCACATGGACATGGTCGAGATGGGCCTGACCGCCACCGCATCGCGCGACCTGTGGGGCTGGTCCAAGAACACCCTGCTGTACGTGCGGCCCACGACGCTGAAGGTGACCGCCAACGGCTACGCCATCCTCACGCGGCGTGCGGATGTGCAGCGAGTCGTCAGCGAGTTCTACGCGTACTTCCGCGACGGACTGAACCGATACGCGGCCGAGGGCAGCTATCCGATGAACGGGCCGTTGGAGATTCGCGTGACCGGACTCGACGACCCCGGCGACGCGGGAGTGCCCGGCGCACTCACCCCGGCACTGTCGGCCATTCGGCCCCGCCCCGATCACCCGGAGTGGGAAGTAGCCATCTGGCTCGACATCCTCACCATTCCCGGTACTCCCGGCAGCATCCGCTTCTACCGCGAAACCGAACGGTGGGTCCTGGCCAACTACTCGGGCGACTACGCCCAGGTCCGCCCGGAATGGTCCAAGGGCTGGGGTTACAGCGACACCGGCGCCTGGGCCGATCGCGACGTGCTCGACACGATCGTCCCCGACGCCTATCGCGCCGGTTTGCCAGCCGGAAACACCTGGGACACCGCTGTTTCCACCCTGGATCAGCACGACCCGCATCGGGTGTTCGCCAACGGGTTCCTCGCCGGCCTGTTGCACGACTGACCCGAACGCCGCACGTTTGAGACCTCCTCGCCGAGGCATTACGTCGTCACAGAGACGAACTCGACGAGGAGGATCAGATGTCGGGTGCAGGAATGACGGTGCTCATCGTGCTGGTGGTGCTCGCGGTACTGGTCGCCATCGGGTTGGCCGTACGACCGTGGTTGCGGCGCAGGCGATTACAGGATCGATTCGGTCCGGAATACGACCGGGCCGTACAGGAATCGGAGAGTCGCCGAGCTGCCGAACAGGAGCTCACCGAACGCGAGAAGCGGCACAGCCAACTGCAATTGCGCGAACTGAGCGAGGACGAGAAGGCGCGCTACGGCCAGCAGTGGGCGCACGTGCAGGAACAGTTCATCGACGATCCGGTGCGCTCACTCGACAACGCCGATCGACTGCTCGTATCGGTCATGTCCGACCGCGGCTACCCGACCGAGGACTTCCAGCAGCAGCTGGCCGATCTCTCCGTCCGGCACGCCGCACCGCTCGAGCAATTCCGCACCGCGCACGAAATCGCGGGGCGAGCCGCCAGCGGGCAGGCCTCGACCGAGGACATGCGCGCCGCGATCGTGCACTACCGCGAACTTTTCGTCGATGTGCTGGACGGCAATCGCGCCGGTCAGACCGCACCCAACAAGTAAGGCGAGAACCATGAGCATTTTCGAATCCGACCGCGCGAAGAAGGCCAAGGCCGCGGGCATCGACGCCGAACAGGCCCCGCGCGAGGCCAAGCGCCAGGAGGCCGAACGCGCCACCGCCGAACAGCACGATCCCGCCCAGGAACGCCTGCGCGAGGACGCGAGTCACGCGCAGCCCGGCGGCGATCGGCCGTTCCCCGACGCCGAGCCCGCGAACACCGTGACCGGCAACGAACTTCGCGACGCGGGGCCGAGCGCGCACAAGCCGGGTTCGGACGCGGCCGCACAGCCCGGGGGCGCGCACCAGCCCACCGCGAGCGGCGTGCACGCGCAGCCGGGCGGCGACGTCCAGCCGTCGGGTCCCAGCGCCCACGCTCCCGGCGCGAACAAGGAAGCTGACGCACTCGCGCATCAGCCCGCCGCGCAACACCCGGGCTCGGACCGCAAGCCCGGCGCGGGCGACGCCCATCGTCCCGGCAACGGGGGCAACGCGATCCCCGGCAGCCCGGACGCGGGCAAGCTGCGCGAGCAGTGGCGTGAAGTACAGACCATGTTCGTGGACGACCCGCGCGACGCGGTGACCCGCGCCGACGACCTCGTCTCCGGCGCCCTGCAGCGCCTCACCGACGGCTACGCCCAGCGCCTGCAGCAGCTCGAAACCCGCTGGTCCAGCGGGGGAGAGGTCGACACCGAAGAACTGCGGCAGGCCCTGCGCGGCTATCGCGACCTGTTCGATCAGCTGCTGACGACCGCATCCGCGGGCGGAGCGACGAACATATAGGACTTCTCCTCGACCCGCCGGCTGATCCGCCAGACACCGGCGACGCGGGTGAAGGAATCCAGATACCAGAGCCCGCACAGCATGAGCCGCTGATGACCGTCCGCACCATCCACCACCATCGGGTTGTGGCACATGGTGCGGGCGGTCGCACTGTCTCCATCGACCCGAATCGAGGAATTGCTCACCAGATGCTGGAACGCGGTGAA
This sequence comes from Nocardia sp. NPDC057668, assembly GCF_042799795.1. NCBI lineage: Bacteria > Bacillati > Actinomycetota > Actinomycetes > Mycobacteriales > Nocardiaceae > Nocardia > Nocardia sp. NPDC057668. Next base: position 2,316 of record NZ_JBHVIC010000001.1, on the reverse strand, counting down.
ATTCGGCATGACGGAGGCGAGAAATTGCTTGGTGGAAGCCAGATCACCGGCGGGACCGCCCATCGCGGTGTAGTCGATATGAGCATCAGCGGTGAAGAGCTCGTCCAGCAGATCCCACTGGTGGGTGTCCACCGCGTGGGAGTAGCGCACCATGACATCCGCTATTTCCAGTCGGTCCGATATCTCCTGCAGGGACAGCATGGGGGCCTCCGAATCGTGCCGTAACTCTTCCGATCGGTGGGCAGCGTACGACGAGGCAGCCCATCGATCTTGTGCTTTGCGAAAGATATAGCCGCAGGGATCGGCGAACTTCGCCGCTTTGCGAGGGCGGCACACCCCGCCGACGCGCCGCCCGAGACGGTTCGACTGCGGATTGCAGCCGAGTCGATACCCGCGCGCGAGGGTCGTTGCCGAACTGAAACCTGCAGGCGGCCCCGCGTTTTCCGCAGGTGGTGAGAGTATGGGGCTTCTTCCATGCATGGCCGCCCCGTTCACCGAAGGGTGGCTGCGGGGGCCGTGTCCGAGTGAGCGGGGCCGAACATGCGAGCGTCGAAACCGAACAGTTCCACCGTGGGACAACGCCGCGAGACCAAACGCCGCTGGGGACTTTCCCGTCCCGCGGTGGCCACCCTGACCGGCCACACCGACGTGCGGCCGCGCACAACGGATTCCGCGCAATCCGCTGTCGAGCGAATAGCCCGGAGACAACTCGCCGACGCCCGCCGGGCCATCGACCCGGTCCTGCGAGCCGCGGTGGGCGGACTTGCCGAACCGCTGGATCAGATGGCGGGCTATCACTTCGGCTGGTGCGATCCCGAGGGCATCGAGATCACCGACGGCGTGCAGGGCAAAGCACTGCGGCCCGCGCTGACTTTCGCAGCTGCGGCAGCGTGCGGCGGATCGATCGACGATTCGGTGCATGCCGCAGCGGCAGTGGAACTACTGCACAACTTCTCGCTCGTACACGATGACGTGATGGACGGAGATCCATTCCGGCATGGGCGCCAGACGATTTGGCGACTGTGGGGCGAAACCAACGCCACGCTACTCGGCGATGCCATGCAAGCCCTGGCTCTCGGCGTGCTGTCGGATGGCGTGCCCGAGCCGGTTACAGCGGAAGCGGTCATTCGATTAGCGCGAGCCACGATGACACTGTGCCGGGGGCAGTACGAGGATTGCGCATTCGCTGAGCGGTCCAGTATCAGTGTGGCCGAGTATCTGCAGATGGCATCGGGGAAAACCGGTGCATTGCTCGGGTGTGCCTGTGCACTCGGAGCCCTGTGCGCCGGAGCGGATCATCGCGTCGTATCGGCCATGCATACATTCGGGTGTGAAATCGGGCTGGTATTCCAGCTGGTCGACGATGTGATCGACATCTGGGGGGATCCCGCGGTGACGGGGAAACCCGCGCACAGCGATCTCATCAGTCGTAAGCAATCATTCCCGGTGGTCAGTGCCTTGGCCTCGGATACATCGGCCGGGCGTGAGCTTGCTCGGATCTATCAAGCGCGCCAGCCTATTACAGCGGCTCGAGCGGCTCGGGCCGCCGTGCTTGTCGAGGAAGCTGGTGGGCGGCGCGAGACTCTGGAGCGCATCTCGGGAGCGCTCGGGGCCGCGCTGGATGTTTTGCCTACCGATCTCGCCACGGGGGATCTCACGGCGCTGGCGCATCTTGTGGCGCATCGGGATCGGTGAAGTGGACGGGTCAGCGCCGTCCCTGGATTGGATGGCGCCGGCCGGTTTCGGGGGGGATCTAGGCGGGGGTGGCGTATGCGTGGCGGGGTATCGGGGTATCGGCGCGTTGAGTGGCTGGTTGCGTTGACGGACGACTGGATAACGAGATACCAGCGGAGTGCGGTTGGGGTGGGCGGGTTGCGGTTCCAGCCCTGCCGGGGCAGAGCAGCCTGGATAACGAGACACCCAGCGGGGTCCGGCCGGGGGTCGAGCTGCGGTTCCAGCCCCCTCGGGGAGAGCAGCCTCGATAACGAGAACCAGCGGAGTGCGGTGGGGAGAATCGGGCTGCGGTTCCAGCCCTCCCGAGGGAGAGCAGCCTGGATAACGGAGTAGCAGCGCGGCCCGGTTGGGAGCCTCGACGGCGGTACCACCCCTACCGGGCCGATAAACGTAATCCACCACCTGTGGGGGTACGAGCAACCCTCGAATGGATTACCGCTCACCACAATCACCCTCTGAGGCGGTACCAGCATTCAACGATGACGAGTCTTTGTCTGTAGGTCTCGAGAAGGTTCCCACGGCCATCCAGCCAGGCTGGAAGGATGAACAGGCTCCCAACCGGGGAGCCGAGGTCGGGTACGG